>JAQWMX010000009.1 GCA_029246545.1 Gammaproteobacteria bacterium
TCGACCAGAATTTTGGTGCCAATATCGTCAAGTATCACGGCATGACAAGCAGCGAATAAATCGCGTTTGTGTCGAAGTGTTCCTGTTTGTTCAGGGTAACAAGAACTAATATTTACATAACAGGCTTTTGGCTTATTTGTCCGCTCCAGCACTAATTATTTCAGCAATAAAATAGATCTTCTCTAACAACATCAAGGTCTTCCTATTAAAATTATTCTATGAAATATATCTTTATAATTAAGAGCATTTTCTCTATAAGGCTTAGGTCTGCTTTGGGCCGAAAGCAGACGTTAGGGTAATTAATTAACTCTTGTGGTTTTCGATCAAAGCAACACCTATAGCAACATCCTTAACAGAAATAATTCTATAAGTACTTAATAATCAATGAGTTGTAAGTTTAGAATGGTAGCTACGGGTAGACTTGAACTACCGACCTCAGCATTATGAATGCTGCGCTCTAACCAGCTGAGCTACGTAGCCATAATCAATGTTATGAAGGGTGCGCATTCTGTCGAAAGACCCGGTTTTTGTCAAGTTTGCTAGCCTTAAATAAGGATATTCTCGAAACGTAAGGAGATCAGCCAAGACTAGGCAAAAAAATACGAAAGAGCGGAGTTTAGATTTACCTAAATGAGTATCTTGAATATTTTTTTAACAAAGTATTGGCAAGCGAAGTAGTTTCAGCGATTTAAACATTAAATCTGAAGTGCACAACGTCGCCATCTTGGACGATATATTCCTTACCTTCCAATCGCCATTTACCTGCATCTTTTGCGCCTAGCTCACCTTGGTTCTGAATGAAATCGTCATAGGCAACAACTTCAGCGCGAATAAAACCTTTTTCAAAATCGGTGTGTATAACTGCTGCGGCTTTTGGGGCTGTTGCACCGACTTTAACTGTCCATGCGCGTACTTCTTTTACACCAGCCGTAAAGTAAGTTTGTAGGCCTAATAATTTATAGCCTCCTCGAATAACTCGATCGAGGCCAGGTTCTTCCATTCCAAGATCGGTTAGGAATTCCATTTTTTCATCGTCTTCTAATTCAGCAATTTCAGCTTCAAGTTTGTTGCAGACAACAACTAGTTCGGCGTCTTCTTCAGTTGCAATTTTTGAAACCACATCAAGGTGAGGATTATCACTGAAACCGTCTTCATCGACATTGGCAATATACAAAGTTGGTTTGATGGTGAGCAGGTGTAGATTATAAATAGAGTCTAGTTCATCTTCACTTAAGTCTAAACTTCGAACTGGCTTAGTCTGATCAAGATGCTGCTGAACTTTCTCCAGCAGTTCTTTTAGTTTAATTAAATCTTTGTCTCCACTTTTGGCATTTTTGCTGGTTTTCTCTAGTGCTTTTTCAACGGATTCCAAATCGGCTAAAGCCAATTCTGTGTTGATGACTTCAATATCATCTGCAGGACTGATTGCATCAGATACATGAACAACATTGGAGTCTTCAAAGCAGCGAACAACATGCGCAATGGCATCACATTCACGAATATTAGCCAAAAATTTATTGCCCAAACCTTCGCCTTTAGAAGCGCCAGCAACTAATCCGGCAATATCGACAAACTCCATTGTGGTCGGAATTGTTTTTTCGGGTGTCACGATTTCAGTAAGATCATCAAGACGCGCATCGGGAATAGAAACAATCCCAGCATTGGGTTCGATAGTGCAGAAGGGAAAGTTTTCAGCTGCTATACCTGCTTTAGTTAGCGCATTAAACAAAGTAGATTTTCCCACATTGGGTAAGCCAACAATGCCGCATTTAATTCCCATCTTTTGATTCTCTCTTATTAATACCTTGAGGCGGTGTATGCAGTTTAAGCATGGCATCCTGATACTCACCGTTAATGAGCAAGGGCAATACATCTATAGATTTATCAATATCTGCTTGAATTAGATTGGCATCAGTTTTAGATGGCTCACTTAAGACATAGTTACTGACTTTACTGGCCTCACCGGGGTGCCCGATACCAATACGTAAGCGATTGAAGTCTTGGCTACCGATAGCTTTGATGATATCTCGAATACCGTTATGACCACCGTGTCCGCCGCCTTTTTTTAGACGAGTAGTGCCAACCGGTAGATCGAGCTCGTCATAGACAACCAAAATATCCAGCGGATCTATTTTGAAATAATTAACTAGAGCGACGACTGCCTGACCACTTTTATTTACAAAGGTGGAGGGAAAGAGCAAGCGAACGTCTTCGCCACTTATGCTAATTCTGCCACTTAAACCAAAAAATTTGGTTTCAGGTTTTAGTTCGCCTTTGTAATTATCGCAAAGGGTTTCCAAAAACATGGAGCCAGCATTATGGCGAGTAAAACGATATTGTTGACCTGGATTACCCAGGCCAACAATTAACTTGATTCCACTCATGTGATATCAGCTAGTAAAGTGCGATTATTCTTCGGCTTTGTCGCCGTCAGAACTTTCTGAACTTGCAGCGCTATCGCCGCCTTCAGCACCTTCAGCACCTTCAGCACCTTCAGTTCCGTCAACACCTTCTTCGCCTTCTTCGCCTTCTTCGCCTTCAACACCTTCGCCTTCTTCAGGCCCTGGCTCAACTTCGACTTTCGGCATAACACAAGCTGCCACTGTCTGGTCGTGCTCATCACCATGGCTGAGATCAACACTAGTGACACCTTCCGGTAAAGCCAAATCAGAGATATGAATAGCATCTCCAACCGTTAATTGAGCCATAAAGACATTAATGAATTCAGGTAGGTCACCCGGTAGACAAGTTATCTCTAAGTCATTCATCAAGTGATTAATAATTCCGCCTTCCTCTTTAACACCAGGGCACTTATCTTCATTGACAAAGTGTAATGGAACTCTGACATTAATAGCTTGGTCAGCACTTACACGCAAAAAATCCGCATGCATGATTCTTGGTTTGGCTGGGTGACGTTGTAGATCTTTTATAACTACGCTTTCATCTTTTCCATCAACTTTCACAGTAATAATGTGTGAAAAGAAGGCTTCGTTTTCAAGTGCCTTCATAATGTCTTTATGTGGAATAGTGATAGCAGTTGGTTCTTTACCGGCACCATAAATAATGGCAGGTATTTCACCAGCTACACGACGTAAGCGGCGGCTCGCACCTTTCCCCACGTCTGATCGAGGGCTAGCCTCGAGTATAAAATCGTTCTTAGACATAATAGTCTCCTAAGTTTTTAACTTTCTGCACACTTGCGACCTGGTGTGAGAAAGGGTTATGTGACCGTTTAGTGAAGAAGATCAATTATGATCAAACATCGCACTAACGGATTCTTCATTGCTAACTCGTCTGATTGACTCACCAAGAAATTTAGCGAGAGAAAGCTGACGAATTTTGCTGCAATTTAGTGCTTCTTCTTTCAAAGGAATGGTATCGGTAACAACCAAAGTATCGAGAGAAGATTCATTAATATTGTTTATGGCGTTTCCAGAAAGTACCGGGTGGGTACAATATGAAACGACGCTAGTGGCGCCTCGTTCTTTTAAAGCATCTGCTGCTTTACAAAGCGTACCGGCAGTATCAACCATGTCGTCGACAATTAAACAGGTGCGATCAGTAACATCACCAATCAAATGCATAACCTGAGATTCATTCGCTTTAGGGCGACGTTTATCGATAATGGCAAGATCAACATTCAGTTGCTTAGCGAAAGCTCTAGCTCTCACCACACCACCGATATCGGGAGAGACAACTACTAAGTCTTTATAATTTTGATGTTTAACATCTTCGACCAAAATAGGGGAGCCATAAACGTTATCAACTGGAATACTGAAAAAACCCTGAATCTGTTCGGCGTGAAGATCTACAGTTAATAGCCTGTCTACCCCAGCTGCACCAACCATATCAGCTACTACTTTGGCACTAATTGGGACTCGTGCAGAACGAACGCGACGATCTTGTCGTGCATATCCAAAATAGGGTACTACTGCTGTAATTCGATCTGCCGATGAACGATGCAAGGCATCGGCCATTAGTAATAATTCCATCAAATTATCATTGGTAGGAAAACAGGTAGGCTGAATAATGAAGACATCCTGGCCACGGACATTTTCGTTTAATTCTACATAGCTCTCACCATCACTGAATTGTTGAACATCAGCACTGCCTAAAGGCACACCTAACCATTTAGCCACATTCTGGGCGAGTTGCAGATTAGCGTTTCCACTAAATACCATTAAACTTTTTGGCATTTTAGACACCTTATGCTTGTAATGTAGCGTTTGTGAAAATAGCGTTTGTAAATAATATTATTGCTAGCATTTTTCTAACAACATTCACCTAACAACTCTTGCTCGGTAACATGGTCGATATGGCTGGGGTGGCAGGATTCGAACCTGCGCATGCATGGATCAAAACCATGTGCCTTACCGCTTGGCTACACCCCAATTAATCAAAATCATTCATCACTCAATTAAGCCCTAGGGCTTGCAATACAGGGGATTTATTAATTCCTTGAGCTATAAAGCCCTTTAAATCCTCTGGTAATTCAGCGAATACCTGTTCTGCTGCTGCTCTATTAGTAAAGCTGGCAAAGATGCTTGATCCAGTACCGGTCATCCGAGCCGGAGCATAGTTATTTAGCCAATTTAGAGCTGCGCCAATTTCAGGATAAAGCTTCACAGCGACTGCTTCGCAGTCATTTCTAGTGCCCGAAAAAATATCCGGAAAAGCACCCGAAATTGGAAAGGCGGGTATTGTGATGGCCGAGCTGTTCCTTGTCAATTGCTCATGACAAAAAATTTGCTTTGTGGACACCTGACAATCAGGTGAAATGACTAAAAACCACTGTTCAGGTAATGCCATTTCAGTCAGTTTTTCTCCGACGCCTTCAGCCCAACTAGTGTGACCACGAATAAAGACAGGAACATCGGCTCCTAATGTAAGGCCTAGTTTGGTTAATTCATCAGTACTTAAGCCGCATTTCCAAAGCTTATTGAGCGCTAATAATGTTGTAGCTGCATCTGAACTGCCGCCACCTAAGCCAGCTCCAAGCGGTAATACTTTGGTCAGTTTCATACTGACTCCACATTGAACATTTGAATGTCGCTGTAATAATTCTGCAGCTTTTATGATGAGGTTATCTTCTGCTGCAATATTGTTGAGATTGGATTCAATTTTTAGAGCTGATGAATCAGAGAGTTCAAATTCCAAGTGATCGCCATAATCAAGTAATTGGAAAAAAGTTTGTAATTCATGGTAGCCGCCATCGCGACGATTAGTGATATGTAAAAATAAATTAAGTTTAGCTGGAGCGGGCAAGCTGAGCATGATTTAGCTGCCGCCAGCTTGAATTTGCCAGGATTGAATAATAAACGTTAGCAAGTAATCAGGGTGGCTCATACGAATTCGGCCAGGAAGACTGAGGCCTTCACTATCCTGATAGCGGTCATATTCGAGCTGCCAATTATTCCCTTGAGCATCTCTTTGAGTGAGGCTGGCTAAAAGCTGCTTGTCATCAAATTCCATGGTAGCTGGGCTGTCCGGTGAAGGAATTCCTCTGACCCAATAATGCAAAGCCTCAGCTGGAAATTCATAGCCGAGGTAATCACGGCTCAATTCATTCATGTTTGCTGCTTCAATTGGCCTATCATTACCTTGTTGCAGCCTAATGGAATTTTGATTGCCGCTAATCATGGTTGCACCTATTCCTAGTGCGCCGCTTAGATTGATTTCAAAATCTTGTTGCATTTGTTGCCAGTTGATTGAAACAGTATCTGAGTTATTGGCCTGTCGAATATTAAGCCGGCCTTGAAGTGTCCAATAGCTGGTGTTTGTTATCAGGGTTTGGTGAACCTGCCATTCTCGATCAATTAATGTATTGCTCGTAGTGCAGGAGGCTAATAACAAGCTAAAGATAAGTAGGTAGGCCGTTCGTGCTGACCTAGAGTGAAACATAATAAAGATTAACTGTCAGACTCAGCGTCAAGCCGCTGCATGGTGTTAAGAATAAACTCACTTTCAGGTTGAGTTTCTAAAGCATCTTGCCAGACTTCTCGTGCAGCTTCCCGATTACCCATTATCCATAAGACTTCACCTAAATGTGCTGCTACTTCATGGTCAGGGAAAAGCTCGAAGGCACGTTCCAGGTTAATTTTTGCTTCATCATACATACCTAATTTGAATTGCACCCAGCCAAGACTATCTATGATGGCTGGGTCGTTTGGGGATATTTCAACAGCGCGATCAATCAGGTCTTTGGCTTCATTGAAACGATTGGTTTGATCAGTAAGATAGTATCCCAATGTATTGAAGGGGGAAGGGTTGTTTGGTTCAAGACGCATTAAGCTGCGCAGATCCAACTCGAGCAATGCAAAGTCATCAAGTTCTTGAGAGACAATAGTGCGTAACTGAATAAGCTGTGTGTCGTTAGGATTGTTACTAATAGCGCGACTTAAAAAAGTAAATGCAGAATAATAATCCTCTGCACCTAAAAGTAGACTGCCCTCAAGCGCTAGTAATGGGCTGTTTATTTCAGGTCTTCTCAAGCGTAATTGTCGCAGGTATTCACTGGCTTCCGAATAACGATCATGCTCAATCATGAGTTCCGTATAGTTACGCAGTGAGATTAGATAGTTATTGCCACCACTAACCTGTAGATAATGTTCGATCGCTTGTTCGGGATCATTCTCCTCATCACTAATCATCGCTAAGTAATAATGTGCATCATCTAAGCGCTGCCCATTTACTATTAAGCGCTGGAAATAATCTCTAGCAGCACCGAGCTGATTGGCTTCAACAGATATTAATGCCAAGGAATATAACATCTCAAAATCTTGTGGGTCCTGGTTAACAATTATTTCAAATTGCTCCATGGCATCTGAGTAGTTGTCTTCTTCTACAAGTTTGCGTCCATAAGCAAAACGTAACTGTTTATTGTCAGGTTTATCGGCGAGACTATTTTCTAAGCGTCGTCTAGCTAAGCGGGTTTCGCCCATCTCCTCAAGAATTTCTATTTCAGCAATGAGAATGTCGACTGGGTCGTCATTTTCTAGAGCTAGACGATTAAGAATTTCATAGGCTTCTTGTAGTTGGTCGTTCTGGCGATAGAGTTGTGCCATTGCTAGTTGTAAATTGTAGTGCTGTGGGTAGGCAGGCAGTAAAGCTTCAAATTCTGCTATCAGAGAGCTAAGAATTGCTTGAACATCAATGTTGTTATCAGCTCGATTACTTATTAAGCGGTAATCAACTTCATAATCTAGTTCGTGCATGCGTGCAAAAAGTGCTAGTGCTTCACTAAGACGGTTAACGCTAATAAGTTGATAAGCTGAAGTTTTTAATGCCTCTTCAGAGTTTAGTTCTTGCTCCAGCCAAAGTTCATTTAATTCAATTGAAGTTTCATTATCACGCAAAAAAGCAGCGATTAAAGTCGCTCGGCGGATTATGCCTAGGTCCTTAGTCTCATGAGCTAAGGCTAAATATTCAGTTAAAGCTGTTTGGTTATAGCCGCGTTGCCCAGCCATTTCGGCGACGATTACCCGAGTAAGAATGTCTTCAGAAAAGTTGCCATAAACAATTTCCTCTTGCGCAGGAGCCAAGATTGCGGGCTCTGAAGCTGACTCTGCCGGTTGATTAGTATCCACAGCACTATTACCAGTTTCTGGCAGAGCATCCTCAATGACTGATTCTGGCTCAGTTAGAGTATTAGCGCAGGCAGTAAAAAGCGTGACAAATCCTGATGTCAGCAGTAGTTTTGCGAGTTTGGTTTTAATCATGTTTATAAGTATATCCAGACTTATTAGGCAGTGACTACAGTATTGAGTAAAATAGCTGCTTTATTATTTTGGAATTCTGATTTTATTCTTACATGGCTACGCTACTTCTCGGAATTAATCACAATACGGCGAGTATAGCTATTCGGGAAAAGGTCGCCTTTGCCCCTGAACTCATGCATGAAGCCTTAAAGCGGGCTTGTAGTAGTGCTGAATTAGGTGAGCTCGCCATTTTATCTACATGTAATCGCACTGAACTTTATTGTGTGCCCAATCATTTAGCTGAGAATGAGGCTCATAGGCAGAAAATTGAAAAGGCAGTTCTTTCTTGGTTGGCAAACTATCATCAACTTGATTCAGCTGAGTTGAAAAACTGTATCTATGCCTATTGGGATGAAGATGCAGTACGCCATGTCATGAAAGTCGCTAGTGGACTTGATTCAATGGTCTTAGGCGAACCTCAAATATTAGGGCAAATTAAATCTGCTTATGCAGTAGCCAAAGAAGCAGGCAGTATTGATAGTCATTTACATCGAATTTTTGAAGACACTTTTACAGTTGCTAAGAAAGTCAGAACTGATACGGCTATTGGTGAGAATCCTGTATCAGTAGCATTTGCCGCAGTGACTTTAGCTCAACGAATTTTTGAAGACCTTTCTAAGGCCTCGGTTTTAATGATAGGTGCCGGTCGGACGATTGAACTTGTTGTTCAACATTTAAAACAAGCTAACATTGACAATATAGTTATTGCTAACCGAACACTTACACATGCATTGGAACTAAAAGAAAAATATGGAGTAGATGAAGTTCTACTTTCAGATATTCCAGAGCAATTAATTAATGCTGATATTGTCGTTTCTTCTACAGCTAGCCAACTGCCGATTTTAGGCAAGGGAGCCGTAGAGAAGGCTTTGAAAATACGTAAGCATCGTCCAATTTTTATGGTGGATTTGGCCGTTCCCAGAGATATAGAGCCTGAAGTTGGTGATTTGGCTGATGTATATCTTTACAGTGTAGACGACCTTAAAGAAGTTATTGATAGTAATGTGCAGAGTCGACAAAGTGCCGCTGCTGAAGCCGAGCATATTATTGACAAAGGCGTGCTGGATTTTCAACAGAAACAACGTTCTTTAGATATTGTTTCCAGTTTGAAAGCTTACCGGGATAAAGCTGAATCAATTCGTGATATTGAATTAGATAAAGCATTAAAGTCTCTAGGCAATGGCGAAAGTGCTGAAGATGTTTTGGCCAATATGGCACGTTTACTTACCAATAAGCTTATTCATTCTCCAAGTGTGCAAATGAAAAAAGCCAGCGCAGAAGGCCATGATGAATTAGTTGAACTGGCTCAGGTATTGTTTGAGTTGAATGACAAAGATAACGAATCTAAATAATAATTAAGCGGTGAGATTAAGGGTTGCATGAAAGAGTCAATTTTACAAAAACTAGAAAATCTTAAAGAGCGATACGAAGAACTAGAAGGGTTAATGAGTGATGTTGAAGTTATCACTAACCAGGATAAGTTTCGTGCTTATTCTATGGAGTACGCCGAACTGGAACCAGTGGTAAAAAACTTCCAGACGTTTGTTCAGGTGCAATCTGATTTGGCGGAAGCACAAGCAATGCAAAAAGATAGCGATCCGGATTTACGTGAAATGGGCAATGAAGAATTTGCCGTCGCTAATGGCAAAATAGAAAATTTAGAAGTTGAATTACAAAAGCTTTTACTGCCTAAGGATCCGAATGATAGCTGCAATGTATTCTTGGAAATACGGGCTGGCACCGGAGGTGATGAAGCTGCTATTTTTTCAGGCGATTTATTCCGAATGTATTCTCGCTATGCAGAATCCCAAGGTTGGAAAATGGAGATTGTCAGTGATCGAGCCGGTGAGCATGGTGGCTATAAAGAAATTATTGCACGAGTTGAAGGTAAGAATGTATTTGCCAATCTAAAGTTTGAATCCGGTGCGCATCGTGTACAAAGAGTGCCAGAAACTGAAACCCAGGGTAGGGTGCATACTTCAGCCTGTACAGTCGCTGTAATGCCTGAAGTCGAAGACATCGAAGAGATAGAAATTAATAAAGGTGACTTACGAGTGGACACCTTTAGAGCCAGTGGCTCAGGTGGTCAACATGTTAATAAAACTGACTCAGCAATTCGTCTGACACATTTACCGAGTGGCATAGTTGTGGAATGTCAGGACGAACGTTCTCAACATAAAAACAAGGCAAAGGCCATGGCATTGCTGCAAGCTAAACTTCAGTCTTCGGCTGAGGCTGAACAACAGCAGGAACAATCGGATGCCAGGCGGAATCTAGTTGGCAGTGGTGATCGTTCTGAAAAAATTCGCACCTATAATTACCCTGATGGGCGTATTACAGATCATCGTATTAAGCTGACTCTTTATAAATTAAATGATGTAATGGCAGGCGACCTTAGCGATGTCATTCAACTATTAATCAATGAGCATCAGGCTGATCAGCTGGCTGAGTTAGCTTCATAGCTTTTTAAACCTTCCCGAGTGAAAATCCAGCAAGCTTTAAGTCACGCTAAATCACGCTTAATACAAAGTGAAAGCCCGCTATTGGATGCTGAGCTTTTACTCGCTCATGTGCTAGTTAAAAGTCGTGAATTCTTAATCACCTGGCCAGAGACTGATTTAACTGAAACTGAACAACAAGCTTTTATAAATCTTCTCGAACAAAGAATCATAGGCCATCCTATTGCTCATCTTATTGGTAGCAGAGCTTTTTGGAATTTTAATCTGGAGGTTAGTCCGGATGTTCTGATTCCTCGACCTGAAACCGAGTTGTTAGTTGAAATAATTCTTGAACGGCTGGATGAAAATAATTTATTGCTGGCTGATCTTGGCACAGGTTCTGGGGCAATTGCGTTAGCTATAGCTAGCGAGCGAGAAAATTGGCAGATCGTTGCTACTGATTTGAGCGAAGCAGCATTATCTATAGCTAAGCAAAACGCGAAGAACTTAAAGTTAAGCAATATAGAATTCAGACACGGATCATGGACTGAAGCCTTAGAAGGCAAAAAGAGTAATGAGCAGAATAAAAAACAGAATAATGAACTCTTTGATGCCATCATTTCAAACCCGCCATATATAGATAAAACAGATAAACACCTATCGCAAGGTGATGTCAGATTTGAACCCATGCAGGCTTTGGTCGCTGAAGAAAAAGGGTTAGCCGATTTAAAACAGATAACAACGAATGCACAGAAAAATTTAAAGCCGGGTGCAATATTATTACTAGAGCATGGCTATCAACAAGGTGAAGTTGTCAGGCAACTCCTAGAGCAATCAGGTTATAAAGAAATCCAAACCTACAATGATCTAGCAGGACTGGAAAGAGTAAGCATTGGCCGAAAATAAGTATGGAGCTATAAATCCAAATCAAATCTAAATCTTACTTTCCATCTTCAGTACAAATCCGGCATTCGCTAAGTCTATTTTGATAATGCCAGTTTCTGGCCGTACATCGTTAGCATTTTCGTGCCTGTTTAGGTTTGGTTATCGGCCGAAGCAACTTTGTACAACCATATACAGACGCCGCCCAAAATCAGCACGCCAAGACCACCACCAATTTGTAAATATTCACTTAAAGAAAATACATCAGCATTTTCAGTCAGGACAATAGGAATCGCCATAAAAATACCAATCAAAGCTTCCCCTGTAATTAAGCCAGCAGCTAACAACATGCCATGGCGCATGCTTTTTTCACCGTCGACTCCGCGTTTCGCATGAACGCGTGAAGCGAAATGCGCTACCAAGCCGCCTACTAAAATCGCACTTGACAGTTCCAGCGGTAAATAAATACCAACAGCAACAGCCAGTACCGGCATACGAAAATTAGAACCTTTTGATTTCAAAATTTCATCAGAAATGATGATCGCTATACCAATTGCTCCGCCAATCACTATCATCGTCCAGGGTAAACCTCCTTCGAAAACACCTTGTGCAACTGAGGCCATCAGTGTTGCCTGAGGTGCTAGCAGAGAATTAGGAAATTCGGCGCTTTGCGGTCCGATACCGTAGGCTTGTACTAGTAAATTAAGAATTGGCGCCATTACTAATACAGCTGAGATAACCCCCACACCTTGCATAACTTGTTGTTTCCAAGGAGTAGCACCCACAATGTAGCCTGCTTTGAGGTCTTGCATATTGTCACCAGCAATTGCCGCTGCACAGCAAACAACAGCACCAATCATGATGGCGGCAGGGGCACCGATTGGTGAATCGCTTCCCATCATTGCAAGTAAGATCAACGATGCGAACAAAATAGTTGCTATTGTAATTCCCGAGATCGGATTATTGGATGAACCTACTAGGCCTGCCATATAACCAGCAACTGAAGAGAACAGAAAACCGGCAATCACCATAATAATGGTCATGGCTAAACTGATACCGATATTGCCGACGATAGACTGATAAAGAAAAAATAAGGGGATAATAAAAACAGCAATGCCAATCATGACGAAATTCATCGGCGTATCATGATCGGTATGGTGGATGACAGCACTAGCTTCAGATTTGTATTGTGTTAGACCAGACTTAATGCCATCAACTAGAGAGCCGCGCATCGAAATCAATGCCCATATGCCACCGACCACCATGGCACCAACACCCAAATAACGAATCTGACTTGTCCAGATATCGAATGCAAGATCTTCAGCGCTTCGACCACTTTCATATAAAGCCAATAAGTCTGGACTGTTCTCAAGGAAAAAACTGGAAAAAACAGGGATTGCGATATACCAGGATATGGCGCCGCCAAGAAAAACAAGCACAGCAATATTTAGACCGACAATAAACCCAACACTGATTAAAGCCGGGGAAAGATTAATGCCGGCGTAGGCAATCGTGCTTGAACCAACATATCTTGCAGTCTGCGCAATGCCAACCAGAACGTTCAGGCCAGTAGAGCAAAATTTTATTATCGCGCCGACAATGCCAGCTATCAGAAGAAACTTAATGCCTCCAGTGGGATCGTCTCCTACTTTTAAAACCTCTGCAGTCGCTTTACCTTCAGGGTAAGACAATTGTTGTTCGACAATTAATGATCTTCGCAAAGGGATGGTGAACAAGACACCAAGTAAGCCACCGAGTCCGGCAATTGCAGAGACCCACCAGTAATCAAAGACATTCCAGTAGCCCAGTAGAATTAGAGCCGGGAGTGTAAAAATTACCCCTGCCGCGACCGATTCGCCAGCAGAGGCGGCTGTTTGCACAATGTTGTTTTCAAGAATGTTGGAGTTCTTGAACAGTTTCAAAATAGCCATTGAAATAACTGCGGCAGGAATTGAAGCAGAAACTGTAAGTCCTGCAAATAAGCCGATGTAGGCATTTGCCCCGGCCAGAATAGCTGCCAGAATAATGCCAAGTATGATGGCCTTAACCGTTAGTTGCGGTGGTACAGGGGTTACATTCATGAACTTCTCCGTTCTTATTATTTTTAGGACAACGTCAAGTATTTTAGCTGAGGGTAGTGTTATTGGCTATCGGATGCAACGTAGGGTGGCATATAAGTCTTTTGTGATACTCTTCACTCAAAAATAATAGAGAGTTGAAATGATTTATATTCTTGTCGTTGCTGCCTATGTTCTGCTGCTCTTAGGTATCAGTATCTACAAAAGTCGCAGTGTTAAATCTGCTGAAGATTTTATGGTGGCTGGCCGCGGCGTGCCAGTTTACATGCTGGTAGCGACTTTGGTTTGCACTTGGATTGGTTCGGGAAGTTTGTTTGGTACAGCCGGTCTGACCTTTCGTACCGGAATTTCGGAGTTGTGGTTTTCTGCCGGGGCCTGGGTTGGCATTTTGATTATTTACACGATTGCAGCGCGTGTGCGCAAAATCTCAAAGTACACCTTAACAGACCTACTTGAGAAGCGTTATAACCGTCTAGCAAAGGTGTTGGGTACTATAACTATCATTATTGCTTACATGGTCATCGCCGGTTACCAGTTTAGAGGCGGTGGACGCTTCATTTCGATTCTATCCGATGGGTCTGTTGCACCTGAAACGGGAATGCTCATTGCGGCATTTCTGATTATTGGGATCACGGTACTGGCCGGCATGGTGTCAATTGTGTCTATCGATATTTTCAATGGCAGCCTTATGTTATTGGCAATGATAGCGACATTGCCATTTGCAATTTTGGGTCACGGAGGTTTGGACGCTGTTATTACGACCATTCAACAAGTCCAGCCAAGTCATCTTTCTGTAATGGGTGGCCATGACTTCGTCTGGGTGGTTGGAATCGCACTCCCGACTTTCTTATTGTTGATGAGTGAAAGCAGCATGTATCAAAAGTTCTCATCAGCTGATAATGCGGAAAATGCACGCAAAGCGGTTTTGGGAATGTTTGTTGGTGTTGTCGTCGTTGAAATTCTTATGATGCTTATTGCACTTGTTGGTTTCGCAATTTATGCAGATGATCCACGCTTTTTCATGACAGATGGCAGCGTCAATCGAGTGATGGCTGAAGAAATTATTTTACGTATTGGCTTTGAGCAGGTGCCTGTCGTCATCGGATCATTGTTGCTTGCAGCAGGCGCTGCAATCGTGATTTCAACTGGGAATACCTTTCTGATGGTTGCCTCAACCAATGTCACTCGAGATATATTTCAGGCCTTCTTTTACAAAGAGGCAACAGAATCTCAAATTGTATGGATACAACGCAGCTGTATAGTTGGTCTTGGCCTGCTCGCGTATCTGATGATGAGTCAATTCGAATCCATCCTTGAGATGGCCTTGGTGTCTTATACGATGATTGGCGCATCACTTGCGCCAGCTTTGTTGGCAGCTTTTTTTTGGAAGCGAGTTACAAGAGCAGGGGGTGTGGCATCGATTGCTTCTGGTATGCTGACAGTCATATTGATTACGATATTGAACTCAGTTTATAGAGACAGTGCAGAAGTTTTAAACCTCCTGGTTATTTCGTTCCCGCTGGATACGGATTATATTGCGATTCCCTCAGTGATAGTTTCGGTATCAACATTGGTTATCGTAAGCCTGCTCACTGAAAAGCCGGACCCAAATGACTGGCAAGAATTTATCGAAGATTGATAAGATATTTTAAGGATCAGGGCTTTGTAAATCTGCATAGGCTGGAATGCACAAGCTTGAGATAAACATAGTATGTATCTATTAATATGAAGCTAGTTATAAGCATCAGCTTACTGTTTTTTAGCTTGCCACTCTTGGCGCAGGATATCGACTTTGCTAGCACTCAACAACAAGCTGAGCAGGGCGACAGCGACGCACAATATTTGCTCGGACTACTCTATGATAACGCTGTTGGTGTCGAACGAGATCTTATAAAAGCATCTAATTGGTACATTTTGGCCTCTAATCAAGGGCATATTGCCGCTCAATATAATTTAGCGCAAATGTATCGTCTCGGAGATGGTTTAGAAAAGGATATTGAGCAAGCAGTCTATTGGTTTATGCAAGCGGCAGAGCAAGGTAATGATCCTCAGGCTCAATATGTGTTGGGTGATATTTACCGTTATGGTGAAGGTGTGGAGCCTAACAATAATGAAGCGTTTCGATGGTACATTTTGGCAGCCGAACAAACCTTAGTCGAGGCTGAATATATGACTGGCATATTGATAGCAGCAGGTTTAGGCGCTCCGGAAAATGATTTCATGGCTTTAGGGTGGTTACGTAAGGCGGCTAAGCAATCACATGCGCGAGCTTTTTATGCACTAGGTGAAATGTATGAAAGGGGAGAAGGCATAGAAGAGAATTTAATACAGGCTTTTGTTTGGTTTGCAGCAGCCAGCGAGTTGGGATATACACAAGCTTTAAGTCGACGGGATCTTTTAGCAGCAAATATTGAATCTGAGTTTTTAATCCAAGCGCAAACTCAAGCCCAAAGCTGCATTGAATCTGTTTTCCAAGAGTGTGAATAAAAGCATATGAATGACGAACAATTATTAAGATATAGCCGACAGATTATGTTGCCCGGTCTGGATATAGAGGGTCAGGAAAAATTATTGTCAGCACATATTTTAATTATCGGAGCAGGTGGACTGGGTTGTCCAGCAGCTCTGTATCTTGCCAGTTCTGGTGTGGGCCAAATTACAATTGCAGATGATGACAAAGTAGATTTGAGTAATTTACAGCGTCAGATTGCGCACCACTCCAGTTCGATTGGTCTTAGTAAAGTAGCTTCTTTAAAAGAGAGCATATTGCAGTTAAACCCTGAAATTTCTGTCACTGCTTTAGCCGAACGTTTGCAAGGTGAAATCTTAGGTTTAGAAATTGATAAGGCTGATGTTGTCGTAGATTGCAGTGACAATCTGCGAACTCGTTTAGAGATTAATAAATACTGTAAACAACATAAAGTACCTTTGGTTTCTGGCGCAGCTATTCGCATGGAAGCCCAACTTAGTGTGTTTGATTTTCGTCTAGCTGAAAGCCCTTGTTATCAATGTCTTTATGATACTGATAGTGAAATATCACTAAGTTGTTCTGAAAGTGGGGTGATTGCACCTTTAGTCGGCATCATCGGATCAATGCAGGCCTTGGAAGCTATCAAACTGATTTGCGGTATCGGTGAGTCAGTCTGTGGACGCTTGCTGATTCTTGATGCAGCCACAATGCAATGGCGCGAAATAATTTTAGAAAAAAACCAGCAATGTTCTTTGTGCTAATATTTTAAGACTTAACTATGTAAAGGCCCATTTAAATCATGAAACCCTACAATTTTTCATCGACGTTATTTCTAAGCTCATTATTGTTGAGTTCTTTACTATTATCGAGTTGTGGACAGGAAGCAGACAATCAACTTACCCAAGATGGTGCTAATAGCAACACACCCTCGAGTGGATATGCTGATGAAATTTATACCAACGCTCGGGTTTACACTCTCGACGATACATCACCGTGGGAAGAAGCCATAGCTGTAAAAGATGGAGAGATTCTTGCTGTGGGTAGCACTACTGAAATTGCTGCGTTAGCTGGCCCAGAGACGAATTCAATTGACCTTGGCGGCAAGATGATTATGCCTGGGATACATGATACGCATGCTCATCCGGTAGATGCAGGGATCACTGAGCTTTATGAGTGCAGTTTCCGTACTACAATTTTAGAAGAGGCGCTTGAAACTATTCTAGGCTGTGCGGCAGAAGCTGAACCTGGTGAGTGGATAGTTGGCGGTCAATGGTTTGAAAGCTATTTTGCAGATGGCAATATTCCAAAATCAGTTTTAGACGAACTGCCAATTGATAATCCCATTTTCTTCATGGATTGGTCTGTCCATAATGCCTGGCTTAATAGCAGAGCATTAGAGTTATTAGCTATCAATGGCGACACGCCTGATCCTAATGGTGGGGCTATAATCCGTGATTTAGAAACTGGTGAAGCGACAGGAATATTGCTCGATAACGCGGCATATAATTTCAAAAGGGAAGTTGATGAGTACACAACAGAGAATTACAAAGAAGCAATCCGTTGGTCTATTGATCAGATGGTTCAAGTTGGGATTACTACATACAAAGATGCGCTTACTATTGAAAACTCTCTTGCCGCATATATTGATTTAGATCAGCAAGGTGAACTAAAAGCGCGAGTTAAAGTTAGCTTAGCATGGAAGAGTGCTTGGTCAGATTCACACGAAACAGAATTAGCCACTATTGCTAATCGTAACGCACATACCAGCGAATTCCTGGATACTAATTTTGTAAAAATAATGCTGGATGGTATTCCGCCTACGTATACCGCTGCATTAATAGAGCCTTACATGCCTAGTGAAGCATTCGGCGATGATTATCGTGGATACACCATGCTCGAGGCCGATGAATTAATCCAAGATGTGGTTAATCTTGACGCTCAAGGTATTACCGTAAAAATTCACGCTACGGGTGATGCTTCCGTACGTATGGCACTTAATGCTTATACTGCAGCTCGCGAAACAAATGGTGATTCTGGGCTTATGCATGAAGTATCTCATGCTGAATTGATTCATCCTGAAGACTTATTACGCTTTCGTGAATTAAATGTCGCTCCTGAAATGGGCCCAAACCTGTGGTACCCAGCAGCTCTTGGTGATCTCAGGCCATTATTGGGCGAAGGCCGTCATTTGTTCTGGCAGATAAATAGTCTCTACGAATCGGGTGCGCATGTCATTTATGGCTCAGACTGGCCAGTTGTTCCATCACCTAACCCTTGGACTGGAATTGAGGCCATGGTGACCCGGATGGATCCGTCTGGAGAAGATCCAACTGTGGGTTGGACAGATGAGTCTGTGGATTTAGCAACAGCAGTTAAGATATTTACCCTTAATGGCGCGATTGCGAACAAAGATGGTGAAGAGAGCGGAAGTTTGATTGTTGGTAAAAATGCTGATTTTATAGTTCTCAACAGAAACATTTTCGAAGTGCCCATTGAAGATGTTGGCGATACTGAAGTCTTGTTGACAGTCGTTGGTGGTGAGCATGTATTTGGTGAGCTGTAAGTAAGAAGAAACAAAAAGAGATATGTCTATTATAAATGTTCCTATGGGGAGAAAATTTGATTGAATTTTTATAATAATAATCGATTAATATAATATATACTCTTGCTGGTTTTAATTTTGTATAAATTCTTAAAAAGGAAAGAACTATGTTTACTCATGTTTGTCTTGGCGCTAATGATCTTGATCAATCAAAAACATTTTATGATGCCGTACTAGGGTCTATTGGTGTTGAAGGTGGAACATTATTTGGAGATAACGGCTGCATGTACTCGCATAATGGCGGTACATTTCTTGTACTAAAACCAGCAAATGGTGAGTCAGCAACTCACGCAAATGGTGGCACATTAGGTTTTGCTGCGGCAGACGCCGCTGCAGTTGATGCTGCATACGCGGCGGCAATGGCAAATGGTGGTAGTGACGAAGGTGCTCCTGGTAAGCGTCCTAATGCACCAGGTAATGCATACGGTGCTTATTTAAGGGATCCTGTAGGTAATAAGCTAGCAATCTATTGCCAATTACCAGAGGGCGAATAACTCGCAATTCAAAGTTTTTACAATTTGACAGATAGAAGATATTCTAAGAAAAAATCTCGAGCATTGGCTTAAAAAGAAAACAAAGGGAAGCATCTCAAGTGCTTCTCTTTTTTTTTGCTTGAAATAAAATCATTTAAGAGCGGTGAGAGATCTACGAGCGATAAATGCCGTTAATTTAGAAGCTATGCTATGATGCCGCCCAAATAAGTTTCCACATAAAGATAATGAATTGGGAAAATTCGTGAATGATGAACAAAGTGATTTGATCAATAAAGATCAAGAGCCAATACAAGAGCAAGAAAGCAAGCAAGAGGGCGAGCAAGAGCAAAGTGAGGCTAGTCAGCAAAGTACTCCGCCTGCTAACTCTTTAATTAATGATACCCAACCTCGTTTTACCGAATTTGATCTTCCTCCTTCTTTATTAAAAGCATTCGATGAGCTTGGTTTTGAGTTTTGTACACCAATTCAGGCGCTAAGCCTTAAAGTAACCATGGATGGCCATGATGTTACGGGAAGAGCTCAAACTGGCACCGGTAAGACTGCCGCTTTTTTAACGACAATCATTAATGATCAAATAAAAAACCCGATTAACGAAGATCGTTTTGTCGCTGAACCTCGGGCCTTAATCATTGCGCCAACTCGAGAGTTGGTAATGCAAATTGCTAAAGATGCTCTGTCTCTAACAAAATTTACTGACCTTCATGTTCAGACTCTGGTGGGCGGTATTGACTATCAGAAACAACAAGATCAATTAGAACAAAAAATTGTTGATATTGTAGTAGCGACACCAGGGCGCTTAATTGATTTTGTAGGCAGTAGAAAAATAGATTTAAGTTATGTTGAAACCTTGGTAATAGATGAAGCTGACCGAATGTTGGATATGGGTTTTATTCCCCAAGTACGTCAAATAATTTCAGCATGCCCGAAAAAGGAATTTCGCCAGACTATGCTTTATAGCGCGACTTTTACAGAAGATATTATGGAACTAGCAGATCGCTGGGCTCTAGACCCTGTTCGTATAGAAGTAGCATCGGAGCAAATGACAACTGAAAATGTTGATCAAAAGGTTTATCTGGTTACTACTGAAGAAAAATACAAATTACTTTACAACTTGATTCTTAAAGATGGTAGCGAGCGAGTTATTGTATTTACCAATCGACGTGATCAAGCCCGCAGACTTGCAGACAGTTTGCATCGTAATGGGATCGAAGCAGGACTGTTAACTGGTGAGATTGCACAACAAAAGAGAGTGCGAACCTTAGAGGATTTCCGAACAGCTACTATTCAAGTTTTAGTTGCTACAGATGTTGCCGGCAGAGGTCTGCATATTGAAGATATCAGTCATGTCGTTAATTTTACTTTACCTTTAGAAGCAGAAGATTATGTACACCGCATAGGGAGAACCGGCAGAGCTGGTGCCGAAGGCACATCTGTTTCTTTTGCGTGTGAAGATGATTCTTTTCTTTTGCCAGATATTGAAGAAAAAATTGGCAAAAAACTTGATTGCGAGCACCCTGACGAATCGTTACTGTCGGATCCTCCAGCTTTTTCTCGCCCGTCTAAGTTTAAAGCTGATAAACCGAACGATAAGAGGAAAGGCAAACATCATAAGCGTCGTTAAGATTTAGCACCCGCTTGCTTTAGTATTTCAACATACTCTTTAGAGTTTTTATGTTCAGAAACCACTTTTAAGATTGTTTCGCCACGATAATTTTGTTCATTAATATTACGACCCTCTTCTAAAAAGAAAGTAATAAAGCGACTGAATGCATCAGCGATCATGCCCCGGTAAGCTTTAATTAGAATATGGAAATCTTGAGCTTCATCAGCAGTTGTATCTAAGGCTAAAAAGCTTTTAATACGTTCATCGTTCCACCATTCATCTCTTACAGCAGGTTGGGTTCTATCAGCACCAGTTTTTTTGTCTGTTTTCATATTAATTCCTAAACTTTAATTCTTTCTAAGAAGTTAATTTATCTTTCAGTATTTGGTTAACCTGGGCAGGGTTAGCTTTGCCTTTAGATTCTTTCATGATTTGGCCAACAAAAAAGCCAAAAACTTTTTCCTTGCCTGATCTGAATTGCTCAACTTGTTCAGGGTTATTGGCTATTACAGTTTCTACCAAAGCCTCAATAGCGCCACTATCAGTGACTTGTTTCAGGCCCTTAGATTCTATAATTTTCTCTGCATCGCCTTCACCAGCTAACATGGCTCCAAATACAGTTTTGGCGATTTTGGATGAAATAGTATTGTCGGTAATTTTATTGATAAGCCCACCTAAAAGCTCCGGAGTAACTGGGCTTTCACTAATGGGAATTTCTGCTTCATTTAAATAAGCTTGTAAATCCACACTAACCCAGTTAGCAGACAGTTTGGCATTGTCACATACGGCAACTACCGCTTCAAAAAAATTGGCGGTTGCTAGGTCATTTGCTAATACCATTGCATCATATTCACTAAGTTTATGTTCATCGAGAAAGCGTTGGCGTTTTGCATCTGGCAACTCAGGTAAAGTTGCCCGAATTTCTTCAACAAAGGCATCGTCAATTATAATTGGCAATAAATCTGGTTCAGGGAAATAGCGATAATCGTTGGCTACTTCTTTACTCCGCATTGAGCGAGTTTCATTTTTTTCTGAATCATAAAGACGGGTTTCTTGCACCACACGTCCGCCGTCTTCTAAAAGATCTATTTGTCTTTCAACTTCTATGTTGATAGCTTTTTCGACAAACTTAAATGAATTTATATTTTTTATTTCAGCACGAGTCCCGAATTCTTCTTCACCTTTTAAGCGTACGGAAACATTAGCATCACAGCGCATATTGCCTTTTGACATATCGCCATCTGAAATGCCTAGGTACAAAATCAGACTATGCAGTTTCTTCAGATAAGCAACTGCTTCTGGTGCGCTACGTATGTCTGGTTCAGAAACAATTTCTAATAAAGGGGTCCCTGCACGATTTAAATCAATACCAGTTTGGCCATGAAAATCTTCATGTAAAGATTTTCCGGCATCTTCTTCCATGTGTGCGCGTGTAATACCAATGGTTTTGATACTGCCATCTTCTAAAGTCACATCAAGCGTTCCTTTACCGACAGTTGGGAAATCTAGCTGACTTGTTTGATAGCCTTTAGGCAGGTCAGGATAGAAATAATTCTTGCGATCAAAAACTGATTTCATACCAATTTCAGCTTCAACAGCGAGGCCAAACTTTACAGCCATTTTTAAGGCTTCTTTGTTTAATACCGGCAACGTGCCAGGTAAAGCCAAATCAAAAACATTGGCCTGGGTATTAGGTTCTGCACCAAATTCGATACTTGAACCTGAAAAAAGTTTTGATTTTGTCGCCAATTGAACATGTACTTCAAGGCCAATGACTGTTTCCCATTCCATGTCTAAATCTCCGGAGTTTGCGTGTGCCAGTCAGTCGCTTGTTGAAACTGGTGAGCAATGTTTAATAAATGGGATTCGGAAAAGTTCTTGCCAATAATTTGTAAGCCGACTGGTAATTTATTTACTAATCCAGCAGGTATTGAAATACCTGGTATGCCGGCTAGATTTACAGCAATTGTATAAATATCTTCGAGGTACATCGTAACTGGGTCATCGGATTGTGAGCCAATTTTAAATGCGGTATGTGGTGAAGTTGGACCCATGATGACGTCTACGTCAGCGAATGCAGCATCGAAATCATTTTTTATTAATCGGCGAATTTTTTGGGCTTTAATATAATAAGCATCGTAATATCCGGCAGATAAAGCATAGGTACCTACCATGATGCGGCGTTTTACTTCAGTCCCAAAGCCTTCACTTCGAGTTCGTTTATAAAAGTCTTCCAAATCTTTAGGATCTTCACAACGATAACCATAACGAACACCATCGTAACGAGAAAGGTTGGCAGAGGCCTCTGCCGGAGCTATTACATAATAAGCTGAAACAGACAGATGACTATTTGGCAAACTAATTTCTTTTAATGTTGCTCCCAGTTTTTCAAATTCACTTAATGCATTACGAATATTTTGTTCAACTTCGGCGTTCAAGCCTTCGGTAAAATGTTGAATTGGGATGCCAATTTTTAAACCTTCAAGAGGCTTGTTTAAATTGGCCGTATAATCTTCAGTCGCAATATCAATAGACGTTGAATCTTTAGGATCATGGCCAGCCATAACGTTGAGCATCAGTGCAGCGTCTTCGGCTGATCTTGTTAGTGTGCCTGCTTGATCAAGGCTAGATGCAAAAGCGATCATACCCCAACGTGAGACTCTGCCATAAGTTGGTTTTAAACCAGTAAGCCCACAAAATGCGGCAGGTTGTCGAATAGAACCACCGGTATCAGTGGCCGTCGCTGCAGGGCTTAAGTGGGCGGCAACTGCAGCAGCAGATCCTCCTGAAGAACCACCAGGAACCAATTCTTTATCCCAAGGGTTGTGGACTGCTCCGTAATAGCTGGTTTCATTTGATGAACCCATCGCGAATTCATCCATGTTCGTTTTGCCTAAAGTAACAACACCAGCTTGATTAAAGTTTTCAACTACAGTGGCGTTATAAGGTGCAATAAAATTATCTAGCATGCGTGAGCCGCAAGATGTTTTAACACCGCTGGTACAAAAAATATCTTTGTGCGCAAGCGGCACGCCAGCTAATAAATGAGTCTCGCCTTTTGCTCTATTATTGTCGGCTGCTTTTGCTTGAGCTAGAGCATGTTCTTCGCATAAAGTAATATAAGAATTAAGTTCTTTATCTTTTTCTTTGATGCGCGCCAAATAAGCAGTAGTGATTTCCTCACTGGAAAATTCACCGGCAGCTAAGGAGCGTGCTATATCCGCAAGACCTGATTTAAACATCTTTTAATTTATTCCTAGTGCTTTTATTCAATTGTTCAATTTTTATATGATGATGGTTTACTCGATAACTTTAGGTACTAGGTATAAACCTTGCTCACATTTCGGCGCAATCATTTGCAAATCATCACGTTGATTTTTTTCAGTAACTAAATCTTCTCGAAGTGGTTGTGAAGTTTCAATAGCATGAGAAAGCGGCTCAAGTTGATCAGTGTCAGCACTTTGCATTTGGTCTATTAAACCAAGAATATTCTTGAAACTAATTGCAGCTTCTTCCTTCTCAGCTTCACTTATCTGCAAGCGTGCTAGATGAGCAATGTATGCAATATCATCGGCTGAAATAGACATTTTCTTCTCCGTAATAGCTGATTGTGGCTAAAATAGGCTTTAATAGTGAAATAGTTCTTACAATATAGATTTGATTCTTGCTCTAAGTTGTTGTCATTGCTAGAGTTGCACCCTTGGTATTGCTCTCATAATGTTAATGGTGCTATCAGGCTGGTTGGTTTCACTAATTTTTTTTAAACTTTAGCTAAAAATAACTGGCTCATTAATGATGAGGGGCGATTATACTGGAAGATTAATGCAAATTGCGCATTCCAGTTAGGAAAAATTAAATTTAGTCCTATGAAGGGTTATAAAAATTTATGCTAAAAACATTAAGAGGCATGTTCTCTAACGATTTATCTATCGATTTAGGTACTGCAAACACACTCATTTATGTCCGCGATCAAGGTATCGTATTAAATGAACCTTCAGTGGTTTCAATACGAATTCATAATGGTAAGAAAACTGTTACCGCTGTGGGCTCAGATGCTAAACGCATGTTGGGTAGAACACCTGGGAATATTATGGCAATCAGACCATTGAAAGACGGTGTTATTGCTGACTTTCAGGTGACAGAAAAAATGCTTCAACACTTTATTCATAAGGTACATGAAAATAGTTTTATTCGTCCGAGCCCAAGAGTTCTAGTCTGTGTGCCTTGTAAATCAACTCAAGTTGAACGCAGGGCAATTCGTGAATCTGTTATGAGTGCAGGTGCTCGTGAAGTAAGATTAATTGAAGAACCAATGGCAGCTGCAATCGGTGCCGGTTTACCAGTTGATCAGGCTAGTGGCTCAATGGTTGTTGATGTTGGGGGTGGTACTACTGAGATTGCCATTATCTCGCTAAATGGTGTGGTTTATTCAGAGTCTGTCAGAATAGGTGGAGACCGTTTTGATGAAGCTATTACTACTCACGTTCGTAGAAATTACGGCAGCCTAATTGGTGATGCCACTGCGGAAAGAATTAAGAAAGAAATTGGCTGTGCCTTCCCTAGTTTAGAAGTAAGAGAAATTGATGTTCGAGGGCGTAATTTAGCAGAAGGTGTGCCTAGAAGTTTCACCCTAAATAGTGATGAGATATTAGAAGGTTTACAAGAACCTCTATCATCAATAGTCCAAGCTGTAAAAAGCGCCTTGGAACAATCGCCACCTGAATTGGCCTCTGATATTGCAGAGACTGGCTTAGTTTTAACTGGGGGTGGAGCCTTACTAAGAGGTCTAGATAAGTTGTTGAGTGAAGAAACTGGGTTGCCGGTAATAGTGGCAGACGATCCGCTTTCTTGTGTTGCTAGAGGTGGTGGTAAAGCAATGGAATTAATGGACCTTCACGATATAGATTTGCTCACTTTAGATTAATAATAATTAAATTATAGAACGGAATAATTGTTCTGTTTCTGAACTGGTAGGTGACTATTCACAAGTCTCTATTTATTCAAAATTCAGCTCAGGGGTATCGCCTACTAGCTTTAGTACTGGTTTCTCTTATGCTGATGTTTGCGGATAATCGTTTCGATTACCTGTCGCAAGTGCGTTTTTACGCTTCCTACTCTGTTACGCCAATTCATTACCTTTCTGAGCTGCCTGAATCGGTGAGTCAGCAAGTGGCTGATATTTTTAAAAGCCGTGATGAGCTAGTAGATGAAAATCGTCTATTACAAGAAGAGCTCTTAATGCAGCAATATCAACTGCAGAAAATTGACCATTTGACGGCAGAAAATCAACGCTTGAATGAATTGCTAAATGCTTCAGCGATAGTTGATGATATTGTTGTTAGAGCACAGTTAGTGAGTGAGTCTCCAGACCCTTTTAGAAAGCAGGTTTTAATTAATAAAGGCAGTTCACACGGTGTTTATGATGGGCAGTCAGTGCTTGATGCAGATGGGTTGTTTGGTCAGATAATCGCTATTGAGCCATATTACAGTTGGGTGCAGTTGATTACGGACTCTCAGCATTCAACACCAGTACAGATTAATAGAAATGGAATTAGAGCCGTGGTTTCCGGAACACAAAGCAGCTTGCACGAGATGGTTCTAAATAATATGACGGTAAATGCAGATTTAGAAGTAGGAGATATGCTGGTCACATCAGGTTTAGGTCAACGTTTTTCCGCCGGTTATAAAGTTGGTGTTATCACTAATATCGTAAGAGACCCTGGTCAGCCATTTGCTCGCGTGACGGTTGCACCAACCGCTCAGTTAGATCGAAGCAGAAATTTGCTGTTGGTATTTTAACAATGGCAAGGCCACTCTCACTAAAAGCTCCGCAAGGTATTTGGGTTATTCTCGTCAGCTTTTTGATTGCCTCATTGTTGTTAGTGATGCCTCTGCCAAGCTGGTTAGAATATTACCGTCCGGAGTGGATGGCATTAGCCGTTATCTATTGGTCTATGGCTTTACCTCATAAATTTGGATTGATTGGCGCCTGGATTCTAGGTTTTTTTGTTGATGTACTAGAAGGATCTTTACTTGGTCTTAATGGTTTAGTGCTAGCCTTAGTTGCGTATTTGGCATTGAGCTTATATCAGCGTTTGCGAATGTTCACTATGCTGCAACAAGCGAGCACAGTTTTTATGCTGGTTGGTTTACATCAGTTGGTTTCATTTTGGGTGTTAACGGTGAGTAATCAAAATACCTCGCCAAATCTAATGTTCTTAGTTTCTGCTGTAACAAGCGCAGTGATTTGGCCTCTAGTATTTTATGGTTTGCGCTACCTGCGTCGTTCATTTCGAGTGGGATAGTCAGAAAGGCTTAGAAAAATATAATTTAGAATAAGTTCTGTATGTTCGAAGTGTCTGTTTGGTTTTATCCTATGCTTTCTAAAAATATTTTTGTTCTTTTATTTTGCGCTTTTGTGCTTTCATCTTGTTCCATTTTCCAAGCCTCGGGTGATTGGGCTGAACAGATGCCATCGCAAGACCATTTTGCCGATTATTATCAGCTTAGTTCTGAAAACAAGCTTTACCAAGATCAAGAAAGTTACCTTGCATGGGTACAGACTTTTTATTTAGGCAGCCGTCTGTCGCCTGGATGGCTGCAAATAACAGACGATATATTATTCGAAACGCAATTAGAAAAGCAGCGTGAATATGCTGAATTAATGGCTGTGCTTGGTCAGCGTATTGGAGCTGAATGGGCTAAGGATAATAGTGTTCGATTGATTGATACACGTAGCGCCGGCGTTTGGCGTGATGCCTTGTTTGAAGCTGTATATCTTGGTGACTTAGAGAATTATTTACAGCGCTTTGAAGCAGACGTTAATGCAATTCTTGCTGGTGAATTAAATAAGGAAGTTATACAAATCTCGCGTTATTACGAAGAAGAAAAGTTCGAGTTGTTTTAAATTTTTTGAGGCTTTTCATAAGTGCTAACAGGATTGCCTAGAAGTTCAAAATACTACTCAGTACTAAATTCAATATTGAGTAATTCAACAATTTGTCCGTATTCACCAGCAAAAAACGCACTCATAATGGGAGCCTGAAGTTGCTGGATGTTGCCTGAAAAATCAGGACGAAGGGCGAAATTGAAAGTTTTATTACCTTCAATGAAACTACTGAGATCAGTACTTAAATCAATAGCGACAGCTTGTAGATCTGCAGGTGCAAATAAAAATAAAGACTGTGTCATGGACATCAATTCCTGACGCAATAAATCAACACTCTTACCTTGTGCATTTGCTTGGTTTTGAAGAAGAGTCTGTATCAAACCAAAATCTGACAAGCTTAAACTAATCTCAGGAATTTCAGCATTCATTAAGGCAGACATCATTTCATCTTGTGCAGCTATCGGGTCAGTAGATTGATTCAGCTCTTCATAAGAAATATTGCGTGTAGTGGTCTTCATCGATAGGGTAAATGCATCAGGTAAACCAATGTCCATAGCACTATTAAAAAGATTACTGTTATCAGGCTCGTATTGATGGCTGTAATCTATTGTGGCCGGGACAGAATTCATACCATCAATAGTTGCTAAAAAAGATTGCATCTCTGGAGTGACCATAGAGGCGTCTATGTCAGGGAGTCCTAATGGAAGACTAAATCCATTGGCAGATAGGCTGATTGAATGTGGAAATTCATTAAAATAATCCATATCACTAATTTCAAGCGTATCAACTGTGTATTGAAAATCTGTGAGGTCAGTAACATTTAAACCTTTAATCAGAATTGTAGCGTCTACACCTATTTCGGCTGATTCATATTGAATATCTTTATAAGTGCCACTGGCTATTGCGCGCTCAATATAAAGATCAATTTGATTCGCTGTCACCCGATTAGCATAAAAATACAGACCAAACAGGGCGGCAATGACAACTAAAGGTAGGGCAATAAGGGTTTTTTTCACTGATTTACTCCAAACTTAATATGTGCGCAGAATGGCGTGTTTAGGCTTATAATGCAAGTCGCTGGGCGTTTGACTTCAGCATGTTTTAAATGGATAGCTTAGATAGTAGGAGCCTATTTTGGTCATAAAACTTGTTAGTATCGCTCGCAGGTCGGATGTAGACTCTCCAATGCAGGAAGTCTTCAGTGCAGAAGTGTCGTTGGAGGATGGAATACAAGGTGATTCCAAAGGAAAGCCGGGCCCGAGACAGCTTACTATCCTCAGTAAAGAATCTTGGATTAAAGCCTGCCATGATCTTGATGTTGATTTACCCTGGACAGCACGCAGAGCTAATCTATTGATTCAAGGTTTCGAATTTTTACCAACTGATGTCGGCAGAACTATTCAAATAGGTGAGATTATTTTGGAAATAACACGGGAAACTGCTCCTTGCTGGAAAATGGATAAAGTTCACCAGGGCTTAAAAGAATCCTTAATGTCGAGTTGGCGTGGAGGCGTTTGTTGTAAAGTTCTGCAAGCAGGGACTATCACTACTGGTGACAATATCGATTTAATTAAAGATTTATTTTGAGTGTTCTATTTTGTACGTTCGATAGCCGTCTGAGCTATTAACTCGAGCCCTTCTTTATAAGGGGAATTAGGTAAAATTGTTAAACAACCCTTCGCGATAGTAATGCGCTCTTCGGCTTTTTGTTGGGTATATTTAAGCGCACCAGAGTCTTTCACTACAGTAATAATTTCATCTAGATGATCAAGGCCACCTTCTTTTATCGCAGTAGAGATGAGCTTTTTTTGGTCTGCATTTCCATTTTGCATGACATAAATTAAAGGTAAAGTGGGTTTGCCTTCTGCTAGATCATCGCCTATATTTTTGCCAAGTTCGTTACTGTCGCCATTATAATCAAGTACATCATCAATTAACTGGAATGCCATTCCAACCCCCAAGCCGAAGGCATGGAGTTTTTCTTGAATGCTGACATCTGTATTGGAGAGAATAGCTGCGGATCTGCATGCTGCTGCAAATAAAATCGCGGTTTTATTATGAATAACGTTCATGTAGTCAAGCTCAGTAGCGGCAACATTATGTTGATTAACCAGCTGTAGCACTTCGCCTTCAGAAATTTTATTGGTTGTTGTCGCCATTACTTCCATTATCTGCATATCGGCAATACCAACTAGCAATTGAAAAGCGCGTGAATAGATAAAATCTCCTACTAGTACACTTGATGGATTGCCCCATTGAAGGTTTGCAGTAGGTTTGCCTCTGCGCATTTCAGACATATCTACAACATCGTCATGTAGCAAGGTTGCTGTGTGTAAAAATTCAATGACGGTTGCCAAGTTAATATGTTGGTCGCCTTGATAGTTAAAAGCGCGAGAGCAAAGTAGCACTAATAAAGGGCGAATACGCTTTCCGCCAGCCTCAATCAGATATTGGCCGATATTTTCAATAAGAGGAACTTCAGAATGCAATTGTTTCATGACATTCTGGTTCAGCGCATCAAAGTCTTTTGAAACTATTTGTTGAATGCTGTTGCTCATAACCAGTCAAACTAGAATTTGCAGATTGAGGAGCCTATGGTTAGGGACTATGAATGTCAAGCCAACGACCGTTAAAACCTATTTTAATTCAAGCTTTAATAGGAGTTAAGAAAGATGGTAAAAACTATGATTCCGCCTTGCGCAAGTGCTGCTCTTCCCGTAAAATTCACGCCCCTGTGAAAGCTGGTCCTAGCCAGAATTAAAGAAATTGGAGAGAAAACCAAATGTATGCGGTTATAGAAAGTGGTGGCAAACAGCATCGCGTCGAAAAAGGCGAAGTGCTGAAACTAGAAAAACTGGAAGCCAGCACAGGTGACAGTATCAGTTTTGATAAAGTTTTGATGATCGGCGAAGGTGCCGGCGTTAAGATTGGGAAGCCTTATGTTGAAGGCAGTGTGACTGCAGAAGTGATTAGTCATGGTCGTGGAGATAAAGTTTCCATTATCAAGTTCCGTCGTCGTAAGCACAGCATGAAACGCCAAGGCCACAGACAGTGGTTTACTGAAGTCAAAATAACAGGAATTAGTGAAGGCAAGAAAGCTGCTCCTAAAGCTAAAGCTGCTCCAAAAGCAGAAGCTGCTGAGAAAGCTCCTGCAAAAAAAGCGGCACCTAAAAAAGCTGCAGCTAAGAAAGCACCAGCCAAGAAAAAGGCTGCTGCTAAAGCTAAAACCACTAAGAAAGAGGATTAGTCATGGCGCATAAGAAAGCAGGTGGTAGTACTAATAACGGTAGAGATTCGATTTCTAAACGCCTTGGAGTGAAACACTTCGGCGGAGAAAACGTTGTTGCAGGGAATATTCTTGTACGACAACGTGGTACAAAATTTCATGCAGGCGAAAATGTTGGTTGTGGTAAAGACCACACGCTTTTTGCTAAAGCCGAAGGAACTGTTAAGTTTCAGGCCAAAGGCCCGCAAATGCGAACTTACGTCAGCATAGAGACGGCAAGCGCATAGTAAGTAAGGCAAAAGGTTCGCACAAAATATTTTAAAAACCCTGTCTTTGGCAGGGTTTTTTTTTGGTAAATAATAAGATGAAATTTGTCGATGAAGCAGAAATATTCGTAGAAGCCGGTAAGGGAGGTAACGGCTTCCTGAGTTTTTTGCGAGAAAAATTTATTGAAAAAGGTGGCCCAGATGGAGGTGATGGCGGTGATGGAGGTTCTCTCTATCTAGTAGCCGACTCAGCACTAAACACCCTTGTAGATTTTCGTTTTCAACCAAGATATCAAGCTGAAGCTGGTTCAAAAGGCGGAAAGCGCAACCGTACAGGTGCCAGTGGTGAAGATCTAGAAGTTAAAGTACCAGTTGGGACCAGTGTATTGGTAGCCGATACAGACGAATTTATCGGTGACTTAGTTAAAGATGGTCAACGATTACTTGTCGCGCAGGGTGGGAAAAAAGGTTTAGGTAATATGCGCTTTAAATCAAGTGTCAATCGAGCGCCGCGTAAGACCACTAATGGTACGCTGGGTGAAAACAGGCGCTTATTTTTGCAAATGAAAGTGTTGGCTGATGTCGGATTACTAGGTTTACCAAACGCCGGCAAATCAACTTTGATAAGAGCAGTGTCTTCAGCCAAACCTAAAGTCGCAGATTACCCATTTACTACTTTGGTACCAAATTTAGGTGTAGTTAGGTTGAGCACTGAACGTAGCTTTGTCATGGCAGATATTCCAGGCTTGATTCCTGGTGCTGCAGATGGCGCCGGATTAGGCATTCGATTTCTTAAGCATTTGAGTCGTAGTCGTGTACTTTTACATTTAGTGGATCTTGCTCCTTATGATGGTAGTGATCCGGCTGAATCAGCTGCTGCCATCATTGAAGAGCTAGAGAAATTCAGTACCGTGTTGGCACAAAAAGAGCGCTGGCTGGTGTTAAATAAAATTGATATGTTGCCAGAAGAAAATGTTGATAGTATTTGCGATGCTCTACTTAAGAAGCTCAAATGGAAAGGCAAAGTGTTTAAAGTTTCCGCAATAAACAAAGCAGGCACGCCTGAGCTTTGTGAAGCAGTAATGACATTAATAGAAGAAAGAAATACCAGAATTATTGAAGATGATATGTTTCGTTTTAATGAAGCGGAACAACAGCAACAGATGGATTATGAAATTCGTCGCAGCATTGAACGTAGTAGGGATTTATGGCGAGAGAAGCGTAAAGGTCTGAAAGGTCAGCAGGATGATGAAGACGATTATGATATTGAAGTCGAGTATGTAAATGAGTAATCGCGATTTATTGAAATCAGCAAAAACCTGGGTCATTAAGATTGGCAGCTCTTTGGTTACTGATAATGGCAAGGGTCTTAACAGAGAGGCTATTGCTGCCTGGGTAGAACAAATTGTAGAACTGCAAAAGCAGGGTATTGCTGTTGTATTGGTGTCATCTGGAGCCGTGGCTGAAGGTGTTGCCAGATTAGGTCTTAAGGGTCGACCGACTGCTATTCACGAACAGCAAGCTGCAGCAGCTGTTGGTCAAATGGGCCTAATTGAAGCCTATGAGCGTTGCTTTAGTGCGTTTAACAAACATACTGCACAAGTATTGCTAACGCATGATGACTTATCTGATCGTACTCGTTACCTCAACGCCAAAAGTACCCTGAACAGTCTTTTGAAAATGGGTGTCACGCCAATAATTAATGAAAATGACACTGTCGTAACTGAGGAAATTTGTTTTGGAGATAATGATACTTTGGGTGGGCTAGTAGCAAATCTGATTAATGCTCAAGCACTGATTATTATGACAGATCAAGACGGCTTTTATGATGCTGACCCACGCTCGAATTCACAAGCTCAGCTTATTAGAGAAGCTAAGAGTAATGACAATTCATTATTGCAACATGCCGGGAGTAGTGGCGCTTTAGGCAAGGGGGGTATGCTGACAAAACTAAAAGCTGCCAAACTCGCTGCCAGATCAGGCACTGCGACAGCAATAGTGAATGGTAATCAAAAAGGGGTTTTATTAGACCTATATAAAGGTGTTGAAATTGGAAGTTTATTATTGCCTGATGAGCAGCCAATCGCGGCCCGCAAACAATGGTTGGCTAGCCATCTAAAAATTTGTGGTAATTTGGTTTTAGACGAGGGCGCGGTAGATGTACTTAAGAAATCCGGGAGAAGCCTTTTACCTGTAGGAATTCAATCAATAAAAGGCAAGTTTTTACGAGGTGAGATGGTTGCTTGTGTTGATAGTAAAGGCAAGACCGTTGCCCGAGGCTTGGTGAATTATGATGCCGATGAGGCTCAACTTATTATCAATAAAACCAGTGATCAGATACAGTCAATTTTGGGTTATGACGGGGATCACGAGATGATTCATAGGGATAATCTAATACTACTTTAAGCCCGTAAAAAAACAATAAAGCAATGAACATAAAAAAACCGGCTTTAGCCGGTTTTTTTATGGTTACTTATTACTATTTATTACTATGCTTTCAAAGCCTTGATGCCGGCATTGAGTCTGCTTTTATGTCGAGCAGCTTTATTCTTATGGATGATGCCTTTATCTGCCATGCGGTCTATAACAGGGACCGCTGCGTTATAGGCTGCAGTCGCACCATCATAATCTTTACTTTCTACAGCTGCGTCTACTTTCTTGATGTAGGTGCGAACCATAGAGCGGAAGCCAGCGTTATGGTTTCTACGTGATTCTGCCTGTTTTGCTCTTTTACGAGCTTGTGGAGAGTTAGCCAATTTGGGCTCCTTTTCAGTATTTCTCAGTAATTCGTTAATTCAATAAGATTGTTTATTTTTTGTGCTTCGGGAGGTCTTGCTTCCCGAAAAAAGACGCGAACTATGCAGTTTTGGTGCTGATTTGTCAATAGTTGAGCTGGTTTTATGCCGGTCTAGTAGCTATGATGCGGGCTTTTAGTCTGTTAAGACCTTTATGCAAGAAGATAGCGAAGCAAATAACAAGATATCGAAAGAGAAAGAAAGCGGTAATAGCCTCGCTAGATCAAGCATGGTTGTTTCATCCCTAACTTTCTTTTCACGTATTTTGGGTTTGGTTCGGGAAATAGTCTTTGCTGCATTTTTTGGTGACAGTGCTCAAGCCGATGCTTTTTTTGTGGCTTTTCGTATCCCAAATTTCCTGCGTCGATTGTTTGCGGAAGGGGCATTTTCGCAAGCCTTTGTCCCGGTTCTATCCGAATATAAACAAAAGTGCTCCTTTGCTGAGATAAAAGAGTTAGTAGATCAAGTCGCTGGTAGGCTTTCTTCTACTCTCATGATCGTCAGTATTGTGGGTGTGATAGGCGCACCAGTATTAGCAATGGTGTTTGCACCTGGGTACATTGATGATGGCGAAAAATTTTCGCTATTAGTGGAAATGTTACGCATTACCTTTCCCTATATCTTGCTCATTTCATTAACTGGATTTGCCGGTGGCATTCTTAATAGCTATGACCGTTTTGCGGTTCCTGCAGTAACGCCAGTATTTTTAAATATATCTCTTATTGTATGTGCAATCTGGTTGAGTCCTTTGTTTGCAGAGCCGGTAATTGCAATCGCTTGGGGCGTGATTGTTGCTGGGGTAATTCAGTTAATGTTTCAACTGCCATTTTTGGGACATTTAAAATTAATTCCAAGACCTAGATTAAGGCCTAAGCATGAAGGTGTTAGTCGAATTATCACATTAATGATTCCAGTTATGTTTGCGGTTTCAGTTGGACAGATAAACTTATTGATAGACACTGTACTGGCCACTTCAATTGAAGGTGATGGTAGCGTGAGTTGGTTATATTATGCTGATCGCATTATGTATTTGCCTCTTGGTGTGTTTGCCGTCGCTATTGCAACTGTAATTTTGCCAAGTTTATCGCGTAAACATGCAGAGGATTCTGTAGATAAATTCAAAGAAACACTGGACTGGGGTATGCGATGTATTGTGCTAATAGCTTTGCCAGCTAGCATCGCGCTTATTACCTTGGCAGAACCAATGGTGATAACAATCTATCAGCGGGGGGAGTTTAGTGCAGACTCTGTTTTACCAACTGCCCGAGCACTACAAGCTTATGCATTAGGTTTACTGGCCTTCATGGCAATCAAAGTATTAGCTAGTGCTTACTTTTCGAGACAAGATACCAAGACCCCTGTGCGCTACGGAATTATTGCCATGGTCAGTAATATAGTGATGAACTTATTGTTAATAATTCCTCTAGCACATATCGGGTTAGCTATTGCTACAGCATTTTCATCTTGGGTAAATGCAGGGCTTTTATTATTTGGTTTGATGAAAATAAAATTATTTAGTTTTCATCGTCGATTCTTTGTCATGTCATTTCAAATTGTTTTTGCAAATTTGCTAATGTTGGCATTTTTGCTCGGTTTTAATGAATCTGCAGATCAGTGGTTAAGTTGGAGCTCAATGGCAAGATCCGGTAATTTGGCTATGCTTTGTTTAGGCGGTGGAATTTGTTATGGATTAGGGCTTTTAATAGCTGGAATTCGACCGCGAGATTTCTCATTAAGCGTAAGTAAGATGCATTAAAGACAGTTGTATCAGTTCTTTATATAATGATTACCCTTTAACTTTTTAGATGCCCATGAAAGTTTTCGATAACCTTAAAGCATTAAAAACCGACTACCGTCATTGTGCCTTAACAATTGGCAAATATGATGGCATGCATTTGGGGCATCAACAGATATTGCAGCGTTTAAAAGCAGTAGCTGCAGAGTTAAATTTACCTTCATTAGTGATTCTAAGTGAGCCGCAACCCGAAGAGTTCTTTGTTGGTGAGAATGCTCCAGGAAGATTGCTTTCTTTTGCTGATAAATTAAAGTTTCTGGAAAGCATCGGCATAGATATAGTTTATAAAATGACCTTTGATCTTGGGTTGAGCCAGCTAAGCGCTAAAGACTTTATAAATGAAGTTTTATGCCAAGGTTTAGGTGTAAAAGCGCTGATTGTCGGAGATGACTTTCGTTTTGGGAAAGATCGCTTAGGAGATTTTAGTCTATTGCAGGAGCAGGGTGACCAGTATGGCTTTATTGTAGAGGCTGCCAAAGAGTACCTAAAAGATGGGGTCCGGGTAAGTAGCACCTTACTTAGGGAAAAATTAAAGTCAGGTGATTGTGAAGCAGCGAATGTTTTATTGAATAGACCTTATTATTTAAGTGGGGAAGTTATCAAAGGCCAGCAATTAGGGCGTGAGCTAGGATATCCAACTGCGAACATCAAGACCAGTATTAAAAAGTTAGCCCTAGAAGGTGTTTTTGCAGTGACAGCAGAACTCAGGGAGCACAGTATTAAAGGGGTAGCTAGTGTAGGATATAAACCTACTATAGAAGGTGAGCACGGTTTAACCATCGAAGTATTTTTGCTGGATTTTGATGAAGATATATATGGTGAAACACTTACATTACATTTTCATAAAAAAATTAGAGATCAGGAAAAATTTTCAGATTTGGAGGAATTAAAATCATCTATTGCTAATGATGTCGAGCAAGTTAAACAGTTTTTTTCGACTCAAAACCTATTAAAAGCAAATGTATTGAATGGCGATAAACATAGGCTAAGTCATGCCAGCTGAATTAAAAATACAATTTAGAACGTCTGTTTTATTATCGACATCTTTTCTAATTTTTATAGTAGATCGACTGACTAAATATCTTTGCGATACTAATCTTATTCCGGGTCAGCCAGTAACTGTCTTTCCTGGTTTTGATTTATTACTTGCCTATAATTCAGGCGCTGCTTTTAGTTTTTTAAGTGATGCTGGTGGTTGGCAGCGCTGGCTTTTAACAGGATTTTCTTCAACGATAAGTGTGTTATTAATTATCTGGATAATTCGGCTGCCAAAACAAGAAAAGCTTTCAGCTATTGCGCTTTGCCTTATCTTAGGAGGCGCCTTAGGTAATTTATATGACAGAATGTTTCATGGCTATGTAGTTGATTTTATTAGCGTATATTACCAAAGTTATCGATTTGCTACTTTTAATATTGCTGACTCATCGGTATTTATGGGTGCTTGCTTGATGATACTGGATATTTTCAAGAATAGACCTGAACCCTCTCAAATAGCTGAAAAAAACGATTCTGATGAATAATCCTGCAAACGATTCTAAGAATGAAACCAAAAGCTCTTTACTTCGAGTAGTGAATCTTGAAGAAAATATAGATCCTGATTCTAAACCTGATGAGATTGAATCTAAGAATTATTCTAGAGATGAAATCAGTCCGGGTAAGTTGATCACTTTGAATTTTTCTTTAGCACCAGCGAATGAGCCGTCTGCGTTTATAGATTCAAATTTCCATAAAGCTCCAGTGAGTTTTAAGTATGGTGATGGGAGTTTGCTATCAAGTTTTGAAGAAGTCATGATTGGACTAAAGGCGGGAGAAAAGCAATTATTTACTGTTCCTGCAAAACAGGCTTTTGGTTTAAGAAATGAAGACAATATTCATTGTTATCCTCGATATCAGTTTCCAGCTGATCTGATTATAGAAAAAGGCCTTATGATTAATTTTTCAGATGTAGGTGGAAATGAACAAGCCGGAGTTATTGCTGAGTTTAGTACAGATGAAGTGTTTGTTGATTTTAATCACCCCTTGGCAGATATCGACATTCTCTTTACTGTTGAGATAAAAGCAGTCGAATTAGTTTAAGAGTTTTAAGGTAAACTTTAGTTATGTCTACAGCAGTCGTAAAACAAGAATTACAGCGAGAAATCAAACTGGCTAATCCTCGAGGGTTCTGTGCAGGTGTGGATCGTGCTATCGATATCGTGAATCGTGCTTTGGATACCCATGGGGCTCCAATTTTTGTAAGGCATGAAGTTGTACATAACAAGTTTGTTGTAGAGCGTCTAAAATTACGTGGCGCAGTTTTTGTTGATGAATTGTCTGATGTGCCTCTAATTGACGATAAAGAACCACCAATTGTTATCTTTTCTGCTCATGGTGTTTCTCAAGCGGTTAAAGCAGAGGCTGCCAGTTTAGGTATGCGTGTATTTGATGCTACCTGCCCGCTGGTTACAAAAGTGCATATGGAAGTGATGCGTTACAGTCGAGACGGTCACGAGTGTATTTTAATCGGGCATGCATTTCACCCTGAAGTTGAAGGGACAATGGGTCAGTATGATGAGAGTAATGGTGGGAAGATTTATTTGGTTGAATCTGAAGAGGATGTGCAAAGTTTACAAGTCAATAATCCAGACAAACTTGCTTATGTGACGCAGACTACTCTATCAATGGATGATACATCATTGATTATTGATGCTTTACAAGCACGTTTCCCAAAAATATCAGGCCCACGGAAAAAAGATATTTGTTATGCGACGCAAAATCGCCAAGACGCAGTAAAGCAACTGGCTTTAGAGTGTGATCTTGTTTTGGTGGTGGGTTCTCCTAATAGTTCTAATTCTAATCGATTGAAAGAATTAGCTGAACGAACCGGCATTGATGCCTATTTAATTGATAGTGCTGATGAAATTAATGATCGCTGGTTGCAAGATAAAAGCAGAGTTGGGGTGACGGCTGGCGCTTCAGCTCCTGAAGTGTTGGTGCAGGAAGTTATCCAGCGCATCCAGGATTTAGGTGGCGGTCAACTAGAAGAATTGGATGGTACAGAAGAGAATATTACTTTTTCCATGCCAAAAGATTTAAGAATTACCTAATTTTTCAATATCTTACTAGCGCAAGAGCGTGATTTGCTTCGCATTTTTCATATCCTAACGCTATTTACTGCTTAGTTTTCTCAATAGTTCACAATCCAGCTTAGCGAGTGTCAACCTGATCGATAAGCTGGAGTTCTCAACTAAATTGATAATCTCCGCTTTCTCAGATGCGATATACCTCATATACCGTCCTCCCCATCCCCGAGAACGCTTTTTTTAAGCAAACGATTTTCCATCACCATTTCACCTAAAGTTTCCTTTAATGCTGATGCCTTAGCTCGCAGTTCCTTCACTTCATCTGAGGTCGCTTCACGGACAATATCGCCTGCCAAACGCTTCTTACCGGCCTCCAGGAAGTCCTTGGA
>JAQWMX010000006.1 GCA_029246545.1 Gammaproteobacteria bacterium
GAGCGCTATCATGAGTCCTTGGATAACGTGACCCCTGCAGATGTTTATTATGGAAGAAGCGAAGAAATACTTGAGCAGCGTGAGATGATCAAACAAAATACAATCTCTATGAGAAAACAAATGCATTACGATAAACAACTACCCCAGATGAGCTAATCTGTCTCTTGAATCAGACTGCCCTCAGTCCAAAAGGTTTTGACGACATACAATAAAAACACATTAGGATCTTGATATGACAAAACATTTTAAGAAAATTATTATTACGATGGCATTGTTAACTTTTTCAATGGCAGTCTATGCGCAAGAAAATGAATCAGCTATAGAGGCTGCCCCGATTGTAGACATCATGGGAACTCCAGCATTAACAAGTGACGATGTATCGGCTTGGCTTGATGGCTTTATGCCCTTTGCGCTGGAGGTCGGTGATATTGTTGGCGCAGTGGTCACTGTAGTCAAAGATGGAGAAGTATTGGCCAATCGAGGATACGGCTATGCTGACTTAGCTACCGGTGAAACTGTAAATCCAGCAGAAACATTGTTTCGACCCGGATCAATTTCCAAATTGTTCACCTGGACATCAGTCATGCAATTGGTGGAACAAGACAGAATTGATCTAGACGTCGATGTTAATACTTATCTTGATTTCGATTTACCAACTAACCGCGGCATTGTCACGATGCGACATTTGATGACCCACACCGCCGGTTTTCAGGAAGTGTTGAAAGACCTTTTTTTTGAAAATCAGCCGTTCGAAGATGCCGATTTAAGAGAATATCTTGTCTCTCACATTCCTCAGCAGATTTATAATTCCGGCACAATGCCGGCTTATTCAAATTATTCAACGTCCTTAGCAGGATATATTGTGGAAAAGGTATCTGGCGAATCTCTTATAGCCTATATTGAAAACCATATTTTCACGCCATTGAACATGACTCGTTCTAGCTTTAGCCAACCCTTGCCTGAATCACTGGCGGCTGATATGTCCAAAGGCTACCAGTCAATGACAGATGGCAGGGCTCAATCTTTTGAAGTAATTGTGCCAATGCCTGCTGGAGCTTTGTCCTCAACAGGTGATGACATGGCAAAATTTATGCTTGCCTATTTAAACCAAGGGGCAGGCCTTATGCTGCCTGAAACAGCAAATCAAATGTTTATAACACTTGATAATCAATTTCCTCCACTCAATGGATTTGCGCTTGGGTTTTATCGTGAAGACCGTAATGGACTAAATATCATTTCACACGGCGGAGACACGATGTGGTTTCATTCAAACATGTCTTTATTGGTCGATCATGGTGTAGGGCTTTATGTTTCTGTTAATAGTTCAGGTGGTCTTGCGGCTGCACCAATTCGTAACTCACTACTTGCAGAATTTACCGATCGTTATTTTCCATATGAAGCTGATATCAATGAAACATTACCAACATCTTTAGAGCATAGTGAAGCAGTGGCAGGTATATATGAAAGCTCCCGGGGTGGAGAAGGCAATTTTACTGCAGTTTTACGATACCTCTCGCATTTCCAGGTAACGGCAACTGAAGAAGGCGCACTAATAACACCAGTGATATCTGTCTTTCCCGGCACAGGCGATCCTATGTTTGAAATAGCTCCGTGGGTTTGGCAGTCAAAGTCAGGTAGGCGTTTTGCTGCTCGGGTTAACGATGGTGTCGTTACCGCTTTGGCAACTGATCCGGCAGCTTTCACATTTACACCAGTGCCATGGTACCGGTCTTCTACATGGCTCAACCCAACTTTAATGGGTGCGCTTGTTGTTATTCTTCTCACTTTCATTGCATGGCCAATTCGTGCCATTGCTCGTTGGCGTTTCAATGTGCCTTTCTCTTACCAAGGGCCGAGGAAAATGGCTTATAGACTTGCACCAGTTGCAGCACTATTAATTTTATTATATTTGCTGAGCTGGGGTGTTTTCATTACTTGGATTGGAAGTTCGGTTTTTAATTTTGCAGCATCACGAAGTGAAAACCTGTTGATGATGCTTTATTTCTTTTCCATTTTACCGCTCATCGCTGTTGTACTTTCTATAACTGCAGCGCGTACTGTGATAACTGACAGCTCAACATGGTTTCAAAAAGTGAGCTCGATTTTACTCGTGGTTAGTTTGTTCATTGTTATTTGGTTCTCAGCCGTTGTTGGATTTTTCAGCTTTGAGACAGGGTTCTAGTTCAATGAATGAAGCAGGTTTTTGAAAATTCCACAAATCGGACCAGCTTTTCTTGTAACTGCTGCATTCATTGGCCCTGGCACAGTGATTACTGCAAGTTTAGCCGGTGCGAACTACGGCTATGCCTTACTCTGGGCTTTATTATTTTCAACTATTGCTACCATGGTTCTGCAAGAAATGTCGGCCAGATTAGGCATTATTACCCAACAGGGTTTGGGCGAGAATATTCGTAGCCAACTAAGCAATCCATTTACGCGCAACATAGGAATTCTGTTAGTTGTTTCAGCGATAGTCATTGGTAATGCTGCTTACCAAGCAGGAAATATTACGGCTGCAAGCCTTGGTGTTTCAGCAATTATGTCTGACTTGCCTGCTAATAATTGGCCTTTTCTAATCGGTATTATTGCATTTCTGCTTCTCTGGACTGGCAGTTACAAGGTGATAGAAAAGACATTAATTGCACTAGTTGCATTAATGAGTTTTGCGTTTGTTATTACGATGATATTAACGAAGCCTGATATAGCTTCAATAATAACTGGTTTACTAACACCTAAAATACCAGCGGGCGCTACACTTACAGTAATTGCTCTTATTGGAACAACAGTCGTACCTTATAATTTATTCTTACATGCTTCTACTGTTCACGAAAAATGGAAATCAGAAAAGTATTTGCCGGATGCGCGCAAAGATTTATATATTTCGGTGCCCTTAGGCGCTTTGATATCAATGGCAATTCTATCTACAGCCGCTACCGCCTTCTTCGGTTCACAAGTCAGTATTTCATCTGCTGCCGATTTAGCTCCCTCGCTCGAACCGATGTTTGGCCGTTTTTCTGGCCTATTAATGGCGACAGGTTTGTTTGCTGCCGGTATATCATCCGCCGTTACGGCTCCGCTAGCCACTGCCTATGCTCTCAGGGGGATTTTAGGACACAGTACGCGCTCTGGTGTAAGCGACCTATCTGACATAAAGTTTAAATTTATCTGGATAACAATACTTATTTTAGGAGTAGCCGTCGCAAGTTCTGGTTACAGACCTATCAATATCATTTGGTTCGCTCAAGTAGCCAATGGAATTTTATTGCCTATTATCACAATTTTTTTATTGTGGATTATGAATACCAACGTGCTTGGGCAACACAAGAACTCTTTAATACAAAATATTGCCGGCGGTTCTGTTTTTCTGGTTACTCTTTTGCTTAGCGGAAGAAGCTTAATGTCAGCTTTTGGTTTGTTATAGTTTAATAGGACAGTAGTAGGAGAGAAGCCTAAAGCAGTTTCAATTAAAGTGGTTTTGCCGGAGCCATTAAGGCCAAGTAGGCCGATTACCTCTCCAGATTTAACTTCAGCATTCACATTATCTAAAACGTTAGCTGACCCAATATTTTTCGTTAGGTTTTTAATATTGATAACGGGTATAGACATACTTACTTCTCCACTTTGTTACGCAAGAGCGTAATAACATCTTCAATATCAAGTTCCAATTGATCGGTAGCAATCGTTAATTGACTAAGAGCTGGCTGCAATCGTTTAAGGCGATCTTGTTTGTTTTCACTAAGCTGATTGTTGTCTGAAACAGTCATTGCTTTACCTCGTTGACGCGCCAATAAGCCTTCGGCTTCAAGCATGTTGTAAGCTTTAGAAATGGTCATGGCATTTACGGCATGAGTCAACGCCAGTTCTCTAACAGAAGGTAAATTGTCACCAGGTTTAAGCTGACCGCTAGAGATCATTCGCCTTATCTGCTCCATAAGCTGTTTGTATATGGGCAGACCTGATTGTGGATTGATACTAAACATAGTTTTTCCTTATGTGTATTAATACAATAATACACTAGTAAAATAATGTAAAGTGTTTTTTAAATTTAATGAAAGCCTTGATGGAAAGTGTAGATAGGGTTGACGAAACGAGAGAGATGTTAGAGCTTTATATGATGTTTAAATAAAGATAACTGTTCATCATCACGATGGCTGGCCATAACAACTGTAGTTTTTTCTTGAGAGCTTAGGTGCTCTAAGAAATATAAAAAGCGATGCCGATTTATTTGATCTAAACCTTGGGTTGGTTCGTCACAAATGAGTAATGCAGGTTGTTTTACTAATGCGCGTGCAATTAGCACTAAGCGCTGCTCTCCATAAGCAAGAGCCTTAAATGAAGTTGATGATTTGTGTTCAAGCCCAACTAAAGCTAACCATTGCTTTGCATGATCTACTTGGAGTGGTGTAGCAGCTTCATACAAGCCGATACTGTCAAAAAAACCACTAAGGGTAATTTCTAGCGCTGAACCCGAAACACGGTGATTGCGATGTAATTCAGGTGAGACTATGCCGATTTGTTTTTTTAATTGCCAAATACTCTCGCCGCTACCACGCTTAAAGCCCAGTACATTTATATCATTGCCATAACTTTGTGGGTGATCACCGGTAATCAAATGCAATAAAGTGGATTTACCTGCACCATTTGGACCGGTGAGAAGTGTGTGTTCACCAGGCTTAATATGTAGATCTATATCCTCAAATATAACTGCTTCAGAATAACTAACCTTAGCTTTGTTAAGGGCAACTACTGGATTCGATACTTTAAAATCGTTTAAGGCTTCAGGCCATCGAGGCAAGGTGTTTGCATCGAAATCGAGAAGGGCGTGTAAGTCCTGGTTATCTAAAATTTCTTCACGCTTGCCTTGGGCAATCATTTCACCTTTTTCTAGTATGGCCAGATGAGAGTGCCATTCATTTATTTCATTTAAATCATTGAGTAAAAAGATGAGTTGAATATCTTTTTGTTGAACTAGTGTAGAGAAAAACTCAGATAAATCTTTCTCAGACTGTTTATCTAAACTGTCATAAGGCTCATCAAGAATCAGATAGTTGGGCTTTTGTAATAGTGCCTGTGCTAATAAGGCTTTACGACTTTCCCCATTGCTGAGCAAGCGATAGCCTCTATCCAGAATGCTTTCTAGATTTAAAAACTTGAGTGATTGAATTTCGTCTTCACTAGCGCTTAGTAAGGATCGTACAGTAGTACCTGGGTCTAAGCGGTCTATAAAATCAGTATCGTCGTTTTTAAGCTCGCTTTCGTAGAATTCTTGCTGCTGCTCAAAGGAGATTAAACTGAAGTGAAGATCTTTATTCTCGGCAAGGTTTTGTTGATCTAATAAGGCTTGAGCTAAATGCTTTTTACCGGATCCATTCCTACCAATAACAGCCCAACATTGACCCGATTCAATCGGCCAGTGCTCAATATTCAGATATGGTGTTTGAAACTGCTGAAAAATCATGAAATATAGGGCGTTAGAGGCTTTCTTCTTGACACTTTAAGCTAATTCCAAGACAATTCCCACCCTTCAAAAAGCTCGTCACTTCAAGCTTTGAATAAGGTCAAAAAAATTACGCACCCGTAGCTCAGCTGGATAGAGTACCTGGCTACGAACTAGGGGGTCGCACGTTCGAATCGTGCCGGGTGCGCCA
>JAQWMX010000015.1 GCA_029246545.1 Gammaproteobacteria bacterium
TGGCCATGAGCGAATCTGGAATTTGATTCAATAAACTTAATTATCTATAAGGGTGAGCCGCCGACCGAGTTAAAGCAAGCACTTAATTATACTGACTAACTGTTGTGGCTCTTCTTGTCTCTACTAACGTAGATAAAGCTATTAATAAGCAAATAAAAAATAAAAAGACCCAAAAAGATAAAAAAAGCTAATCTCTCCAACAGCATCTCTTGATGTAGCGCAAGTCCTATAAGTCCAATCACCACTCCCGTCAAATATAAACTCAACACCACTCTTTTATTAGAAAAACCCATATCTAACAATCTATGGTGAAGATGATCCCTGCCTGGATGAAAGGGCGATTTTCCTTCAAGCGGTCTTTTAATCAATAGTAAGATGGCATCCATTAAAGGTAGTGCTAGAAACCAGAGTGCCGAAATAGGCGGCATTATTGCATTTTCACCCTGAGTCGCTTCGATAAATAACCATGCCAGAACAAAGCCGAGGAAAGTGCTACCCGAATCTCCCAGGTAAACTATTGCTGTTTTTTTCCACGGCAATCTGAAATTCAATGCTAAAAAGGCTAATAACGCGCTTAATAAAATTGCTATAAAGGTAAGTAAGCTGGTATTTCCTGCTTGCCAGGCAACAACGCTCAAAAGGCTCAGGGCAATCGCGACCATTCCGCCAGACAAGCCATCAAGCCCATCATTCATATTAATGGCATTAATCACACCGACCGTAGCAAAAACCGTAATAGGGAAGCTCAAAGTTCCTAGACTAATTTCCCCAAATCCAAATAAATTTCCAAACGAAGTGAGCTGATTACCTGCAGCAAAGTACATTAAAGTAGCAGCTAGCGCTTGGCCGCTCATTCGTATACTTATAGGCATATGTTTGTAATCATCAATAGCACCTAAAACCAAGACTATTGTGGATATAGCTAAAAGATCACCATATTCATTTAAAACAGTAGGATTAAATAAAGAAATAAAAAGGACACCGAGATAAATGCCGATTCCGCCGATTAATGGAGTAGGATGAGCGTGAGTTTTTCTGCCGCCTGGATGATCCATTAAGCCAACTTTGTTGGCCATGGGCTTTAAAGCGAATAGGGAAGCGCCGGTTACACAAAAAGAACTAAATAAGCTGAAAATATCCATTCTGTATCTAATTACCACTTAAAGTTATGGCTTCGTTCTGTAGCCTTAGTTCTTAGAATTGATAAGAACAATTTAATGGTCTAAATCCATTTAAATCAGAGTTTTAGCCGCGTAATATACCAATAAACATCAGGTCTTGTAAATAACTAATTATTTCTCGATAGTGAGCTACTTCAAATTACTAAAAATCTTAAACAAAACTAAATTCCGGGTGAGTTTAGTAATCAGATCAGCTAAACTAAACTTCTAAGTATTATATAGTAGTTTATCTTTTTACTGGAGTATGTCGGCTAAATGCGACTAAAAAGCATTAAACTCGCTGGTTTCAAATCGTTCGTAGACCCGACTACCGTTAACCTTCCCACCAATCTTTGTGCAATCGTTGGCCCCAACGGCTGCGGTAAATCTAACATCATTGATGCAGTACGTTGGGTACTAGGTGAAAGTTCGGCGAAGAATTTGCGTGGCGAGCAAATGACAGACGTAATCTTCAATGGTTCCAGTAGCCGTAAACCGATTGGTCAGGCGTCTGTTGAACTAGTATTTGAAAACAATGATGGTACTTTAAAAGGCCAATACGCGAGTTTTAATGAAGTTGCAGTTAAACGAGTTGTAAATAGTGAAGCCCAGTCGACTTATCTGCTAAACGGTGAAAAGTGTCGGCGTAGAGATATCACTGATATTTTCTTGGGCACTGGTCTTGGGCCGCGTTCTTATTCAATTATTGAGCAGGGCATGGTTTCACGTTTAATTGAATCAAAACCTGAAGAATTGCGAATCTTTATTGAAGAAGCTGCGGGAATATCAAAGTATAAGGAAAGGCGGCGCGAGACTGAAAATAGAATAAAGCGCACCAAAGAGAATCTAGAGCGCTTAACTGATATTCGAGAAGAACTTGAACGTCAACTTCAGCACTTACAGCGTCAGGCCAAAGCGGCAGAAAGATATAAAGGTTACAAACAACAAGAACGTGATACACAAGCTAATTTAAATGTAATTCGCTGGCGGGATTTTGATAGTGAAGTCAAGAAAGCTCAACAAACCATTAGGGATATGGAAGTTAAATTAGAAGCGAGTATTGCTTCATTCCGTTCTTTTGAAGCGGAGATAGAAAAGCAAAGAGAGTTAAACACTGAACTGCAAAAGTCTTATCAGACAGTGCAGGCAAGTTTTTACTCTTTAGGCAGCGAAATAAGCAAAATTGAACAAAATATAGAGCATCAGCGCCAACGCCAACTCGAACTTTCAGAAGAGCTTAGTAATATCGAAATTAACCTAACTAATGCAGAACGTGAATTGCTTGATGATAAAGAACAGATAAACCAGTTACAGGTCACAATTGCTCAGATAGAGCCTGATTTGAATGCTGCCTCAGAGAAGGAAGAAGCTTCTACAACAGCTTTAGAAGAATCTGAAAAATCAATGAATTCATGGCAGCAAGATTGGGATCACTTCAATACAGACTCAGCTGAAGCAACTCGACTTGCTGAAGTTGAACAGCAGCGTATTAGGCACCTTGAAAATATTGTTGAGCGAGGGATTCAACGCCAATCTAACTTAAGTGAAGAATTAAATAGTTTACACACAGAGAATGATGAGCAAGAGATTATTAGTTTATCTGAGAAAGTTAGTGCTATTGAATCTGCCACAGAAGTTTTACAAGAAGAAAACCATAGCTTGCTGAGCAATATTGAAGAGCTTAGAAATAAACTTAAAGATTCTAATAGTTCGCTTGCGCAAAAACGTAGTGATTTGCAAACTCAGATTGGACGCCAATCTTCTTTGGAAGCTCTACAGCAATCGGCATTAGGAAGGCAGGAAGATAAATCGCTTGAATGGTTAGAGCAGCATAATTTAAAAGACAACAAACGTCTACTAGATGAAATTAAAGTTGAAGCAGGTTGGGAATTAGCTGTAGAAACTGTTTTGGGTAAAAACATGAAAGCGGTTTGTGTCGACGACCTATCCTCACTTGGTGATTTATTGAGTGATTATACAGATGGCTTGATGCAATTTGTAGATAATGGTAATGCTTCATCTGGTAGTCTAAACAGCTCTTTACAAGATAGAGCTTTAAAATCCAAGGTTGATAGTCAGCGTAATATCGGGACTCTTTTGGATGGCATTTACTTCGCAGAAACTTTACAAGAAGCCTTAGATTTACGTAAGCAGCTTTTAAGTCATGAGTCTCTTGTAACACGAGATGGAATTTGGCTTGGGGGAAATTGGTTGCGCATAGCTAAAGGCTTTGATGAAGAAGCTGGGATGTTAAAACGCCAAGAGGAGCTGATTGTTTTAGCATCAAGTATTGAGCTGTTAAATCAACAAATTAGTGAATGCTCAAAAGAGGCTGAATCTTTACAGTCAAATTTAAGTAAATTCGAACAAGAAAAAGAATCTTATCTTGAGAAGTTAACAGCATTAAATAAAGAAGCTGCAAATCTAAATACAGAGCGATCAGCCGCGAAAGTAAAAATTGAGCAGACTAATGAACGCAAATTACGGATCAAGAATGAAATAAAAGAGTTACAAGAGCAAGTAACTTTGGAGCAAGAAAATATTGCTACGGCTAGAGTGAATTTGCAGGATGCTCTTGACCGCATGGCTATAGATACAGAGAAAAGAGAAGAGCTCTTACAAGAGCGGGGAAAAGTTCGCTCGACTCTAGAGCTTGCTCGCCAGAAAGCGACGCAAGATAAAGACAGCAGCCATGAATTGACTGTTAAACATCAAACTCAACTGACCCAATTAACTTCTTTAAATACGGCTCTTGATCGTATCAGAACACAGGTTCAAAGTTATTTGAGTCGGCAAGAGCAGATTCAAATTAATTTGAAACAAAGTGATGACCCAATACCTGCTTTGAAGCAAGAGTTAGAAGAAAAGCTGTCTTCTCGTGTCTCTATTGAAAATGAAATGAACGAAGCAAAAGCTAAAGTTGACGAAGTTGAGCATGAACTAAGAGAATTAGAAAAAAGGCGAACAGAGGCTCAGGAAAACAGCCAAGGCATTAGAGACGAGCTGGCTACGAAACGTTTAAATATAGAAGGCTCTAGCGTAAAGCGTGAAGCTCTAGAACAGCAAATAGCGCAAGCATCGTATGATTTGGAAGAAGTATTAGCCGAGTTACCTGAAGAGTTAACTGATGCAAGCTGTGAAGAAGAACTCGAAAAACTAGCTGCAAGAATTCAACGTCTTGGGCCGATTAACCTTGCGGCAATCGAAGAGTTCACAAGTCAGTCCGAACGTAAAACCTATTTAGATCAACAAAACGACGATTTAGAAAAAGCATTAAATACATTGCAAAATGCTATTCGGAAAATTGATCGTGAAACCAGAACTCGATTTAAAGAAACATTCGATAAAATAAATCAAGGTTTGCAAGAATTGTTTCCTAAAGTATTTGGTGGCGGTCATGCCTACTTGGATATGGTTGGTGAAGATTTGTTAGATGCTGGTGTGGCCATCATGGCAAGGCCCCCTGGCAAACGTAACAGCACTATTCATCTTCTTTCTGGTGGTGAAAAAGCCATGACGGCTATAGCTCTCGTCTTTTCTATTTTTCATCTTAATCCGTCACCATTTTGCATGTTGGACGAGGTTGATGCCCCATTAGATGATGCTAATATTGGCCGCTATGCTAATTTGGTGAAAGAAATGTCGGGTCTGATTCAGTTTATATTTATCACGCATAACCGTTTAACCATGGAGTCTGCCAATCAATTAATGGGTGTCACCATGCAGGAGCCTGGAGTTTCAAGATTGGTCACTGTAGATATTGATGAAGCAGCAGAAATGGTTTCGATGTAACTTTAGATGTAACGATTGACGTAACTATTAATGTAACTTTTGATGTAACTAAGGTTTTAAGTACTTGTAAGCAGAATAAAATAGTCAGGTGTTTAAAACTTTGTCAGAGATATTCGCTTAATGAAATCCAATAAGAATAAGAATAAGAATAAGAATTTTACTCTTGGAGATAATTCATGGGGATGAGAGATTGGTTAATCATCATCGTTATCGTTGGAATCATTTTAATATTATTAGATGGTTATAGGCGTAAACGTAAAGATAGAATCCGTGTAAAGCTAGAAAAAAACATACCAGCTGCAGGTCCTGGAAATGATACTGCAGTGGAGCTGCCTAACGGCGGTGCAAGAGTTGTTTCTCGTGAAGAAGAAGGCCAGGACTATGATGAGGTTTACGATGGCACTGAAGAGAGTGATCAGGAAGATCAAATAGTTCCAGTTCTGATGGATGCAGTCGATCTTGCGGATAAAAATGTAACGGAAGCGCCTATTCATTTTGAAGATGAAGAAGGTGAAGAAAATTATTCTGCCCTAGACAACAGTTTTGAAGAAGAAGCAGCTGAAGTTATAGATGCTGCCATTCCTGACCTAGATGATGAGAGCGTTGTTGGGCAAGACTATGACAAATTAGATGAAGAATTTTCATCTGTTCGTATCAATGATAGGAAAGAGCAAATTGACGACGATGCTGTCTCGATTAGAAATATTTCTGATAGAGAAAGAATAGAACCTACTTTAGGTGAGATAGATTCTTTCGCTGAAGCTGAATTGGAAGATAAACCTTCGCATGTATCAGAGACGACTCAAAGTGAATCCCAAGGCGAGACCTCAGTAAATGATCAAGCTGAATTATTTGCAGAAAGCCCTGAGGACTTTATTCAAAATGATGAAGATCATAATGAAGATGTGGATGATTACCTAGAGCCAGAAGAAGTTATAGTAATAAACGTAATGGCTAAGCAGGGTGAATCATTTGCTGGTAGTGATCTGCTCCCAATTATTTTGCAGCAGGATATGCAGCTAGGGAAAATGAGTATATTCCATAAACATGCTGATAGCACCGGCAATGGTCCTGTCATGTTTAGTATGGCAAATATGCTTAAACCTGGCACTTTTGATGCTGCTCAAATGGAAGAGTTCTCGACTCCAGGAGTAAGTTTCTTTTTACAATTACCAAATGCATTCGGCAACATGAAGAGCTTTGAGCAAATGTTGAACGCAGCCGACTCTATAAAAGAAAGTTTGAATGGTGATTTAAAAGATGAGCATCGCAGTGTGATTACGCGTCAAACTATTGAACACTGCCGCCAACGTGTCCAGGATTTTGAACTAGCCCAGCTTTCTAAAAAATAGACATTATGAGCACGTCTAAAGATGATCTGATCACCGAGCTTACAGAGCTTAGGTTACAGATCGAGCATCATAACAGTCTTTATCATCAACAAGACTCCCCAGAAATAACTGATCAAGAATTTGATCGCTTATTTGACCGCTTGATCAGTATTGAGAGCCAACATCCAGAGTTACTAAGTCCAGATTCCCCAAGTCAGCGTGTAGGAAGCGAGCTCCTATCTGGATTTGCTCAAATCGTGCATAAGGTGCCAATGCTTTCTTTAGAGAAGGTTTTTGATGCTGAAAATTTAGAAAAATTTGAAATTCGTATAAAAAAACGTCTGCCAGACTCAATAGTTAAAATCGAATATAGTTGCGAGCCGAAAATAGATGGTGTTGCCGTAAGTCTGCGTTATGAAAAAGGCCTGTTAGTTCAGGCTGCAACACGAGGTGATGGAAAAAAAGGGGAAGATATAACCCATAATGTGAAGACTATTAAAGATATTCCATTGCGTCTAGAAGGTGATGATTACCCTAATGTTCTAGAAGTACGTGGCGAAATTTTCATGACGAAGTCTGGTTTTGCAGATATGAATAATGAAGCAATTAAAAAGGAAGAAAAAACTTTTGTAAATCCTAGAAATGCCGCGGCTGGTACTTTAAGGCAGCTTGATTCACGTATTACAGCTTTGCGTCCACTCACAATGTTCTGTTACAGCTTAGGAGAGGTGAGTTCAGCATTGCCAAGTCGATTAAGTGAAGTCTTCGAGCTTTTAGATCATTGGGGCTTACCTGTAAATTCAAGACGAGAAGTCGCAAATGGTTCAGCAGATTGCTTTGAATATTGTTCTTCTATTTTATCTCAACGTGAAGATCTTGATTATGAGATTGATGGTGTAGTGTTGAAGGTAAATGAATTTGCATTGCAAGAAATTTTAGGTCTTAACGCCCGTACTCCTCGCTGGCAAATAGCCTATAAATTTCCAGCTGAAGAAGTAATCACGACTTTAAATGATGTTGAGTTTCAAGTTGGCAGAACTGGTGCAATTACGCCTGTTGCTAGGTTAGAGCCGGTCTTTGTAGGAGGCGTGACTGTAAGTAATGCAACGCTTCATAATTTAGATGAGATCAGCAGGCTGGACATAAAGATAGGTGATAAAGTAATTATCAGACGTGCAGGCGATGTGATTCCTAAAATTGTCAAAGTGCTCAAAGAACAAAGACCAAATAATGCAAAAGATATAGTCGTTCCAAAGCATTGCCCAGTGTGTGAATCAGATATTGAACAAGTCGAGAACGAAGTATTGATACGCTGTACTGGTGGTTTATATTGTAAAGCGCAACGAGCACAGTCAATTATTCATTTTGCTTCAAGAGGCGCCATGGATATAGATGGCTTAGGTATAAAGTTAATTGAACAACTAGTTAGTGAAGAGGTCATAGACAATGCGGCTGATATTTATCAATTAAGTTTGGAGCAATTAGCTGGATTAGAGCGCATGGCAGAGAAGTCTGCGACAAATTTATTAGAGGCAATTGAGAATAGTAAGAACATTAGCTTGCAGCGATTTGTGTATGCCTTAGGAATTCGTGAAGTAGGGGATGCTACTGCTTTAGCATTAGCTAATCATTATGGGTCACTTGAAGCCATTATGCAGAGCGATATCGAAAGCTTGGTAGAAGTCCCTGATATAGGCGAAATCATGGCGCAGCACATTGTCTCTTTTTTTGCAGAAAAACATAATTTATCAGTGATTGAAGCGTTATTAACAGCAGGAATAAAACCTTCCGAAATTGAAGTTGCTGATCATGATGATTTGCCTTTAAAAGGGCTTACCTATGTTGTTAGCGGAACTCTTGAGTTGATAGCTAGATCTCAGGCTAAGTTGCACCTACAACAGTTAGGCGCAAAAGTAGCAGGCAGTGTTTCAGCTAAGACATCATTTCTAATTGCAGGCCCTGGTGCAGGGAGTAAATTAGCAAAAGCTGAAGAATTAGGGGTTCAAATTATAAATGAAGAAGATTTTGTGTCATTGCTTACACAACACGGCATAACAGTGTAAAGTAGTGGCTTGTAAGCTGTTATCTGCTTGTTCGTTTACTATTAACAACCGAGGAATGCAAAAATGCGTCTAATTTTTGTTTTCATTTTTATTACATTTCTAAGTGCCTGTGTATCCCCTCAGCCTGAGAATACTGGGAATATCTGCAGTATGTTTGAAGATCGCCGAAGTTGGTATCGGGCGGCTAAAAAGACTGAAGATCGCTGGGGAGCACCAGTCTATGTCAGTATGGCAATCATTGAGCAAGAGTCCTCCTTTCAAGCTCGAGCTAAACCAGAAAGAACTAAATTATTATGGGTAATTCCATGGAAACGACCATCTTCTGCCTATGGATATGCCCAAGTGCTGGATGCAACTTGGAACGACTACAAGGAAAATGCTGGGAACTGGGGAGCAAGTCGAGCTAACTTTTCGGATGCTATGGATTTCGTCGGTTGGTATAACAATAGCTCTAATCGCCAGAATAGTATTGCGCGTAATGACGCTTACAATCTCTATTTAGCCTACCATGAAGGCAATGGTGGCTGGGCCAGGGGAACCTATAATAGTAAAGCTTGGTTAGTAGACGTAGCTCGCAATGTTCAGAATACTGCCAGTGTTTATCAAAATCAGTATCAAGTCTGTGAGCGTGAATTAGGCCGTAATTGGTTCATGAGGTTGTTCTTCTGAGTTGGTGGGGTAAAGTTTTCGGAGGAACCTTCGGGTTTATGCTAGGCGGCCCTTTAGGGGCCTTGTTGGGCGCCTCTCTGGGGCATAATTTCGATAAAGGCATGGGTCGCTTAGACGGTATGGGCGGCATAGGAAATGCCGACCAGGAGACTATTCAGTCTGCTTTTTTTACCTCAACATTTTTCATGATGGGGCATATTTCCAAAGTTGATGGGCATGTATCTCATGATGAAATTCATGTTACTCAGCATGTTATGCGTCAGATGAATTTGAATGTGCAACAAAAGAAAGTTGCCATTAACTTATTCGAACAGGGGAAAAGCCGCAACATAGAAGTTAAAGAGGTCCTTGAGCAGTTTCGAAAGGAGTGTCATCGTCGTCGAAATTTGATGCAAATGTTTATAGAGATATTGGTGATGACTGCCCTAGCTGATGGGGCGTTACATAAGAGTGAAGAAAAGGCCCTATGGGAGACAGCTCAAACTCTAGGATTTACTCGCACAGACTTCCAACATATTCTGCAAAGAGGCCATGCGCAACAACACTATCAGCAGAATCGACGATCACAATCAAACCGCAGCTCAGATAAACCTAGGTTAAATTTAAAAGATGCTTACAAACTCTTGAGTATTTCTTCTTCTGCCAATGATCAGGAAGTGAAGAAGGCCTATCGTAAGCAAATGAATCAGCATCATCCTGACAAGTTGGTTTCGAAAGGTTTACCACAAGAAATGATGGATATTGCTAATCAGAAAACCCAAGATATCAAAGCGGCTTATGAATTAATAAAGCAAACCAGAAGTTAATAGTTTGTTTAAGTAACCTTTATAACTAACTGTTATTTATAATTTATTTATTTCAAGCCTGAGATCTTCTAGTTCATTAGAGTGCTCTTTATTGCTAATTACGCCAACACTACGGTTTTCAGGTACAAGGTAGTTAGTTGCAACTTCTTGTAGCTTCGCAATATCTACTTCCAGAACCTGCTGTCTAAACTCAGCTCGATAACCTTTATCTCTGCCAAACAGCTCATTGTAATAGGCTTGTTTGGCTGTTCCAGCAGGTGATGCCGGCTTATCTAAAGTAGAAATAACACCTAAAATTGCTTCTTCTAATTGGCTTTGCTCATGGGGGTTTTCATGTAGCCATTGAATTGACTGCTCAAAATCATCAAGTGTCTCAGATAAGCGTGGGTCTCTATAAGAATAAAAGCGGAAGCTTGCAGAGCTAGAGTCTTGTGTAGCCCCGCCGCCATAGGCGCCACCTTGTTCTCTAATAGCGCCATGCAGATAGCCATTACGTAAGAAGCCACCAAGAACTGTAAGAGCTGCAGCATCTTCATGTGCAGCAGGAACAGTTGGGTAAGCAGTCGCGCAAAAATTGACTTGAGTGTTAAAAAGCCAGGCAGTCTGGACATTTTCACGTACAACACCCATATCGAAGGGTTTAAGTTTATGGCTGCTGCTTGTTTCCTCCCAGAGCTCATCCAAATTATTTATTAAAATGCTTTTTTCATTTTCTTCTGCAACGCAAAGTAAGCGCTTATCGCCTTGAATAATTAATTCATGTAGAGCTTTTAATTTATTTGCATAAGAGGACAAAAGGGTTTCATCACTAAAACCTTTAACCATGTTTTTCAAATTTAAAATTCCTTGCATGCCTGAGTTTTCATAATTCAATGCGTCAATTGCACTCATTTTGCTGACTGCAACTCCCATTGCCAACACATGTCCTTGGCTAGTTACACTTTGCTCTTTATGGCTCGCAATTTGCTGTATGAGCTCTTTAATCCTGTCTAATTCATCGAAGCGACAGGACTCAATTGTATTCTTCAAAAGCTGAGCTAATTCACTTTGATTGCTATAAAGAGCTTTGCCAGAAAGTATCATATAGGCATCTATATTCTGTTCGTTTTCTAATTGATTACGCATGCTAATATGTGCATGAACTCCTCCGCTTATCGAGGCCTGTAGAGCTTGAATATCGAGATAACTGGATGTACCGACTCCTAACTCAGGAATACAGCTACTATAAAGTGGTAATAAGCTTTTTAGTTCATCTGGTAAAGAGGGTAGTTGAATAATAATATCTTGATAACTTAAGCCGTTTGTCCCTTGTGGGTAAAAAGCCATCGGGATCTTATTAATAGAACTCGTTTCAGCTTTAGGCCAATTTATTTCGGCAGGCACATCGTCAAGGTCTACTTTAGGCAAGATAGACATGTCATCAACATTTTGTTGACGTTCAATTAAGGCTTGAGCCTGGGATACTAGTTTTAATTTTTCACTGTCACTAAGCTTATTCTTTATATCTTCTAACTTTTTTCTTTCTTCATCTCGAGATTTCTTGGCTAATTGTGTGTCAGGGACTACAGTTAAAGTTACTCTATGCGGATTGTCGAGTAAGAAGTTTTTTATCAAGATTGGTAAGAAATCAGGGTCTAAAATTTCTTCTTTCAAGAGCTTTAAAACAGGGTCTATATTCAGTAATTCTATTGGGTCGCCTCGATGAGTCGCTGTTGAAAGTGAAGATAAAATTAATTGCAGCCCATAGGGGTAACTGTCTCCTGTAATTTCTCTCTGATGTAACTCAAGGCTATGTAAAGCTGCCTCTACCATGCTTTGTTCAACACCTTCTTCTGCAATGGTTCGAAGAGTACTGAAAATTAATTCCTCAATGGCATCGGTATTTGCATCATCACAAGATTCAAGACCGCAGATGAAACTCATTTCACGGTGAGAATCTTCAAGGCCGCAAAGCGGAGATGGAGAGGAACCGAGGTCAGTAGTTTCTAATACTTTTAATAAAGGACTGGAGCTGTTATCAAGCAGCACTGCAGATAACAGTTGTGCTTTAAATAACTCTTCTAAGTTAGTATTTTTGCCTAACAACCATGAGACTAAAACATGACTTTTATCTTTTAAATCTTCTTCAGCTTCAGCGCTATCAAGAGGGTAATGTTCAATTACTTTTATTGGTTTTTTGTAGCGTTCTTCGTCGCCGACTTCAATATGCAAATCTAATTTACTGAACTGTTCCAGTGCTAGAGCTTCAAACTTTTCTTGATGTTCGCTAGCGGAGATATCACCATAGGTCATAAAGATGGCATTGCTGGGGTGGTAATGTGTTTTATAGAATTTAACTAATTCTTCATAGCTTAAGTTTGGGATGTCTGCAGGGTCTCCACCACTATTGTAGTGATAGGTGGTTGTTGGATATAAATATTTACATAGGTGCTGCCAAATAATGCTGTTTTGAGAGCTCATTGCGCCTTTCATTTCGTTAAATACAACACCCTTGTATTCGAGCTCTGTTTCAGAATCGTTAGCTTCTGCAAATTCGAGGCGGTGCCCTTCCTGTGAGAAATCTAGGGGATCAAGCCGAGAAAAGAAAACTGCATCTAAATAAACTTCCAGCAAGTTATTAAAGTCTTTACGATTTTGGCTAGCGAATGGGTAAGCGGTCCAATCGCTGCTGGTCATGGCATTCATGAATGTATTCATAGAACGCCGGATCATCATAAAGAAGGGGTCGCGGACGGGAAATTTTTTACTGCCGCATAGGGCAGTGTGTTCAAGAATATGAGCAACTCCAGTTGAATCCATTGGGACAGTGCGTAGAGCTACCATGAAGACATTTTCTGGGTTGTCGCTTGCTAAGTGGAAATGTTTGGCACCAGTTACTTTGTGCTCATATTCTTCAATCCTGATGTTCAAAGTGTCAAGATGCTGGCTACGAAGTTGAAGGAATGAAGAGTCTGCGATTTGGCTTATTTCTGACTGCATTAAAAAACTATCTCGGAATATTTCAAAGCGCTGATTCTAGCTTATCTAGCTTTAAAGGTCAGGAAATAGTGTGATTAATGAAGCTTATATTTGGGGAATTGATTCTGGCTTTTCTAGGCTTATTTTCCCTAGAGCGCTATTGCGGATGTCATGTAGTAAAGCTTCACTAGCTTTATTGAAATCAACACCGCCTTTACGCAGGCAGCCTCGCTGTTTGCCTATAGCTTCTAATAAAACCGCTGCATCTAGATTTACTTCTGATAGCTGATAGCGACTTTTTAAGCGCTCTGGATATTCATCTCGTAGAAAATCTAGGGCAAAAAGAGCTATATCTTCAAATTCGATGGCCGTATTTTTAATAGCTCCAGTTACAGCAAGACGATAAGCTGAGTTCTGGTCTTCAATTTTGGGCCATAAGACTCCTGGCGTATCAATTAATTTTATAGAGTCATCTAGGCTTATTTCATTTGAGGCCTTTGTTACTGCAGGCTCATTTCCTACTTTTGCTATTTTTCTGTCTGTTAAAATATTTAAAAATGTGGATTTTCCAACATTAGGTATGCCAAGAATCATAATTCTTAGTATTTTGCCTGATTTTTTACCAGATATAGATTTAGCTTTTTTTAAAAGCTTTTTTATGTTTTCCGGTTGAGTCTTATCAAGTGCAAAACAGCTTATGCTTTTTTGTTTGTAGAATTCTAACCATAGATTTGTAGTGCTAGGGTCTGCTAAATCAGTTTTATTGAGAATTTTCAAACGAGCAATATCGCCTATGAGTGAGTTCAATAAAGGGTTTTCACTGGAATAGGGCAAGCGGGCGTCAACCAGTTCGATAACCAAGTCAACTTGCTGAAGTAATTTAATGATATCCTTTCGGGCCTTGTTCATATGACCGGGATACCAACCGATAGTCATGGCTGCACTCTGAAATGTAAAGTCGGGCTATTGTAATTCAATTGTAGAGCTTTTTTAGATTTAATGTGGGCATGCTGAATGATAAGCAATCGAACCTTAGGTAAAGAGACACAGATAAAATGAATGTAGAAGAAAAAATAAGTTCAAAACTAAAAGGCGCATTCGAGCCGATTCATTTGAAGCTTTTAAATGAGAGTCATATGCATGCTGGCACAGCAACGGAGTCGCATTTTAATTTATTACTGGTAAGTCAGAGTTTTACTAACTTGAAAAAAGTGCAAAGGCATCAGGCAGTCTATAAGCTGCTTAGTGAAGAATTAGCAGGGCCTGTGCATGCTTTAGCTTTGCATTTATATAGTCCTGAGGAGTGGGCGGAAAGCGAGAATAAAATTATTAAATCACCAAATTGCGAAGGTAAAAATAATTAAATAACAATTAGTTATAGTCATATATTAAAGTATTATATCGGAATGAGCGGCTTGTGCAAGAGTGCAGATATGGTAAGATTTGCTGGTCTTAGTCTGGCTCTTACGAGATACAAGGTATAGCACGATGAAACAAGTCTCAAAAAGCTACCGCCCCCAGTTAAGTTACCTTTTATTTCTTTCTTTTCTATTTATCGCTGCTATAAATCTACAAATTAAACGTGAACCTCTCAAGTTATTTGGTGATCCAGTAATAAATATCCCGGTATTACCATCGGATATTCCTGATTTTGCTTCAATACAGGATGTTTCAATAAAGAAAGCCAATTTTTTTGATTTCTTAAGTCCCTACATTGATACGGTTAACCAGCAAATTATAGTCCAGCGCCAACAATTAATTAGTTTTAGTGAAAACATGAACAGTGGTTCAGCGCTTGACCGCAATGAAATGAATTATTTATCAAGTTTACGTGTTGAATATGAGCTGGAAAATGAAGACCTGACTACAGGTGAATTAATTAATCGTTTGCTGAAAAGAGTAGATATCATTCCAAGTTCTTTGGCACTGGCGCAGGCTGCAAACGAATCTGCCTGGGGAACGTCACGCTTTGCCCGTGAGGGTAAGAATTTCTTTGGGCAATGGTGTTATACAGAAGGTTGCGGCATTATTCCTGCTAGACGGCTGGCTGGAGCTAATCATGAAGTGAGAAGTTTTGATAATGTATTTGATTCAGTTAAAGCATACATCATGAATCTAAACACTTTTCCAAATTATCAAAATTTGCGAGAGATCAGACAGCGAGTAAGGCAAAGTGGTAGAACCATCGATGGTATTAGCTTGTCAGAAGGGCTTGATACTTATTCGTCGCGCGGGGATGAGTATATTTTTGAACTGCAATCGATGATTTATTCTAATAACTTGCTAGAACTAGATCGTAGTGGTGTTTAATAAAATAAATAGTCATTCTGGATTTGCTGGGTTAATCCAGGGAACAGAATACCAATAATACCTACCTTCAGGCCCAAGTGCTGTGCAGTTGTATCGAAAACGCCGCCCCTGATTTTCTATATGTGTAGTAATTCGAAAATGCATTGTTTCTTGATCTAACAATTCTACATTAATAATTTCGCTATTATTAAAACAGCTGAGTTCATTTATTCTTGGGATGCTTCTACTGAAGTCAATTTCGGCAGAGGGTTTTTGCACAGCAGTTATAGGTGATGTAGGTGTAATACTGTCAAGATTAAATACCAAGCTTTTTACTTTATTGGGAAAAGTATTCATAGAGACAAAAGCTCCAGAAAAGGGAAATCGCGGAAGCGCAGTAAAATCAGAATTAGCATTTATGGGGCCTGAGTGCTGAGCAAGACCTATGAACCCAAGCTCCTGAATTAAGGCCTGTATCCTTGGTTCATATTCACCATAGGGATAAGCCAATAAGCGATGACTTTGCCCGGTTTCTTGCAGGATTTTATCTTCAGCAAGGGATATTTCATTTCCTATGTTATTTAGCCAATCGTTAATAGAGTCTCCTTCATTTCTGTCAAGGAAATAGGGGTGATTAACAGTATGGTTTGCAATAGTGGCGCCAGCTTCGGCCATTTCTCTAATTTGCTCCCATGTTGTATATAGCCGTTCATTTGATTCTAGTAAGCTGGTTGTTACAAAAATGGTAAATGGCCAATTTAATTCTTTCAATACAGGAAATGCCTCGGTGTAGACGGATAGGTAGGCATCATCAAAAGTAATAGCTGCAGTAAAATCTGCTAATTCTTCACCATTTTGTAGGCTTTGCAGTATTTGCTCTAAAGGCAGTATGTTGAAATTATTTTCAAATAAATAATCCATATGGAGATTAAAGTCTTCAGGCGTAATACTGGTAATAGATGGAGTGCTGCTAGAGACATGATGGTACTGCAGTATTACAGCCTGAGCTCCGTTTGGCGTAATGTTTATTGGATCGGAAATTTGGGCATTAGTTAGTTGAGGAATAAAAAACGCAGAAAGAATAAGAGCCCCTGCATAGAAAATATTCTTCTGGTATAAATTGTTCATCACGTCAGCTCTTTTGTCCCTTGTCTATCATGGCATTAACCTAGATAGGGAATTATACTGTCGCTCTCAAAAATTGTCTTAATTTTAATTACAGAGATTAATGTGAATACTGATTTTAGAAAAAACAACCTACGCATAAACCGTTTACATAAGAATTTGCGTAGAGACTGCGGCCGAGCTATTGCTGATTTCGATATGATTGAAGAGGGTGATTTAGTGATGGTTTGTCTGTCTGGTGGGAAAGACTCCTATGTTATGCTGGATATTCTCTTGAACCTTCAGAAACACGCGCCAATAGACTTTGCTATTCATGCAGTCAATCTAGATCAGAAGCAGCCCGGATTCCCTGAACATGTTCTGCCAGAATATTTAGAATCAATACAGGTGGATTACCACATAATTGAGCAGGACACTTATTCGGTGGTAGTTGAAAAAACAAGTGAAGGGAAAAGCTACTGCGGTTTATGTTCTCGCCTACGACGAGGAAGCTTATATTCATATGCTGAAAAAATTGGTGCCACTAAAATAGCTTTAGGCCATCATCGTCACGATATAATGGAAACACTATTTTTAAATATGTTTTTTGGTGGAAAGTTAAAATCTATGCCGCCGAAATTACTCAGTGATGATAAACGAAATATTGTTATTAGACCTTTAGCTTATTGCAAGGAAATTGATATCGCTGAGTTTGCTGAATATAAACAATTTCCCATAATCCCCTGTACTTTATGTGGTAATCAAGAAAATATGCAACGCCAGGAAATTAAAAAAATGTTAAATGATTGGGAAGTACAATTCCCCGGGCGTTTAGACGTATTATTTAAAAGTATTACTAATGTTGCGCCTTCACATTTAGCCGATACTAGTCTTTTTGATTTCAAAAATCTTGAGGTGGAGCGAAGGCAGTCTAAGTTTGTTAAGAAAAATACTAATGGAGTATTGAACGCGGTTAATCTTTTTTAATCTGTGGAAATTCCATATACAGACCTGGAAAAAACTACCCTTAATGGTCTCATCGAAGAATTTGTTAGTCGGGAAGGTACCGACTATGGATCACATATATATAGCCTAGAAGATAAAGTGTCACATGTAATGAAACAGTTGGGAAAGGGAGTTGTTTTTATAGATTATGACGCCGAAAGTAGTAGCTGCAATATTGTAAAAAGAGAGCCTTAAAGTAAAATTAAAATGAATAAAGCCTCTAATAATAAAGACCACAGCCTAGATGCACGCGGATTATTTTGTCCGGAGCCAGTCATGTTGTTACATAAAAAAATCCGTGAACTGGATGCTGGAGAGTTGGTAAAAGTAATAGCGACGGATCCATCAACTACGCGTGACATACCAAAATTTTGTCATTTCCTAGGCCATGAGCTATTAGAAAGTAATACACAAAATGGCGAGTACGTTTTTCACATTCGTAAAGTTGATAGCTCCATAAAGACATGAATGCTAATTTATCTAGCATGGGAAAAATTAATATTATTGCTGATGAAAATATTAGCGGATTGGAATATTTTGAAAAGTTAGCAATTGTTTCTAAAGTTTCTGGGCGTTCACTATCCTCTGAAATCATACAAAATGCAGATGCTTTATTGGTTAGGTCGGTTTCAAATGTTAATGAAAGTTTATTAAACAATTCTTCAATTAAGTTTATAGCAAGCGCTACTAGTGGCATTGACCATGTGGATGTTAATTACCTGCAAGAAAACAACATCCAATTCGCTCACGCTCCAGGATCTAATGCGAATTCTGTAGTTCAGTATGTCTTTGCTAGTTTTGCCTTTCTTTCAAAAAAATATGACTTTGATTGGCGTGAGTTGTCAATTGGAATAATTGGTGCTGGTAAAGTAGGCGGCTTGTTGGCTGATTATTTAGATAAGCTGAATATTGACTGTGTAATATATGATCCATTTTTAGGAGAGAGCCATCCTCATAGTGATAAGTTTGTGTCTTTTGAAAAAGTATTAGAGCAAGATTTGTTTAGTGTACATACCCCCCTAACTAAAGAAGGACCTTATCCAACCTGGCACTTATTTAATGAAAAGGTGATCGAAGCCTTAAACAAAGGCAGCATCATGATCAACACATCTAGAGGAGCCGTATTTGATAACCAAACTCTCCATAGTAAATATAAAAATAAATCTTGGAAATGTGTGCTGGATGTTTGGGAAAATGAACCAGATATTTTTTTGCCTTTATTAAATCAAGTTGACATAGGTACTAGTCACATTGCGGGCTATAGCTATGAAGGTAAAGAGCAAGGTACGGCTCAGATATATCAAGCATTTGTCGATTATTTTGAGCTCGATGAAGCGCAAACTTATCCAATAAATAATGAAAATAAATTATTAAAGTTTGCAAATAGTGATTCTGAGCTTAATCAAATCAATCAAGCTATTTTAGCGGCTTACCCGATAGAATATGATTATAAGAAATTGCTGGAGTTGGATGTTGATATACCAACATCAAGTTTTGACGGCTTGCGTAAAAACTACCCTTTACGACGAGAGTTTCAATATTACCGACTGGATTATTCAAGCATTACAAGTAATGCAGAAAAAACACTTCGGTGCTTAGGTTTTAATTAAGCTTGAGAGTAGTTACTCAAAAAACGAGTTAGTTTTTCTATAGAGTTTATTAAAACATCTTCTCTTGGTAGGAAAACGATTCTAAAATGTTGTTTGTCGTTTAAATTAAAACCACTTCCTTGGACCATTAATACTTTTTCCTGTAATAATAATTCTAAGATTAGCTTCTCGTCACTTTTAATTTTGAATTTTTTAGGGTCGAGTTTTGGGAATATATAAATAGCGCCTTTGGGAAGAGTGCAGCTCACTCCAGGAATGTCGTTAAGCAATTTATAAGCTAAATCTCGTTGCTCGCGTAAACGTCCACCGGGGAGAATTAGTTCATTGACACTTTGATAGCCGCCTAAAGCAGTTTGTATGGCCAATTGTGCAGGCACATTTGAGCATAAACGCATGTTGGATAATATTTCTAAGCCTTCGAGATAATCCGTAGCAATAGATTTATTTCCACTAATTATCATCCAGCCTGATCTAAACCCTGCTAAACGATAGCTTTTAGAAAGGCCATTGAATGTGAGGACCAAAAGGTCTTCGCAAAGTGAAGCAAGTGGAACATGTTTTACTTCATCGTATAAAATTTTGTCATATATTTCATCAGCGAAAAGAATCAGTTCATGCTGCCTGGCAAGCTCAATAATCTGCTGTAGTAATTCTTTACTATAAACGGCGCCAGTAGGGTTGTTTGGGTTAATAACGACTAATGCTTTTGTGTGATCTGTAATTTTGCTTTTAATATCATCAATGTCCGGAAACCAATCAGCACCTTCATCACAAATATAATGTACAGGCTTCCCGCCACTTAAGCTGACTGCAGCAGTCCATAGTGGATAATCAGGCGCTGGTATCAAAACTTCATCGTCATTATTTAATAAAGCCTGCATAGACATTACGATAAGTTCGCTAACACCATTGCCAAGATAAATGTCTTCGATATCAACGCCTTTAATATTTATACGCTGCGTTTCATGCATAATCGCTTTGCGTGCTGAAAATAAACCTTTGGAATCGGAATATGGCTGGGCTTCACTTAAGTTATAGATGACGTCTTGCAAAATTTCATCGGGGGCATCAAAGCCAAAAGCACCAGGATTGCCAATATTGAGTCTGGTAATATTTTGACCTTCTTCTTCAAGTTGCTTAGCAGCTTGCAGGGCTGGACCTCTGATTTCATAACAGACGTGTTTTAATTTGTAGGACTGCTTAATAGAGTGCATTTTAGTAACCGTTGATTGTTCTTTATATTTAACGTGTGCTTTGCCGTACTTAGAGACACAGATTATACTAATCATTATGTAAGCTCGCTAAGCCCCTCTCTGAGTCATTAGAAGGGCTGCGAATTGTACTGAAACACTAGCTCAAACACCATCTTAACCACTTAGAAGGCTATTTGTACCTAAACCCTTTTATAGAAATGGCAAAATTATGAAGAAAATAAATAAAAGCTCGGATGAATGGAAACAAGCCTTAAGTCCTGAGGAATATCAAATAATGAGAGAAAAAGGCACGGAAAGAGCTTTTACAGGAGAATATAATGAAAACCATGACTCAGGAGAATATCAGTGCCGTTGTTGTGGACTGCCATTATTTGGTTCTGAGCATAAATATGATTCTGGCTCAGGCTGGCCTAGCTTTACGAACCCTGTGTCAAATACGAATGTGGTTGAAGAAGTAGATAAAAGTCTTTCTCGTACTCGAACAGAAGTTTTATGTGCGCAGTGTGATGCTCATTTAGGGCATGTTTTCCCAGACGGTCCTGGGCCAGAAGGTTTAAGGTATTGTATTAATTCTGCTTCTTTGGACTTTAAAGAAAGTGGTGAAGAGTAATGCCAGATAATTCAGGTAAAAATTGTATTAGTAATTTTCCTATTGACCAATAAGATCTATAACAAAACCCTTAGGCCGGTTTGAATCCTATTTCTATCGTAACTATAAAGATCAATATTACTTTCGTTATCATGTATCCCGTCAGCACTAATTGGTCCAACTAGTGCTGACGGGATACAATCAGCTAAGCACTTGAAATGTTAAGTATATTAAGTAATTCAATAATGCTTAAGCTATAATTCGCGGCTTGATTTTTATGGCGAATACCTCTAGGTCGTTAGAATATGATTAACTTTTATCTCCAGCTAGTATTAAAAAAACCACTTACTTGCTTACTTTTAGTTTTTTTAATTACTTTGTCATTGGGCTGGTTTACACAATATTTTAGATTGGACGCTTCGTCAGACACGCTTGTAGTGGAAGGGGATACTGATCTCGAACTTTCCAGACAGACTAATGATAGGTATAACACAAGCAATTTTGTTTTCATTTCGTACAACCCAACTGCGCCATTATTTGAAGCAACAAGCTTAGATAGATTGCGAGCACTTAAAGATCGTTTAGAGCTTATAGATAGAGTTAGCTCTGTTCAGAGTATTTTCAGTGTTCCTCTACTTAAAGTTGCGGGTGTTCCTTTATCTGAACTCGCTGACAATATAAAAACGCTTGATGACCCTGACGTTGATTTGCAAGCTGCCAGAGACGATTTATCCACAAGTGTTGCTTATCGTGATGTCTTACTCAGTGAAGATGCAGAAACTACTGCGTTGATTGTAAATTTTGCAGAAACACCCGAGTTAGATGAAGCTGCTGGCCAAAGAGCTTTGCTCAGAGTGATACCTGAAGCTGATCGCAGCCGACAACAACAAATAGAGCTAACTGAGCTTGAAATCAGATATAGAGAATTGAACACTAGAGCGGATTTAAATCAGCATAATGATATTGCTGAAATTCGGTCTATATTAGATGAGTATCGTACAGATGCTGTAATTGTTATGGGTGGCGTGCCCATGATAGCCGACGACCTGATAACCTTTGTAAAAAATGATTTGCAAACATTTGGCTTGGCCATCTTAGTCTTTATAATTATTACTTTAGGCTATCTATTTAGGGAAGTTCGTTATATTGGTATTCCTCTTACTTCCTGTGCTGTCACGTTAATTTGTATTGTCGGTCTATTGGGATTATTAGACTGGCCTGTGACAGTCATTTCTTCTAATTTCATATCCTTATTATTGATTATTACCATTTCGCTTAATGTGCACTTAATAGTGCGTTATCGCGAATTGGAAGTACTAGAGGCAAGCATGTCTCATCAAGATCGAATAAAGACTACTTTGCAAAATATGGTTAAGCCTTGTGCCTATACCAGTTTTACGACCATTGTTGCATTTGGATCTCTTGTGAGCAGTCAAATTCCACCTATCATTAATTTTGGTTTGATGATGGTGATTGGGGTTGCATTAGCCTTCCTTCTGACTTTTTTAGTTTTCCCTGCATTGATGAGCTTGATGCAAGAAAATAAATCATCATCAGGTAAAAGATTGGTCGATGTTACACCTTACATGGCGGCATTAACGGCAAAGTTTGGCAAAGGAATACTGGTAGTAGCCTCGGTGATTTTTGTTTTCAGCGTTGCTGGCTTAAACCAGCTTGAAGTAGAGAACAGTTTTATCGACTACTTCGATGAAAGTACTGAAATATATCAAGGCATGGTTTCTATTGATCAAAACATGGGTGGTACGACGCCTCTTGATGTCATTATTAATTTATATCCTGAAGAAGGCTTAGAAGAATTAACAGCAAATAATGCTGAGCCTAATGAGCTGTTAGAAGAAGATGAATTCTTTTTTGAGGAAGAGTTTAACCAAGATGATGAAGCAGGATATTGGTTTACTACTGATAAGATGGAATTAATTCTGGCTATCCACAACTATTTGGATGAACTTCCAGAGACTGGCAAAATTCTTTCGCTTGGGACAGTTCTGCAAGTTGTCTATGAGCTCAATGATGATGAGCCTTTAGACAATCTAGAACTGGCTGTGCTTTACGGTTTAATTCCACAGGATTATAAGAACGCCTTGATTACACCTTATGTATCTATTGAAAATGATCAAGTTCGGTTTGCAATTAGGGTGCTTGAGACAAATCCAGATTTAGTAAGAAATGAGCTATTAGAAAACATTAGAGCAGGCTTGCAACAAGAGTTTGATTTGAGCCTAGACCAGGTTCAATTAACTGGCATGTTCGTTTTATACAACAATATGCTGCTCAGCCTTTTTGATTCCCAAATACTTACGCTTAGCTTGGTGTTGGCTGTAATATTTATTATGTTTATCATTTTGTTTAGGTCATTAAAATTGGCTGTCCTAGGGATTTTACCTAATATTCTAGCTGCTTCAGCTGTGCTAGGTTTAATGGGTTGGATGAATATTCCGCTAGATATGATGACAATAACTATTGCAGCGATTTCAGTTGGTATAGGCGTTGATAACACGATTCATTATATTCATCGTTTTAAGGTTCAATTCCCTAAGCAGCAAAATTATCAAAAAACGATGAAGTACTGTCATAGTAGTATTGGACAGGCAATGTACTACACAAGTTTTACTATTATTGTTGGGTTTTCGATTTTAGTATTTTCAAACTTCATTCCCACCATATACTTTGGCTTGTTGACTAGTTTGGCGATGTTTATTGCACTAACCGGGGCCTTGACTCTGCTACCTCAATTGCTGATAACTTTTAAACCTTTGGGTAAAGAAGTAATTTAAGAGTGCAGGTATGTTGTGGCAGGAAGTTTAGATAAAAATTGGTCTCCGCTAGTTCAAGACAAATTGTTCTTTTTTAAGTGAACCGAAGTTCTGGTTTTGTCTTGAACTAGCGAGTGAGCACAAGATAAAACTCCTCTCAGCTAGAATAAACAGCGCAATAACTGTGCCAACCTAGCGTTACTTAAAATTAAGAGCATTTTGTTCAAATTAGAATTAAAGTTATAGATATCAAATGCTTAGCGCTGCCTTTTAAGTTGTAGGCTTCTTGAATCTAGTGCGTTTTCAATTGCTTAGATAAGTAAATTAATGAAGTTTTATTTTAGATAAAGCGAATTAATTCATCAAAAAAAAGCATCTAAAATGAAAAAAGTGCTTGTTGTTTAATGACTTACTTTTTTCTATAAATAATATTTTTTTATTTTTAAAAAAATTATGATTTTCATCTCTATTTGTTCTCGTTAATTTCTCTGTGAAAGCCCCTGATTTAACTGTTGAAACTGATTTGGGGCTATGGCACAATCCGCACCTGTTAGCTTCCTAAGATTGAATAAGTTGCTGATTTTTAAAATATTATTTTAAATTCGTCGTCTAGATTCTCTGCTTTCCATATTTGAGGTTTATAAATGCAAGTTTCTCTTGAAACACTGTCCGGTTTGGAGCGTAAATTAACCATTGAAGTACCTGCTGAAACAATTGATAAGCAAGTAAAAAACCGTCTTGCTGAGACAGCAAAAACTTTCCAAATGAAAGGCTTTCGCAAAGGCAAGGTTCCTATTAGTGTGATTAAAAGTCGTTTTGGTAAAGGTATGCGTCAAGAAGTGTTAGGCGATGTGATGAATCAATCCTATTACGAAGCCTTGACACAAGAAAACGTTAGGCCTGCAGGTCAACCAAAAATAGAAGCCACTAATATGACTGAAGGTGAAGATTTAGCTTTCACTGCGATCTTTGAAGTTTTTCCAGAAATCACAATAGGTGACTTTTCTAAAATTAAAGTAGAAAAGCGGCTGGCTGAAATTAATGATAAAGATATAGATACCATGATAGAAACCTTGCGTGAGCAAAGAAAGCATTATCATCAAGTGGATCGAACAGCAGAAAAGGATGATCAGTTAACTATTGATTTTACAGGATCAATAGCTGGTGAAGAATTCGTAGGTGGTTCAGCTAAAGGCAGCACTTTGATCATAGGGTCGGGAACTATGATTCCTGGTTTTGAAGATGGCTTAATTGGAGCTAAATCCGGTGAAGATAAAAAGCTCAAGTTGAAATTCCCAAAAGATTACCACAAAGAAGATTTAGCAGGAAAAGCATGTGTTTTTGATGTGAAAGTGAACTCAGTTGCTGGAGTACATTACCCTGAACTGAATGAAGAGTTTTTCAAATCCTTTGATATTAAAGGCGGCAGTGAGAAGGAATTCAGAGCAGAAGTTAAGCAAAATATGACTAGAGAGCTGGACAATGCAGTTAAGAATAATGTTAAGGAGCAGGTGTTAAAAGGTTTAACAGATGCGGCAACATTAACTCTGCCAAAATCAGTCGTTGATTCTGAGATCGATAATCTTCGTCAGCAAGCCATTCAACGCTATAGTGGCGGCAGCAATCAGACCATAGATGCATCATTACTCCCGGCTGAGATGTTCCAAACTCAAGCTGAGCAAAGAGTTACAGTTGGTTTGATCATTAACGAGATTATTAAAGAAAACGACCTTAAAGCAAGCCCTGCTAAAGTACGTGAAATAATTGAAGAACTTGCAGCTGGTTATGAAAACCCAAAAGAGGTGGTTGCTTGGTATTATAGTGAGAGTGAGCAGTTACAGCAGATTGAAGGTATGGCCCTTGAAGAAAGCGTAATTGACCTAATATTAGATAAAGCAAAAGTTGACGAAAAACAAACCAGTTACGAAGAAGCACTAAAGCCTATCGAGAAGCTTGAACAAGAGCCCGAGAAAAAAGCTAAAAAGAAATCTAGCAAAGCTAAGCCAAAAGCAAAAGCAGATGAATCTGAAAGCAAAAAATAGTGTTAAAAGTATAACAGTGAGATTATCTTATGAGTAAGTCAGATTTTGAAAGTGAAAATAGCCTAATAGAAACGTCAACTTTAATACCTATGGTCGTTGAACAGACAGCTAGAGGTGAGCGTTCTTACGATATATATTCTCGATTACTTAAAGAGCGGGTCATTTTCATGGTTGGTCCAGTTGAAGATCATATGGCAAATTTACTTGTTGCTCAGTTGTTATACCTGGAATCTGAAAACCCGGAAAAAGATATTCATTTTTATATAAACTCCCCGGGCGGATCTGTAACGGCGGGAATGTCAATCTATGACACTATGCAGTTCATCAAACCAGATGTCAGTACAATGTGTGTTGGGCAAGCTGCAAGTATGGGAGCCTTTCTTTTAGCTGGTGGAACAAAAGGTAAACGTTATGCATTACCTAACTCAAGAATTATGATTCACCAACCTAGCGGCGGCTATCAAGGGCAAGCATCAGATATAAATATACATGCGCAAGAAATTCTTAAAATCCGTGAAAAACTCAATAAAATCATGGCTGAACATACAGGGCAGAGTATTGAAACTGTAAGCCAAGATACAGAAAGAGATAACTTCATGGACGCAGATGAAGCATTAAATTATGGGCTCATTGATGAAGTTCTATCTAAAAGAGCCATTCCTGTAGAGTCTAAGGAAGATTAAAAATATCTCTAGAGGGCTTGAATTATCTACAAAATACCTTCATCTTACTGTGAGGGATTGTATCCTGATGTGCTCTTTCTTCCTTTAATAACGGAGCTTTTATAAATGTCAGATAAAAACAGCAAAGATGATTCTGGTAAATTACTTTACTGTTCATTCTGTGGGAAAAGTCAGCATGAGGTTAGAAAACTCATAGCGGGCCCTTCAGTTTTTGTTTGTGATGAATGCGTTGACCTGTGCAACGACATTATTCGCGAGGAAATTCAGGAAAAATCTGAAGACTCTGATCATCGTCATTTACCTAGTCCTGAAGAAATCCGCAATACTTTAGATGAATATGTTATCGGCCAAGATATAGCTAAGAAAACACTAGCGGTGGCTGTTTATAATCATTATAAGCGCCTAAATTTTCAAACTGAGGAAGATGGTGTAGAGCTCAGCAAGAGCAATATCTTGATTATAGGGCCTACTGGTACTGGTAAAACTCTACTAGCTGAAACGCTTGCTCGTTTGCTGGATGTGCCATTCACCATTGCGGATGCGACCACACTAACTGAAGCAGGCTATGTTGGTGAAGATGTCGAAAATATTATTCAAAAGTTACTACAAAAATGTGATTACGACGTTGAAAAAGCCCAAATTGGGATTGTCTATATCGATGAAATTGACAAGATCGCTCGTAAATCTGATAACCCTTCAATTACTCGAGACGTCTCAGGTGAAGGCGTGCAGCAAGCTTTATTAAAATTAATTGAGGGTACTGTTGCATCCGTTCCTCCACAAGGAGGGCGTAAGCACCCTCAACAAGAGTTTCTCCAGGTAAATACTTCTAATATTTTATTTATTTGTGGTGGTGCTTTTGCTGGTTTAGATAAGGTTATTCGAGATCGATCAGATAAAAGCGGTATTGGTTTCTCTGCTGAAGTGCGTAGTGTCGAACAGCAGTCTAATGTTGGTGAAGCATTGAAGGAAGTTGAGCCAGAAGATCTAGTGAAATATGGTCTCATTCCTGAGTTTGTAGGCCGGTTACCAATGATTGCAACTTTAAACGAACTTGACGAAGAAGCGTTGATTAAAATTTTAACTGAGCCTAAAAATTCTTTAACTAAGCAATATACTAAGTTATTTGAAATGGAAGGCGTGGAAATCCAATTTCGTGCCGATGCTTTAAAAGCTATAGCTCGCAGAGCGCAGGAGCGCAAAACAGGAGCAAGGGGATTACGTTCTATCATGGAAGCAGTTTTGCTGGACACCATGTATAACATTCCTTCTCAAAGTGGCGTTACTAAAGTTGTTATAGATGAGGCCGTTATTAATGGTGAATCTGAGCCTCTTTTAATGTATGAGTCAGTAGATGAAGATTTGCCGAATAAAACAGCAAGCAAAGACTCATAAAGTCGGCAGCAAGTGGAATTGTAAGAAGTATAACTAAGCAAAAGCCAAACGAATTAATGCTCAGTTTTGAGCTCAGACTAAGAAGGCACTATGAACACCGAGGATAAACCAGTCACTAAAAACCAATTACCATTCTTGCCCTTACGTGGTGTTGTAGTATATCCACAAATAGTACATCCCCTTTTTGTTGCTCGAGATAAGTCGATTGCTGCCTTAAAAGCCGCCATGGACAGTGGTAAGCGAGTCATTTTAGCAGCACAAAAAAAGCATGCTGAAGATGATCCTGGTAAAGAAGATATCTATACTATTGGGACTGTTGCATCAGTTTTGCAGTTGATGCACGTTAATGATGGTACTGTAAAAGTGCTGGTTGAAGGAATCGAACGCGTAAAAATCAAACAATTACAGTTTAACGATGATTATTACACGGCTGAGATGAGTTCATTGAGCGGCAGTGTTATGGAAGAGAAAGACACAGACATATTAGTTCGGTCTCTACTTTCTCAATTTGATCAATATGTACAGTTAAGTAAGAAAATATCTCCAGAAGTGATGACATCTATAACCAGTATAGATGACCTTAGTCGTCTAGTTGATACCATTGCTACTCATATGTCCCTGCAATTAGAAGAAAAACAAAACATCCTCGAATTAGCAAAAATGAAGCCGCGTATCGAGCATCTAATGGCTCTGATTGAAGCTGAAATCGATGTTTTTCAAGTAGAAAAACGAATTCGTGGCAGGGTTAAGAAGCAAATGGAAAAAAGCCAACGTGAGTATTACCTCAATGAGCAAATGAAGGCTATCCAAAAGGAAATGGGAGAAATGGATGATGTCCCGAATGAGGCAGAGGAGTTGGCAAAAAAGATAGATGAAGCTGGCATGTCTAAAGAAGCTAAAGATAAAGCTTCGGCTGAATTAAATAAACTTAAAATGATGTCTCCGATGTCTTCTGAAGCTTCAGTGGTTCGTACTTATCTTGACTGGATGATTAACATCCCTTGGAAAAAGAAAAGTAAAATCCGTGCAGATCTAAATAAAGCTGAGGAGATATTGGAAGCCGATCATTATGGCTTAAAAGAAGTTAAAGAACGTATTCTTGAATATCTTGCTGTTCAAAAAAGAGTTAAGAAACTTAAAGGCCCTATACTTTGTCTAGTTGGACCACCGGGTGTAGGTAAAACTTCATTGGGAGAATCTATAGCTCGGGCAACTGGACGAAAATTTCTTAGAATGGCTCTTGGTGGTGTGCGCGACGAGGCTGAAATCCGTGGACATAGAAGAACTTATATTGGTTCTTTACCGGGTAAAGTCTTACAAAAAATGGCCAAAGTAGGTGTTAAAAACCCGCTAATATTACTAGATGAAGTGGATAAGATGGGTATGGATCATCGAGGTGACCCTGCATCTGCATTACTTGAAGTATTAGATCCTGAGCAAAATCATAGCTTTAACGATCATTATCTAGAAGTTGATTATGATCTAAGTGACGTAATGTTTATTTGTACTTCTAACTCAATGAATATTCCTGGTCCTTTATTAGACAGGATGGAAATTATTCGATTACCTGGTTATACAGAAGAAGAGAAAATGAATATTGCCAGTCGCTATCTTGTGCCAAAACAACGCACTAACAACGGCTTGAAAGAAAAAGAAATAGATTTTCCAGACGAGTCTTTGCTGGATCTTATAAGGCACTATACTCGCGAAGCTGGTGTAAGGGGTTTAGAAAGAGAAATTGCCAAAGTCTGTAGAAAAGTCGTCAAAGAAAAAACAATGGATCCTAAAGATAAAACGGCTAAACCTAAAAAAGAGCAAACTGTTAAAGTTGAAACTAAGGTTCTTGAGCACTACGCCGGTGTACAAAAGTATGATTATGGTAGGGCTGATGAAGAAGATGTGATCGGCCAAGTTAACGGCCTTGCTTGGACACAAGTTGGCGGTGAATTATTGACGATCGAAGCCGTTTCTACTTCAGGGAAGGGTAAAACCACTATGACAGGTTCTCTAGGTGATGTTATGCAGGAGTCGATACAGGCAGCACTTACTGTAGTTAGAAGCAGGGCTAATGCGCTGGGAATTGAAGATAACTTTCATGAAAACAAAGACTTACATGTGCATGTTCCAGAAGGAGCAACGCCTAAAGACGGGCCTAGTGCTGGTATTGGCATGTGCACAGCAATTGTGTCTGTATTAACTGGTGCGCCAGTTCGAAAAGGTGTTGCCATGACTGGAGAGATTACTTTAAGAGGTCAAGTTCTTCCAATTGGAGGCTTAAAAGAAAAGTTATTGGCGGCACATCGCGGCGATATTAGAACTGTAATTATTCCAAAAGAAAATGAAAGAGATTTAAAAGAAATTCCAGATAATATTAAATCAGACTTAACGATTAAAGCAGTAAAATGGATAGATGAAGTTTTAGAAATCGCTCTACAATTTATTCCAGAACCTTTAATTGAAAAAAATTCTACAGAGTCAAAAGAGAACGAAAATAAAGATAAGGGCAAAAAACAAATAAATACTCATTAATATAGCGTATTTCTTGACATTAACTTTCTACAGTTGGTATAAAGTCTAGTAGGTTAAGTACGCTTTAGTAACTACTTAGCAAGTTGTTTCAAAAGTGAGTTTCTTAAGCTAGTAAATAAAGATTAAAATATTAATAACAATAAATTTAGAATCGTAATTAGTAGTTGTATTCGTAGAAAAGATTTCCTATTAACTTTAATTTAAAACTAAAAGAAGGGTGATAATGTGAATAAATCAGAACTAATAGATGCTGTAGCTGAAAGTGCCGATTTGCCAAAAGCCGCCGCCGCGCGAGCAATTGATGCAATGACTGAATCAATCTCCGGATCTTTGAAGAGTGGTGAATCCGTTGCTTTAGTAGGTTTTGGCTCTTTTAATGTAAAAGACCGTGCCGCTCGTACAGGGCGTAACCCACAAACTGGTGCTCCGATTCAAATCGCTGCTGCCAGAGTCCCTTCTTTTAAAGCAGGTAAAGCCTTAAAAGATATTGTAAATAATAGATAAGACTGTTTTATAGAGTGTAAAAATTCTATAGTAAGAAAAATAAGGGGCGCATCTTTGATGCGCCCCTTGCGTTTATAAGAACAAGTATTAATTTGTTTAAGAGAAAGATTCCCTCATGCTGCAAAATATTCGAAATAACTCTCAAGGCTTGTTAGCTAAAATATTTGTTGGATTTATTGTTTTTGTATTTGCAATATTTGGCTTAGATAGCATTGTTGGCACGATTGGTAATACAAATTCGACTGTTTCTGTTAATGGAGTGGCAATAGATGAGCTTGCAATAGAAAGTGAAGCTCAACGAATTACGCAAGAATTATTGTCTTCATTGGGCGCTCAGATCGACCTATCAACTATCGATACTACACAATTTAGAGAGCAGGCTATTAACAATTTAGTAGAACGTGAACTTTTAATTCAAACAGCCTTTGAAAATGGAATGCTTATTTCTGCCGCTACTCTTGATAGGGAAATAGCACAAACAACCGATTTCCAGGTCGATGGAGTTTTTAGTAATGAAAGAGCACAGGCTTTGCTAGCAAGTTTTGGATATACACCGGCTACATATAGGGCTTCTTTGCAACAACAGGGTTTGTTAAATCAAATGTTTACTGTTTATTCAGTTTCCAGTTTTGCCACGCCAAATGAATTAGAAAATTTAGCAAGAATAAATGAAGAAAAACGTAATTTCCGCTATATCAGAGTTGATGCTAATAATTTATCTGTAACTCAAGTTGTTAGTGATGATGAGATTTCTCAATACTATGACGCTAACTCAGCACTGTTTATGCAAGGGGAACGTGTTTCACTTGAATATCTTGAGCTAAATAAGAATGATTTACTTGCTGAAATAGAAGTTACCGATGATCAAATTCAAGCACAGTACGATATTGAACTAAGCACACTCCAAGCTCAGACAGAAAGGCGGGCTTCGCATATTCTGTTGCAAGCTGCAGCAAACGAAGTTGAAGAAGTGATAGGCCAAGCGGAGCTTATTAAGTCTAGAATCGATGCTGGGGAAAGTTTTGAAGATCTTGCCGCCGAATTTTCAGTTGATAACGGGTCTGCACAATATGGTGGAGATGTTGGTTATACCACTGGTGAAACTTTTGCAGAAGAATTTGAATCAGCTTTAGAGGGGCTGGAACTTGATGAAGTATCTGGCCCTATAAGAACTCAATTTGGGATTCATTTAATTAAACTGACTGAAATAACTGAAGATGAAGCACCAAGCATTGAGGAAAGTCGGGATAGAATCCAAAGAGAGTTGCAAGACCAGGCGGTTGAAGATATTTATATTGCTAAAGCGGAAGAACTCAATAATTTAAGCTTTGAATCCATAGATCTACAAGAACCTGCAGATATTTTAGATTTAACTATCCAAACAACAGATCTATTCGATAACGCGGGTGGTCTTGGTATTGCCGCTGAATCTGGAGTTATTAGTGCCGCTTTTAGTTCCGATGTACAAGAAGGCCTAAATAGCGAATTGATAGCGCTTGATGATTCTCGCAGTGTCGTCATTAGGATGCTGGAGCTTCGAGAGCCAGAGTTAAGAAGTATGATAGAAGCCAGTGCCGAAGTTGAAAGCACCCTTAGAATGCAAAAAGCTGAAGAGCAGGCGCTTTCATTAGGGGAGACCTTCCTAAGCAATCTAAATAATGACCAGAATATAGATAATTTACTAGCTGTTCAGGGCCTTGAATGGAGTGGAGGTCAAAACTTAAGCCGAACAAGTTCTGGGCTAGATCCTGAAATTTTACAAATGATCTTTGATATTTCTAAACCTGATGAGAGTTCAGTTCTTCTAGGTCAACAATTAGCCTCTGGAGATTATGTTATTGCAGAATTGTTAGAAGTAATCCCTGGGGATTTAGACGAAATGTCAGAAGACAACCAGCTAGCATTGCAATCTTATCTTATGCAGCTAGGAGCAACGTCTGACTTTAGCGCCTATATGAGTGGCGTTCACACCAAGGCTGATATAGAACGCTAGCCCCTGAAAAGCTGAAATAATGGGCTTAGCGCTGTAATTCATGAAAGTCGTTATTAGGTGTTGGCTAAAACCGATCCTTCCATTCCCTTATCGCAGCAAAAACTTCAACAGGTTGTTGCGCATGTTCCAAAAATTTCTCTGAAATTGATTCTTCTGAGCATCTTAAAAATGGATTAGTTAATAGCTCTACTCCTATATTGCTAGGAACAGTCGGAATGTCTTTGGCGCGCTTTTCTTCTTCACGTTGAATGCGTTCTTGTAACACTGAATCTTCAGGACTAACCGCCTGTGCAAAGGCTAGATTTGCCAAAGTATATTCATGTGCGCAATAAAACTGAGTATTCGGCTCTAGCGCCGCTAATTTCTGTAATGAGTTATACATCATTACTGGCGTTCCTTCAAAAATACGGCCACAGCCACCAGCGAACAAAGTGTCTCCACAAAAAAGCACTGGATTAGATGCCGTTTCTGCATAATACGCAATATGATCCAGTGTATGTCCTGGGATTTCTAGAACTTTAAAAGAAGTGTTGCATGCATCAATTACATCTCCTTCGTGTAAAGTATTCGTCACCATAGGAATTGATGAAGATTCAGGGCCATAGACAGGCACATGAAAATGACTGAGTAATTGATTAACACCGCCTATATGGTCTGAATGGTGGTGTGTTAGCAATATGGCAGACAAGGTTAACTGATTATTCTCTAGATAATTTAATACAGGAGCGGCGTCTCCAGGATCGACAATGCATGCTTGGCTTGAGCCTTCTTGCTTGAATATCCAAAAATAATTATCAGAAAATGCTTTGATAGGGTGTATTTCTAACATAGTGCGAGTATTTCATTTTAGGCCAATTTATTAATAGGGTATCATGCCTACATGAGTAACAAAAAAAACTATGACAGCCAAAGTTTTACTGAAATGACTGAGTGGTTGCAGACTCCCCTAGGTCAGAATCTTCTAGGCATTGAAATGTCATTGTTAGAGAACATGATGAACCGTCGATTCGGCTATCATCTATTGCAATTAAGCTGTGCCGATATGACAGTCTATGACGATAGCCCGATTGGACATAAGTTTTGTATAGCTCCTTCGACAAAAGTTAAAAATGGCAGCTTAGTTGCACAAGCCGAAGCTATTCCTTTAGCAGCAGAATCTGTCGATATGGTAGTTCTACATCATGCTTTAGATTATTCAAAAGACCCTCACCAATTATTACGAGAAGCTGATCGTGTATTAATTGCTGGAGGGCATCTGTTAATTATAGGTTTTAATCCTTTCAGTACCTGGGGTGCCCGGCATAAGTTGGCTAGGAGGTTCGATAAAAGCCCTTGGAAATCTAATTTACTATCTAATAAGCGACTTAACGACTGGTTAAAACTTTTAGATTTTAAAATAGAGCAGATGCATTACGGTCTTTATTCCTTGCCTTTTAATAGCCCTGGATTAATCCGCTATTCATCATTTATGGGTAAGCTGGCGCAACGTTTAAATTGGCCAACAGGTGGAATTTATGTCATTTCTGCTAAAAAACAAGCCTTTCCAATGACGCCAATACGCGAACCTTGGAAAGCTATCCCTATCCCCCGCAGAGCTAAAGGCTTAGCTCTAGGTGATAATGTCAGTATCGCACTCACCCATCCGCACAAAAAACTCTGCATTAACGAAGCGTATTAGGATTAATTGAGTTATGAGTAAGGTAATCACGATTTATACTGATGGTGCGTGTCGGGGTAACCCTGGGCCAGGAGGTTGGGGGGCATTGTTAGAATATGGTGACAAGCAGCGTACTTTACATGGTGGAGAAGATCCGAGTACCAATAACAGAATGGAATTAACCGCGGTCATTAAGGCTTTGGAAGTCCTAAAGTCGAAATGCCAAATTGAACTCTATACAGATTCAAAATATGTCTTAAAAGGCATCACAGAATGGTTACCAAATTGGAAAAAAAGAAACTGGTTAACAGCAAGTAAAAAGCCAGTGCAAAATGTCGACCTTTGGAAAGAATTGGACGCATTAGTGCCGGAACATGAGATAAACTGGCATTGGGTAAAAGGGCATAGTGGTGATCGCGGCAATGAAATGGCCGATCAGTTGGCAAACAAAGGAATAGACGAGCGTTGAGACAAATCGTACTTGATACTGAAACTACAGGCTTGGAACCAAGTCAGGGGCATCGTATTATTGAAATCGGTTGCGTTGAGCTGATTAATCGACGCCTGACTGGAAATAATTTACATATTTATATCAATCCTCAGCGAGAAATAGATGCCGGTGCCTTAGAAGTACATGGTATTAGTAATGACTTCCTTGCAGATAAACCTCTATTCAATGATATTGCCGATACCTTTATAGATTTTGTCCAAGGTGCGGAATTAATTATCCATAATGCTCCATTTGATATTGGCTTTCTTAATTCTGAACTTTCATATTTGAATCATGGCTATAAGGTAATGAATGAATATTGTGAAGTATTAGATACGCTTGCGATGGCACGCAAGAAACATCCTGAGCAAAAAAACAATTTGGATGCGCTTTGTAAGCGATATTTTGTAGATAACACCCAAAGAGAGCTGCATGGAGCCTTGCTAGATGCTGAAATCTTAGCCGATGTTTATTTGATCATGACTGGTGGTCAATCAAGTTTTGCTTTAGGTCATGATAATGATGTAGAAGGTACAGCTGGCAATAAAATTAAGAGGCTGGATGAAAATAGAGCGCCACTCAAAGTAATTTCAGCTACTAAAGAAGAGGAAGCTGCACATAGAACAAGATTAGAAAGTATTCAAAAAAGTTCAGAAACACAATTATGGCAACTACGAGATGAAAACTAGAGTGATAGCTGAGTTGATAGTTAGTAGTGCTGTAAAAATCTATAATTTTTCTTATTTAATAATATTGAGGTAGCTTGTGGAATTTATCGCAGAATATGGCATGTTTCTCGCCAAGACATTAACTTTTACTGTCGCTGTAATACTTGTAATCGTGGCAGCAGTCGGCAGCGCTGCAAAAAGTAAAAAGGAACCAAAGGGTGCTATTTCAATTACTCATCTCAATAAAGAGATTGATGATTTAAGTGATGAAATAAAACAGGTAATTGAAGAAGAAGAAAGTCTAAAGAAAGCTCAAAAAGAAAGTAAAAAAGCTGACAAGAAGAAACAAAAAGAAAAGAAAAAAAATAAAATTGAGGATGAGAAGAAGCGCTATTATGTTTTTGACTTTAATGGTGATGCTCGAGCATCTCAAGTTGAAGATATGCGTAAAGTAATAACTGCCGTGCTCAGCATAATTAGACCCGATAAAGACGAAATGATATTGCGTTTAGAAAGTCCTGGCGGCATGGTGCATGGATACGGCCTCGCTGCTTCTCAACTAGCAAGAATCAGAAGTTTAAATATTCCCTTAACTATTTGTGTGGATAAAGTAGCGGCCAGTGGCGGTTACATGATGGCTTGTTTAGGTAGCAAAATTATTGCTGCGCCTTTTGCTTACATAGGGTCAATTGGTGTGTTGATGCAACTACCTAACTTTAATCGTTTGCTAAAAGAAAACAATGTAGATTATGAAGTGATCACAGCAGGCGAATATAAGCGCACTCTTACTGTATTTGGCGAAAATACCGAAAAAGGAAGAGCCAAAGTTACTGAGGAAATTCAAGAAACACATGATTTATTTAAAGAGTTTGTTAAAGAGAATCGTCCAGTTTTAGACATTGATAAAGTTGCAACTGGAGAAACCTGGTTTGGTAAAAAAGCATTAGAACAGAAATTGGTCGATGAAATAAAAACTAGCGATGAATGTATAGTTGATGCTTGTAAAGAAGCCGACGTTTATTTAGTCGCTTATGAGAAAAAACCTACGCTAGTTGATCGCTTTGGCAAAGTATTGGAAAGTGCGGTAGATAATAGTTTGTTGAAATGGCTGAATAAATCGCCACGCGATCATATTGCTTAAGTTAATTTTAAATGATCCAACTTATTAATTACCGCTACTTATTAACTGCGTCTGCGGAAAATAGGCGCAGGTTTGGTTACAGTACTTTGATAGTTTTCAGAAAAATCTTCAAAGCCTGTGAGTAATACTTCGGCATTGCTATTTTCTGGTACGAGAAAACTACTAAAGCCGCAACTCAACATATAAGATGCCTGGTCTTTTTGAACGTCACCTATGGCTCTCATATCGCCTGTATAGTTTAGTTGTTGGCGCAAAATTGCAGCATAAGAAAATGCTCTGCCATCACGAAACACTGGGAAATTTAAAGCTATAACTGGAAAGCTGTTTGCATCCTCTTCTAGTAGTGTTGGACTTTCATCGCTATCAAACCAAATACCAATGTTATCTTTATGCTGGCTTAGTACTTCTTTATTTTCCAGCCAAACTGTAATTGGTACTAACAGTTTGTTATCGCTGCTGGGTTTGATTTCTTCCAAGCTGGTTTCTTTTTCGATTAAACGCCAACTATCATCAATAAGAGCACCGTCTTTAATCAGCTTCGGCATAAACTCTCTCCTTAAAAAGGTCTATCCCGAGACGGTAAAAGGCGTCGATAAATTTCTCATCACTTTGTCGCTCATCCAGATAGATCTGAATAATTTTTTCTATAACATCAGGTATTTCTTCTTGAGAAAAAGAGGGGCCTAATATTTTAGCTAATTTAGCTTCTCGCCCGGCGTCGCCGCCTAAAGCAACTTGATAAAATTCCGCACCTTTTTTATCTACCCCGATTATGCCTATATTGCCCACATGATGGTGCCCGCAGGCATTCATGCACCCAGACATATTTAGAGTTATATCGCCAATTTCGTTTAATCGATCAAAATCATCAAAGCGTCTTTGAATGGCTTCAGCGATGGGAATGGATTTAGCATTTGCTAAAGAACAAAAGTCACCACCGGGACAGCAGACAAGGTCGTTAAGTAAGCCTAAGTATGGTGTAGCCAGGCTTTCAGTTTTGCAGGCTTTATATATTTCATATAGGTCTTTAATACGAACTTCAGCTAATGTCAGATTTTGTTCATGGGTTATGCGTAACTCAGACTGGCTATAGCGCTCAGCAAGATCAGCAACAAACTCCATTTGCCGGTCAGTAATATCACCGGGTGCCGCGCCAGTACCTTTTAAACATATTGTAACGATACTGTAACCAGATTGTTTATGAGCTGATACATTTCGATCAAGCCAATTATTAAAGAGTAAGTCCGAATTAGAAGCAGTAGTCACTGCTTCATCTTCATCTTGTAAGCTTTCATATTCTGGTGAAGTGAAGAAACTTTTACATCGATTAACTTCAGCTTCAGTCAATGTTGCCTGACTATCTTTGCCGAATTGCCATTGCGCTTCCACTTTTTCACGAAAAACATCAACGCCTAGCGCCTTGACTAGAATCTTTATGCGGGCTTTGTATTTGTTATCTCTGCGACCTTCCAAATTGTAGACGCGCATAATTGCGTCAAGGTAAGTTAACAAATGTTGCCAAGGTAAAAATTCATAAATTACTTTGCCAATAACGGGGGTTCTACCTAAACCACCTCCAACTAAAACCTTAAAACCAACTTCACCTTTCTCATTCTTTTGCAGATATAAACCAATGTCATGTAATTGGGTTGCGGCCTGATCAATTTCTGTCCCACAAACGGCTATCTTAAATTTTCGAGGTAGATAGGCAAATTCAGGGTGAAAAGTTGACCATTGACGAATAATTACACACCAAGGTCGGCTATCTTCAATTTCGTTAGGGGCTGAACCAGCGAATTGGTCAGTTGTTGTATTCCTGATGCAATTACCGCTGGTTTGAATCGCATGCATGCTGACTTCGGCTAACTCTGCTAATAGGTCTGGTGTCTGCTCAAGCTCAGGCCAGTTGTACTGAATATTTTGTCGAGTAGAGAGATGTGCATACCCTTTATCATAATCTCTGGTAATCGAGGCTAACTTTCTTAATTGTGTAGAGGATAGTAAGCCGTAGGGTACAGCGACTCGCAACATGGGTGCCAAACGTTGGATATAGAGCCCATTTTGAAGACGCAGAGGTAAAAACTGCTCATCACTTAAGTCGCCAGCAAGATAACGGTGGGTTTGATCACGATACTGGGTGATACGTTCTTCCAGCATTTGGTGATCATAGTCGTCGTATATATACATAATCGGAAAAATCTAAAAAATTAAGGCCGCGATAATACACAATCATCACTTTAAGCGCCATCCAAGCTTGAGTTTAAAGCAATATAGTTGACTCTTTTAGCATGCATGAGAAACATGTTCTTTCTTACTGCTGGCTTAAAATTAACAGGAATTGCGGTTTAGTTCTGATAAAGAGGACTTGAACCAAATTAATTCAACCTTATATAGTAGTTCTATGGGTTATACTTATCACTCTAATAGTATGGAGCAGTGGTAAATTCAAACGCAACAACGGCATATAACTATGATCGATATTACAGAATCTGGACAAAAGTACCTCTTAGATTTATTAGAAAAACAAGATTGCGAAGGCATTGCTATTCGCGTCTTTGTTCTGGATGGTGGTACGCCGAAAGCTGAAACCTGTATTGCTTTTTGCCGTCCTGGAGAAGAGCAAGAAGGCGATGAAGTTTTTGAATTTGAAGGTTTTAAAGCCTTTGTTGAAGTAAAAAGTAAAGTTTATCTTGAAGAGGCTGTTGTTGATTTCGCCAAAGATAGTATGGGGGGGCAATTAACTATAAAAGCACCTAATTCCCGAATGCCTAAAATTTCTGCGGACAGCTCGCTGCAAGATAGAATTAATTACATTCTCTATAACGAAATTAATCCTGGGCTAAAAAGCCATGGTGGGCATGTCACTCTAGAAGAGCTTACTGATGATTTTATTGCAGTTTTGCAGTTTGGTGGTGGATGCCAAGGGTGTGGCATGGTCGATGTCACACTAAAAGATGGAGTTGAAAAGACATTGCTGGAGCAACTGCCTGAGTTAACAGCTGTGAAAGATATTACTGATCACAGCATTCAGGAAAATGCTTACTATAAGTAAGCTCGAATGAGTACTTACTCTGCAATAGGAGTAATCGGAGGTAGTGGGTTTTATCACTTAAAGCCTGATTCCACGTCCGAGCAATCTGCTTTTATTGACCTACACACCCCCTTTGATGAAGAGCCGGTTCGACTGACCCAAGATGAACTTAATGGGACAGAGGTTTATTTTCTGCAACGTCATGGTTCTGAACATAAGTTGCCGCCACATAGAATTAATTACCGTGCAAACCTTTGGGCTTTAAAGGAAGTTGGAGTAAAAAAAATTATAGCGGTTAATGCTGTGGGTGGAATCAGTGCAAATTTAACTCCAAGTACTTTAGTTATTCCTGATCAATTGATTGACTACACTTGGGGACGCGATCAAAGCTTTTTTGACGGTTTAAATTCTTTACAGGACCACATTGAGTTCACTTATCCCTATAGCAGTGAACTTCGTGACATTCTGCTTAATGAGGCTATTAATCAAAATTTGCCAATAATTAAACAGGCTTGTTTTGCATGTACGCAAGGCCCACGCCTAGAAACTGCAGCAGAAATTCAAAAGATTAAAGGTGATGGCTGCGATATTGTTGGCATGACCGGAATGCCTGAAGCGTCTTTAGCTCGAGAGCTGGGATTAGCTTATGCCTGCATTGCGCTTGTAGTAAATCCAGCCGCAGGGCTAAGTGATGAAGTTATTACAATAGATAAAATTAAAACAATTCTGGATTCTGGCTTGCAGGATGTTCGCTTACTGCTCAGTGCGAGTTTAGGAAAACTTTAAATGCTCCCCTATCAGTATTGCCCCTATCAATTCTTAGTCTAATGAAAAGTCGAATATAGTCGGCAATTCATAGGGTCTTACTTCTACTAACATACCAATAGAAGGGTGGTCCAAGTAATGCAATTCATTACTAATCATTTGCCGAGTTTCAAGCATTGGATAGACTTGATCTATCAACAAGCCAAAACTATCTTGGTTAGCTTCTAACCGCTCGTTGGCAAGAGGAGCTAGTGGTACATTCCACGCTTGATCACTCACTACGTTGAAACTATTACGCCAAAGCCTAGCATCTACATCAACCCTATTGATGTTGTAACTGATTAACAAACTGCCTTCGAGTTCAGCATGCTGGCCGAAAAGATCACCACCACTAATAAGTATTGCGCTTGCTTGGACTTTATTTAAAACTGGTTGGCGCCATACTGAATGAAATAAAATTCTGTGTTCTGAATTTAGTTCAATATTACGATTGAATCGAGAGAACTCTTGCTCATCTTCGCCTAATGCAATAAAAGGATCACGAGCTTTATCTATTAACCTAAAGTTTATGTTCGGCTCACGCAATTCGGGGCCATAAAATACCGAATCCATTGCCTGCTCTATAAGCTGTTCAACAGTATTATCTGTCATATCAGAACTTGCATTAATGGCTACATTAACAGGTCCAAAATCTATAAAATAATCATTTAAAACAGGGGTTAATTGCAGAATTGGTTCTGGGTAATAAAGTTCAACATGACCTGGTAGGAATAATTCTTGGTTAACCAGTCGAGAATTTTGATTGGTAAATATACTGACCTCAATTTCATACCAACGATTGCCGTCGTAGCTAAAAGTTTGTGCCTCAGCATGATGGTTTGCTGCTAGCGAAAATAGCGCAAATGAAAGAGTGCTGTATGCAATTACAGATTTCATACTTTTAACTTCAGGCTGCCTTGGTTAATAAAATTAAGATGTTTTTTACAAACTCTAAGCGGTCTTCTGAATCTACGTTGTCATGATTGAATTTTAATTCATTACCGCCGGATAAACTAAATACCCCAGCTTGCTCCTGAACTAGCTCAACTAGAGAGTAGGGATCTACCACAGTATCGCTTTTAAAATACATTTTACCTACTTTTACATTTGCTTCAATTTTAGCAATGCCTAGCCTTTCAGCTTGTAGCTTTAATTCGGTGACAGAAAACAAAAAATTAACGGGTTGAGGGAGAAGGCCAAAGCGATCAATCATTTCCACTTTTAATTCTCTTAATTCATCTGACGATTGTGCATTCGCTATCCGTTTATACATAAGTAGGCGTAGATGCACGTCTGGAAGGTAGTCATCAGGAATTAATGCAGGAATACGCAAATTGATTTCTGTACTTTCCTGCAATGGTCTATCTAAGTTTAATTGTTTGCCTGCTTTCATTAACTTTATAGTCTGTTCTAGCATTTCGCTGTAAAGTGAAAACCCTATAGTTTGGATATGACCGCTTTGCTCATCACCAAGTAATTCACCAGCACCTCTAATTTCAAGGTCATGACTAGCTAAAGTAAACCCAGCCCCTAAAGTGTCAGCTGCGGCGATGGCATCAACACGTTTTTTTGCATCACTGCTCATGCTCTTAGGTGAAGGGGTCAGCATGTAGGCATAAGCTTGATGGTGTGACCGGCCAACTCGGCCACGTAGTTGATGTAGTTGTGCTAGCCCGAACTTATCAGCTCTCTCTATAATGATGGTATTAGCATTAGGTATATCTATTCCGGTTTCTATAATAGTGGAACAAACCAGTACGTTATATTGTTTGTGATAAAACTCTGACATAACCCGTTCTAATTCACGTTCACGTAATTGCCCGTGGGCAACTGCTACTCTAGCTTCGGGAACTAGGCCGCAAATTTCTTCAGCAGTTTTTTCAATTGATTTTACTTCGTTATGTAAGAAAAATACTTGGCCACCTCTTAATAATTCACGCAAGATGGCTTCTTTTATTAAGGCTGGGTTTGATTGTCGGATAAATGTTTTAATCGATAATCTACGAGCAGGCGGGCTAGCGATTATTGATAAATCTCGCATGCCTGACATCGCCATATTGAGTGTTCTAGGTATGGGTGTTGCAGTTAGGGTTAATATATCAACATCAGCTCTCATTGCTTTCAACATTTCTTTTTGGCGTACGCCAAAGCGATGTTCTTCATCAATAATCAATAGGCCTAAATTTTTGTATTTAACACTTGATTGCAAAAGTTTGTGTGTACCAATTACGATGTCTACTTTCCCATCTTCTAGCTCTTGCAAGTTTTTATTTTGCCCTTCTTTAGCTACGAAGCGAGACATCAAAGCAACTTTTACCGGCCAATCGGCCAATCGATCTTTGAAATTATCAAAGTGTTGCTGAGCTAATAGGGTGGTCGGCACTAAAATGGCTACTTGTTTGTGGTTATGCACGGCAATAAAAGCAGCCCGTAAAGCAACTTCAGTTTTGCCGAATCCAACATCTCCACAAATAAGTCGATCCATGGCCTTTGTTGAGGTCATATCTTCAATAACAGCTTGTATAGTGTCAATTTGGTCTTCGGTTTCTTCAAACTGGAAACTATTTTTAAACAGCTGATAATCATGACTAGGCACCTTAAACAACTGACCCTTCTTAGCTTCACGGCGAGCATATATGTCAAGTAATTCAGCGGCTACATCAACCACTTTTTCTGCTGCTTTACGTCTAGCTTTGATCCATTGATCACTACCGAGCTTATGCAATGGAGCTGAATCAGCATCAGCTCCGCTATAGCGATTGATAAGATGAAGTGAAGACACCGGTACATAAAGTTTAGCTTGATCGGCGTATTCTAGAATGAGAAATTCAGTTTGCTGACCTTCGACATCAAAACTTTGCAAACCTTGATAACGGCCTACGCCATGATCAATATGAACCACCGGCGCGCCTATATTTAATTCGGTTAAACTTTTTACGATAAAATCGGTGTTGTCTTGAAATTTTCCTCGGCGGCGATGCTGGCTAACATGATGGACAAATAACTGGCTTTCTGTGATGACAATGAGTTCTGGTTCTTGTAACCAGAAACCAACTTCTAGAGGAGCAACTGTGATAGCAAGTCGTGGTTTTTGTGTAATAAAGGTTGCCCATCTGTCAATCACTTCAGGGTAGACCTGAATGCTTTTAAGAAGGTCGAGTAAAGTTTCACGTCGTCCAGCAGAATCAGTGCAAAATAAAATAGGCGTTTGCGAATTTAGATTTAGGAAGCTTTGCAAAGAGCTTAAGGGTTCTTCTAATTTATGATCAATCTCTAGCTCAGGAAAGGACTTTGTTTTGATTCGAATTGTTTGTTTCTGTTTCTCTTGTAAGCTGAGATTTATTTGTGGGTAATTATTGATTGCGGCAAAGCAATCATTCACCGGAATAAAAACTTTGTTTGGGCTCAGTAAGGGGCGCTGTTGGTCATAGCGCCGGTCTTCATAACGACTATTAATTTCTCGCCAAAATTGCTCTGACCCTGACTGGATGGAGCCATTACTCATAATAAGAGTATTCGTTGGAAGGTAATCAAAAATTGTTGTTAGTTCAGGAAAGAATAGCGGGAGGTAATACTCTATGCCTGCAGTCGCTATACCCTGTGAAACATCTTCATATACCGGGCATTTGCGTAAATCGATATCAAATTCAGCTCTGAAATTTTGGCGAAATGTTGCTATACCAGTTTGGTCAAGAGGGAATTCTTTACCAGGTAATAAATTTATATTATTAATAAGCTCTTGAGAAATTTGAGTTTCAGGATCGAAACTACGTAGGCTTTCTATCTCGTTATCAAATAATTCAATTCTGTATGGGGTTTGTGAGCCCATAGGAAATATATCGAGTATTGATCCTCTTAGAGCATATTCACCATGTTCATAAACCGCATCAACATTTCGGTAGCCGGCATTTTCCAAAATTAGACGCAAAGCACTAATATCGAGCTCTTCACCAAGTGAGAAAGTTAATGATCGTCCTTGCAAATAAGAAGCAGGAATTAATCTATGTAACAAAGTGCTAATAGAAGCGATTAAAATGCCAGTTTTGAGATTTTTAAGATTTGATAAAATATCTAAGCGTTGAGAAATTATGTCTTGATGCGGAGAGAAATTATCATATGGCAGGGTTTCCCAGTCAGGAAATTCAGCAATATAGGTTTGAATATTTTGCTCATCAGTCTTACAAAAAAACGCTAATTCAGATTTTAAGCGCTGAGCTTGTTGACTGTTTTCAGTCACCACTAGTACTAAGCCAGGATAAGTCTTAGCGCAATTAGCAATACATAAAGCTGCAGCTGAACCAGAAAAGCCTCCCCAACTTTGGCGATTACCTAGCGTAAGTAGAGTTTTATCTAGCGGGGGTGAAAAGATAGTAAACTGCGTCACGGCTATTAAGTATGTAGGCTTGCCAATAAAAAGGGCGCTATCATGGCATAAATCTACGGATTATTCAGGTAATAGAGATTAGCGTTGGACATATTAATGCTGACCTAAGATAATACGCGCCTTCGAAAACAACCCTATTTTTTAACTACCTAATACAAAAACAGGATTACATTGTGTCAAGACCTAGCTTAGATGATTACTTTGGTGACTGGAAAGCAAGAGAAGCATTAACCCGAGAAATGATCCCTATGATAGGGATGCTTGAATATGAAAAAGGCGTACAAACGTTTCTCTATGGCCGCACATTGAACAAGCGTTCAACTGTTAACATTATGCAAGATCATCGTCGAGTTCGTGAAATAGCTCGAAATGAAATGTCAGAGTTTGAAAGTCATCCTGTAATAACTGCGATGTGTAAGCTAAACCTGAGTCCTTGCCAAATAGATTTAGGCAAACTGACAGTAAACTATATGGAGCATGCGGAATCTCAATCGGTAAAGCCTGATGTAGAAGAGTTTGTCAGAAATGAGCTGGCTCACCTTATCGATGTTGATTACAAGCCAATTGCAAAGCCTACTGATATCGTTCTTTATGGATTTGGTCGAATAGGCCGTTTACTAACTCGTTTGTTAATTGAGCAAACAGGTAATGCTCAGGTTATGAGGTTACGAGCAGTTGTAGTGCGTAAGTCGGGCAATAACGATCTAGAAAAGCGTGTAAATTTATTGCGCAATGATTCAGTTCATGGCCCGTTCGAAGGCACAATTCGAATTGATGAAGAGAACAGCCAAATTATTGCTAATGGAAATGTAATTCCATTTATTTATTCTGATGGACCTGACACATTAGATTACACAAAGTACGGCATAAGTGATGCGCTGATTATCGACAACACAGGGAAATGGCGTGATAGAGAAGGCTTGTCACTACATTTAAAATCCAAAGGCGTTAGCAAAGTCATGTTAACGGCTCCTGGTAAGGGCGATCTAAAAAATATTGTTTCGGGCATTAATCACCACATGATTACACCTGAAGATAAAATAATTTCCGCTGCATCTTGTACGACCAATGCAATTGCACCCGTGCTTAAGCTTATCAATGAACGCTATGGTGTAGTGCACGGACATGTTGAAACAGTACACGCTTACACTAATGACCAAAACTTAATTGATAACTATCACAAAGCTGATAGACGCGGACGCAGTGCTGCCTTGAATATGGTATTAACTGAAACTGGTGCGGCTACGGCAGTAGCTAAAGCAGTACCAGAACTTGAGGGGAAATTATCGGGTAATGCTGTGAGAGTGCCGGTAGCTAATGTGTCTATGGCAATTTTGATTTTGAGTCTGGAAAAGCCAACGACTAAAGAAGATATTAATGACTATCTCAGAAATATTGCCCTACATTCTCCTTTGCAGAATCAGCTCGGCTACACTGAATCTCCTGATGCCGTTTCAAGTGATTTCGTTGGCATGCGTGAAGCTGCGGTTTTAGATGCGACAGCAACTAAAGCACAGGGTAATAATATGGTGCTTTATCTTTGGTATGATAATGAATACAGCTACAGCAACCAGGTTGTACGAATGGTTTCTAAAATGGCTGGTGTTAATTACCTGTCATACCCAGAAAACGAAAACATGGACAGCTAAATCGCCTTCAAATTTCTATATAAAGGGTTAGTCATAAGGATTAGCCAGAGCCGCTGAGCATTAAGATGGCAACGACATCATTGTTATAGGCAGTGGTCCAGCTGGTGAAGCGGCTGCCATGAATGCAGCCAAATCACACCATACTGTTGCTATGGTGTGCGATAAACCCAAACTTGGTGGGAACTCCGCTTATACAGGAACCATTCCTTCCAAGGCTCTGCGCAACTCTGTACACCAATTTCTAGTTCTAAATACCAACCCGATGTTTCGGGATCTTGCTGTAGTCGGCAAGGTCGGTTTTGAAACTATTATTAAGCATGCCGAAAATGTTGTAGATGGACAGCTCAACATGCACACCACTGCATATGGAAGAAATAATATTCCTGTATTTCAAGGCAGCGCTAAATTTGTTGATAAGCACACAATTGAGCTCAGTGGCGGGAAAAAGAAAAACACACTCAAAGCCAAAGACTTTATTGTCGCTACAGGTTCAAGACCTTATCGACCTGATTTTGTGGATTTCAACCACAAGCGTGTTTTTGATAGTGACACGATTCTAAAGCTGGATTACACACCCAGCAAGGTCACTATCATTGGTGCGGGTGTCATTGGTTGTGAATATGCTTCCATTTTCGGTGGGTTAGGAATCAATGTTGAACTGATCAACCCAGAAGAAACCTTGCTGTCTTTCCTTGATACGGAAATTACAGACGCCCTCAGCTATCAGCTTGGAAATCTAGGTGTGCGTTGCCGACACCAAGAACATTTTGAAAAAATGCAGTGTAATGATGACTCGGTTATTACTTATCTGCAGTCTGGTAAAAAATCAAGAGTGATATTGTGTTATGGGCGAATGGGCGAACTGGAAATTCTGATAAATTAAATCTTGAAGCTGTTGGTCTGGAGTCAAACAGTAGAGGCTATCTTAGCGTTAATAATAAATATCAAACCAAAGTTGAGCATATCTATGCCGCCGGGGATGTCATTGGTCGACCTTCACTTGCCAGTGCGGCTTTTGATCAGGGTAGAGCAGCTTGCAATGCAATCGTTAACCCTAATGATTTTAATTTAGTTGAAGATGTCCCGACGGGCATATATACGATATCTGAAATTAGTACTATAGGCTTAAATGAACAAGAACTAACTGAAAAAAAAGTGCGATATGAAGTTGGCAAAGCCTTTTTCAGAAACCTTGCTCGAGCACAAATTACTGGCGAAAAAGTAGGTATGCTAAAAATAATTTTTCATTTTGACACTCTGGAGATTCTTGGAATTCATTGCTTCGGCTCTCAAGCGTCAGAAATTGTGCATATTGGCCAAGCTATTATGAGCCAGAAAGGTAAAGCCAATACGCTAAAATATTTTATGAACATTACTTTTAATTATCCAACTATGGCAGAGGCATATAAGGTTGCTGCCTATGATGGTTATAACCGCGTTTTTTAAGTTTACTATTTGAAATAAATCAAATTAACTTCCCTTTATCAATGGCATAGAATGCCTTGTTGACATATAATTCTCGCGAATTTTTTAGTCTATAAATTAATTAACGAGTAAGCAGTTTGAACGTCGACTTATTTCCACTAGTTTTATATTCCGGTATCGTAATTGTTCTAATTATTGCGCTAACAGGTGTGTCTCATCTGATAGGGCAAAAACGTAAAGACCATGCTACTGAAGAAGTTTATGAATCAGGGATGCTTTCTGTAGGCTCTGCTCAATTTAAAATATCTGTTCCTTTCTACCTTACTGCCATCCTTTTTATTATTTTCGATTTAGAGGCTGTCTTTCTCTTTGCCTGGGCTATCTCTATTCGTGAAACCGGATGGCTGGGCTATGCAGAGGTATTCATCTTTATCGCTATATTAATCGCAGGATTAGTTTACCTCTGGCGTTCTGGGGCTCTGGAATGGAGAACTCAACGGCAACAGGATGACCTTAGCAATACGATCGGCGAAGGTGGAGTTGTCAATATAGATAGAAAAACGGGCAAGTAATTGATTAAAGAAAAGCCTGATCATGGGAGTACGCATTAATGAGCTGGGAACTGGTTAAGCCCGAAGATACTTATTCGCCTAGTCCTGGGATGAATCAATTCGATGATCATATTCGTAAGAATGTGATTATGACTAGACTTGAAGATGTGTTGGCTTGGAGTCGCAAGAACTCGCTTTGGCCATTTAATTTTGGTTTGTCCTGCTGCTACGTTGAAGCAGCAACTGCAATTTCAAGCCGGCATGATATCGCTCGTTTTGGCGCTGAAGTATTTCGTGCCACACCACGTCAGGCCGATATGATTATTATTGCTGGAACAGTATTTAGAAAGATGGCGCCTGTTGTGCAGCGTCTATATGAGCAAATGATGGAACCTCGCTGGGTTATATGTATGGGTTCTTGTGCAAATTCAGGTGGGATGTATGACATCTACTCTGTTGTGCAGGGAGTAGATAAATTTCTGCCTGTTGATGTTTATGTTTCAGGCTGCCCACCTAGACCGGAAGCATTATTACAAGGTTTGAATTTACTGCAGGACTCCATCGGTAAAAAACGCCGTCCAGTGAGTTGGGTAATTAATGACCAGGGAATATATGAACGTGAGAAAAACATTGTTCAGCGTGACGCTCGTTTAGAAGACAGAATATCCGCGACGGAATTAAGAAGTCCGGATGAGACCTAATAATTTAATTAAGATGAGAACATTTTGAGCACTACAAGCGCCTCATTACAGCAAAGTATGGCCGAAATACCAGCGATAATTACTGAACTTTATCAAAAGTTTGGTGAATCTTCGTTTGTACGACAGCACACAGCTGAAGGTATGCCGACTTTATGGTTGGGCCGCAATAAGCTATTAGAGGTTCTTAAGTTTTTACGTGATGATCAGCGTCCACGTTATGAAATGGTGCTTGATATTACTGCCATTGATGAGCGTCTTAGAGTTCATAGGGATGGACAACCAGATAGTGATTTCACAGTTGTTTATCATCTGATTTCGTATTCAGGAAATTGTGATATTCGGCTTAAGGTGGCTTTACAAGAAAGCGACTTAACTATTCCAACTATAATTTCTTTATGGCCTGCAGCAAATTGGCATGAGCGTGAATGCTGGGATATGTTTGGAGTGGTCTTCGAAGGTCATCCAAATTTAAGCCGTATTTATTCGCCGCCTACTTGGATTGGGCATCCTTTGCGTAAAGATCATCCCGCTCGGGCAACAGAAATGGAGCCCTACAGGCTGGATGACGATATCGTTGATACTGAACAAGAAGCCATGAAGTTCAATCCCGAAGAATGGGGTCTTGAGCGCAAGTCTGATAGTAGTGAATTCATGTTTTTGAATTTCGGTCCTAACCATCCAGCAGCGCATGGAGTCATCCGCTTTGCTCTGCAATTAGATGGAGAATATGTAATAGATGTTGTGCCTGACGTTGGTTATCACCATCGTGGGGCAGAAAAAATGGGTGAGCGCCAAACTTGGCATACCTATATTCCTTATACCGACCGTATAGATTATCTCGGTGGTGTGATGAATAATTTACCGTATGTTATGGCGGTAGAGAAAATGGCCGGCATTAAAGTGCCAGATCGTGTTGAAGTCATCCGCGTCATGTTGGCTGAATTTTTCCGTATATGTAGCCACTTATTATTCTTCGGTACCTGGGCTGTCGACCTTGGCCAATTATCGCCCTTGTTTTACGCCTTCGTTGATCGTGAAAAAGCATTCAATATAATTGAATCAATTACCGGCGGGCGTATGCACCCAAGTTGGTTTCGTATTGGTGGTGTCGCTCAAAACTTGCCTAATGGCTGGGAAGTACGTGTCCGTGAATTCGTTGATATGTTTCCAAAGAAGCTGCAGGAATACAACAAAATGGTCATGGATAACACTATGATCAAACAGCGTACAGTGGGTGTTGGTAAGATGAATACTCAAGATGCTTTCGACTGGGGAATGACTGGCCCAGCCTTACGAGCCACTGGTCTAGAATGGGATTACCGTAAAGACCGTCCATATTCAGGTTATGAAAACTTTGATTTTGAAGTGCCTATTGCAGTCAATGGTGATTGCTATGATCGTGCAGCTGTCCGTATTGAAGAAATGCGTCAGAGTTGTGAGATTATTCGCCAATGTTTAGAAAACATGCCATCAGGGCCATACAAGTCTGATCATCCTTTAACTACTCCACCTTTAAAAGAAGACAGTAAACAAGATATTGAAACCCTGATTAATCACTTTTTGAGCGTAAGTTGGGGCCCAGTGATGGATCCAACGGAAGTTACCATGAGCATCGAAGCGACCAAAGGTATTAACTCTTATTATTTAATTAATGATGGTGGAAGTGGCGCCTATCGAACTCGGATTCGCACACCATCCTTTATACATATTCAGGCAGTTCCATTTTTAAGTAGAGGGCTTATGTTGGCGGACTTTACCGCTGTCGTAGCATCTACTGATTTTGTCATGGCTGATGTAGATAAATGATAAATAAAGAATTAATAAAGCAAATAGACAAATTAAGACGGTAGAGAAAATAGAACGAAGATGAGCAATATTATTGCCAGTACAGCCCCTAAAGCACGGCAACTGACCGAAGCGGAGATTCATGAGATAGAGCATGAAAAAACGCATTACCCTTATGCACAAGCGGTAGGTCTAGAAGCTTTAAAAATTGTACAGAAATACCAAGGTTGGGTGAGCGATGAGAGTCTACTAGCTGTTTCAGAATACTTGGATATTCCACCAGATGATCTTGAAGGTGTAGCTACTTTCTTTAACATGATCTTTCGTCGTCCAGTTGGCAAGAACGTAATACTTTTATGTGATTCTGTTGCTTGCTGGATGCTAGGTTGTGATGATCTAAAGGCCCATATCACTAGCGAATTAGGTATTGATTATGGTGAAACAACAGACGATGACATGTTCACCTTAATTCCGGTTCCGTGCCTAGGCGATTGTGATAAAGCGCCGAGCATGATGGTGGGAAGAGAATTATATAGAAGCCTGACCAATGAAAAGATTGATCAGGTAATCGCAGACTATAAAGCCAAAGCTTAGGTTAGTTAGTAAAAAATAAAAGTTAAAAGTGAAAACGAAGTAGATGAGCATAAATAATCCATTAACCAAGAATATAGAAGAAGGCAGAGCCCCTTTTACTTTTAAAGAGTATAAGGCTGCTGGTGGCTATCAAAGTTTTACCAATGCCGTAAAGATGAGTCCGCGAGACGTCATGGGTCAGGTCAAGGATTCAGGTCTTGGTGGCCGTGGTGGTGCTGGTTTTAATACCGGCTTGAAATGGAGTTTCTCACCAGATCCAGATGGTTTGCCACGCTACTTGGTCATCAATGCAGATGAAATGGAGCCAGGCACATTTAAAGATCGTCTCTTAATGGAGAGTGATCCACATTTACTTATTGAAGGCATGATTACAGCCTCATACGCGATTCAAGCAAGTACCGGCTATATTTTTCTCAGGGGTGAATACACCGTCGCCGAGGAAAACTTATTAAAAGCTATTGCCGAAGCTTATGACAATGGCATGCTGGGTAAGAATATTCAGGGATCAGATTACTCTCTGGATATCTATTTACATACAAGTGCAGGGCGTTATATCTGCGGCGAAGAAACTGCATTAATTAACGCTTTAGAAGGCAAGCGTGCTAATCCACGTTTTAAACCGCCATTTCCACAAGTCAGCGGCCTATGGGGCAGACCAACATTGGTTAATAATGTTGAAACGATCTGTAATATTCCAGGTATTTTGACCCATGGTGTTGAGTGGTTCAAAGGTTTAGGTCTAGGTGATGAATGTGGTACCCGTATATCAGGTGTGAGTGGTCGAGTTAAGAACCCTGGTTGCTGGGAAATGCCTGTGGGAACGACATTCCGCACCTTATTAGAAGATTATGCCGGTGGTATGCAAGACGGCTACGAAATGAAAGCATTCTTGCCTGGAGGCGGGTCAACAGACTTTTTAACCTCTGATCATCTTGATTTACCAATGATTCCGGGTGATGTAGCTAAAGCAGGCTCTCGCTTGGGAACCTCTTTAATCATGATACTCGATGATAAAACTTGCCCAATAGGTACAGTTCGTAATCTGATCAAATTTTTTGCACATGAGTCCTGTGGCTGGTGCACACCTTGTCGTGATGGTCTGCCTTGGGTTGAGCACATTCTGAATAAAATGGAAGAGGGCGAAGGTGAAGAAAAGGATATTGGGGTCTTAAAGGAGATGTGCGGTTATATGGGACCAGGAAATACCTTTTGTGCATTAGCTCCGGGTGCTGCAGAACCCTTACAAAGCAGTCTTAAGTATTTTATGGACGAGTATGAAAGCCATATTAAGCACGGCTGTAACTATAAATAACATTAATTTAGTTAAGTAACTATATGATAATTAAATATATAAAGGAAATTTAGGTTAAAAGATGGCATCCATCACCATAGACGGCAAAGTCTTTGAAGTAGACGCAAAAAACAATCTCTTGCAGGAGTGTCTTTCTCATGCAATGGATTTGCCGTATTTTTGTTGGCATCCGAGCATGGGCTCAGTGGGTTCATGTCGTCAATGTGCAGTTATTGAATACGCCAATGAAGATGATGAAAAAGGTCGCTTAGTAATGGCCTGTATGACTGAGCCACGTGAAGGCGCTCGTTATTCTATTGAAGCTGCTTCTACATTCAGGGCTCAAGCAATCGAAAGCATTATGATTAATCACCCACATGACTGCCCAGTCTGTGAAGAGGGTGGAGAGTGTCATTTGCAGGACATGACAGTAATGTCAGGTCATACCTATCGTCGCTACGATGGTAAAAAGAAAACGCATCATAACCAATACTTAGGTCCTTTCATCAATCATGAGATGAATCGTTGTATCACTTGCTACCGTTGTGTGCGCTATTACAAGGACTATGCTGGTGGTACTGACTTTGGTCCACAGGCTTCACATGACAATACCTATTTTGGGCGTTGGCAGGAAGGCTCATTAGAGAGTGAATTTTCTGGCAACCTCGTTGAAGTTTGTCCAACAGGTGTATTTACCGATAAACCTTTTAGTAAACATTACAGCCGTAAGTGGGATTTGCAGTCTTCTCCTTCAGTCTGCACTGGTTGTAGCGTTGGTTGTAATACAAATCCAGGAGAACGTTACGGCTCATTAAGACGTATTGTTAATCGCTTTAATGATGAAGTGAATGGCTACTTCCTTTGTGATAAGGGTCGTTTTGGCGCTGAATATGTTAACAGCTCAGAACGTATCCCGGTAAGCATGATACGTAATTCACATGATGCTGATCCTGTGCAAATTGAAGCAGATATTGCCAAAGAAGCCTTAAGTAAGGCGGCTAAAGGAAGTATTGGTATAGGTTCACCAAGAGCTTCAATGGAAGCAAACTTTGCTCTTCGCGATTTGGTTGGTGAAGAAAACTTCTATGCAGGTATTGCAGAAAATGAACTTGGTATGCTCGATAAAATTATCGACATTTATCAAAACAAACCGGTAAATATAGCCAACATTAAAGATATTGAAAATTCAGATGCTGTACTGATCCTGGGTGAAGATCTGACTAATACTGCCGCGCGTCTTGCCTTGGGTGTGCGTCAATCTGTGAAAAATTTAGGTCGACAAATGGGCGCCGATTTAAATTTTCCTATTTGGCATGATGCAGCCATTCGGCAATTGGCGATGGATAAACTTAGCCCGCTTTATATTTTAAGTCCGCATACAACTCGTTTAGATGATGTTTCCCATACTACCCATATAAGTTCGGCGGCTAACAGTGCGCGTATCGGTATGGCTATTGCCAATGCTATTGATTCATCTGCCCCAGCGGTTAAAGGTTTAACTAAAGATGAGAAAGCTCTGGTTGCAGAAATTGCGGAAACATTGAAGTCAGCTAAGCAAGCCTTAATTATAAGTGGCACAAGCAGTAGAGAGCCAGCCTTATTAGAAGCAGCCAGCAATATTGCAACTGCTTTACAAGATGGCGATAACAAAGCCAACTTAGCGTTGGTTAGTGCTGAATCAAATAGCATGGGGCTTGCGCTGATGATGCAAGGAAATAACAAAGCTCTAGAACAAGCGATTAGCGCTGTTAAAAAATCAGCAATAGTTTTGGAAAACGACCTTTATCGACGAGCATCTTCTTCAGATGTTGATGCTTTTATTAATGGTCTTGATCAACTGGTCGTACTTGATCATCTTAAGAATCGTACTGGTGAGCAAGCCAACTTGGTAATAGCTGCTGCCACCTTTGCTGAAAGCTCTGGCACATTCGTTAATTATGAAGGGCGTGCACAGCATTATTATTCGACCTTTAAACCAGATTCCGCCATTCGTTCAAGTGCACTTTGGTTATCAGATAAGCCTTTCAATGAGATTACAGCTGCTTGTGCTGACGCTATTGCTAATTGCGATGGTATTACTGACCTTACTCCAGGTGAAAATTATAATTTTGCCGGACTAAAAGTACCAAGACAGCATCATCGATACAGTGGTCGTACCTCTATGCGTGCCAATATCAACGTGCATGAACCAAAACAAGAGCAAGATGAAGATGGTGTGATGGTTTATTCGATGGAAGGTGTACCTGCCATTAAAGATGCTTCAGTTTTAAACTCACCTTGGGCTCCGGGTTGGAATTCAAATCAAAGTATTTTTAAATTCCAAGAGAATGCTGGTGGAGCATTAAAGCAAGGCTCTAATGGCCAACGTTTATTGCTAAACACTTGCACTAAGAAAACCTGGTATGAAGCAGCTGGTTCAAATGACGCTAAAGAAGGGTTTGAAGTATTTCCGCTTTATCATTTATTCGGGTCAGAAGAGCTCAGTGCTTATACGCCTGCGATACAAGAAAAAGCGACCTCAGCTTATATCTCATTAAATCCAGAAGATGCTGAAAAATTAGGTTTACAAGCCAGCGATGGAGTACAAGTAGAACATAACGGCGCTGTTCCTTTTATTGTGCGTGAAGCTACGCAAGTTGGAACAGTGGGTATCTCTGTAGGACTTAAAGGCTTAAATTTCCAAGATATCAGTTCGGCTGTTGCACTGGATAAAGCTGACAATTGGAAAAACTCGGAGACTTGGTTAGCTGCCAATATTATTGCCAGCGATAAGCGTGAAGTTAACATAGAGGGTGTCGACTGATGTTTAGTTTTGAAGTCGGCTCTTTATTGAATATCGCTCTGGTTCTGGTTGCCGGTTTGGTTATTTCAATTATGATGATTTGGGTTGAAAGGCGTTTTTTGGGTTTTTTCTCTGATCGCCTTGGCCCAAATAGAGTTGGCCCATTCGGTATATTCCAGGTTATTGCAGACGCGGTCAAAATGCTGGCCAAGGAAGACTGGATACCACCATTCTCAGATAAGTTCACTTTTGTTATTGCTCCAATGATCTTGCCTATTGTGATGTTGATGAGCTTGGGAGTGATTCCTTTTGCTCCTGGCGTCGGCGTTATGGATCTAAATATTGGATTGCTGTGGATTTTTGCCATGGCAGGTTTGGCATCATATTCCACTATGCTAGGAGGCCTGGCATCTAATAATAAATTTGCTTTATTGGGCGCATTGCGCGGTGCCGGCCAGATGATTTCCTACGAAGTTTTTATGGGGATATCCATACTCGGCATAGTTGTTTTGTCAGATAGTTTTAATTTGCGTGAAATTGTAGAAGCGCAAGAAGATGGCTGGTTTGTTATTCCGCAATTTTTTGGCTTCGTTGTATTTATGGTGGCGGGTATAGCTGAATCTCATCGCTGGCCTTTTGACTTACCAGAAGGTGAAGCTGAAATTATTTCTGGTTATAACACTGAATATTCCGGCATGAAATTTGGTTTATTTATGATCGGTGAATATATCGGCATGGTAGTGATGTCTGCCATAATTCCAGTACTATTTTTCGGTGGTTGGCTTGCTCCTTTTGGCTTGGAGTTTGGCAACGAAATAATTTCCGGTCTGTTTTGGATGGGTGCAAAGACATCTTTCTTCCTATTATTTTTTGTATTGGTTAGAGCGGCTTTAGTTAGGCCTCGTTATGATCAACTTATGAGTTATGGCTGGTTGGTTATGCTGCCATTGTCATTAATAAACCTATTAATTACTGGGGCAGTAGTTTTATATCAGGCTGGTTAATTTTTAGTCATGGATGGTGCATTAATAAATGTGTAAAGCGGAGAATTAAGATAAATGTTTAAGGCGCTCGGCAAGCAGATAAAAATAATATGGACACAACTAGTAAGTCTGTGGCTGGTGTTTCTGCATTTGTTTAACAAAGCCGATACGGTTGAATACCCTGATGTTATGCCTTATATGTTTCCACGCTGGCGTGGGCGAATCATTTTGACGCGTGACCCAGATGGAGAAGAACGTTGTGTTGCCTGCAATCTTTGTGCGGTTGCTTGTCCAGTAGATTGTATATCCTTGCAAAAAACTGAAGACGAAACTGGGCGTTGGTATCCTGAATTTTTCCGTATCAATTTTTCTCGTTGCATCATGTGTGGGTTCTGTGAGGAAGCATGTCCGACTCACGCTATTCAATTAACGCCTGATTTTGAAATGGCTGAATATGTTCGTCAGGACATGGTTTGGGAAAAAGAACACATGCTAATTAATGGCACGGGGAAGTATCACGACTATAACTTCTACAATGTAGCGGGTAAGGCTATTGGAGGCAAAGGCAAGGGCGAAGCTCAGAATGAATTGCCTCCTGTGGATAGAAAGAGCTTGTTGCCATGAGCATATTGTTTTACTTATCAGCTATTGTCTCGGTGCTTTCAACCATCATGGCAATCACTCGATTGAATGTAGTACACGCACTCCTATATTTCATTGTTTCTTTACTCTCTGTTGCGGTAATTTTTTATACCTTAGGTGCGCCGATGGCAGCTGCACTTGAAGTGATTGTCTATGCGGGCGCAATCATGGTGATGTTCTTATTTGTCATGATGATGTTGAATCTGGGGCAATCCACAATTGATCAGGAGCGGTCTTGGCTTTCACCAAACATGTGGATTGGGCCGAGTATATTGGCAGCTATATTGCTAGTTGAGTTATTACTTGGTTTATTTACCACCGATGCCACGATAGCTCACACCATGGTAGAAGCTAAAGAAATCGGTATTGCGCTTTTTGGTCCATATGTCTTGGCTGTGGAACTTGCTTCCATGTTGCTATTAGCTGGTTTGGTGGGTGCATTCCACTTGGCGAGGAAATAGCGCATGACTGTCATGATGCAGGAAATACCTTTGGAGCACGGACTGATACTAGCAACGATTTTGTTTTTGCTGGGTTTGGTTGGGGTACTGACAAGACGTAATTTAATTTTCGTATTGATGTCTCTAGAAATAATGCTCAATGCTGCTGGCCTAGCTTTCGTCGTTGGCGCTTCGCGATGGGGAGAAGCCGATGGGCAGGTTATGTTTCTAATGATTTTAAGCTTGGCAGCCGCTGAAGTTGCTATCGGTTTAGGCTTAGTGTTGCAGCTCTTCCATAAGCATAAAACACTGGATTTAGACTCTTTGAACAAGATGAAAGGGTAAAAGTGGAAACATGATTGATTTACTTTGGTTAGTCCCGACCATTCCTGTAATCGGATTTTTAATCCTGACCTTAAGCTGTGGTAAATTATCAGAAGTGCCCGCTGGAATTGTTGGTGCAGGCTCTATTGGCTTATCTTTTCTAGTTACTGTTTTAGTTGGTATCGATTTTATGTCGATGTCAGAAGCAGGTATTAGTTCTTATTCGCAAAATTTATGGACCTGGATATCCGTTGGTTCTTTTGAAGCCGGTTTCACTCTCTATCTTGATGGTGTTGCTCTGGTAATGATGTTCATTATCGCTGGCATTGGCTTTCTGATACATGTTTATGCCACTGGCTATATGCATGATGATCCAAGCTTTGCTCGTTTCTTCGCTTACATGAATCTTTTTGTTGCGGCGATGTTAATTCTGGTGCTAGCAGACAATCTCTTACTATTATTTATGGGTTGGGAAGGTGTCGGTTTATGTTCCTATCTCTTAATTGGCTTCTGGTTTAAAGATCCATATAACGGCTACTGTGCACGTAAAGCTTTTGTCGTGACAAGAGTTGGTGATGCGTCTATGGCTCTGGGTTTATTCCTGTTATTTGCCAGTTTAGGCACGCTGAATATTCAAGAGCTTATGGTATTGGCTGAAGCAGAATGGGTAGTTGGCAGTGGTATAGCAATAGCCGTCACTTTATTGCTGCTCGGTGGAGCTGTTGGTAAATCAGCTCAATTACCATTACAAACCTGGTTGCCTGATGCGATGGCAGGGCCAACACCTATATCTGCATTAATCCATGCTGCAACAATGGTTACTGCCGGGGTTTATTTGATTGCGCGTACTCATATACTTTATGAGCTGGCACCGAGTGTGCAATACCTGGTGGGTGTGATCGGTATGATCACATTGTTGATGGCGGGTTTTACGGCTCTGGTTCAAAACGATATTAAGAAGGTGCTGGCATTTTCAACGATGAGTCAGATTGGCTACATGTTTTTAGCGTTAGGAGTAGGGGCTTATAGCTCGGCCATCTTCCATCTGATGACACATGCCTTCTTCAAGGCCTTACTGTTCCTTACTGCGGGTTCTATTATTCTGGCTATGCACCATGAACAAAACATCTTCAAAATGGGCGGTTTACGCAAAGACCTGCCTTGGAGCCACGCTTTATTCTTGATTGGAACTGTTGCCTTGGTTGCTATTTTTCCAACTTCAGGCTTCTTTAGTAAGGAAGAGATTCTGGCTTCAGCCCTAACCAATGAGCACGGTGGTTATCTGTTATGGCTAGGCGGCGTTGCTGGTGCCTTTTTAACGGGTTTATACAGCTTCCGTTTATACTTCTTAGTGTTCTTTGGTAAGAAGACGCACGATGGTCATGAAGTCATGGGTTGGAATTTACAAGGACCATTAGTTGCATTGGCGGTTCTTTCACTGATCGGCGGCTTTATCCATATTCCTGTTGAAGAAGTATTCCATGCTCATGCAGAAGAGCATCATGTCTCGCTGTTCTATCAAGCCATCATGATAGGTCTTCCTCTTTTAGGTGTGCTTTGCGCGTATCTGATATTTTTCAAACAAAAACTTGATGTTAATAAAATTGCCGGTTCTGGTTTTGGCGCAAAGTTACATCGCTTCTTCTTTACTCAGTGGGGAATGGATTGGTTGTACGACCGCGTTATTGTGTTCCCATATGTTGGCTTGGCTAAATTCAACAAGAAAGACTTTATCGATTCTATTTATAGCGGCACAGCTAGTTTGGTTATTTTTATTCATGGTCGTGTTAGTGAAACTCAGACTGGACAGCTTCGTTGGTACACCATGTCTATGGCCTTAGGCGTTCTCCTAGTAATTAGCATAGGGGTGTGGTCATGATATTAGTTTGGCTTATGTTAATTTTATTCGTTGGCGGCATTGCTGCATGGCTTTCAGAAAGCCGTGGATCGGATGTTCCTAGAGTTATTGCTTTAGTTGCTATTTTATTAGACCTGGCTTTAGTTATTTTGATGCTAGTGGCGCCAGAAATACTAGGCTTAACATCAATTGATAACGGCCATGGTGAATGGTTAGTGCTGTTCGAAGCAGATTGGATTCCACGTTTTGGTATTAGCTTTATCTTTGGTGTCGATGGTCTTTCACTTTTACTAATCGGCTTAACAGTATTCTTAGGAGTCATATCTATTGGCTCTGCTTGGCATGAAATTAAAGAACGTTCTGGTTTCTTCTATTTTAATTTATTGTGGACCTTGGCTGGTGTAATTGGTGTATTCACCGCACTAGATTTGTTTCTGTTCTTCTTTTTCTGGGAAGTCATGTTGATTCCGATGTATTTCATCATCGCGATTTGGGGGCATGAAAATAAAGAATATGCCGCCATGAAATTTTTTATTTTTACCCAGGTTAGTGGGCTAATAATGCTCTTGTCGATATTAGTTTTAGTGTTTTTTAATTATCAGACTAATGGAGTGTTGACCTTTAGTTATTTTGAGTTGCTTGGTAATGGTTTAGCAGGCGAGATAGGCATGTTAGTTATGTTGGGTTTCTTCATCGCCTTTGCAACCAAGTTGCCAGCTGTACCGATACATAACTGGTTGCCTGATGCGCATTCACAAGCGCCTACTGCTGGTTCGGTTATTCTGGCTGGTATTCTCTTGAAAACTGGCGCTTATGGTTTGATTCGTTTTACAGTGCCTTTATTCCCAGAACCTTCACAAGTTTTTACACCAATAGCGATGACCCTTGGTGTTGTCAGCATACTTTATACGGCCAAGGTAGCTTTCGCTCAGACGGACTTAAAACGTTTAATTGCTTATACCTCAGTTAGTCACATGGGATTTGTGCTCTTGGGTGTATATTCCTGGAATGCTCAAGCATTACAAGGCGCGATTATGACTATGCTGGCGCATGGATTTAGTGCCGCTGCATTATTTATGCTGGCTGGTGGTTTACAACACCGTATTCATACGCGAGATATGGATAAGATGGGCGGCTTATGGTCTGTAGCGCCGAAAATGTCATTCATGGCCTTGTTCTTCACTGTCGCAGCTGTAGGCATGCCGGGTCTAGGGAATTTCATTGGCGAGTTCTTGGTCTTGCTGGGTAGTTTTCAGGTTAGTGTTACAACCACAGCCTTTGCTGCATTAGGTTTGGTTGTTGCTGCGGTTTATTCACTGATCGTGATACAAAAAGTATTTCACGGTGAAAATACGAACAATTATGAAATTGAAGATCTTACTTTTATTGAAATGGCCTGTTTCGCTTTAATGATGATAGGTCTGTTATGGATGGGGTTATATCCGCAAACTATGCTTGATATGGCCGAACCGACACTCAGAAGTCTCGGTGTCGCTTTCCCTTAAAGATGGTACAACAACGAAATGAGTACTGACGTTCTTATAGATTTACTGCAAGTTATTTTGCTGACACTGACTACAGTAGTTGTCATGTTGGTCGCTGGTTTCAAACGCGAGCATGGTTTAGTAAATATACTTACTAGCGCCGGTCTCGCTGCCTCTTTATTGGTCTTTGTCTTTATTGATCCAGTATTACCCTTGCAAGCAACCGAGCTTTTATATTTTGATGAATACAGTCTGTTCTTCTCTGGCTTAATAATATTTGGTGCATTGGTAGTTAGTATTCTAGCGTATCCTTATTTTGAGTCGCACAATAAGCTTAACGAAGAGTTTTATATCTTGTTGATGACAGCAACGCTTGGCGCAGTTGTTCTAGCGTGTAGCACACATTTCGTCAGCTTCTTTATTGGCATGGAGATGCTGGGAATTAGTCTCTATGCCATGATTGCTTATCCTGTGCATGCTGATAAAGCAGCAAAATTTCCACTCGAAGCAGCACTTAAATATTTGATTATGTCTGGTTTGGCATCAGGCTTGATCTTATTTGGTATTGCCTTGTTATATGCCTTAACCGGAACCATGTTCTTCTCAGATCTGGCACCTGCGATAGAAGCTCAAGATGTAGCTTCTAGCCCTGTGTTAATGACTGGTTGGCTGATGATTATTGGTGGTATCGCATTTAAACTTTCTTTGGTGCCATTTCATATTTGGACACCCGATGTTTATGAAGGCGCACCAGTGCCAGTGACTGCATTCTTAGCTACAGTATCTAAAGCGGCCATGTTAGCTGTTACCTTACGTTTGTTACTTGTTTCAGATGCCTTTCAATATGATGCCTTAATGTTAGTGCTGACCGTTATGGCTGCTGCATCGATGATGCTAGGAAACTTCTTAGCGCTATTACAGGCTAATGTGAAAAGGCTGTTTGCTTATTCATCAATCGCACACTTAGGCTATTTACTCGTCGTTATTATTGCAGCTGCTAGCGTTCCAGGCATGTTGAGTGTCGAAAGCATGAGCTTCTATGTTGCGGCTTATTTCATTATGTCACTAGGTGGGTTTGCTGTTATCAGTGCACTTTCTAACTCGGGTAAAGAGCTTGATATGATTAATGATTATCAAGGCCTGTTTTGGCGTAATCCTTGGTTGGCGGCTGTAATGATTACAGTTTTATTTTCGCTAGCGGGAATACCATTAACAGCTGGCTTTATTGGTAAATTCTATGTATTTACCAGTGGTGTAGAGGGCTCGTTATGGTTCTTACTCACTATGCTTATTATTGGCAGTGCTATTGGCCTTTATTATTACTTGCGTATTATTTACGCCATATTGCAGCCAATTAAAAAGGTTTCAAAACAAGATCCTGCCAGCAAAGCTATTCCTTTCGGAACCAATGCGGTTCTTGCAATTACGACTATATTTGTTATTTATTTGGGTGTGTATCCAATGCCTATGATAGAAATACTGCAATCTCTCGCAGCTAGCTTTTAAACGGCTTTTTAGAGAGTTTCAAAACAATGTTATTATGCTTTTTTCTAAATTTAATTCTAAGGAAATCATATGAAATCAAATTCTTTTTTGTTCAGTTTGTTGTTTATTTGTTTATCTCTCACAAACATAGCGCTGGCTGATACTGAATACTTAATCGCGGATGATGCCAGTATGGCTGACTTGCCTTTTTCTCAAGCGGTGAGAGTCGATAACATGCTTTATTTATCTGGCATGCTTGGAACTATTCCAGGGTCATTAGAGTTGGCGTCCGGTGGTATAGAAGGTCAAACTCGTCAAACCATGGATAACATTAGCGTATTGTTGCAAAAACATGGCTCATCTATGTACAAGATTGTTAAATGTCTGGTCATGATCGATGACATGCAAGAATGGCCCAGGATGAACGCTGTTTATGTCACTTATTTTGATGGTCATAAGCCTGCACGCAGTGCCTTTGGAGCCGATGGTTTAGCCTTGGGCGCTAAGCTAGAAATTGAATGCATGGCTACTATAGATTAAATCTCTTTTGCTCCTGGCTCTTTAATAAAAGCCAGGGGCTGGATGGAAACTACATCGCGCCTTCATTGCTTTCACTCAATAATAGGTACCCAATCAATTCCTTCTTTAATAAACGATACTTCGTAAATTTTCTTATTTTTCGTCACTTTAGCTTGCAAAGCTAAACTCAGAGTGATAAAAAAGCACACTATCGTTTGTACAGAGACACAACAAAACAATAAAAAACAACAAGTTGAATAGCTTATCTAATTGAAAGCTGAAGAAAAATATAAAAATAAAAGCTAAAATCTCAGGGAAATAATCATGTCTGTATATAGCTATACCCGAACTTCTACAGTAGAAGAACGAGATGATAAAAATCTTGAAAGCTTATTGGAACAGGAAAATCTTCGCTTACAAACCTATGCTCTTGGTCATGGCATACATATCAATAATAGTTTTGTAGACAGCGACCTAAAGTGGTCAGTTGAATTTTCAAAACGCGATAAAACTAAACAAATGCTAGAAATACTAGAACCGGGCGATGTGATACTTAGTTGTTCAATCGAACGTATCTTTAGTAGTTGCGAGGATATGCAGGCAAGCCTGAAGTTGTTCAAAGAAAAGAAGGTTCGATTATTTATTCTTGAGCTCAGTGGTGAAGTGACAGCAGCTGAATTTAGTCCTTCGTTCAATCGCTTGTTGGATGTTTTTTATAGCTTAGAAAAACGCAGATCAACAGAGCGCATAAAAACAGTTAAACAAAACCAGCGTGACAAGGGTCGATTTCTTGGTGGCAGTCGGCCATTTGGTTATATGATTCATTCCAATGGCCGTCTTATTGAAAACCCTATGGAACAAAGGGTATTAAAGAAGATTATAAAAATGAAGAAAGATGGTGAATCTTTACGTACTATTTCTTCCGAGGTGAGTACGCCTATGGTGCCAATTTCTTTTAAGACCGTTCAACGTCTCCTCAAAAAGAATGAATCCAATACAAATAGAGATAACGCTGAGAAGCTTTCGATTTAGATCTTAAATCTTTACTTAGTCCTATCTTATGCGCCAGGCTGAGTTAAAGCTCGTTTCCGCATCCGCTTAATGTAGCTCAATATCTTTGATTCTTCCCTAAGCGAAAATATTTTCGCTCCAGCTTGAAAATACTCTTTTAGAGCATCCTGTAAATACAACTCAGTATCAGAATCTGGCATGGACTGACGTTCCATACAAATATTGTGCAAATACACACGGACACAAAGATAGACTTTATTGTAATCAGATAAGGTTTTAACATCAGGGTCAGAACTCACTGTTGTTTCAACTAAATCTCTAAAGCGCAGATATATCTTGATCATTGTTTTTTGAGATGAAAATATAGGCGGGTTTTCACTAGCATAGTAAATTGAAGAAATATAAGCCTCTAGATCAATTTCTTGAAATTGCGCTGCATCGAAAACTGATTTAAAAACCAACTTCCTAAACTCTTGATGCTGCCGTTGAGGGAATTCAACAAGTTCTACCATGGTTAAGATTGTTCCTAATATAAGCATCTAGCTTCAGTATAGTAATTTTCCCGCTTTTTACCTTTTGTTCATTCAGATGCCAGCTTCCTTGACCTGTCAGCATCATGCCTGCAAAATTGCAGCATGCTTTTATCTGAGCGCAGTTATCAAGAATGTTGAAAACCATGCCTTTATTCATAGGCCTCCGTTACATACTCTCAAAGAAAGATAACCGTGTTATTTCTTTCACCTCTTTAGTATCGATGGCTGGGTTAACGCTTGGAGTATTGGTCATAGTCATTGTGTTGGCAGTCTTCAACGGTGCGCAAGGAGAGCAAAGAGAACGCACTCTAATTACAGTGCCACACGCTGATATATACGCTGAGGGTGATTTTCCACAATGGCAGCAAGCAGCTAGTCTTTTAACTCAGCAAGAAGGTGTTGAGAGTGTTTCAGCCTATATAACTCTTGAAGCTATGCTTAGTAAAAATGGCATACATCAAGTGACAGAGGTTAAAGGCATTGTTCCAGAAGCAGAAGCACAAACCTCCGACATAGAAGACAGCATGATACAAGGCAGCTTAAGCGCATTACTTCCAGGAGAACGCGGTATTGTTCTGGGACGTAGACTTGCTAATTCATTGCGTTTACTTCCCGGTGATGCGGTAAATCTTATTGTCCCTGAGTTGACGGGAAGCTCTGCTCGTTTACAGCTCAATATGCACACCTTTACAGTAGTCGGCATTTTTGATGTGCAATTTAGTATTGGTTCTGAGCTTGCATTGATCCATCTAGATGATAGCGCTGAGTTGCTTAATATAAACAGTATTGATGAAGCTGTGCATTTACGCTTAAAAATTGATGATATTTTCAGTGCTGCTGATCTAGTGACTGCAAATTTAGAATTACTAGAAAATGAATTGCCTGGCACAGATTATCGAGGAGAAGATTGGAGTATCAGCGAAGCTAGCTTGTTCAATGCTCTAAAAATGGAAAAGATTATGACCTGGTTTATGTTAATGATGATCGTGGCGATAGGTGCGTTCAATATCATTTCTACACTGGTGATGGTTGTTTCGGAGAAGAAAGCCGACATAGCAATTCTACGTACGATGGGTGCAGGTGAAAGGACGGTAATGGCAATTTTTATGGTGCAGGGAATCTTAGTTGGGGTAAGTGGCACATTATTAGGCGCAGGATTAGGCCTTTTTATTGCGTCTAATTTTAATATTGTAGGAGAGCTACTTGAACTCTTATTTATTCCTGACGGCATGTTTATGCTAAGTATTATTGAGACTGATATTCAAAGTAGTGATGTGATAATTACTTGTTTATTTGCCTTGCTTATTTCTTTTTTAGCGACACTTTATCCAGCCTGGAAAGCGTCACGTATACACCCAGCGGAAGTCTTACGATATGAGTAAAGTGATACTGCAATGCAGTAAGTTAAGCAAAATATTCGAACAAGGTGGACATGAATTAATTGTTCTCCAGGACTTAGAGTTTTCATTAAATCAGGGTGAGAGCGTTGCGATTATAGGAGCGTCCGGTTCTGGTAAAACAACTTTGCTTAATTTACTTGGTGGCTTGGACAAGCCAACTACGGGCACTGTGTTTATTAACGAGCAGGATGTTTGTCTCTTAAATAATAAAGCTCAAGATCAATTACGCAATCGTACTTTGGGTTTTGTTTACCAATTCCATCATTTGCTCGGTGAATTTACTGCTCAAGAAAATGTAGCGATGCCTTTAATCATTGCTAAACAACCTTTTGAGAAGGCAATGCAAAAAGCTGCCGATATGTTAGATCAAGTTGGTCTAGCAGAAAGACTTACTCATAAGCCTTCTCAGCTTTCTGGAGGTGAACGGCAACGCGTGGCTATTGCCAGAGCCTTGGTGCATAACCCAGCTTGTATTTTGATGGATGAACCAACCGGAAATCTTGATCGAAATACAGCTAAAAGTATTCAAAAGCTTATGTTGGAGTTGAAGCAAACCTTCACTAGCAGTTTTGTTATTGTTACTCATGATCAAGAACTTGCCGATCAATTAGATCGTCGGCTTGAATTGCGAGATGGCAAGCTTGTTGAGCAGGTAGCCACTTAAGATGGCATTTAAACAAGCATTATTTATCGGTAGGCGTTATGCCTCTATAGCTTCAGATAATCTGTTGGTTGGCTTTATTTCACGTCTATCTATTATCGGCTTAAGCCTAAGTGTTGCTGTTCTTATTATTGTTTTTTCTGTCATGAATGGTTTTGACCGGGAATTAAGAGAGCGCATTCTTGCGCTGGTGCCGCATGTAACAATGACAACGTTGCGCAATGAATCCTTAATGAATCAAGAGCAGTGGCAAAGTGTTCAATCTAGTATAGATAGCAATCCTCAGGTAATTGCTACTGCACCATTAATACAATTGCAGGGTATGGTTTTGGCCAATGGTAAATCACGAGGAATACTCTTAAATGGTGTAGAACCTGTAGCTGAAGCTAGAGTTTCTATACTGCAAGATTTCATGAACCAAGGTTCTTTAACGGCTTTAGCGCCGCGTGATTTTTCAATTTTAATTGGCTCTGGTATAGCAGAACATCTAAATCTAGAGGTTGGTGATGAACTGACACTGGTATCAAGTTATTTAAATATCACTCCCTTAGGTGAATTCCCTAGGCAGCGCATTTTTACAGTCGGTGGTATTTTTACTATTGGCTCTCAACTGGATGACAACTTAGCGTTAGTTCATATGAGCGATGCACAATTACTTTATCGCCTTGGCGACAACATCCATGGTTTAAGAATTCAGCTACAAGACTTGTTTGCTAGTTCAACATTAATTCGCGAATTGCAAAACCGCATAGCCGGAGAATATGCTTTTAGCAACTGGACAATAGATTACGGCAATATTTATGACAATATTCAACTCTCAAAATCGATGGTGGGTTTACTTTTATTTTTATTAATCGCAGTCGCTGCTTTTAATGTAGTAGTGAGTTTGTTTATGGTTGTAAGGGATAAACAATCTGATATTGCCATACTCAGAACCATGGGTTCTTCCTTTAGTAGTATTCGTAATATTTTTCTAGTGCAGGGAGTCATTATTGCCATTGTAGGCACTTTGGTTGGTTTAATTATAGGCGTATTAGGCTCAATTTATATTAGTGATCTATTTGCTTGGTTTGAAAGTGTCGCAGGGTTAGAGCTACTCAGCGCAGATGTTTATCCGATTAATTATTTACCTTCTCAATTGCTGGTTAGTGATCTTGGTTTAGTTTGCAGCATCTCAATTATATTAAGTTTGTTAGCTACTCTTTATCCCGCATACTCTGCGGCAAGAGTTGACCCAGCCCAAACCCTTCGTTATGAATAAAAAACCACCAAAAAACTTAATAAGTTTAGAAGGATATGGAAATGAGTGAAAAGCTATAAGCGCTTTTGGCGTATGCTGCCTTAAGTAACTGAGGTTTGGGCCCATATTATGCTAATATTTATCGCTTGCCGGCGTCCGGTAAATTGAATAGAGCAATAAGTAGAGGGATTAGTCCTAGTGTTTGAAATTGTCCAGGCCGGCGGCATCTTGATGCTGCCAATGATTCTTTGTTCGGTTCTTGCTATCGCCATAATTATTGAGCGTTTTTGGACCCTAAATCCATCTCGCATTTCACCTAAGAACATGTTGCCTGATGTTTGGTCGAAGATTAAACAAAACCAACTTGATGCAGCTGAATTGCGCGATCTCAGAACTTCATCTGCTTTAGGTCAAATTCTTGCTGCCGGATTAGTTAGCGCAAAATCAGGCCGTACTATTATGGTCGAGAGTATTGAACAAGTGGCGGGGCACGTAATTCATGATATGTCGCGATATTTGAATTTACTGGGAACCATCGCTCAAATCACGCCCTTATTAGGTCTTTTGGGTACAGTGCTTGGCATGATCAGAGTCTTTACTGAAATTATGGCGCAGGGTACAGGTAATGCTAATGTTTTAGCTGGCGGTATCTCTGAAGCCTTGATTACCACAGCTGCTGGTTTAACTGTCGCAATCCCAACCTTGCTGTTTTACCGTTTCTTTCAACGTCAAATAGATACTTTAGTAGTTGATTTAGAACGTGAATCAATCAAGCTAGTCGACGCACTGCATTCTTCTCGAACTGTAGACTATAAAGATAGCAACGAAAAAGATGATAAAGAAGATCAGCCAGCATGAAATTTGAGCGCCAATTAGATGAAGAGGTCGGGGTTAATTTAACACCTCTCATCGATGTAGTGTTCTTACTGTTGATTTTCTTTATGGTAACCACAACCTTTTCCCGTGATACCAATTTGCTTATTAATTTGCCTGAAGCTTCTGGTGAGCTAATGGAAGTTGCACCTGACCAAATTGAAGTGATGGTGGCTCAAAATGGTGCTTATGCGGTAAATGGGCGAGGACTAGTTAATACCCAGTTAGCTACCTTAATGGACGCTATTGAAGAAATGTCCGAAGGTGATCGTAGTTTGCCAATTATTATTACAGCTGATGCTAATACCTCATACCAGTCAGTTGTAACTGTTATGGATGCGGTTGCCCAGCTTGGCTTTAGTCAGTTGAATATTGCCACCAGCCAGGATGCGGAAGCAGAATGAGTAAAAAAGCGCATGTATTGTCAAAAGAAGATAGCTTGGCTCTCTATCGGCGTTTATTAGGCTATTTAAAACCCTTATGGCCTGCAGCGATCATTAGCATTATTGGTTTTGCAATGTTCGCCAGCACTAATTTCTGGTTTGTGGATTTGACTGGTCAGTTAGTAGATACAATAGCAGTAGCTCGAGAAATTACTCTTCAAGAAAGACTTCGTATTCCTCTATTACTGGTTTTGTTAGCTGCCACCCGCGGCATTGGGGGTTATCTAGGTGGCTATTCCATGGCCTATATCGCTAACACGGTAGTGCACCACATGCGTTCGCAGTTGCTGGAACGCTTTTTACAATTACCGGTTAAGTTTTATGACCGCAGTGAGATCGGCAAGCTCATGTCGACTGTTACTTACAATGTGATTCAAATAGCCTCTGCAGTCAGTGACTCATTAAAAGTACTGCTTCAACAGGGTCTAACAGTCGTAGGTTTATTAGGCTACATGCTCTATCAAAGTTGGCAATTAACTCTCATATTTATTGCAGCATTACCTTTAATAGCAGCTCTAATTAGCTACGCATCAAAGCTATTCCGTAAATATAGTCATCGAATTCAGTCTTCAATTGGGGATGTAACTCATATTTTATCTGAGACCATTAAAGGGATTCGTGTTATCCGTAGCTTCGGGGCAGAAAAACAAGCCTTAGATAATTTCACTGAAGCTAGTGGGAGGAGTCGAAGCCAGGGTCTGAAATTAGAATCCGTATCAAATATCAGCACTCCAGTGATTCAGGTTGTCGTCACTATTTCTTTAGCAATCATGGTTTGGTTAGTCTTATCGCCTCAAATGATTGGCAATTTAAGTACTGGTGATCTGACTTCTTTCATAGTTGCAGCAGGCATGCTCTCAACGCCAATAAGGCAGCTTACACAGGTTAATTCAGCTATTCAGCGAGGGCTTGCTGCTGCGAGTTCTATTTTTGAATTATTAGATGAAGATATCGAAGCCAACAACGGGACTTATGAATCTAAACGAGTAGAGGGTAGGCTATCTTTCAAGAGTTTGAGTTTTCGGTATCAGGAAAATGCTAAAGATGTATTAAACGATATCAACTTTGAAGCAAGCCCGGGGCAGGTCACGGCTATCGTTGGAAAATCAGGCAGTGGTAAAACAACGTTGGTTAATCTGATACCGCGTTTTTATGATGTTACCCAAGGGCAGATTCTGATTGATGATGTTGCTAATACTGATTACACACTGAATAATTTGCGCCAACAAATTGCACTGGTCAGTCAACAAATCATATTGTTCAATTCATCTGTGCGTGAAAATGTTGCTTATGGCGAGCTGTCTGACAAAAGTGAAGAAGAGATCATGGAGGCACTTAGAAGTGCTCATGCTCTGAAATTCATTGAAGAGCTCCCACAAGGTTTAGACACCATAGTAGGCGACGATGCAACACTACTTTCAGGTGGTCAACGACAACGGCTGGCTATTGCTCGAGCTCTATTAAAAGATGCACCTATTTTGATTTTAGATGAAGCAACATCAGCGCTAGACAACGAATCCGAACGCCATATTCAAGCGGCCTTAGAAACTCTTATGCAGGGCAGAACTACCTTTGTAATTGCACATCGCTTATCGACCATTGAAAACGCGGATCAGATTTTGGTTATGCAAGAAGGTGAGATTGTAGAAAGCGGAAAACATGATGAGCTCCTAGAACTTGATCAGTACTACGCTAAATTACATAAGAAGCAATTTGCACCAACATGAAAAAAATTGTTGATACCTGGTACGGGGAAACTGCAATTTCCTGGTTAAAACCAGCCAGCGCTTTATTTTCTGTTATAAGTAAGACTCGTCGATTTCTCTACCTCAGTGGTAAGAAGAAGGTATACAGAGCTAGTGTTCCTTTAATTGTTGTTGGAAATATTACTGTCGGCGGTACCGGTAAAACCCCTCTAATCGTATATCTTGCCAGACAATTGCTCCATGCAGGTTACCGACCTGGCATAGTTAGTCGTGGTTATGGTTCTAATGCGCCTGCTTATCCTTTTAATGTAAAAATAGATTCGCCAGTTAAGCACAGCGGTGATGAGGCATTACTTATTGCACGTAATACTGAGTGTCCTGTGGTGATAGATGCGAATAGGGCAGAAGCAGTGAAAAGCCTTGAACAACATCACGACTGCAATGTAATCCTTAGCGATGATGGCATGCAGCATTATGCTATCGCACGTGATATCGAAATTGTGGTAGTAGATGGGCGTCGGGGATTTGGCAATGGTGAGCTACTACCTGCAGGCCCACTGAGGGAAAAGCCAGAACGCCTAGATGATGTTGATTACATCATTTGCAATGGTGAGAGTAAGTTAAGTTTCAATAAACCAGATTTTGTCATGACATTAAAACCTCGGCATCTGTGTCATTTACTGTCTGGTGAAATATTTCCAATGCAGCACGTTATTGAAGAAATAGTTAAATCCAGAGAAAAAAACCAAGATATAGATAAAACAGAGGAAATTGGCAAACACAAGGTCCACGCCATTGCTGGCATTGGTAACCCCGAACGTTTTTTTAGCTCTCTTTGTGATTGCGGTTTTGATATTATTAGCCACGTTTTCGATGATCATCACACCTACACTTTGCAAGATATTACATTCGATGATGAACACGAAGTCATAATGACCGAAAAAGATGCAGTGAAATGTATGGATTTCGCCAGAAAAACAGACTGGTATTTGCGTGTAAACGCTGTCATCGATGAAAAGTTTATAGAAAGTCTGTTAGCGCAACTTAAAACCTTTAGTATTTGATTTAACTTAATAGTGAGCATTTGAAATCGTTATGGATACAAAATTACTTGCCATACTTGCCTGTCCAATTTGCAAAGGAAAGATTCACTTCAATAAAGAAGCTCAGGAACTTATTTGTTATGCCGACACGCTGGCATTTCCAATCCGCGACGATATTCCGGTTATGCTAGAAAGTGAAGCCAGAACCTTAAGTACTGAGGAAAAAGAAAACAGGCCCCGTTAATGTCTTTTATTGTAGTAATTCCAGCACGCTTTCAATCAGCTCGTTTACCTGGCAAACCTTTATTGGATATTGCTGGTAAGCCAATGATTCAACATGTATTCGAACGCGCTCAGCAAAGTGCAGCTAAAGAAGTTTATATCGCAACTGACAATGCTGAGATTCAAAAAGTCTGTGAAAACTTTGGAGCCCAAGTATGCATGACTGATGCCGGGCATGCTTCGGGCAGTGATCGTATAGAAGAAGTTACACGTATTCTCGATTTGTCAGATGATGATATCGTTGTAAATGTTCAAGGCGATGAACCTTTAATCCCTCCAGCAGTAATTAATCAAGTCGCTGAAAACTTAAAAAATAATATTGAAGCTGGATTATGCTCTCTCTATGAAAATATCAAGAGCTCAAATAAAACCAATGATCCAAATGCAGTAAAAGTAGTTACAGATATTCAAGGTATGGCTTTGTATTTTTCTCGATCACTGATCCCTTTTAATAGAGGTAATTCTCAAGGTGATACTGAAGATAGTTTTGAAGAAGCTTCTTATAAAAGACATATTGGTTTATATGCATATCGAGTCAAAACTTTGCATAATTTTGTAAATTGGCCTTTAAGTGAGCTTGAAAGTATTGAAAAGCTTGAGCAGCTTCGATTTATGGAGAACGGAATAAAAATACACATGGTGCAGTCTTTAGAAAGCATTCCAGCTGGTGTCGATACTGAAACTGATTTAGCACAAATAAAAGCCCTTTTGGAACAGGTGCAGGAGTAAGTATGGCTGCAGAGCCAATCAAAGTATTAATGGTTTGTTTGGGCAATATCTGTCGTTCCCCGACAGCTGAAATTGTATTTCGCAATGAAGTTGCTAAACGTAAGCTTGAGCATTTATTTGATATTGATTCGGCTGGTACAGGCACCTGGCATATAGGCGAAAAGCCAGATGGTCGTGCCAGAGCTGCAGCAGCCAAAAGAGAGATGGATATGGAATCATTACAAGCTCGTACAGTTTCGGCAGATGACTTCCATCACTTTGATTATATTTTTGCAATGGATGCCCAAAACCATAGCGACTTAAAAGACTTGGAGCCCGATAATGCGAAAGCAAGCACAGAACTTTTTCTTACCTGGCCAAATAAAGAGCAAGGTCAAGATGGCTATGCGGAAGTGCCTGATCCTTTTTATTCAGGCGAATCAGAATTTGAATTAGTCTTAGATTTAGTCGAAGCAGCTAGCAAAGATATTCTGGACCACCTTATTGATACGCATAAACTAGCGTTATAGATTTATCGATTACACAACTCGAACTAGCATGCTCATTCAAGAAAACATCAATCTTAAAACCTTTAATACTTTTAATGTATCTGCCCATGCCAGATATTTTGCCGATATAAAAACTCCAGAAGAATTATTAGAAGCATTGTCATTTAGTCAGCAAGGCAGTTTGCCATTTATGATAATAGGGCAAGGTAGCAACTTGCTTTTCAAAGAAGATTACCTGGGTTTAATTATTGAGTTAAATATAAAAGGTATTGAGCTCATTAATGATGATAAAGAGCATTACTATATTAAAGCCCAATGCGGAGAAAATTGGCATGATTTTGTGCAGCATTGCTTGCAAGCAGGTTATTACGGGCTGGAAAACTTGAGCTTAATTCCTGGTACTGTTGGTGCTGCGCCTGTGCAAAATATCGGTGCCTATGGAGTGGAATTATCTGAATTCTTTCATGAACTCGAAGCACTAGAAATTGCTTCAGGCAAAGTAATTAGATATTGCAAAGATGATTGTCAGTTAAGTTATAGGCATTCTATTTTCAAAGGAGAGCTAAAAGACAAATTCGTTATCACAAATGTTACTTTTAAATTACTAAAAAAACCTAAGCCTAATCTTAGTTATCCAGCTTTACGTGATGCTCTGCCAAATATAGAAACCGACAATATTGATCCGCAATTAATTAGCGATACTGTTTGTGAAATTAGGCGCTCTAAATTACCTGATCCAGCCGAGCTTGGAAATGCTGGAAGTTTTTTTTGGAATCCTATTGTTTCAGAAGATGATTTTTTTGCTTTACAAGAAAAGCATCCTGATATCATAGCTTTTTCTTATATGCAGCAATACAAATTAGCTGCAGCATGGTTAATCGATCAAGCAGGCTGGAAAGGTTTTAGAGAAGGAGATGTAGGCGTACATAAAGAGCACGCCTTGGTTCTGGTTAATTACGGGGAAGCAACTGGTGCTGAATTGTATGATCTTTCTCGTCGTATTCAGCTCTCAGTGAAGAAAATGTTTGATATCGATCTTCGCCCCGAAGTTCGTATTATTTAATCATTATTGTCGAAAACTATAAGTTTTCATCAGTTAGAATAAGTCTATGAAGCCTTCAGTTTTTGATAGCGATAATTTCCTTAGGCAAGCTAGCACTCGTCCTGGCGTGTATAAAATGTACGATGCTGAAGAAGAAATACTTTATGTTGGCAAAGCTAAGGATATAAAAAAGCGGGTCACCTCTTATTTCAGAGCGTCAGGGCTAGACAGTAAAACCATGCTCTTGGTATCAAAAATAAGCAGCATAGAAACTACAATTACCAATACAGAAACCGAAGCTTTAATTCTTGAACAAACGCTGATTAAAGAAGAAAAGCCACCGTTCAATATTCTTATGCGGGATGATAAATCCTATCCCTTTATCTTCCTTTCCAGCAAAGATAAATTTCCCCGCTTAGCAATTCATCGTGGCTCTAAGAAAAAACAAGGACGCTATTTTGGTCCTTTCCCTGGAGCCGGCTCAGTACGAGAAAGCTTAAACCTCTTAGAAAAAGTATTTCATGTCAGGCAGTGTGAAGATTCTTATTTTCGGAATCGTAGCCGTGCCTGTTTGCAATATCAGATTAAACGTTGCTCAGGCCCTTGCGTAGGTTTGGTCAGCGAAGAAGATTACGCTGATGATGTCCGTCATTCTGTAATGTTTCTAGAAGGCAAAAGTAATGAAATTGCCAATGAACTAAAAGATAAAATGCAGAAACTATCCGAGATAAAGAAATTCGAAAAAGCTGCAAGAGTGCGCGACCAAATTCGTGATCTTAGAGTTGTGCAAGAACGTCAGTATGTTTCTGGTGAAAAAGGCGACGTCGATGTTATTGCCATGTACCGTGATGCAGGTATTGTTTCTATTCAGGTCATTTTTATTCGTGACGGCTTAGTATTGGGTAATAAAAATTACTACCCAAAATTTGTTATTGAAAACACAGCGGCGGGTATTCTTTATGCTTTTATTGCCCAGTTCTATATTCAGGAGCAAGGCCTACATACAATTCCGCGTGAGATTATTGTCAGTGATACACCAGATGAGCTTGCTGGCTTAGAAGCAGCCTTAGAACATTGTGCTCAACATAAAGTCGATATCAAACATCGAGTCAGGCAGCATCGCCAAAAATGGTTGCAGCTTGCACTAACCAATGCCAAGCATGGGCTTATGAGTAAGCTTAATAGTAAGCAAAGCATGGAAACACGCTTTAGCGCCTTACATGAAGCGGTAAAGAGCAATAAATTACCTACTCGAATGGAGTGCTTTGACATCAGCCACAGTGCAGGAGAGGCGACAGTTGCCTCCTGTGTGGTATTTGATCAAAACGGTCCTTTGAAAAGTGATTATCGGCGTTTCAATATCGAGAACATTACGCCGGGTGACGATTATGCAGCTATGGAACAGGCCCTTAAACGCCGATACACACGATTAAAAAAAGGCGAAGCCCGATTGCCGGATATATTGCTTGTCGATGGTGGTAAAGGTCAGCTAACACAGGCAGAAAAAGTACTTGAGACCCTGAATATTGAAGATGTTTTGCTTATTGGCATCGCTAAAGGCATAAGCCGTAAAGCAGGGCAAGAGACTTTATACTTTGGCGGCACACGTAAAGAATTAGTTTTAGAAGCGGAATCGCCAGCACTACACTTATTGCAACATATTCGTGATGAAGCGCATCGTTTTGCAGTTACTGCACATCGGCAACGTCGTGGTAAGAAACGTACTGAATCATTCCTCGATAGCATTCCCGGTATTGGTTCAAAAAAGCGCAAAGAGCTTATTAATCATTTCGGTGGTCAACAAGAAATCAAGCGCGCAAGCATCGAAGACTTAGAAAAAGTACCTGGTATTAGTCAGGCTTTAGCTGAAACGCTTTATGACATTATTCATAACTAGTTCGAACCTATTCACATAAGAGTTGGTGTAGAATAAAACCATGAATATAGCGACTTTTTTTACCGTATTAAGAGTGCTGGCGATACCAGTCTTTATCGCTATTTATTATTCAAAGATACCCAACAGCAATCTAATTGCGGCGTCCATTTTCATATTAGCAAGTCTTACTGATTGGCTTGATGGTTACTTAGCTCGAAAACTTGATCAATGTTCCGATTTCGGTGCTTTCTTAGACCCGGTGGCAGATAAATTATTGGTGACTGTAACTTTGGTGATGCTGGCAGCCAATTACACCAGCCCCTGGTTTGTTGCTCCGGCTGCCATCATGGTTGGTCGAGAAGTGTTAATTACAGCGCTAAGAGAGTGGATGAGTAGCACTAACCAGCGTGACATTGTGGCAGTTGGCTATATAGGTAAATTGAAAACCACTGCACAAATGCTAGCAATTATTGCCTTATTGGCAGCCACTCCAGGCAACTTTAATTGGCTGTTGATTACCGGTTATGTGCTGATATATATATCGGCTATTCTTACTTTGTGGTCCATGTTTAGTTATTTGAAAAGTGCCTGGCCTGTTATCAGCCAAGATCTAAAAAAGAAATCATCTTAAAGCTCGGAATACCACTCTTTACTTGACTTCATAGGTGATCTGATTAGAATAGCGTCCTCTTTGAAGCCCTGCTTCTGTAGCAGGCTCACAAAGCCAAAGAGCCTGAAATATTGGAACTCTGGTAGGGGAAGAAAGTAAGTCCCCAAGCAAAGATAAAGGCGCATTTGAAAAGTATAGTGCGGGAATAGCTCAGCTGGTAGAGCACGACCTTGCCAAGGTCGGGGTCGCGAGTTCGAATCTCGTTTCCCGCTCCACTTTTTGGCCTTTATTGATAGTAGCCGATGTCCCTTACAAGGCTGGATGGCAGAGTGGTGATGTAGCGGACTGCAACTCCGTGTACACCGGTTCGATTCCGGTTCCAGCCTCCAAACTTTAAGGACCTGACTGCTGACCACCTCTTAGCCTGGGTGGCGAAATTGGTAGACGCAAGGGACTTAAAATCCCTCGGTGGAAACACCGTGCCGGTTCGATTCCGGCCCCAGGCACCATTTAAATCAATAAGTTATATGATATATCTAGACTATTTCTATTTGTAAATATTGTATATGTAGCATATATGTAGCAGATTATTTCTTAATTTTATGCTTCAGTTAGCTCTGCCATTTCAATTGCATCGTCAACCTCTATACCCAAGTATCTAACTGTACTTTCCAATTTGTTGTGGCCAAAGAGTAGTTGAACTGCTCGCAAGTTCTTAGTTCGTTTGTAAATCAATGAGGCTTTTGTGCGCATGCTAAAGGTGATATCAGGATTATCAAGAATAAACCCTTTTGGAAGCTCGGGATAATTCTCACTGCTGAATAATACCCATTCATCCTAGCTTCTCATAAGCTCTTCAGCTTCAGCTGCCTGTTCAGAGGTGGGTTTCCCGATAGCTGTAATGAAATGTAAACCGCCAACAGCAACGCCAGCGATTAACCCAAATACTATGGTGAGACTACCCAGTATGCGAAGAACCTTTTTATTTTATTCACAGTCTTTAACATCCCCAGCTATTTAAGCCTTTATTGATTGGCTAAGCTGCCAAAACAGCCGCCGAGATCTTCCCAAATTTCGGAAAACATTACAGGGATACTAAACTCGATGTCTAAGCCTGCTTCAATCCTATTAAAAGCAACGGTGACTGAATCTCCTATCAAAAACCACCCCATTTTTTCATAACCAGGGTCTAAATACATAAAGGTCCGAAAACCGGAGTCAAAATCAACAATGTTAGATTCTTCGCTAGCTGTCGATTCGGTTTCATGCCGCAGATATGCATAGTTTGGCATAGAGTCTTTTTGCCACAAAACTCCATCACGTTCTTCTATATCTCTTAATTGGATTCGATGCGCTAGAAAAGGAACTTTGTCCTGGTAATCCCAGAATACAACAGACCCATTTACAGCAGTTACTTGATCTGATCTATATGCCCAATCTCTTACGAGAACAAAATAAGAGTAACCACATCCTTCTAGTACTCCTTGAGACCGATAGGGAGTAAATTCCAATTGAAGTACTTGAAATCAGTAGGTCCCGAGTTCGACTCTTGGTGGCGGCACCAAATAAATAAAGGGATACAGAGATGTGCCCCTTTTTTATTTTCGGAAAAATATTTTATAAGTATCATATAGGTATCAATTTATTTCATAAATAGATTCATTTTCCTTATGAATTTCTCTTGAATTAAAGTGCTTATGGCCGCTAGCAAATTAATATTTTAATTCCCTCACCTAATGTCCGCTATCGAACCAAAGCAGACCTTCCCACAATCATTAACATGTTAATTTCCTGATATATCCCTAACGTCTTCTTTCTATCCAAAGCGGACATTAGGCTGGTTTAATTGGATAGGGGTTCTTATACTACATATACTTATAATCTCAATGAGAGTTAGTTGGATGATTAATAAAAAATTATTGCGTAATGGTATATCAGCCTTACTCCTGTCAGTTTTTGCAATTGTGGCAGGTTGTACTAAAACACCACAAGAGAATATCGCTGATACAGAAGTAGACGAAGATGTCACCGGGACGAGCGCTGCTTGTGAATCCTCCTCCCCTGATTGCTTCCCGGAAACGTACGAAGAGGTTTTTGCCTGGTTAGAAGAGAACGCTGATATTGAGCGTATGGCTATGGTGGCAATGCGTGACGATGTTCGGCTTGCAACCCGTGTATATCTTCCCAAGGACACGAGTCAGACGATAGCTGGAAAATTTTCTACCGTTTTTTTACGGACGCCATACAATGTTTCAGAACGCGGTAGAGATCCCGAGGAAACGGCGTCGTCTGTGCTGAATGAAGCCGTCAATGCAATTCGTCATGGCTACGCTTTTGTCCTACAGAACGAACGTGGGAAATATTTTTCAGAGGGTGATTGGCGAATTCTTGGTTACCCTAGGACTGATGGCTATGATGCGCTTACTTGGATTGCTGAACAAACTTGGTCTGATGGTGCAGTGGGGACCTTAGGCTGTTCTTCTTCTGCTGAATGGCAGCTGGCTCTTGGCACGACCAATCATCCTGCCCTTAGGGCTCAGATTCCACAAGGTTATGGAGCTGGTATTGGTCATGTTGATGATTTTGCAGAACATGGTGCATTTCGTGGTGGTGCAGTGTTGGGAATTTTTACTTCCTGGATGTATAGAGAACAGAACCTGCAACGGCCTCGGATTCCCAGTAATCTTTCGCAGGAAGAGCAAGTCCGTATTGCTAAGTTTACTGACCTCACACTACGCGGCCCTGAAGTGGATTGGGATGAGGCTCGGCTCCATCTGCCTATGTCTGAAGTAATAGAGAAGTATGATGGCCCCACAGGTCCTTATAACGACTATATTCTACAGGGCCCGGGAGGCCCTGATTGGAGAAGCAGCGGTCTGATGCATCAGGGCGAAGATTACTTTGTCCCTACTCTCTGGTTTGGCTCTTGGTATGATATTTCTGTTGCTCCGAATCTGGCTATTTACAATGACATTCGAAATAACGCCTCTGATGAGGCAGTAAGAGAGAGCCAGTACTTAGTGGTAGGGCCTCAGGGCCATTGTGGATTCTCCTCTGCCTTGGAGAAAACTTCTCTTATGGTAGGCGAAGTAGATATGGGAGACCCTAGTTTTCCGCTTGATGAAACGATTTATGACTTCCTGGATTATTATGTAAAAGGCATTGATAACGGCTTTGCGGATAGGACACCTAAAGTTCAGTACTATGAAACAGGCGTCAATCAATGGCGCCAAGCGGAGGTTTGGCCGCCAGCAGATGTTGAAGAAATAACGTTCTATTTGGATAGTAACTCTGGAGCCAACACTCGAAATGGGGATGGACTACTTACAAGGTTAAGCCCTGAAGAAGGAATAGGTGAAGATCAAGATGTGTTTGCTTATGATCCGACCGACCCGGTACCGACTCAGGGAGGAATGACGAATAGCCCGGTTGATAATTCAGAGGTTGAACTCCGCGATGATGTTCTCGTTTATTCAACAGCAATTTTAGAAGAGCCTCTTAATGTGACCGGTAAGATGGAAGCAATTCTTTATCTTTCCTCCGATGTTCCTGACACGGATTTAAGCGTAAAGCTATTGGATGTTTATCCTGACGGGCGGGCGATGAGCATTGACAGTTCAATTCAACGGGTTCGATATAGGGAAGGCTATGACCAGGAGGTTTTCATGGAAGAGGGTGAGGTATATCGGGTTAAAGTCAGTCCTACTGCAACCAGTACCGTATTTCTTGCAGGGCATCAGCTTCGCATTGAGATATCTGGTAGTGATTTCCCTCGTTATAGCCGGAATTTAAATATGGGAACAAATAATTTCATCGAAACGGAGACGCAGATTGCAAATAATGTGATACATCACTCTGCTTTATACCCGTCGCATATTGTGATTGAGGTAAGGTGATAGAGTTCTCGCTTTATCGAGGACACTTAAAAATCAAATCAAAATGCTATGTCCGCTACTGGAGAGATACTACCTCCAGGGTTTGAGATTACAGGATTACGTCAAACACAAGGTGATGATGAAGTTGTCTCAATTCTTGAATGGAAATCAGACAAGGTCTCTAGTTCACAACTATCGGTACTTTTTAAGTTTCAGATCAATAAGATATATGAGGAAAGGTGGTTTGTTGATACTGAGCAATGGAAGAACGCATTCTAAGTTTTCATCCTCTATCCGCTTACGACCCAAAGCAGACGTTACAGCCTTCCACTTCTTTTCTAAAATCGCCTAAATTGTGGCTATGCGGGTACTACTCAGACTACACAGCTGTGAAGACCACCCCCGCCCTAAATAATACACCTACCCCCTAGGCATAAAGTAGGAGAGGATTCTAATAATAAACAGACAATATCGATTTTACGTGAACCATCTCTTTTAATAGTACGTATAAATGATGTTACTAATTGGTGTTTCTAGGAAAGGAATAATGCCAAAATATTTCGCAGCGTTTGCTTACCCATTAAGTTTGAAGCAGTTTAAGCTATTAAATATTATTAGTTTCAAACTACTTTGGTTTATTTTGGTGGTGTTCCAAGATAACGCGGCAGTTCCAGCAATAATAGTGCTTATCGTATTAAATTTATGGCACCCCAATAAGGATGAAGCATGGAAGTCGCTGGTTGTGATTGCATTCACTGGTATAGCGATTGACTCAATACTCAGTTTAAGTGGTGTTTTTAACTTTGCGAACCCATTTCTGCTGTTGCCAATTCCATTGTGGCTGATATTGCTTTGGTTAGCTTTTGCAATGACCTTGCCCTACGGATTTTCGTTTATCAAAAAATATACCATCACGGTACAGGCTATTATTGGTGGATTAGCTAGTTTTAGTTATTTGATCGGTCGAAATCTTGATGCAGTTAGCTACAGCTACTCAAGTATTGCCACGCAATTTTTCCTTATCGTCCTGTGGGGTTTTTTAGTTCCATTGTATTTCATATTGGAGAAAAGGAGGGCGAGTAAAAATGCACTCCTGTTTTAAAATCTTTTCGACCTTAATCACGGCTCTATCTCTGTCTACTTCAGTCTTGTGCGCGCCAGCCCAATTAACTGAGGTGTTTTCTGAGATGAATAGGATTGGTTCTGCTTCATTTAAATTTATTTTTTGGTCAGTATATGAAGCAGAGCTTTATTCAGAGCAGTCTTCTTTCAGCTTTACGCCACTTCCACGATTTATTTTAACGCTTAACTATCAACGTGCATTTAAAGACACACAGATAGTAAATGAAACTGAAAAGCAGATGTTGGAGATTAATTCAATTCAATCTGAAAAATTTGAACCTTGGCTTAGCAAACTGGATGAGATTTTAATTGATGTTGTTAAAAGCGATAGTCTAAGTCTTTATGTTGATGAAAATAAACATAGCAGCTTTTATCTTAACGGTGATTTTCTGGGAACTATTGAAGATGAAGATTTCAGCCAAAGTTTCTCTGCTATTTGGCTTGCTCGTGATGATCATTATGCAGATTTTACTCGTGAATTAACTGGAGTTTTGTAATGAAACTATTTAATTTTATAGTTGTTTTTTTTGTTTCTTTTCTACTTTTTGCCTGTAGTTCGCAAAATCTGGAGCAATATTCCTCTACCAGTCCAACTTTGGATTTAAAGGAGTTTTTTAATGGTGAGCTTGTGGCATATGGCATGCTACAAAATCGAAGCGGCGTTTTGACTAGGCGTTTCACGGCCACTATTGATGCTAGCTGGGATGGCGATAAAGGCACATTGGTCGAAGAGTTCCTCTTTGATGACGGAGAAATACAATATCGCACATGGACACTAACAGACTTGGGGAAAAACAATTATCAGGGTGTAGCGGGTGATGTGCTTGGTGAAGCCGAAGGCTCAATTGTTGGATCGGTATTTCAATGGCAATACCAGCTCGATGTTCCCTATGGGGATGGCACTATCGTCTTGAGTCTGGATGATTGGCTATACCTGATTGATGATAATCATTTAATTAATAAAACCAAGCTGACGAAGTTTGGTTTCAAGGTAGGGGAGCTAACACTGGTAATTGAAAAAGTTTAAATCTTAGCTTTCTAATGTCACATGATGTTTGAATAAAGCCAGATGCTCATCATCTCTATGACTGGCCATCACCACAGTAGTTTGTTGCTGTGAACTTAGGTGCTCCAGAAAATACAAAAATCGATGCCGGTTAATTTGATCCAGTCCTTGTGTGGGCTCATCAAAAATAAGTAATGCCGGTTGCTTAACCAGAGCACGTGCAATCAACACTAAACGTTGTTCACCATAAGCCAGTGTTTTAAATGAAGCGGATGTTTTTTGTTCCAAGCCAACCAGAGTCAACTGTATGTCGTCAAAACCTTTTGGACTGAGGGCAGTCTGATTCAAGAGACAGATTAGCTCATCTGGTTTAGTTGTTTATCGTAATGCATTTGTTTTCTCATAGAGATTGTATTTTGTTTGATCATCTCACGCTGCTCAAGT
>JAQWMX010000021.1 GCA_029246545.1 Gammaproteobacteria bacterium
CTGACTTCACTCAATTTAATTCTCCTAAACAATCTATAGTGAGATTACTCGATTATCTTTAAGTGATACAAGCCCCAAAAAACAGGGTTCTACTTACTTATCCACAACTAAAATTAATTTAGCAGTGCTGTGGATAAATCTGTGAAAAACTTGCCTTATTTGGTTTTGTCAATATCTTAAACTGAAATTTCTAAATTTATTTTAATTTTTAATTTTTACATTTATTTATAGTATTCAATAACTTAAAAAATATAAAAGCTAATAATAGTGAGTTAATAGAGCTTCTTAATCATCATTATGACGGAATTTCGCTATGTGCATAAAATCATTGAACTTATTTAAAAAACGCCTATTTTGTCTATCAAAATCACTTAGAATATAAACAAGTCTAATTTAAAAAATCTTATCTCATTATTAGTTTTAGCAATTTTATTCAGTTCATTATTCAACTTGGTAACCATAAGACTTAATAATTGTCTGAGCACTTGATGATTGAACATAATTCCAGAATTCTAATGCAGCCTGCTTCCCTTCTGCACGATTTAAAAGTGCAGCATCCTGCCTAATTGGCGAATGTAGTTCTGTTGGAACCAACCAAACTGACCCTTCCTCAAGCTCTCCATCCTGCATAATTTGAGATAAAGCCACAAAGCCTAGGTCAGCATTTTCAGTGTCGACAAACTGATAGGCTTGGGTGATATTCTCTCCCTGCACCCATCGATCACTTGTGCTTTCTTCAAGACCTAGTGAAACAAGTACCTCGACAGCAGCTTGACCATAGGGAGCTAACCTGGGGTTAGCCATTGATAACTTATTGAAAGAGTCTTGACCTAGGAACGCTCCTTGATCAAGTTGTAACTCTGGTGTTTTAGACCATAAAGCCAAGGCACCAATAGCATAGGTAAATCTGTCACTAGCCAATTCATTGGTTTCAAGCAGAGCAGGTTTTTCATGATCAGCTGAAAAAAATACATCAAAGGGTGCGCCGTTTGTTATCTGTGCATAAAACCTTCCGGAAGAGCCATATGACACCTGAACTTCATGTCCAGTGTCTGCTTCAAACCTGCTAATAAGCTCATTCATAGCTACAGTAAAATTAGAAGCTGCAGCTATAATGATTGTTTCTGCTGATGCAGATAAACAATAGACACTTAATATAAAAGCAATTAGAGATTTCATAAAAAGTTTGCCTGTTATTCGATAGCCTTTAATACTTCACGCGTTAAATCCCAAGGGTTAAATCCTTGGTTTCCGTAATCAAGACCACGTCTTACGATAACCAAATTGTGAGATGGCACGATGACGGTGTACTGCCCACGATTACCATTAGTCGTGTAAGCATCCATAGGAACATCGGTTCTACCTTCAGGTACAAGCCAAAATTGACCGCCGTATTGACCTCCTCTGCCAACAGTTGCTGGCGCTGGAGTTCGAACAAAATCAATCCAGTTTTCAGAAATTATACGTTCATCATTCCACATTCCATTATTTAGATAGAGCAAACCAAAACGGCCCAAATCGCGAGCATTGATATAGGCTTGACTGCTCAGGATAAAGTCACCAAAGCGATCTGAACCTACCAGTGTGTTGCGCATACCAATTTTGTCGAAGAGAGCCCTACGTGGAAACTCAGCATAGCTTTGATCATCACCTATGACCTGCTTCATGGCTAATACAGCAAGCAAGTTATCGTAATTCTCATAATCCCAATGGGTTCCAGGCTCGCGAATCAAAGCTCGGCTACGAACTCCATTTACCGAACTTGCTCCAGCCCAGTATGACAAACCCGAGCCAGTGGCATATTCCATTCCACCGTTGTCTGGAGAAATAAGACCGCTAGACATATTAAGCGCATGTCGCAGTGTAATGTTATTACGGGGATCTGATTCTGGAGAGCCCACTGTTGGCAACCATTCGATTCCAAGTGGAGCATCAAGTGTCATTTTACCTTCATCAACCAACATCCCAACCAAGGTCGATGCTATGCTTTTTACAGTGGACCAGGTGCGAGTCCGAGTCGTTAAATCAATACCGGGAGCATAACGTTCGTGAATTATTTGGCCGTTATAAACAACAAGTAGACTCAGTGTATCTTGTTCAGGTGCTTCACGATCAAAAGCCCAATCAGAAGCTCTTTGTAATGCAGTTGCATTAATGTTGGATGGAATATTTGAATTTTCTATCAGATCACCATCAGGCCAGGGAATATTATCCGCATCTCCGGCTACTGCTAACATAGTCAATTCAGGTAGCTCATCAATATCATCCAAAGTCTGATCTGGCGGCATACTCACACAGCCTAGACCTTCACGAAACGCGGCACGCATGATTGGTACTTCACCAGCTGCGCCTATTTCCACAGCACGCAGATCCCAATCGACGTTATAGTCTCCACCTGCAGCAGTTCCAATTGGATTTCGTAGAAAAGCCAGCTCCTGCTCAAACACTTGTTCTAGAGTACGATTAGAAGTAAACAGCCCGTTACACATAAAAATAGCCTGCTGCCCTCTAGCAACCATCTCGCGTTGATGCTGCCAGTAATCGTAGTTTTCCTGTTGTTGTGCAAAGCCAACAATTGGAAGCAGAAATAAAAATATAAAAAATGAATATAAGATTTTTTTCATCTTGTTTGCTCCACTATCAGATATTGAATAAAAAACTGTTTTTAAAAATATTGCGCTAACCTTAACATGAGCAATCAACAAGGACACTATCCGTAAAATCCTGTTAGCTATTCCTTAAATAATTACTTTAAATCAATGAGTTATTTTATAATCAAGCTAGAATAAATCTATTACTCTCGAATTCGGTTCATATGGGCAACTTGAATTCCCTAACAACAAAGTTAAGTTGGATACGCCATCCTCAGCGCTTACGGTTTAGAAAATTTTTATTCCAGATACATCTCTGGAGCGGCATCTGTCTCGGCCTCTATATTTTTTTCATTAGCATAACTGGTAGCGTACTGGTTTATCGCAACGAACTTTATGTGATGGCCACACCTAGCCCTATTATCTCAACGGGTTTTGAATCCTCCTTAAGTGAAGACCTACTAATCGATAGAGTAATTCTTTTATATCCTGGTTATGAAATCACCCGAATGAATCAATCTGGGAACACTAACCAAGCTATCGAAATTTGGCTAGAGATGGATGACAACACCATCAAGCGTTTTTTCGATCCTTTTAACGGGAATGATATTGGCAGCGCAGAAAGAACAGGTCAAATGTTAGTGGTTAAATTAATCGAACTGCATGAAAGTTTTCTTATAGGACCGATGGGGCGAAAAATTAATGGTATTGGTGCTATCGCAGTTCTCATAATCGTATTTACTGGACTAGTAATTTGGTGGCCGGGCATTAATCGTTGGCGAAGAAGCTTAAGCTTTCGAACAGGTATTGGTTGGAAACGACAGATCTGGGACATCCATAGCATGGTCGGTATCTGGAGCTTTCTTTTCATTTTGATGTTTGCTTTTAGTGGCGTTTATCTTAGCTTTCCCGATTTTTTCCATGAGCTTGGCGATAAGTTACAACCTATAACAGCAGAAAATGCTGGTTCTCGTTTCGTCAATAAGTTTCTTTATTGGCTCGCTTTTCTGCATTTTGGTCGTATCAATGGTATTGGGCTTGTCTGTAGTGGCCCAGGGCTTTGTGACCAATCAATCAAAGCAATATGGGCACTGTTTGGTTTGGCCCCAACCATTATGTTCGCCACAGGTGCAACTATGTGGTGGAATCGAGTGTTACGCCGTTGGTTAAAACGTACTCATTAACCCTCCTTAACTTGCTCGACCAAAGTAGCAAGGTCATAATGCGTTGAAATAAAAAAATCTGTAATAACAGTGGCTTCTTGCCAAATTGGGTCATCCAGCACGCCATCAAGTTCAGGTGCTAAGGTAGTTTTTCTTGTTTCAGCTATCTTGTTATCAACTAAATTAGTCTGAGCTGTCGCTACTAAGGGTAAAAACAAAAATATAAGAAAGGAATGTCGCGGTAACATCATGTTATTGGACTTACAATGCAGCTAAAAAGATGGGGGGCATTTTAACTACATTTTTAAATAATGCGAATCACTTTGATACTCTAGATACCCTTAGTCTGCAGACAGATGATTTTAATCAATTAGCGTATGTTTTCTGCAAACTGAAAATCTGCTGGTGGCTCACTGCCTTTAAGGTTAGTCAAAAAATAATCCCAACGGCGTTTCATAAAATAACGCCGGTTTCCAAAACCATGACTGGCATTGGGCAAAATCACTAAGTCGAAATCTTTATCAGCTTCTATTAATGCTTCAACAACTAAAAGCGTATTTGATGGGTGCACATTGGTATCAAGCATGCCATGCGCAAGTAGTAACTTACCTTGCAGGTTTTCAACCAGCAGTTGGTTGGCCTGACCATCATAATTAGTTCTACCGACTGTTGCTGCAGGCTCACTGTTCTCAGGATTAGTTTCTGGAAAAGTCTCCAATAAACCCTGCCATTTCTCGCCCCAATCATCTTCGTAGTTACGATTATCATGATTGCCGGCTCCGGACACCGCGACCTGATAGAATTCAGGGTAACGTAGGATTGCTGCAGTTGATGCAAATCCGCCACCAGAATGCCCCCAAATACCAACTCGATTTATATCCATCCAAGAATTTTCGGAGGCTAATTGACGAATGGCCTCAATTTGATCTGGCAAACCGTTGTCTCCCATATCACCATAATACGCATCGTGAAAAGATTTCGATCTGCCAGGCGTTCCCATCGCATCCAACTCCACCACAATAAAACCAAGCTCAGCCAATGACTGCTTATCATTACGAGATGCTCTAAACGAGCGAGTACCCACACTACCGCTTTGTGGGCCAGGGTAAATATAGTTAAGAATCGGGTAAGACTGGCTCTCATCGAAGTTTGAGGGTTTGTAGAGCAAACCATATATGTCAGTTATTTGATCGCGTGCTTTCACTATAAAAGGTTCTGGTGCAACCCAGCCGCTCGCTAACAAAAGTGATATGTCTGCTGCTTCAAGCGTAAGCATTTGCTCACCCTCAATGTTGCGAATTAATGATATCGCCGCCGTAGTTGGTGTTGAGTAAACATCGGTAAAGTAATCTGCCGACTCAGACCAGTTAATCTGGTGATTAGCAATTTCCGGTGTAAGGTTTATTAGGCCCGAACCATCGAAATTGATCCTGTAAAGATAGTGAAAATAAGGATCACCCTCTTCCCTATTTGATCCTAGAAAATAAATAAGCTCGTTCTCTAAATCGACTTGTTGAATTTGTAATACTGCCCAATTTCCTTCGGTAATTTGTTGTTTTTCTTCGCCGGTTTGCAAATCATGCAAGTACAAATGCCCCCAGTTACTTTGCTCACTAAACCAGATGAATTCATTACGCTCCGGGAAAACACGCCAGTTTTCTGCGTCGTAACCAGATTCATAATAGGTCTCAACCTCTTCTCTAAATACCGACCTTACCTCACCGGTTTCTGGATTAGCTATTTGTAGTTGCGCTATCTTGTGATCCCTTGATGAGGAAACGAAAGATAAATTTTCACTGTCTGCACTCCACTCAACATCAAGAAATACACCACCTCTATCTGCAATATGGTCAGTAGTAGTCGATCGCTGTGGGTCAGGTGGCATATCAAATTTGACAGTTCTTGGTTGGTCTTCGAGATGTATGACAATTCTCTCAATCATAAATATATTGTCATCACCCGGTAGAGGGTATTTCCATGCATCTAGTTCAACATGGCCTACTTCAGTCGAATACAAATACATTTCACCAACATCTCTACTATCTTGTCGAAAGGTAGCTATTTTTTGTGAGTCAGGCGACCAAAGCAACACAGGTCTATCATCTCTTAGCCAACCAGCGTTGTTTGTTGCATAGCCGTAATTCTCTACGCCATCAAAAGTTAGCTGAATTAATTGATTGCTAGCTACTTCTCTGACCCAAAGATTATATTCATCAATATAGGCCGCCTTGCTGCCATCTGGAGAAAAGAATTCATTTTCGGGCGTATCAGCGACCTGATTTAAATCATAACTATTGAGGTCAAGAGTAAAGTTGTCGCTTGCAAATGAGAATTCGAGTCTATTTTCATCCGCAACTAAATTAAGTCTGAACAGATCTAAATCTTTCGGTTCAAGTTCATCTTCAGTGAAGCTGGCCAATTCTGAAGCTAGTCGAGAGGAATCAAATAGGATAGATTTTTCTTCGGAATCTAAATCGACTAGCACATAATCCGAACCTTCTGTTGTAGAGCGCCGATAGATTAGCTGATCGTTTTCTTGCCAATATTGAGATGTAACATTATTTAAAACTAAATCAGCCGTATTCGCTGCTAGAAACTTTTCAGCACGTTGGTAATCGTCCAGAGCGGTATCTGTGTTTGTAGATTCAGAAGAGCAAGCTGCAACAATCATTAAGACAATTATCACAGACATAAACTTACTTATTATTTGAAATTTCATTGTTGATCCCATTGCTCAACTGAGCTGAGACAGTAATGTACAACCATCTGAGGGAGCTATCAATTGGGGAAACACAAACTATTGAATAGTTCGAAGTCGATTACTCTTTCTCTAACCAAATGAATTTGATTTTTTTAATGCATTCTGAAACTGCTTAATCCATGAAGCTCAAGGAATTTACCTTACTAGCAGAAATAATCTCAGCACTTGCCATCGTGATCGCATGACTGAATCAAGTCAGCATGAGGATATATAAGCGAAGTCATAGGTGAGATTGATAACTAGTATCGATAGCTGAGATCTATTGCTGGGATCTATCGAGTCTTTAGGAAATCCGCGGCACGATCTGGAAAATCCGTGAAGACACCGTCTATATGCGCTTCGAAGTAGTATTGCTCCAACATCTGCTCGAAGCTATCGGCGTGGGCCGGCAACTGACCAGGGTCGAGTCGGAACGTGTAGGGATGAACCTGCATACCATTTGCATGTGCCAGTTCGACCAGATCACTGATGACAAGATTGTCGGCTGTGGAATCTCTGTCGATTATCAAGTCTTTCTCGGGACCAAGGCCATCTGCGTATTGTCCTACAGTTGCCATGCCTTCAGCATCGAACATCCAGTCATAGGCATCTTCACCGCCTACAAGCTGCACGAGATTCAGCTCTACACCAACAACGGGCATAATCTCATCGTGGATGATCTTCAATTCTTCGAAGCTGAAGGTCTGTACGAATACCTTGTCGTTCTTGTCTGTATAACCGTAGTGCTTGAGCATCTCGATCAAAGCGGTGCTAATGTCTTTTCCAGCCGCGCGATGGAATTCGGGACCTTTCACTTCTGGGTAGATTCCCACATCGCGGCCTGTGGATTTGTTCAGGCCTTGGATAAGCTCTATTTCTTCCGCAAGAGTCGGCACTCTAAAAGATGAGGCTCCCATAGGAAATCGGTTAACGTAACTCTGTTCTTTCTCGCCGTTACGAAATCGGAAGCCTTCGCTGGCATTGAGTAGTTTAACTTCGGCGAGCGTGAAATCAATGGCGTAGAAACGGCCATCATCACGGATGCGCTCGGGAAACTGCTCTGCCACATCTGTCGTGCGATCCAAAGTAATGTCATGCAATACGATCAATTGATCGTCGGAGGTCATCACCACGTCTTGTTCGATATAGTCCGCACCCATGGCATAGGCCATAGCTTTGGCCTCTAAAGTATGTTCTGGCAGATAGCCGCTAGCACCACGGTGAGCGACGACAATTTTCTGGCCGAATGCTTGGGAAGAGATCAGGGTAACCATAGCGATTACACCTAGACGATTTAACAGAGCTCGATTAATCATTAATTTAGTCAGTTTGTTCCTAACCTTAGTAGCTAGCGATACTCCCGAGTCTGGAACTCAAGAATGCCGTTAGTTTAGGTATAGAAAGTATAAAAGCCCTTTCCCAAGTAAGCCATCCTAATTTCACCCTGTAACACACCTCCAATTTTCATGAATTCAGCCATTGCCCTCCCCCCATACCTTAACTTTTCCCTTGTCCTCCTCGGCACGTATGCTTTCGGCCAGAAGCAGACGCTAGGACTTGCCATTTATTCATCTTGAAGTATTCATGGTTGAATTATCAAATTTTGAGAGTTAACTTGTCAGTACCTATCAATAAGCTCAAAATCTTTCATTTCATTTAACTATGGATTCAAACATAGAAAATTATATTTGGTTGGTGTGCAATGAGTAAAAAATATGTAGTAGCACTTGATCAGGGAACAACTAGTTCCAAAGCTGTGGTTTTCGACCAAAATGGAGAAATTATTGGAGTATGTCAGAAGGAATTCAGGCAATTTTTTCCTAAAGATGGTTGGGTTGAACACGATGCTAATGAAATATGGGACACTCAATGGGAAGTTTTTAAGAAAGTATTAAAAGATAATCAAATATCCGTAAAGGAAATAGCGGCAATTGGGATTACCAATCAAAGAGAAACCACTGTCGTATGGGATAAGTATTCGGGAAAACCAATTTATCATGCCATTGTCTGGCAGGATCGAAGAACCGCTGCCATTTGTGAACAATTAAAAAAACAGAATCTTGAATCCTATTGTAAGGAAAACACTGGCCTGGTAATTGATGCCTACTTTTCCGGCACTAAACTGAAGTGGATTCTCGATAATGTTGATGGTGCCCGTGACAAAGCATCAAAAGGGGACTTGCTGTTTGGAACTATAGATACCTGGTTAATTTGGAAATTATCGAAGGGGGCTGTTCATGCTACAGATCCATCAAATGCTTCAAGGACTCTTCTTTATAACATTCGATCAATGCAGTGGGATTCCAAATTATGCGATGCAATGGATATTCCAAAGCCCATGCTTCCCGAAGTCCGAGATTCCAGTGGTAATTTTGGATCCGTTGAAATAGATGAAACCCAGATACCCATAACAGGTGTTGCAGGGGATCAGCAGGCTGCACTTTTTGGACAAACCTGTTTCCAGCCTGGAATGGCCAAGAATACCTATGGTACGGGTTGTTTCATGTTAATGAATACAGGAGAAAATCCACATACAAGTAAACATGGGCTCCTAGCAACTGTTGCTTGGCAGTTAAATGGGCAAGTCACTTATGCCCTGGAAGGGAGTATATACATCGCTGGAGCTGCGATTCAGTGGCTTAGAGACGGATTAAAAATCATTAATACCGCACCGGATTCAGAGACGCTGGCATTGAACGCCACTGACGATGAAGTCGTTTTCGTGCCGGCTTTTACCGGACTGGGAGCCCCATACTGGGATATGTATGCAAGAGGAGCAATTTTTGGACTTACTCGGGCAACCGGGCAGGAAGAAATTGCCAGAGCCACCTTACAATCTTTGGCTTACCAAATCAGAGATGTTTTGGACGCCATGCAAAAAGATGCTGGTTTAGATTTACAGAAACTGCAGGTGGATGGAGGGGCTTCTGCCAATAATTTTTTGATGCAGTTTCAAGCGGACATACTGAACACAACGATTGAGCGGCCGGCAATCATTGAGTCAACGGCTCTTGGTGCAGCATACCTTGCAGGCTTGGCTGTGGAATTCTGGACGCTAGAAGATATAGTATCCCAGCGTAAAGTGGATCGGGTATTTACTCCGCTTATGCCTTCAAAGGACCGGGAAAAACTCTACTCTTCATGGAAGAAAGCGGTGGAGCGGAGCAAAAACTGGTTAGAGCATTAATACTGTGCATCGTAATATCGCCTTGACGGAGCAGTGGGATTAACTCTTTTTCTGAATTGCTAATGAAGCCTGCTATAAATAAAAAAATGATGAGTAAGAAATTTTGATAATTGCCACCCTGTTTTTATACTCAGAGGACTCGCCATGTCAGTAGCGCTAGGAGAATTCATCGGAACTGCAATCCTTATTATTCTTGGATGTGGAGTTAATGCTGGTAATTCCCTGAAGGGAAGTTACGGCGAAAAGTCCGGCTGGCTTGTGATCACTATTGGCTGGGGTTTAGCGGTAACGATGGCTATTTATGCGGTAGGAAATATTAGTGGAGCACATATCAATCCGGCCGTTACTTTGGCATTAGCTATCGCCGGCGACTTTCCATGGGAATTGGTGCCAATATATATTGTGATGCAAATTCTCGGCGCTATTGCCGGCGCAACTTTAGTGTATTTTCATTACATGCCTCATTGGCAAATCACTGAAGACCCTGGCGCTAAACTCGGAATATTTGCAACTGGCCCTGCGGTAGATAAGACAATCTCAAATTTGTTCAGTGAGTTTTTCGGTACTTTTATTTTGGTAGGCGGCCTGATGGGTATTGGTGCCAATGAGTTTACGGAAGGGCTGAACCCGGCAGTGGTTGGTCTGTTAATAGTTGCCATCGGGATGAGCTTGGGTGGAACAACTGGTTACGCTATTAATCCTGCGCGGGATCTTGGCCCCAGAATTGCTCATTTCCTACTACCTATTAGCGGGAAAGGAGGCTCAAATTGGCGCTATTCATGGGTTCCTATTGTAGGCCCATTATTGGGGGGAGCGTATGCAGCCCTGTTTTATAAAGCCCTTTTTGAGGGTGTAATGGTGACGAGTTTTATTGGCTCTACCTTGTTAATTGCCGTATTTGCGGCTTGGACAATTATCTTGGCAAAACGACATTGACCTGTATTGCCAAATTAACAATCATAGAAGTCAGAGTAATTTGATTTTTTTAAATTCCATACAGAACCATCAACATGTTAATTTCTTGATATCCCGCTAACGTCCGCTTTCTATCCAAAGTGGACGTTAGATGGATTTTTAAATTAACGTTGTTAATATGCTCGCTTTCATTCCAAAGCGTATATTAAAAAATCTTGTTGATGTTGATTTCAATAAATAGTTGCAAGATTAAGAAGGAGTTATTTAGTGAAGATTCAATTTTACAGCTTAACCACAGTTGAGAATGCCGTTGAGACGGTTGAAGCAGGTGCAGATTTGATTGGCTTGGTGGTAAAAGGTGGCATCCCAGTTCCAGAAGAGATTAGCGTTGTGCAGGCGCGCGATATCTTTGCCGCCATCGATGGGCGTGCACTAGGTATTGCTCTTTCATTATCTACGGATCCCGATACGATTTGCGAAATGGCGAATGAAGTTCAGCCCCATGCCGTTCACTTGGCAGCAAGGAATCTAGCTATTGAAGATCTGGCGCAAGTTCGTGAGCGCCTACAAGGAATCAAGATCATGGCGGCCATACCCGTCACTGGCCCGACTGCGGTTGAAGATGCACGCGAACGTTCTGCTTTTGCTGATTACCTCTTACTTGATTCAGTTGCTAATAGCGATAGCGATATTACAGGGGTAAGTGGCATGACACATGACTGGTCTATTAGTCGGCAAATAGTCGAGGCCGTTTCAATACCGGTTATTCTCGCTGGCGGACTCTCAGCAGACAATGTTGCCGATGCTATTGAAGCGGTGGGACCCTGGGGTGTCGATTCTTATACCCATACCAATCATCCTGGTGATCGCATGAACAAAGATTTAACACAGGTACGTGCCTTTGTTAGTAATGCCAGAAATGCAGCGGAGCGTCTGGGGCTCTAGAATACTGTCGGGCAAATAAGCCCGACAAAGTTCCAGGAAGAGTTAACCTTGCAACCAACCGTCTGTTAGAAAAGGTGTTTCGACACCGTTCTCCTTAATTCTTGCGCCGACATTATCTACAGCTGTTTCAATTATGCGACTGTCAGCAATTCCTTTTGATTTCAAGTATTTAATCACACGATTATAGGTATCATCGTCTTGAGTTAACGCAAAAAGAGTCGGTCCCACCGAGCTCATGCCAGTAATCTCAACACCGATTTCACGTAAAGCGCTAAGGTATCCGTAAACAGGTGCGCCAAAAGATCCATGTGTCTCACATTCAGCTCGCTTGGATCCAAGGTAGCTAAGGTCAAACAAAGAATCACCAATAGTTTTTAGATCACCCTTTATCATTGCTGGCAGCATGTCACAGAATAGAATCTGCGATTTAACACCGGACTGCAAGGAATCAAGGTAACGACCTCGACGCAACAACAGCTCAGCTTCCGATGCCGCGGCAGTATCCTTCCCAGTAAACTCGTCTTCAAGGGTTGGAACATCCGGAATAAAAGCGATACACCTAGTATCCTCAAGTGGTATACGATAAGCCATCTCCAAGTCATCTGTACCTAAGATCCAACCACCATTAATACTAGCCATGGCGCCCATCCCAGTTTCAAAGCCTGGCAGTAGATATTTATCACCAATAGGGCTTTCCTCACAGTAGTTGTAACCAATAATCCGGCGTATTTCACGTCCGTTAAATGGTCTACCTAATACTTCATTAATGCCAATAGCCATGGCAACCATTGAACCGATCGAAGAACCCATACCGATATGACGACGCTCGTGGTCATGCAATTCAATCTCAAAACCACCGGGATAATTCAGTAATTGCTTGAAAAGAAGGCCATAGTGCTGCATTAACAAGGTGCGTTCACCGTTAACAATAATATCGGGATTTGTTGTAGAACGTACTTTGGCGCGCATAAACACTTCGATGGCAAAACCGATACCGCCGCCGCCAGGCTTGTTGAGATTAAAACGATTCATGTCTAGAACCGAGGGGTGCAAACGTGACGGGACCGTGACTTCTACTTCCCTGCTTTCCACTGCACCGACACTACGGGGTTCTAGACCAAAGCTTTCCAAGGGACGGATAAATTCTTTTTGTCCTGGTTCAAACTCTTCCAATACGGTAGTTATTCTGTCAAAAGGTCCACCGATAATCTCAATATCAATTGATTGCTTTGGCGCTTTTTCATTGTTCTGTTTCTTATCATCTGTGGTCATTCTTTTCCTCTCTCTACAATTACTTCCAAAAAAACAGCCTAACCGTTATCCCTTCTGCAATCAAACTTAACTAGTAGATTAGTTATAGGGTTAAAAGTGAAACAGAAAAAAGTTTATAGAATAATGAATTTATAACCTAGTTTGTATGTCGTCAAAACCTTTTGGACTGAGGGCAGCACTGAAGGAGTTGTAACGCTGCTGCGTAAAGATAAAGTTTCAGTATCAAAGTCAAATGATAGAGCCACAGCAACTTTCCCAGATTGAGGCCAAGACTGAGGCACTAATTCCTGGCCCGCTCGAACCCTTTCGACAGCTCCTCGCCATCGTGCTTCAGGCCACATCCATGAGGGATCGTCTTGGTTGTCAACTTGTGCTGAAGCTGGAATCGAAAACATAAATACCAGAGTTGATAAAATAGTTACCGGCAAAAGATATCTATTAATTTCAAATAGAAAACTAAATCTAAATTTATTCATCATCAAGTTACTCTCCTGGTCGGGTAGTTTTTATGAACTTGCTTGATTGCAAAACGGTTTTGATCCTGCCTATTGTTAGTTAGACAGCTCAGTGCCGTTTATTGGGATCATTAAATGAGCTGCTGGCGTTTCATCACGCATCATCCAAGGCTTACCCATGCCATCTAGCGAATTATCCCGTTGGCTGCCAATTGACATTCCTGTTTGCTCAGAGCTTGCATTAGGCAAACGAATTACCCAAAGCAGTTTCAACCGATCATCCTCTTCATATAATCGATACATCATGGAACCGGATGGAGCTGTTGCAATATCTCCACCGTCTATCGCTTCAGCAACAGCCTCTTGAATTTGCTCCTGTGAGGCGCCTTGCGCTGCTAAGAGCGCGCGAATATCCTGTTCAGCACTTACAATCTGGTGATAACAACGGGTGAAGCCACTTTCTGCTCGCGGCTGGCACTCCATTAAGTTTGTACCTTGACGTAGCACCTGACGCGCACCTGTTTCTGAATCGTATTGAACAACAGTAGCCCCAGCTCGAAATTCTTCTGGCAAAGGCAAAGTCGCCTGTTCAACAGTGTTCATTATTGCCATTGTATTCAGCCTGGTCGTCGCAGCACCCATGTTTGAAGACTCAGTAGCATTGATAGGAATCATCACATGTGCGCTAGAAGTCCCTTCCAGCATTAACCAAGGACGGCCCTGCCCAGCAAGTGAATTTTGAAATTGGCTCTCTGTTGACATGCCCAAGTCTTCAGGCATGGCGTACGGAACCTGAACTATCCAAAGTAGTTTAATTGTGTCGTCTTCGTCAGTTAGACGATAACGTATAGAACCAAAAACTGTTTCATCAATAATTCTATCTTCAACAGCCTGATCCATAGCTGCAGTTAACTCAGCGCCACCCAAACCTTCGGAGCTTAATTTTGCGCTGTAATCCATGCGCTCAGAATTTGACGTAGCATTGCAACGGATGAAACCTGTTGCAGGATTTTTAGGCACGCACTCAACTTGATTAGTCCCTTGCCTTAGTACGACTCGATCGCCATCATCATAAGTATAAACAGTTGCGTCTGCCCGCAGGTCTTCCGGTAAAGGTCTAACAGCTTCTGCTATCAAATCGTCAACTGATTGAGCAGTAACAGACGTAGCCATTATTGAACCTAAAAGTACAAGAGCCATTGATGTTGTAAATTTTTTCACACTTCTTTTCATACTAATTCCCTCAATATAAATTTGAACTTCAACACAACCCAATAAAATAGTGACGATCAGTATAATCAAATCAAAGGAGAATCATAAGTTATTCAGTTGATCAAATATGGAAATATCTACTTTTTTAAACAATAAGCAATTAGGGGTCCATACCAAGGCCTTTAACAATAACAGTCAGCTCGAAACCACACTTTTCCAGAACTTTGATGGAAGCAGGGTTATCAGCAGCAACCGCTGCCACTACTGTATCAGCCATACCATCTTCAAAAATTATAACTTGCTTGAAAATCAAGCGTTCCGTCTCTAGAAGCACCGTTTTTACTGGACTATATCTTTATAACCATCAAACATCTTGCTCTCTTATATCTATATATAACTATCCTTCACAGTAACCTGTGAATAATGTAAAGTTACTGCCTTAAATGTTCCACTCAAAGGCTTAAATAATCATAATGGTTGACCGCAGAACAGCTTTAAAAATAAGCGCAGCAGGTATACTAAGTGGCCTGGTTAATTTACCCGGACAATCACTTGCCAACGCTTCCAAAACAAGTGCTGCTTTCCCTACTTTAGCTTTATTTGATGGTCAATATATTGAAAGCCAGGCTTTTGCCGATACACTTAAAAATAAAAATATGCCCATCACGGATATTCAAGGTGACCTTAGCAAGCTTTGGTATAGTCAACTTCGACAGCAACTCCTGATTGATCGTTCACCATTGGTTGGCCTAACTACTCGCCTAGACCTTTTTTGTTTGGAAGAATTGGCAAGAGATGTAGGAATGAGTGTGAGCTTACGTTTTGACCATTTGATCAGCCAAAATGGTACGGTTGAACACCAAATAAATGGCTCATACTTTAGTGGATTAGGCGATGAAGCCGGGTTTGGCACAAAAATGGCGGACATTTCTGTTTTAAATCAAACTACAGACATCTCAGCACAAAAATTAACTGGCCCCTATGCACCTTTGAATAAAACTGCATTGGTTACTTGGATAATCAGCTAAAAATATATTACTTACTAAATAAAAACTTTATAAAGAAGACAAAAAAAGAACAGTAGAGGAAAAACAAAATGGCACTACCACCAAATTTAAGCCAAGCAGAATTCAATAGAGCTCTAGCTGAGTTCGAATCTGTGGTTGGCACAGACTGGGTATTCAGCTCAGACGCCGATGTTGCACTTTATCGTGATTCCTACTCGCCTCTGTGGGGCGAAGAAGAGGAAAGAATCGCTTCCGCTGCTCTTGCACCTGACAGTGTCGAAGAAGTACAAGAAATTGTCCGTATTGCCAATCGCTTTAATATACCTTTATACCCGATTTCTACTGGCAGAAATCTAACTTATGGTGGTACTGCACCCACCATGACAGGCAGTGTGGTACTAGACATGAAGCGCATGAACCGCATCATAGAAGTTAACGATAAAAGAAATTATGCTTTAGTCGAACCAGGTGTCTCCTATTTTGATTTATTTAACTATATACGCGAGCATGATCTGAACGTCATGCTGGATATCCCTGATCCCGGTTGGGGTAGCCCAATGGGTAATAGTCTTGACCACGGTGTTGGTTATACTTTCGGCCCTTATCGCGATCACTTTGCATCGCACATCGGCCTGGAAATCGTCAGCGCTGAAGGTGAACTAATTCGCACTGGCGCTGGTGCTGTTCCAGATTCTGATGCCTGGCAAGATTTCCATTATGGCGCAGGCCCATCTATCGATGGTCTGTTTGCTCAATCTAATTTTGGTATCGTCACCAAAATGGGCGTGAAACTGATGCCTCTGCCTGAAACTTACATGACTGCTACAGTGACAGTGCCTCGCTATCAAGATTTACAAGCGATGATTGAAGAAGTTAGCTACCTGGAAGATTCTTGCTTGGTTGGAATGCCATCCTATGGCAGCCCTGTTGGTGGCGGGCTGTTTGATCCAGCTCCTATTGCGGAGCTAATGCAAAATGGGTGGCCTACAAATGAGCAACTGGAAGAGTTTGTTACTGCTCAAAATAAACCAGCCTGGTCAGTGACGTTTCAATTTTATGGTCCGGAAGAAACCATACGAGGAACTTGGACTGCTGTACAACGCCGTTTCCGAGACAAAATCCCAGGTGCTGCTTTCCAGGAAGATGAATTTTACAGTTTACCTATTCCCGATGAAGACATCCCTGCTATGGCAGATAAAGTACGTGTAGGTATCCCTAATCTGGAAATTTTTCATATCGTCAACAGAAACCCGATGAATGATAATGATCCACCAGACGGGCATGCTGATATGTTCGCCATGGCGCCAAGAACGGCTGAAGGCGTACATACTGCTGCTCGAGTCTTAGCTGAGGCTTATCAGGAAATGGGCTTTGCTCCAGCGACCCATCCTTTCTCAACTCCTATCACTTTTTATTCGAGAGCCATGGTTGTGGCAGTATTAGTTCCAACCTGGAGAGACCCAGTTAAAAATGCTGCAACGCGAGCATTATATGAAAGATGCTTGGATAAGATAGCCGAACAAGGCATGGGCACTTACCGAACAAATCCAGCCTTTCAGGATCACGCTGTGAGTAAATACAGCTTTAATGAAAACGCCTTACTGAAATTCCAGGAAAAGCTGAAAGATGGCATTGATCCTAATGGCATTATTTCTCCAGGACGTTACGGTATATGGCCGGCCAACTTGAGGAATAACCGCGGATGAACCGATTAACTATTTTATGCATTTTATTTGCTGCATTTGTTGGAACAACTATAAGAACAGTGCAAGCTCAAGAACTCAATTCAGCACAGGCCAGTGGTAAAGTTGTGTTTGATAAATGGTGCGAACCTTGCCATGGCAGAATAGCCGGTGGAGTTTTTGGAGGCTTGGGAGCAAATGCTTTGCCAGGCACTTCTGCACTTGGGGTTAAATACAAAGGTGATTTACCAGCTGTGCTGGAAGACAGAGTTGATCTTCAACCAGTCTATATCAGAACTATTGTCCGAAATGGTTTATACGGGATGCCAATTACCCGCAAAACTGAAGTTAGCGACATTGACCTGGACAATATCGTCGCTTATCTGACGCGCCAACGATAGTATTTTAGTTAACGATTATATCCAGGAAATATAAGGTGTAATTGTTTGAATTCCCTTTGTGGCAATCTCATAGGGGTCAGTATTTTGCACAACAGGATCAAACAGCTCCAGAGACAATGCTCGGCTATATCCCTTCTCTGTCAACTTATCGATAATTCTTTGTAAAGGCGCAACCCCTTCACCCGGAAAAGCTCTATTCGCATTCGTAGACACCTCCAATGGTGGCTCTGCTGGCGTATCTTCAAAATGAACGTGATGAATTTCACCTGGATTAATTAAATCCAGATCCTCAAATTTACTCTGAGCTGCCCAAAAATGATAAACATCGAGCATAAATTTCAGGTTTGGATGATCTACAGCTCTAACGACATTTAGTGAAGTTCGCACAGTACTGATCAGCTTTGAAAAACGCGTAAATTCCACCATAAGAGCAACATTATGCGGCCGAGCAATTTCTGCGGCTTCATATAAATTTTCATACACTTCATCATAATCATCAGCAGTATGAGTTTCACTTGCAATCGAAGGCGCAACCAAACGATCTGCACCTAGGGACTCCGCCAACTCAACTTTCCATCTAAGATCTTCAAGGGCTTGAGCTCTTTGTGGCCCAGACTCTTCCAAAAATATTTGATTAGTAGATGAGACGGCACGAATGCCTAAATCATCCATCAGCCTTCTTGCTGAACCAGCTCCATTGGCTTGTTCAAAAGTTCGAGCTATAGGTAAGTCAGGCTCGGCTGCTGTAATGCCAGCCCTGGCCCAACCTTCCATTGCTGTACGGAAGTTAAAACCATTGGAGGTAGCGCCATGCATACAAACGAACATACCCGAAGACGAAGCTGCCATAGAATTAGTAGATCCAACTCCTGCTACCAAAGCTGATACACCTGCTGAAACACTTGCTGATAGTGCTATAAAATTTCTTCTATTTAAATCTGTCATGTGAATTCCAAGGATTGTGACTCGCGAAAATTAGTATATAAACCTTAAGCGCAGCTAACCAGCTAGATTTTAGCTGTTATCATCTTTTATTAAGTAATTCACCTTTGGTTCAGTCTTACTGCTTTACCCTAAGTGAGTGACTCTCTAGAATATATTACTAAATTAAAGCCTGGAAACTCATTAATGACTGGCGCTAAAAGTGGTTATTGGGCATTTTCACGATGCTTAAGTCTGTTTTTAGTTATGCTCGGCTTGAGTGCTTGTGGTGGTGGCGGTGGTGGTGGCACAGCAACGCCTATTGCAGCAGCAGCGGTTAATTCATTTACTGTACAAGGCAGCATTGTCGTCAGTGCCGGCTCCATCGTTGATAGTGATATCAATAATTCCAGTAATTCTAATATTTCTAATAACTCTCCTGGCGAAGCTCAAGTAATCCCAAGTTTTGCCATTTTAGGCGGTTATGTGAATCAAGCTATGCAGGGTGGCAGTGGCCCCTTATTTGATTCAGGTGACCCCTCCGACTATTTCAGTATCTATCTTTATGATGGTCAATCCATTGTATTGGACATACACGAATCTGCTGACCTGGATTTATATTTACTTAATAGTACTGGCCAAATCGTATTTGATTCTTCAGTGTCGACAAGTTCGAATGAATCTTTACTAGCCCCCTTTGAAGGATCCTTTCAACTTTTAGTAGAAGCATTTAGTGGTGCTTCTAATTACACCTTACGGACAGAACAAACTGTCAATATAGATAGCTCAAGTTTTCGTTTAAGTGATTCTTTTCTGCCAAACGAATTGATTGTTAGCTACTACCAAGCTGACATGTATAAACAGCAATCTGAAAATCCAGACTCTACTATGAACCTTCTCGGTTTAAGCTTAATGGCTGGGCAAACAAATCAAGTTATGCGGATGAGCTATGACGGATATGACTCCTCTCAACAGATTTATAATCAAGCTTTAACACTCAATGAATCCCCCGACATTTATTCTAGACATCAATTTGTTGACGGTGAGTCTGAAGATAAACACGAAACATTAATTGCTATTAAGATGATGAATAATGATCCTCAAGTTCGCTTTGCTGAGCCCAACCTATTAATCAAGGCAACAGCCATACCAAACGACCCTCTCTACAATGAACAGTGGAATTATCCATTAATTGAATTACCCGCGGCTTGGGATTTAACGACTGGCTCAAGTGACATTATCGTAGCTGTCGTTGATTCAGGCGCTTTATACCAACATCCCGATTTATCAGGGAATTTAATTGCTGGTTATGATTTTATCAGTGAAGTAGATAATGCTCTGGATGGCGATGGCATAGACCCTAATGCCGAGGATCTAGGCACTTCTTATCATGGTACTCATGTGGCCGGTATTATTGCTGCCCAAAGTAACAATGGTATCGGTGGCAGCGGTATAAGTTGGCAAACGAGCATTATGCCTTTGCGTGTATTAGGGAATTCCGGTGGGAATTTATACGATGCTACTCAGGCAATTCGTTATGCCGCTGGCATTAGCAATGACTCAGGTGGGCTTCCCGCTAAAACCGCAGACATTATTAATTTAAGCATAGGCGGAACAGGTTATTGTCCTTCTAGTTATCGTGACGTGCTAAGAGAAGTTAGGCTTAAAGATATAATAGTTGTTGTCGCTGCAGGAAATGACGCAAATCAATCTAACCGTTTTATCCCAGCAAACTGCAACGATGTCATTGCTGTTAGCGCAGTTGACTTAAATAAACAATTAACATCCTACTCAAACTTTGGAAATTCTATTGATGTTGCGGCTCCAGGCGGCCGTGATGATATTGATAGTGACACCAATGGTTTTGTTGACGCCATATTGAGTCTATCGGCAGAAGTAGGCGGTGGTGGTTTGAATTATCGATATAATTATCGTTTTGGAACCTCAATGGCCGCTCCACATGTTAGTGGGGTATTTGCTTTGATGCTTGCAGTAAACCCAAATTTAAGTGCTGGCGAAATTGAACAAATGTTAATCTCAGGTTTATTAACTGACGATCTAGGTATTAGCGGTACTGATAATATATATGGGAACGGTCTGATTAATGCCCGTAAAGCAGTTACAGCTGCATTTGATAGCATTTCTGGCTCCCCTTTGCTTAGCTCTTACCTAAGTTCTTCAATTTCAACAGTTGAGTTTAGGCCTGCCCAGACTGAAGCAGTATTTGAAACAAGAACCATCGGTGATAGCGCCATCACTATTAACAGTATTGATTATGCCGCAACCTGGCTTAACCTTGTTTCTTTAAATCAAACATCTGAGGCCGAAAATTGGCGTTTAGAAATAGATCGTAGTGGCCTGACAGAAGGTTTATATAGAGAAACAATCAGTTTTAATAGCAGCGTAAATACCGTAAACATCGAAGTCATTCTTCAAGTAAATGCTCCAACTCAGCGCTATCAAGTAGGTCCTGTACTAGTAGATTTAATTAATACAACTACGGGTAGTTCTGTAAAGGTCAGTACTACTTTTGCAAACAGCGTTTATAGCTTTAATTTTGAGGGTTTAGTAACAGGAAGCTATCGGATTAACGTCTATAGTGACTTAAACGGCAATGGCGAAAGTGATACAGGAGAAGCCAGCGCTCAATCAGGAATATTTACGGTGAATAACAATCAAACATTGACAGATTTGCAACTAGAGTGGGATAACACCGCCACACAAACGCTTTAAAGATAATGCAGTTATTGTGGCTGCGCAGAATTGACTCTTACACGCATTTGATTAGAACTACCTTCTATTCCTTCGGGAAAGCGCAAATCTGAATTCACATCTATAGTTTGGTTTATCGCTAAACTTCCAATATTTATTAATCTCTCTGCTAATTGCTCAGCTATAACGGCAGTGAATTCCAACTGAATATTTTGTAAGACAAGACCAGAACGATTTGTAACCCTTGCTATGATTCTGCCTTCACCATCAGTATAAGTTTGAGCCTGAACATAGCTCCCAGGTGTATCAACAATGTCCAGACGAGTAAAAGCCAAAGAGGCTTCACTAGCTACCTGCCCTGCTCCGCCAGCTGCAGCTTGGAAATATTGTTTGGCTACAATACGGTCGTTATTATTCAGTGAAATTTTTCCTAACTCATTCATTGCAGTAGCTGTCGGCAGCAAATCTACGCTACGTTCTAAATCGGTCTGAGCCAAAACCTGATTGCCAGTTCTAGCATAAGCTACGCCTCTGCCTAAATAATAATCAAAATAGCTATCATCTTTTTCGATAGCTTCATTGTAAATAACAATAGATCCACGATAACTTCCTTGATAAAGAAGAATATCCGCTTTTAATCCAGAAAATCTCGCTTCATTTGGCACCATCGAAATTGCTTCATCTAAGTTCAACATTGCAATCTCTAGATCATCATCCGCAACAGCTCTCTCAGCCTCTTCAAATAACTGATACGCTTCTTGGTCTGCTTTTATGCTGGCAATCGCTTGCTGGTAGCGGGCAATGCCGACTTCTAAATCTCGGCCTTGCAACACCGGCATCATCTCATTTACTAAAGTCTGATTGTTCTCTACTCGCTCTTGTGAAGGAGGATGACTGGCAAACAAACCATCGACCCAACCCGCTTCACGCCCCGCCGAAAGCCTCACAAAGGTTTCTTGTAAACTCACTGCTTCTTGAGGATCGTAGCCAGCTTGCACCATATATTGAATACCGAAAGTATCTGAATCGCGTTCAGCATCTCTACCATAACGTTGCCCTATTAGCTGGGCACCGAGCTGACCTGCCCCCACTATATAATCTGAATATGCACTGTCCTGGCTGGCGATTGCACCTACTGTTAGCACACCCTGTAATAGACTTCCTCTCGTCATCGCTGCAGCACCATGTCTTGCGGCGGCATGTACAACTTCATGACCGAGCACTGCAGCTAATTCAGCTTCACTGTTTAATTCAAGCAATAAACCTCTATTAACTGCAATCTTGCCACCGGGAAGTGCCCAGGCATTAGGTACAGAATTATTTAGCACTACAAATTCATATGGCAGGTCATAATCTCTTCTGCCTTCTGTTGCCAAACGCTGTCCTACTTCGTTTACATAGGCGCTTAAATCAGGGTCAACTTTATATTCTCCGCCCTGACTCTGTTGTGAAGGACCATACTGCTCATTACCTATTGAGATTTCATCCTGGCGAGACAAAAGCGAAAATTCATTTTCCCCAGTAACTGGGTTAACAGCACAAGAAGCTAACAATAAATTAGAAATAAGAAAGCTAAGGAGAAAAAATAATCGAGCCATGGTCTGTCACCAGTTTCTAATACTACTATTTATATTTTAGGTAATAAAATATCTCAAGATTAGCCAAAAACCTGCCAAAGCAGTGCAAGTCAGGATAATACGAGTAAACCAAATTTGCGATACCCAATTCAGAAAAGTCCTACCAAACAGGGCACCGAAATAAACCAGCGGTGCTGTCAACGCAATAGACGGTAAATAGGCTGCAGTAAATAAGTCTTGATAATAAAAGATTGGAATTTTAGTTGTATTAACCGATAAAAAGAAAATGCTGCTTGTACCCATAAAAGTCTTTTTATCCAGCTTTAACAATAAAAAATATAAGGCTGTAATTGGGCCGGCTGCATTTCCTATAGTTGTTGATATTCCTGCGACTATTCCTGAACCTGTTCTGATACTGCGTGGATGGTATGCCGCCAATTCAGTGAGCCTTGGTCTAAAAGGTTCCAGTGAAACAAGAAAAATCACCATCAGCCCGATAACAAAACCAAGATTATTATCATCGAGAAAACTTAACATTACTCCTCCCGCCGCTATCCCTGACAGCACTGGGAAAATCATTTTTTTAAGTTCATTAAAATGCGCAAGGCGCCAATAAAAACTAACCGCAATTAAGTCGCCAATTAAGAGATAAATCAAACAAATCCCCAGAGCTTCTCGAGGACTGAAAGCTAAAGCTACAACTGCTGAAATAAGCCCTCCCAGTGCGGGAACGCCTGCTTTAACAAAACCAGTAAAAAGCGCCACTGCGGCAAGCAGTAGTAGAAATTCAAGAGGAAGTAAGGACAAAAAAAAGCCTTTAAAGTTGCTACTTCAAAGGCTCTATACTATCAAACTATGCTGAATATAGTGGGGATATTAAGTCATCAGTATGGTTATTACTGGTTTTTTTAGCAATAAAACTACTGCTAGTTAATTTCTAACTGGGACTCTAACAACAATATCGTGTTCATTAGGAATTCCAGCTCTACGGGCGCGTATGCCATTATTTGCATTTCTTTCCTGTGCTTCTACCTCTTCCAAGGCTTCTAACCCACGACGCACTAATAAAGTAATCTCTTGTGCATCGCCTGAGTCAATAGAACTATCAAGTTCATCGAAATGCACATGGAAACCATCTGATCCCATTATCAAACGTTCACTAGGTTGAATAACAATTGATTCTAACTCTTCATGTCCAGGGCCATTTAAAGTTGCACTTTCAGAAATATCACTAGAAGCACCCAGTAATATAATCGGCTCATCATGTAAATTTGCAATAGTGAAATAAGCTAAAGTTGAATGAGCACTAGATTCTGGTGCTTCTAAATATGAGCTTTCTACAACCATAAACCCAGGAACTATAATTGGTTGCGCTTGTGCTGTGGCCTGAAAAAATAATACTGTCAGAGCTGCTGTACAAGAATGCAATATCTTATTTTTTATTAAGTTCATTTAAAAAGTCCTCTCTATCGATTTTTAACAAATACTAATTTCTAATTGGAACGTTAACTACAAACTCTTGTTCATTCGGAATACCAGCTTCACGACCACGCTGACCTGACATAGCACCTAAATTTTCAATCGCTTCAACTTCTTCCATTGCCTCTAGCCCACGTCGAACCAATAAAGTAACTGCATAAAAGCCTTCATCAGCATCGGAGGTATCAATTTCATCTAAATGAACATGATAGCCGTCTGGTTGCATGACTAAACGTTGACCAGGCTCTATTAAAATAGAATCAACAGCTTGATGATCAGAGTTGTTTAACATGGCATGTCCAATTTTATCTCCACTAGCACCCAACAAAAGTATAGGTTCTTGATGCAAATTTGAAATTGTGAAATAGGCCATTGTAGAATCAGAATCAGCCTCTAGCGCGTCAAGGTACGAACTTTCTATTCCCATAAAACCCGGAATCATGATTGGCTGAGCATGCGCAGACTGAAAACATAGGATTGCCAAAGGAATGGAAAAAATTTGTAGGAATTTCTTTATGTTTAAGTTCATTTCTAACCTCGTTATTTTTAAATCCAAATACCAGTTCTAAAATTAATTTATAGCAATGCAGGCTATTAACCCGGTTGATACTGCATTTTGGGCAATAATAACATCATTTTAGTGCCAGCTTATGCAAGAAATATGATTTTCCTTGAGTCTCTTCAAAGAATATCAAAATTGTGTATAAGGCTTGTATAACAGGCACTTAATATCTTTTTCCTCATTACTTACTTATTCAAAGCCTACACTTGCAAACAATTTGCTTAGCTGAGGTCTCCTCGTATAATGCCGAGGCATACTAGTTAAGCTAAAGTACTTACTAAGGCCATTTAATTGCCAATGTTTACTTTTACATATCGTACATTTTGTTTGCTCAACTTGGCACTTTTGACGTCATTTAGTCTCATTTCGCCCGTATATGCCTGGGAATGGACTAGTTTTTGGTCAAACACCAACCAGCAGGCTAATCAAGCTTTCATTCATGAAGATTATATAGACGCCGTTTTTCTATTTGAAGATACTGCTTGGCGCGCTGCTGCAAACTACCGACAAGGTAATTATGAAGCAGCACTAACTGACTTAGGTGAGCTCAATGATATAACGTCTCTTTACAATCGAGCCAACGCATTGGCCATGCTTTATCGGCTTAATGAAGCTATCGATATTTATCGAAGAGTTTTGAATATCGAACCCAGCCATACATCTGCATTAAAAAATCTAGAAATTGTTGCAGCACTTCAGGCAAGACTAACAGATGACCCTGGTTCTAATATGGAAATAGAAAGAGAAGAGGGTGAAGAAGCTGAAGCAACAGAAGCAGATGAGAATCAGGAAATTACTGGAGCAACCAACGGTCAAGAAAACGGACAAAACCAAAAAGACACTTCTGAGAGTCTCAGCCAACAAGAAAACCAAGATGCCGATGGCAATAATGGTAATAGCCACTTAGAAGATCCTGACTCAGCTGAAGAACAAGCGTTCAGCGCGGCTATCGAACAAGAACTTTCATTACAGCAATGGTTGGGGCGTATTACAGACGATCCTGGTACCTTGTTAAAAAATAAATTTGAATTACAACGCCGAACCGGCAGCGATCTAGAACTAGATTTAGTGGCGCTCGAAAGCAATCAGCAGTTATGGTAAAACACAGATCCTATCAACACTTTTATTTGTTAGGCCTAGTATATTTAATCTTTTTCTATTTCCCTGCCTGGGCACAAAACGAACCTGAAAACTTTCTAATTGAAAATGAAAGTGCGACAGAGCAAAATGAAGTTTTTCTGCAAACTTCAGTCAATAAAAATCAGGTCTATGTTCAAGAAGCATTGATCTATAGCATCAAACTTTATTACACCCTGGCGTTTGAACGCGGCGCCTCTTTCTCCCGTTTGGAAATGTCTGAAGCCGCCTTCAATAAGTTAGGTGATGACCTCAACTATACAGAAACAATTGATGGAGTTTTGTATACCGTTAATGAAAGTAGATTTATAATTTTCCCACAAAGAAGCGGTGAATTCTCAATTGCACCTATGCGTTTTCGAGCATTCACCCAGACTCGGGCCACTCGCAATAACAATAATTTACAAACCACTGCCCAACGTCAAACCATAGAGTTGATTAGTCAAGAACACAAAATTTCAGTAGTAACGCTTCCAAGATCTTATCCGAGCCTTAATTGGTTACCCAGCTCTAATGTGACTATATCTGACAGCTGGAGTCGTTCTTTGCAAGATATGCGTATTGGTGATTCGGTTGTACGGACTATTCAACTTGACGCAAAGGATATTTACGCGTCTATGCTGATCAATTTAGATTTCACCAGTGCTTCAAAGTTACGGAATTACCCTGCAGAAGCGCAACAAGTCGATATTACTGAAAACAGTGGAGTGCGTTCAGGACATACTCAAAACGTCACCATAGTTGCAACTGAAGTTGGTAAATTCACATTACCAGCCATCGAAATTCCTTGGTGGAATACTGAGACTAATACCTTGGAATATGCCACGTTACCTGCACAAGAATTCGATATTCTTACAGTAGATGGGCAGAGTGTTGAAGCTGAAATAGGACTACAAAATATTGGTAGTACTTCAGGCAGTTTCTGGTCTTCGATTAATCTTAATTTACTTCTCTTTATTGGCGTGCTTGTACTGATATCCGCTTTGTTTTTTGGTCCCGTATTGCTCTTGCTTTGGCATAAACTAAAAAAATACATTTATAAACTAATACGTAAAGAAAACAATAAGACAGAACAAAAGATTCCTAATATCAATAAGAGTCTCCAAGCTCTTAAGCGTGCTTGTGAACAACAAGATATTAATGCGACAGCAGAATCTTTTTTAAGCTGGGGACAAGCGTATTTTCAAAATTTGGCTTTGTATAATATTAAAAAATTAGCAGAAAAATTTAATCAGAACTCTCTAAATTCTTTACTTAAAAATTTACAAGAGTGTCTTTATGCTGAAAATAGTGACAAGAATTTTGAGTTTGATAGCTTACTAGAAGAAGTGATTATTTTGCACAAAGACAGGAAAGCTAATCTAGATAAAAACCTCCCTTTTAGTTTGCCGCCCCTCTATAAAAATTAATTTAGGTTTGACCGCCAGGCTTCGTGCAAAGCATCCACACGTAAACGATTTACACCCATATCTGAAAACCCGACTCGGGAAACTGATCGTACCTGTAACTGATCTCCATCTATTAAAATTTCAAGATCATCAATAAAGCCAAAAATTGCACTTTTGAATGTGGCATGAAGATATTCTGTATTCTGTTGTAATATTTCAGTTCTTGATTGACCCTCTATGATTCCAGCCATGACAGCTACCGGATCATTCATACCTTGAGGAATAGGAAATGCTGCAATCGTATGCTCATCGCTAGTAGCAAGACTATAGACACAGCTTGGTCTATCAGGACAAGCCTGTAAAAGCTCATTGACCAAGCCTGCATTTACAATATCGTCTGACTGTCGGGCTAGCCTATAAAACATCACGAGGAATACAATCAGTAATAAAATCAGAATTATGCCTATTCCATAAAATATTTTTTTTAACATAAGATTACCTCAATTCTAAAACGCTTAATATTGCTCGATGGTCAGACATCAGTTGCCAGTCAAAACTTCACTTTGTGTCACTTGGAACCCTCGCTGATAAATTCTATCCATTTTCAATAAAGGAAAGCGTGCTGGATAAGTTCTTGCTAGAGCTCCTTGGTGATCCAAACTAGCTTCAGTAAGTTGTAATTCTTGTTGAATATAGTGATGGCAAGTTAAACGCCAGTCATTAAAATCACCTGCCAAGATCAAAGATTCATCTGCTGGTATATTATTTTTAATATACTCAACGACTTGTTTGATTTGTATGCGCCTTTCTTTTTCAAACAACCCCATATGGAGACAAAGTAAATGAATATCTTCACTGGTCTTACCATGTAAAAAAACCTCGTTGGGAAAACGACAAGCATGAAATGTCAATATTCTGCCATTCCAAAAAAGGAGTTTCACTTAAGCTAGCATTGCCATGATGGCCATGTTGATAAATGGCATTCTTCCCATAAGCATAATGCTCCCATACCGAATCCGCTAGAAATTCCATTTGATTGTTATCTGTCCATCCAGAAATATTATTTTGATGTTTTACATTCTCCCCTACCACTTCTTGTAGAAACACAACATTAGCTTTGGAATCACGTAAACAGCTTTTGATCTTTTCCAAAGTAAAATGCCGATTACCCATAGAAAAACCCTTGTGAATATTTAAAGTCAGAATTCGTAAACTAACCATAATGATTATTCATTATCAGAATTTATTTGTTCAAAAAAGCGTGGATTCTTCTCTATAAACTCTTCAATCCAGCGTTCCAGAAATGAATCAGTTTCACGGGTTTTTATATAACCCCAACCCAGCACTGAAATGATAAGCGCACCAAAAACATTGACGATAAGATCCCACATGGTATCGACCAAACCGCTTTTTTGCATATTCAAACCAAATAACTGGTCTACAGTAAATTCAAAAACTTCCCATAATGCACCAATGCCAACTGCAAGCATAAAGGCAAATAAAGCAACAAAATTTCGATTTAAATTAAGTTCTATCTCTTTTTTTTCATTTAACACATAGACCAGTAAGAACCCCAATACCCCCATGATAAAGGCCGACCCACTATGCAACACCAAGTCCCACCACCAGAATATTGTGTAATAGCTCTGAACCTCACCTAAAAATAAAGACATAAATACAAACAGCACTGTTAACGTTTCAAAACCATGCGGTATTTTCACTGTAAATTTATTCCTAAGTACCACTGGCAGAATAGTGATAAGTAAAATCATTAAAGTCTCTACTGCAGACTGGTATTGACCAAGCCAAAACATGGCAAAAGCACTCAACAATAGCGTTGCTTTCAAAACAAATGACAAGCGCGCACTAATATAAGTCGCAAAACTTGTGGCATTTATTTTTTTTCGGCCAAATATAAACACTTTAATACCTCTATAAACTATTAGATGAAGCCTAACAATGTCTTTTAAGATTGTTAATAGCGCCACCCTTAATCCGTAATGTTAGAATGACCACATGTACAAGAACTTGCCCAATATCAAATCAAATGGATAATGTTTTGGCACTATTCAATTTCAGTAGTGAAGCAATTTTATTCTTCACAATTTTGTCTTTATTGACTTTCCTAAGCAGTCTAATAATCTTACCTCTGCTAATTCTCGCGATTCCGACTGATTATTTTGTTGCAGAACAAAGACCACATCTACACTGGCAGAGGTCGAATTATTTGCTAAGGCTAGTCCTTATAGTGTTAAAGAATTTCTTAGGAGTTTTAATGGTCATTATAGGCTTATTTTTATTAGTGCTGCCGGGGCAAGGAATCCTAACTCTACTTGCAGGTTTCATACTGCTCGATTTCCCAGGTAAATTTCTGTTTCTACGCTGGTTAGCTCGAAAAGAGAAAGTTTTAAATTCTTTAAATTGGGTACGTAAAAAAGGTAACAAAGAGCCTTTTATAAGCTAATTATTTAATTATTGCCTACAAAGCACCCCGCAGCAGGTATAAAAAACCCGGAATCGATTTCATCAAGTCCGGGCTTCATTAATAAACATTAACTATCTCATCAAGCCGCGGAAGATTCCTTTTTAGGTGTAAATTGATTCAACATTGTTTGACGTTGGTTTTCCATTTCAGTCGGCAAACTATCACCGATTTTATTGAACATATGAACCTGGTCTTGAAATTCACGAGCACTGTTTTCTGTATCAATCGCCATAAGCTCATTGAATGTATCTTCGTCATAGGCCAAACCATTCCAATTAATATCTTCATACTTTGGCACTTCACCAAATGGCGTTTCATTACCGGATACACGACCTTTAACGCGGCTAACCACCCATTGTAAAACCCGCATGTTCTGACCAAAACCAGGCCACAACCAATTGCCGTCCTCTGATTTACGGAACCAGTTAACCCGGAATATTTGAGGCAAATGCTCAACTTTATTTTCCATGTTCAACCAATGTCCCCAATAATCACCCATGTTGTAACCACAGAACGGTAGCATGGCCATTGGGTCACGTCGGATTGCTGCTTGATTTTCAGCCGCGGCAGTGGCTTCTGAACCCAAAGTTGCAGCCATGTAAACACCATGCGCCCAATCTCTACTTTGATAAACCAGCGGAAAAGTCGTACTTAAACGTCCACCAAATATAAAAGCTTCGATAGGCACGCCTTTAGGGTTTTCCCAATCTGGATCAACACTTGGACATTGTGATGCAGGTGCAGTAAAGCGAGCATTTGGATGGGCAGCTGTAACACCACTTTCTGGTGTCCAATCGTTTCCTTTCCAGTCAATAAGATGTTCAGGTGCTTCTTTAGTCATACCTTCCCACCAAATATCTCCATCATCAGTTAAAGCAACATTAGTAAAAATAGTATTGCTGGCAATAGTATCCATCGCAGATGGGTTAGAGTCGTATGAAGTGCCAGGTGCTACACCAAAATATCCAGCTTCTGGATTAATGGCATACATGCGACTATCGTCACCCGGTTTAATCCAAGCGATATCATCGCCTACGGTCCAGACTTTCCAGCCTTCATAACCTTTAGGAGGAATTACCATAGCCAAATTAGTCTTACCGCAAGCACTTGGGAAAGCGCCAGCCAAATATGTTTTCTCACCTTCAGGTGATTCAACACCAACAATTAGCATGTGTTCAGCTAACCAACCTTCATCTCGTGCCATGACAGACGCAATTCGAAGTGCTACGCATTTTTTACCGAGCAAAGCATTGCCACCGTAGCCAGAACCAAAAGATGCCACTTCACGGCTTTCTGGGTAATGCACAATATAACGATTGTCGACATTACAAGGCCAAGCTACATCGGCCTGCCCTTCTTCCAATGGTGAACCAACTGAGTGTAAGCATTTAATGAAAGGTTTATCGCCAAGAATATCAAGCACCTTCTGGCCTATCCGCGCCATGATGCGCATATTAACAACCACATAAGGACTGTCTGAAATCTGCACGCCAATTTGAGCTATATCTGAACCCAAAGGTCCCATGCTAAATGGGATTACATACATTGTTCTGCCCTTCATACAACCTTCAAACAAACCAGAAAGCGTAGCGCGCATTTTTGTAGGTTCTGTCCAGTTGTTAGTTACACCAGCATCTTCTTCTTTTTCAGAGCAAATAAATGTACGGTCTTCTACCCTGGCAACATCACGCGGATCGGATCGGCAAAGAAAAGATCCTGGGCGCAACTCTTCATTAAGTTTTATAAAAGTGCCTTGATCCACTAGTTCTTGACAAAAACGGTCATATTCAGCTTGCGAACCATCGCATAAATAGACTTGTTCAGGTTGGCAAAGAACTTCAATTTCCTTAATCCAATCAATAAGTTGCGTGTTTGTCGTGTGCTCTTGGTAAGAGACCATATCTTGCTCCAAAGTAAAGGTAGTTTTCTTACAAAAATAGCCAAAATTTGGTAATTGCCGGCTAATTAATTCGGTAGGTAATTTTATAATTTCCTGACCAAGATGAGTACCGCAGACAACTTAAAAACTACTCTTTTTTTAAAGAAAAAGTTAAGTATTTTTAAAAAAAGAGGTAATTAATTGAAAATTGAGTATGAAAAGAAATTTTTATAACCGAAATTTCCAATTTACTCACTTTTACCGAAATGTTAAATTAGCTGCCCTTTGTAGTTTTACTCCATAATTGAAAACCCATAATCTTAAACAAGGTAATACATGAGCTCTTATAAAATAGCCCTGCTCGACGGTGATGGAATCGGTCCAGAAATAATGGCTGAAGCCGTCAAAATATTGAAGTTAGTCGAGGAACGTAACGACATTAGTTTCGAACTTACCCATGCTCCTTTTGGTGCTAACGCTTTTTTTGAGTCAGGGCACCCCTTTCCAGATGCGACAAAAGATATTTGTGATAAAGCAGACGCGATCTTGAAAGGCCCAATAGGTTTAAGTCATGAAGAATCTCAAAAGATACCAGTTGATATGCAACCTGAGCGTGGCGCTTTATTGCCTTTACGTCGTCGCTACAACACATATGTCAACTTTCGGCCGGTCTACTTACCTTTGGGTCTAGCGCATTTTTCACCCTTAAAACCTGAAATCATAGGTGAAGGCATCGACATCATGATTATCCGTGAACTTGTTGGCGGACTATATTTTGGGCATAAAGAAACTGGCATAAATGAAGATGGTCGTCGCTATGTCAGCGAGACATTGGAATATACCGAAGATCAGATCAAACGCATTATGGAAGTCGCATTCAAAACGGCACGGAAACGAAAAAAAGTTCTACACAATATACATAAAAGTAATGTCCTAAAATCCTCTGTACTTTGGAATGAGATCTGTGTTGAAGTTGCTCAAGACTATCCAGACGTTGAAGTCATTAATATTTTAGTTGATGCGGCGGCGACTTATCTTTGCTTAAACCCTGGCATGTTCGATGTCATGGTAATGGAAAATATGTTTGGCGATATTCTGTCAGACCAAGGCGGTGGTATCTTAGGTTCTTTAGGCTTGATGCCTTCAGCCTGCATTGGACCAGAGAAAGCTTATTACGAACCTTCACATGGTTCAGCTCCTGATATTGCAGGCCAAAATATTGCCAACCCTTATTCCATGATTGGTTCTGTCGCGATGATGCTCGAAATGAGTTTCAATCTGGACGCAGAAGCAAAAAGATTATGGCAAGCCATGCAAAGTGTATTTGCCAAGGGCTTTTCTACACCTGATCTTTCAAAAGCCGGTGGGGATGTGAAACTAGTTAGCACTAGTGATTTTGGTGACATGGTGGCTGAAGAACTAGCGAGCATGCCAACTAATTAATAAGATGCCAAATACGAGTAAAAAAAAGGCTTCCGAAGAAGCCTTTTTTAGTTTTTTATAAATCTTTAGACAATGTAAAAAACTTCCTTACATCTCATCCTCTTCTATCACTTCCCCTGCATCCAAAGCTGCTTGCTTGGACATATAGCCTTTCGGGTACCAATCCCTCCATGCATCGAAATCAGGGCCACAACCACCGTCATTCGGGGTGTACCAAATATCATCTTTGATAATAATCCCAATAGCACCACCGTTACGACCATCACGTAAAGGGCACACTACCATTTCAACATTATCACCTGGTTGAAAGGTAAAACCATTCATGGGAGGGTCATCGGTTACCAGCCCAGGAGGAGCTCCACCCTCGAATGCCCATACTTCGCCATCTTCTGCATTCCTTATATAGATCGCAACATGCGGACTATTAAATGCCCAACGCACCACTTCACCAGTCTTAACTACTTCTAATTCTCGTGCGAACATAGCAAAACTATGATGAGCGGAGGCAATACCTACGGCTCCAAAACTGATTACAGTCAATGCAATCACAACCATTTTTTTCAATGTAATTTTCATACTATTTCTTTTCCCCTCTTCTTAAGTTAAGTCTAATTATTATCGATTAAAATATAAAATCAAAGGCATCATCAAAAACAGGGTTTTTTTCCTGCCCTGTTAAGCCTGGTGGTAAATCCGGATTACGCGTTGCAGGTGTCCCACGTGGATCTAAATAACCTTCATCACCTGGTAGGCGGTACTGTGTTGTCGGTCTACCTTCTTCATCATAGGTTAAATAAGTATTCTGGTTTTGAGCACATTCCCAGTAGCGCATTCGAAGACCCGCATCCTCCATATCTTGACGAGGACGGTAAGTATGAATGATATTTATTGGCTCGAGTAATGCCAAATCATCATACCAATAAATATTCACAGCTATACGCATCTCTTGGTTTTCTGTATCCCACCATTCATACCAAATCTCAACTGATTCAGCCCCATTACTGGTTGGCGGTGTGCCACGCATAAAATCACCAGGATAAAGGTCCTGAGTGTGAACAACCAAGACATCACCTAATTCATCATCAACTGTCCAAAAACCAATACTGTCGCCTGAAGCATAATGAGTTCCATCAATATTGATGTGTTCCTGGTTAATGTAAATACGACGAGCATCGTTGGCCAAATCATTATGCCAAAGTGAATAAGTCGGCGTGTTTAGAAACTCACGGACATAAGGTTCAATCCACCAGCGTGGCAGTCCTGCTGGCTCACAGGTAGTCAATCGATCATAGTCCACACCAGCATTAAAAGCTTCGCCGCCTAAATCTAATCGATAACGAAAAGCAGCTTCATATTCAGGAGATAGAACATCTTCAACAATTTCACCCTCTTGAAAAAAGGGTCGATTAACACCGTTTGTTGCGCCAGTTGACCACAGACCTTCCCATTTTGGCACACTTAAATAATCATGCTCTACGCCACCTTTATAATAATCTAATAAGTAATCGTAATGCTCTGTGGACGTTTCAAAATCCATCGGGAAAGGAATCTCATCTGGTAAATTACCTGAACCAAACTGTGCAGATGTAACCCCCGATAGTAGCAATCCAACACCTGCCACTAAAATTAAATAAACTTTTTTTAAACTCATGAATACACCTTACTGGTTAATTTGTGTAAATTATTCTTTTACCTTCGGCTAGTTATTAGGCTAGCCTATCTTCATAATTCAATAACCATACTAAATTAAGGGTTAAATTTACTACACTTTAAACAATATGACAGCACGCTCAGTCATTCAGAGCTAAATCTTCCTTTTTATTGCACTTTTAATGAGCTATATATTACAGATACTGGAAAAATAATACTTTCCAGAATGCTACTTTGTAAGCTGTGTAACCCATAGTCATTAACGAAGCTCAGGCGTACAATCCTTTCTTTGCTTTTTAACCTAAACCCAAGTCGAAAATGAACCTGAAAGACTGGCAATATAATCCCAAGACCCTGTCAGTTTTAGTCAGGATGTCTGGGCCTATGGTAATTTCCCAAGGCGCTTTTGCGGTGATGATTTTTACTGACCGCTATTTCTTGGCACAACTTGGACCAGTGCACATGGCTGCAGCCTTAGGTGGCGGTGTTGCCTGGTATTTTTCCATTTCCCTATTAAATGGCATCCTCGCCTACGCTACCGCATTAGTCGCTCAATATTTGGGCGCTAACGAATTGAATAAATGTTCTCGCGTAATTACGCAGGGCATCATCATGGCTTTAGCGAGCACGCCCCTATTGATACTAATTGGCTTTGCCATGCGCGGTATTTTTGCTGGTATGGGACATGCCCCCGACCAAGCCGAATTAGAAAAAACCTACTACACAATCATGATGTTCTGCAGTGTCACATTATTGATTAAGGTCTGCCTTTCGACATTTTTTTCTGGCATCGGTAGAACAAAAGTCGTCATGATATCTGACGTACTCGGCATACTTTTTAATATACCTCTGACCTGGTGTCTAGTGTTTGGCAAGGCTGGGTTTCCTGCATTTGGAATTGCTGGAGCTGCTTACGGCACAGTCATCAGTGCTGTGTTCACTATTTTTGTTTACCTAGCCTTTTATTTATCAAAAGAAAACCGTGAACGATTTAATATTGCTGCTTCGCTGGTTTTTGATCGAGGTATTACAAGCAGGTACATACGCTTGGGCTTTCCTTCCGGTCTGGAAATGTTTCTTAATGTAGCTGCCTTTAACCTATTCTTATTGATGTTTCAGTCATACGGTATTGCTGAAGCTGCCTCAGCGACCATCGTATTTAACTGGGACATTCTCTCATTCGTTCCTTTGCTGGGTTTGAATATTGCTGTAATGAGTCTAATTGGTCGTTCCGTCGGCTCAGGAGATATGCGCAAAGCAAGTGAGATAACCACAGCCGGTTATATTTTGGGGGTCGGTTACTCGTTATTTCTCGCAATAATTTTTCTGGTTTTTCGAGATGTCCTGGTTGAGCTGTTCATTTTTTATGAAGAAAGCGCTGAAGAAATTCGAACCTTAACTCGATACATGATGGTTGGATTAAGTTGTTATGTCTTATGTGAAGGGATGTTACAAGTCGCTTCAGGAGTATTAAGAGGAGCTGGCGACACTCGTTGGGTTATGTGGGCATCAACTTCTTTGCATTGGGCAATGTTGGTGGTTCAGTTTCTTATCATTAAAGTCTTTGCCTTTGGTCCACGGATTTCTTGGATAGCCTTCGTCATTATGATTCTGGGAATTGCCAGTGTCTTTATTTATCGACTTTCTAGTAATCGCTGGCGCGACCCAGACAGATTAAAGGCCGTAATGGCTGAGTAAGCTAACAGGTATAGGACAGCCATTAGATGTTAGTCACAGAGATGTTTGTTGGCTACGGTTTGTTATTGTTGAAATTCAATGCTTAAATTAATTACCGATAAAACAAAAAATGACACAAGGGATGACAATGAGAGCACTGTATAAAGCGCTATTAATAACATTATTTTCTTTATTATCAATTAGCAGTTTTGCTCTCGAAGAAGTCGAACCTGCTTTGGGTGAAATCACTAATTTTCTACAATACAGTAATAGTTTTGCCAGTGCTGGGCAACCCACTCGAGAACAGTTTCAAACAATTGCTGATAATGGTTTCGAACGGATTGTTTATATTGCGTTCACAAATAATCAAAATGCTCTTTCAGATGCCGATCAGTTAATTAAAAGTTTAGGCATGGAATATATGCATGTACCAGTTAGCTTTGATAACCCGTTGCCAGATGATTTTTATGCCTTTGCTGATTCGATGCGACGCAACACCGGAAAGAAAACTTTTTTACATTGCCAAGTGAATGCCCGTGCGACTGCTTTTAGCTTTTTATATCGTGTTATTTATGAAGATATAGAAGTAGCAGAAGCCAAGGCTGATATGAATATCGTTTGGCAACCCAATGCTGTGTGGCGAGATTTTATTTTTGAAGTACTAGCTCAAAATGGCAAGTCGCCTGATTGTCAGGATTGCGATTGGACTCCTCCACCCCCTAGAGAACAATAAGCTTAATTATAGAAATTAAAAAAGATGAGGGATATATAATGACAAAAAATTCGTCTTTAGATATTAACGAGCTGCGTGAACAGGTTAAAGATAAATACAAAGAGGTAGCAACAACCCCCGATGGAGAATTTCATTTCCATACTGGTCGTGTTGTTGCAGCTCGTTGTGGCTATAAAGAAGAAGAGTATGACTCTTTACCCGATAATGCCGTTGAAAGTTTTGCTGGTGTAGCCAATCCCTTTGCTCTAAGAGATGTGCAAACTGGAGAAACAGTAGTCGATCTTGGTAGCGGGGCCGGCTTTGATTGTTTCGTTGCTGCCAAAAAAGTCGGACCAGAAGGACGAGTTATTGGCATTGATATGACTGATGAGATGTTAGATAAAGCTCAAGCCACTGCTAATGAAATGGAAATGGATCAAGTTGAATTTAAAAAAGGTTTCATTGAAGAATTGCCATTTAAAGATAGCGAAGTTGATGTCGTCATCAGTAACGGTGTTATTAATCTCAGCCCGGAAAAGCACAAAACATTTGAAGAAATCTATCGCGTGTTGAAACCTGGAGGCTATCTACAGTTTGCCGATATTGCTAATAGCAAACCTGCACCCCAGGCAGCTGTCGACGACATAGATCTCTGGACTGCCTGAATTGCCGGTGGCCTGCCGTGTGCAGGCTGGGAAAAAATGCTGACAGAAGCAGGTTTCGTTGATGTCAAGATTGGGCCAGCTGTGGATACATTTGGTGGTGCTTCAGGAGAAAGTAATGCCCGAGCTTTTGAGGTTTATGGCTACCCTTTTATAGCAAAGAAGCCTTAGCTTAAAGCTTGGTTGTGTTGTTTCTTCGTCATTAAACTCACCACTACATAAAATAGTAATGCTGGAATTAATCCAACTATTTAGTGGTAGGTGGGCAAACTAATAATGAATAATAATTTTCATTCTAACTTGCTGGATAGCGTGTGCTATCCCCTGAAACTATCAAATATTAGCCTCATTTTAATGGCAATGTTTTGTGGCAGTTTTATTTTTTTGGCACTCACTTTTTTTAGCACAGAAGGACTCACAAGTCTTCTTGCTGTCTATGCCATTGCCAAAGGCTTGGTTCCTTTTTTACTTATTGCCAATAGGTTGTTCGAATATGGCCTAAACATTATAGAAGCATCCTTAAGAGATAATGACAGTCTTTTAGAAAGCCCTATTGAATATAATATTGCTGCGGTTTTGTTTGAAGAGCACAGAATCACCAAACAAATACTCGTAATCCTTATTTTTTTCACCTGTTTTCAATTTTTATTTTCGAGCGGATTTCAATTTTCCGCCTACTTTGGATTGTTTCTGTTGGCTTTAATACTACCAGCCACATTGGTAATAAATGCATTATCCGGTGACTTCATAGAGATTTTTAACCCTGTAAAACTAATCAAAATTAGCTTACTCATAGGTAAGCCCTATTTCCTGACAGTATTACTTTCAAGTTTAATTTTTATATCAGCTGTAAACTTACCCCTTATGGGTTTCAGTGGTTTTTTTGCACTACTGTTGTTTATTCTTTATATGAGTTTAATTCTCTTCCGATTTTTAGGCCTAAGTTTGATTGCCGAAAAGGATACTTTTCTTAATAATGTCGATTTCAATGAGGAGAAAAGGGAAAGAAGAGAACAGGCTATTGCACTGGAACCTTTAGATAAAGTATTAAGGAAAACCTATGAATTAGTCACTGCTGGCAAGTATGAAGAAGCCAAAGCTACCATAAGCCCTGTCGTTTCATACGATAACTGGCGACGTTTCGATCAGGTATTCAGCTACACGTCAGAGTGGCCAAAAACAAAACTTAGCTTAGAATTAATTAAGCTTTATTTACCCCAGTTAATGCATGAGAATAATTCATTAAAAGCTTTCAAACTATGCACCTGGGCTCTGCGAAAAGATTCCAGATTTTACTTAAAAGATGACGACTGCATATTTTTTCTTATCAAAGAAGCTAGTGTTCATGAACAATTCAAACTGATCATCGATTTGATTAATAATTACCTAGAAGTTGTCCCATCTAATCAGAAGACAGGCAAATTACTATTTTCAGCTGCAGATATCTGTCAGTCACATTTAAAAAGTAAAGAAAACTATGAAAAATTCATTATACTTTATACACAATGGCAAAAAAGTAATGGGATAATTCAATGAATTCAAAAAGAATAATGAATAAATTTACCTTTACAATCTTTGTATTTTTTTTGATCTTCCCTCTTATACTAAAAGCACAAGACAGAGTAATAATGTTGACCAGTGAAGGCGATATTGAGATTGAACTTAATATAAGCAGCGCCCCAATCACGGCAGGAAATTTTTTAAATTTAGTAGATAACAGGCAATTGGACGGTGGGCTTTTTTACCGCGTGGTGAGCTATGAAAATGATAAAGGCTCACCTTTAATTGAAGTTATTCAAGGTGGACTAGGTGATAGAGCAGATAACTTTGAAGCTATCGAACACGAAACCACAGAACAGACAGGCATTCTACATACCGATGGTGTGATATCGATGGCACGAGGTGCTGTTGGCACAGCCAGCACTGAATTTTTTATTATTCTTGGAGATCAACCTAGCTTAGATTATGGCGGCACTAGAAATGCTGATGGCCAGGGTTTCGCTGCTTTTGGTAAAGTTGTAAATGGCATGGAAGTTGTTCGTAAAATTCAGAGTTTACCTGCTGATGGGCCAAGTGATTCAGAATACACTTTAGATCAAATCTTAAAAGAGCCTGTCAGAATAAATTCAATTCGGCGTATTCAATAATAATTTATAGGCTTCATTTACCTGAAAATTTTGGTTCACGTTTTTCAATAAAAGCATTCACCCCTTCCGTTTTATCTTCAGAAGAAAAAGCTTGCCCGAAAAGTTCAGCTTCAAGTTCCAAACCTTCTGCTTGGTTTAATTCAAAACCATCTGTCACTGCACGCTTAGCTAAACGCACAGCAAGTGGACTACGTTTAGTAATACTTTTAGCTATTGCCATGCATTTTTCTAATAAAAGCCCAGCTTCTACAACTTCTGCAACCAAGCCCCAATCCTTAGCCTTTTGTGCGGAATAGATATCACCCGTTGCAATAATCATCTTAGCTTTTGCTTTACCAATATAGCGAGAAAGTCGTTGGGTGCCACCATAACCAGGAATCAAACCCAGACTCACTTCGGGTAAGCCAAATTTTGCTAGGTCACTGGCAATAATAAAATCACAGGCCATAGCCAATTCAAGCCCGCCACCTAAAGCGAAGCCATTTACTGCTGCAATAACAGGAATAGGACAATCTTCTATTGCTTGAAAAACTTTTTGGCCTTTTTGAGCTGCCTCAGCACCGCTATTTTTATCTACAGCAGACATTTCTTTGATATCGGCACCCGCGACAAAAGCTTTGTCACCACTACCGGTAATAATTAAACAACATAAATCTATTTTGGAATTTAATTCTTCAAAAAACAGCCCCAACTCAGTTAACACTTGTGCATTTAAAGCATTAAGAGCCTGAGTGCGTGAAATAGTTAAGACCCCAATGCGGTCTTTGACATCAAATTCTAAGGTTTCAAATTTCATATTTTTATCAATAATTAAAATGTCAGAGCAAAACTAAGCTGATTTTATTCTAGCACTTGAAATAAAGGCAAAATTTGATCACAACTTACTTATTTATAAAATTCCTTGATGGCCTCAATTGTAGTATCTACATCCTCTCGGCTTATATCCAGATGGCAAACAAGCCTTGCTGTATATCGAGCATCAATCAAGATATCCCGCTGTTCTAAAAACTCTGATAAAGCAATAAAGTCGCCTTCGTGGGCTTTTAAAAAAACCATATTGGTATGCAAGGAATCAAGATCAACATCAAGCTGTGGGATTTTCGCTAGTTCTGCACCTAATAAAGCGGCATGATCATGATCAATTTGTAAGCGTTGAATATTATTTTCCAGTACATAAATCCCTGCTGCCGCGACAATGCCAGCCTGACGCATTCCGCCACCCAATGTTTTGCGCCATCGGTGCGCTTCTTTAATTAATTCACTACTACCACATAAAACAGAACCAATAGGAGCACCTAAGCCTTTAGATAAACAAATCGAAACCGAATCAAAATATTGTGCTATTTCTTTAACTTCAATTCCAAGATTGACCACAGCATTAAAAACTCTGGCGCCATCAAGATGATTTAACAATCCATGTTCGCTGGCTAATGATGTAGCGGATTTTATATATTCCATCGGTAAAACTTTTCCAGCAATCGTGTTTTCCAAGCAAAGTAAGCGCGATTTTGCGAAATGAAAATCATCAGGCTTGATTGCAGCAAGAATATTCTCCAGAGCAATCGAACCATCCACTTCATTTGTGATTGGTTGGGGTTGAATACTTCCCAATATCGCAGCCCCACCACCTTCATATTTATAGGTATGGGCATCTTGACCAACAAGATATTCATCTCCTCGCTGACAATGACACATCAGTGCAATTAAATTTGATTGTGTGCCACTAGAGGCAAAAATAGCGGCTTCCTTTCCCAGCATTTCTGCGGCCATAGCTTCCAGCCTTTTCACCGTTGGATCATCACCCCAAACGTCGTCACCTACCAGTGCTGTTGCCATTAATTCACGCATGGCAGTATTTGGTCTAGTTACTGTGTCACTTCTATAATCAATCATGCTTTGGCTCATTCTTTTTTTAACTTATTAATTGTGAGTCTACTGTAGTTCGAACGCTTTTGCTCCTCACCAGCAATTTAACTCCCAATCGTTAAATACATAAATAATTCTTGAATCATTATTTTAATTACATTTCAGCGATTAGGAGTTTTACTTCTGGGCGAGGCAATAACCCGCACAAAGAGGGAACATACAAACAGTATGTGACCGACTGAGCAGGTTATTAACGATGTCCGGGAGTAAAAACAATCGCTCCCACTAATTATTATGTAACTGAGTATTAACCATTCGTAGAGTTGCGATAACTGCTGCATAAACCTGATTCGCATAAACCCCTCGCGTACGCAAGTCTCGTCCTCTCGATCCTTCTACATCCCAGGTAATAGTACATTCTGTTAAAGCTCCCGCTTTACCGCCATTTGGAATACGGACTGCATAATCAACTAACTCAGGCATTGTAAAATCTAAGCCTTGCATAATTTTTTTCAAAGCATCCATAAAGGCTGAAAACCCACCGTTACCATGTCCAATGTCTTCATAATCAGCTCCATTAATGTTCACTGATAATTTCACTTCAGACTCGTCGCCAAATGTACTGTTGATTTGACAATCCAGTAAACGAATATGATGGTAATCACTACTTTCCAGAACATCAGCAATAATGAATGGTAAGTCATCGGCGGTAATAACTTCTTTTGAATCGCCGAGTTTGACCACCCTATCTAATACTTTTTTCAAATTTTCTGCTGATAATGATATGCCCAGTTCTTCAATATTTTTTAAGACAGAGGCTTTACCACTGAGTTTGCCTAAAGCATAGGTACGCCTGCGATCAAAGCGTTCCGGACTCAATTTTGTTTCATAAAGACCACCTTTCACGTCCCCATCTGCATGAATACCGGAAGTTTGTGTAAAAACATCTTCACCAATTATTGGCGCATTACCTGAAAGCCATTTACCAGAGAAACTCTCAACCATTTTACTGACATAGGCTAAATGAGTTTCATCTATAGCAGTCTCAACACCCAATTTGTCTTTCAAAACTACAGCAAGTTCAGCCAGTGAAACATTACCTGCTCTCTCGCCTAAACAATTCACCGTGCAATGTAAATTACTGACGCCGGATTCAACCGCTGCCATACAATTTGCAACAGCCAGGCCATAATCATTATGTGGATGGAAATCAAATAGCTCATCAGGAAAGTGAGTCTGCATATCTTTCAAAGCTGCAGTGACTTCAGTCGGACTCATTACACCTAAAGTATCAGGCAACATGAAATGTTCTATACCACTGTCTTTAATAAGCGACATTAAACCAAACACATAATCTTTATTATCTTTATAACCATTGGACCAATCTTCTAGATAGGCATTAACTTTAATGCCGTTTTCTTTGGCATAAACTACAGTCTTCTTGATATCTTCAGCATGTTGTTCCAAGGTTTTACCCAACTGATTATGACAATGGTTTTCACTGCCTTTGGTCAACAAATTCAGCACTCGGCCGCCACAATCCATTATCCAATCAATGCTTAAGGTGTGGTCAACAAAACCCAAAACTTCCACTTTATCCAGGTAGCTATTTTGCCCAGCCCACTCATTAATACTTCGAACAGCTTCTTTTTCACCTTCTGAAACTCGTGCAGATGCAACTTCAATGCGATCAACCCTAAGTGCTTCTAGCAATGCCTGAGCAATATTCAGTTTTTCCTCAGCAGCAAAAGACACTCCTTGAGTTTGTTCACCATCTCGCAATGTGGTGTCCATTAAAGAAACGTAATCGGGCAGCTTATTCATAATCTAAATCCTAGAAAGCAAAAACCCGCCTTAAGGCGGGTTTTTGGAAATTTTGCATATGCAAGAACTTCAACCCACCAAGTGGCGTCGAATAATAATGCTGTTGCTTGTTAATGTCGTTCTCATGGGACGCGATAATCGTGAATATCACTTTAAAAGTCAAGTATTGTCGGTAGAAGCTAGATTAAGTTATTTCCCAAGTAACTTCTCTAATGTCGTTAAATATTCAACGAAAGCTTTCTGGCCTTTTTTAGTAATCGAAACAAAAGTAAAGGGCTTACGCTCTACAAAAGATTTTTTTACGTTGATATAGCTCGCATCATTTAAGCGACGGATATGCACACTGAGATTGCCATCAGTAACTTCTAAGGCATCGCGCAAAGTAGTAAAACTTGCACCTTCAATGCCGTTCAAATATGCCATGATAGCCAACCTGGCTTGTGGATGAATGATTTCATCCAGTGTCCCTAATGCTGTTTTAGGCATTAGTTAAGCCTTCTTGCCTAAGCGCATAATCGCCAAACCAGGTCCAGCCATCAGACCTATATAGGCCACTGTATAAATAACGCCTATGGCAAAAGAGTTACCAAATTGCGAAACAAAAACCGCAATCAGCCACCACCCAAATGCAACCCATCTTAACCACCCCATACTTATGATGGCTGCTGTTGCAAAAAAGGCTAAACCTGTCATCGCCGGTGCAATTATAGTGAGGCTATACAAAAGGTTTTCTTTACCTGAAATAGCTAAACCAAATAATAAACACATAGTTAAACAAAAACCGATCCAGATGGATGCATACATACGTGCGCCGGTATTTAAAGGCCCTCGGGAATGCAAATACCCTAAGATAATTGATCCTATTATTCCTAGACCTAACATCACAAACCAAATATAAGCCGTCATTTGATTGGCAGTTTCATTCGTTAAAACTCCCCTTAACATGTCAAAAGCTTGTGCCAAGCCTAAGACAACTCCCCATAACACCAAATACCTGCCATCGAGAGCTGCAGAAGTTTGAGCATCAAGCATCATTTTCCTAATCAAGGCTAGATCTGCCTCAGCATCAGATACATCTGGCGATACATCCCCAGGACCATTTTCTTGTTGTGTGTCACTCATCTTTTTGTCCTTCACATCGATTCAATTAATTTACAGCTAAGTTACGTTGTTTAAATAGCCGTGTTGTTCTGATCAAAAATTTCACCCACAAAACAGTAAATACCAACATGACTACCATTTGTGTCATACCAAAAATTGCGCCCTCAGCTCCAAAAAAAGGTGAGAATTGTCGTAAAGCTGGAATTCGGAGAAAAGCCTCATTAATTAAGCCACCGTAAAGCATGTAGTAACTCCAAATCATGCAACTTAGATGTGTGTTGGCCCAGGTGACGGACCGCTGTCTTGGTGCTGCATACCAGCCCAGAAATAGCGCTGCTAAAGTTCCTACAGCCATCCAGTGAAATATATTGAATTGCCCATTAGGATAGATCAATAAAGCTGAAACATTGGTAGCAATCATAGTATAGATAAACCACCGCCCCCATTTTTTATGATCTACAGAACCTTTTACAGCAAACAATGCCAAACCACCTGCAACCATAGCAAGGACACATGCGATGCTATGCAACCAGCCTATTATTGAAATGTTTCCCATCTTAGCCTCCTAATAATCATTGTCTAAAACTGTAACTATTCGATTTATTTAATTTATTAAAGTACTTTGTTTAATAAAGTACTTTTAGTTAATACCAAAGTCAAGCTTTTTAGAATGGAACATTTAAGTTAGGAAATGGGTGTTTGTCATTGAGAGCCCAAGGCAAACTCTTACTTGGTATTAAAATGCAGTACAATGCCGCTGCCATGAACAACATAAATCCGACAATAAACACTGCTCACGCCTCCTTGTGGCGACGCCTAGCTGCTATTGTCTATGACAGTATTGTCATGCTAGCTATTTGGATTGTTGTCGGATTTTTTGTGCTCTCATCTTTTGGCATTGAGCAGGCGCAAATGGTCGAAAATGACCGTGTAGTGATGGATCCTTATTATCGAATCACCCTTTTCACATCAATGCTTGTGAGTGCTTATTTGTTTTTTGCCTGGTTCTGGACCCATAGTGGTCAAACTCTTGGCATGCAGGCTTGGAAGTTACGTGTTCAAAATACAGATGCTTCAGCAATTTCTTATAAGCAAAGTTTAATTCGTTTTGTAGTGGCACCTCTCTCCTTCATATTATTAGGCGCTGGTTATTTTTATATGTTTTTTAATACTGAAAAATTAACTTTGCCTGATCTTTTATCACACTCTGTTGTGCTCAAAGAAACCTGGGTAAAATAAGCCGGTATTTTTTACGAAGTTTAGAAATTTTGAAAATAAAAAGCTAGGTTGCTTTTCTAAGCAGATGGATACCTAGTAATCCGCTCATTAATATTGGTGTAAGTACAGCAAGAAAAGGGTTTAGCTGATAAACCAACCCAACTGTTGAAAAAATCTGCTGCAAGATAATAAATAATAATCCAAAACTAACCGCTGTAAAAACTCTTGAGCCCATGGTCGCTTCACGTAAAGGACCAAATATAAATGAGATCGCCACCAACACTAATACAGCAGTAGCTAAAGGTTGTAATGCCTTTTCCCAAAAATTCATTAGATAAGCACTAGCATCCTGACCTTGCTCTATAAATCGACGCGCATAAAAATATAAATCTGAAATAGATAGAGAGTCTGAATCAACTATCATTAATTGTAAAAGCTCAGGCGATAAATCAACATCCCAAGCTAGTTCTGGTAGAATTTGCAACTCACTTTGTAGCCCCTCATCGCTTTGTATAAAGGTTGTTGCTTGAACATTTTCCAGTAGCCAACTTTCACTTTGATAACGCGCTGTGTCAGCTTTTATATTGCCAGTTAATTCTTGTTCATCATTAAAACTATATATGCTGACGCCATGTAAAATCCCTTCAGGTTCTATGGCATTAAAATGCAAATAATCATTACCATCACGTTGCCAGTTACCAAAATTTGAGAGCACCACTTCATCGCTATTAGCCACTGTTTTATTCACTTCAGCACGTAGGTCTAAGGACGGTGTAATGTATTCGCCTAAAATTAATCCGATTACCATGACTAATATTGCTGGCTTCATCACTGCCCAAACAATACGGCCAGTTTTAACACCCGCTGCCTGAATAATTACTAGCTCATTGCTGGAAGCCAGCACGCTTAAACCAATTAAAGAACCCATCAAGGCGGTCATAGGCAAAAGGTCATAAACATGACGCGGAAAGGTTAATAAAACGTATTGCAAGGCATCAGCAGTTTGATAGCGCTCATTTGTGCCGCCAAGCTCATCAAAAATCGTAAATAAAAAATCCAAGCCTGCTAGTACTAGCAATACCAGAAGCATTGCCATCAACACAGAATTACGAATATAAGCATCAAATTTAGGCATTCGACTTATCTTCTGGTTTTATTTGTGGTTTCGAGGAAATCAAATCAAATAATTGTGGCATTTTTTCTTGGAACATTAATACGCCAAGTCCTATGAATAAAATATGTACCCACCACAAACCGATTACCGCAGGCAAAACTCCATCTGCCAACCAATCTCTACTGGCCAGTAATAATGCAAAATAAATAATATAAATAAAAACTGCTGGCGCGAGTTTGGCAAAGCGTCCCTGTCGAGGATTCACTTTACTTAAAGGCACTGCAAGTAAACATATAATGGGAATTATCAGAATAAGCGATAGGCGCCATTGCAATTCAGCAGTAGTCGCATTACTTTTTTCAGCAAATAATTCTCTGGTATTCATTGCTTGTTCTTCTATAACTAAATCAATACTAATTTCTCTTTGTGGAATTCTTATGGCGAGTTCACCAAAATTTGTCACTGAATAAGCCTCTCCTGTAGCCATTCCTTCACTAAGTGAACCCTCAACAAATATGACCAATCTATCTTGATTCTGGGCTTGACTCTGATCATCACCTTGAATCACTTCGCCTAGAGAAAGGCTTGCTGAATTTGAAACAATTAATCTATCTGATTCAGTTTCATGCATGAAAACATTCTCTATTACGTTGTCTTCAATATTTTCAGCATAGGTTGTTCTCGCACCATTAGAAATATCCTGAAAAATTCCCGGCACCATGACGTCAAACTCATTCAGGTCTTTTTGTTGTTCCAGCAAACTTTCGCTATTTAATAGACCTTTAGGCGTTAATGAGAGACTTAAATAGGCAATTAAAACAATTACAACTGAAGCACTAATTAGCGTGTACATAAGCAAACGTATTTTGCTTAGACCTGAAGCAATAAGTACCGTCATTTCATTATCGGCATACATGCGCCCATAGGCTAAAAGCACACTTAACATTAAAGCTAAGGGCAAGATAAGCTGTACAAATTCTGGTAAGCGATATGACATCAACAATAGCAACACTGATGGGTCTATATTGCCTTCGGTGGCTTCACCAAGATAATTTAGTAAGCGAATCAAAACAGCCACTGCCAGCAAGACAAAAGTCAATGCCACTGTCAGCTGTAGTATTTGTTTTGCCAGATATCGTGCAATAATCATGATTGAATTCTAGTGTATACAGTGTAAGACAGCTACTTTTCAGTTTTTCAGCTTTACAAGTAGATTTTTAATCAACAAATCTCTACCTTTATCGCTAGATTGAGCTCAACTCTAGAAAATTAAATAAGCCCTATTAAAAACAAGAAGGAATACCATGCAATTTTCAACTAAGACCACCGCACTCTCCAATACGCCAACATCCTGCCTAATTCTTGGGGTTTATCTTAATGGCAACATGCCAGAAGAAACGGCCGCCGTAGATAAAGCTTCAGGCAAAGCTATTTCAAAATTACTAAAGGCTGGCGATATAAGCGGTAAGGCTATGCAAGCGGTACTTATGCAAAATGTCGCTGGTATTAAAGCCAAGCGTGTTCTCTTACTTGGTTGCGGTAAAAAAAGTGATTTTAGTCTGAAGAAATTTACTGAAATCCTGCGTTTATCTGTCATGCAGCTTAACCGTTATTCTCTTGAAGATGCTGTACTAGGGTTAGCCACTTTACCTATGGATAAAGCTAGCATGGAGCGAAAAGCTAATCAGGTAGCAAAGGTATTCACCCACGCAGAATATCGCTACAAAGAAACTGTCTCTAAGGCTAAACCTGCACAAATTATTAAACGCCTAGCGGTAGCTTGTTCTACTAGTGAACGTTCTCAGACTAAAAAAGGATTAGATGCCGGAGCTGCTGTCGGTATCGGCATGAATACAGCCCGTAATCTTGGCAACCTGCCTGCTAATATTTGTACGCCCACTTATTTAGGCGACCATGCACTGGCTCTGGCTAAAAAGAATAAGCTATTAAAAACCAAAGTTTTGTCAGAAGCACAAATGAAACGCTTGGGTATGCACTCACTGCTTTCAGTTGGCCATGGTAGTGACCAGCCTTCTGTCTTGATCGTTATGGAATATAAGGGCAGCAGTGCAAACACCAAACCCAATGTCATCGTCGGAAAAGGCATTACCTTTGACACGGGCGGCATCAGCCTAAAACCCGGTAGTGCCATGGACGAAATGAAATATGATATGTGTGGTGCTGCCAGTGTGATGGGCACTATGCATGCCTTGTGTGAACTAAAACCAAAAATCAATGTGGTTGCCATTATTGCTAGTGCTGAAAATATGCCTAGTGGCAGAGCTACTAAACCAGGCGATGTGGTTACCAGTATGTCTGGCCAAACCATTGAAGTGTTGAATACGGACGCTGAAGGCCGCTTAGTTTTATGTGACGCGCTAACTTACGCAAAACGATTTAATCCCAAAACAGTTGTCGATATTGCAACCTTAACCGGCGCTTGTGTTGCCACTTTCGGCAATGTTGTGACTGGACTATTAAGTAACGATGACGAACTAGCCGATAAACTTTATCAATGCGGCATGGACTCACTAGACCCAGCTTGGCGTCTACCCTTATGGGATGAGTATCAAAAACTTATCGACAGTAACTTTGCAGATATAGCCAATATTGGTGGCCCACGAGCAGGCACAATAACCGCTGGCTGTTTCCTCGCCCGCTTTACTAAAGAATATAAATGGGCGCATTTGGATATAGCAGGCACTGCCTGGAATTCAGGCCAACAAAAAGGAGCTACTGGTAGACCTGTGCCCTTGTTAATGGAATATTTGCTAAACGCGTAAGGTCCCAGATTATAAATATGCCCAAAGTTAACTTTTATTTACTGAAGAATGGTCAAAGCAGTGAGCAATATGTTTTTGCCTGTCGCCTTTGTGAAAAAATTCTGTCACAAAAATTGAAAGCTTATATCCATACCGACACCCAAGAGCAAGCGCAGTATTTAGATGATCTGCTCTGGAGTTATCGACCAGAAAGTTTCCTGCCTCATTGCCTTATCGACACCGAGACAGATGAAGAGGTCAGTATAGTGATTGGCTATGCCGACAAGTTTCTAGAAAAGTCTGATGTGTTGATTAATTTAAGTCAGGATATTCCAGATTTTCATGCAAGCTTTTCACGTATTGTCGAAATCATTGCTGCAGATGATGAGAGCAAAGCTCAGGGCCGTTTACATTGGAAACAATACAAAGATGCTGGCTATGAACTAGAAACTCATGAAGCTTAATAATATAAAAGGTCTACTCAACTACGACAGATTTGGAATTAACCTAAAGGGAGAAAAGTCTTGAGACTTGGCTTTATTGGTCTGGGGCACATGGGTTTACCTATGGCCAGGAGACTGCTTTCCAGCGGTCACTCAGTCACCGCGTGGAATCGAAGTCGCGACAAGCTCGATGCACTAGAAAAAGAAGGCGCCTATCCAGCCAGTTCCCCTGCGGAAGTCATGGAACGATCCGATCTGATAGGCCTTTGCCTCACTTCAGACATCTCAGTCGAGGCCGTCGCCTTTGGACCCGAAGGTTTGTTCTCTACACAAGACCTGAAAGGCAAGGTGATCGCTGATTTCTCAACAGGCTCGCCCGATGCAGCTGTCAAATTCGCTAAAAAAGCCAACAGCAATGGGACGATGTGGGTGGATGCACCAGTATCAGGCGGTGTCCCAGCCGCCACTAACGGCACATTGATCATCTTTGCGGGCGGGGAAACAGTGGCACTCAACAAGCTGGAGCCCCTCCTGCAGGCTGTTTCATCGCGCATATCTCATATGGGACTAGCGGGCAGTGGCCAACTCACAAAAATCTGTAACCAAATGATTGTCGCAAGCAATATGCTGGTTATGGCTGAGACAATTGCTCTTGCTCGGAAGACCGGTATCGAAGTTTCAAAATTTGCCGATGCACTAAAGGGTGGGTTTGCTGACTCAACGCCTCTTCAAATCTTTGGGCCGCGCATGGCCGAGCACAAGTTTGAGCCAGTACTGGGTGCTATAGCACTAATGAAAAAAGACGTAGGGTTTGCAAAGTCAATTGCTGAACAGTTTAAAGTCAATGCGCCCATGTTAGAGCGAGTCGTTGCACTCTACGAGCAACCCTCTCTCGACCTTAATGCCGACCTGTCTCATCTTATTACCCTCTATGAGGATGAGTCAACATGACTTGAATAGAAGCCAATATCTCCTTTTTTACACTGGCGCATTTTCGAGTGCGCTAAATTCCCTTTAGTTTATATTTGCTTTTAGCCGAATATAGACCTTCTAAAAATATATTATTACAGCTAACCAGCATTCTTTTTCTTATCTATATCCATGCATTCACTAATTAATTCACCTACTTGGGAAAACTCTGCTTGCCTCGGTGAACGACTACGCCACATCAGGCCAATTGACCGACGCACTTTTTTATCAATGAAAGCATGTGTTTCAACTGTAGTGCCTCTTAATATTTTCGCATCCACCGCCATTTTGGGCAGAATACTAATGCCAATATCGTTCGCCACCATTTGAATGACCGTATTTAAGCTCGTCGCATAATAAGGAACATTAATATCGCTGTTCTTTAATTTACAGGCTTCTAAGACATGGTCACGCAGACAATGTCCCTCCTCTAACAATAATAAATCTGTATCCTTCAATTCATGAGTGGTTAATTTTTTAGCACTTGAAAATTCACTGCCTTTATTACATGCGAGCACTAGCTCATCATAAAATAGATGCTGATTCGTAACGCCTTCCGCTGGGTATGGTAGTGCTAAAAGTAAAATGTCTAACTCACCTGCGTTTAAATCACTGAGCAAATTACCACTTTGATCTTCGCGTATATAAAGCTTGAATTTTGGATAACGCTTACGCAGTGCTTTTAAAATTTTAGGCAATAAAAAAGGCGCAATTGTTGGTATAACACCTAGGCGCATTTCAGTTGTAAAAGGCTCATGCGCAGATTCAGCCACAGACATTAAATCATCTGTTTCAGTCAGTATAGAGACAGCTCTTGCTCTGACTTCCCGGCCTATTGCGGTAAGGCTAACTTGCTTTTTACTGCGGTCTATTAAATTAACGCCCAAGCTTTGTTCGAGTTCGCTAATACCCGCGCTTAGCGTTGATTGTGAAACGAAACAAGCCTTCGCAGCTTGACTGAAATGCTTAAGGTCAGCCACGGTGCAAAAATATTTTAATTGCTTTAATGTTGGAGGATTTATCATCGTTAAAATCGATTAAAATTAATAATTTTATCTATTGGACAGATAATAAACTCATCATGCATAATCAATCAAGTTTATGGATATTGCCATTAACTCAAGTGCAGACTAAAACACCAAAGTCTTAAAGAAAATTGACTCTAAATTTTCAATAACAACTTTCAATAACTAAAGAGGACAACACTATGTCACTTAAAGGAAGTAAAACAGAACAAAACTTGAAAGACGCATTCGCAGGCGAGTCTCAGGCTAATCGTCGCTATCTCTATTTCGCCTCTAAAGCTGATGTTGAAGGCTATAATGATGTTGCAGTAGTTTTTCGTTCAACAGCTGAAGGTGAAACTGGCCACGCGCACGGTCATTTAGAGTATTTAGAAGAAGTTGGCGATCCAGCCACTGGGCTTCCAATTGGTGGCACTTCTGACAACCTCAAAGCAGCCATTGCTGGCGAAACACATGAATACACTGACATGTATCCTGGTATGGCAAAATCTGCTCGTGATGAAGGTCATGATGAGATCGCTGACTGGTTTGAAACTTTAGCTAAAGCTGAAAGAAGTCACGCTAATCGTTTTCAAAAAGCTTTAGACAATTTGGACGATTAATGAAAGTTGCTGTGTGTTGGGAGCCAGTCGGCTCTCAACATTCGGTATCTAATTATTCTCTAGCTTTCATTCAAATATTTTCTCTAGGTCTTGCAGATGAGCGACTCCATCATTACCAAAGAAGGCAGTCTTGAAGCACCAACTCGACACTCTATTGATTGGACGTCTGAAAGCTTTTGGGACGCTGATAATCTCAACCAAGAGCTCGAACGTGTCTTTGATATCTGCCATGGTTGTCGACGCTGTGTAAGTTTATGTAATGCTTTCCCCACCCTTTTTGATTTGGTTGATGAATCGGACACATTTGAAGTCGATGGCGTTGATAAAGCTGATTATAAAAAAGTTGTTGATCAATGCTATTTGTGTGACATGTGCTACATGGCTAAATGTCCCTATGTTCCACCACACGAATGGAATGTCGATTTCCCACATTTAATGCTTCGCGCTAAGGCAGTAGAATTTAAAAAAGAAGGCACATCTTTCAGAAATAAAATGCTTTCCAATACTGATGGTGTTGGCAAGATGGCTACGATTCCATTAGTCGATGTCACTGTTAATGCTTTCAATGCTAATAAAACTTTTCGCAAAGTATTAGAAAAAACTGCAGGTGTTCACCATGAAGCGCCTGTACCTAAATATTACTCTAAAACTTTGCGTAAACGCGTTAAGAATTTAGGGCAATCAATAACAAGTAAAGCGCTTGGAAGAACCACCGGCAAAGTAGCGCTCTATGCCACCTGCTACGGGAATTACAATAGTCCTGAGCTTGGCGAAGACTTTTATAAAGTTTTTCAACATAACGATATACAAATTGAATTAGTCCCTAAAGAGCAGTGCTGTGGCATGCCTAAGCTAGAGCTTGGCGACCTTGATTCTGTCGCTAAAGCAAAAGAAGCCAATATCCCGGTTCTGGCCAAATTAGTCGATGAAGGTTATGACCTGATAGCACCCGTTCCTTCCTGCGTATTAATGTATAAGCAGGAACTGCCATTATTGTTCCCAGATGACGAAGATGTAATCAAAGTTCAAAAAGCTTTTTTCGATCCCTTTGAATATTTGTTCCTACGGCATAAAGAAGGCGCATTCAAAACAGATTTTAATACTGAACTAGGTGATGTCTCTTATCAGGTTGCCTGCCACCTGCGTGTGCAAAACATTGGCATCAAGGCTCGTGACATTTTAAATATGGTTCCCGGAACAACGATTAATGCAGAAGAACGCTGCTCAGGCCATGACGGCACTTATGCTGTGAAAGTCGAATCACATAAACATGCCGTGAAAATCGCTCGCCCTGTTGTTAAAAAAGTCGATGCAAAAAATCCTGATCATTTCATTTCTGACTGCCCTATGGCGGCCAGTCATATTGCTAATTTATCAGAAACGGTAGATAAGCCCGAACATCCAATTACATTATTACGAATGGCTTATTCGTTATAAGTATTTACTAAAGAACAAATTAACAAGGACAAACAATGACACTTACTCGAAACGACTTATTATCACTTGAAGAATATTCTTCTCGACGACAAGATTTTAAAACCCAAGTTATCGACCATAAAAAACATCGCCATGTTAGCTTAACCAAATATGCGCGATTATATTTCGAAGACGAAATGACAATTCGCTACCAAATTCAAGAAATGCTGCGTATCGAAAAAGTCTTTGAAGCCGCAGGCATTCAAGATGAATTAGATGCCTACAACCCATTAATTCCCAATGGCAGCAACCTTAAAGCTACATTTATGCTTGAGTATGATGATGTTGAACTTAGAAAAGTTGAACTCAGCAAACTTATTGGCGTAGAGGATCAAGTTTGGATTCAAGTTGAAGATTTTGAAAAAGTTTACGCCATCGCTGATGAAGATTTAGAGCGCGAAAACGACGAAAAAACTTCTAGCGTGCATTTCATGCGATTTGAATTAAGCGAAGAGATGATTAAATCCTTGAAGCAAACTCAGTCTTTGATCGCGGGTTGCGACCATCTAAATTTGCCTGTTGAAGGAATTAAGCTGCAAGCAGAAACCGTTGCCTCTTTGACTGAAGATTTAACCAGTTAAGTTTAAGTCTTTATTTATTCCTGCTGTTTCTTTCTACTGTTCTTTCTACTGTTCTTTCTAGTTAGGAGAAAGAACTCAACCTATCGCTCTAGCGCCACTCGAATGCCCCGACCCTGACCGCGATCCCGATCAACATCAAGAGCCCTAAGAGTTATGGTTCCAGTGCGTCCCGTGTTGACTTCAATATTGAAAGGCGTGTCTGGCCAGCGGACTATGGTAGTTGAATTTGACTCTACAAAGACTCGACCGTCTGCGGCAATTAAGCGGGAGGTGCGCACACTGGGTCTCTGTACCTCGACAATTTGAGCCGTTGGTAATATATCTGAAGTCTCAACCATTAACTGCTGCTCAAGATCAGCGACTTCCGCTTCGAGTTCGGCTTCACGAGAGGCAGGAGCAGTGCTTGTTCTGGTTGATACATTGTTTTCAACCACCGGAGAAATGTTTCCAATTGATGCAGTTCCTGGCGGTAGGACTTGATCATAACAGGCAAGTCGGCCAGATAGTCCTTCAACATTTTGGCAAGTACGAACAGCGTCGATAAGTTCCGAATCTGATTGTGCATGTGCTAATGGCTGCATCAGCCATACCAAAGAAACCATTATGATCCCCAACCCAATTTTCTTCTTGTTTGTGTGGTTTGCCTGCATTGCCTACACGGCTCCTCTGTTTTTAATTATTAATGTGGATTCTAAATGTGTGCGAAGTATAAAACCCTTTTTTCTACTAAGCCAGTCTGATTTTTTCTTTAACTTAGACTGTTAATTTTCAATTCATCTAATTCTTTTTTACAAAATTAGAAATTTGTTTATAAACCTTAAGGCCCTAACTAATAACTCACTGAGAGCTTCTGCTTTTTCTCTCAATCAGTCTAATTTTAGATCTAAGTTGCCACAAAGAATATTCACGCTTGGGCTGTCATCAGCAACCCGCTATAATATACGGCTTTCTTACAAGCTGTATGCAGTAATGGATAAGACCTACCAACCCAAACAAATTGAAGCCTCTTGGTATAAAACCTGGGAAGAGCGTGGCTATTTCACGCCTTCTGGCCAAGGTGATGCTTATTGCATCATGATTCCGCCGCCGAATGTCACCGGTAGTCTGCATATGGGGCATGGTTTTCAGCAATCCATTATGGATTCCTTGACGCGTTATCAACGTATGCAAGGCAAAAATACTTTATGGCAAGTTGGGACTGACCATGCCGGCATTGCTACTCAGATGGTTGTTGAAAGACAGTTACAAGCTAAAGAGCAAACCAAACATGATCTTGGTCGTGAAAAATTTGTCGATAAAGTGTGGGAATGGAAAGAGCAGTCAGGTAATACCATTACCCAACAAATGCGTCGACTTGGCGTATCTGCGGATTGGAGTCGACAACGTTTTACTATGGATGACGGCCTTTCTGCCGCTGTAGAAGAAGTCTTTATTCGACTCTATGACGAAGGGTTAATTTACCGTGGTAATCGCTTAGTAAACTGGGACCCAAAACTACACACTGCTATTTCTGACCTCGAAGTTATCAATGAAGAAGAAGATGGCTCCTTTTGGTATTTTCGTTACCCTTTAGCCGATAGTGCTTTAACAGCCGACGGTAAAGAGCATATCGTTATTGCAACAACACGACCTGAAACCATGTTGGGTGATTCAGCGTTGGCTGTGCACCCTGAAGATGAGCGCTATATAAATTTAATTGGTAAGTTTGTTGAACTGCCATTATGTGATCGTAAAATTCCAATCATAGCTGACGATTATGTCGACCCTGAATTTGGTACAGGCTGTGTAAAGATCACACCAGCACATGACTATAACGATTACGAAGTGGGCAAACGCCACGACTTACCCTTGATCAACATCCTTACTGATGAAGCAGCTCTTAATGAAAATACTCCTAGTGCTTATCAGGGCATGGATCGTTTTGATGCACGTAAACAAATAATTAAAGATATAGAAGCTGCTGGTTTATTAGAGAAAATAGAACCGCATAAATTAAAAGTGCCCAGAGGCGACCGCAGTGGTGTAGTAATAGAACCGTATCTGACGAACCAGTGGTATGTTGCTATTGAAGAGCTAGCTAAGCCTGCTATTGCTGCCGTCGAGAATGGCGATATTGAATTCGTGCCTAAGAATTGGGAAAACACTTATTTCTCTTGGATGAGAGACATTCAAGACTGGTGTATTAGTCGTCAACTATGGTGGGGGCATCGCATTCCTGCTTGGTATGACAACGATGGCAACATCTATGTCAGCCAAAATGAAGCAGCTGTACGTAAAAAATATAAATTAGATGACACACTTGAATTAACACAAGATGCTGATGTATTAGATACCTGGTTCTCTTCTGCCTTATGGACTTTCTCAACTCTAGGGTGGCCCGAAGACACAGAAGATTTTAAAACATTCCACCCTACTGATGTGTTGGTAACCGGTTTCGATATAATTTTCTTCTGGGTTGCTCGCATGATTATGATGACCCTAAAGTTCACCGGCCAGATTCCATTCCGTAAAGTTTATATCACAGGGCTAATTCGCGACAGCGAAGGCCAGAAAATGTCTAAGTCAAAGGGTAATGTACTTGACCCGATCGATTTGATTGACGGCATCGAACTCGATTCTTTGTTAGCCAAACAAACCGATAGCATGATGCAGCCAAAACTGGCAAAAAAAATTGAAAAAGCCACAAGTAAAAACTTTCCTGAAGGAATTGCTGCGCATGGTACTGACGCATTACGTTATACCTTTTATTCTTTAGCCAGTACTGGCCGTGATATTAATTTTGATATGGGGCGCATGGAAGGCTTCCGTAATTTCTGCAACAAAATATGGAATGCATCACGTTACGTCTTCATGAATACCGAAGAGCAGATTCCAACTAAACCTGAAAAGCTTGAAGATTATTCTCAAGCCGATTTATGGATACAGTCTTGCTTTCAAAAGACCTTAGATAAGGTCGAACAAGGTATGGAAACTTACCGCTTCGATCTAGTTAGTCAGGCTATTTATGATTTCTTTTGGAATGAATACTGTGATTGGTATCTAGAATTATCGAAACCTGTGCTTTGGGATGACTCTTCTGCCTCAGAAGCACAGAAGAATGCCACACGTTATACCTTATTAAATATACTTGAACAGAGCCTGCGTCTAGCCCACCCTTTCCTACCTTTTATTACTGAAGAAATTTGGCAAAAAGTAGCGCCTATGCTCAATATTGAAGGTGAATCTATTATGTTGCAGCCTTATCCGGCTCAAGACAGTTCATTGATAGATGCCGGCGTTGATGCTGAAATTGAATGGGTTAAGGCCGTTATTGTTGCCATCAGAAACATCCGCGGTGAAATGAATATATCGCCAGCCAAAGCCATCCCTGTGATGTTAAGCAAAGGAAGCAACTCAGATCTTAACTATTTAAAATCAAACACTCAGTTTTTAAGTAAACTAGCCAAGCTTGAATCGATTAACTGGTTAGACAAACCAGAAGATGCGCCTCTGGCATCTACACAGTTAGTTGGTGATATGGAAGTACTTGTTCCTATGGCTGGATTAATAGATTTAGATGCTGAAATAGAGCGATTGAATAAGGAAATAGGCAAGTTGGACATTGAGATTAAGAAACTCTCTGGCAAACTTGGGAATGAAAAGTTTGTAGCGAATGCGCCTGTCGATGTCGTCAATAAAGAAAAAGAAAAACTAGCAAAAGCTGAAAGCTCACTGAAGCAACTGAAAGAGCAGCTGGTAAAAATTCAGAGCCTTTAAAAAAGCGCTCACATTATCAATAAGCAGCTAAATTAACTTTTATTTATAGACCACCTTAGCGTTATGAGCAAAGCTAAGACGAGGCGCCAGCATAATTTAATGAAGGCGCTTACACGACCAGTAAGTAACTGAATTAAATTATGCTGGTAACGAAGTATTAGTGAGCGCAATAGCTAAGCTCAGGCGCGGGACATGAATTTGCCAGTCTGAGTGTTTATTTTTATAAGCTCACCTTGCTCCAAATACTCCGGCACTTGAACTTCTAGACCCGTGGTTAGTGTTGCCGGTTTGGTTCTGGCTGATGCAGATGCTCCTTTTATGGCTGGCGGAGTTTCAATAATTTCCATGTTCACTGATTGTGGCAATTCAACACTGAGTAATTTGTCATCCATAAGCAGAGCAATCATGCCTTCAGTAGTGTCTGTGATATAGCCAAGTTGATCTTCCAATTCAGTCGCACTTACTTCGTACTGTGAATAATCTTCTGAATTCATGAAGACAGTATTATCGCCATCTTGATATGAAAACTGTATTGGGACTCTGACGCAATCTGCTTCTTGCAACATGTCATCGCCTTTATACGACTCATCAAGTTTTTGTCTAGTTAATAAGTTTGTGAAGCGCACCTTGTATAGGGTAGATGCACCACGAGAAGATGGGCTCTTTGCTTCCAAAAGCTTAACAGCGTGCGGAATGCCGTTTATTTCTATGACCATCCCTCTTTTTAATTCACTGGCTTTTGGCATCTGGCGCACTCTCCGATTGCTACTTTAAGCATAACTTAGTCTGTTATACCCAATTCTGGTCTTAAAAAGCCAAAGTGTAGGTATTTCGGGGGATTCTACCATATAGGCACTATGAAACTTTAACCCGATCAATGATTAATGTTATTATCCCTGCGCTATTTCAGAGCGCTTTTTCATTACTTTATTTTACTTTTTTTCGCACTGAAATAATTTTGATAACAATTTCTTTAGTCTACAAACAGAGACAACTTTCTATCATGAATATTAAAATTTTTATTGCTTCTTTCATTGTTGCCGTAATACTCAGTTTACTTGCATACCTTGTTGATCTTGGCAGCTTTTTCCCACCACTAATTGCCTTTTTCTGTATCGCCCTCATTAGTGGTTGCTTAACAACTTTTTGGATAATTCGTCCTCGCTCTGAACCTTCAGCAAAAAAACAAAAACGCAGCCGGAAATCTAAAAAAAATCTTGGGCCAAAAGAAGTTGGCTCAGTGAAATGGTTTAGTGCCAGTAAAGGCTATGGATTTGTCACGCGCGAAAGTGGCGAAGATATCTTTGTTCATTTTCGATCTATCATAGGCAAAGGCCATCGTATTTTGCAACAAGGTGACAAAGTAGAGTTTGCAGTCACCACTGGGGATAAGGGTTTACAGGCTGAAGACGTCAGCTCTATTAAATAAGCAAAGCTTATTTAGTTTAAAGGCTCAGTCTAATAGAAGGGCTTAGTAATGTGGCGGCTTTTCGTCTTGCTCCGACCCTGCCATTAGCGGCGCTTCAACTTCATTGAGCCTGTCCTCATACAGCTTAATTTGTGCTTGCAAGCGGTCTATTTGCTGCTGCTGGCTGACCAAGGCATCGTTTAATTCAGCCAAGGTTTGTTCTTGAAAGGCAAGTTTACTTTGGAGTTCTATTAATTCGTCTTGCATAGGTCCTCTTTACATTTTGACTCAATTAAACCGGGTTTTACACTTGAGTAATATTTGGTTAATAATCTCTTATTAGAATTAAACCACGACTTTAAGGTAAGTATGCAGCTCACATCCAAAAAACCACCCATAATCTGGTTAAATCTATTGGTTCTTGGCCTGCCTATCCTCATCGCCTTCACTGTAGTGCCTTGGTATGGCTTTACTTATGGCTATGGTTTATTTGAATGGCTGTGGTTCATTATTCTTATGACATTCTGTGAAATGTCGATCACAGCTGGTTACCACCGCCTCTGGTCACACAAAGCTTATCAAGCCCACCCTGTACTTAAAGTGATTTTTGCTCTTGGGGGCGCCTGCGCTTTACAAAATCACTGCATAGTCTGGGCTTCCGATCATCGCCGTCACCATTTGCATGTAGATGATAATGAAAAAGACCCTTATTCAGTCAAACTTGGTTTTTGGTATTCTCATTTTGGCTGGATGATCCGTGAATACGAAAGCGTCAAAGATGACTTAACAAATGTAGATGACTTATTTAACGAACCTGTTTTAGTTTGGCAAAAAACATATTATCTACCTTTAACATTGCTGATGAATCTAGGCCTACCTTTATTACTGGGTTATATAAACGGTGATATTTGGGGAGCTTTGTTATTACTTGGATTCCTACGGTTGGTTTTAAGCCAGCATTTCACTTATTTAATAAATTCTGCCGCACATATGTGGGGTTCACGCCAATACGACCCTAATCAGACAGCCCGTGATAACAGCTTTATAGCGCTATTAACTTATGGTGAGGGTTACCACAATTATCATCATGCCTTCGCCTGGGATTACCGAAACGGCATAAAGTGGTATCACTATGATCCAACTAAATGGTTTATAAAAGCCTGCTCTTGGGTAAAGTTGACCTCTAATTTACGAGCCTGCTCTAGTTGGCGTCAGGAACTTACACGAGTGGAAGTGCAATACCAGAGCGCCTTGGTCAACTGTGAAAAAGTAATAGACCCAGCATTTCTGCGCAATCGACTTGAGTCAGAATATCAAACCCTTTTGCAAACCTTGAATCATTGGGCGGATCTCAAGCAGCAATGGTATGAAAAAAATTCAAAGAACCTTCAAGATAAAATTCATGAGATAGATGCAGCTCACATTCAACAAAGTTATAACGAACTAAAAACCCGCCTGCGAGCCCAGCGCAAAAGCTGGAAAGCACTACTGCAAGATTTCTCGAACCTAGCAGACTCGTCGCAACCTCAAGCAAACTAAGAATTCATGGACTTCAAGCTAAAATACAGTAGCTCTAAAGCCTGGTTGGATGCAGTAATCGGCAATTTCGACCAATTTTTGGTTGACCATGCCAGTTGTGAGAAAAAAGCTTCTGGTATGGCTATCTCTATGATCTCTCATTACCCCGATAAACCTATTCTAGTTAAAGCCATGTTAGATCTGGCAATCGAAGAATTGAGTCACTTTCGTGATGTGATGGCTTTGCTAATTAACAAAGGCTTACAATCTGGCGCAGACCACAAAGACGCCTACGTTAATCAGTTACATAAAGCCATGGGCAAGGGTACTGAGGCCTATCTACTAGATAGATTATTAATTGCCAGCATTGTTGAAGCGCGTGGAGCAGAACGCTTCGGAATGATAGCTGAAGCCTTACCAAACGGGAGTTTAAAGACATTCTATACTTCAATTGCTGAGTCTGAACATAAACACTATTTGCTGTTTCTATCACTTGCAGACCAACATTGTGATTCAAAAAAGATAATTCCTAGACTTGATGGATTATTAGATATTGAAGCCGATATAATTCAAAAACTACCGCTAAGGCCTACTTTGCACTAAGAAATGATGTGTAATTAAAAAACTGCAGTTATATCTTGTGGGTAAAAAGCCGCGAGCATTTTGGTCTCTTTATTTTCAGCGCCGCTGTTGTTGGCATACAATATGCAAAGCTTAAGCAAACTTTTTTCTTTATGGACGACTAAATCAATATGCTTCTGAGAATACTTTTACCTATCTTCATTATAATCGGTTCTATTGGGGTTACAGTGGCGCTTGTTTCTAATCGCGAACAGCCGGCACAAGAAGAATTAACTGAAGCAAGCATTTTAGTTGAAGTAATGCAGCCGCAAGTTGAAGACGCATATATTACTGTTTCCTCTCAAGGCACCGTAGAACCTCGTACGCGCACCAACTTTGTTTCTGAAGTGTCTGGCCGTGTTATTGAAGTCTCTCCTGCATTTGTCGCAGGTGGTTTTTTTCGAAACGGGGATGTTTTGTTAAAACTAGATGATCAAAACTATCGAGCAGCTGTTAGTAGGGATGCAGCATCTGTAGCTACTGCTAACAGTCTGCTTGAACAAGAACGTGGGCAGGTATATGTAGCACAACGTGAATGGTACAGAATGTCAGAACAACAACAAGATCAAATTCGAGCTAAAGACCTGTATCTACGTCAACCCCAACTTGAAGAAGCTGAAGCAAGATTGGTATCAGCTGAAGCTGATCTGGAAAAGTCTAAAGCTGATTTAGCTAAAACAATGATAGTGGCACCTTATGATGGTTTAGTGTCCGCAAAAAGCACTGACATTGGTCAATTTGTTAGCGCTGGTTCAGCCATCGCCGACATTTTTGCTATCGACTATGCCGAAGTCAGACTGCCTATACCTGAAAACAAAATCCAGTATCTAAACCTACCCTCTTCTGTCAATCGAGCTGGCGATCATGATGATTCTTTAGCCACAAGCTTGGAGGTTGAATTAAGCAGCATGCTTGGAGACCAGGAATTTCATTGGAATGGCAGACTATCTCGCACTGAAGGAGTTCTTGATACACGGACTAGAGTTTTATTTAGTGTGGTACAGGTAAGCGACCCCTACAATCTTTATGACAATTTACACCAAGAGCCTTTACTCATTGGTACTTATGTTAATGCTGATATTCAGGGTCAATTATTAGAAGATGTAATAGTACTTCCCCGTTTTGCCATACAAGCCAATGATTTAGTTTGGGTGGCAGACCAAGAAAATCGTTTGTATGTCCGGACAGTCGAAGTTGTTACCAGTAACGGCGACGAAATCTATATCAGAGGCGGTCTAGAAGCTGGGGACAGGGTTGTCCTTACGCGTATGGAAAACCCCTTAAATGGCACCTTGGTTGAAACCCAGGTTCAGAATAACCCTTTAAATATTCTGAATTAATAAAGGAGCAAATCAAATGGGGCAACTTGAAAAACAAAATGGTCTAATTTCCTGGTTTGCTCACAACCATGTAGCAGCAAATTTGATGATGTTAATTATTATCGTTGCCGGAATTTTCTCTGTTATCACTATGTCAAAACGGGCAAATCCCGAGATAGACGTTAATTTCATACAGGTGAGTATGGTTTACCCCGGCGCCGCCCCGGCTGACGTCGAGAACGGCATTTTGTTACAAATTGAAAGCGCTATGGGAAATGTTGATGGTATTGACATCATCCGCTCCACAGCAAATGAAGGTAGTGGCACGGTTTTACTAGAAATCGACGACTCCTATGACATGAATGAAGTCCTAAACGAAGTCAAAAACAATGTAGACTCCATTCAAACTTTTCCAGTCCAGGCTGAACCAGCCAGAGTTTCCCGCAGTATCTTTCGTAATGATGCGATTCGACTTGCCATTTATGGTGATATGGATCCGGTCACCCATAAAGAGCTGGCTCAATCAATTCGGAACGAAGTGTTAGACCTAGATGATGTTAATTCCGTTGGTTTCAGTGGTATCAGAAACTATGAAATCACTATTGAAGTCTCTGAAGATACCCTACTCAAATACGGCTTAACCCTTGATGATATTGCCCAGAGAATTAGTTTTTCCTCTCTAGATTTGCCAGCTGGCTCTTTAGAGACAGCTGGTGGTGAAATTCTGGTTAGAACCAATGCACAAGCTTATGACTACCAAGACTTTTCTCAAATTGTCTTACTGACAACCAGCGATGGCAGCATTCTGACGGTTGGTGACATAGCCAGTGTCATAGACGGCTTTGAAGATTCTGAAAATTACAGCCGCTTTGATGGCAAACCAGCCATTGAGCTAACTATACAAATAAGTGAAGATCAAAATGTTTTACAAGTCACCGAATCTGTACGCAACTTTATTGAAGAAAGGCGTGCCAGTTTACCTGCAGGTATAAATTTAGATGTATGGGCAGATACTTCTTTCTACCTGGAAGACCGATTAAATATGATGACCGAAAATATGCTGATTGGGGCCTTTCTGGTCTTCCTTCTACTTGCATTTTTTCTTGAAATTAAACTGGCATTCTGGGTTATTGTCGGTATTCCTGTCTGCTTCTTAGGTGCTTTCGCCTTCATGCCAACGTTAGGCATCGATATCAACCTGATGAGCCTGTTTGGTTTTATCATGGTTCTCGGGATCGTGGTTGATGATGCCATTATTATTGGTGAAAGTGCGCACCACAGTATTACCAAATACGGACACAGCACAGACAGTGTAGTTCATGGTGCTTTACGTGTCGCCAAGCCAGCAACATTCGGTGTTTTAACCACAATCGTAGCTTTTTTGCCTTTGATGATGATCACTGGGATTATTGCTCCTTTTACAGAAGCAATTGGTGGAGTGGTAATCCTTTGCCTGATCTTTTCGTTGGTAGAATCTAAACTGATTTTACCTTCTCACCTGGTGCATTTTGGCAAACCAAACAAGAAGGGCATCTTCGATAAATTACAGACCAGATGTAATGAAGGGCTGCATTGGTTTGTCACTCGCTACTATCAACCCTTTTTAAGAACCTGCATTAAAAATCGTTATTCTACTCTCGCCTCTTTTATCGGCATGCTAATTCTCGCTGGAGGATTGGTCGGTGGTGGATTCATTAGAGTAGTTTTCTTACCAGAAATACCCAGTGACTTTTTCCAAGTCAATGTCACTATGGTTGAAGGTAGTCCTGAACAACAGTCACGTGATGTGATGGATAAACTTGAAGCAGCAGCCTTGGCATTGAACGGCAATATTGAATTTATAGACAGCGAAACCGAAACTATATCTACTAAGGTTGTTGACCATCTGCTGATTGTTGGAACTGGTGCTGGCTCTGGTTTGGCTTTCATGGAGTTTGATAAAGATGTCGCCAGTCAGGTTAGCCCAGAGCAGATTTCTGAATTCATGCTGGATTACATTGGCAATATGCCTGGATTGAAAACCATTGACATCCAAACCTCAGATACTATTGGCGGCGATGCAATATCCTACCAGCTTGTCAGTGCTAACCCAGAACAACTCACTGCTGCCGCCCTTGAGCTGGAAAGTCATTTATACACATACACCGGCCTGGTAAATATCACTAATGGCGCTGTTAGCAGTAAGGACGAATTACGTCTAGAGATTAAACCTCAGGCCGAAGTTATGGGTCTGACTTTAAATGATATTTCTTCCCAGGTTCGGAGTGCCTTTTATGGTGCTCAGGCTCAACGCATACAACGCGGTGATGACGAGTTAAGAGTTATGGTTCGCTACCCGGAAGAAAATCGCATTGGTATAAGCGATCTTGAGAATATGTATATTCGTTCCAATCAGGGAGACGTGATACCTTTTTCTTCGGTCGCTGACTACAATATGGATCAGGGCTACGCAACAATTAGCCGGATCGATGGCGAACGCTCAGTAGCCGTCACTGCAGATATTATTGCAAGTTTAGTTGAACCTGCACAAGTGGTTCAAGATCTAGAAGATAACTTCTTCCCCCAACTTTTTCAGCGTTATCCTAGCCTCAGTTTAACAACTGATGGAGGCATATCTGCCACTGAAGATCTGATGACAGATATGATTAGAGGCCTGTTGTTCGCTTTATTTGGTATATATGCACTACTTGCTATTCCATTGCGTTCCTATATGCAGCCTATAATCATCATGAGTGTGATACCTTTTGGCGTCGTTGGAGCAATTATCGGTCACATGATTATTGATATGCCGTTAAACTTTCTGTCAATGCTAGGCATTATTGCTTTGTCTGGTGTTGTCGTTAATGACAGTATCATTCTCTTAGATTTTATTAATAATGCGAAATCAAAAATGGCCTTATATGATGCAGTTATTCAAGCTGGATCAGCTCGATTCAGGGCCATTCTGTTAACTTCATTAACAACTTTCACTGGCTTACTTCCGATCATAATGGAAACAAGCCTGCAAGCAAGATACCTGATTCCTATGGCTGCTTCATTGGCCTTTGGTATATTGTTCGCGACAGTGATTACATTGCTATTGACTCCCTGCCTATATGTCATACTTGAAGACTTCAATAAGCTAGTGTTTCGAAAAAAAGCTGTTGTGAATCCAGCAATCCAAGCAAGTTAAGAAGAAATATGTCGGTCGAAAAATATCTTCGGTCTTATGCTGAAGATGAAATCGAATTTGCTGAAGCCCTCACAGGCCAATGGCAAAATGTAATCTGCATTCCAGTTTTTGATGAAGCAAAAACACTGCCCGCCCTATTAGTCAGGCTAAGCACCGAAAATGACTTACTAGTTTTATTGATATTGAACAGCCCAGAGTCAGCAGACTTAGCTAAAGTACGAACTCAGCAGCTTGGAGAATTAATTAAGCAACAATTTTCTTTACAGAAAACTGTTGCAGAAAACTGCCTTCTTCTGCAGTTAAATAATAACGGTTCTAATCTATTATTAATTGAGCACTATTCTATTCCTGACCACCAAGGTGTTGGTCTGGCTCGAAAAATCGCCTGCGATATTGCTTGTAAATTAATTCATCAACATAAATTGTCTTCACATTGGATTCACAACACCGATGCTGATGTAACTCTACCCGAAGACTACTTTTCAGCCAGCCAGAAATTGAGCAATGATAGCGCCGCTGCGCTTTTTGCATTCAAGCATAGAGATAATCCTCAAGAGAAGCGCCAACGTAGCCTGCAGCTTTATGAGTATTCGCTTTATTACTATGTCGACGCTTTGATTTGGGCTGGATCACCCTATGCTTTTCAAACTATAGGTAGCACTTTATTGCTGCACCACAACTACTATGCATTAGCTAGAGGCTTTCCAAAACGTTCAGCTGGGGAAGACTTTTATTTACTCAACAAGTTAAGAAAAATTGGCAACATTCAATCCTTATCAGAACCGGTTATATCACTCTCCGGCAGACCTTCATCTCGTGTGCCCTTTGGTACCGGCCCAGCAATTAATAAGATTAGTGAATTAAACATACCTGAAGATGAATATCTTTTTTATCATCCTTACTGTTTTCAATATTTGAAAAAGTGGCTGACACTTTTCCCAACTCTGTGGCAAAGTAAAGATCTAAAAACTTTGTTGGATGATGAATTACTTTTTAGTAGCTTAGTAGAAATTGGCGCAGAAGAAGCAATTTTACACGCTACAAATAACAGCAAAAATCAGGCAAATTTCGTGAAGCATATGCACAACTGGTTTGATGCTTTTAAAACGTTAAAATTCATTCATAGTTTGCGAGAATTGAAACTAGAATCAATAACTAAAGCCCAATTGCAGCACTATAAAAATGAGTTTCCTTTTATAGCCAGTGTTGGCTGCTGACCAACTATCCTGGTGGTAATTGAGAACCAGACAGATCATCTGGGACGCCTTGTTCAAGTCTAACCGTGTGGTGTAGCGTACCGATGCCCTCGATGCTGGCCTCGATTTGCTCTCCATCGACAAGATAGCCGGAGCCAGTTGCGCGCTCAACTCGGCCCGCTCCAGTTCCACCAGAAGTTCCGCTTTGCAGAACATCGCCTGGGAAAATAGTGATCAGTGAGGAAGCGTACTCGATCAGCTCTGGAATATTATGAATCATGTCACCAGCTCGAGCTTCCTGAACGGTCACACCATCAATAACCAAAGTCTGATGTAGGCGCTCCATTGGATCGCCGTAGAATTCCTTTGGCACGATCCAAGGACCGTGAGGCGCAAATGTATCGTGACCCTTGGAAACAAACCAGTCTGTACCAGCACTAAAACCACCTGCTGGACGACCACCGCGGTCAGAGACATCCATTGCCACCATGTAACCAAACACATGATCATAGGCACGGTCTGCGGCGATGTATTTGCCTGAGCGCCCAAACACGATAGCCATCTCGACTTCCCACTCGATGCGGTCGCGGCCGAAAGGCATGAGGATGTCGTCACCGTCACCGATGATTGCACCGCGCGTAGGCTTCAGAAACAGATAAGGAACGCCGCGGTTTATTTGACGCTCGCGTGTCTGAGCTGCTAGTTCGTCGTCGTTGCAGCCTTCACAGGCGTGTGTGTAAAAGTTCACGGCTGCATTCATAAGTTTGCTGGGATATTGAACCGGCGCCATAATGTCCACTGAACCTACCGAGTGTACATAAGCAGGCCGATCGGTCGCACCGAGAAGATTTTCTGTCACGAGATGATTCACAATCTCGTAGACTCGATATTTGAGGCCGTATTCGTATTGAGATATCAATCCAATCATATCATCAGGTATAGTTAATGCGGCATAACGGGGTATCAGCTCCAAGGCGCGATTCGCGGCAGCAAGATCGACGATTAACTCATCGTTCTGCACTACTAAGCCAACTGTCGGAATTCCATCGATGGCAAATGTACCAACCTTGAACGGCATAACCGATTCCAGGTCTTGAGCAAAAACGCTGGTTGAGCTGGCAAAAAATAGGAACACTGCTGTGAGTGTCAGGTTATAAAGGGACTTACTTTTCATTTTTATCTCCATGCTGAGCACTAATCAAGATGGTCTGAATTATTAAAACCGATAGTACGGGTTCAGAGGCTATAAATCCAAGTTAAAAAATAGCCAACGGCTCTTCATCTAGGGCTGCTAATTGCTCTCGAAGCTCTAGAATGTGCCCTGCCCAATAATTCTCAGTATTAAACCAAGGAAAACTCTTAGGAAAAGCCGGATCATCCCAGCGCCTGGCTAACCAAGCGCTGTAATGCATTAAACGCAAAGTTCTATAGGTTTCAATTAAGGGTAATTCACTAGGATTGAAATCATAAAACTCATTATAGCCTTCAACTATTTCTGATAACTGTAATAAGCGCTGATCTCGACTTCCTGACAACAACATCCATAAATCCTGAATCGCTGGGCCCATCATACAATCATCTAAATCGACGAAATGTGGTGTGTCATCACGCCAAAGTACATTACCACCATGGCAGTCACCGTGAATACGAATTAGTTTTGGCTGTGCTGATTCTTTCTTTATTACATGCATGCGCTCTATTAAATCTTTCGCAAGTGATTCATAAGCCGCAGATAAATCTGGCGGTAAAAAATCATGCTCCAAAAGAAAACTAGCACTTTTCTCAGCAAACAATTCGATGCTTAAGGTCTTACGCATTTTGAAGTCTTGTATAGCGCCTACCTGATGCATACGCCCAAGAAATCGTCCCATTACTAATAAATTATCGAGATTATCAAACTCTGGTGGATGACCACCCTTGCGCTCAAAAATGGCGAAACGAAAGCCCCCAAACTCTAACAGGGTTAGACCTTGTTCATTTTTTACAGGCGGCACTAAAGGGATTTCCAACTCAGCCAATTCAAGAGAGAAATCATGTTCTTCCAAAATTTGGGCCGTCGTCCAGCGTTGAGGACGATAAAATTTAACAATGATTGGCTGAGAATCTTCGATACCAACTTGATAGACCCGATTTTCATATGAGTTTAATGCCAATATGCGAGCATCTGAGACAATACCGCTACTCTCAACAGCATCAATCACCATGTCGGGACTTAAACGTGCAAATGGATGAGCTAATCCGTTTTCCATAAAACTTTCATAATAAAAAAAGTTACAATGCGCATGATTAAAACAAAGTCGCTTTGCAAAGAGAAATAAAGTAAGCCATAAAAATTAAAGAGAAGTTAGTAAAATGAATAACCGAGCAGTTTTATTAGCCAACCTTGGCTCTCCTGACGCACCTGAAGTACCCGAAGTCAGAAAATATTTAAAACAGTTTTTAATGGATCCGTATGTTATCCAACTGCCCTGGTTGCTGCGTGCATTAATTGTCAATTTGCTTGTCTTACCCAAGCGTCCTTATTCATCAGCAGAAGCTTATCGCTCGGTTTGGACCGAACAAGGTTCACCTCTTGTATATCGCTCACATGAATTACTAAAAGCATTAAAATCTAAACTAGACCTACCCGTTGCTATGGCTATGCGCTATGGCAACCCCTCTATAGAGTCACAAATAAAATCTTTAGTTGCTAATGATGACAAAGGAGGTATTGACGAAATCTTATTTATTCCGCTTTATCCGCACCATGCTGACAGCACTGTCACGACTTCTATAAAAGAAGCCGAGCGTGCAATACGAGACAATAATTTCTCTGTAAAACTACAACCCTTAAAACCTTTTTATGACAATAAACTCTATATAGATGCTCTAGTAAATTCGGCTGCTCAAGAATTATCTGAAAATTTTGATCATGTCCTTTTTAGTTATCACGGCTTACCTGAATTGCATATCACTAAATCTGACCCTACAGGCAATCATTGTCTAAAAAATGAATCATGTTGTTCCAGCACCTCACCTTCACCTGCCCACGCTACTTGCTACCGCCACCAAGTGCTTAGAACAACTGAGTGTTTTGCGCAAAAAGCCGGTTTAAGTCCTAATCAATATACTCTGGCTTATCAGTCTCGACTTGGACGAGCAAAATGGCTGGAACCGAGTACAGAACAAACTTTAGTAAAACTTGCAGAACAAGGCATGAAAAAAATACTCGTACTTTGCCCTGCCTTCGTTACAGACTGCCTGGAAACACTTGAAGAAATAGATATAAGAGGGCGCGAAACCTTTCTTGCCGCTGGCGGTGAAGAATTAACTTACATTCCTTGTCTTAATAACAATGACGATTGGGTAGAATGTTTGGCTAGCTGGATTAAAGAATATCCTCTAGTTACCAGTACTGCTCAATAAGAAACATCATTTAGGTAATAAAATAGTTCATGAAAGCTTTTTCTTTGCTCGATCTCTCCCCCATAGTCGAAGATGGCACTGCACGTCAGTCTCTTTTAAACTCTGCCGATCTCGCTCAGCATGCAGAACAACAGGGTTATAAGCGTTACTGGATGGCCGAACATCACAATATGCCAGGTATCGCCAGTGCCGCCACATCAGTTGCACTGGCCTATGTTGGCGCAAGAACCAAGACTATTCGTGTCGGCGCAGCTGGTGTAATGCTACCAAACCACTCGCCGTTAATCATTGCCGAACAATACGGAACACTCGCTTCTCTATATCCGGACAGAGTCGACCTTGGCCTTGGCAGAGCTCCCGGAACCGATGGCAAGACCATGCGAGCTTTACGTAGAGATATCATGCGTGCCTCTAATGATTTTCCGCAAGATGTATTAGAACTAATGGCCTTCTTCGAAGATGGTAATGAACAAGGCATACAAGCTATTCCAGGAAAAGGTTTGCAAGTTCCTATTTGGTTATTAGGTTCCAGTCTTTTTGGCGCACAGTTAGCCGCTGCACTAGGTCAACCTTATATTTTTGCTTCGCATTTTGCGCCTGAATTACTTGATGAGGCTTTACACACTTACCGCGAAAGTTTTAAACCTTCGAAACAACATTCAGAGCCATACGCGGCTGCCGCTATCAATGTATTTGCAGCAGATACCGATGAAGAAGCACAAGTATTGATGCACTCTTTACTATTACATGTTTCAGCGCTTAGAAGAGGTAAACCCGGCACATTAAAACCTCCAACAGCTCAATTTGAAACGGAGGCGAACCCAACTGAGCTTGCAGAAGCTCGTTATATGTTGCGCGAATCAGCCGTTGGTAACGAAGCCAGTGTAAGCGCTTGGATTAAACAGTTTATTGAAAGAACACAGGTAGATGAATTAGTTATCGCCAGTCACATTTATGACCATAAATCCAGAGTAAAAAGTATTAGTATTGCTGCCAAGGTACTTCAAGATTTTGTCGATAATGATTAACTAATATCTAAAGTATTCCTTTAAGATGAAGCCACCTTAATTAGACATAAACATAAGATATGGAAACTTCAATTACTACACTCGCTGCAATCATCGAAATAGCTGTCGCTCCAGTTTTTTTACTGGCGGGTATAGCCGGTTTTCTTAATGTCATGTCGGGACGACTAGGTCGAATAGTAGACCGAGGCCGAGTATTAGAGAATGAAATTATTGCATTAGAAAACGGTGAAGAAAAAAAATTAACTCAAAATGAATTTGAAACTATACGCCGCCGATCCAAACTCATTAACTGGTCCATCGCCATGTGCACGGCCTCAGGCTTAATGGTTTGTTTTGTCGTAGTTTCTCTATTTATAGGTGATTACTGGGATTTTGAAATTACATCACTAATTATTAGTTTATTTGTACTTGCAATGATCTGGCTGATTCTAGCTCTACTTTTATTTCTTGTAGAAGTACAGCTTGCAACAAATAATATGCTCAGGCCTAGTGATTAGAATTCTTCGTGTGTTGCAGAATCTAAAAATCTGTTAAATCGCAATTGCAGATCTTTGCTCAGCATTCATTTCTGTTACTCGAAAAGAAGCCAATTCATTAAGTAACTTTTCATGCAGGCGTTTGCTCATATTATTAAACAATAATATAAGCTGGTAATTATGCTGAGATAAACGACGATGTGTTACTACCTGTGTTTTGATTTCTAAAGCTTTGCTATATCCAGACAATTTAAAAATTATTTTGCATACATGCGGATAGGCTTTTTGTGCAAGAATTGCTTGAATCAATCCATCATCGCAAGACAGTTCAATACCGCGCAGAGATACATTTAAACTATTAGTGTGGAAGACAAGCTCCGTATCTTTAGAATTAATAAGAACTTCTACGTCTGTAACTAACGAACAACGCGGCAAGGCGCGCCTTTCAATACTTTGAATCTGCGATTATCTTTCTGTTTGTTTTGTCGATTGCTTTGACATGCGATTAAACCCTACTTAATTACAATGTAAGTAATGTTAAATCAGCATCAAGAAAAAAAAGTGAGCTAAATCACAACTATTATTTAATTTTTTTTCTCTGTTTCATGTTGGAACGCGAACTTTGACCCCTTCGAACCCTAGGCTTATCCCTTTTTTCAGCTGGCGGTACTAGATGTTCATTGCCTGTACCAATCAAGTCCCCTCGTCCTATAGTCATTAATGCTTCACGCAACATAGGCCAGTTAGCTTCATCGTGAAAACGCAGAAATGCTTTTTGTAAGCGCCTTTGCTCTATTTTTTTCGCTACGGTTAATTTCTCATTTTTATAGCGTAATTTTTTTAAAGGATTGTGCTCGGAATGATACATTGCTGTAGCTAATGACATTGGAGAAGGATAAAAAGTCTGAACTTGATCCGGTTTAAATTTATTCTGTTTCAACCAAAGCGCAAGTTGCAACATATCTTCAACCCGAGAGCCTGGATGAGCTGCAATAAAATAAGGAATCAAATATTGTTTTTTATCTGCCTCTGCTGAAAACTGCTCAAAGAGTCTTTTGAATTCTTCATAGTGTGCAATAGTAGGCTTCATCATTTGTTGCAAAGGTGCTTCTTCACTATGTTCAGGCGCAATTTTTAAATAGCCGCCAACGTGATGAGTAACTAGTTCTTTAATATATTCTTCATCTCTTAACGCCAAGTCATAGCGCAAACCTGAAGCTATCAGAATTTTTTTAATACCTTTAATTTCACGCGCCTCACGATACAGTTGAGTTGTTTGTTTATGGTCAGTTTTTAAATGCTTACATATATTTGGATAGACACAGGAGAGCCGCCGGCATTTTTTTTCAATTTCAGGGCTAGTACAATTAAGCCCATACATGTTTGCAGTTGGCCCACCCAAATCAGATATGACACCTGTAAAACCAGGCACTTTTTCTTTAATTTTTACAATCTCATTCAAAATTGATTGTTTAGAGCGACTCTGAATAACCCGACCCTCATGCTCCGTAATAGAGCAGAAACTACAACCGCCAAAACATCCCCGCATAATATTTACTGAAGTTTTTATCATGTCGTAAGCGGGGATTTTTGCCTCGCCATAAGAAGGATGTGGGCAGCGCTGATATGGCAAATCAAACACTCCATCGATTTCTTCTGTGCTTAATGGCAAGGGAGGTCGATTTACCCAGATTTCCTTACTTCCGTGTTTCTGAACTAAGACACGCCCGTTATGTGGGCTGGCTTCCTGATGTAAAACGCGTGATGCATGCGCATAAAGCACTTGGTCATTAGTTACTTTTTCAAAAGAAGGTAGGCGCACATAGGTGTTTTCAATATCAAGCTCATGTTTGCCTTGTAAAGGCAGCGGGATAATTGTGACTGCTTGTCCTTGTTTTTTTTCAGCAGAATCATTATCGGTAGTTTTCTGGTTCTTAGCATACTCATACGGATTTGCCATCTGATCAATCTTGCTAGGCCAATCAATACGAGTGGAATTTATTTCAGTCCAGCCATTTGGAACACTATCAGTAATGACTGTTGTGCCGCGAATATCCCTCATATCTTTTACACTATGACCATTAGCAATTCCATGTGCTACTTCTGCCATCGCGCGTTCTGCATTACCGAATAATAGAATATCTGCGCCTGAATCTATTAAAACTGATTTGCGAATTTTATCGCTCCAGTAATCATATTGCGCAATGCGTCTTAAACTGGCTTCAATACCGCCGATAACGAGAGGCACATCTTTATACACTTCGCGACATTTTTGACTATAAACAATCACAGCTCTATCTGGACGTTTACCCCCTTCATCATTGGGGGTATAAGCATCATCGCTACGCATTCGAAGGTCAGCCGTATAGCGATTAATCATGGAATCCATATTGCCGCTGGTAATACCAAAGAATAAATTAGGCTTACCTAGCGCCATGAAATCTTCAGGGCTTTGCCAGCGTGGTTGGGCAATAATGCCAACCCGGAAACCCTGAGCTTCCAGAAAGCGACCAATGACCGCCATTCCAAAGCTAGGATGATCAACATAGGCATCACCTGTCACAATAATAATGTCACAGGAATCCCAACCCAAAGCATCCATTTCTTCACGGGACATGGGTAAATATGGCGCAGTGCCGTAGCATTCTGCCCAATATTTTTGATAAGAAAAGAGAGTCCCAGCCTTGTTAGCTGAAGCATCTGTAGATGGATTAAAATTCATCTACAGATTCTATCAACAATCTTTCGAAGAAGACTGAATAATTGCGGTATTTTAAATTTTGCGGTTTTACCCAACAAACCCACGAAGAGGTTTGGAAACACCAGAAGATTCTTCGCCTTTCAGGTATGCCAGCATAGTATCAGCATCGGACACTTCAAAAGGATCAACTGGACAGTTATCACCAAAATCAGGCTCTATAAAAACCTTTGATATCTTGCCATCGTCTACCAGCATGGAATAGCGCCAAGAACGCAAACCAAAACCAATATTGCTTTTGTCTACCAACATGCCCATTTTGCGTGTGAACTCGCCATTACCATCAGGCAGCATTTTGACATTCTCTGCGTCAACATGCTTTGACCACTGGAACATAACAAAGGCATCATTAACTGAAATACAGTAGATATCATTAATACCTTCAGATTTGAAATCTTCATACAAGGCTTCATAACGAGGCAAGTGGTTTGAAGAACAGGTTGGTGTAAACGCACCTGGCAAAGAGAAAACTACGACTTTCTTTCCAGCAAAAATATCATTGCTAGTTGTGTCCTACCATTTATAAGGGTTTTCCCCTTCGACACTCTCATCACGAACACGAGTTTTAAAGACTACATTAGGGACAGTTTCTTGCACGAGCATTAATTTCTCCTTTGAATTTCAGTTGAATTAATTTTATTGCTTAATACGATTAATTTTATGCTCTGGATCTAAGCTCTTAACATTTTAATTTTTTATTATCGCTGGCGACTATGAACCAATTCTTAAAAATAGCGACCATTCTAAAATATAAATAGCGTTATTAGCGAGTATGCTTTTATTTTAGCTGGCGTATATGAGCGAGCTCAGAACAAGGCAAAAGTTAAATTTAATGAAGGAGCTTACAAAGTGTAAGTGCCTGAATTAAATTTTAGCTTTTAACGAAGTAATGAGGAGCGCAATAGCCAGAGTTATTGATTCTGTTTGCCTGGTGGAGTTACGATGTTTGGAAATGGCGCAATATTATCTCCATTCGTTATCTTAGCTACGCCTTCTTTTTCTACCTGATCAATACGAACAATAGCCTGCATTGGAATGAAACTACGCTTTACACCATTAAATTCAGTTTTGAGTTTTTCTTCAGAAGGGTCTACTACTACCTGCGAGCGTTCACCAAAAACAAAATCTTCAATCTCAATGAAGCCCCAAAGGTCACTTTGATAGACCTGCTCGGCATACACTTCATAGACCTCGCCTTTATTTAGGAAAGTGACTTTAAAGATGTCTTTAGGTTTTGTGGAAGTAGCCATGCATCTTTTGATCTCTTTTAAATTAAATAACACTATTTTGTATATTTCCATAGATGGGGATATACATCGCCTTTTCAAGGCCTTATCGCTATAATGCCTGCCCCTTTTAATTACCAACATAAACAGTTTATGCCCAAAAAGGTATTCATCAAAACTCACGGCTGTCAGATGAACGAATATGACAGTGCACGCATGTTAGATCTGCTGCAAGAAAGTGATGAAATGATTGTAGCTGACAATGCAGAAGATGCAGATGTTTTGTTGCTTAATACCTGTTCTATTCGTGAAAAAGCACAAGAGAAAGTCTTTCATCAGCTAGGGCGTTGGCGCAAACTGAAAGATAAAAATCCAGATTTGAAGATTGCTGTTGGTGGTTGTGTTGCTTCTCAAGAAGGTGAAGTAATCGGTAAACGCGCACCTTATGTAGATGTAGTTTTTGGCCCACAAACTCTACATCGTTTACCGGGCTTATTAAAAGAAAAACGCAAAGGTAGTCCTGTTGTTGATATCAGTTTTCCTGAAATTGAAAAATTTGATCAATTGCCACAGCCTACTGCTTCTGAGTGTCAGGCCTTTTTGACCATACAAGAAGGCTGTAGTAGATATTGCTCATTTTGCGTGGTGCCTTATACCCGGGGCGAAGAAGTCAGTCGACCCTTGGATGATGTTTTGGCTGAAGCGGTCCATCTTGCCTCACAAGGTGTACGCGAACTGAATTTATTGGGGCAAAACGTTAACTCTTATCGCGGCTTGAGCCATGAAGGCGACTTAATTGATCTGGCTACATTGATTACTTACATCTCGGCAATTGAAGGTATAGATCGAATCCGCTATACCACCTCACACCCAGTTGAATTTAACCAAAATCTGATTGATACCTATGAGACGACCCCAGAGTTAGTAAATCATCTACATTTGCCTGTACAAAGTGGTTCAGATCGAATTCTATCCTTAATGAAACGCAATCATACTGCCCTGGAATATAAATCTATAATCCGAAAAATACGTGCTGTTCGACCTAACATCAGTATTTCATCTGATTTTATTATTGGTTTCCCCGGTGAAACTGAGCAAGATTTTGAAGACACAATGAGCCTTATTAACGACATTGGTTTTGACCACTCTTTTAGTTTTATTTACAGCGCCCGCCCCGGCACTCCCGCTGCCGACTTAAAAGATGAAACACCAGAAAGTGTTAAAAAACAAAGACTTGCTGCTCTTCAGCAACGAATATTGCGACATGCTTCTGGTATCTCTGAAGCTATGATCGACACCGTTGTACCTATCCTGGTGACAGGCCCATCCAAAAAAGATCCTGGTGAGCTACAAGGCCGGACTGAAAATAATCGTGTAGTGAATTTTAGAGCGAACCAACAAAAACTCACTGGTCAAATCATTCAAGTTAAGATTACTGAAGCTTTGCCTAATTCTTTACGTGGTCAGCTTGTTTGAATAAGCCTTCCAGTAAAGCATTTCCATTCATAAAAATTAATACCAATCCCCTTTACCCTTGGTATACTGCCTATAAGCAGGTAATACAGGAGGCAATGTCCCCTTTTGACTAATGACAATCAAAGTAACAGGCAAACTAAAAAAATAAGTTTAGAGCCTGAGAATCCTCAACGCTTGGCCAGCCTCTTTGGCCGTCTGAATGAGCATATCCAACAAATAGAAGAAAGGTTACACCTGAAGATACTGAATCGAGGTTCTGTGTTTAGCTTGCATGGCGATCCCGCAACAGTGAAAAGAGCTACGCAGGTTTTAGAGGCCCTTTATCAATTAACTGACAGCAATAAAAGTCTCAGTCCTGACCAAATCCATTTAGTTATCCAAGAATATCTAAATGATGATGCTGATTTAGAAGAGGAGCTTGAGGATCAACCACATCAAGATGCCCAACTGATAAAAACACCCAAATGTTCAATCAAACCACGTAGCCATCATCAAAACGAATATGTACGCGCTGTAATGCGTAATGATATTAACTTTGGCATTGGTCCAGCCGGCACCGGTAAGACTTATTTGGCAGTTGCCTGTGCGGTTGAAGCTTTAGTGAACGATAGAGTCGGTAGAATTCTATTAGTCCGCCCCGCTGTTGAAGCTGGTGAAAAACTAGGTTTTTTACCTGGTGATCTTGCACAAAAAGTGGACCCTTATTTGCGCCCCTTATATGACGCACTCTATGAGATGCTGGGTTTTGAGCGTGTCGCCAAACTAGTCGAACGTAGTATTATAGAAGTCGCTCCTCTAGCTTATATGCGAGGCCGCACTCTCAATAATTCATTTATTATTCTGGACGAAAGCCAAAACACCACTGCTTCACAAATGAAAATGTTCCTTACCCGAATCGGTTTTGGCTCAACAGCTGTAATTACTGGTGACGTTACCCAAATAGATTTACCTAAAGGTGAACGTTCTGGTTTAGTCCATGTCCGCTCTATTCTTGAAGATATTGAGGGCATTAGTTTTTCATATTTCAATTCTAAAGATGTGGTGCGCCACCCAATCGTACAACGAGTAGTTGAAGCCTACGATGAACATGATAAGAAGAGCATATCCACTTTAAAGAAAAGTGAAACTCAACAAGATAGTAGCGAACAGGAACGCGTAAATGAGCGTGATAGTTGATCTCATGAATGTCTCTGATGAGTCCGCCGTGCCATCTCAATCTAATTTTGAGCTATGGAGCGATGCAGTGCTTCAAGAATTAAACCAAACTGAGCAAGCTTTTGAGCTTGGCATTCGTCTGGTTGCTGAAAATGAATCCGCCGAACTGAATCAAAATTTTCGCAACAAGCAGGGTTCGACGAATGTGCTGTCTTTCACTTACACAGATATACCTGCAGAAACACAACACAATCTATTAGGTGATTTGGCAATTTGTAGTCAGGTAGTTATTCGTGAAGCAAAGGAACAACAGAAAGCAGTAACAGCTCATTGGGCTCATATGACCATTCATGGCATGCTGCATTTAATGGGCCATGACCATCAACATGATACTGAAGCCGATACTATGGAGAAGTTAGAAAGCAGCATTCTAGCTAAACTCGGTTATCCGCACCCCTACACTCACCCATCTGATGAACAGCAAGAAGATAAGGGAAAGTTAGCTTAAATGGCAGACGATCAGTTTAGCAGCGATTCAGGACGAGAGTCCTGGATCGATAAAATCAAATCATTATTTGGCGTTCATGTTCTTAATAAAAAAAGCCTTATTGATCAGTTGCGCCTCGCACAAGAAGAACAAATCATTGATGGTGACGCCTTAAGTATCATCGAAGGTGCATTACAGGTAGGCGACATGCAAGTTCGGGAAATTATGATTCCCCGTCCTCAGATTGCCATGCTCAACACCAAGTCTTCTTTAGAAGAAATTCTACAAATAGTAACCGAAACTGCCCATTCTCGTTTCCCTGTGGCTGGTGAAAACAGTGACGATGTCATCGGCATTTTGTTGGCAAAAGATTTAATCCCCCTTCTGCTCCAGAAAAATAATAGTAAGCGCTTTAATATCAAGGATATTGTGCGCCCAGTAACTGTGATTCCTGAATATAAGCGCCTGAATGTCTTGCTAAAAGAATTCCGTGAAAACCGCAATCACATGGCTATCGTTATAGATGAATACGGCGGCCTTGCTGGTGCTGTCACTATCGAAGATATTCTTGAACAAATCGTCGGTGAGATAGAAGACGAATATGATGTTGACGATGAGGATTATATTAAAACCTCAGATGGTGAAAGTTATATCGTAAAAGCGATTACACCATTAGATGAGTTCAATGAATATTTTCACAGCACTTTTTCCAGTGAAGAAATGGGCACCATCGGTGGTGTACTTTTAAATCAATTTGGCCACATCCCAAGTCGTAATGAACGTATCGGTATTGGTCCTTATGTATTTACTATTCTCAATGCTGACGGTCGCCAAATCCGCTTAATCCAAGTCAGTTCTAGCCTTGCAGTGAATCTCAGTGATGAGCCCATTAGCGAATAAAATAAACACTATCAAGTCTTATCTGCCTGCCCTGCTTGCAGGTGCCATCGCGCCACTATCATTAAGTCCTGTTAATTTCTGGCCTGCTGCATTTGTATCAGTGTTCGTATTAATGCTGAAGCTCGAAAACGCCACAATTAAACAAGCTGCAAAATTAGGCTGGGTATTTGGCTTGGGTTTCTTTGGTGTTGGTGCTTCATGGGTCTATGTCAGTATCAATTTATACGGTAATGCTTCTGGCTTATTTGCCGCTTTCTTAACTCTGCTTTTTGTTGGCACTCTAGCTTTATTGTTCGCCCTACAGTGTTGGGTTTATCGACGCTATTTTTCCGGCCTACAACGAGCGCTTGGGTTCGCTGCCTGTTGGGTTTTATTTGAATGGTTGCGTAGTTGGTTGCTTACTGGCTTTCCCTGGCTTTATCTTGGCTATGGCCATATCAATACTTTACTAGCTAACTTAGCTCCAGTCTTAGGTGTACTCGGCGTAAGTTTTGCGGTCGCCCTAGTAAGTGGCATGCTTTATGAGATGTTTTTGATATGGCGAAAAGAAAAAATATTGATGTCTAAGCAACTCATTAAGTATGAAGTTATGTTATATTGTTAGGACTAACTTTATTTTATTTAGGTTCGCTTTCCTGGGTTGAAGAAGATGAAAATCGCAGTGCTGAGGTTGCCTTAGTGCAAGCAAATATCGATCAAAATTTAAAGTTTGACCCGGCATTTATAGGTGAAGGGCTTAACTTATACAACGGCTTGAGTGCGCCGCTTTGGGAAAACGATATTGTTATTTGGCCTGAGTCTGCAATTCCCTTACTCTATCAAAGTGCTGGAGCCGAACTGGCTTACTTTGAACGTTTAGCCAATGAAAATAATAGCTCCCTCGTTACAGGAATATTGTATCGAGATGAAAATAGTATTTATAACAGTGTCGCTTCTTTAGGCAATGGTTCAGGTGTTTATCACAAGCAAAAACTGGTGCCTTTTGGCGAATATGTTCCGTTTGCCAATATAATGGGATCAATTCTAAAAATATTTTCATTGCCCATGTCATCACTGTCTGCAGGCCCAGCTAATCAAGCTCTGTTACAGGCTTCTGGATTCTCATTCGCTTCCTATATCTGCTATGAAGTTGTGTATCCTGATTTCGTCCGCAAGCAAGCACATGAGGCAGATTTTCTTGTCACAATTAGTAATGACACGTGGTTTGGCGCATCTTTCGGACCATTACAACACTTACAAATGGCCGCTATGCGCGCACTGGAAAACGGACGCTACATGATCAGAGCTACTAGCAATGGGGTAACCGCTTTTATTAATGAAAAAGGACAAATTGTTGATCAAGCTAAGCAATTTGAAATAGCCACATTACAAAACACCGTGCCAGCCTTCCGAGGAAGAACACCTTTTTCATATTGGGGCAGTTGGCCGATAGTGCTGTTTAGTCTGTTAATACTTGCAGCTATTTATTTACTGAAACGAATGCTTAAACATCAAGGCAATGTATCTTCCCATGTATGATATTTACGATGTAATAATATTCTTTGTTTTTATCCTTTTATCTATGCACTGGTGGCGCATAAGTGAACAAAAAACTTTCGCCATTCGTAATGCAAAAGAATATTGTCAAGGACGAAACGTTCAACTCTTAGACCAAACTTTAGTCTTCAAAGGATTGCGCCTAGAAAAAACCAACACAAAATGGCGAAAACTCTGCCGCGTTTACGAATTTGATTTCTCTTCAGATGGCGAAGACCGTTTCAAAGGTGAGATTATTTTGAATGGCTTTAATTTTTTACGAGTTATTTTAGAGATGGATGAATTAGAAATAACCGAGTATTAATTCAATCAACTCTATGGAAGTTGATAAAAAACCGGTATCAACCAGCTTAGTGAAATCCACATAATCAAAGTAAGCGGAATACCCACTTTCAGAAAATCCTTAAAAGTATAGCCACCGACAGTCATCACTAATAGGTTAGTTTTATAAGCCATTGGCGTGGCATAACTCATGTTAGCGCCAAATAAAACAGCCAAAAAAAAGGCTCTACGGGCAAAGCCAATTGATTAGCAATTCCTATGGCGATAGGAGTACCGATAACAGCAGCAGCATTGTTGGAAACAATGTTGGTAAAAATAGCCATTAACAACATCAAGCCACTTAGCTGCATTGTCACCGAACTCTCCAAAGTCAGATTAACAAATACTGCCGCTAATGCGTCGGCTGCACCAGTCTCCAACAGAGCAGAACCTAAGGCTAAACTGGCAGCCACAATCAAAATAATTTGTGCATTGAGTGCCTGCACCATTTCTTTCCAGCCCAAACATTTAGTTAATGCTAAAAGTAAAACACCTGCTACTGATGAAACTGCAATTGGAAGAATACCAAAAGCTGCAACAGTCACTACTGCCACCATGATTGCCAAGGCATAAGGGGCTTTTGCACTATGAGGAATTTCAGTTGCTGAATCCAGCACCACTACATCTCCGCGCTTTTTCATTTCAATGATCTTTTCACTATCACCTTGTACAAGTAAAACATCGCCAACTTGCAAATTTGTATTGCTAATATCCGACACCATGTTACGTCCATATAATCCTCCACGATGAATCGCCAAGGTTATCAATTGGTAGCGGTCAGCAAAGCGACTTCGGGCAAGAGAGTTTCTTTCTATAGTGAGTAACAATCAATTCAGCAACTTGCTGATCTTCCGCTTTTAATGGATGCTCCTCGTCAACTGGTTTATCACTAGCGTATAAAACAGCACCCAAAAGTTTTTCAAAAACTTTTAAATTCTCAGCTGTATCTTTCACCAATAATTGGTCGCCAGTCCGAAGCACCGTGCCTGTTTGAGGTTGAGATAAAAGATCGTCGCCAGCTCGACGAATATAATTCACCTTGATTTGCGCATCCGTAAGTTTGATCACCTCTTCCATGGTCAAACCATGCGCCTTACTGTCTTCGGCAACGTGCAGTGCAGCAGAAAAAATACGCGGGGCGGCGTCAAACAAATCAGATTCTCGCTTGGGTAACAATCTTGGTGCTATCAACCATAAATATAAAATAGCGATACCACTACTCATTGCCACGGGCATAAAAAACTCAACCATCGAGAATTCGCGCATACCCATACCCATACTCACCGCAACTGACACCACCAATAAGTTCGTCGATGTACCTATCGTAGTACCCATCCCACCAATTAAGGTCGCAAACCCCATAGGCATTAAAATTCCAGATGGTGATGTCTTTGTGCGCAAAGATACACTCATTAATATCGGTAAGAGTAAAATTACAATTGGTACGTTATTGACGAAAGCACTCAAGACGGCTCCGACAAGGAGCGTCATTAAAAACGATAGAGCCGGCGCGATAGTCCAAAGTTTTGCCAGCATTCGGCCGACAGGTTCTAGAGCTCCTGTGCGTGACAGACCATGCCCAATAATCATTAAGGCAGTAACTGCTACCAAAGCTTCATGGCCAAAGCCTGAATAAAATTCTAGAGGATCTAAAAAAACACCATCATGTGAGAAGGGGAAGAGATAAAACCCGACAGTCAGAATCACCAGAATAAATAAACTGGATGTTTCCATGGGTAATTTATTATTGGTAAACATTGCTAAGGCAATGAGCGTCAAAAACATGACTGCAATTGCGTGAGCGTTCAGTGTTACTTCTACAGCTTCCATTAGCCTAGCTTACCTTAATGCTTTTAGCTTTAGCTATTCAGAGACATTAAAACGTTTATTCCAATTCCCAACCCTTCAATTAAGAAATTGCAGGTATTGTGAAACCTTCTGTCACAGTCTATTTAGCTATTAAAAAAACAAAACATGCATGCTATATTGCCAAGATAGCAAGTTAAAGTATTCATACTGAGGGATAGATTATGCGCCTTTCATTTAAACAACTAGCGATCATATTAGCACTTAGCTTAATTGGAGCTGGTAGCGCCCAGGCAGACATATATGGCCATTGGAACCCAATCATGCATGAAGACCAGCTTGAGCGTGGTCCCGGGCCTATGGCTGGAGATTATGCCGGGCTACCGATAAATGATGCCGCCAGACTGCGTGGTGATACTTGGACTGCCAGCTTATTAACTGTACCTGAACATCAATGCAAACCGCATCCTTCTACCTATGGTTTTAGAGGTGTAGGGAATTTACGTATTTGGCAGGTAATTGATGAGGAAACTCAGGCACTAACTGCAATTCGTACACATATATCCTGGCAAGCACAAAAACGTGTTATCTGGATGGACGGTCGTGAACACCCAGATGAAATGTATCCACATACTTGGGGAGGTTTCTCAACTGGACATTTTGAAGGTAATGCCCTTGTCGTTGAAACTACGCATATCAAAAACAGCTGGATGCGCAGAAATGGATTAGCTTTCAGTGACGCAGCAACCATGTTGGAATATTTTATACCCCACGACGATACTATGACTCACATCATGATGATCACAGATCCAACTTATCTAGATGACGTCTTTATCAAAACCAACGGCTTTTCATCCAGAGCTCAAAGTTCTATGGCCCCTTACCCTTGTCGCTATGCTATTGAAATTGTGCGCGGCGATGGTGAAATTCCACATTATTTGCCTGGAGCAAACCCAACGCCTATCGAATTTGCTGAAGAAAACGGCTTACCTTTCGAAGCAGGACGCGGTGGAGGCATCACCATGATGCCTGAATATATGGATGTTGTTCAGGATTGGCGAATGGAAAATATGACTTATGAAGAACGCATGGGTGATGGTATTCCACCTGGAAATGAACGATAAATATTTAGATGAATAACAAGCTTGAATATCAATCGCTGAGCTGCCTATAATCGCCCGGCTAATTAATTACACACAATAGTTCTATAGGAGAACAACAATGAAGCAACTTTTAGCAATTATTATGCTGACTCTGTTCAGCACTACAGTTTTAGCCCAATTACCAGTTGAAGTTATTCCAGCCAATCAACAAGAAGCCTGGCTGCAAGATTCAAACGCCCAAGACGCAGCTGACAAAGAACTGGTTTATGATTTCTGGCGTCTAGTATTAGTTGCTCGTGATATGGATGCAGCTATGGAAATGATGCATGAAGATTATATGCAACATAACCCAAACATCCCAACAGGTCGTGCACCTTTTATTGGTTTCTTTGGCAGCATGGACGAACAAGAACCACTAGCCTATATTCCAGACTTAGTAGCTATAACTGCTGATGCTGGTTATGTAACAATGGCATTCAAACGTGAAATGGACAACCCAAATGCTGCTGGTACATATACCACCACTTGGTTTGATATGTTCCGCGTTCAAGGTGATGTAATTATTGAGCATTGGGATTACGGTACTATCCAAGCTCGCTAATATTTAGCATTTCCTAAGAATTTAAAAAAGACTGAATTATCAGCCTTTTTTTTGGCCTTAATAAAACTAAAATGCCAACAATGTTGCTTCAGGTATATCACTAAGACTGTATCCCTTCAGCACTAGTTGGACCAATTAGCCTGATTGCTTAAGAGATAGTTTTAGCTCATCGTTCACTGAAAAGGAAACGATGATGAAAGAAACTCGAAGTGTAGAAAAAACAGTCCGTGATATCCGTCGGCGTACTCGCAAGAAATATTCCTCCGAAGAAAAGATTCGCATAGTCCTGGAAGGACTACGGGTGGTCTTGAATTGGTCAGTTAACTTATTGAAATTAAAGGGAAATTATATAAATATTTAGTGCGGTGTTACGTTCCATGTGACATTGAAAATAAGCGTAAAACAGGTCAATTACCTTCCTGGTGACTTAGAGGAGCATCTACAGCAGTTT
>JAQWMX010000022.1 GCA_029246545.1 Gammaproteobacteria bacterium
TGTATCCCGTCAGCACTAGTTGGACCAATTAGCCTGATTGCTTAAGAGATAGTTTTAGCTCATCGTTCACTGAAAAGGAAACGATGATGAAAGAAACTCGAAGTGTAGAAAAAACAGTCCAAAAGGTTTTGACGACATACAATTGGCATTGCATTCAACAACCCTCTACGATTATGAGAGTACAATCTGCGTTTTCGTTTCTAATTGCCTTCACATCGGCATATTCATCTGAATTTTCAAACATTTTTGCGCTTTTTACGTCAGGAAATTCAACTATCACTATTCTTGTCGGGGACCAAAGATCTGATTCAAGGATCTCTATTTTTCCTCCTCTCGCCCGGTAAATGCCCCCATATTTTTCTGCAATTGGTCTAGCAAGTTTTTTATATTCTTCATAGGCTTCAACATCTTTGATTTTTGTGTCTACGATAACGAATGCACTCATCTGGACTCCTTAAATTTTACACATAACGCCAGCATATTAGAGACAGTGTGTAGAGTCACGCGCAATAATTGCTCACTTACTTCATTAACAACTGTGAATAAGCGGAAAATTTAAATGTCTGCTATTGGCCGAAAACAGACCTTTCCAAGATCATTAAAATGTTAATTTACTGATATATCGCTAGTGTCTGCTAATTCAAGAAAGCTGCGATTAGCTCTAGTCGCGCATTTTTGGAAATTCTCAGCTAAAATTAGTTAAAAACAAGAACCAGACATATTTTTAAAGGAGTACACAATGCCTATTAGCCGTATACTTTTCCGAGCGCTTATCTCTACTTTTCTGTGCTTTTTCTCACTAACAGTCACTTCAGCAGAACCTGATTGGGATGCAATCAATCAGGAAACCTTGGAACACTTCCAAGCAATGTTGCAAATCGACACTTCAAATCCGCCAGGTAATGAGACAGTTCTTGTGGAACATATAGCAGAAATTCTTTCTGCCGAAGGCATTGACGTGGAAATCTACAGTAATGATCCTGATCGAGCCAACTTAGTTGCGCGAATACGCGGGAATGGCAGTAAACAACCATTATTGTTGATGGCGCATTTAGATGTCGTGACAGTGGATCCTGAAAAGTGGAGCTTTCCTCCTTTTGGTGGCACTTTAAATGAAGAGTGGATTTACGGTCGCGGAGCTGTCGATGATAAAGACAATCTAGTGGCCTCAATGATGACCATGCTGATGCTTAAACGAAATGAAATTGAGCTGGATCGTGACGTGATATTTCTCGCCGAGGCAGGCGAAGAAGGTGGAGTACAGTTCGGGGTCGAATTCATGACTCGCGAAAACTTTGAGGCCATCGATGCCGAATATTGTCTTGCTGAAGGTGGAAGTGTCGTCCGAGCAGGAGGGGAGGCACTGTATACCGGTGTTCAAACAGGTGAAAAGAAAAGGCGAACGGCGGTATTAACCGTTAACGGAATTGCTGGACATGGTTCGATACCCACACGAAATAATGCTGTTGTACTTCTTGGTCAAGCAATAACAGCATTAGCAGAGTGGCAGGAACCGATTCGTTTGAGTGATACCACCACAACTATGTTGGCCCGTCTTGCCGACATTTCCTCACCCGAGTCTGCCGCACGCTATCGAGCACTGCTCAATCCAGGTTCGGCTGCAGCTGAAGAAGCTATGCTCTACCTATTAGATAATGAACCAGGTACAGCTGCACTGCTGCATAATACCGTTACGCCAACCATTGTTAATATCGGTTATCGCTACAATGTAATTCCTTCAGCTGGTACCGCATCCATTGACGTTCGTTTATTACCAGATGAAGATTTTGATAGCTTCCTTGACGCTATCGCCACTGTGATAGATGACCCGGCTATTGAAGTGAGCTGGGATGATGGGCTAGTGCGGCCCAGCGCAGCAGTTCAGCTTGATACTGAAGCTTTTCAGGTCATTGAGCAGGTTTACGGGGAGCACTATGGCGTTCCGATCATTCCCAGAATGAGTACCGGAGCCACAGATATGAGTTACGTGCGGGCTAAAGGTGTAAGTTGTTATGGCATAGGCCCTGGCATCGACCGTGAAGATGTCCCATTGGGATATGGTGCACACAGTGACCAAGAGCGGATACTAGAACAGGAACTTTATCTTTTCGTTCAGGCTTACCATGAAATCGTGGTGCGCTTGGCAGCTCAACAGTAATCAATTAATAACTATATCTAATCACTATGTCCGCTTACTATTCTAGGCGGACTTAAGTTTAACTATCTGCCCGCATAACGATCCTTCAGGCTTTGATAAAGCGTTTGCTGAAAATCAGGATGCTCACTATCAATTTCAGTCATGACTTCAACTAGGTGTTCGTTGTCCTCACGACCATCCCAATGCTTATCATAAGTCCCTTCTTTATAACCATGATCTTGGCGAAAAAAGTTAAGAACATTCTTGCCAACATATTGGCAAAACAATTCTTTCCAATCCATTTTGCAATCGCTTAGAAGTGACTCAAAAAGCGGAATGTTTATGCGTCTAGCAGCGGCCAAACCTATCTTAAGTTCTATTTTAGATAGTAAGTTTAACTCTTTGATAATATAGGTTTTATTATCAAATTCTATTACATTACTTTCACCAATATATGAAAGTAGAGATTTAACTGCGAGATCTTGATTGCCTTGAACTTCTAGCAAGATATGCGACAACGTAAAGTGCCAGATATCGACCAGTTCCATTTGCAGTTGCTCAAGGTCACAATCCTGTTTTTTCCACCATTTCCAACCATGATGTTCCATGGCTTCAGCACCTTCTACAACAATAGCTCTTAGGTAGGGATAACCTGCATTCACCCAGTCAGGGTTGACCTTGGCGTTCATATTAGCTTGCAAGGTGAGCATTACTTCAGCTTGGGTTTGAGTCAGCATAAAATTGTCCGTATTTGTTCAATTGTAATTAAAATTAGGTAGTAGGCTCAATAATTGAATTCAATAATTCTTGAGGAGTTTGACTGTGCCTGTCTTTCATATTGTGGAATTGGTCTCTTAAATACAGTGATTCTAATCAAATAAGTATGATGTAGATTATGCCAGAAAATCTAGATCAGGTAACATCGCACTCAGATTAAAAAGTAATAGGGTAGGCATGCTGTAAGCAGAAGCTGGAGAAAGGGGGGCTATAGGCCACCTTTTCTTTTGTGTTTGAGGTAAAATACTTCGTTTAATTTTAAGCATTCAGAATACCACCTTATGCCAACAGCAATATCCATTAAAGACCTTCACAAAACATATGATAACGGCCACCGTGCATTAAGCGGTATCAACCTAGAAGTTGCAGAAGGTGATTTCTTCGCCTTGTTAGGGGCCAATGGGGCGGGTAAGTCGACAACGATAGGAATCGTTGCAACTTTGGTGCGCAAATCGGCTGGTTCAGTTGAAGTCTTTGGTAAAAGTGTTGGTGCTAATTCTTACGAAACTAAATTAGATTTAGGTATTGTCCCTCAAGAAGTTAACTTTGGACTTTTTGAAAAAGTAAAGGATATCTGCGTAACCCAAGGGGGCTACTACGGTTTACCCAGAAGGCTTGCCGAAGAACGTTCTGAAAAGTATTTAAAGAAACTCGGCTTATGGGATAAAAAAGATCAGCAAGCCAGAAATCTTTCAGGTGGTATGAAAAGACGCTTGTTAATTGCTCGTGCTTTGATTCATGAGCCAAGATTATTAATTTTGGATGAGCCAACTGCCGGTGTAGATATCGAACTGCGCCGTTCTACGTGGAAATTTCTGCAAGATATTAATAAGTCTGGCACTACAATCATTTTAACTACGCATTACCTGGAAGAGGCTGAGAGTTTATGTCGCAATATTGCGATTATTGACCAGGGTGAAATCGTTGAAAATACCAGCATGCGCGTGTTATTGAAAAAGCTTGATACCGAAACGTTCATTTTTGACAGTCGTGAAGACTTATTAACTGCACCTCAGTTAAATGGTTTTGAAATTGAATTAATTGATTCGCATTGTTTCGAAATAACCTTGGATAAAAGCCAAGATATTAATGAAGTGTTTAGTTTGTTAGATCAACAAGGTGTGAAAATTAAAAGTATGCGAAACAAGACAAACCGTCTTGAGCAATTATTTGTTTCCTTATTGCAGCAATCAAAAATACGCCAGTCTCAAATAGAAACTGAAAAGGAGGCTGGTTAAATGTCCGGAGTTTCTGCACATTATAAATGGATTGCATTTAGCACACTGGTCAGAAAAGAAGTGCGTCGCTTTATGCGCTTGTGGATTCAAACATTGGTTCCACCAGTAATCACCATATCACTTTATTTTTTGATCTTTGGTAATTTAATTGGTAGCAGAATTGGGGAGATGGGCGGTTACTCTTACATGGATTTTATCGTGCCAGGCCTAATATTAATGTCGGTGATCAACAATGCTTACGCTAATGTAGTTTCTTCTTTTTTCTCGCAAAAATTTCAACGCAACATTGAAGAGTTGCTGGTTTCGCCTGTGCCGAATTACATCATCTTGTTTGGTTTTGTTATTGGTGGTTCAACACGTGGATTAATAGTCGGCTTGGTTGCAGGCATCGTTGCCATGTCTTTTAGTGGCTTTTATATGCATAATTTTTTTATTGCCTTAACAGTGGTGCTCCTATCATCAGTAGTGTTCGCTCTTGGTGGATTAATTAATGCGATTTATGCCAATAAATTTGATGATGTGACGATAATTCCAACCTTTGTATTAACCCCATTGATTTACCTAGGTGGCGTGTTTTATTCCACAGACCTTCTACCGGAATTTTGGAGAATAGTGTCACTTTTAAATCCTATTTTTTATATGGTGGATGCTTTCCGCTTTGGTATTTTAGGAATTTCAGATGTGAATGTAGTTTACGCAATTTTTATCTTGTTGATTTTTGTTGTCGTGCTTTTCTCTTTTGCTTTATTTTTATTGCATAGAGGCAAGGGCTTAAGGGATTAACTAAGGATACGTATGCCTATAAATCCTATGGGAAATGAGACAGGCTATCCGGTTTCTTTTGATCCAAGTTTATTAGTAGCTTTACCTCGATCTACAAACCGTGATTTGCTCGGTTTGAAACAACAGCTACCATTTGTAGGTAAGGATATCTGGACTGCCTATGAACTATCTTGGCTCAACAATCAGGGTTTGCCTTTGGTTGCTATTGCCAGGTTTACTTTTTCATGTAGCAGCCCCTCATTAATAGAATCAAAATCGTTTAAGTTATTTTTAAATTCATTGAATCAAGAAAAATTTAATGACAAGCAAATAGTTGCTGATTTATTAAAGGTGCATTTATCAAAGTGCTCAGGTGAAGAAGTAACTGTTGAATTATTTGATTTAAATGAAGCAGCAGTGCCTACTCAGTCACCACAAGTCATCTGTATTGATAATCTGGATGTAAACATAAATGACTATCACCCAAATTCAGCGCTACTGCATAGTGATGAAAACAATGTTATCGAAGAAAGCTTATACAGTGATTTATTTAAATCAAATTGTCCTGTGACTAATCAGCCCGATTGGGGGAGCGTGAATGTTAGCTACAAAGGTCCAGCTATTTCGCGTGAAGGCTTATTGGCTTATTTGGTTTCTTACCGTTTACATAATGACTATCATGAAAACTGTGTAGAAAATATATTTGTAGATATTCAAGAAAAATGTAAACCGGAATCTTTAACTGTGAAAGCAAACTTTTTAAGAAGAGGAGGCTTGGATATCAATCCGATTCGCAGTACTCATGCCGAGAATTTGATCGCTATGCCCAGATTTGTCAGACAATAGATTAATAATAGTTCAAGAAAAAATTAAGGGTATTTGTAATGGATGCGTTAACAGCACTACATACTAGAAAGGCTTCCCCAAAACTGGTGGAGCCAGCTCCTTCGCAAGATGAATTAACTCAAATTTATCAAGCGGCATTGAGAGCACCAGATCATGCAATGCTACGGCCTTGGCGTTTTTTAGTGATTAAAGGTGAAGCCAGAAATAAATTAGGTGAGCTTTTTGTTTCTGCAATGCAACCAGACACAGAAGAGCAAAGGAATAAATTATTAAAGGCGCCGTTAAGGGCTCCAATGATTATTGTGGCTGTTAGTACAATTACTGAGCATCCAAAAGTGCCAGCCATAGAACAGATTGGGTCAACAGCTGCTGCAATTCAGAATATGTCACTAGCGGCACATGCATTAGGATATGCATCGATCTGGCGCACAGGCGCAGTAGCTTTTAGTGATGCAGTAAAACTAAGTTTAGATTTAAAGACCAGTGATGAAATTGTCGGTTTGCTTTATCTAGGCTCTTCGACATATGAAAATATACCGATTCCTGAAATAAATAGTGAAGACTATTTTGAGGAATGGACCTAGCTTGTAATAGAAGATCGCTTACATTACATTGCTCGACTTGCTTTAGAAGCAGTTTCTAAAAAATATTGGTGAGGTGGCCGAGTGGCTGAAGGCGCACGCTTGGAAAGCGTGTAACGGGTTAAACTGTTCGAGGGTTCGAATCCCTCCCTCACCGCCAATTTTATCTAGCACCCAAAAAAGGGTTCGAATCCCCACCTATATTGCACCGCAATAGATTAAATCAACCCGCTCTTTAGCGGGTTTTTTATTGCCTAAATAACACCAATAATGAATTTTATATTTCCGGTAAAGCTGTTTACTGGAATTATTTTATTTATAATTTTTTGGAGGAGGGTAGGCCGCATTTAAACGTCTGCTTTCGGCCAAAAGCGGACATTAAGTTTTAAGAAGTAAACTTATTATTTTCGGTAAGGGTAATTACTGGATTAATTAAGTATTTATAGCTTGGATTATCAAATTTTGAGAGTTAATTTGTTAGTATCATACAAAGAGCTCAAAGCAAGATAGAATGACTTATCTAATAACAGTCTAAAATAAGAAGGCGATAATGCTCGAAACTTTATTTAAATTAAATAGTCACGGTACAACGGTTAAACAAGAAATTATCGCAGGGATAACAACTTGGGTAACGATGGTTTATATCGTCGCTGTCATTCCAGTTATGCTCACAGATGCAGGCATGAATTTTGGTGCAGTCTTCGTGGCAACCTGTCTAGCGACTGCATTCAGTTGCTTGATAATGGGCGCATTTGCAAATCTTCCCATAGCCTTAGCTCCAGGGATTGGTCTGAGCGCATTTTTTGTTTATAGCATAGTATTGGGTCTGGGCTATACCTGGAATCAGGCGCTCGGTGCTGTATTTTGGTCAGGGATTTTATTTTTAATTTTTAGTCTGACCGGTATTAGAGAGAGAATAATTTATATTATTCCTGATTCTATTAAGACTGGCATAGCGATTGGTATTGGGCTCTTTCTTGCGGTTATTGGTTTAGACAATGCTGGCATCATTACTCAAGGTGAGGGGACACTTATGCAACTGGGTAATATTAAATCCTGGTCAGTTGCTTTAACTGCTTTGGGTTTTTTTATTATCGTGGCATTGCATTCCAAAGGTAAAAATTGGTCGGTAATTTTTGGTATAAGTTTAATAACAGCCATTGGTTGGCTTTTTGATCCAGATTCCCCTGTTGCAACTTCAGTAATTCAAGTTCCACCTTCAATGATGCCAACATTTTTCCAGTTGGATTTTTTCCCCAGCTTTGAAATGTCATTTCTTGTTGTGATTATCACCATGTTTTTTGTCGATTTATTTGACACATCAGGAACCTTAGTAGCTGTCGCTAAAGAAGGGAATCTTGAAGATGCAAACGGTAAACTACCTGGTTTAGGCAGGGCTATGCTGGCAGATAGTAGCGCCACAGTAATGGGCTCTTTATTTGGGGTTTCATCTACTACTAGCTATATTGAAAGTACTGCAGGAGTTGCTGCTGGCGGAAAAACTGGTTTAACTTCAATTGTAGTTGCGGCGCTATTTTTAGGCACTTTGTTTTTCTCGCCTATAGCTTCTTCAATTCCAACATATGCAACATCACCGGCGCTTATTTTTGTAGCTGTGTTGCTTATCTCAGCTTTCATGCATTTTGATGCTTGGAATGATTTTACTGAATCGGCTCCTTTAATCGTTTGTGCAATCATGATGCCACTAAGTTTCTCTATCGCTGATGGTTTGGCATTAGGAATTATTAGTTACGTTGCGATTAAATTATTAACAGGAAAAAGATCTCAATTGCACCCAATATTGGTAGGATTAGCTGTTATTTTTATAGGAAGGTTTGTTTTTATTTAATATCTGCAAATGTTAAATATTTAAACAAGAAGAGCATCCAAAAAATAAGCCGGCAATGTAGATGCAAAAAATTATTTTTTCTTTTACTCTCTATCCCAATGCTGGCCCAGCTACAATAGCAAAAGACAACAAGTGAAACTATAAAATCGGTTATTCAACAGCAAAAGTATTTAATGCTCTGTATAAATGGTTTCCATCAACGGTCCAATTTCCATCCCAGCCTTCAGGAACAATGAAAAACTCTCCACTATAAAATGTTTGTGGCTCTCCTCCAACTGGTGTCAAAGTAGCAGTCCCATTTAAGACATAAATAAATTCTTCAGGCCTGTCAGTAAAGTCCATCGAATTAGGTTCGACTTCAAGAACTGAAACAGTTAACTCTGTTCCCTGCCACTGAGGTTTCACATTCGCTTCTAATTCACCATTTGGTCCAAAACCAGTCGGATCAAGACCCAGCCCAGCCATATTAGCTCTATCTATTAGTGTAGGGAAGGCACCGGGAATTGGGTCACCCCGTTCAGTGCTGACTACATGCATGACCTGGTATAAATGGTTTCCCTGAGTAATCATTTTGCCAGCAAATCCTCTCGGTATTACATAGAAATCACCAGCATAAAATGTTTCTGTTCTTCCATCTGTTGCAATAAAAGTTGCCGACCCATTCAAAATGTAACAAAACTCTGTAACAAAGAAGCTGGCAATATCAAGGACTTCCGAGTTATTCGGGCCATTGCCTGCCTCTACAGTTACCAAAAATTTTTCACCTTCATAAAGTCTTTTCATATAACGAACAGGACTATCAGCATCTTCCCTGATAGGTCCGCCTTCTAGGCCAAGGCCGGACATTGCTGCGGGATCAAGACGAACTAGGTCCTGTGCATGTAAGTGAGAGGTAAACGCAGTAATAGTCAAGAAAGTGAATATTAATCTATGAAATTTCATTTTTATTTTCCATTTTATTTATAAATTTGGTACTCAACAAGCGTATTCGTGCCGCTAGTAAAGCCTCGATGCGACAATTAAACCCAACCCCAGGATGAAGAAGACGAACATCGACGTAATCAGTTTGTTTGTTCCTGCGGGAGCACCGTCAAACTCCTTCCATATAACGACACCCCAAAATGCGGCCACCATGGTTGCGCCCTGACCAAGACCGTATGAAATTGCAAAGCCAGCTTCACCACTTGCGATGATACTAAGGGACATCCCGATGCACCAGATTATGCCTCCGAGAATGCCGACAGAATGAATGGCTATGGAACCACTAAAATATTTACCGAAAGTAACCGGTGCTCCGATTATCGGCCGCTTCATGAAATATGTATTGAACAAGAAACTGCTAACGACCACGCCCGATGCAAAAACTACAACTGCGGCATACGGCCCCATTTTCCCTGGCTCTAAATTAGTAAAGTCAACTGACATTGAGTCAGCTACGAAGCGATAAAAAATACCCATTAGCACACCGGCGACTACCGATAAATAAAGTCCTTTTTTGTTGAGGCCTTTGTCATCGCCCGACAATCGCTTATACGCCTTGGCGTCGAGAATTATCGCAATCATGACCAGTGCGACACCAGTGAAAAGAATGAACGCATTTCCGACAGGCTCGCCAATGTAATTCACTATCACGCCCAGAACTAAGGCAATGCCGATTCCAACCGGGAAGGCAACAGCCATGCCCGCAACAGCTATGGCCGCCACAAGAAGAATATTGGCGAGATTGAATATTACTCCGCCGACAAACGCACTAAGCAAGTTATCATTGGTCGCCTGTCCGATATCTTCCAGAAAAGACCTTCCTTCATCGCCGATGCTGCCGATTGTGAATGCTGCAATCAACGATAGAATCACAACACCAATGACATAGTCCCAGTAAAAGAGTTCAAACCGCCATTCGCGCCCGGCCAATTTCTGCGTGTTGGCCCAGGAACCCCAGCAGAGCATCGTTACAATACACATCACTACCGCAAGTGAATAATCATGAATTACATACATATCAAGCTCCTTTTTTTAGACTTCAGGTCGAATTTCTAGACGCAGGTTCTACCAAACCCGACACTTCTGATGAATACGGGATAGATAATTGTGCGCCTATTCTTGTTACTGAAAACGCTGCGCATTTATTTGCGAATTGACACGCACTAAGTAAGTCCTGTCCATTACTCAATCCGACCAGTAATGCGCCATTAAATGTATCCCCTGCTGCGGTCGTATCAACTGTGTCAACGCTGTTGCCCGGAACCAGTTGTGCGTGGCCTTCACTAGATACATAAGCGCCTAATTCACCCATCGTAATGATAACTGTCGAAATTCCCTGCGAATGCAAAATCGTCGCCGCGGATTCTGCAGTGGCAGTATCGATTACATCGATTCCGGTCAGTACTCGCGCCTCTGTCTGATTCGGCGTGATTATGTCAATGTCGCTCAACAAACCTGCAGGCAAATCTCTGGCTGGTGCTGGATTGAGAACAACTTTTGTGCCGTGTTTTTTTGCCAGTTGAGCAGCTAAAATAACAGATTCAATTGGTACTTCCAGTTGCATCAGTAGGTAATCCGCTTTGGCAATTGAAATCTCGCTTCGACCAACTTTCTCAGGAGACAAGGCATTATTTGCTCCGGGGTAAATCCCGATGATGTTCTCACCTTTATTGTCGACCATTATTAAGGCTACGCCGGTGTTTACATCATCAAGTACATCGATTTCTGAAACATCCATGCCATCATTCTCGAATCCAACGACAATGTTTGCCCCCGTATCGAGACTGCTCACGCATGATATGAACGACGTCTGCGCACCCAGTCTTGCGCACGCCACTGCCTGATTTGCGCCTTTGCCGCCGGGAATTACTTTGTAGCTAGAGCTTGCTAATGTCTCGCCCGCATTGGGGAGATGTTCAACCATCATGACATGGTCAATATTGGTGCTCCCGAGAACCACGATATTCTTATCCACTAGGTTTGTTGTTCCTGATTGATTAATCGATTAGCGCAAATTTTGTACGAGTCTTGATGCAGTTGTAATAGCTATTACTCCAACGGTGCGGTAAAGAGCTCGATGTACAAATCCCAAAAAGCTTCCCGGTCGATGTCGAAGAGAATCTTGACCCTTTGTGTTCCGGCTGGAAATCCGATTCCGTCACCAAATGAGCGCCGCCTGGATTCATGGTATCCGGTTGACCTGCCATAGTTGATGCCAGAATTAGTATCGATATCGATATAACGCTCTTCTATTTGCGTAGCGATCTCTGGCTTGAGGAATACTGCCGCTACTATTGCATCCCAAACAAAAGAACGACCATCGGGATTTTCCTGCCAATAGGTCTCAGTGATCGCCTTATACAATTCTGTTATTGGTGTATCCTCGGCGCTAATGATGCGGTCATGTTCTGCCTTAGTAAAAAAGACACGTTCAGCAATGTCATTTGGTACGACGAGTTGTTCGTTGAACGGTGTTCGCAGAGAAATTTTCGTCGCCTCCGGGTCATACCACCAATTGAATTCGGCCGCCGGAGTAGTGTTTCCAGGGATGTCAATCGCACCACCCATGTAAATGACGCGTTTAATCAACGGCACTATTTCGGGGTTCTTCTTGACCGCTAAAGCAATATTTGTAGGTGGCCCAAGAACGAACAGCGTAACTTCGTTCGGATTTTCCAATACCTGGCGCACAATGAAATCAACAGCATGTTCAGAGGAGGGCTGCAGATCTGCGTACCCGCCGTAGGGTTCCTCTTCAATGTTCTGAATCGACTCAGGGCGCTGTCTGGAATATGAGCCCAAATACTCGGAATTCCCATAGATTGTCTCAAAGGCAGATAAGTAATCTCGACGACTCCCCATTAGCGGTTCGCCCGCACCCATCAACACAGGGATGTCTTCAAATCCAAAGATCTCTAATTGCCGCAATGCATAGGCAGTACCTTCTTCTACCCAGGTGTTCCCGGCTACAATTGTTAAACCCAGTATGTCTGCCATTCCCGAGTTGGCGGCCAGGATCAAGGCAACAGCGTCATCATTCATCTGACCCATATCGGCATCTATTATGACTTTTTGACTGGCAATCTCTCCCTCGGTCGTCGCAAATACGGGATTCGCTATCACAAGAAGCGCGAGAAATAATGTCGCAGCCCCTGCAACATCAATGTAGTGTGAAATTGTTCTCATTATCAATTCTCCTCTTTAAAATAACGGTCTATCGTTCTTCCCAATTCTCAGGACGGCCAAACCCCGAATCAGCGTGAGACGGATATCTGTCAAACACATCTTCCAGTGGCTGCAGTACTCTCGGATCGCCGGTCGCCCGAAGATCGTCTTGCAAGACTCGCTCGAGATCCAAGACGATTTCGGCGTAGTCCGGATCAAACGCGAGATTGATCATGTCATATGGATCATTTACAACGTCGTAAAGCTCGTGAGAGGGGCGCTTTCCGGTGGCAAGCTCGAGAAAGTAATTTCGTTCAGAAGAAACTATAACCGCTGCTTTTGTCGGGCCCGTATCAATGTCGGCATAAGCCGCCCAGATATCAGATTCTATAATCATTTCATCCACTGGCCGTCGTTGGGGATCACCCGCAGGCCAACGATCAGGACGGAAATTATGGATATAGAGATAATTGTCCGTTCGGATCGCACGAGCTGGATAACCTTGCCCCTTCACTGTGCGCCCGTCCATATGTCGCTCTGTTGCGCCCAGCACATAGCTACGATGTGATGCATCCGGATTGTGTAGTACCGTACTTAGACTGCGCCCATTCATCTGTTCAGGCCGATCTACACCAGCCGCCTCAAGGAATGTCGCCGGGAGGTCGATTAGGCTGACCAGGGCATGAGACGTTTGATTACCAACGATACGGCCTTTCCACATTATTACGAGTGGAACATGCCAGCCGGCATGGTAGAGCGTCGCTTTTGCTCGAGGAAACGGCATGCCATTGTCGCCAGTCATCACGACGATGGTATTGTCCAGCTCTCCATCATCCGCCAAACGGTTAATTAGCTCACCAACTTCGCGATCAAGTCGCTCAAGCTCGAATCTGTAATCGACAATATCGGAACGGACTTCAGCGTTGTCGGGAAGATAGGGCGGCACTTCAATATCGTTAGGGTCTATACCGCTACGTACGCCCAGCCCCTTGTCATACGGCCGGTGTGGGTCCGTTGTGCCAAACCAAAAGGCGAATGGTTCATCATCAGGGCGGTCCTCCAAGAATGCATCGAAATCTTCATAGGAATCGCCGGCCGGATTGCGCGTCCGGCCTGCTGGCTCAAGGCCACCGGGGGCCCAGCCCTTGCGGGTATAACCAACATGGTAGCCACTGTCTTCCAGCAACTCAGTGTAAATAGGGATATCTTTCGGCAGACTTCCCTGCAGAACCGCACCTTCCTTTAGACGCCACGGCCACTGACCCGAGAGCAACGCACCGCGAGAAGTAGTGCAGCTCGGCGAGGCAACATAGGCATTGGTGAAACTGACGCCCTCTCGAGCAAGCATTTCAAGGTTCGGCATATCCAGGTTAAGCGGATCGACCGCGTCCGCTCCTAACCAGCCCCAGTCGTCGGCCAGAATTAGCAGAATATTGGGCCGATTAGCTTCGCTGTCTTGCGCTAGCAAGTTCAAGTTTGGAAAGCTTATGCTTAACAAGAGTGCAAACGCATATGCAGGCGCATTTCTTCTGTTAATCGTCATAGTTGGATTCCTAGCAGGATTATCAATGTTTTATCGAGTTTCCGATATATCCAATTGTCGACCACGTTCGGGCACGGCGACGACATCACGGTTTTGGAAGTATGCGACGATAGCATCCGATACATTGCCCGCATCACGCAAGACATCAGATTCTGCAAACGACACGAAATAGTCTCCACCCTCTGCGAGAAACCTACCGGCGGCGACTGTAAATCGATCGCTATCTGTAACCGTTTCTCCATCACGGGTCAGCGTCACGATTCGGTTGTAGTTGGGTTGGCTGAGATCGTAAGTTACTTCGAGGCCGGATAACTGCAAAATGCCGCGCTCGAAAGTTAGTGACTGTTCAAGCGCGCGACGAATCTGATCGCCATCCAATTCCTTCACTAAAAGGGAGTCGACGAAAGGGTAGGCATCGAGAATATCAACCAGTCTTACTTCGCCTTGGACAATGTCTTTTCGCATACTGCCGCTTTGCAGTACCGCAATGTCAGCATTGACAGCCTCTCTCATGATATCGGTGAACAAGTTGCCCATATCAGACTCTTCAATGTAGCGACGTATCAGCGGCGCATTGATGGACCCGACTTGCGAAAATATATCGGAGTGTTGATCACGGTATTGTGTCAGCTTCGCGAGTATTCGTTGATCTGGTTCTAGCTTATTAGATTCAACGGGAATGAGTTTTCCATCGTGGCTCGTTATCTGACCGGTTTCATCGTCGAGCGTTAGCTGCAAATAACCGAGATGGGTTGCCTGTCCATAGGTTTGCATAATCAATGTGCCGTTCTTCGGACTTATGACAGCCTCGGGTGTTCCGGCGTCGGCATGTCCGGCAAGAAGAATATCGATACCTTCGACTGCATCTGCCAAATTAATATCGGCGTCGATGTCACGCTGGAGTCTAGGATCTGTTTCTGCATCTGTTTGCATTGGCGCAGTCTTACCTTGATGCGTTAGCAAGACGATGAGATCGACTTGGTCTCGTAGCTCGTTTACAGACTTCTGAACTGCTTCCGCAGGGTCTGTTACATTCAGCGCAGCTATATTAGATGGAGTGATGGCTGTTCTTGCATCTTGTCCCATAATGCCAATCACCCCTATACGTATGCCATCACGCTCGATAATAGTATGGGCTTGAGCGAATGGGTGATCGGTGTCGGCATAGAAAAAATTAGCACCTAAGACGGGAAACGGCGCGCGGTTTTTTGCCCACTCGAAGCTATCGACACCGAATTCGAACTCGTGATTGCCGATTGTCATCGCGTCGTAGCCCATTGTAATCATCAATTCAAATGACAGCTGACCTTGCGTTCGTTTTGCCAAAGCACCGGTGAATATATCGCCCGAATCAAATAGAAAGACATTGAGTTCTGATTGGCGTAGATCGTTGATCAAAGTTGTCATCTGTGCGATGCCACCAATCATGTCGATGTCATCTAACCAATGGGCCGGAATGGGGTCGTATGCGCTCTCAACATCATTAGTGAACAAAAGCGTTACGGTCTTTTCTCCGGGTGTACTCGATTGGGCAGCGGTATTTGGCGATGTAACAGAATCGGGTTCGGTCGTATTGTCACTACAAGTTGATAGGCCTAATAACAGAATGATAGGAAGAAGGATTAGGCGAGTTTTTAGCATAGTGCGCGGTCCAAAAATGGTAGATCATTAAGTATAAGATGTTATGGCATTTGGATGAACACTTTTATACCATCAAAAGAAGGTAATAGAATAAAAGCAGCTTGAATCAATAGCCATGCCACGATGGCATAATCAGCACCAACTCTAAAATCCTTACGGCGTTTTAATTCGTTGAAAAAGAAAATCAATTACCCTGATTTTCTTATTGTGAAGTGAATTTGCTCAAGTATTTAGGAAAAAGCGCTAAGGTCTGCTTTCTATCCAAAGCAGACATTAGCTTCTAGAAATTATAATTAGCTTCACCTTCATTCAAAAATGGTATAAAACATGGAAGTGCCAATTGCCTTTCTAACATCATTTTGTAAAAAATGAGGCAGAACACTTTTAAAAATGGATATAAAAACAACAAAGAAGGTGGTCAAAATGAAAAACAAACTAAAACTAACTGCTGTTCTTTTCTCCTTGATTTTTACGATTCCAGTTACAGCGCATCATTCATTTTTCTCTCAGTTCGACTCAAGTGCTCCGATAACGCTTACAGGAACTATTACCACAGTTGAATGGCGCAATCCGCATATATGGATTTTACTTGAAGTTACTAATGAGGATGGCTCGGTAAGCCCGTGGCGTTGTGAGGGAGGGGCCCCTAATGCATTGGTGCGAAACGGGTGGACAGGCAACATGCTGGAAGTTGGTGAGGAGTTGACGATTTATGGCTATAGAGCCTTTAACGGTCAAAATATCTGTAATGGGCGGAGCTGGGAATACAGGGGAGAAACCATTTTTGGTCGCCCTACTGATGATGGTCCTGATGCGCCAACAAGAAACTAATCAGAATATCATATTCGGGAGAATTTCTATGAAAATAATAACAACTAAAATCCTGTTCAGTTTAGCTATCGTAATGATATTGATGCCAGTGAACACTTATGCGCAACGCTCGCCGGTTCTTGCCGAGCAACCTGAATCTGATGGTACCGTAGCACCTAGAGACGCTTGGGGAAGGGCTGACCTCAATGGAGTGTGGGACAAGGCGATTCATATGAATACCTCAGCGCCAGTTGAACCTTTACCGTTTACAGATGAAGGTTTAGCAGCCTTTAACGATGTCGCCAACCTGATAGATAACACTTCTCGCTGCATCTTTCCTGGGGTGCCACGAGTAACTAACTCTCCCTATCCCTTTCAAATAATGGTGATGGAAGACAAGGTGATCTTCTATTATGAATATATGCATAGCACCCGCGTGATCTATACAGATGGCCGCGGACACCGAGATACTTGGTCTCCTTCCTTGATGGGAGATTCAATTGGGCGCTGGGAAGGTGATACTTTAGTAATTGACACCGTCAATCTGACTGATAGAACTTGGCTGGATGATCACGGCAATCGCCATAGTGATGAACTACATGTTATTGAACGTTGGACTCGGGTGAGTGCTAATGAATTATGGTATCAAGCCACAATAGATGACCCAAAATATTATACGGAAGAATGGACGACTGGATACATGATTGACAAAGCTCCGGATAATTGGGAAATCATGGAGTATGCCTGCACTGACAACAACAGGGACCAATATGACGGTTTGCTTCAACCAGGGGCATTAGATGGCTCAGGTCGGGACGGGTCCGCATTGGCAACACCATCACCTGTAAGGCAATAGATACACAGCTTGCTGTTTTCCCTAAGATGTTGATAAACACAATTATCTCTACTAGTAAGGGTTAGTAACAAAATATTAACGTCCGCTTTCGACCCAAAGCAGACGTTAAATATTTAGCTGATATGATGAATTTTTGTTAACCTAAAAGGGATTAAGAGCGAAGAATAAAAATTGTATTAATTGTTCTTCTCTTGCTTAAAATTTTCAAAAGTAACTCCAAATAGCAAGATAAAAGAAACAAATTTGATAGTGAATAATAAACGCTCCTTATGGAAACGATTACTGCCGGTAAAAATACGACAGAATATGGGGGTTATTTGCCTGTCAATTATTATACTTATTGTGATGTGTTTTTTTCTTGGCTCTGTCCAGATTCGCCCTACCGTGTTCACTACTGGAGGCAGCCTAGTAGCAGAAACGGTAGAATATATTGAAGGCACTGTCGATTTTTTTGATCAGAGCCAACCTCATTCTATTAGCCTTACAGTGAATGATTTCCAATATCAACGAATGCAGGACGACTACCTATCATACAGTGAGAAAAGTTGGATAGTAGCTGATGCTATTATAGATGGCACCTTTATCCCTTCTGTGGGTATTCGTCTAAAAGGGAACTCTACATTGTTTCCTCTTACCGGTCTTCCTATCCCTACAAGTAATGCTACATTTTCGAATCCCTCGACTTTACCTTTAGTATTAAGTTTTGCTGAATTTTCTGAGGGCCGTGAGTATCAAGGCCATTCAGAAATGGCGATTCGCTCAACATATACTGCTAGTACAACCGCACAGGAGGCGCTAGCTTTGCAATTAATTTCGGATTCTGGGCAGATTTCTCAACAATACTCTTACGTGACTTTTCAGGTGAATGGTTCTCCTTCGGCAACACGCTTGGTTATTGAAAATCCTGATCAGGGTTATGCAGTGAGTTTAGACCGAGGAGAAGGAGTCCTCTATAAGTCTCGTAGTGCTAATGCTTTTATATATTACGGTGAAGACCCTACTGAATATGAAGAAGACTTTGTTCAATTAAGTGCACTAGGTGTTAGAGATCTTAGCCCAGTAATCGGCTTATTAAGATGGCTGAATACCGTGACTCAGGAAGAATTTGATGCTGAATTAGCGGGTTGGGTAGATATACCGAGTTTTGCTAAATACGTAGCTACTCATAGCTTACTCGTTAATTTTGATGATATGTCAGGCCCCGGACATAATTTTTTACTTTGGTATGATATAGAGGATGAAAAATTTACTGTAATCAGTTGGGATTTGAATCTTGCTCTTAGCGAAACAGGTATTGGTTTTGGATTGAGTTTTGGCTTTGATGAAAATGGCGAAGGAACTATGTCAGAAGAAAGGAGGTTGGAGTTTGGCGTAAATTCTTTAAAGGATTTTTTTATTGCAAGTGAAGTCTTTGCTGAAGAGATAGCAAAGGCTCGTACAGAACTTTATGAATTATGGTTTGATAATGAGCGTAGTTTTGAGATAGTTGCTGGGTTTGCCGAAATTGTGCCTGTAACAGACATACTAAGTGCTGAAGAGATTGAAGCCGACTTGGAAAAGCTAGAGGAATTTATTGTAAAAAGGCAGACTTTGTAATATCGGTGATTTTATATTTCACCTAACGTCCGCTATTGGCCGAAAGCAGACCTTAGAACTACTTCCGGTAAGTACATTTGCTGGAGTTAACTTGTCAATTCCATTTTTTGTTCTATATCCATGGAGTGTTTAAGTTTTATGTCTAATCCAACGACTGATGAGTCCGTAAGTCATGCGGTAGTTTCGTTTATACAGAGTGTGCAGTATCAGGATTTTTCAGATGAGGCCATTGCCCTAGCCAAGCGCTGTATAATTGATGGTCTGGGTGTAATGCTTGCTGGTTCGACTCAGCCAGCAGGGCAAATATTGTACGACTATGTAAAAGGTACAGATACCAGGAGTCAAACTACAGTATTTGGTAGTAACCCTTTTAAGACAAGTTCTGCTGCGGCTGCCCTGGTTAATGGTACCAGTGGACATGCACTGGATTGGGACGACACCCAACTGGCAACCAGCGCCGATCGTATTTTTGGTTTATTGACCCATCCTACTATTCCACCGATGGTGGCAACTTTGGCTATTGGAGAACGTAAAGGAATTTCCGGTAAGCGTTTTCTGGAAGCCTTTCTTACGGGCTTTGAAGTCGAATGTAAAATTTCAGAGGCCATCCATCCGGATCATTATAAAAAAGGCTTTCATTCTTCGGCAACAGTGGGCACTTTTGGGGCAGCCGTTGCTGCAGCTAAATTACTCGATCTGAATCCTGAAAAAACTGAACATATGCTGGCAATTGCAGCCAGCTCTGCTTCCGGAATTCGCGTTAATTTTGGCACCATGACCAAGCCCTTACACGTAGGGCGGGCTGCCCAAAACGGCATTGTTGCCGCTGAATTGGCATCACATGGGTTTACGGGTGGCAAAGCTCCTTTAGATCCTCCCTGGGGCTTTTTCCAGACCTTTAGTCAGGGAGAGGGTTTTGATGCCGACCGCATAGTCGGAAAATTAGGTAAGCCGCATACAATTGTCTCGCCCGGAGTTTCCATAAAGCCCTATCCTTGTGGAGTCCTGGGTCATCCTACAATGGATGCTATGCGACGTCTGGTTATTGAGAATGATGTCGATGCAAAGGATATCGTTGCAATTCGCATACGTGCCGGGTCTAACATTTTAAATCCATTACGCTATCCTATCGCAAATAATGAGCTTGAAGCCAAGTTTTGCCCGGCATTTATGGTGAGTGCCGTTGCCTTAAGACGTAAAGCTGGAATTCATGAATTTAACGACGAGTTTGTCAAAAGTGAACCTGCTCAAACACTGATGAAAAAAGTAACCTGTGTATTGGATTCTGAAATAGAAGCGCAGGGTTGGGAAAAAATTCGCAGTACTGTTGAAGTTGATCTTGCTAATGGCAGCACGCTGGTACAAAAAGCAGATGAACGTTACAGAGGCGGCCCGGATTTGCGCTTTACTCGAGAGGATCTGTTGGAAAAATTTACCGATTGTGCTGCTTTGGTATTAAATGAGAAACAAATCAGCAAAGTCTTTGCTTTAATGGAAAGTCTTGACGAATGCACCGATATTAATGAATTGGTTGCCTGTCTGATTCCAGATTCGGGAAACCAAAGTCAATGAGCCTGGCCTGGTTATCCATTGCGGCGCTGGCACTGGCCGTCACTCTGAGTTGTACTACGGCAGTAAATATAGGGATATTGTCACTTTCACTGGCACTGATTATAGGTGTCGGTTTTGGCGATATGTCTACGGCCATGGTGCTCGAAGGTTTTCCTACTTCCCTGTTTACTACCTTATTGGGGGTAACGCTTTTATTTTCCATTGCAGAATGTAATGGCACCTTATCACGCGTTACCGCACGGGCAGTGGCCTTATGCCGTGGACATGCGGGAGTCTTGCCAATCATGTTTTTTATGGTTGGTTTTGTGATTTCGACAATTGGAGCCGGAGCAACACCTGCCAGTGCTCTGCTTGCCCCTCCAGCTATGGCAGTTGCAGGTCGCGCTAAAATTCCACCCTTGCTGATGGCCGTCATGGCCGGCAATGGTGTACTGGCCGGAACCCTTTCGCCTTTTTCACCGACCGGCATTGTCGCGAATGGTGTAATGGATCAGATAGGGCTTGGCGGTGTTGAGTGGTACACCTTTGCCTTTAATGCTTTTGCTCATGCACTGGTCGGCTTTGGTACCTTCTTTTTATTCGGCGGCCTGAAATTGTTTCGACGCCAAAATCATGAGGGGACCTTGGCTGATGCAACAATGGATACAAATTCTGTTGAGTCAATGGAAAATCAGCACTGGATTACAATAGCGGGGATTACAGTTTTTATCATTTTGGTCGCAGGTTTTTCCTATGATGTGGGTATGATAGGTCTGATAGTCGCAACAGTGCTGGTATTGTTCAGAACAGTAGATGAAGCAGAAGCGATAAAAAATATTCCCTGGCGGGTTATATTGATGGTAACAGGCGTTAGCGTATTGATTGCCTTGCTGACTGCGACAAATGGGTTGGAACTTATTACCAGCGGAATAGCGACGATTGCAACAGCCGAAACCATCAATCCCATTGTGGCTTTTTCGGCAGGCCTGATTTCAGTATACAGCAGCACTTCAGGTGTGGTCTTGCCGGCCTTTTTGCCCATGGTTCCTTCACTGGCCGAGCAGCTGGGAGGTATAAACCCCCTGAATATTGCCTGGGCGATGAGTGTTAATGCCAGCCTGGTTGATTTATCGTCCCTTTCGACCGTTGGAGCACTTTATATTGCCAGTGCTGCGCCTGGTACCGATACCCGTAAATTTTTTAATGCCCTGCTGGCCTGGGGTATGTCAATGACAGTTATAGGTGCCTTGATAAGCAAACTCATGTTTGGCTAAATATGCTGCCACATACTCATAAGTATTTAATTTAAAAAACAGAATAAAATGAAAATAAAAAGCAGGTTTATATTTCCATTACTATTTCTGTTTTGCAGTTTTTCAGCTTTCCCCCAGAACTATCCGGTAGACACAATAACCATGCTCACTCATTCAAGGCCAGGCGGGGGTAGTGACGTCTTTTTGCGGGAATTGTCCCGTTATCTGTCCCAGGAATTGGGTGCCACTATCATCATTAAAAATGTTACAGGCGGGTCCGGAGCTAGCGCCATTGCCGAACTGGCCAGGGCAACACCGGATGGATCAAAATTCTATGCCACCACACCCACTTTTATTTATACCTCTTTGTTGTCTCAACCTGCATACTCTTATAAAGATGTTGATCCTCTGGTGAATTTATTTTTTGACCCTGAACTTATTTACACCGCAGCAGACAGTCCCTTTCAGAGCCTGGAAGATGTTCTTGATAAGGCCAGAAATACTCGGGGTTTATGGGGAGCGGCAAATCCGGCATCCATGGAAAGACAAGCTCTCGAACAATTAAAACTTGCCACTGGTGTTAATGCCGCCGTCATCAGCCATGAAGGAGGCGGAGATTTAATGATCAATGTGTTGAACGGGACTCTGGATATTGGCGTTGGTGAAGCACAGGAATTACAGTCACAGCTAGAAGCCGGGGCTTTGCGACTGTTAGCGACCCTGAGTGGTACTCGGCTGGAACAATTTCCGGAAATTCCAACAGTTCAAGAACTGGGGTATGAGGTTGTTGTTCGAAAATTCAGGGGAATTGCAGCTCCCAAAGGCTTGCCTCCTGAACTTATTCTGCAATGGGAACAAGCTATACAGAATGTCATGGTTAACCCACAATACCAAGCGTCTTACCTTGCTGACAATTTGCGTCCCAACTATATTAATCATATTGAATACCAGGTATTCATTGATGACTTTGTTCTTGAAACAGAAAGTTACTTGCGCAGCGTGGGAATTATCGAATGAGTTCTCTGTATTTATTTCCCATTAGACGGCTTTACTTTATAGTCCTTACCTAGTCAGGAATGAAGACAACTATGCTATCCAAGGATTTTGTTGGAGGATTAATTACCATCTTGTTGGGAAGTCTCTATCTGTTCTTTGCATTCAAACAGCGGGTAAGCGCATTGGCAGATACTGTTGGCCCTGCTGGTATGCCAAAATTTCTGGGTATTCTGATGCTATCTTTGGGCGTCATATTATGTGTTCAGTCTGTTGTGCACAGCTTAAAAACAAATGCTCCGGCTTTGGTTGAGTGGCAAGGAGAGGGTAAACGCTTTTTCAGGGCTTTTGGGTTGCTTTGTCTGGCAATTGTTTACCTAGTGCTGGTTTCCATTCTTGGCTATGTCTTAGCTATTACAGTGTTGCTTACGCTTGTTGCTTTATATCTTGGGGCGCAGTTCAGCGGGCAACTTGCTACGATTGCAATAGGAGGCGCTGCCATACTGTGGGCGATTTTTGTCCTGTTATTGGATGTCCCCATGCCTTCAGGCATTTTGTTGTAAAGGGAATATGGACACCATCCTCACATTGTTACCAGATTCATTAAACTTTTATTTGGTATTGCCTGCCATACTTGGGGTTGCTTGGGGCATTATTGGTGGTTCCCTGCCTGGCATCTCACCGTCCATTACCATGGCTCTGCTGTTACCCTTTACCTATGCACTGGAGCCATCCATGGCAATTGTGCTACTGGCATCCACCTATGTCGGTGCGGAATATGGCGGATCAATACCGGCAATTCTGATACGCACACCTGGCACAAATGCAGCAGCAGCTTCTGTCCTTGACGGCTACGAGATGAACCTTCAAGGCAAGGCCGGGCTTGCACTGGGAATTTCCTTATATTCAGGTGTTATTGGTAGCTTTGTTGGATTGTTTTTTTTAGTAATGTTAAGTCAGCTGCTAGCTGAACTCGCTCTTGCCTTTACGCCGCCAGCTTATTTTGCCCTGGGTATACTTGGCTTGAGTGTGATTGTCAGTTTGTCAGATCAGTCATTGGTTAAAGGTTTGATCGCTGCGGTGTTGGGGCTGATGATTGCCACTATAGGAACGGATCCTGTTTCTGGTATCAGCCGTTTTACCTTTGGTGTTTCAGGTCTATTGCCCGGTATCCAGCCCATACTCATTATGGTGGGATTATTTGCCATGAGTGAGTTATTTAAACAGGCCTCAATTCTGGAAGATTTACGAGTTAAAACGAGTCCACGAATTCGCTTTCCCGAAAAAAAACTAAGGAAAAGACTGATTTTGCCGCAGTCGATTGGAGCATTATTCGGTGGATTTGAAGGAGTCATGCCCGGTGCTGGCGGAACCATTGCTTCCTTTATGTCTTATAACGAAGCCCGACGGTGGTCAAAGTCAAAAGACGAGTTCGGTAAGGGCTCGCCAGAAGGAATAGCGGCACCGGAAACGGCAAACAATACAGTAGCAGGAACATCCTTGATTCCCTTATTGAGTTTTGGCATACCGGGTTCCAATTCAACAGCTATTTTACTGGGAGGTTTTCTTGTACACGGCTTAATCCCGGGGCCCATGTTATTTGCACGTTCCGGCGATGTAGTTACTGATTTATATGCGGGGCTGTTTTTCGCTGCGATTGCTCTGTTTTTTATCGGTTATGCGATTATGCCTGTTTGTATTTGGCTGGTGAATAAGCCGCGCCCCTACCTTAATGCATTTATATTGGCTTTAATTATGTCCGGTATTTATTCTATAAATAATAGCCTATTTGATCTCTCTATTATGTTGGTTGCAGGTGTCATTGGTTATTTTATGAGAGTAATGAAATTTCCATTTTTGCCGACAGTATTAGGTCTGGTGCTAGGATTTATGATTGAAAGTAATTTCAGGCGATCATTATTATTATCGGGAGATGATCTCAGCATCTTTATGGATGACAAGATTTCACTGATGCTTTTAACGTTTGCTGTGATATTTGTTTTTGGATCACTGGCAAAAAGGTTGATCCAGGTTCTGCGTGCTGGAACTTAATGCAAAAGTACTGAATTGGCAATAGAGTGAAGCGGAGAATTCATGAGTGAAGTGAGTGACAGAAGTAAAGTGAATAACGAGAGTGAACAAAGTGTAGCCCAGCTTTTGGGCGCTTGGGGTGCGAGTCTTGATCCCACAAATTTGAGCGAAGTCAGTCTGGCAAAAAACCGGGATATTCTGATCGATATTATTGGGCTTTGTATTGCCGCTCGCAACAAAGACTATGTTAAAGCGGTGATTGAGGCTTCAGAACCCGGTGATTTCACCATTCTTGGTCATGCCAAATGTGTTTCAGTATCCAGTGCAGCCTTAGTCAATGGTACGGCTGCCCATGGCGAGGATTTTGATGATACTTTTGAAGGTGGGCCTGTGCACTCTGGCGTAGTTATGGTGCCTGCCATGCTGGCTGCAGCAGAACGTTATCAATTGAACTCAGCTGACCTTATGCTGGGTCTGGTCGCAGGCAATGAATTACTCTGCAGACTTGCTTTGACATTACCCAAAGCCATACACAAGTCTGGGTTTCATCCAACAGCAGTACTTGGATCATTCGCAGCAACTTTTGGGATTGCTGTAGCATGCAGGTCCGAAAGCAAGGTCATTGCCAATGCGCTGGGAATTGCCGGAAGCATGGCATCAGGCATTATTGAATATCTAGGTGACGGCAGTTGGACCAAACGTATGCATCCGGGCTGGGCTGCTCAATCAGGCCTTCGTGCCTTTGCAATGGCGAAGGCGGGCTTTGCAGGCCCGCGCTATGTGTTCGAAGGTGAGCACGGGGTATTTAAGGTATTTGCTTCTTCAGTTAAGCCAAAACTGGACTGCCTTTTTGATGGCCTCGGTGAGGAATATGTCAGTAACACTATTTCATTCAAACCCTATCCCTGCGGGACTATGATTCAACCTTATATAGATTGTGCCCGACAACTTCGGGAACAAGGAATTAATGTTGGTGAAATAGAATCTATTCTTTGTGAAACAGCAGAAGGTTATGTGCACAGACTATGGGAACCATTAGTCATAAAAAGATCTCCGCCGACTTCCTATGCTGCAAAATTCAGTGTGCCTTATGGAGTGGCTTTAGGTTTGATTAGGGGGCACGCAGATCTGGACGACTATAGTGAAGACTCAATCGCTGACCCGGATATACTGACACTGGCTGCGAAGATTAATTATCAGATCGATCCGGCTAACCCTTATCCACAGACTTTCACGGGGCATGTCAGAGTGCTATTTAAAGATGGGTCTCATAAAGAAGTTCGACAAGGCTTTATGCGGGGCGGGCGTGATGCACCGCTTAGTCAAAAAGAAATTACAGAAAAATTTTATGCTAACTGTAAGTATGGTGGACATTCAGACCCGGATAAAATTTTAAATATTTGTAAATCTATAGGGTCTATGCAGGATGACTATCTATTAATCCAGAAAATAGGGGAAGCTTAATGAGCTCTGCAAATCAGCCATTGCCAGACAAGATTGCTCTGGTTACCGGTTCATCAAGAAATATCGGCAGGGCAATAGCCAGAGCTCTAGCCGAAAATGGGAGCCATGTTGTCATTCATGCTGCCCATGATCAGGAGGCGGCCGAGGACACATTAAGCCAAGTAGAGTCGTGTGGGATGCAGGGAATGATCACCCTTGGAGATCTTGCTGATCCGCAAACAGCTCCGCGTATTATTAAAGAGGTGCTGGATAAGTTTGGCCGACTTGACACCCTGGTTAACAATGCGGCCATTCGTCCGGAATCGCCATTTTCAGAATTATCTTTTGCTGAATGGCGACGCGTAATGAGTGTCTGTTTGGATGCGGTATTTTTGACAACGCATGCCGCTTTACTAGCCCTTCAGGAAAGTACTGAGGCTTCCATAATAAATATTGGGGGCTTAACTGCACATACCGGCGCAGCAAATCGCGCGCATGTCATTTCAGCCAAGGCCGGAGTAGTTGGTTTTACCAAGGCCCTGGCTCATGAATTATCACCTGAAGGGATAACGGTTAATTGTGTCTCACCAGGTCTAATCGAAACTGTCAGGGATGAAACGAATAAGCCCCAACATCATGCTACCAGAACCAATCTGGTCAACCGTCGTGGTCAGCCTGAAGAAATAGCTGAGGCAGTAGCCTTTCTTGCAGGACCCTCTGGTCGCTACATCACTGGACAAACATTGCATATTAATGGCGGCGCCTATCTAGCTTAATTAGCTTATTCAGACAGTCAATTTAGGCCTATAAAAATCAGTATCATTAGTCGAATTATCAACCATAGGGAGTTAACTTGTCAGTACCCAATTAAGTCATCAAGAAACTCTTTTATCTGGCGATTGCTATCATCTTGGTCTTGATCTGATTGATTAAAATTCTCTAGTGTCAGTGCCAATACCGGTACTCCGGCTCGCTTCAGCGCTCTCAATACAAAGGGGTCGGCATCAGACAAAGCAATAACACCTTGAACACCGTGAGTTTCAGCCTCTCGAACGTGCCATGCACCCGCCCAAGTTGGCATACGTAATTCATCACCCATGGTGATGAAGCGGGCAGCAAGTGCTCGCAGAGGATCACGGTTATTATCAAATTTACGAATATAGCCGTCTGCCGCTAATCCCAAATACATGGACCACACAAATACAGCTCCGTGACTTTCCTGCCAACGTTGATAGAAACTCATGTCACTCCACATGCCGCGCCCAACCCACATCAAACGCAGACGTTCGTTTGTACATACGCCTTCACCGGCTTCGGCTTTGTGCTTAACTTCTTCGTAAAAACGTTTGGCTGCATCTCGAGCCCACGTAGTGCCACGATGCCATTGCGGCACCATAGTCGCGGGCATGGTATCCACAATACTCACTGGTGCCGGATAAGTCTGAGCGATTAAATCTCGGGTTAGAAGGTAGTAATTTTCTTGTTCGTTGACCAAATGCATGATGTTAACGAAGGCATCCTTATCAAAAACTTGGCCGGTAATTTTTCCTATGCGTTTAATAGCCTCGTTCATTTCGTCAGCCAGCAAATCTATGCGACAAGCCTCCAGTTCTGTATCCCAGTTATCGGGCAAGCTGTCCCACCACTGAGCAGAAATATCCAACCTAGGATCGATAGTGCGTTCAAACTGAATAAGCTCCGCCTTGGTTTCCCGAGCCCAGTGATCATAGATGCGGGGTGTTGCATCACTCGAGTTAACGGCTTCCACAAAATCAGGTTTCGGCAACCCGCCCCAGGGGGCTAAAGATGCATCTTCATCAAAGAATGCCGCTAAGCCCTGTGAACTATAAGATTCAACATCAGAGGGGTAGCCATGTTCTTTTAATAAGCCAAAATAGCGTTTTGATTGCTGTTTAGCAGCAGCAATGGATGCCCACCACTGGGTAACTACAAAGGGTATGCCCATTGCCCGCAAGGTTTCTTGTGGGGCATTGGCACCGACAACAGCAAAAGGGCTTCCATCGGCTGCTTGCTGTTTTACTTTCTGAAACCAGTCCCTTTGATAAGAACCAAAATCAGCTACTGAGGCGAGTACTTTTTTACTCTGCTTAGGTTTTGAAGTTGAATTTCCAGAAGAATTTTTTTGGTTCATTTGCTTGCTTGAATTAGTATCAACGCTAATAGTTTTAGGCTCAGCAAATAAGGTTTCTGTATCTGCTAGTTGATCACCTTTGCACCATATACCGCAGGCAATACCCTCAGAAAATAGCATTCCTTGGATTATTCGAGCATCCCACTGTGAAGGCTCGTCACCTTTTGTCACTAAATACAACACGCCGTCAGCTTTAGTTTTTCTAGCCAGTTTAATCAGCTGATGAGCTCGTTCAAAAGCGGGAATAAGCTTAGAGGGTTGTCTTAGCGCCGGATCAGACAAATATTCAATCCAGTCATTCGTCATACCAACCGAGTGTAAGAGAGAGTCACCATAATCATGAATATCACCGACGATCTGATACCCTGCATCTGATAACTCTTGATAAACCTTACCAGTAAATTGTGGTGCACCAGCCGTAATCAGTCGCTTTGCTATAGAGGGTGACTGAGTTTTGCATTCTTCAATGGCCTGGCTCAATAACGGCGCTAGTTGTTCTGGCGGCAATATTTGCGCTGCCGCAATCATTGCATAAAACTCTGCACCCGACACCAGTGATGGTTGACCATCTCGTAAAGCTTTTGCTGTCTGTAGCAATGTTAAGTTTTCAATATGGTCAGCCATAGCCTTCTGCCAACTAATGTTAGTAAGTTTTTGCACCGACAATGATTCAAGCGCTTGCACCAACTGCTGAAGACGAATCTTGTTATAAGTCTGAGATGTCTCTTTAGGTAAGTGTAAAAAATCTAAAAATAAGATAGGACGAGACTCGATATCGCCAGTACGCAATAACTCTCGCAATGAATAAAATATTTGTGGCAGTTCGTTGTCTGCGTGGGTAATCAACAACGGAGTATTGGTCTGATCACTGAGTATTTGTTGTAATAGCGAACGACCGCGCTGCCCCAATGTTTCTGTTCCAATTAACTCATCAGCTAATGGCGTTTTCATCTCTAAATCTGCAACCATTCGTACGGGCGTTAATCCAAGTGCTCGAAGTAATTCATAAGGAGCATCTGGCCCCAATACACGAATAGTCTCATGCCCTTGCTGCCGTAATTGAGCAGCGTTCAAAGAGGGTTCTTGAGCAGCTTCGATAAGCTTCTGGATTGCAGAGCCCGACATTAAATAACCCCTTTATCCCGGAGTTCAGCTATTTTTTCGACTGAATAACCCAATTTTTCCCGCAATATGTAATCGTTGTGCTCACCAACTATGATGGGGATTGCGTCATCAAAACCCGTTCTTGCATCGGAAAAATTAATGGGTATACCTGCCGTATGCATATTCACCGTAGGTTCATAACTGGGATGCACAACCTGTGCGGTTTCGTTGCGTGATGTAACGCGTGAGTCACGCATAGCTTCTTCGGGATGACGCACTGGGGCAACAGGAACACCTTCGGCTTCTAACTTATCGACCACTGTTTGAGTCTTCATTGTTTTCGACCAGTCGGTGATCATCGCTTCCAATATGGCAGCATTGGCGACCCGTACATCTCGAGTGGCAAAACGTGGATCGTCATTGAGTTCGGGTCGTTCCATCGCTTTAAATAGTCCTTTTGCGAGTTTTTCATGCACAGCAACCAAAGCCACATATCCATCCGAACATTCGAATACCCCAAAAGGGGACAGGCGTTGTACGGTTAATCCAGTGCGGGCTTCCATACCCGCCGCTTCCATGGCCGCCCAGTTTTCAATGGAGACGAATGAGGTCAATGCGCCTAGCATGGAGACGTCGACTTGCTGACCATTGCCCGTTCGATGGCGCTGTTCCAATGCTGATAAAATACCGACGATAGCAAATACGGGGGCCAACATATCGGCAATCGGTATTCCGATTCGTACTGGGGGTTCATTGGCAGCGCCACTGGCATACATTGCTCCAGACAGGGCTTGAATAATAATATCCATGGCTTTATCACCCTTAGCAGAGGTCGCACCAAAACCACTTAAAGAGCAATAAATAATGCCTGGATTCTCTCGTTTTGACGCTTCGTAGCCAACACCTAACCTGTCGGCAGTACCAGATGTAAAATTCTCCACCACGATATCGGCAGTTTTTACTAGGTCTAGAAATATTTGTTTAGCTTCTGGCTGCTTTAAATCCAAAGAGATGCCATGTTTTCCGCGAGAACGAGTTAGGTGCGAAACAGAAACATCGTCTTCAAATTTTTGTTCAACAACGACTCCATTTCGACCGATATAAGGGCTGTTTTTCCGTGCTAGATCGCCACCGCGGGGATCTTCAATTTTAATCACCTCGGCACCTAAACCGGCGAGCAGCAAGGTGGCGTATGGTCCAGCTAAAGCACGAGTGAGATCAACTACCCGTAAACCTTCCAATGGACGCTCGGGGTTTGCTACTTCTGTGTTCATTATTTTTCCTAATTTAATTCTATGTTTCGTTCGTGAAAAATTTCACAGAGAACCACGCTCGCAATCTATAGGAGATCCAGCAGCCAAGATTTGCTGCGCAGTTCGAAAAACTGGTTCGGCATCAATTCCTATATTGGCAATAGATAAGGCCTGTTCTAAAGCAGCTGCGTTGTATAACTGATCAAATTCCTGTTGTTCCTGGTCTGGGAAGTCGTGAAACTGAATACCATTTTCTTGACCAAACTCTAGTCCTTGAGCCTCTGCTATTTTAAGTAGTCTCGACAAAGCTGATTCCCAGGTATTGCGATTTTCAAGAATAATTTCTTGTAGCTCAGAAGGTAAGTTGTTCCATGTTTTTTCAGACATAGCGCGTGCCGGGTAACCACCACGACTAAATCTAATATTGGAGAAGTGATCAGCAACCTCAGAAAAACGCAAGCTATAAAAGGTATCGCCTGGAGCAACAACGCCATCAATTACACCTTTGGCCAGAGCGGAATAAACTTCACCCATAGGCATATTGACGGGGTCAGCACCCAACTGTCGCAGAACCTCAACCATTTCGGCAGGCGTTCGTAAGCGCATTCCTCTAAAGTCTTCAAGCGACGTAATTGGTTTATCTCGGGTAATTATCGCAGGTAAATTGCCGCCCTGAACGGCCAATACAACAAGCCCTTCCAACTCCCGGTCAAACTGGGGGAAGGCCTCGGCCAAACAGTTATAAACAGAGACTTGATCTTCAATTGATCGCACCCCGCCATAAAAGCCAGCCTGTGTGCGGATTAAGTGGGTTCCACCTTTCACGTAAATAGGCGAGATCAGGCCAATATCTGCAATGCCATGGCGAATTTCTAACATGCTCATATCTGCATTAAGAACAGGGCCGCCCCAGTAAGGTTTAAAAGCTATACGCCCTTGGCTTTGTTCCACAACTGCATCCATCCATTCCTGGTCGGCCAAACTAAATGGGTGGCTAGAAGGGTAAGGCGTTGCATAGGTCAATAGGTAGTCTGCATCAGAAGAATTATCGTCTGATGAACAACCCATTAGAGTGCCAATAAATACAGCAGTGATGAAGAAAAGATGTGTGCGCATTTTTACACTCCCGCTATGCTGGGCAGCCATAAAACAATGACTGGCAGCGCGATAATCAAACCCAGATGTAAAACATCGGCAATAAGAAAAGGTCCTATACCCTTAAAAATAGCACCAAGTTCAATGTCTTTTGCAATGCCATGAATGATATAGGCATTCAGCCCAAGCGGCGGCAAAATAAATCCCACCTCCATAGCGCGCACCAAGAAAATACCAAACCAAATTGGGCTATAACCTAGCTCGACAGCAATAGGCAGGAATATGGGGGTAACCAGAAGCATGAGTGCTAGGCCGTCGAGAAATGAGCCCAACACCAGGAATAGAATCGCCATTACGATAATGGCTGTGACCGGTCCTGCATCTAGGTCCAGAACCAGATTCGACATGAATTCGGCAATGCCTGTAATACTAATAAAGGTCGCAAATAGCATCGCGCCAATAATAATCAGGTAGATCATACCGCTAGTTCGCAGGGTTTCCACAAAGGCTGCAACTAAAGCTGGAAATCGCAAGGCACCACGAATTGCACACAATATCAAAGCTAACGCGACACCCACAGAGGCCGCTTCAGTTGGGGTAAACCAACCGATCGTTAGACCGCCAATAACAAGCACGACCAAAAAGAAAACATCAATTATTTTTACTAAACTAGCCAGCCGATCTCGCATGCTGACACGTTTACTTGACGGACCTAGCGCAGGCCTAAAATAACAAAGCACTGAGATTGCAAGCATGTAAAACATGGCTTGAGTAATGCCGGGAAAAATCGCGGCGACAAATAATCTGCCAATCGATTGTTCAGCAATAATACCGAACACAATCAATGCGCCAGATGGCGGAATAAGTGCACCCAATGTGCCACCGGCCGCTAATGCCCCACAGGCAAAACCCGGGTCATAACCTGCCTTGCGCATCTCGGGTAAAGCGGCAGAACCGACAGTAGCCACTGTGGCCAAACTTGAGCCACTAATAGCTCCAAACCCTGCACAACCAGCGACTGATGCCAAGGCCAAACCGCCACGTCTGTGACCAATAAAGCGCGCAGCTACATCAAAGAAATCTCGGCTGGCTCCTGCGGCAAAACACAAATGGGCCATAAGTAAGAACAGTGGCAATACACCAAGATCATATCTGCTGACAACGTCAAAACTCACCACTCCAACTTTTATTAGTGCAGCTTCGGGGCTAATAATGACCGCAATCCCTGCTAAGCCCACCAGGCCTAATCCAACACCTATGGGCACGCCCATGGTGATTAGAACCAGCAGTGAGACAATCCCAAAAACGCCAATTAGTTCTGGGCTCATTTTTTACTTTCACCAAAACGGCTACACAAAAAATAAGCACTAACTAAAACCAGCGCAATAAATAACAATAATCTTAGCCACGCCAGCGGAATATGCAGTATTTCCGACCGCTCGTGTTCGTTCCAAACTTCCCAAATAATCCAAGCACAGCCAATCGCCATTAAGAGTGAAAAGATAGCGCTGATGATCGCCGTGAAATAGTTTAGTTTTGCAGAATGGTCTGGCTTCAGCCTGCCGGTTAAGATTCGTACTCGTGCATGATTGCCGTGTTTTGTAGCTGCAACAATGGCCCCTGATGCCAGTAGAACAATACATGCCTGAACAATTTCGATTGAACCCAATAAAGCAATATTCAAATGTCGACCTATCACTGCTATTGTGTCTGTCAGTACAGCAAATGCTAAGCCTAGGGAACCAATCACAAGAAATATGCGCTCTGTGGCAGAAAAAGCTTTAACAGGTTCAACCTGTTTCTCGGAAATATCATCTTGTGACTTCATTGCACCCCCATCTACAAGCTATTGAGCATGAACAATTATTGTTATTTAGCATAACATTCGATATAGTCATTTACAATAATCTAAAAATAGATAATACAGCTTAAATAGTTAGCAGACATTAAAGAAAAGTTTGCTATATTTTAGGAACACCTCTGGGTCTGAATATGAAATTTAAACAAATACTACATAGTTTTTTGACCTTATGGATTAGCTGTTTGTTCATATCTCTTAGTCATGCTCAGGCGGTAAGTCGGGTTAATGACTCTTCTATAACTACGAATACTGGCGAGCATATAGACGGGACTGCGTATCGCATTGATTATCCCGATAATTTCAATGGTACTTTGCTGATCGGTCTTGACTATGCCTCTCGTCAATACCAATCACCAGAGTCACAGACCTTGCTTGCACTGGGTTACGCAATGGCAGGCGTTACTCGAATAGTTACCGGCTGGGATGTGGAAGCATCAGCCAGTAATCATTTGACGACACTGGACATATATAATCAATTACATGGTAGCCCTCGACAGACTCTTCTTTATGGACGCTCTTTGGGGGCGCATACCGGAGCGACAATCGTACATAAATATGCTGATCGTTTTGATGGTGCCTTGCTGTCTTGTGGTGGTTTAGGGGGTGCAGTGGCTATCTGGAATAGCAAGTTTGATGCACTTTTTATAGCTAAGGCTTTGATTGCCGAAAATAACTCTGAGCTGAAGGTGATGGATATTCCTGATGATTTCGCAACAACGACTCGGCCTGCTTGGCTAGAGCTGCTTGCTGAGGCACAGCAAACTCCAGAAGGAAGAGCAAGAATTGCGCTCGCTGCTGTAATCGCACAATTACCAAGCTGGTCACATCCTGCTAAACCACAACCAAACCCATTCGACATTGCCGCTCTGCAGGAAGGGTTATACGACAGCTTGGCAGGATCACCTTTGCCCACTGTTGGCCAGGCAATGAGCAGTAGAAATGAATTAAATCGACGTAGCGGCGGCAGTATCTCTTTTAATACAGGGATTAATTACCGTGAAATTCTTCAAGGCTTGGATAATGCAGATATCGTTTACGAATTATATAGGTTGGCGGGTCTCGACATTAATGCCGATTTAAACAAACTTGAACAGGCTCCTAGAGTTTCAGCAGACCTACAGGCCTTAACTTGGATAGCTCCACAAATATGGGATGGTAGGCTGACTATCCCAGTGCTAACCCTGAGCAATATAGGCGATAACATTTCTGCGGTTTCTGCACAGTATGCTTTTCAGGAAACGGTAAACCAGACAGGAAGTGCTGCTCTTTTACGACAGGTTTACGTAAATTCTGCGGGTCATTGTTCTTTTTCTCCTGCAGAAACGGTTACCGCAATTAATACACTGATACAACGCCTCAACACAGGGGGCTGGGAAATGAGCACTAACCCGTACACGATGAATAATAAGGCTGAAGCCTTGGATCTTGGTCCATCAAGATTTATACCTTTTCAGCCAGAACCCTTTGCACGCGCTTTTGATTCATGTGATCTGCTTGAGTTGGGTGTACAAGTGGAGTCTTCAGAAATTAACAATCTATGCTCAGCAGACTAGCATTGTTATTAAGAATTCCCTGAGAATTATAATCCTGGACCAGGGATAAAAATGACTTAATGAAAATAGTAAGCGCTATTAATTTGGAATGGACAAGCACGTGAAAATAATTGTTGTAATAAATACAGCCCTGCATACTAGCGAGCAAGTAGTTTAATGTTGTCGGAACCTCTATCTTTTGAGTTGTTGCAAGAGCCACTAGAAAACCATATGGGTTATCAGTTGCGTCGAGCTGCTGTGCTGGTACAAGCTGATCTCACAGCAGTGTTAAAAGAGCTGAATCTAATTCCTAGTGCCGCTTTTATTTTGCTGGTCCTGTCAAATAAAAAAGACCTTATCCAGATGGAGCTTTCAAATCTATTGGGAATACAGAGAACTAATATTTCACCTTTGATAGCTAGACTGGAGAAACGTGGATTTTTATCTCGGTCTTCACTTGATGGTAGGTCTCATTATTTGAAATTAACGGGTCAGGGGATAAAGGAAATACCTCGAATTCTGGATTGTCTAGAACAACATGCAAAAAATTGTTTTGCACATCTCTCAGCTAGTAAGATGTCGAAACTTAATAAGGCTCTAAAAAATACTCAGCATTTGATTGATCAAAAAGTATCAAATTCTGAAGATGTTGCAGTTTATCGTCAGTTAAGCTTTTTAATTGTTCGCACTTCCTCGTTTGCTATGAGTAAACTGGTCAAGGAACTGGCACCTTTAGGCTTGACCCCTAGCAATGCTTCCGCAATGGTAATGATCGCAAATAACTCCGGGATTCATCAAAGCAAATTAGGACGAAGTTTGGATATAAAAAGAGCAAATATCTCTACATTGATTAGTGAGCTAAAAGTACAAAAACTAGTCAATGTACAAGTCAAAGGAAGAACGCAGGAACTGAGCTTAAGTAAAAAAGGGCAGGCTTTGGTTAAACGGATAGCGCAAATTTTGAATCAGCATGAGACTTATTTTTTTAACCATATAAAAAAGCCGCAAGAACTAATAAGCTCCCTCAGTGCTATTCGCCAACAATTAACAAAAAAATAAAAAACAGTTAGCGCTGAGTGTCATTTTAACCAATTTTTTTTCAATTTAGATGTAGTCATTAATTTTTCCCAAGAGGGCAGATTTAACAATTTTACCATTGGCATTTCGTGGCAGGGCTTCCAGCAAACTAACATACTTTGGTAATTTGAAGCGTGCCAATTTTCCGCTCAAGCCACTAATAAGTGCGTCACTATCAAACTCGGCTTTTGGGTCGACAGGTGCTACAAATAAATGTCCAACTTCCCCCCATTTATCATCAGGCCTGCCAATTACTGTACATTCCTTAATTGCCGGATTATCTGCAAGTAATGATTCGATTTCGCCGGGATAGACATTTTCACCACCAGAGATAAACATGTCTTTTAGTCGGTCTACAATCCAAAAATAGCCTTCTTCATCACAGCGGGCAATATCCCCTGTACAAAACCATCCGTCTTCAGTGAAAATCTTGGCATTATCTTCTGGTCTACGCCAATATCCTGAAGTGATATTTGACCCTTTTAATTGTAATTCTCCTAATGTGCCAGTTAGGCAAGATTTGCCATCCTTATCAACTATCCGGGTCTTTATTCTGGATGTTGATATTCCAGTTGAACCGGGCCGGGCTGCAATCAGATCAATATCTACAGGCATGCCGAAAACTGTTCCAGCTTCACTCATACCAAAACCATTTGCTACTAGTATGCCATCCTTGATCCAATCCTGAATTTTGGCTTCTGCGTAGGGAGCTCCACCTGTGAAAATTGCTGTAAGCTTATTTAGTTTTTCTGGTGAATAATCAGATTCTGCTTTTATTAAATCCGCCATAACAGGTACGCAGAAATAATGTGTCACCATTAATTCTGGATCTGCCAGCCGGCTAAGAGTTTTTGCAGGCTCAAAACCATCAGAAACTACAAAGGTTGCCCCTTGTAATATTACCGGTCGAACTACTGTTATAAGACCAATAATGTGGAACATTGGAGCATCGCTCATCACTACACTATGATTCTCGACCTTTCCAACAAGGCTAAAATTAATGGCTGTTTCTGCCAAATTATTTTCACTTAGCAGCACGCCTTTAGGACGCCCGGAAGTACCAGATGTATATAAAATTAAAGAAGGCAATGTGTTGTCAATCAAGCTATAAGGTAGTGCTTCTAGCTTAGAAGACTGATCTAGAAAAAGGTCGAGTCCTATACCTTTTATTCCAGTTATTTTCAGTAATTCATCACCAATAATTAATTTGGGTTCAGCATCTTCTATTAATGAATTAATTTCGGTTTTACTGAGACGCCAATTAATAGGAACATAAATGGCTCCTATACGTGCACAGGCAAAATGAAGCGATATCAGCTCTACCCGATTTTTAGCAAGACAAACAACGCGATCACCTTGATCGACTTCATAATTTTTCAAGTTAGCTGCACATTGTCCACAGCTGTGGTCTAGTTCGGCATAAGTCCAATGCCTGTTTCTTGGTGAATCAATAGCAACGACCTTATCTGCTCTGTAAAGAGCATGAAAGCCTAAAAGATCTACTTTTCCATTCACTTATTTTACAGTGGTTTTAAGATTTTTTTTGTTTGAGCGGTCATAGGAGCCAAGCCCTGGTTTATAAGATTTCTCATCAATAAATTGACGAATACCTTCTTTACGACCTTCATTGTCGTAACTGTTTGCAGCTTCTTGAGCCCGAACCAAATAATCTTCTGCGTTATCGTAAGTCATTTCTTTCACACGACGAATTGCATCTTTAGTCGCCTTAAGTGCTACTGGATTTTTTTCTAACAATACATTGCATAAATCGGTCACTCTTTGTTTTAACCGGTCTGCTGGAACCGCTTCGTTAATCAATTTCCACGCAGCCGCTTTTGTGGCTTCAATATTTTCACCGGTGAGAGCATGGTACATGGCATCTCGCATGGACATCAGATCAATAGCTACTTTGGTAGCACCGCCGCCAGGAAGAATTCCCCAGTTGATCTCGCTTAAACCAAATTTTGCATCTTCAGAAGCGATAGCTAGATCGCAGGCAAATAAGGGTCCATATCCACCACCAAAACACCAGCCATTGATCATGGCGATAGTAGGTTTTTGAAACCAGCGTAATCGTCGCCACCAACCATAAGATTCCTGTTGGGCTTTTCGTACGCCGCCCAGACCGGTAGCTTCAGTTTCCTGGAAATATTCCTTTAGATCCATTCCGGCTGTCCATGCTGTACCTTCGCCTGTCAGGACTAGCACCCCAACATCGTCACTGTGTTCCAGTTCGTCCAGAACCTCCATCATTCGGCGGTTGAGTGCAGGACTCATTGCATTACGTTTTTCTGGGCGATTAAAGCTGACCCAGGCTATACGGTTCTCGATCTTATAAGTCACTGTATCTGAGGCCATTGAAAAATCCTTAAACTTAATTATTGTTATTTAGCATAACATTCGATATAGTTATTTTCAATAAGTCAAAATAATAGGAGCAAGATATGAAAGGTAAATTTATAAGCTTATGCATAATTTACTCTGCAGCCATGACGAGCTCAATATTGGCGCAACCTAACGAACAGGATATAGCCCGTGAACGTGAACAACGAGCTGCTATGCCCGATACGACAGGCAGTGGTCCATTTGCTGCAATGAAACAAAGCGTCCCCATGCTGACAGATCATGTTATCTACCGCCCTGCAAACCTTAATGCAATGGGGAATACTCAACTGGGGATCTATGTTTTCGGTAATGGCGGATGCACTGATGATGCTGCCAGCAGTCGTATGCATCTGTTGGAAATCGCTTCCCACGGCTATTTGGTTATCGCGCCAGGTAGGATTTACTCAGGACCCGACGCAGTTGAACGGGTGAATCCAGAGGAAACAGGGTTTGATGGCACCAGACCTGAACAATTAAATCAGTCCATTGATTGGGCTCTAACCGAAAATGCTCGTGAGGGCAGTCCTTATTATAATCTGATAGATCCCGAGGCAATTGCAATTTCCGGTTACAGTTGCGGCGGCGTACAGGCACTACTAAATGCTGGCGATCAACGTGCAGACACTATGGTTATTATGAATAGCGGCCTCTATGTTGACGGCAATACAAGCATGGCCGGGATGGAAACCAATAAGGATATCTTGCACAACATACACACCTCTATTCTTTACGTACTTGGCGGCCCAACAGACATCGCCTATCCTAATGGTATGGATGATTATGCCCTGATTGATCATGTGCCCATTGCTGTAGCTAATATCGATGTAGGCCATGGGGGTACTTATTGGGACGCCAATGGTGGCAAGGCCGCGCAAGTCGTCGTCAAATGGCTCAACTGGCAACTTCGTGGTGATAATACCGCAGGGCAAATGTTTCTGGGCGAAGCATGTGGTTTATGCAATGACCCCGATTGGAGTATTGAGAAAAAGCACCTGGACTAAGATATAAGCCACGGAAGGATTGATTTATAAACAAATTAATGGCCGAAAGCGGACAATTAAATCCCTGTAAATAACCCTGTGATTAGGGGAAAGTAGAGCAGCTTTCGCAAGAGACTACACACACCGCCACACAGTCTGGCGATTTCTCTCAGTTCCGCCAATTAAGCAGTAACTCTTTGATAATTAAACGTTAATTTGCTTTTCCTTTGTAGGAATGGACCAGCCCAGAATGCTTTTCTAAGCAATAAGCTTAACTTTCTCTAAACGCCTTTTTGCAGTCCCTTCCAGGAGGAAAGCGGTAGTCTATTTGGTGTTTTCATAGATTGAATTATCAACTATAGACAGTTAACTTGTCAGTACCCTCAAGAAGAGGTAGCCTCACTCAGTCAGGAAGATTTGAACCGGCTTATATTATTAATCAGAACACCAATGAGGATTTACGAAGCTGCCTATTTTTCTAGTGAATATGGAACTTTGGGGGTTGATGAATGGCAGCGTTTTGAAAAACAAGCCTGTCGATTTAAAATTAATTTACCATCGGATATATGGACTAGAGTTGCATTGGTCTTATCAGATCAATTTGATAATTATTTAGTAGATAATTGTGAATAAATGTTTAAACCAATGTCTGCTTCCTATCCAAAGCAGACATTAGCTTGACCTAACTCCACATTAGCCAAATAATGGTTCAAAACAATAAGAATAAGGTAGTAGTTGTCAAAGAAACTCAACGAATATACCCTTTTACTTATTGCACCTAATATTCTTTATCAGTAATTCTTAACATTGAAACCTAAGGTGAAAGTTAGTATCTATCAAGTAATTTGGAGATTACAAAATCATGAACTCAGAATTAGTTAGTCGGATGTTAAGGATTGTTCTTTCACTAACTATCCTACTTGCCAGCAGTTCGGCATTTAGTCAGGAACACTCATCCCTTCAGGTCGATGCTGAGGCTTCGCCACGTCAATTCAGAGTTTGGGCATTTGCGGATTCCCATGTAGGCACAGATATTTCATTTGAAAGAGAAAGTCTCGCTGAAGCCATCCGGCAGTCAGAGCAAGGTGGCGATAATGGTGGCCCTCCTTTTGAATGGGATATTGCAGTTAGTCTTGGTGATTTTGCTGGCGGATTTGGCGTTCCAACAGATGAAGAAGGGCAAGAATTAGTTCGCCAGTTTGGCGCTCTCGAAACTCATCGCCGTGAGGATATTTATAGTTTAGCTGGGAATCACGATGCAACAACCTACACTGAACCAACACAATGGTGGTTTAGAAAATGGATCGATCCACTTGGGGAAAACACACAATTTTCTGGAGTCGACTCAGGCGAACGAAATTATCCTATCACTGGTGACTGGGAGAAATATTCTTTCCGCATTGGCAACCTCTTGTTTCTGATGATGTCGGATCGTAATGATTTGCCTCCACCAGTTGGTCGTGGAAGGATAGACGCCAGTCAGGAAGTTGGTGGGTATCCAGCAGGCGCTGTTACCAGTGAAACTTTTTCATGGTGGCAAGATGCAATAGCTGATAATCCCAATGCGATTATCGTATCCGCTCATCACCACATGCTGAAGGAAACCACGACTGGGTCAGGTCCATGGGAAGGGTTTACAACTTCTGAAGATGGCTCAAGGCGAGCTCTTTACCATGGCTTAAATCCTGGTGGTGCTCCAGAAGGGGCTTCATATCTGTACTTCTTGGATGACAAACCCGATGCGATGGCTTTTGAGGGATATTTATCAGATTCTCCAAATGCCATTGATATATGGCTAGGAGCACATACGCACATTAGCCCTGCACGTGAAACCGGTGGGCGCAAATACTTAGAACAAAAATGGGGAGTGAATTTCATCAATGTTGCTGCTCTAAGCCGCTATCATAACCCCCTCATTGTGCCACCCAGCAGCCGACTTTTGACTTTTACAGAAGGGTCAGATGAAGTCAAAGTCCAGTACTACCTTCATACAAATGACTATTACTATCAAGGTTGGTACAAGGATGCAGAAGTAACTATTACAATCAGTAAACCATTTTATTTTAATGATAATTAATGGTACTGACAAGTTAACTACTTAAATTGAAATTATATCCTGACAATAGCTTTCTAATTAGCCGTTATCTTTTCCCAAGACGCAAAGGCAGTGTCAATATAGATATAAAAAAATGATAATATTTTTCGATTTATGAAGTTAACTTGTCAATACCTAAAAAAGTCCATTCTTCTTAATTCAAAAAACAACTAAGGAATTTAGGCATGAGCGATCGGACCCACTGGCGCGCTTACGGCTTGCTCATTTTTACAACCTGGTGTTGGGGCCTTAACACCATTTTCAGCCGACTCGCTGTAGATGAAATTTCACCTATGCAACTGGTTATGTTTCGCTGGCTTGGCGTCATCGTTATTTTGTTGGTTTTTGCTAGAAAATACCTAATACGGGATTGGCCAATCCTGCGCCAACATTTGTTGTTTTTGACAATTATAGGCAGCCTCGGTTTTACTGTATTCAACTACCTGTTCTACCTAGCAGGTCATCATACCAGCGCTCTTAATATCGGAATTTTACAAGGCTCGATTCCTGTATTCGTTTTACTTTGTAGCTTGCTGGTTTTGCGAAAGGGTGTCACACCAGTACAGGCTATTGGTATTTTGATTACCTTGGTTGGCGTTGTGATTATTACTTCAGGAGGTAATTGGCGCGAACTGCAAGCCTTGTCGATCAATCGAGGTGATTTATACATTATAATTGCTTGTTTTTTGTACGCGGTTTATTCGGTCGCTTTAAGTCGTCGGCCCAAAGTTAGTGCAATAAGTTTATTTACTGTCATGTCTATCGCGGCCTGGATATTTTCCTTGCCATTGCTCGCTTTCGAGGTGCTACAACAGGGCTGGCAACCACCCACATACAATGGTTGGTTGATTGCGATATTAGTGACAATTCTGCCATCGTTGGTTGCACAAATATTTTTCATTCAAAGCGTTGCATTAATTGGCCCGAACCGGGCCGGTGTTTTTATCAACCTGGTGCCGGTATTTTCAGCGATCATGGCCGTTATTTTTCTGCAAGAAGGCTTCGAACAGTATCATGCCTATTCGCTTTCGCTGGTTCTGGGCGGAATAGCTTTATCGGAGCTAGGGCGTCGTCGGCAACCGGCAAAAATTTCATGATTTTATCTAAGCTTGAAATAACTTCAAAGTGGTAAAGGGAGAGCTGTAGTGTGCTTGGTACTGCGAAGCACGATACTGGAATTGACCTGATGCACTGCACTACATTGCATAATATGTTTGCTAAGCAGGTCGTCATAACTTTCTATACTTTCACAAACAATCTTCAAGATGAAGTCATGTTCGCCGCTGGTTACCCAGCACTCCAGGATTTCTGGTCGCGACTGTACCACCTTGTCAAATTCAGCCACAGAGTCCGGCTGGTGATTTTCCAAATTAACATTGGCCAGTGCAGTAACTCGCAATCCAATAACCGAAGGGTTGAGAATGGCGACATTAGCCTGAATGGCCCCCATTTTTTCCAAATTTTTTACCCTGCGCCAACACGGTGATGCGGACAGTCCCACCCGTTCAGCGAGTGCTTGACTAGACAGGCGGCATTCACGTTGTAATTCGTCGAGAATTCTAAAATCTAACTTATCCATAAATATATATACCGTAAATTAAATAATATTGAAATATGTGTTTCGTATTATATGTAAATATTCGAATATACGCAAAATAATTTCTTCTTTTCCGAGATAGAATAATCAAAAGATATCGGACAGGAAAGGAAGATGGCTAAAACGAGCACATATCAATCAAAAATCCCCGATTCCAAGGGTTTTATCCACTATTCTGATGAAGAAAATCAAATGTGGAGTGAGTTAATATCACAGCAAATCCCGATGTTAGAGGGAAAGGTCTGTAACGAATTCATCCAGGCTCTGGATGTCATGAATTTTCCATTGGACCGTAACCCACAATTACATGAAGTATCCCGGGTTCTTCAGAAAACCACGGGATGGTCAGTTGAGCCGGTGGCAGCCCTGATTGATTTCACAAGCTTTTATACTCTTTTAGCCAACCGTAAATTCCCAGCAGCGACTTTTATCCGCAGGCGTAATGAAATGGATTACCTGCAGGAGCCAGATATTTTCCACGAGATTTTTGGGCATACACCTCTTTTGACTGACCCTCGGTTCGCAAAATTTACCGAAGCCTTTGGTAAAGCGGGTTTAGCAGCAAACAAACAGGATCATGCTATTTTGGCAAGGTTATACTGGTTTACTGTTGAGTTCGGTTTGATTCAAACAAGTCAGGGTCTTCGCTCTTATGGTGCTGGAATAGTTTCTTCTCCTGGGGAGTTGAGTCACGCACTGGATTCAGATATTCCCATGCTGAAACCGTTTGACCCTTTAGAGGTTTTGCGCACCCCCTATCGGATTGATATATACCAGCCACTTTACTTCACCATAGACAGCTTCGATTCTTTGTTTGAACTGTCCGATAGAGATTTAATCTCATTAATAAAAGAAGCACGTAGATTGGATACGCATGAACCCACTTATCCTGTAAAAAATATTGCTTAACTGACTGGAGAATTTGATATGGCCGTGTGCAATCTGACCAATCAACACTGCGTTCCTTGTGAAGGAGGCGTAGATCCCATTGATCGCAAAGCAGCCAAAACTTACCTGGACGATCTGCCTGGATGGACTCTCGGTGAAGATGCAAAGATGATTTCTAGACGCTTTGAGTTTAAAGGTTTTCTAAGCACTATGTCGTTTATCAACGCGATGGGATGGCTGGTCAATAAAGAAAATCACCATCCCGATTTCTCAGCAGGTTACAATTTTTGCGAGGTCGGTTTTACCACTCACGCGATAGATGGCCTGTCAGAAAATGATTTCATCTGTGCAGCGAAAGTCTCAGCTTTGATTGCTTAAATAAAGACATTAAAGATCATTTATCTAATGTTCCACTTTTGACCGTAAGCAGACTTTTATAGGATTAGATTAATATAGTTGACGTAAAAGTCTGTATGTTTACTATGCAGGTGAAAATTTAAATAAAAACTAAAGGAAGCTACATGAAAATTATTAACACATTTACTGCAGCAATATTATTAATATTATCGGGAAGTGTTTTCGCTCAAAATTCTGAATTTGAAGGAATGAGTTTTTTTGTTACCAGTGTCGGGAGTGGTCAAGGAGCCGACCTTGGTGGTCTTGCAGGAGCTGATGCGCACTGCCAAGCACTTGCAACATCGGCAGGAGCAGGCAATAGAACTTGGCAAGCCTACCTAAGTAACGATGCAAATAATTTTGGAGAGCTAATCAATGCCCGAGACCGCATCGGGTCAGGTCCTTGGTATAATGCTGATGGCGCTCTAATCGCTACGGATGTCTATGATCTACATCTTTATAACGATTCAATTACAGCATACACCGCTGTCGATGAAAACGGCGATATGATTGATGCTAGGCGTCATGACATACTGACTGGCGCTACTGAAGGTGGTAGTGCATTTCTGCCGGATGAAGCTGATCACACTTGTAATAACTGGACCAGTAGTGACGAGGGCAGTGCCAATCTTGGGCATCACGACCGTTGGGGTGGAAATGTCTCTTGGAATGATACACACGTCAGCGCTGGTTGCAGCCAGCAAGCTTTAATTAGTACTGGTGGTGATGGCTTATTTTATTGTTTCGCTACAGACTAAACTACATTAGTAAATATCTGAAAAAGGTGCCATGTGGCACCTTTTTCAGTGTTGACAATTAACTAGTCAGTACATTATTTCGAATAATAAAAATAATTAGGAATTTTATGAGAGCAATTGTTACAACAGAATATGGCTCAGTAGAATTTTCAGAGCAACAAGAAATAGAGAACACTGTAATTCAAAGCGATGAAATATTAATTCATATTTATGCTTCTTCTGTTAACTCAGTGGGTTGGAAAATCAGGAATAGTATATGAGTGATAAAGACAGTTCACCTAACTCTGAAGTAAGTGGCCAGATCGATGCCAAGGTGCTCTTCCAAAATTCATTTAAAGACATGATGAATGATGTGGTCGAGGCCGGTTCTTGTTGCGAGTGCGGGAGTTGCGTACTCGTCTGCCCGCATAATGTTATTGATTACATCAATAACAAACCCAAACAAGTCGCCAAAGAAACCAGCGCTTTTGATTTTTGTGGAATCAGTGAAGGCGTGGGTTGTGATGTTTGCGCTTCTGTCTGTCCAAGACTTTGGCCGCGTGAAATTCATTTTCGCGATGCGGTATTTAAAGACCAACGTCCCTATGAAGATATATTTGGTGTATATCGGCAAATTTTTGTTGCGCGAACTAAACGAGATGATCTCAAAGACCAGGTTCAGGACGGCGGTATTGTTACCGCGCTTCTTGCCTGGGCGGCGGAAGAGGGGGAAATTGATGGCGCGGTTGTGTCTGCTGTCGGTGAAGAAGATGATCCATGTTTTCCTACTCCCAAAGTTGCAACAACAGTTGAAGAAATAAAGAAGAGTGGTGGTAGCTGGTATACCTATTGTGCTAATAATCTCGCTTTACGAGAAGTGGAAGAGAAAGATTTAAAAAAGGTGGGTTTTGTTGGTGTGCCTTGCCAAATCACACCATTACGTAAAATGGAGCACATGGATCCGGCTTTTCTGGTGGCTGAAAAGAAAAAGGAAAAACCAATTGCTCGTCAGAGAGGGTTTTTACGCGGTTATTCTGATCGGGTTAAGTTTAATATTGGTCTTTTCTGCACTGAGGTATTTACACCGGAGTTAATGACCGATCGGATTGAAAAGCAAATGGGTATTCCGCTTACGGACGTAGAAAAGTTCAATGTCAAAGGCAAAGTGCTTATTCATAAAAAGGATGGCTCTGTGGAAACAATTCCACTGGAAGAAGCGATGCGCGATTATCAACGTCCTGAATGCCAGTATTGCGCAGACTTTTCTGCTGAATTGGCGGATATTTCTTGTGGTGGAGTGGGAACAGATCAATCCACCATAGTCGTGATCCGCACTGAAGTAGGTGAACAAATATGGCGTGACTTTGAAGCCAATGGTGAGGTGGAAGTGATGCCTATTGAAGATAACAAACGTGCCTGGAATATTCTGCAACGTCTGTCCAGACGACAACGTAATCGTGTACCTGAAGGCTCGACGCGAAGTGGTACCGCTAAAGGATTACCTCAATATATGGCCCACGATGCAGCGCAGTTCGCAAAAGAAAAAATGACGGAGACGAAAAAATCTCCTGAAGATTTGGCTAACTGTTACGACACAGCTTATGGCAATGAATCACAGCCAATAGAAGAAATTCGGTACATGGCCGGTCAACCGATTCTTAATGATCCAGGCGCCCCGGCACCCGGAGAAAAGCGAGCTTTGCCGCCACCGCCCAGTCCTGAACAGGGCGGAGCATCACCGGTTTAAGTCTGAATGTGATGAGCGATGCCAATATTGCCTTTAACTGTATCAGGCAGAGAAATATTATCGCTCATTAAAAATATTCAAAGTGGTAAAGGCAGAGCTGTAGTGTGTTTGGTACTACGAAGCATAATGTTGGAATTTACCTGATGCGTTGCATAATATGTTCCCTAAGCAGATCGCCATAACTTGTTATACTTTCACAAACAATCTTCAAGATGAAATCATGTTCGCCACTGGTTACCAAGCACTCTAGGGTATTCGTACGTTTTCATAATTTTTATTTTTAATAAATAATATTTCTTTTCAGTTTTTAGATATTTACGACACTATTTAAGTTTCTTTAATAATTTGTTAAACCAAATTGATTGTTTTGAGCTATTTAAGACTCAAAACCACCCCTGATTGCAACTTAGTTTCTGCAAGATTGTGAAGCATCTTGCTAGTAACCTTTTGCCATTCATTAATATCTTCTATGTCAATATCTTTACTCATTTTTTTAACCAACTTATTTTCAGCTATTAGCAATATATTTAATTTAAGATGACCACTCTTTGTAAGTAATAATAATTGACTCCTTTTATCATTAGGGTTCTTTTTTTTAAATATTAATTTTTTTTTAATAAGTCTTTTTAATATACGAGCAACTAATGCTTTATCGGTTGATGTATTTACAGAAATATTACTGGCAGTGCACTGGTCGATAAAATTAATCTCTCTTAATACAGTAAACTCTGACATCGAAATATCTAACTCAGACAATTTGACACATTCCTGCATTTCTAAATAAAAATTCTTAAATAAATTGACTAGTAAAGATATAATTTTTTTTTCCTGCATTTTCCTAGTTCCGTAAATTAAAGTTTAATTAATACATTTTTTTAATTTGTTCTTTTTGATAATCTAATGTGCATCCTATTATGTAAATTCCTGCATTATCACTTATCTCATAAAAAGCTTTAGGTGACCATCAAATGAAATCAAATTCAAATGCTTTGAATTAAAAACCAAAATATCTAGAAAATCTGGAGTTAGCAAACTATCAATACTAAGGATACGATCCATACCTTCCATTGCCTCGGCAGCATTTTCTAGAACGTCGCGAGGGGACATCATTTGTATCCATGCAGGTACTGATATAAATAAGAGAAAACACATACATACAAATTTAATTAGCTTTGATCACGAGGTCCCCTAACTTGCCTCATTGATTAAATTTTAATAGTAGACATTATCTACCGTAATGAGTAAAGTAGATAAAGTCAACTATTAGAGCTAAAGGATTAAACCAAGTAATAGAGAGCAGTAACATTTACAAAAATTAGCGTTAACTATATTCGATTTTTTACATGGCTTTGGCCAATTTAGATGAGGTAATTAAATGCTTAATAAAGTTGAACGTATGTATGCACGCCCGCCGTACGCACCTTTCCCAAGACCTGAGTTTGAGGACCGTATTCGTCGACTGAAAGAGGAAATGGTGAAGGCCGAGCTTGATGTGGTCGTTATGTGGGGTGAGAATAACATTCGTTATTTTACCGGATTTTTGACTAATCATTTCCCTCCGGTCACGGTGTGTCCCGGCGTATTAATTGTCGCTGTTGATAAAGAACCAACGATGATCGTGCCCAACTTTTTCATGGGCGTTGTAGAGGGTTTTACCTTTATAAATGACATTCGTATCCAACATAATCCCCACGTGACAGAAAACCTAAGGGGAATGCCAAAAGACGTGGCGGACGTTACCAAAGAACTCATGGGCAGCAGTAAAGGACGCATTGGTGTCGAAGGTGGGATTAAGGGTGGTATGACTATTCCGCGACCGCTCAATGATATTGATGAATTTCGCGCTGAACTATCGGAGGCAGAATTTGTTTATGCTGCTGATCAGATTTGGAATGTTCGAATGATTAAATCTCTACTTGAAGTAGAAGCATTAAAAATCGCTTGTCAGGCAGACGTTAAGGCCTTCCATGATCTAATTGGGGATTTTGAGTGGGGTTGGACTGAGAAGGATGTCGGACTATATGTACGCAAAAAACTCCTTGATTACGCAGATGAATGTTTGCCTAACCTTACTATGGCGAGCCGACGCGAAGTGTTTATGGCAGACATCCCGGCTTGGGATGAAGGCATCCCTTTAATGCCTGGTGATCGCCTGGTATTAGAACCTCTACCTCAAGTGAAGGGGTACTGGGGAAGCTCTGGCCGTACCTTCCATATGGGTCCAGCGCCAGAGGAAGAGATTCGTAAACAGCAGGTTCTTGATCGTGGACGGCAGATCGCAGCCGAGATGACAAAACCTGGCGTTAAAACGGGCGATATCATGGACGCGATCAACGACACATTACAGGAGGGCGGCCTGGAATGTTCCCTAGATCAAGGTGGACACGGTGTCGGAATTGATGGTCAGGAACCTCCTGCAATCGCACTTGGTGAAACATTTGAAGTAGAAGAGAACATGGTTCTAGCTCTTGAGTGCTGGTTTTTTGAAACTGATGACAATGGCCACCATAGAGTTTACGGCGGTGAAGACTATGTTCACGTTACCAGTGATGGATGCGATCCGTTGCCTACTTTGTCTACCGACATCATGACTTTAGGCAAATAAAATACTAATCAGAACAAGAGTAAAAGGATTGTTAAATATGAAAAAAGCTGTATTTGTAGCGCCTACTATTCATGAATATTCCGAGCCACAGAATTTGGTGGATATGGCCAAGATGACCGAAGAGGCAGGTTGGGACGGATTCTTCATTTGTGATCATTTGTTGCTTGATCCTGAGGGTTATCTCGGACTGGCAGACCCCAGCATTATGCTTGGAGCAATAGCGGCCGTGACGGAAAGAGTCGTTATCGGGTCGATGGTCACGCCAATATCCCGAAGGAGGCCATGGAAGCTGGCCAAGGAGTTCGCCAGCCTGGATCAACTATCAAACGGTCGTGTGCGGATAGGAGTGGGGCTCGGCGGGATGGACCAGGAATTTTCAAATTTTGGAGAGGACCCCAATAAGAAAGTGCTGGCAAAGAAAGTCGATGAAGGCCTTGCCATCATGGAAAAGTTGCACACGGGGGAGCCAGTAAGCTTTGAAGGCGAAATATATCAGATGAGCGAGACCAGATTGCTTCCGCGTCCGGTTCAAAGACCGCGTATTCCGGTTTGGGTCGCTGCCATGTTACCTTTTAAAGCCGGTCAGCGCAGGTCCGCCCACTGGGACGGTATTATGCCCCAGGTAATGCCTGAAATCTTGGATGAAACACAGGATATTTCAGGTTTGGATATGCGTATTCTAATGGAACCCAGCCCCGAACAAATTCAGGAAGTAGTTGCTTTTACTTCAGAATTACGTGAAACGGATGACCCTTTTGATGTGGTAGTGTCAGGTGTCAGCTATGGACTGGATACAGAGGCCGTAAGTAGTAAATTACAGGCTTACATGGATGCCGGCACGACTTGGTGGCTGGAATGGCTGGATTGCGGTAAGCCGGGAACTTTGCAGCAGGTTCGTGAGCAGATACTGGCAGGTCCGCCAGAAATATAAAATATTAAACATCTATTACGATAGGAGATACCCATGCCTGTACTCGCTATGGCAGTTCCGGTTCCACCCGGAAAATCGACTGCATTGGAACAACATATTGCAGAAGCGACTCAACATCCTGATTTTGAAAAAACGTTAACGGGTTTTGGTATTCAGCAGGAGAGCTGGCATCTGCAAGAGACGCCACAAGGCACTCTATTGATTCTAGTATTTCAGGCCGACGACCCGAATTCGATGCTTCAGGCATTCGCTCAGTCGCAAGATCCGCTACCTGTTTTACAAAAGCAATTTCTTAAGGAAACGTTGGGAATGGATCTTTCTCAGCCCCCTCCAGGCCCGCCGTCAAAGACCATTTTTGAGTGGCAAAAAAAATAGGAATCTAAAAAGATGGCAGAAAATATTATTGAAGATATTGTCGTACCAAGGTGTTCTGGTAAGACCATGAAAGTCAACAAGGGACAGGTTTTTCGTGTAATCGCACATGAAGGTAAACAGGTTGTCGACCTTACGTTTTTAAACGCTAATAACTATAAAGAGCACTTTGCCGCAGAACATTCGGCGGTGCTTAACAGTATGCAGGGGACCGGTGGTTATTACCGATTGAATGAACTTTATTCTAAACCTCCCTATGAGAATGTTATGGCTACGGTTATAAGTGACAGCGTGGGTGACGGAGAAAGAGGAGGAGAACGCGGGGGACATTTTATGATGTGTCACTGTTCAAAACGATTATTGGAAAACCTTGGCAAGCCAGGTACTCGAACATGCAGCGATAATTTTGCAGACGCATTTAGCGAGATTGGTTTGAATCAGGAAGATACCTATGACGAAACTATCTTCAATGTATGGATGCAATCGTGGATCGGCGAAGACGGTGGTATGGCTTCAGCACCGCCGCTCGCTGAAAAGGGGGACACAATAGATTTTATGGCAGAGATGGACCTTATAGCTGTTATCTCGGTGTGCCCAGATGAAACAAGTCCCTGTAATGATTTTAAGGCCAAGGCTTTAAGGTTTCAGGTTTTGGAAGAGGGGTAAGCGACAATGTCCGAAAATATTATTGATGAATTCGTAGTTCCCAAATGTACAGGCAAAGCCTTTAAGGTTAATCAAGGCCAACGCCTACGTGTCATAGAATATGAAGGAAAACAGGTGGCCAGCCTGATGTTTTTTAATGCGCATAACTACAAAGAGCAATTTATGGCTGAGTTTTCCGGTGGTCTGAATTATTTTCAGTTTCCTACCCCGGGTAGTGTCGGTAGCCATTACAGGTTGGGTGAACTCTATTCGAAGGTTCCCTATGAGAACCTGATGTTAAGAGTAACTGATAATAAACTGGGCAATCATTTCCTTGGAACCCATTGCACCACAAAAACCATGGAAATCCATGGCGTGCCTGGTCATCGAAGTTGCAGTGATAATTTTTCGGACGCGCTGCAAGCGTTTGGTTTGCAGCTTGAAGATGTCTATAGCCCTAGTGTATTAAACGCTTTTGCAAACGTCACTATCGACCAAAAAGGCGATGGAGTATTGCATGTTGAACCTCCACGTAGCGAGAAGGGCGACTATATCGAATTTCAGGCAGAGATGGATGTTTTGGTAGCAGTTTCCGCCTGTCCGGATGACCAATCGGTGATAAACGATCATTCTTGTAAAGCCATACAGATCCAGATTCTAGAAGGGACTGATTAAGAAGAGAAGTAGTCAGAATAAAAATTGCTGTCACAAAAAAATATTTAATTCATATGGGTGGGAAAATGTTTAAAAAATTTAGAATCGTTACCAGTCTTTCTTTGCTGCTACTTCTTTGCTCTATTACAACGAGTGGATTTGGCCAGACAGGTATTCAATACCTAGGGCCAATCATTGATATGCATTTGCATGCATATACCAATGAAGACTTTATCGGGCCTGCTCCAAATCCTACGACAGGAGAGATGTCCGTCGATAATGCCACTGAACATCGTCGACAAACCGTTGAGGTTTTAAAAAATAATAACATCGTATTGAGCATGGTAGACGGCGAATCTCCTGAGGCTGTTGATGCATGGGAGGAAATATTGGGGGATGGAGTAATCAGGGGGTTGCGATTTGAGAATCCAGAAGAAGATCTAGATCTCAATCTTTTCACTGAATGGGTAGAAGAAGGAAAAATAGAAGTTTTTGGGGAGGTTGGGGCGACTTATGCTGGATTCTCATCAGCTGATTCTGTTTTAGATCCTTTTCTTCAGATTAGTGAAGAATTCAATATTGCCGTTGGCATTCATACTGGCGGTAGTTACCCTGGTATACATAGAGTTAATCCAGATTTTCGCCTTAGGTATGGGGATCCTTTTCTGGTTGAAGATATTCTCGTGACTCACCCAAATTTGAGAGTATATTTAATGCATTCCGGTTCACATTTTTATGAGCGTACAGCCATGTTGATGGTGCAGTACCCGAATTTGTATAGTGACATTGCGATATTGAATTGGTATACGAACGCAGAAGTTTTCCTTATCCAATTTTTAAAATTAGCAAAACAGTACAATGTACTTGATCGGGTTATGTTTGGTACCGATCAAATGATATGGCCAGAGGCCATTGAAATGGCAATTGCAAAGGTGCAATCACTTGATTTTTTAACACTTGAGGAAAAGGCAGGAATTTTCTATATGAATGCTGCCAGATTTCTAAATCTAAGCGATGAGACGATTGCCGAACATCATGAGCAAGAATAATAATACCAATTATTAATATTTTGGAGAAAAAATGACTGAATCAAATACATCACTTTCTTTGGCAGGAACCCCTGCGGCATCTCCTCTTGGATATTCAAGCTGGATGCTCGGACAGGCTGCACGCGAGCCGCTTTATGTGATGGTGGTCATCTATATATTCTTCCCTTATTTCAGCAATGTTGTGGTTGGGGATCCGGTTCAGGGGCAGGCTCTAATTGGTTATCTCAGTGCCGGTGCAGGTATGTTTATGGCGTTGACGATTCCGTTCCTTGGAGCAATTGCTGACAAAAATGGGAGACGTAAACCATGGATTATCCTTAGCTACAGTGTTTTGTGTGTAGCGGGAATAGCTTTATGGTGGATTCTCCCGGGAGATGGCGGCCTAGGTGTGACCTGGGGTTCTGTATTGATATTGGTATTCTTGATAGCTTTTGGTTATGCCGAAGTCTTTCACAACGCAATGTTGCCAAGTGTAGCGCCGGCTAATAAGACTGGATTGATTTCGGGCATGGCTTTTTCCATTGCCAACCTGGTGGCGATTATGTTGCTGCTTCTAGTCCTATTTGCTTTTGCACTACCAGGCACGGTGGATTGGGCTTTTTTACCGAGTCAGGCGCTTTTCGGCATTGATCCTTCTGCCAATGGGCATGATCGTATTGTAGGCCCTCTCGGTGGAGCATGGCTCTTCCTGGCAATATTGCCCCTACTATTGTTCACTCCCGATGGTGAGGCATCAAAGAGACCACTCTCTGACGATATTCGTGAGGGCTTAAGAGATGTCTTGACTACCATTCGACAGCTAAAACATTATTCCAACATAGGCAGATACTTGTTGGCGCGCATGTTTTTTAATGATGGCATGGTGGGCGTAGTGATATTTAGTGGCGTTTATGCCTCGAGTACTTTTGGGTGGGATACAACCTCAATGCTTATTTTAGGGTTGTGTACAACGATATCTGCGATGATCGGAGTTTTTCTAGGTGGGTTGCTTGATGATAAGTTTGGTTCTCTGGCCACACTAAAAATTGCTCTTGGCACGATGATTATACTAATGCTGATGCTGATATCGGTTCAACCCGATACGCTATTTTATATAGTTTCCGTTAGTGAGGAACCGGTATGGTCTTCCCCTTACTTTAGCAGTATTGCAGAAATAACTTACTTTTTAGCGTTCCAGGTATTTGCCTCACTTTTTCTAATAGCGCTTTCTGCATCACGAACGTTGATGGCTCGAATATCGCCGCCGGAGAAGGTGACTCAGTTTTTTGGAATGTATAGCTTAAGTGGATCCGTGACAGCATTTCTCGCACCATTACTGGTAGGGTCCATGACTGCCTTGTTCCAATCCCAGCGCGTGGGGTTTGCGTCACTCATTGTGTTGATGGTAATCGGTGGAGTTATATTGCTCAAAGTTAAACAAGAGCGAGTAACGGTCGCGGATGCCCATTAGTAATGAGGGTTTAATGCAGCAGCGGAGGCTCTGACTTCAATAATTATCAATATTACCTAAGCTTATAAGTGTCATGCAGGTATATCGATTACCGGTGAGAAATAGCATTGAGGGAAGAGTTTTGCGACGGAACTTATGCTCGCTTGAAAACTGTTTTTGTGGAAGACGCTGCTTGCAAATGGCCTAGCCAGTTTGACTATAAATAATTAAAACAACGGGTGCTAATCCTAGATTTGAGATTTGATTCAGGAGTTGTCTTTGAATTCACATAAAGAATATGGTGCCCTAGATTCCGTATGGGCATTAGTTCCGGTTAAATCGTTATCCTGGGTCAAACAACGGTTAAGTTGCTTTTTAGGCGATGAACGTGCCGAGCTTACTGAAGCAATGTTTAAGGATGTCATTGGTGCTTTAAACAGTAGCTCAGAAATTGGTAATGTGGCAGTTGTAACTGCGGACTTAGACATTATTGCATTAGCCGAGGAGTTGGGAGTGTTTCTTATAAAGGAAACACGATCTTTAGGAATGAATATATCGCTGCATAATGGCATAGATGTATTGCGTGAACTAGGTGCGGAATGGGTCGGTATATTCCCCGTTGATATTCCCCTCGCGACTGGCGCTGAAATCGATCGAATGATTAGAGCGGTGAATCAAGAACGCTGTAATCTTGGTCACAAAGTCATGGGTATTACACCCTGTGGAAAGAGGGACGGGACTAACTTCCTCTATTTCAATACGAATGAGCCTATTGGCCTTAAGTACGGTTCTAATAGTTTTAGTTTGCATCAAGAAATGGCCAGAGAAAACCATCTCACACCGGTTATTGTGGACTCTTATGCCTTGTCAGTAGACTTAGATGAAAAGTCAGATATTGATGAGTTTATGTCACATGGTCTTCAAAATTCGACTTTCCAAAAAACTGAAACCTGGGTTTTTTTGGAAAATAAAGGTTATATAGATCGCATGCAAAGTATGGGGTGTCAAGATGAAAGTCTTGTTAGCTTGACCACTAATTATGAGATTCCCAGTACCGAACAGGTGTACTATTTAGCCGAAAACCAATCACTAGAACAGCTCTGTGGCCTGGCCAGTGATTTGCGCGATAAGGGCCATGGCAACATAGTCACCTATTCAAAGAAAGTCTTTATCCCGCTGACTCGCTTGTGCCGAGATGTGTGCCATTACTGTACCTTTGCGACAACACCTAAAAATGTTCCTTCACCTTATCTGTCCGTTGATGAGGTTCTTGATATCGCGCGCAAAGGCCGTGAAATGGGCTGCAAAGAAGCACTTTTCACTTTGGGTGAGCGGCCAGAACTACGCTATAAAGAGGCACGGGAGGCATTGGATGAGCTTGGCTTTAACTCGACCTTGGAATACGTTGCTCATGTGGCGGGCATTGTCTTAAAGGAAACTGGCTTATTGCCGCATATTAATCCTGGCATTATGACCCCCGATGAACTTCTTATGCTGAAAAAGGTGTCAGCATCGATGGGAATGATGCTTGAAAGTTCATCAGATCGGCTGTGCCAGAAAGGCATGGTGCATTACGGGTCGCCGGACAAAGACCCGGTGTTACGATTGCGGTCGATTGAGAATGCGGGAAGGGCAATGGTTCCTTTCACAACGGGTATTTTAATTGGTATTGGTGAAACAAGGGTTGAGCGTTTAGATTCACTGCTCAATCTTAGGCTAGCACATCAAGAACATGGTCATATCCAAGAGATTATAGTCCAGAATTTCGTCCCAAAAGACGATACTAAAATGGCGAAAGTTAGTCCGCCCGACCAGAGCGAGCTGTTGTGGACGATAGCGATGGCACGCATTATATTTGGTCCATCAATGAGTATTCAGGCGCCTCCAAATCTAAATTCTGTCAAGTTGGTTTCGTTGATAGGTGCTGGTATTAATGACTGGGGCGGTGTCTCGCCATTGACCCCCGACCATGTCAACCCAGAATCGCCCTGGCCTGAGTTAGACAGTTTAGCCAGTGAGACACAAAAAGCAGGCAAGCTGTTGCAGGAAAGAACTACCGTTTATCCAAGCTATATAAATAAAAAAGGGGACTGGCTAGACCCTGTGGTGAGAAGCTATGTTTTAAAGTTGGTCGACGGATACGGCTTAGGTCGTGAAGATGACTGGCTCAGTGGGAAGTCGGTGACAGTTCCCCAGTCCTTTGTCGATAACCTGTGTTCCGATGGGTCATTAAACGATCTAAATATCTCACCGCCGATTGCAGGTATTTTAGCAAGAGCGACCAACAGTCTAAGCACTTTGAGCCTTGACGAGATTGCCGCGCTGTTTAATGCACGTGGAGACGACTTTGTGGCGGTGTGTAAAACCGCAGACAGGGTGCGACATCAGGTTTGTGGTGATGAAGTCAGTTATGTGGTCAATCGTAATATTAACTACACCAATATTTGCACCTACTCATGCAGTTTTTGCGCGTTCTCCAAGGGAAAGAAAGGGACAGATTTCGCGGAGGCTCCGTATTTGAAATCTGCAGATCAAGTCGCGGTATTAGCCAAAGAAGCTTGGGATAAGGGGGCGACGGAAGTGTGCCTCCAAGGTGGCATACACCCTAACTTTACTGGCCAAACCTATCTTGATATCTGCAGGGCGGTCAAAGACCTAGTCCCCAAGATGCATATACATGGTTTTTCGCCGCTGGAAGTGTCACATGGGGCTGAAACTTTAGGGGTGTCTGTCTCGAATTTCTTGGAACAATTAAAGGATGCGGGTTTGAGTACCTTGCCGGGAACCGCCGCTGAAATTCTTACGGATGAAGTTAGAGCGCTCATTTGCCCCGACAAATTAAATTCAGAGCAGTGGCTCTCGGGCGTTGAAGAAGCGCATAAACTGGATTTACCCACGACGGCGACCATTATGTTTGGGCATGTAGATACCTATCATGACTGGGCTATTCACCTGCAAAAACTCTTGAAGCTACAACTTAAAACTGGTGGCTTAACCGAGTTTGTTCCCCTGTCTTTTGTGGCCGAAGAAGCGCCTATTTATAAGCGAGGATTATCTCGCTCGGGGCCCACGTTGCGAGAATCGATTTTAATGCATGCTGTTTCGAGATTGGTGTTGCATCCTCATGTTAAAAACATTCAAGCCTCTTGGGTTAAAATGGGTCTTGAGGGCGTGAACCTGTGCTTGCATGCGGGGGCCAATGATGTTGGTGGCACCCTGATGAATGAAAGTATCACGCGAGCGGCTGGAGCGGCTCATGGTCAAGAAATGACACCTCAGGTTTTAGAGGCTGTGATTATAGGTTGTGATCGTCAACCCCGTGTGCGCAGAACAAATTATGCTGATGCGCCGCCGCAAGTTGTTTATCAATCAGTCGAGTTGAGAGATATGCAGCTGTGAGTTCAGTTCAAACTCCCGCGCCAAAACCCAGTCGTTTGGAAATTATTGGTTTGTCTGACATGCCCTTTGTCAATCCGGGCGACGACCTGACCGGCATTATTCTTGATGCGCTTAAACTCAATAATCTTGAGCTGGTTAACGGTGACATAGTCGTTATTGCACAAAAAATAATTTCTAAAGCAGAAGGTCGTTGCTTCAGCCTAAATGACGTAGTGCCTAGCCCGGAAGCGATCGAACTCGCTGAAGAGGTGGATAAGGATCCTCGTCTAGTCGAGTTGATTCTGTCTGAAACTCGGTTCATTGCGCGTAAGCGCCCCGGCTTGATAATCGTGGAAAGTAAAACCGGACTCGTGCATGCCAATGCCGGAATAGATCAGTCAAATATAGAACAGAGTGACACTGAGCCTCAGGCTCTACTGTTGCCAGTTGATGCAGATCGCAGTGCCGAAACGATACGATTAGAAATCAAAAAACTCATTCAAGTTGACGCTGGTGTCATTATTAATGACAGCATGGGAAGAGCATGGCGCCGTGGCACGGTTGGTCATACCATCGGTTGTTCTGGGGTCATTGCGGTATCTAATCAAATTGGTGATTTAGATTTAAATGGCAGGGTGTTGCAAGGCACGGAAGTGGCATTGGCCGATGAGATAGCGGCTGCGGCGTCGTTCGTGATGGGTCAAGCCGACGAGGGACGACCCGTAGCCATAGTGCGTGGTGCCAGTCATATGATTGGTGGCTCTGATGGTTTTAAGTCGTTGTTGCGAGAAGATAACACGGACCTCTTTAAAGACTGGTAATGGTCTTTTTTACTAGCTGGATGTTTAGATAATATTATGTCGCATTATTTAGTGATTACTGGCGGTGTTGGTGGTGCAAAATTCGCCCTCGGCTTGAGTACAACTTTGCCTGCATCTGATGTCACCTTTGCCGTCAATACGGGTGATGATTTTGAGCATTTAGGATTTCATATCTCGCCAGATATCGACACCTTAATCTATACCTTAGCGGGCTTAAATGACACCGACAGAGGCTGGGGTAGGCGAGAGGAAAGTTGGAATTTTTTAAGCACCTTGCGAACATTAGATGAAGAGACATGGTTTCAACTGGGTGACCGTGACCTGGCAATCCATGTTTATCGAACGTCGTTATTAACTCAGGGTAAAACGTTGAGTGAGGTGACGGATGTCATTGCTAAAAAACTTGGCATCAACCATTTTCTGACGCCAATGACCGATCAGTCTTTGCGAACGGTGGTCGTAACCGCTGACGGAAAATTACCCTTTCAAGATTACTTTGTGAAATATCAATCCAAACCCATTGTCGAGGCGATTGAATTTTCCGGTTCTGAGCTTGCTCGTTTGAGTCCAGGGGTAAGTGAGGCGTTGGCCAATGATGACCTGTGTGGCGTAATTATTTGCCCGTCTAATCCTTACTTGAGCATAGACCCTATATTATCAATTCCAGGCTTTAGATCTTTGCTCAGCGAGATTACTGTGCCAGTGATCGCGGTCTCCCCAATAATAGGGGGTAAGGCGATTAAAGGTCCAACCGAGAAGATAATGAATGAAATGGATCTTGAGGCCGGCTGTTCTTCCTTGAGTGTGGCTCGTCATTATCAAGATATTTTAGATGGTATTATTATTGATACAGTAGATACCGAACAGTCTGAGGATATTGCCGCATTGGGATTGGAGGTGTCTGTCGGTGAAACCTTAATGACTTCTCTGCAAATAAAACAAGACTTGGCGCAGCACTGCCTTTCACTAATTGAAAAAATCAATAGATCAATAGAGAGGTGTTAGGGGTATTACCAAGTTAACTTGTTATTACCTACTTTAGATATCTTTGAGATAATCCAGCGCACCCTTAACGGCCGTAACCTGTGCCATGATGCAGTTTTCATCATCAACCTTTGGGCTGTCTGGGTAAACTTCGGTGGTAGTAACAAAGGGGGCTTCAGTAAAGCCTGCACACAACCCAAGACTTTTAATAGGATAATTAATCACACCCCGCTGCTCAGTTTTAGCACCTATCAAATAGTTGTTTTCATCCGAGGGCGCTATGTGTGTCACTTTTTCAACGGCATCAATAATCGCTTTTTGAAAGTCTGACACCGGATTTTCGCTATCACCCACCGTGTAAAAACCATCGGGGATTTCCCACAACTTCTGATCAACAGCGTCACGTGCTTCTAGGGCTGGTCTAAATTCAGAGTTATCAGTGTCGGTTGTTTCGTGTAAATCAAGGTGGGTAAGAATAGGTACATTAAGGCCTTTAACATAGCTCATAATGTTGCTGGCCTCTTCTACGGTTGTATTCGATTTAAACGACCGATTAGGGTCGATGGTGTTGGGGTTCCAGCGATTAATTGTTTCATATCCCCAGGGACTAATGCAGGGTGCAACAATAAAATTATAAGTGTCGGCGTAAGAACCTAACATAGTCTCAACGAACCTAAGTGCTCCTTGAACGCCACTAGTTTCATACCCATGTACACCACCTGTAATTAATACGATAGGTTTGTGGTCTTGCCAACATTTCGTTTTAATTACCCATAGGGAGTAAATGCCTGGATCATAAGACAGGGCTCCATATTGCTCGACAACGAGCAACTCTGAAAAGTCCTGCCCTATTTTTTCGACCTTAGTCACTACCTGTTGCTGGTATGATCGTTTAATAGTTTGCTGGCTTAGCCAAGCTGCTTTATCTTTTTTTTCCCATGGTTTCCCGGGTGTTCCAATCGAGTATTGTTGTTGTGATGTCATACTTTTCCTATTGTTCCCTCATTTTTTCGTGAGAAGAGGAAATAAAGTCTCAGCAAGCATGGTATAAGCTGAGAATAATTCTTAGTACGATGGGTGCTAACAAACCTCAATTATTTCAATCTTTACATAGTGGAGGAGGGTGCTAACAGCTACTCCGAAGTACTTAAAGCTTCTCGCCCTTGCTTGCACCTTTAATATGACTCCTCCTCCGCCATTTTCCCTCTTAAATTCATTTATCCCAATTTTATTTTTACAAAAAAAGGCACTTAAGAGTGCCGTTTTAATTTAGATATCATGCTTTTTATAAATCTTAGTTTCTTTGCTGGGCCATACTAAACACACTGTCTGTTTGTAATTCGATTAAATCGAGTAATACGTTAGCACTTTCGCGAAGATAAGGATCGGCTTCTCCTTCTTCAGCTATCTCTTCCTCATCTAAACCCGGCATATTGACTGCAACGGTTTCTTCTTCATCCTCATCAGAGCCTTCCATTGCCTCAATAGATTCATATGGTTCCTCACCTTTAGCTAGGCGACGACTATTTTCTAGTTGCAGGCGCCAAACATCATTTTCCTCACGCTCTGCTTGTAAAGTAGCCATGTTCAAACTCAATGTGTTGTCTTCTTTGTTTTCAATAGCTCGAGCAATTTGTGCTTCTATGTAATTAAAATCCGGGTCATTCTGTAAGCGATTTTCATGTCGACTTGCTAGAGTTGGAAGCACAGGTTGCAAATTCGCAAAAGGGCGATAAAAACTAGTAGTCTCAATAGTGTCCCACGGCAGGGCGCTATCCAAAGCTGCTTCGCCTATATTATCTGAAACATCGTACAAATCAGGAAAATCGATATCAGGCAATACGCCTCTGTGTTGCGTGCTTTCTCCTGAAATTCGATAGAATTTCGAACGAGTAATTTTAAGTTGCCCTGTACCTAAAGGAATTAATTCCTGGACGGTACCTTTACCAAAAGTCTGACTCCCTAAAACTAAACCACGCTGATAGTCCTGAATGGCACCGGCAAATATTTCAGAAGCAGATGCGCTAAGTTTATTAACCAGAACTGCCATTGGACCGTCATAAACTAAGCCTGCGTCTGAGTCACCGTAGACGTTGTTATTATTTTCTGCATCCATAACTTGCACTGTTGGTCCTCGGTCAATAAATAAACCAACTAAGGAGTTAGCTTCGCTTAACGAACCGCCACCATTGTTTCTTAGATCGACTACAATAGCGTCAACATTTTCTGCCTTTAAGCCTTCCAATAATTCTCTAACATCACGTGTTGTACTACGATAGTTTGGATCGCGGTTTTGCAAGGCCTGGAAGTCGATATAGAAAGTAGGGAGATCTATCACTCCGATTTTATAAGTTTCACCATCACGCTCAACTTCAACAATCTCGCTTTGCGCTGATTCATCTTCAAGCTGAACTGTGTCGCGAGTAATGTTGATTATATTTCGATCAAAATCATTATCTGAGTTGCTTGGAATGACACTTAAACGAACCACCGTGCCTTTTTCACCACGGATAAGTTGAACTACGTCATCGACACGCCAGCCTATAACATCAACAAACTCATCATCTCCTTGAGCAATAGCCGTAATTCTGTCGCTAGGTTGAAGATCTCCAGTCATGTCGGCAGGGCCTCCAGCAACGATTGAGACAACCTCGGTGTATTCATCTTCTGTTGTTAATACAGCACCGATGCCTTGTAACTGCAGGCTCATATTCATGGTGAAGGTTTCTGCAGCTTGCGGCAGATAGTATTGTGTATGCGGATCGATACTTAAAGTCATAGCATCCATGTAATATTGAAATGCTTCACGTTGATCATTTTTTAATATTTGACTTAGCTGCGCACGATAACGCTCACTTAAATTTTCTTTTGCTTCTTCATAAGTATCATCAGCAAGGAGGGCGCTTAAAACATTACTCTTAACCCTCTTTCGCCATAAATCTTCAAGCTCATCATAAGAAGTAGCCCATGCTTCTTCAGAACGATCAATAATAAGAAATTCATCAAGTGTGAAATCAAACTCTGATCCATCTTCTTCTAAACGTTTTAAAGAGTAGACCAATCTTTCAATCACTCGTCGTTGATATCGGTTATAAATCTGAAAACCCGCTTCAACATCTCCGGCTCGTAATAGGTCATCTAGCTCGGTACGGTACTGTTCGAATTCATTGATGTCGGCTTCGGTATAATAAATACGTGAAGGGTCAAGCCCATCAATCACTCTATCTAGCAAGATATTAGAGAAATCATCATCCACACGTACTTCCGAGTAATGATTACGCACCATCTGACTTAGCACAGAGCGCGCTATTGTTGTGTACTCTTCTGAAGGTGTGAGTTCCTGATAAATAGCCTCAACATCTAGCTGGATATCATCAGCAGACAGAGAAGTTTGCTGGGCCATTAAAGGAATGGAATATAGGCTGCTGAATCCAACGCTTATTAATGTGGAGTAAAAAATATTTTTAGCTGAATAATTTAAAACTTTTATCATTACTTTTTTCCATTTAAACAATCAAGCTGATCAGACTTAAGAAGAAACGAAGCACAAACTTAACCTATTCATGGGTAACTTTCATCGTTTTTCTAGAATGAACATTGCAATTATTAAGGATGTTTATACACGATTAAGGTTGTTAGTCAGGCACTTTAGATTGGGATTTAATCAGGCTTTATGGATTTTTTCTTAGCCGAAGCATGTCGAGCGCTTAATTCAACATCAATATATCGATCTGTAATAGCGCTGGAACCATGACCTGCATCATCGCGCACATGTTCACGCGGTCTGTGTTTTACATCTTCAGAAATACCGGTATGGCGCAACCAATGCACTGTTGCCGCAGAGAGCTGTGTGGCTTCTTCAGTAAAGCCATCTTCCTGCATTTTGTTTTGCGCTCCATCAAAACACTGCTGAACAATTCCACGAATTTGCCTGGTGCTGGTAATACCACCTTGACCTCGAGTCTTGTGTATCAATGGAATAGATTCTCCAGGCATGGGCAGGGGGCTTAAACTACGCGATTCTCGAAAACGCTTTAGGGCCTTGAGCATAGCGTCACTAACTGAAATCTGGCGTTCTTTATTACCTTTGCCGACCGTTCTGAACCACCAATTACCGTCTAAATCACGCTCGAAATCACCCATAGTCGGGCTCCAGCGTTCAGTCTCAACCAGCTCAGATATGCGTAAATACATGGCAAATAAAGACTGCATGATAAATAAGGTTCTCTCATGCTGTTTTGGGTCGGTATTAGCTAGCTTTTCTGCTGTTTCTAGCACATACGACCACTGTAGCTCAGATAAACGTCTTATTGGCTTTTGAGTTTGCGTTTTACGCAAGAACTTACTTTTCTGACGAATCTGCGCTACCGGATTCATATCTGTATATTCTTCTTGAATAAGGTAGTTAAAGAAGCTGCTGAGTACACCAAAAATAGCCTGTACGGCGCTTTGAGACAATGAATAGGGTTGCTCTGGCTTATTAAGCACGTAGGGGCGCCATTCTGGATTCAACACCCGAGCGCCCTGTTTTTCTATAAATCTGGCAACATTTTTATCTCCAAGCCATATTTTTGGTGGTTTGTGTGCAAATTCGACATAAGCTTCAATATCTTCTCGTCGGTTATCTTTAAGTGATTTTCCAGCTATTAACCAACTCCAGTGCATGAAATGTTCTATTTCACGCCTGTATGTAGAAAAAGTATCAGGTGAGCCTCGATATGAGTATAGAAACTCACTGGCATGTTGGTAATCATCAATAGCATTGGCAGGTTCATCTTCTAATAAATGATTAACGGATTTAACTGGGTGCCTATATGGATTAGGCATCTCTGCAAGGGTATCGAAGAACGGAACAGGTGTCTTTTTTATCGACATTAACTAAACCTTCTAACTATCTGTTTATTATAAGTATATTACATTAAAGCAAGGCAGACCCCGTACCTAATACCTATCTCTTAATTTCCGGTAATAAAGATTACCGGAAATAAGGAATGATACAAAGATACCCTACTAATGTAAATACTATAAATTACTTAAATGAAGGTTTTATAATTCACATGAAAAACAATGAAATGTATGCAAGCAACACCCTACTAGCTAAATAGATCCAATTTCCTGTATTAGCTGCCCAGCATCCGGAAAAGAACTTGTCGTATATTTTGAATAAATAAGTCTACCGTCTACAACGACATCAAAAATCCCTCGACCCTCAGGAATGAGCGTTACTTGTACATCTAGTTTGTCTTTAATTATAGCCGCCAAACTAACAGCTTTAGGTTCATAATTTCACTGCGTTCAATATGTGATCGATATTTTCATTTTTAGCTTACCGCTAGATACCTTGGTTTAATGTAATTTAGCCGATTTTCTGGACTTAGGCGCGCTTATCTCTCATTGTCACGAACTCTTCAGCAGACGTTGGGTGTATGCCGATCGTGCTATCCAATTGCTGTTTGGTTAAACCACATTTCATTGCTGCTGCAAAACCTTGGATGATTTCTCCCGCATCGGAGCCCATCATGTGCATTCCAAGAACCTGATCTGACTCTTGATTAACTATAATTTTCATATAAGTGCGCTCTTCTCTACCGGATACTGTGTGTTTCAAGTGCTTAAAGTCACTTTCATAAACATCTATCTGCTTAACTTCCGAGATAGCTGCTTCCTCAGATAGGCCTACGGTTGCCAAATTTGGGTGTGAAAAAACTGCTGTAGCTATATTGCTGTAATCTAAAGTGCTTGGTTTATCAGAAAACAGAGTCCTTGCTAAATTCATACCTTCAGCAAGCGCTACTGGCGTTAAAGCTAAACGGCCTATAACATCACCCAAGGCGTAAATAGAAGGCTCAGAGGTCTGGAAATTTTCATCTATTTCGATAAAACCACCTGAATTAACTGTTACGTCAGTATTCTCAAGTCCTAAATTATCTGTACGCGGCTTACGACCTGTTGCGTATAAAACACAATCATAGGAAATTTCAGAACCATCGCCAAATTTAACTAGACGTTTGCTAGAGCTATCCTCTGTAATTTCAACAATATCAGAGCTTAAAAGGACATTTACATGGCGCTCCAACTCAGTAGTGAATCTTTCACTCAAATCTTTATCAAAACCTCTAAGTAATAATTCACGCCGATAAGACAGAGTCGTTTTTGCACCGAGACCGGCAAATACACCCGCAAACTCAACTGCAATATAACCTCCCCCTACAATTAGTATAGATTCTGGAAAGCTGTCCAGGTCAAATACTTCATTCGAAGTAATGGCATATTCACTACCTTTAAAATCAGGCACATAAGGCCAGCCACCCGTTGCTATTAAAATTTTATCAGCCCGATAACGCGTGCCATCAATTTCTACAGTATTTGCGTCGACTAATTGCGCGTGACCTATTAAAATTTCTACGCCTGCATTTGTGAGAATGTTCTCATAGATAGAATTCAAACGGCTAATTTCGGTTGATTTATTATCTCTAAGTGTATTCCAGTCAAAAGTTGTTTCCCCAACAGACCAGCCATATTCCCTGCTATCTTCAAAGTCATAATTAAAATGACTGGCATAGGTATATAGTTTTTTAGGTACACAGCCAACATTGACACAGGTGCCTCCTAGGTAATGATCTTCAACTATAGCTACTTTGGCGCCAAAACTAGCAGCCATCCGAGCTGATCGAACCCCGCCAGAACCTGCACCAATTACGAAAAAATCAAACTTTTGCATAAACTGCCATACTCCTGATAATGCTAATAATGAAAAAAACTTATTTAAGTCTTAATTTAACAAAAACATACCCTCTTTAGACTTAAAACGTTATTATTGTTACAAATTAAATAAAAATACCATTTGATCAGAATAAGATGAGGAACACACTAAGTGACTGACTCTAGCAAAAGTAGCCCCGCTCTGGTCGAGAAGTTTGTTATTCGATTACCTAATGGTCTACGCGAGTAAATTAAAACGCTTTCTGAACAGAGCCGAAGGTGCATGAATTCAGAAATTATTATGGTTCTAGAAAAGCATATTCAGCAATTTAGTCAAGAAGATATACTAGACTTTAGTGCTGAAGATCTTCTTCAGAAAGTTCGAGAAGAAGAACACATTGATGCGCCACTTACAGATAAAGTTTTGCAAGAACGTTTAGAAGCTTTACCTGCTGAGAAAAAAGAAGCCTTACTCGAATTACTAGGCTAATTGCCGCTTCAATATTAAATTTGTTCGTGCCTTCTCCCCCACTAGTAATTAAGCGTACTAAGTACTCATTGCCTTTTATAAATAAATTCTCAACCTATACTTCGTGATTATGAAACAGGCTATATTTCAGAAACTAGTTGTACTTATGACTTTGCTTTTCCCGGCTTCATTAGTGCTGGCTGAGTTTCAACGTGGTGAACATGGCATGGTCAGCTCACGTTCAGACATAGCTTCGGAAGTTGGTAAGAACATATTAGAGCAAGGTGGTAATGCTGTTGATGCAGCAGTTGCTGTTGGTTTTGCTCTAGCAGTTGCCTATCCGGCTGCTGGCAATATTGGCGGCGGCGGTTTTATGGTTCTTAGAACAGCTAATGGTGAGGTCTACACACAAGATGCCCGAGAGAAGGCACCATTGTCTTCGAATCGAGATATGTTCCTAGATACTAATGGAGAATTTGATCGCCAGCTTTCACGAAATAGTTTACTAGCGTCTGGGGTACCAGGATCAGTAGCCGGCCTATTAGATGCGCTAGAGCGTTTTGGCACGATGAGTAGAGAACAAGTTATAGCGCCAGCCATCCTCTTAGCAGAAGAAGGCGTTGTGCTAAATGAAGATTTAGCCAACCAATTTCAACGCAATATAAGCGCATTCGAACAATACCCAGCAAGCATAGAAAAATTTAGTAATAACGGCATTGCTTATAAAGCTGGTGACCTTTGGCAACAATTAGCTTTAGCAGAAACCCTAAAACTTATTTCAGCTAACGGCAGAGATGGATTTTATAAGGGCCCAGTAGCAGACATGTTAGTTGCCACTATGCAGGCCAATGAAGGCTTAATAACACACGAAGATCTTGAGAATTACGAGCCAGTCTGGCGCGAACCAATTCATGGCACATACAGAGGGTACGATATTTGGTCTATGCCAGCGCCATCATCAGGGGGTGTCATGTTAGTACAAATGTTAAATATGCTGGAACCCTATAATCTCGAAGAATATGGTTTAGGCTCTGCTGAAACTGTGCATCTTATGGTTGAGGCTGAACGTCGTGCCTATGCAGATCGAGCTGAGCATCTTGGCGACCCTGATTTTTATGATGTGCCTAGTACCATGCTCACATCTAAGCAGTATGCCCAACTGCGTTTTACTAATTTTGATCCAGCTTTGGCAAGCCTGAGTGATGATATTGGTGCTGGCAGTTGGCCACAAGAAAGCACACAAACAACACATTATTCCATCATAGATGCAGAAGGTAATACAGTTGCAGTAACAACTACCTTAAATGCTTCTTATGGCAATAAATTTGTCGTTCCTGGCGCAGGCTTCCTGTTAAACAACGAAATGGATGACTTTTCTAGCAAGCCCAATACCGCAAACGGCTTTGGCCTTTTAGGAGGCGTAGCAAATAAAATTCAGCCTTCTAAACGTATGCTTAGTTCGATGAGCCCTACCATAATCACTCAAGGCGATGCGGTGTTTTTAGTTACCGGTTCGCCAGGTGGTTCAACAATAATAACCACCGTCCTCCAAGTTGTCGTCAACGCTATTGACCACAATTTAAATATAGAAAATGCAGTAAGTAGTCCTCGTTTTCACCACCAGTGGCAACCAAATATCATTCGCTATGAAACTGACGCTATAACTGATCAAGCACTCATAAGATTAAGAGCTATGGGGCACCAGGGTTTATCCATATCTAGATTTTCTTTAGGTGATGCGAATTCGATCATGATGATAAATGGCCGCTTAGAAGGTGTTTCTGACCCCAGAAATGTAGGTGGAACAGCCGGATTCTAAAATCTATCTTTCTACGATTAAAGCGTATGGGTAGGTTTGTTTGAATTCATGGTTCCTGCTAAGTAATTTTCTATTTTATTTTTTGCTTCACTATTTTTCTCAACAAATTGTATGCCAATTCCAGAAGGCCTATTTGCTTGAGCGTGTATCGGCGTGATCCAAGCTACTTTACCGTTCACAGGAATTTGCTTCACCTCATCAATTAAATTTAATAAGATGAAAACTTCACCATGAATTTCATACTTCTTAGCCGTAGGAATAAATATCCCTCCATTAGTTAAAAATGGCATGTAAGAAGAATGTAAAACTGAATGTTCTTTGATGCTTATTGAAAAGACTGCATTGCCAGATTTTTTTTCTACGCCAGAATCACTCAAACTGTTAACGCCTCCATCTCAGTTTTCCCTGTCATCAATCTTATCCATTGGAAGCATACTGATTCTAATAATAGCAGTGCATTTGGGTTTGCTGTACTTTGAACAGCACTTCGTGTCTGAGTAAGCACACTATTAAATTTATGTAATGGTTTTATATGGGCAGCAGTTAAGTTCATAGCAATATCGTTTAATTCTTTTGTATTGTCATTAGTACCGGTGCCGCCCTTACCTTCTATACCTGAAATTGGATCAGAACTTACATTCGCACTTACATTTGTATTGTGTAATTGAAGGCCGCGAGAAAGCTGCTGCAAACTTACCATTAAATTATCCAGCACATCTTCTATGGGATATTGCCCTAAGCATTTAGCTGCATCACTACAAACTATTTCCGATCTTAATAATTCTAGCAGTCTTTTTTGAATCTCTCTTCTTTCATGCTGCCTTTCTTCATCTGCAAAAATTAACGCTTGCAAGGGAGCTCCAAAAGCTAATTGCAAGCATAGTTTTGCTTGATCATTGCTCATGTGTTGCTGCAACCAGCTCAAAGCGATTTCCTCACTAGGACGAGAAATTTTAATTTTTTGGCAACGGCTACGAATAGTTGGTAACAATAAGACGGGTTGATGACTTAGCAAAAATATAAGTGTATCTGGGGCTGGTTCTTCAAGATTTTTTAATAATGCATTTGCCGCATTTATATTCATTTTATCGGCGAAATTGATAAACAAAATTTTGTATTTACCTAGTAACGGCGTATTCGCGAGGAAATTTCTGCTGTCTCGAATTTGTTCGATTTTGATTTGAGTAGCGCCTTCCTCAACAGTTATAAATTTAAAGTCGGGATGTGTTCCAGCTGAAAGTAGATGGCAGGCCTGGCAATGACCACAAGCTGCTTGTTCTTGGTTTTGCTGACAAAATAGATACGTAGAAAAATCTCGCACTAAACTTTCTTTACCAAGGCCTTTTTGGCCTTGAATCAAATAGGCGTGACCAATTTGCTGTGTACTTTCTAGCTCTGCTAATTTATCAAAATTATCTTGAAGCCAGGGTAGCGACTTGAATTCGCTCATAGTTCGAAGCCTAAGCGTTGAGATACAACTTCTTTAATTGAGGCTTGAACCCTATCTATAGATTGACTGGCATCTATTAAAGAATGAGTCTGCTCAGAATCTTTAACTATTTGTAGAAAGCCTTCACGCACTCTTTGTTGATATTGCAAACCCTTTTGTTCGAATCTATCTTCACTATCACCACGTTGTTCAGCCCGCTGTAATGATAATGTTGGGTCAATATCCAAAACTAAAGTTAGTAAAGGTTTAAATTGCCCAACAACGATTTCATGAACTTGTTCTACTAATTCCAATCCAAGCCCTCCGGCAACGCCTTGGAATGCCCTCGATGAATCTGCAAAACGATCTGATATAACCCATGTGCCTTGCTCTAAATTTGGGAAAATTGTTTCTTGTAAATGAGAGCGTCGCGCAGCATAAATTAACAACAACTCGCTTATAGAATCCCAACGTTCTGTGTCACCCTCCACAATCAATTTTCTAATTGCTTCTGCAGATACAGAACCACCAGGCTCTCTGGTTAAAATTACTGGATAACCTGCTGCTAACATTGCTTTATGCAAGGCTCGACTCTGCACACCCTTACCTGCACCATCGACACCCTCAAAAACAATTAAACCAGCAGCTTGCTTATTAGCCTTTATCATTAATTCTCATTTCCTAATTGAAACCTATCAACGGCTGCATTGTGTTCTTCCAAAGTTCTGGAAAAAAAATGACTGCCATCGCCTCTAGCAACAAAATATATATACTCATTTAAATCTGGATTTAATGCCGCTCTAATAGCTTCTCTACCTGCTAAAGCGATAGGCGTAGGCGGCAGGCCGTCTATTCTATAGGTGTTATAAGCTGTCATTTCCTGTAGGTGCGCTCTTGTTAAGTCACCATCAAATCGATCACCAAGCCCATAGATAACTGTAGGATCAGTTTGCAAGCGCATATTGTTTTGTAGGCGATTGATAAAGACACCCGCAATTAATTCACGCTCATCTGCCCTGCCTGTTTCTTTCTCTATAATAGAAGCTAATATCAAGGCTTCATATGAGTCTTCAAAGGGTAAACCCACTGCTCTGCGTTGCCACTCTTCACTCAACACTTCTTGCATTAAGCTTGATGCTCTTTCAATAATATCTCGATCTGCTTCTCCACTAGTAAAGTTATAAGTATCTGGAAATAACATACCCTCAGGATAGATATCTGTACTCAATAAGTTTTGTATTTCTTCGGCATTATTAATATCAATGCTAGCAATTATATTTGGATGAGACTGAATTTCTTGCAAAGCTTGTACTAGGGTCCAACCTTCCAAAATTCTTATCCGCTGATAAAAAACGTCCCCCGAGACTAACTTATCAAGTAAATTCAAGGCGCTCATGCCTTCCTCTAATTTATACTCCCCGGCTTTGATCTGGCTAGCCTGACCGCTTAAACGAGCAAAGACTTGAAAATCAAAATCAGACTTTAAAATGCCTTGATCTAGCAAGCTTTTAGAAATTTGAGAAAAAGATTGACCACTTTGAACAGTTATAAAGACAGGCTCTTGATCAGTATTACTGAGATTCAAAGACTCATGCAAGTTTTGGTAAAAAAATGCGCTCCTTAATAAAAGGCAAGCAACAAGAATATATGCCCATAAAAGCAGATGTTTACGCCAAGCTAATTCTTTAGGTTGATTTGAAGGAGCCACGTGTTTCTCTAGATCTCTTTTATCAATATTTTTTACGCTATTTTCACTAAGTTGAGTAGAAGCAAAGGCATCAGCTTCGTCTGTATTTACGAGCTCTTTTCTTGCCAAAATTCAATCACACTATTACACAAGAAAAGTTCGTCTGCCAGCAACAAACAAAACAAGTATTATTTTATTTTCTGCTGTTAATTCTACTGGCATTTTCTTTAGTAAATATTGGCGTAGCCGATCATCACTACAGAACAGGGCATGAACATTGAAACTGGTGGATGGTTGTTGGAGGCCGATAACTTGCGTAAAGGCTAGGCATATTAGCGTGATATTCCAACTAGACTTTAGTGAAAATTAAAGTCCCGTTAGTACCACCAAAGCCAAATGAATTGCTCATTACCGTGTCAATTTTCATATCCCTAGCTGTATGAGGGACATAATCTAGATCACATCCTTCACTTGGCTTATCAAGATTAATAGTTGGTGGAGCCACTTGATCTCTTAAGCTTAAAACACTAAACACAGCTTCTACTGCTCCAGCGGCACCGAGCAAATGTCCAATCATAGATTTAGTAGAACTTACGGCTAAATCATTAGCAACAGAACCAAATACTGAATGAATAGCTCTGGTTTCAGCCAAGTCACCCGCCTGTGTCGATGTGCCATGCGCGTTTATATAATCAATTGACTCAGGGTTAATTTCAGCGTCTTTCAAAGCATTAAGCATACAATTGCCAGCACCTGCACCGTCTTCAGTGGGTGAAGTAATATGAAAAGCATCACCTCCCATTCCAAAGCCAATTAGTTCCGCATATATATTCGCACCACGCTTTTTAGCTGCCTCATACTCTTCCAGCACCAGTATTCCACTGCCATCGCCAAGTGCAAACCCGTCTCTGTCTTGATCCCAAGGGCGGCTGGCAGCTTGAGGATCATCATTGCGAGTTGAGAGCGCACGAGCTGCGCCAAAACCACCAATTCCAACAGGCGAAGAGGCTTTTTCTGCGCCACCAGCAATCATTGCGTCAGCATCGCCATAAGCAATCATTCTAGCTGCTAGCCCTATAGTGTGGGTGCCAGTACTACAAGCGGTTGAAATAGCGAGGTTTGGTCCCTGGAAATTGAAATGTATTGAAAGGTTGCCAGAAACCATATTGATAATTGAGCCCGGCACAAAAAATGGAGAAATTCTTCTAGGGCTAGACTTGTCTATGGTATGAACTGCATCTTCAATATTGGTAATTCCGCCAATGCCAGAGCCAACACAAACGCCGATGCGAGTAGGATCATAATAAGCATCTTTTAGACCGGCGTCTTTGACTGCTTGAATACCCGCAGCCATGCCATATTGCAGAAAGGTATCCATACGCCTGGCTTCTTTGACCGGCAAATAGGATGAGACATCAAAATCATCAATACAGCCAGCAAAATTAGTGGCATAAGAAGACACATCAAAATGCCCGATGGTTGCTATACCACTTTTCCCAGCCATAAGACTGCTCCAAGTGTCTTCAACATTTACACCAACCGGGGTAAGCGCCCCCAAACCGGTAACAACAACTCTTCTTTTACTCAACTTTAGCCCCTCATATACAGGCCATAAGTGCTATAAATCATTCAAGGCAAATAAAAAAGCTACACCTGGAATAACCAAGGGTAGCTTTTAATCTCTATAACGCAGACTCTTAAAGATTCGCGTTAATATAATCTATAGCAAGTTGCACAGTAGTGATTTTTTCAGCTTCTTCATCAGGAATTTCAGTTTCAAACTCTTCTTCAAGAGCCATAACCAATTCAACAGTATCAAGCGAATCGGCACCTAAATCTTCTACAAAAGAAGCTGCATTTTTAACCTCTTCTTTAACTCCGAGCTGTTCAGAAACTATTTTTTTAACTCGTTCTTCAACACTACTCATATTCTTTCTGCTCCTGGCTAGTTTAAGTATTTGAATAAAATAAGTTTAACAGTCTTAAACTAGGATTATTCAGTTGATTCTTGATTTAAATTTATTAATTAAGCTCTTATTCTAGAGCTTAATTCTTTTTTTGACAATTTAAAATAGGCTAAACAATTTGCTTGTTAGTTTACCTTCTTTACATCAAATTGTAATCTAAATATCTTTAAATATTTGATTCAGCCCATGTACATTCCGCCATTCACATGCAGTGTTTCTCCAGTGATATAAGCGGCTTCTTCTGAAGCAAGGAAGCCCACAGCTGCAGCAATTTCTTCTGGCTTACCATACCGAGCTAGTGGAATCTTATCTAAAAGAATTTGACCATGCTCATCACTGATTCCTTTCGTCATATCAGTATCAATAAAACCAGGAGCCACACAGTTAGCGGTAATATTTCTAGAGCCTAATTCAAGCGCTAGGGCTCTGGAAAAACCTTCTACACCTGCTTTAGACGCAGCATAGTTAGCCTGACCTAAATTGCCACTAGAGCCAACAACAGAACTGATGCTTATTATTCTGCCCCAGCGTTCCTTAGTCATCCCTCTGACCAAGGCTTTGGATAATCTAAAAATAGAGCTTAAGTTGGTATTAATTACGTCTTCCCATTCTTCAGCTTTCATCCGCATAAGAATATTATCTCGGGTTATACCGGCGTTATTCACTAATATTGTAGGTGCCCCAAAATCTTCTTTAATTGCTTTACAAAAAAGCTCTATCGAACTTTCGTCTGCCACATTAAGGCAATAACCTTTTCCTTCTACTCCTGCTCCAGCCAAATATGCAGAAATGTTTTCTGCACCGTTATCGGTTGTTGCAGTTCCAATTACAGTGCATTTCTTTTGCTGTCCTAACTCAAGAGCAATTGCTTTGCCAATCCCACGACTAGCACCTGTAATCACTGCAATTTTATCTGCAATACTCATATCGTTATTCTCGTTTAATTGATCTAGCTTTGCAGAGCCGTCTCTAGGCTTGCATTATCATTAACCGCTAAAGCTTCCATCTCAGCCGCTATGCGTCTATTTAATCCACATAAAACCTTACCAGGACCCATTTCAATGACCCGTTTAATTCCAAGCTGATTAAATTTATTTATAGTTTCCACCCATGGGACTGGGTTGTATATTTGTTTAATTAAATTTTCTTTAATGGCACCTGTATTCTCAGAGGTATTTTCAAGGCTGTAATTTTGTAGAACTGGTATTTCAGAATTCTTTAAAGTTATACCACTCAATACTTCAGCAAAACGATCTGCTGCCGGCTGCATTAGCGGTGAATGAAATGGAGCACTAACCGGTAGCGATAAAGCACGTTTAGCGCCCTTTGCTTTACAGGATTCTATTGCCCGATTAACTGCTTCCGTATGGCCCGCTATAACAACTTGGCCAGGTGAGTTGAAATTCACAGCATTGACGATTTCACCCTGCTCAGCTTCGTTGCAGGCTTCAACGACATCAGCATCAGGCAAGCCTACAATGGCTGCCATTGCGCCTATAGCAACAGGAACTGCTGACTGCATAAACTCACCGCGCTGTTGGACCAGCATTACGGCATCCTCAAATGCTAGGACACCACTACAAACAAGCGCTGAATACTCTCCAAGGCTATGCCCCGCCATTAGTGCTGGCTGCTTACCACCTAGCTCAAGCCATAATCGCCAAATAGCCACTGAAGCGGTTAAAATTGCTGGCTGAGTGATATGAGTAAGTGAAAGTTTATTTTCTGGGTCGCTTTGAGACAGAGACCACAAATCGTAGCCTAATATCCCAGAAGCCTGGTCAAAGTTAGCTTGAATCGATGCATGCTGAGTTGCTAGTTCAGCCAACATTCCCTCTTTTTGAGAACCTTGGCCTGGAAAAATAAAGGCTAGATCTTGCTGCATCATTGTTTCCTGTTAATTAACAAAACTCTCTACGCCCATAACTAAAAGCAGCTGATTAAGCTGCTTTAGGTCGGATATTTAAAACTTTTGGTAACTTCAGAACTTAATCGTTGTCGCCTTGAACTATCTGGCGTCCTTTATGGAAACCATCTGGGGTCATGTGGTGCCTTCTGTGACGTTCACCAGTAGTTTCATCAGTCGAAATAGCTGCTTTCGGTAATGAGTCATGTGAACGACGCATACCACGTCTTGATCTTGTTACTTTACTCTTTTGGACCGCCATGCGGGCTACTCCTCTACTTTTATAACCAAACTCTATTTGGCTATTCTACTAAATAATTATTAATGCTTCGATACTTATCTACATGCTTACATGCTTTTACTTTCTAAACTTTGACTAAGTTTATTTAGTCTTACTCTTTTCACTACTTAACTGCTTCTTTAAAACCTCTAATTCGGCAAAAGGTTTAGATTCAATATTCTGCTCAGCACTTCGGTTCAAATCGACGAGCACTTGATTACAGTCAGGCTCATCGTGATAAACCACCAACGGCAAGCTCAGAATCACTTCATCCTCAACCAACTCGAATAAATTGAGCTTACCTTCAGTACTTAGTACTACTTCTAGCTCATCTTTAGCTAGCTCTGTATCACCGCCAACTTTTAGCTCATCTATTATCTGAACTCTAAAATCTGATGACAAACTATATTCAACCCCTTGCAAGCATCTCTGACATGAAAGTAGTAAAGCACCTTTCATGCTTCCTTTTAAAATAAACCTACCTTCATCGTCTTGTATAAAGTCTAGGTCAACTTCAATCTCAGAGCTGTCATCAGCTTCAACATTAGCCAAATATTGCTCAAGCCGTGTAAACTTTTGCAAAGGCAAAGAAGTTGTCAATTGCCCTTGCCGAGAGAAAAACTTTTTTACTTCAACTGTCTCGGGGAATTGCTGTAGCGACATAGGCGCGCATAATAGGGATTACGCGGCTCTCTGTCAAAGAAAAAAGTGAGTTTTTATACTAGAAGCAATTGATTCTTCAATACTTTTTTAGGTTTTATCTTCAGCGAAGATAAATCTTCAATCTGCACTCAGTGTTTTCAAGGCTAAATTAAATTTATCATCATAAGGTGCCGACACTTTGATCGGCTTTCCAGACTTAGGATGAGTGAACTCTAGATTATGAGCATGCAAACATAATCGTGAAATTCCTAGCTTAGAAAGCTGTTTACGCTGTTCTGAATTACTGTATTTTTCATCACCACAAAGTGGATAACCTGCAAACTGAGCATGTACGCGTATTTGATGGGTTCTACCTGTTTTAGGCTGAGCTAAAACTAAACTATGTTGTTTAAACTGCTTTATCAAACTAAAGTGAGTAAGCGATTTTTGGCCTTGTTCTGATACAGAAACCGTCCGTTCACCTCCCGCTGCTGCAGACCGTTGTAATGCAACATTAATTTCCTCTAGTTGCTGAGGCCAACGTCCATGAACTAGCGCGTGATAGCTCTTTTTTATAACTCTAGTCTTAAATCCAGCTTGCAATTTTTTGAGTGCTGAAGAATTCCTAGCTAGCAGCAAACAGCCCGAAGTGCCTTTATCTATACGATGAACTAGTTCTATATATTCATCTTTATAAATATCCCGCATAACATCAATCAAGCTGATTTTTACACCAGTCCCGGCGTGCACCGAAAGTCCTGTAGGCTTATTTATTACCAACAAGCTTTCATCTAAGTAGATAATTGAGTCTTGTATTAATTTTCTTAATTCAGGGGTTGGGATGCGTATTTCAGGTGTGGAAACACGCACAGGCGGAATTCGAATGATATCTGCAAGTTGTAATTTGTAATCAGGCTTTACTCGTTTGCCGTTTGCTCTTACTTCACCCTTACGAATGATGCGATAAATACGTGTTTTAGGGACTCCTTTCAGACGTGACATCAAAAAGTTATCGAGCCTTTGCCCAGCACTGTTTTCATCAACTTCAAGTTTCCTAACACCGGAAGCTCTTTTGTCTTCGGTCATTATGACGCTAACCTGCTTGGATAAAGAGCGCGGATTGTAGCAAAGCCGTCTGAAAATCTCAGATAATAATCCTTACTGTGCTTTCACCTAAACCTTAATAAAGCTTTATAAATTATTGAAGTAACAGGATATTACTGTTATATTCAGCCGAGTTCGAACTTACTGCATAGCTTTAGGTCTCGAAACAAGATTTAGATGTAATTAATGTGGATAGACAAACAATTACTCATTAATTCATCAAAACGCTCCAGCCCATAGGCTGAGGAGCTAGACAAAGCACAGAATTTATATTTTAAATTAGTAAACAAAGGAATTTGTAGCAAATAAAAGATTAAGCGTTAGTTCCAGTAATGGCTAACTAGTAAATAGATTAGCTAGTACAAGCTTTAACAAAGCTAAATAACAGAAACTAGGAATTAACTCACAATAAAACAATCCTGCTAAGGCAGGCTTATTAACTCGGTCAGACCGGGTAACAGAATTAGTAATAATAGGAATGAGAAGCGGTTTTTATAAAGGCCGTTTAACAAGTTTAAAAATTGCGCTTTTACTCTCAAGCTATGAGCTTTAACAGAGTAAAGTGCTCACAAAATGCTTAAGTTTTTATTGAATATGACTTAAGCAAGCAATATCTTAGCTGTACTTTTTATAACTTATAATAAGTGCATCTTATGCATAAATCTTGTATATTTATATAATTTAAACAAACAGTTATTATATAAAGCTCATCTATTTTCTAATAAATATACTGGTATAATTAGGTATATTGATCTCCGTTATCCGCTTCTGCCCCAACAGAGAAACAGCGGAATATTATGAAAAGAATGCTAATTAATGCAACTCAAAAAGAAGAGTTGCGAGTCGCCCTTGTTGACGGTCAACGTCTATACGATCTAGATATCGAAAATCGTACCCGAATTCAGAAAAAAGCCAACATCTATAAAGCTAAAATCACTCGTATCGAGCCCAGCTTAGAGGCCGCTTTTGTGAATTTTGGTGCTGATCGTCATGGCTTTTTACCCTTAAAAGAAATATCTAAAGAATATTTTAGTAAGCAGCCATCTGAGATAAGTGGGCGAATCAATATTAAAGATGTCGTTAAAGAAGGCACAGACATCATTATCCAGGTAGACAAGGAAGAACGCGGTAACAAAGGCGCTGCTCTAACGAGCATGATAAGCCTCGCTGGCCGTTATCTAGTCCTGATGCCAAACAATCCAAGAGCTGGTGGCATTTCTAGACGCATAGAAGGCGAAGATCGAAATGAATTAAGAGAGAGTCTTAGTGGTTTAAATTTACCAAACGGCATGGGCATTATTATTCGTACTGCTGGTGTTGGTCGCGCTGCAGAAGAGCTGCAAAGGGACCTTGATTACCTACTAAAGCTTTGGGATTCAATTACTAAAGCCAGTGCAGAAAAAGAAGCTCCTTTTCTAATATATCAAGAAAGCAACGTCATAATTCGCGCAGTAAGAGATTATCTACGCCAAGATATTGGTGAAGTAGTACTTGATACTCAAAGCAGCTATGACGAAGCAAAAAGCTTTGTTCAGCAGGTTATGCCGCAATTAGAAGATCGCATCATATTGCATGAAGGAACAACGCCTTTATTCACAAAATTTCAGATTGAGAGCCAGATTGAAAGCGCCTTTCAACGGGAAGTTAAACTGCCATCGGGTGGTTCTGTAGTTATTGACCCAACAGAAGCATTGATTTCTATTGATATCAACTCATCTCGAGCTACACGCGGTGCAGATATTGAAGAAACTGCCTTGCTGACCAATTTAGAGGCTGCCGATGAGATCGCTCGACAACTTAGACTACGTGATATGGGCGGCCTAGCCGTTATCGATTTCATAGACATGCTGTCATCAAAGAATCAGCGTGCAGTAGAAAATCAGATGCGCGCAGCTTTAGAAATGGATCGTGCTAGGGTTCAGGTGGGACGAATTTCTCGATTTGGCTTACTTGAGATGTCGCGTCAACGTTTGCGTCCTTCTCTTGGTGAAACCCTGGCTATCGTATGTCCACGCTGTAGTGGTCAAGGCAGTATTCGTGATATCGAATCATTAGCCTTATCTATACTACGTATTCTGCAAGAAGAAGCTAATAAACATAATTCAACAGAAGTCCGGGCAATAGTACCTGTAAGTGTTGCCTCGTACCTCTTAAACGAGAAGCGTGAAGTTATTTCAGACATGGAAAACCAAAGCACGACCAAGCTCGTTATAGTGCCAAGCACAGCGCTCGACACGCCTCATTACGAAATCCAAAGTGTAAACGATGAGGATGTCCCCCGCAGTTACACCATAGAGTCTGAAAGCACACCAGAAGTCGATGAATTCTTACCTCGTCAGGCTATAGAGGCTGATAAAGCTGCGGTAGAGGCTCCACATATGCGCCCGAGCCCTGCTACACCCGGTTCAAGTAACAATGGAAAAGGTATAACCGCCACAATTTCCTCTGCATTGAAGAGTCTTTTTACTGGCACTGAAGAAGATGATGCGATTGCTACAGGAAACCAAGAAAAGCATCAGCAAGCATCAAACTCAGCACGAAAAAGCAATCAAAAATCGAACCGAAGATCTGCAAAACCAGCTAACAAGCAGCAGAATGATTCAGGGACTAATAAAAACCGCGGTAAAAATAACGAACGTCCTCCTCGTAATCGTAATAATAAACCTGCTCACGCAAAAACACAGGATGCGCAAGTTAATTCATCCGTTTCTGAAGCGAAAGAAAACAAGCCAGCAGAAGGCAACAACAAAACTAAACGTCGCCCTACTAATAAGCCGAAACGCAACATGCAAGAAAGAAAGCGTGGCGAAAGACCTGCTCAAAGTAATGGGCCAGCAAAGGATGAAGCTAATGGCAATGTAGACGTCGATCAAACCGCAGTTGCTGCCGCTAGCCCAATAGAACAGCAAGCACCAGTGGAAACTACTGAAGCAGCAAACAGTTCCACTGAAGCTGTCTCAACAACTAGTGATAACGCTAAAGCTAAAGCCCCAGCAACTGAAGCAAAGGCTGATGTTAAGCAAGAAACTGCGTCTAAGGTAGAGGCGTCACCTAAAAAAGAGACATCACCTAAAGAAGATGCATCACCTAAAAAAGAGACTTCAACTAAAGTTGCTGAAGTAGAATCCACACAAGCTGAACCTAATGCTGAAGCGCCTAAAACTGTTGCAGTTAAAACTGATATCCCAACTGCTACTAAAGCTGGAAAAGAATCAACTACTGTAGCAAAAGTAGAGGAAGTGGCAAAGACTGAGAAAAAAGCTAAAGCTCCTAGCCCGGCACCATCAGAAAAACCAGCTCAAGCTAAAAAAGCTGTAAAACCAAAAGCAGATGTTGAAAAAGTAAAAGAAACACCAAAACCTGCTAAAAAAGCAGCACCAACTGCTGCTGAGAAAGCAAAACAAGAAAACCAAACAGCTACGACACAGAATGTTGAGTCATCTTCAGATTCTGCTGTTAAACGGGCCCCAAACGACCCCAGGAACAGAGCAGCAGCTGCAAGTGTGACTAGTCAAAATAGTAGCTCTAGCTAAGATTAATTTCTATTTAGTTCTGCAAAGCAAGTCAGATATCTATTGATAAAATTGAGAATATCGATAACTAGATACTTGATTTGCCGAGCTGCCCTTTTAAGGTGATCGCATAAAGCGGCTTTTTCATACTAATTCCTAAAATATTAGTGTTAGCAAAAGACTCAATCAGTTAAATATGTAATAAACTAGTCTCCATGCCTGACTCTTTCACTGACATAAAGTCACTAGAATCCGCCCTAAAGGATGGCTGGATCATTTTGACCCCAAACCATCGTACTGCTGTTCAAGCTCATGAAAACTACGGGGCTCACTTAAAACTTAACGCTAAATCAAGCGTCATACCAAGTCCTAAAATTTTTCCTATTGATATTTGGTTAAAAGATTTAAGCCAGCAGCTTATTCTTGATGTCGATGAACTTGAAGCCAATACAGTTTTAGAAAGCTATCAAGAATTATCTCTTTGGAAAAAAATTATTCGCGAAAGTGAAATATCCACTCCTCTTCTCAATCTTGAAAATGCGGCACCGCGTGTTCTAGAAGCTTACCGGCTAATGACCCAATGGCAAATTAGTTTGACCAGCCTTAAAGCTTACCAAAGCAAAATTGACACATCTGAATATCTGGACGATTGCACAGTATATTTACATTGGGCTGAAAGGTATCGAGAGTATTGTCGTCATGAAAAATTGATTAGCTTCTCTGAACTATTACAAAATATGCTGCCACAGTTTGAGTCTGAATTTATCAATCTACCACATAAAGTTATTCTTCTTGGTTTCGCTAAGCCGCCTCCTCTTTATCAAGCTCTTTTTGACTTAATGGAAAATAAAATAGACGTACAAAATTTACAATGGCAACTCATGCAACCTAGTGTCAAGAAGCAAAGTTACTCAGATGATGCGATTGAAATTAAAGCTGCAGCAAATTGGAGTAAAGCTATATTAGCAAAAAATCCTGACGCAAAAGTCGGCATTATCAGCAATCAAATTCATAAACAACACTCTTTATTTCATAATATATTTCAATCCACATTCGAGTCTATAAACGAATCCAGTACGCCTTATTTTATTGCTTCAACAAATAGTTTCAGTAAAGACTTCCCTATTCTTTTGGAAATTACTGAGCTGTTAAAGTTCAACCAAGAAAACCTTCCCACTCTTGAACTTTGCCATTTATTGCGATCTCCACTCTTACTTGCCCAAGAAGAAGAAAACTCAAGGGCTGTGTTGGAAATGAATTTACGAGAAAATTCACAAACTCAAATGCGTAGTTCACAATTACGAACTTTATTAACTCAAGCGGAAAATGGTTGGTTCTCACCACTCTTAGCCCAGGCTTTACAAAACTGTGAAACACTTCGACGTCAGCAAAAGTACACACAAAATATTATTGTATGGGCAGATTTTTTCACGCAGCAACTCGAGTACTTAGTCTGGCCTAGCGGAGATCTAAAGCAAAAACAAAGCTTCATAATTTACTGTTGGCAACAAATTCTGGCAGATTTTAAAAAGTTGAGTTTTTTATATGACGCTTTAACATTTAACCAAGCATTCGCCGTTCTCAAGCTGCAAATTCAAAATTTCAAGTACAACGAAAACAGGCAAGAAGCATCAATACAAATATTTAGTCCAAATGATGCTACAGGTTTAAGGTTTACACATTTATGGTTTTTAGGTTTGTCAGATTTACAATGGCCAATGCATCAATACAGTAATCCCTATATCCCCTTAGCTCTTCAACGAAAACTAATGCTGCCTGATAGCTCCCCGAAACTAACACATGAAGCTGCAATTGATTTGTTGTTCGAATTAAAGGCAAACACCAGTGAGGAATTAATATTCAGTTATTCACGCGCTAATGATGCTGGCGAACTCTTACCCACACCTTTAATTTCACTGCTATCTCCAGAAACAGATTTTGAAGACAAAACCAGTTCCGACAACTCTATGCAGTTACATCCTTTAAGCTTAGAAGGTTTTTCAGATTCTGCTGGCGATGAATTAACTGAGCTTTTAGAGGACAGCACCACAGTTAAAATAAACCCTAGTGAAAACTTAAAAGGTGGCATCAGTTTAATAAGCAATCAATCCGAGTGTCCATTCAAGGCTTTTTCAATACACAGGTTAAAAGCGTATGAACTGCCCGAATTAAGGTTTGGCATCCCTGCCAAAGATATTGGCACTATGCTGCATTTGGTTCTAGAGCATTTCTGGAAAAACATGAAAACCCAGGAAGCTATCACCAACACTAATCCAGATAAGCTCACACAAATGATAGAAGTATCCAGCGAGGTCGGGATTGAATATTTACGCAAAAAACACACTCATCTAGTGCGTCCAAATTACGCACTTTTAGAAAAACAGCGCTTATCTAAACTTATAAGAAAATGGCTAGAACAAGAAAACTTGCGCTCTACTTTTGAGGTTGTCGCACAGGAACACAAAGTACAATGGCAATATGCAGATTTAAAATTAAATTTTAAAATTGATCGTATTGATAAAAGTAAAGGTAGCTTTGTTCTTATTGACTATAAGAGCGGCTCAGTTAAGTCTGAAATCTCTGATGAAGCTCGGCCATCTGATCCACAATTAATGCTCTATTCTGATGCTCTAGGTCAAGAAGACAAATTTAAACCAATTAATGCCTTACTGTACGCACAAGTGAATATTGACTCACCCTCATACCATGGCGTAAGCCTAAACAATGAAACCTTCCCCAAAACAGCCTTAAGTGAACACAGAAAAATTAGCGAAAGCTATAGTTGGGAAGAACTTAAACTACACTGGCAAGCAGTGCTATCTAATATAGCTCAAGAATTTCTTGATGGTTATGTTGCCGTAGATCCAAAAGCAGCAAAAAGTTGCCAATATTGTCATCTCACATCTTTTTGTCGAATTAATGAACAGCAGCATGAAGGTGTAAACACACCATATGACTGATCATACTCTAATAGACGAAATGGAAAGACAACAAGCCTTGGACATAAATGAATCATTTTGTGTGCAAGCACCGGCCGGTTCAGGCAAAACTGAATTGCTCATACAGCGTTTTTTAAAACTGCTCGTAATTAGCGATGAACCAGAAGATGTTTTAGCTATCACTTTCACACGTAAAGCAGCATTTGAAATGCGCCAGCGTTTGTTAATAAATTTACGGCAAGAAAATAAAGAGGAATTATCAAGCTTAACTAATGAATTAGTTGAACAGACGCTTGAACGAAATAATCTACGCCAGTGGCACTTATTAGAAAACCCCCAGCGATTACAAATAAAAACTATCGATGCCTTCAACGCGTCGATATGTGCACAATTACCTATAGTTAGTGGTTTAGGCGGCCAGGTCGATATCGTCGAAGACATGGAAGCAATCTATCAGCAAGCGATAGAAACTAGCTTGGCAAAACTCAATGATGATTCAGCTCTTAGCTCAAGCATAGCAATATTCCTTACTCACTTAGACAACAATCTTGCTCGAGCAAAAAACCTGCTTACTTCTCTTCTAGATAAACGTGAACAGTGGCTGAGTCATATATTACGTATACAACATGAAGAATTACGCAATGAATTAAGCTTAAATTTACAACAAGTTATAACTGAGGCGCTTGAGTCTGCCTCTTACCTTTTTAAGCCATTTAGTAAAGAAACAGCTGTGCTGGTTAAATTCGCGGATGAGAATCTTACTCTACGCAAAGACAATTCCTTAGTAGAGCTTGCAACTCATGAGCACTTACCTAGTATTGAAATAAAAGATGCAAAAGCCTGGTCAGCACTAGCTAATTTATTTCTTACCAAAGAAGGCAGTTTTCGCAAAACAATCTCAATTACGAATGGTTTTCCTTCAAAAAGCTCAGGCAGCTCTACAGAAGAAAAAGAACTTTTTGAATGCAAAAAAAATGATTACCAATCTTTACTTAACAACATTAAAGAATCACCTGTCAGCCTAAGCTCGTTACAAAACCTTTTGCTCTTACCTGCTCCAAACTACAGCGACAATGAATGGGACTTTCTTGAGGCATTAACTAAAGTGCTTCTTGATCTGGTTTCTGAGTTAAATTTATTACTAAACCAAAGCAATCAAGCCGACTACATACATATGAGCGCAAGTGCTTTACAAGCCTTAAATTACGAAGCTAATTTAAGTGATATCTCTTTGCGCCTTGATTACAGAATTAAACACATCTTAGTTGATGAATTTCAAGATACTTCATTGCAACAAATAGAATTACTTAAGAGGCTTACTGCAGAATGGCAAGATGGTGATGGCCGCACACTATTTATTGTTGGTGACGGAATGCAATCCTGTTATAGCTTTAGAAATGCTGATGTTGGGCTCTTCCTGAAGACTCGGGATGAAGGCATTGGTAATATAAACCTTAACAGCCTGCAATTAAAAATGAATTTTAGAAGCACTACCTCCATAGTTGACTGGGTTAACCAAGTGTTCAGTAAATCATTCCCCCAACAAGACAGTATTAGTCATGGGGCGGTTTCCTATAGCAGTAGTAAGGCTGTTAAAACAAATGATGATTCAGGGGTCTCTACGACTTTCTTGGTTGATAGGAATGAAGAAAAAACCGAGTTAGCTTTAAGCCGAAAAGCTGAAGCACTATTATTGCTGAAGCAACTGGAAAAGCTCTTATTAAAACCAAACATTTCTATAGCCATTTTAGTAAGGAACCGAAGCCATTTAGACGCCATTGTGCCATTGCTAAGACAAGCTGAGATAAGCTGGAATGCATCCGACATTAACTCTCTCAGTGCTGTTACGGCAATTATAGATTTATTAAGCTTATACCGTGCATTAAGTAACTTAGCTGATAAAACTGCACTACTTTCACTTCTGCGAACTCCTTTTATCGGTTTGGCTTTGACAGATATCCACGAATTAACTCTCTATTCTTTAGAGCAAGAAGTAAGTCTTTGGCAGAGTCTTACAAACTTTCATTCGCAACAAAAATTGAGCGCCGATGCACAGCAACGCTTACAAAGAGTTATGCCCATTTTGCAACACGCAAGAGAGCTTCGACTAACTTTATCCGTACGTGCTTGGTTAGAGCAATGCTGGATAAATCTAGGAGCACCAGAAAGTTTACAAAACAGTCATGAATTACAATATATCGAGCGCTTTTTTCTTTTACTAGAGACAGAAACACTTAACGGCGAAATTAGAGATATCCATGCTTTTGAAAGAAAATGTAACAGAACTTATTTAGGGACTACGCATAACACAAGCACCAGTTTGCAAATCATGACCATTCATAAGGCCAAAGGCCTAGAATTTGATTATGTCTTTATACCAGGTCTCGATCGTAAGCCACGCAGCAATGATAAAGAATTATTTCTTTGGCATGAACATAACAGCGCTGCATCTGAGGGAAAACTTCTACTTGCTCCCTTAAATGCTTTAGGTGAAGGTAACAATCCCACTTATCAATACTTAAAAAGTGAAGCCGGCCTAAGGTCAAAACTAGAAAATACACGTTTAATCTACATAGCTCTAACTAGAGCTAAACAGCGGGCTTTCCTATTCGCGACAGTAAAGGCCGATAAGTCTTCTGCTTTAAAGGCGCCTACAAAAAATTCTTTATTATCAACTATCTGGTCTGCTCTTGAGCAAGATGAGTCTTTAGTTAGTTCTGTCGATTTAACTATTCCAGCAAAAACCATCAAGGAGAAAAGCTCTAAAACCACCTATATTCGCCGACTGAAATCAAATTGGACTAAGCACTCATATCTAAATTCAGAACCAGTTATTACTGACTTCAAGAAAAATGAAGAGTCAGACCAGCACCTTATCGAGAAAAAAGTTGGCGAACTTATTCATGAGTTTTTGCGCTTAAAAATTGAAAACAATACAGCCTCACTTGAACCCTTATTACAAAATAAATATGAAGCATTTTGGCGTAGCTCTTTAAAACCAGTCTGCTCTGTTGAACAAACTTTAGAGGATGCGGTCCAGACTATAAATGACAACCTTAATTCATGCATGGCACATGAAAAGGCTCAATGGCTATTTGATAATACACACGAGGCTAGCGCCACTGAACTTGCAATAAGTGATTATCGGCAACAATGGCGGAAAGAACATATCGTTGACCGAACTTTTATTGACGATGGCGTACGTTGGATTATCGATTACAAATCAACACGTATGTTGAAAAACCAAAGCAAGGCTGAATTTTTAAGTCAGCAAGAAGATCATTACCGTCCTCAACTCGAACGTTATGCTGAATTATTTCAGGCAATGGAAGACCTGCCCATCAGAACAGCTCTTTTCTTTACTTCAATGCCTTATTGGCATGAAATCGATCTATAAAGTCATTATAATGCGCTCCTCCAAAGTAGGCGGACATAATGAGCAATGATATTACTGAAAACATAAATACTGGCGATCTACGGATTGCACGTACCCATCCGCTTATTTCACCTGCGGTGTTAGCTGAAGAAGTCCCTCAGAGTGCCAACTCAAAGTCTATTGTTGGCAAAGCTCGCAATGAAATTGCCGACATACTGCACAAACGCGACCCACGTATATTGGTTATTGTTGGGCCTTGTTCCGTACATGACCCGATCGCGGTGCTGGAATACGCGAAAAAGCTGCAATTACTAGCACAAGAGCTTGCCGAACGCGCATTACTTGTTATGCGCGTATATTTTGAAAAACCACGCACCACAGTAGGCTGGAAGGGATATATTAATGACCCCCATCTAGACGGCTCATATCGGGTTAATGAAGGCCTTCGAGCTGCAAGAAGCTTGCTAGCAGATATCACTGACATTGGACTGCCCTGTGCCTCTGAGTTTCTAGATACTACTCTAGGCCAGTATTACGCGGAATTAGTCAGTTGGGGAGCTATTGGTGCACGTACGGTCGAGTCCCAGATTCATCGTCAGCTAGCATCAGGTTTATCCATGCCGGTTGGGTTCAAAAACCGTACCGATGGAGATCTACAGGTGGCTGTAGATGGTATGGTTGCTGCGGCCAGTTCACATCTGTTTCCTTCACTCACCATGGAAGGCACCCCTGCGCTTCTAGAGACCTCTGGCAACACCGACACTCATTTAGTGCTGCGTGGTGGACGTGAACCCAATTATGACGATAATAGCATCAATGCCGCGTCAAAGCTGCTGGACGAAAAAAACCTCGAGACCGGCATTGTAGTGGACTGTAGTCACGCCAACAGTCACAAAGACCATGAACAGCAAAAGGTGGTGGCTGCTTCGGTTGTGAAGCGGCGAGCTAAGGGCGACAAGCGTGTCGTTGGGGTTATGATAGAAAGCCATTTGGTTGCAGGGCGTCAGGCGCAAAGTGAGCAGATGACCTATGGTCAAAGCATTACTGATGCCTGTATTGATTTGCCGGCCACCGCTGATTTGATGCGGGTGTTAGCGGACGCCTAAGTCTTAGGTTTTTCTATAAGTTCGACTGGTAAAGGTCCATCAAGTGTCGTTGTGGGGAAAGCAATATCAGCATCATGTTCATGCACAATATCAATTACTTTTAGTAAGACATCTTGTTTGACTTCATGAAAGTACACCCACTCAGTTGTCTTAGTGAATGTGTAGATAAAGAAATCTAGTGATGATGCTGCCATCGCATTAAAGTTCACAATCAATGTCTTATCGCTATCGATTTCTTCATGCTTGATCAACATCGCTTTTACAGCTGTAATTATTTCACGCACTTTTGCTGCATCACAATAACGCAAACCAATTGTCTCATAGATACGACGGTTCGACATTCGGGACGGATTTTCTACCGATATTTTGGTGAATATTGAATTAGGAATATACAGAGGCCTTTTATCAAAAGTTCGGATAACCGTAAGTCTCCAACCAATATCCTCTACAGTTCCTTCTATCTCCCTATCTGGTGACCGTATCCAATCACCCACTGTAAATGGCCTGTCCAAATAAATAATTAAACCACCGAAAAAGTTGGCTAATAAATCCTGAGCAGCAAACCCAATGGCAATACCTCCTATTCCACCAAAAGCAACAACGCCTGTAACACTGATGCCTAAGGTTTGTAAAATTACTAAGCCTGTTGTTATTAATACCGATAAGCGCAGTAAACGGGCTAAAACACGAATAGTAACTTCATCAGCTTCGATTTCTGATTTTTTAGTTTTAAGGAGAATATTTTCTTCAATGTTTTTAATTAACTTAGTCAAAAACGTCATTAGCAATAGAATAATTGCTATACGACGAACTAATGAAACGTATTCAAATAATTCATTCTCAGTAACGCCTTGAATTATCTCAGCTGCAATACTTAGACCGATTACCCAGACTAACAAGGCTAATGGTTTTCGAGCAGCGATTAGGACAGCATCATCCCAACTATTATCAGTAAGCAATAATTTTTCGTGTGTCTTTTTTAACAGAATTCGTATGGAAAAATTTACAACAACAGTAAGAAGCACGACAATAAAAACGTGCGCAATCCAAGTGTTACTCCCTAAATCAAGCCATGCAAGCATCAGCTAATCACTCTATGTTTTTTCTGCTAGTTGATCGGCATTAACCCAGCGCCCATCTCGATAAAAAGCTTTCCATTTAGTTGGCTTACCTTCTTTTTCACTAAGTACATATTGCTCTTTAGCCTTACGACTAAAGCGTACAACAGCCTTATTCCCATCAGGATCTTTAGTCGGCGCCTTCAGAAGGAAATCATATTTTGGATCAATCTTATCTTTATAAGGCAGTAATTCTTCAACTAAGGGAGCTCTTGTTTCTCTGTTTTTAGGAAACTTACTGGCGGCTAAAAATATACCTGCTGCGCCATCACGTAACACGTAATAGTCCTCAACTTTCAGGCAGATCAGATCTGGCATATGAACCGGATCCATTTTTGGCGGTGCTGGTTCTCCACTGCGTAAAAGCTTCCTAGTATTTTTACATTCAACATTTGTGCAGGCAAAATATTTTCCAAACCGGCCATTCTTTAACTGCATTTCAGAGCTACACTTATCGCATTCTAACAATGGTCCATCGTAGCCTTTTAGTTTAAATTTACCATTCTCAACTTCATAGCCTGAGCATTCAGGGTTATTACCACAGACATGTAATTTACGTTGCTCATCAATTAAATAAGAGTCCATTGCGGTGTCGCATACTTTGCAATGATGTTTATTAATTAACAAACGTGATTCTGCTTCATCATCAGCATCAATACTAATCGCCTCATCACCAGGAGTTAAATTCATTGTTGTTTTACAACGCTCTTTTGGTGGCAAAGCATAGCCAGAACAACCAAGAAATACGCCCGTACTAGCTGTACGAATTTGCATATCACGCCCACATTCAGGACATGAAATATCAGTATCAGTAGGATTATTAGGGCGTAGACCACCCACTTCTGATTTTGCTTGAGCTAATTGATCAGTAAAACTGGCGTAGAAATTATCTAATACCGCTATCCAATCTTTTTTACCATTAGCGACCTCATCAAGCTGTTCTTCCATTTGTGCCGTAAAACCATAGTCGAGCAAATTTGTGAAATTTTCTTGCAAGCGCTCAGTTACAATACCGCCTATTTTTTGCGCATAAAATCGGCGATTTTCTAGAGTGGCATAGCCCCTATCTTGGATTGTTGAAATGATTGATGCATAGGTTGAGGGCCTGCCAATACCACGTTTTTCCAATTCTTTTACAAGGCTGGCTTCTGTGTAACGAGGTGCAGGTTTAGTAAAATGCTGCTTTGGTAATAACTCTTCAAGAGTCATTACATCCCCTACTTTAATATCAGGCAATTCAATGTCGCCATCTTTTGAATTCGCAGGAAATACTTTGGTATAACCATCAAATTCCATGATTCGACCTTTAATACGTAATTCATATTCGCTTGCACTAACTGTAATTGTGCTACTTTTGTAGCGAGCAGGAGTCATTTGACATGCGACGAATTGCTGCCATATCAAGTTATATAAACGCTGAGCATCACGTTCCATCTTTGTTAGAACAGAAGAATTTTCTGTAACCGTAACTGAGGAAGGCCTGATCGCCTCATGCGCTTCTTGAGCACCTTCTTTGCTCGTGTATGAGATGGGCTGATCCGGCAAATACTTATCACCAAAATTCTTATTAATGTATTCACGACTCATGTTGACGGCATCTGCACTCAAGTGAGTAGAGTCGGTACGCATATAAGTTATATGTCCAGCTTCGTACAAGCGTTGCGCCATCATCATGGTTTTCTTAACACTGAAACTTAAACGAGTCGATGCGGCTTGCTGTAAAGTTGAGGTAATAAAAGGGGCTTTTGGCTTCGAAGAAGTAGGTTTGTCTTCACGTTGTTTAACTGTATAGACTTCATTTTCTAACTGTTTAACAGCCTCGTTAGTAGACTCTTCATTATTTGGTTTAAACTCCTTACCCTGAAATTTTAGGACTTGGAAGTTTAGCTTTTCAGACTCTTTATTACTTTGAGTTAAATCGGCGAATAACTCCCAATATTCATCCGGAATAAAAGCTCTTATTTCATTTTCACGTTCTACAATTAAACGTACAGCAACCGATTGAACGCGTCCGGCTGACAAGCCACGAGCAACTTTCTCCCACAATAATGGCGAAAGCATAAAACCCACAACCCGATCGAGAAAACGTCGCGCTTGTTGGGCCTCTACATGTTTGATATCAAGCTCACCTGGCTCAGCAAAGGCGGCTTCTACAGCCTTCTTTGTGATTTCGTTAAAAACAACACGCTGATAACGATCTGGGTCGCCGCCAATTGCTTCTAGTAAATGCCAAGCAATAGCCTCTCCTTCTCTATCCAAATCTGTTGCTAAATAAATTTTATCTGCCTGCTTGGCTAGTTTCTTCAATTCTCGTACGACTGACTCTTTACCCGGTAAAATCTGGTAATTTGCCTGCCAATTGTTTTCAGGATTTATACCCATACGAGCGATTAATTGTTCTTTAGCTTTGCGCGCTTTATGGATGATTTTTTTCTCAGGACTAAGCTTTCGAGTTTCTGCAGCGGCTTTTGCCCGCGCTTTTGGATCGACTTTTGAACCAGAACCACTGGTTGGCAGATCACGAATATGACCAACACTAGATTTGACAATATAGCTATCGCCTAGATATTTATTGATAGTTTTTGCTTTTGCCGGTGACTCGACTATTACTAGAGATTTTTCCATTACAACTCGTTTTTCATCCTGCTCACATTAACTCAACAGTTCTTGGGGCGACATAAATAAAGGTTCAATAGCTATTCTGTCAAGCCTTAGTTATCTTGCCTAGTCTCATTAATGCCAGAATAAAGCCAGTATCTTATTGATATATATGCATATTTTACGTTCGAAAAAAATATTTTCTTTTTTGATGGTAAGGCCCTGCCTAGAAAAGGTCAGCATTAAAACACTACACTTGGCTAAAGCTTAAGTTTTTTATTAAAACCCAAGCGATTTAACGCTGTTTTTATAACTTAACTTCCTGCGTCCAATCTAAATGATCTTCACGTTCACCACACTGCAATTGGCAAAGTAAATCGTACAATTCTTGCATAACAGGCCCAACTTGCTCACCGTTTTCATAAAAATTGTGCCAGCCTTCATCAAACCAAATTTTACCCACCGGCGAAAGCACAGCAGCGGTGCCGCAAGCAGCAACTTCTACAAAACTATCAACCTCAGCACGTAAATCAATCGCGCGTTCTTCTATTTTCATACCCAGATCTTGCTCGGCAATTGCCATAATGGAACGCCGCGTTATGCTAGGAAGGATAGCATCTGACTTTGGGGTGATGAGCTTGTTATCAGCTTGGGCAATAATAATATTGGCCGAACCAGCCTCTTCTAGATAACGATGTTCAGCCGAATCTAGATATAAGGCTTCATTTGCACCCAGCTCTTTTGCCTTTTTTGTTGCATAAAGACCCACTGGATAGTTTGCGCCAGCTTTAACATCGCCTGTGCCATGAGGAGCTGCTCTATCAAAGTCTGAAACAGCTAATGAAATTAACGCAAGTCCACCACTTTTATAATACGGACCTACCGGTGAAACCATCACTCGAAATTCATAACTCTTGGCTGGTTTCAAGCCCATGTTTTCACCAACACCGATTAACAAAGGCCTGATATATAGAGAGGCCCCGCTACCATAGGGTGGTATCCAAGATTGGTTTGCCCTAACCGCCTCCATGACACCCTTTAAAAATAACTCATCAGGAACAATTGGCATGGATAAGCGTTCAGCAGTAATCGCCATACGTTGAGCATTCAGTTTTGGCCTAAATAAAAGTATTCTGCCGTCTTTGGCAGTTTGAGCTTTTAGCCCTTCAAAGCATTGTTGTGCGTAATGTAAAGCAGGTGCACCTTCATGAATCTGAATAATCTCAGAAGTAATAAGCTCACCTTCGGACCAGGCATCATTTTCATAAATCGCAGAAAACCGAAAATCGGTTTTGGTATATTCAAAACCGAGGTTATTCCAATCGAGATCTTGTTTGGCTGAAGCTTGCACTGCCTTTACCTTCATCATTTCTAAAAAAAGACGCATTATAGCGGCATGATTTACGTTTCACACAAGTTTTTTAATAGTAGCGGTTTAATAGTAAGATAATTTAAAATTTAAGTACTTTTAAGGCTTACTTTCCTATTTTTCGGTTTTATTTCATCGTGTAATAGCTTACTAATATTTTTATCTAGCAATCTTGTCATCTACACCATAATATTGCCGCCTTTCTAACAATGAGTAGTAAGCAAGTAGTGCAATTACAGAGTCAAACATTAATAGACATAGGCGCCAATCTCAGCCACGAAAGCTTTCGAGACGATTTTGACGAAACTATTGAGCGTGCTAAACAAGCAAGGATAGAGAAACTCATCCTCACCGGCACTAATATAGCTAGTAATCAAAGAGCTATCGAGCTTTGCCAGCTTTATCCGGACTATTTATTCAGCACTGTTGGGCTTCACCCTCATGAAGCTAGCAACATCACTGATGCAGTTATTTCAGAATTACGTGAGCAAGCCAGCCATAGTTGTGTAAAATCGCTGGGAGAGACTGGCTTAGACTTTAATCGTAATTATTCACCATCAGACAAACAAGAAAAGTCCTTTATTGAGCAGTTAATTTTGGCCGTTGAACTAAAAATGCCTCTGTTTTTACATCAACGAGATGCGCATAAACGTTTTTTACCCATTTTAAAAGATTATAGAGACCAACTTTCCAGAGTTGTTGTACATTGCTTTACCGGCACAAAAGAAGAGCTTTTTGATTACCTTGATATAGACTTATATATTGGTATAACTGGTTGGATTTGTGATGAGCGTCGTGGACAATCATTGCATCCCTTGCTAAAAGAAATACCCAATAATCGTCTAATGTTGGAAACTGATGCGCCCTATCTCATGCCACGTAATATAATGCCAAAACCAGATAGCAGACGTAATGAACCGGCAAACTTGCCTTATGTTTTAGCAAAAGTGTCAGAATGCCTAGATAAAAGCCCAGAAAGTGTGGCGAAACAGACATCTATCAACGCTAGGGATTTTTTTGCCCTATGAATTTTGTTATATTTCCCGACTTATGAAAAAAAGGCGATTCTTACAAGCTCTTGTTGCAGCCGGTGCAGTTTCTGTAGTCTCTACCCAGTCCATCCGGTCTAGGCTTGGTGGAAACAGAGTGCTGGTTACACAAGATCCGAATTCAACTATTGTTCCTGTAGTTGAACCGCCTCTTATTGAAAGCCCATCAGGTATGATCATTGATCAAAAGCCACCTGAACCACAAGCCATCATTTTAGAAGAAACCGTACTAGAAGAAGGCTTTAAACATACTGAAAGAGATGTTGATCTTGACGACCTTGAAGACACAGAAGTCGATGAGTATCTAGCTAAAATTCGCAATTTTGATGCCGATTTCAATAATGATATTTATTTGCCAGTTGGACAAACAGGACTACTAATTAGCACGATAAACCGGCTAGAACGTGTTCAAGCCTATGCAGGCCATGGAAATTTCAATCTGATTGGTTTTGATGAAATGCTCTTTTTTGCACGAAATTAGGAAGTAATTGGTGCATTCGAAAAAGCTGAATTAGATTTCCTTGAAGAAGTATTCTTTACCGATGCCAATCAATATGGTTTTTTTGGTGAAAAAGTGACACCTGAACTTACTACCCGCATTCCAATCCCTGACGTTGTAAAAATTCTAGGTAGCGGGCATTACTTACTCAGAGGTTCTTCATATAATCTATATCAACAAATCAGACAGGATGTAGGACAGCAATTATTATTGACCTCAGGCATTAGGAATGTAGTTAAACAAATACATTTGTTTTTAGCTAAATCTCTACAATCTGAACTAAATTTATCTAAGGCTTCTCGCTCTTTGGCTCCTCCGGGACATTCTTTTCACTGCATTGGTGATTTTGATGTAGGCAAAACTGGTCTAGGTGAATTGAATTTTACGGAAGACTTTTCGCGCACCGAAGAATTCATGCGCATGGTCAATTTAGGTTATATCGATATCCGATACACTGATACCAACCTCTATGGTGTTAGGTACGAACCCTGGCATATTAAAATTGGTTGATTGTTTGTTTAGCTCATTGATTAAATAAGTATTCTTTTCCGATTTATCTATAGTAAGAAAACGCTTAACTCCTCATCTGTAAAAGGCCAGGCTAATTCTTTAATTTCTTCTTGAAATTTTAGCACCGGTATGCGAACCGCATATTTTTCCATCAAGGTGTCAGAGTCGCTGATTTCCACGGCAACCAACCTTAAATTTATAATTTCTTGCTGGTTTATCAATTCATTTATTATGGCAGCAGCTTCATCGCATAAATGACAACCAAGCGTTGTATATAAATTCAACACCCGCATCATTAAGTCTCTTGCTTGGCTTTTAAGGCCTCACCAATTAATTTGGGGCCTTTATAAATAAAACCTGTGTAAATTTGAAGCAAGCTTGCGCCTGCCTTTAATTTAGCTTGAGCGCTAGCCTGATCGGTAATTCCACCGACTCCGATAATTGGAATAGTTCCATGTAAGTGATTTCTTAATATTTTTACAATTGATTCTGATTGCGCTGCTAGTGGCTCACCACTTAATCCTCCAGCCTCATTAACTAATACTGTTTCATTAAGCCCTTGCCTGCTTATGGTTGTATTGGTTGCAACCACACCGTCCATATTGTTTTCTAATAAAGCCTGTGCAATATCCTGACATTCTTTTGCATTTAGGTCAGGTGCAATTTTCAATAACAAAGGCACATGCCTTTCATGCTTTAGCGATAAAACATGCTGCTCATTTTTGAGGATGTTTAATAATTTATTCAACTCTTCGCCAAACTGTAATGCCCTCAAGCCTGGCGTGTTTGGGGAAGAGAGATTAACGACTATGTAATCAGCATAAGCATAAAGTTCACGTAAGCAGAACAGATAATCTTCATACGCTTGTTCGAGTGGCGTGGAAAAGTTCTTACCTATATTCACGCCAATAATGCCTTGATAGCGCCTGTTTTTTAGGCGCTGAATCATGTGTTCTACGCCTTTATTATTAAAGCCCATACGATTGATCAGAGCATGATCTTTAGTAAGTCTAAATAAGCGTGGCTTAGCATTGCCAGATTGCGCTTTTGGGGTGACTGTTCCTACTTCTAAAAAGCCAAACCCTAAAGCGCCAAGAGCATCTATATAATCTGCATTTTTATCCAGCCCTGCGGCTAAACCTACAGAGTTTTTAAACTGCAAACCAAAAACTTCAGTAACCTCACCTTTTTCCTCAGGAGCAAGAAATGAAGCTAGCCCAAGCCAATTAAGAACCTTCAAGCCTTTTAAGCCAAAATGGTGTGAAAACTCTGCTGGGAAAAGAAAAAGAAAGCGTTGGATCAGTGTGTACAAAATAGCCCTACTCCATATTTAATCCACAATATAGTGCTTGAATTAAAAAGTCACAAGCAAGAAATTTAAACTCCTTAATTACCAATGGATTCAGGTCTTTTGTGGATGTTTAAGGTATCATGTGCGACTTTATTTCAAGCACGAAAATAGAAAGTTAATCTCAACCCGCAGTAAGAGAATAAATTATGCCGCAAAAAGAAATGATTGGAGCTTTAAAAGACTGGCTCTCTCAGCAAATTATTGGTCAGGAAAAACTTTTAGATCGTTTATTGATAGCACTTCTTGCCGATGGGCATCTACTGGTTGAAGGAGCCCCAGGCCTTGCAAAAACGAAAGCAATTAAGGATCTCTCTTTAGCTATTGAAGGCGACTTTCATCGAGTTCAATTTACTCCTGACCTTTTGCCTAGTGATATTACGGGTACAGAGATTTACCGACCAGAAGACGGCAGCTTTACTTTTCAACAAGGCCCTATTTTTCATAATTTAGTCCTAGCAGATGAGATCAATCGTGCCCCAGCTAAAGTCCAATCAGCATTGCTAGAAGCAATGGCTGAGCATCAGGTCAGTGTCGGCAGAGAAACATTCCAATTACCCGAGCTTTTCTTAGTAATGGCCACACAAAACCCGATCGAGCAAGAAGGTACTTACCCTCTTCCAGAAGCTCAATTAGACCGTTTTCTTATGCATGTTACAGTTGATTATCCAGATACCGAAGCAGAGAGAAAAATTCTACACTTGGTTCGTGATGAGGCCATGCATAAAAATCCAACACCTCCTTCAATAGTGCCACAAAAGGCTTTGTTTGCTGCGCGCCAAGAAGTGCTCAATATACATATGGCTGAAGCTTTAGAAGAATATATCCTGCAATTGGTTATGGCGACCCGTAACCCAGCACCTTACAGTGAAGAACTGAGTAATTGGATTGATTATGGCGCCAGCCCACGTGGTACCATTTCACTAGATATCTGTTCAAGGGCTCATGCCTGGTTAAAAGGTAAAGATTTTGTTAGCCCTGAAGATGTACATGAAATCTTCCATGACGTACTACGTCACCGTGTACTTATAAGTTTTGAAGCAGAAGCTGCTGGTATCGATGCAGACAGAGTTTTAGATGAAGTATTAACCCTGGTGCCCTCAGCTTAGGGCATAGACTCAGATGTCACGTAAACGCGAATTAAACATTCAACACGACCAGTTCCGTTGTCGCGGGGCTATGTTGGATTTACAACAATTATTAGACCAACGTCATGTCGCTAGAGCGCTTGAACTCTATTATCAGTCCCGTTCGCGTTTAGGCATGTCTGGATCACATATTTCTAAGGCTAAAGGCCGGGGTGTTGATTTTGAAGAACATCGCGCTTACCAAGCTGGTGACGATATACGTAGTATCGATTGGCGTGTCACTGCTCGTACTGGTAGACCATTTACTAAGATTTTTCGTGAAGAACGAGAAAGACCGGTCATTATTGGTGTCGACCAAAGTCACCACATGTATTTCGGCAGCCAGGTTAGTTTCAAGTCAGTTATAGCAGCAGAAGTGGCTGCAATTTTATGTTGGTTGACAGTTGATAACGGCGATAGAGTCGGCGGTGTCGTCTATTCTGACGCTGCCAGTGAGATGGTGAAGCCGCGTCGCGGAAAACGTTCAGCTTTACGCTTCTTAAGTCTACTTGCAGACTATAACCAAAATTTAGTCTCTCAACATAAACCCTCAGCAGATTCTGCTGCAAAATCCAGTTTACGTGATGCTTTGGAGCATATTTACAGGATCACTCGGCCTGGTTCAACTATTTATCTAGTTAGTGATTTTAGTGATATGGATCAGGTATGTCTGAAATATATCCAGCAACTATCACTACACAATAACCTTTCATGTATATTTATTTACGACATACTAGAAACTCAGCTACCTCAACCAGGTGTTTACAATATTACAAATGGTGATGAGATGGATACTATTGACACTTACACCTCTCAAGTAAGAGAGTCTTATCATCAGGCATTTGAAGAAAAATTAGAAAACTTACGTACTGAATTAACATTATTAAAAATCCCTTTAATAAGCTTGAGAACTGACCAAGTAGTTTTGGAACAATTGGAAAAATGGAATCAGAAGACCCCTTAAGTCTATTAGCAGATATTCATCTGCCTGACCCGGTAAGCATTTGGCCTTTAGCGCCAGGCTGGTGGCTTGTTATTGCATTAATTTTAGTGGGTTTATGCTGGCTAGGTTTACAATCATTACGAATAATTATATTGAATCGACGCCTACAAACAGCTCAACGAGAACTTGAAAAATCCATTAATATCTATCGTGACACTATTAACAATAAAGATAGCGACCAAAATGAAGCAGGACTGAACTACCTATATGCCGTGAATGCCGTATTAAATAGAGTTGCTCTTTCTACGTCACCAAAACAATCTCGCAAAATTGCCAAACTCACAGGAAATTCTTGGCTTGAATACCTCGACCAGTCATACGTTGGCACCGATTTTAAAGACGGCCCGGGCAAAGTACTAGCAGAAGGTCAGTACCGTCCGATTTTTAGTGGCGAAGTAGAAGCTCTATATACTCTGGCACAAAGCTGGATTAATTCTTGTTACAAAGGAAGAAATGCTACTAAATCAGCTACTATAAAAAACATCGAGGTGGCTGCGTGATTGAATTGCAATGGCCATGGATTTTTATCCTATTACCACTACCCTATTTTATTAATCGCCTTATGCCTCGAGCCGAAATTATTGAAGCTCCACTTTTTGTGCCTTTTTTTACTTCATTCAAATCAGTCGTTAGTGCTAGTCCCAGATTAGGAAGTCGCAGCATAATTCTTTCATTGCTGGCATTACTCTGCTGGTTATTATTGGTAGTGGCCGCCAGTCAACCACAATGGGTTGGAGAACCTGTGCTGCTCCCAACTACAGGCCGTGATTTGATGCTATCTGTCGATATTTCCGGCAGCATGGAAGCTCAGGATATTCAGTTAGAAGGACGTAACGCCACCCGTCTAGAGGTCGTTAAGTCGGTTGTAGGAGATTTTGTAGAAAGACGTACCGGTGATCGCTTAGGGTTGATTTTATTTGCAGCCAGAGCCTACACACAAGCTCCTCTTACCTTTGATAGAGAGACTGTCGGCATACTCTTAGAAGAAGCTGAAATTGGTATCATTGAAGAAAATGCCACTGCCATAGGTGATGCGATTGGGCTTGGTGTGCGGCATTTACGTGAGCGACCAGAATCCAGTCGTATTTTGATTTTGCTTACTGACGGAGTCAATAACGCCGGCCAAGTGTCCCCATTGCAAGCTGGAGAACTTGCCGAACGTGAAGGTATTCGCATCTACACCATCGGCATAGGTGCTGAAAGTGCAGCTCGTTCTTCTATTTTCAGTTCAAGAGCAGTGAACCCATCTGCTGACCTCGATGAAGAAACATTAACTCAGATTGCTGTAAATACTGGAGGTCAATATTTTAGGGCTCGCAATATAGAAGAATTGGAACAAATTTATGCTGTGCTAGATGAACTGGAACCAGTAGAACAAGAAGACGAAACCTTTCGCCCAACTATTTCTCTGTTTTATTGGCCATTAGGTCTGTGTTTATTTATAAGCTTCCTCATTGCTTTAAGTAGATTGCCAGCCTTAATTCCCCGGAAAAAGTCATTAGCAAACTCGATACCTATTGAAGAAAGCAATAGTCTATGGCAAAAGTAAAAGTTAAATGGATCTTATGCTGACATTTATAGAAAATTTTCATTTTCTAAGACCTCTTTTTTTAGTGGGGCTGATTCCGGCTGTCATCCTTGTAGCCGCTTTGGGTTTCCTTCATTCACGCAACTCTAATTGGCATAAAAGTATCGATCCTTCCTTGTTACCCTTCTTACTAGAACAAAATACTCGCTCCAGGCAACACTTGCCTTTATATGGTCTATTGAGCATCTGGGTACTTTCCATTATCGCTTTAGCCGGCCCTGTCTGGCAGCAGATACCTTCCCCAATACAAGAACGCGAAGACGCGATGGTTATAGTGCAGGATCTCTCTTTATCAATGTATGCCACTGATTTAAACCCGAGCAGACTAGTTCGATCTAAACGTAAAATCATAGACATCCTAAATAGTCGCAAAGAAGAAGGCCAAACGGCACTGGTAGTTTATGCTGGCAGCGCACATACCGTTACACCTTTAACTGATGATATAGCCACCATCAGTAATATGATTTCTGCACTGGACCCAAATATTATGCCGCTGCTTGGTAGTAATCCAGAAAGAGGCATTCGACTAGCTATTGAGTTATTAGAGAATGCCCAACTAAATGAAGCTAAAATTATGCTGATAACTGACGGTATTAATAGTGCAGACTTAAGCGGTATCAGAGAAGTATTAAATGAAACCTTACATAGTTTAGTGATTTTAGGTGTAGGCACAGAAGAAGGAGCGCCAATTCCTACCAATGATGGATTTTTGCGGGATCAAAATAATGCCATTGTTATCCCAAGCCTCAACAGCGGTTTATTGCAGGAATTAGTCGACTCTGTAAACGGACGTTATGCCGATATTGTCTTATCAGATAACGATATTGATTTTCTACTTGAGCAAACATTGCTCGATCAAACCCGTAATTTAAGAGATGTAGACCAGGAATTTGACACATGGGCAGAAACCGGACCCTGGCTCCTATTATTGGCTTTACCTTTAGCAGCTTTAGCTTTCCGTCGTGGTTGGCTACTTAGTATTTGCCTATTGTTTTTGATCAACCCTCAACAACAAGCCAATGCTCAATCTTGGCAGGGTTTATGGGCGAATAAAAACCAACAAGGCACTAAGGCATTTACTACGGGAGAGTTCGATAACGCTGCGGGTCTATTTATTGATGGAAACTGGCGAGCAGCTTCATTTTATCGAAACGGGGATTATCAAGCAGCACTAAATGAACTGAACGCTCAAGCAGGTATAGGCGCTGACTACAACAAAGGCAATGCCCTAGCTAGGTTGGAACGCTACCAGGAGGCTATTAATGCTTATGATACTGTTTTGGAAATAGAACCCGACCATGCTGATGCACTATTCAATAAAGCCATCGTGCAAAATTTATTACAAGAGCAGGAACAGATGCAGACTGATGACCCGCAAGAAGGTGAACAAGGCGAACAAAGTGAGTCTGAACAAAGCCAGTCAGAACAGCAGCAAAATCAAGATCAAGCACAACAAAATGAACAAGATCAGGAAAATTCTGAGCAAAATCCGGAACAACAAGAAGAATCAGAAGTAACAGATTCGGATGCTGGTCAGGAACAAGAGAATGAAGAAGAACAAGAAGGGCCTGATCCAGAAACAGCTCAGACACAGGATTCAGCTGAGGAAGAACAAGCAATGCAGCAATGGTTGGGCCGAATTGAAGATGACCCAGGGGAGTTACTTAGAAATAAATTCCGCTATCAAACTCAACAATTACTCTATGAGCAACTGCAAAACCCCGGGAATTTAAGCTCTGGAGAGGCTGATCAGATATGGTAAACCGCTTAGCCCTATTTTTATTTCTTCTTCCCTTGTATGCCATAGCGCAGGATGGTCTGCTAAGCACCTATGTCGATAGAACTGAAGTTTCTATCAATGATGTCTTCACACTCACGCTTCGTGTTAACTCTGAGTTACGTGGCTCTAGACCTGATATAAATAGTTTGCAGCAAAATTTTGAAATCATTGGTAGTAGCGAAAGAAATAGTTTCACTTCTATTAATGGCGTTTCTGAACAGTGGTCAGAATATCGTATTTCACTACGGCCACGATCTACTGGCACCTTGTCTATACCGGCATTTCGCGTGGGCAATGAAGTTACCAGGCCTATTGCTATTACTGTAGCTGATGCAATCCAAAATCCAGTCAGTACTGATGATTTTTTTCTCACATCAACTGTCAGTAAAGAAAATATTTATGTGCAGGAACAACTACTTTATACAGTAAAAATATATTTTTCTGTGCCCTTCGATCAAGGTGCACAACTAGGCGCGCCAGAAGCTCAAAATGCAGTAATACAACAATTAGGCAATGACATCAGTGCACAGGAAGTTATCGATGGGTTACGCTACAACGTCATTGAAAGACGCTTTGTAATATTCCCCCAAAGCAGCGGCTCACTTAGAATCTCACCCATAAACTTTACAGCAACTGTGGGGCGTCGGCGTACTGGTAGTATCTTCTCAGGACAGATGACTGGTGGCCGCGCTATTAGTCTTAACAGCGATGTTCACCTCCTTACCGTGCAAGCTAAACCAGATAGTTATCCGATTGATGCAACCTGGTTGCCTTCTAGTAACCTTGTACTTGAAGAAAACTGGAGTAGTAGTTTACAAGGGTTGGAAACCGGAGAGGCTATTACTCGAAATCTCAGAGTGCGTGCAGAAGGCTTAAGTAGCTCTCTACTACCTGATATTCAATATACTGAAACAGAAATACTAAAATTCTATCCCGACCAACCTAGCCGCGAAGATTTAGCCAATCAAAATGGAGTCACTGGAATTCGTTCACAAAGCACTGCAATAGTAGCAACGGAAGGTGGGGACTTAATTATTCCAAGCATAGAAATACCCTGGTGGAACACTTTAACTGACAGTCTAGAATACGCGACTTTAGCAGAACGAACCTTGAGTATATTGCCAGGGTCAACGCCATTAACTGAACAGACTCTTGAATCAAGTACTGAAGACACAGAGCTATTGGAAAATACACTAGAGCAGAGCAGCCAGCAAATTGATAAAGCTTTTTACTGGATACTCGCCACCAGCATATTCGCCATTGCTTGGCTCTACAGCACTCTTATGTGGTATCGCAGCAAACTAACACTTAAACAGTTTGCTGCAGGAATAATATCTCCTTCAGTAGCAAAAAAAGAACTTACATCTTCAAATGATGATGTTAAAAAAATTAATGTGAACACTGCCTTTCTTGCATTTCAACAAGCATGTAAAAAAAGTACTTTGCCTGAAATCAGACAAGCACTATTAACTTGGGCGCGCTTATACTTTATCGATAATGAAATTATTACTTTAGCTAAGCTAAGGCAGTACTTTGAAAAAACAGATTTGCAGGTTATCCTAAATGAGTTGGAATATTCTCTTTATAGTTCTGATTCAGATAAACAACAGTTCCAAACTCAGCTTTTATTAAAAGAAATTAAGAAGCTAAACAAGCGGCCCTTTTCTCCGAAAAGTAAAGCGGCCGAGCATTATGCTCTACCGCCTCTTTATAAAAATTAATCGTAGGATTGCTTGCTAATAGAATTTAGCTATTCTTATTAGCTCATGCAGATTTTAAGAAGCCTTGTTTAGATTTCTCATTAATAGAAATTCTTCTTGGTTTCATAGCTTCTGGAATTTCTCTCACCAATTCGACATGTAATAAACCATTATTCATAGTCGCAGATACAACCTGGACATGATCTTCAAGTCTAAACTGACGTTTAAAATCACGCTCAGCAATGCCTTGATGGAGATAGTTCCGTTCGTCTTCATTGCTAATTTTACTAGCAGCAATAGTTAACACATTATCTTCAACTTCGACGTTAATCTCGTTTTCTTCGAAACCAGCAACTGCCATACTAATCCGGTACTTATCTGCATCAAGCAGCTCAATATTATAAGGCGGATAGGCTGATTGCGAGCGTTCAGATGCGCTAACATTATCCAGCAAATTAGCTAGATGATCGAAGCCAATAGTTGAACGGTATAAAGGTGAAAAATCAAAAGTAGTCATAGTTATATCCTCATTAAGCGATAATAAAGTTTGTCCGTTCTAATGAACCTGACGCTAAATGTGAAGCTCATTGAGCCTTCACATTTATATAACTATGGTTGATTTATTATTTTTCAAGAGGGCTTAACAAAAAAGACACTAACTTGGACTTATAAAAGTAAATCGAGGCGTTTTTTGTCCATCAAGTTCAATTTCTTCGGTAAACATACTGAGCGGTCTAACCCAATAACCGCCATCACCATAAAGAGGCACATACAGAACCATAAGCTCCTTCGTTTCGGAATCTTTAGCGAAACCAAGGACACTGTATTCTTTACCTTTATAATGACGGTAAAGGCCTAAAGGAATCAATGTAGATAAACTATTCGACATAGTTTTTTATTTGCTTAATGCCTAATTTAAAATTTTCAATAAAGTAACATATGAAACTGTCTGATTTTATTTTTGAACTCTCTCACATTGTCCTCATTGCTTAACAGTTCAGGCTTTTTGTATACCAGTTCAATGTACTTGTCCGTTATTTCGCGCATTTGCTGAGCCCACCCCGGCTTTGCATCACTAAGACGATCGTAAAACTCCAAGGGAGTTTCCCCTTTTTCGCGCATAAAACCATGCTTAGCAAGCCCTTCACAATAACCTATATACAAATCAGTAGCAGGATGCAGCTCTTTATTGCTGGGTCTGCGTAAAACAAAAAAGACCATGACTGAAATTGAAAAAAAGATAAAACTTAAAGCACTAATTATAATTTTCTCTTTAGTAACTTCTTGGAAAAAACTACTAAAAAAAGCAAACTGCATACCCTGGTCATAATTCAACACAAAACGATTCCAGCTATAATCTATCATCTCTAGACGATAACGCAGTGCATAACTACTAAACCGTCCCACTTAACTTAACTACTCTCACTACATAGAAAACAGTTTCGACAACAATGTCGAACTTACTATTCATGCTTTTTAATTATTATGCAGCCCTAAAACTTCTTCATCTTGGCTTGCCGGCTGCAACATTTTTCTATCACTTGTTTTAGTTTTCTTAGCCCGATCATTACGTATATTTTCTAGTTCTTCCAGATACTCTTTGGACACATCTTTAGTTACATATTTACCATTAAAAACAGAGCACTCAAAATCCATTGGCAATAAACTGCCTTCAGCACAAGAGGCAATAAGATCCTCTAAGTCTTGGAAAACCAACCAGTCTGCACCAATTAAATTTTGCACTTCCTCAACAGTTTTGTCGTGCGCAATTAATTCACTCACTGCCGGCATATCAATACCATACACATTCGGGTAGCGTACAGGAGGAGCAGCAGAACAGAAATAAACCTTTTTAGCGCCCGCATCACGTGCCATTTCAATAATTTGGCCACTCGTAGTACCACGCACAATAGAATCATCAACTAATAATACATTTTTATCTTGAAACTCCAATGGCGTTGCATTGAGCTTTTGCTTAACGGATTTTTTTCGTTGGCTTTGGCCCGGCATAATAAAAGTACGACCGATATAACGATTTTTGACAAATCCTTCACGATACTTTACGCCTAAAGAATTCGCCAATTCTACAGCTGAAGTACGACTGGTGTCTGGGATAGGAATCACAACATCGATATCGTGATCGGGACGCTCCCTTTTAATCTTCTCTGCTAGTTTTTCGCCCATTCGTAATCGAGATTTATAGACAGATATTCCATCCATGAGAGAATCGGGACGAGCAAAATATACATGTTCGAAGATACAAGGGTTTAGAGCGACTTCATCAGCACATATTTTAGTTTTGAGATTACCTTCGTGATCTATGTAAACAGCTTCACCGGGAGCCACATCTCTAATTAATTTAAAACCTTGAGAGTCTAGCGCTACACTTTCAGAAGCCAGCATATATTCAACACCTTTGCGGGTCCGCTTTTCTCCGAAAACTAAAGGCCGAATACCATGCTTATCCCTGAAGCCTACGATGCCATAGCCTACTATCATTGCAATTGCCGCATAAGCACCACGACAACGATTATGCACCCCCCGAATCGCTGTAAAAACATCCGTAGCTGCTGGTTTAATTTTATTCAGTTTTTGTAACTCGTGAGCAAAAACATTAAGCAAGACTTCTGAATCAGAATCAGTATTTAGATGTCTGTGGTCCTCTTTAAAAATATCATCACTTAAATCTCTAGCATTAGTTAAATTACCGTTATGTGCGAGACTAATTCCATAAGGAGAGTTCACATATAGAGGTTGTGCTTGAGCCGGACCGGAACTTCCTGCTGTGGGATAGCGAACATGTCCAATTCCCATGTTGCCAGTCAGGTTTCTCATGTGACTAGAACGGAAAACATCACGCACAAGCCCATTGTCTTTGCGTAGATTTAATTTGCCATGTTCACTAGTAACAATTCCAGCAGCATCCTGACCACGATGTTGCAAAACAGTTAGGCTGTCATACAAAGTCAAATTTACATTCGACTTACCAACAATGCCAACTAATCCACACATGTTTTAACCCTCTTTATAAGCACCGCTTCTAGCCTTATTAAGCTGTTTAGCTCTCTCAAAGAATCTCCCCTATTGCCGCTGGATCAATCATAGCTGGATCGATCATAGTTGGGTCTATCAAAGTTGCATCTACTGCTGGAACAGTTAAGTCATAGTCCGCCATTATCGCTAGATTTTCTAAAACGATCATCATATAAGGTACAAAAATTGAATCTTGATACCACGGCTGACTAAACTCAAAAGGTGTCGTTAAAAATAAAACCAGTAAAACAATAATCGTTCCGCGTAACACACCGAACAAAGAGCCAAGTGCTTTATCAACCCCTTTTAAGCCAATAGCAGTACTTAATTTAGACATGAAGTTACCGAGAAAAGCCCCAATAAACATCACCAATATGAATATAATGGCTGAAGCGAGTACTCTACGTACCGTGGCGTTATCAAGCATATTTATCATTAAGTCGGCCAATGGCGCGCTAAAAAATCCAGCGACAAAGACTGCTGTTATCCACGCCGCCAACGAAAAAGCTTCTTTTACCAAGCCGCGCCAAAGACCAAGCAGCATAGAAATAACTATGATAATAAGGATACTGATATCAGCGACTGCCACACTTTCCCCAGTTCTTAGTTTTCTTCATTAATACCAAAGTCGACAATCAGCGCGTCAACATTAAAACTATTTGAGAGTTCAACTCTTAACGATTCAGCTTCATTGCGTGTAACAACTGGCCCCACAAAAACAGCAATTAAATCGCCTTGAGAAGTCGGCATAGAATCAGTGTATGCCCGGTAATTCTGACTTAAAAGATCTGTAATAAGTGCTTCAGCATTTGCGCCATCACCAAATAAACCAAGGCGAACACTCCAAGCCTGAGGTAAACCTTCAGAATCTAGCATTGGCAATTCTTCTATATTGACTTGATCTTCTCTACTGGTATTTACAGCAATGGCATCGACCACTTCCACAGCTTCATCTGCCACTGAGGGCACTTGAGGTTCAATAAAAATTCCATCAGTATCACTGAGCACTACAGGCCTTTGCGGTTCTATTTCTAGGGGTTCGGGGAAAGTTGGAGCGTTTGGAATTACTATGTTCATTTCGGGGGGAGAGACGCCTTCACCGTCCAATAAAATTGGAAGGAATATTATGGCAAGACAACCAAGCACTATTGCTCCTATCAATCTTTGTTTCATTGCTTGGCTCAAATCATCTCCAAAACATCTGCTACAGTATAAAACGACCCAGTAACTAACAACACATCATTGGCATGCAAATGCTGCTCAGCCTCAAGAAATGCTTCTTTCACAGAATCAAACATTACAACACTATTCTGTGTAGAATTTTGCAGCTCATTATATAGCATTTTTGTCTCAGAACCTCTGCTGTTTTCAAGACCAGCGACATACCAGGTGCTAGATATATCTTGCAAAGCAGCTACTGTATTTTGAGTATCTTTATTCGATAACATGCCAAGCACTATATGGACATCATGCTCAGGGAAGTAGCGTTTGATATTATCGGACAAATAGCCAGCAGCATGTGGATTGTGGGCCACGTCCAGCACTAAAGTGTAACCCCTATCCTGCACCTGAAAGCGCCCTTTTAATACGGCTTGGTTATAGGCCTGCTCTATCATTCCTTTTGATACGTCGATATTTAATAGCAAAAAGGCCTGCAGAGCCATGGCAGCATTTGCAGGGAAAAAATCCAGCAAAGAAGCATCCGGGATTTCCATCTGATACGAGCGCACATTCTGTTTTATGTCTTGTCCTTGCCATGCCCAGCAACCATCAGAAACATTACTAGTGAAATCATTTCCTATTTGATAAAGGTTTCCGCTCTTGACGCTTATTTGTTCTTTCAGTGAGACAGGGATGTCATCTTCGCCAAAAATTACGGCTCTTCCCTTCCTAATAATTCCAGCCTTTTCAAAAGCAATCTTTTCCCGTGTATCTCCTAGCCACTCTGTATGATCCAAGGCGATATTAGTAATAATCGATATGTCAGCATCTATTATATTTACTGCGTCGAGACGCCCACCTAAGCCAACTTCTAAAATTACGTAATCCAATTCACTTTCAGAAAATAGTAGCAATGCAGCTAAGGTGCTAAATTCAAAATAACTTAGACTAACTTCTTTGCGGGCTTGTTCAATTCGTGAAAAGGCATGACACAGAACCGAGTCTTCAACATCAACTCCATTAACGCTGATTCTTTCGTTAAATTTTAATAAATGAGGAGAAGAATAAAGACCGATTGACTTGCCTGAAGTCAGTAAAAGACTGAGTAAGAAACATGAGGTAGAGCCTTTACCATTTGTACCAGCAATACTAATGACAGTTTTAGATGTGAAGTCTAAATAAAGCTCAGCAGCCACCAACTTGACTCTTTCAAGCCCAAGCTCGATTTCTTCTGGGTGCAAGGTTTCAAGATGTTTAAGCCAAGCAGATAAATTCTTCAACTGCAGCTCATTGGACACAATAATTGATTATGGCTTTCACCTTAACGGCTAGAATCTTGAAAAATTATTTATAGCTATACATAAATTTTGCAATTAAAGAGCTTAATTTGTCTCGCAAATCTTTACGGTGGACAATCATGTCAATTGCACCATGCTCTAATAAAAATTCTGAACGTTGAAAACCTTCTGGTAAATTTTCTCGAACAGTCTGCCTGATTACATCTTGACCAGCAAAACCAACCAACGCATTCGGTTCAGCAACATTTATATCTCCAAGTATTGCGAGACTTGCTGAAACTCCGCCATATACTGGGTCTACCAACACTGATATATACAATAATCCGTTTTGCTTCATCCTTTCTAAAGCCGCGGAAGTTTTTGGCATTTGCATTAACGAAACAAGTGCTTCCTGCATACGAGCTCCACCACTAGTTGCAAAACAAACCAAAGGAAGGTTTTCTTCTAAACATTTATTAACTGCTAGAACAAATTTCTCACCGACTACAGAACCCATTGATCCGCCAATAAAACCAAACTCAAAAGCCACCACAACTACTGGATGACCTTTTACTTTACCCTGCATAGCCAGCAAGGCATCATTTTCGCCGGTCGCTTTATTAGCTGCAATTAAGCGGTCTTTATATTTTTTAACATCTTTAAATTTTAAAATATCTTCCGGCTCGATATCTTTACCTAGTTCTATACGCTCTTCTGGATCAAGAAAAATATCGATTCGGCGACGAGCTGATATTCGTAAATGATGATCACATTTCGGGCAGATATCGTTATTTTCATCTAAATTTGAACTATAAAGCACAGCATCGCAGCGCGGACACTTCTTCCACAAGCCCTCAGGAATATTCCGATTCTTTACTTCAGTATCAGTTTTAATTTTTGAAGGGAGGATTTTATTAATCCAACTCATGTCTACATCCTTAACTATGTTTAACTAGACCTAATTATCATCTAATGCTGTTCGCATATCTGCCATTAACGAAATATGCTCGAATAACTCTTCGCGACTGTATTCATGTTTATCTTCTAATTCTGCTATAAGATTAACTAAAGCGCTACCCACAACTATGGCATCTGCTAATTCGCCTAATTTAGTTGCAGTCTCAGCATCTTTAATCCCAAAGCCAATACCTATCGGTAATTCACAATAAGATTTAAGGCGGTTAGCGTTAATCCGTACAGAGTCTATATCTAGGTGTGAAGCACCAGTAACACCTTTTAATGATACATAGTACACATACCCTGAACTTAACTCACAAATTTGCTTCGCTCTTGACTCATTAGTTGTAGGCGCCACTAAGAAAATACAATCTAATTTAGACCGGTGAATAACCTGCAAGAGCTCTTGGGATTCTTCTGGTGGCATATCAACCACTAAAACACCATCAACTCCGGCCTCCTCGGCATCTTCAGCAAAACGTTGATATCCCATACACTCTATTGGGTTCAAATACCCCATTAAAACAACTGGGGTATTTTGATCCTCTTTTCTAAAGTCTTTAACCAAAGTCAGAACGTCTTTGAGTGTGGTATGTTGAGCCAATGACCGTTCAACAGCCCATTGAATAACTGGCCCATCAGAAGATGGATCACTAAACGGAAAACCCAACTCGATAATATCAGCTCCTGCTTTCACTAAGGCATGCATGAGATTTAAACTTGTATTAAGGTTAGGGTCTCCGGCCGTCAAATAAGGGATAAAAGCCTTTTTATCTTGACTCTTCAGTTGCTTAAAACAATTCTCAATACGGCTCATCTACTCAAACCCTTCCTTTCAACACTTCTAATAACTGCTTTAGTAGTGGTTCCAATTCATTCATCAAACGTTAATTCCATCAATCTCGGCGATCGTATGCATATCTTTATCGCCTCTGCCTGACAGATTAATAACCATTAGATGATCTTCAGGAAGCTCAGGCGCAGTTTTTATCGCATATGCAATCGCATGACTAGATTCTAGTGCTGGAATTATGCCTTCGTGACTTGTCAAAAAGCGAAATGCATCTAGAGCCTCGGCGTCTGTGACGGCTGTATATTCTGCACGCTTGATATCTTTTAACCATGAATGCTCTGGCCCGACACCAGGATAATCCAAACCTGCTGAGACTGAATGAGTCTCAAGAATTTGGCCGTCATCGTCATTCATGAGATACGTTCGATTACCATGTAAAACACCAGGCGCACCGGTATTAAGGGGTGCAGCATGTTTGCCAGTATCTAAACCTAGCCCACCAGCCTCGACGCCTATCATTTTTACAGCTTCATCTTTCAAGAATGGGTAAAATAGACCTATTGCATTTGAGCCTCCTCCTACACAGGCGACCAGTGAATCTGGTAGGCGTCCACATTGCTCCAATGACTGCTGTTTGGTTTCTTGTCCAATAACACTTTGGAAATCTCTTACCAGCATGGGGTAAGGATGCGGGCCAGCTACAGTGCCTATAATGTAGTAAGTGGTATCAACATTGGTTGCCCAATCCCTCATGGCCTCATTCATAGCATCTTTTAATGTCTTCGATCCTGAGTCAACTTCTACAACAGTAGCGCCAAGTAATTTCATACGATAGACATTAGCTGCCTGACGCTTAGTATCTTCTGAACCCATAAACACATGACACTCAAGCCCTAGCCGTGCTGCAACTGTTGCAGTTGCTACGCCATGTTGCCCCGCCCCAGTTTCCGCAATAATTCTGGTTTTCCCCATCGCTTTAGCTAACAATGCCTGACCAATCGTGTTATTTACCTTGTGTGCACCAGTATGATTCAAATCTTCACGTTTCAAATAAATTTGAGCGCCGCCAAGCGCTTTGGTCATGCCCTTGGCATGATAAAGTGGAGAAGGCCTGCCAACATAATGAGCTAAGTCATTGTGGAACTCTTCCCAAAAGGCCTTGTCTTGCTTTAATTTTGCATAAACTCTATTGAGCTCATCAAGTGCTGGCATTAGAGTTTCACCAACGAATATTCCACCATAAACACCAAAATGACCGTGCTCATCTGGCCCATCATAGAGTTGATCATTTATTAGTTCAGACACTACTCACCTCGATTAACCTCTGTTACAAATTTTCTGATTTTTTCTGCAGACTTAATGCCTGGACTATCTTCAACACCAGTGCTGACATCTACAGCGTAAGGTCTAATTAAATGCACAGCGGAATTAACATTCTCTTGATTTAATCCACCCGCCAAAATTATTACTGGAATATTTTCTTTAGGTAACTCATTTAACAAAGACCATTCAAATGTCTTGCCTGTACCTCCTGCAATATCAGGATGCCAAGCATCTATTAAGATAGCCGCTGCACTTTTAAATTTACTGATAATTTCAAGTAGATCTGTTTCAGGCTTTAGTCGGATGGCCTTAATATACGGTTTAGAAAACTGTGTGCAAAACGTTTCTTCTTCTTCGCCATGAAACTGCAAATAATCCAATGCAACGTTGTTAATGACATTTGAGACTTCTGCCGAACTAGCATTAACAAATAGTCCCACTTTACTAATAAAAGCTGGCAAAGGTTTTACTAGCTCCTGAGCTTGCTCAATTGATACATATCTAGGACTGGCTTGAACAAAAACAAGGCCAAGAGCATCTGCGCCAAAACCTATAGCGGCAAGAGCATCTTCTTGGCGTGTGATGCCACAAATTTTAATTCGAGTTCTAGATATATTCACGAGTATTTGTTAAAGCTAGAGCTGAAAACAAGCGCCGTATTCTAGCAAATAATAGCGCTAATGGCTTTTAAAAAAAGGCAACACCCAAGGTGCCGCTGGTAATTCATATTTGTCAGGATAATCAACCTCTATGAGATACAGTCCGTCTGGAGGAGCTGTAATTCCTGCCTCACGACGATCTCTTTGTTCGAGCACCTGCCCTATCCATTCCGGCTTACGCTGGCCTTCTCCGACTTCAAGCAATGCCCCGACTATATTTCTCACCATATGCAATAAAAAGGCATTAGCTTTTATATCCACTCTCACAAAATCACCAGAGCGATCCACCTTAATATGGCTAACATTACGCATGGCTGTCTTCGATTGACAACCTGCACCTCGAAAACTACTAAAATCTCTTTCTCCAAGAAGATATTGTCCTGCTTTATGCATGGATTTCTCATTTAACTCATAATAATGTGGGCTAACCTGGCCTTGCAGTAATGCTGTAGGGATTTTATGGTTATAAATAAGGTAACAATAACGCCTGCTTAAAGCAGAAAAACGGGCATGAAAATCAGCTTCAACTTGTTTGGCCCAGCGCACAACAACCGTTTTAGGTAGAAGAGCATTACAACCTCTAACCCAGGCTTTTAGAGGCCTTTCACTATTAGTTTCAAAATGGACAATTTGGGCGTTGGCATGGACACCTTTATCTGTACGCCCAGCGCAGTGTACTTTGATGGAGTGATCTGCCACTTGGGAAATGGCTAACTCCAATACTTCCTGGACCGTAGTAACAGAAGCTAATTTCTGAGCTTGCCAGCCATTAAAACCTGTGCCTTGATATTCTATACAAAGTGCAATTCGGCTAGAGGCAGAGATGCCAGCTTCAGAACTTATGAACCACCCCATTCAGAGAGTAGTTTTTGGGCTTCAGCAATCTGTGCATCATTGCCTTCAGCGATAACTTCACTAAGTATTTCTTTAGCTCCGTCTAGATCATCCATCGCATGATAAGCGACAGCCAGATCAAGCTTGGTAGAGACTTCATCTTGGTCTGTGATGATTTCCAGTTCTTCTTCATCACCCTCATCAAATGCAACTGCATCATCGAGTCCTAGATTACCTAATGAGGAAGTTGTTTCTGTAACTTCCTCTTTATTCTCAGCATCGTCTTCATCATTATCAATGAATTCAATTTCATCATCTGCACTGTTATCGTCCAAATCAAAAACAATATCATTGTTCAGATCAGATTCAGCACTTGAGGCTTCTACACTCTCGTCACTGTCACTGTCACTGTCACTATTTTCATTGTTATTCTCAGATTCAGCATTATCGTCGAGTGCGATATCGCCAAAATCAAAGGTCTCAATATTCTCATCTACATTATTTTCTTCAGAGCTGCTCTCGGGCGCATCTGAAGAGTCTGATTTATTATCTTCTACAGAAAATTGTAAACTTTCAATTTCTTCAGCTGCGGCTGGCTCAGCCTCTGTTTCAGTCTCTTTTTCAGCTTCTTCTTCCGGCTCATCATCTAAACTAAATTCAAATGACTCATCAGCATCCGATCCAGTTTCATCATTTTCTGCATCATCGCTATCTTCAGCAATAGCCTCTACAGGAGCAGGCTCATCGACAAACTCGATAGTTTCTTCAGAAGAGTCTTCAACGTCTAGAGAGTCTTCAACGTCTAAAGAGCCATCAGCATCTAAAGAGTCTTCAAGGTCTAAAGAGTCTTCAACGTCTAAAGAGCCTTCAAGGTCTAAAGAACCCTCATCTTCATCAGCATTTTCTAGACCATCAAGATCAAGGCTAAAGTCTCCTTCATCTTCATCGGCTGCCACGCTGCGATTACGAGCGATCAAAAAACCAACGATAAGCGCCAATAGCACTACTAGAGCCGCTACCATGTCTAAGGTGCTATCTAATAAATTGCTGATTATCCCTCCTGATGGAGCTGGGCTTGTTACAACTGGAGCTGGTTCAGGCTCTTGCGTTGGAGTGCTAGTAGAGTCTTGTGGGGCTACTACGGCCAACACTTCTGTTGCTGCAGTTTCAGCTTGTTCAGCCAATTCAGCTTGTAACTCAGCCATTCGTTGGCCTTCTATAGCGACGATATTTTCTAAAATTGCTATTTCTTCTTCCAAGTCGATAAGACGACTAGTTAATTCTTCATTTTCAAGTAAAGCTCTATCTAAATTCTCTTCACTCAACATTAAGTCATTTTCAAGGTTTGCGATGGTTGCGTTTAAGCCTGCAATTTCAGCCTCATCATCTGCATTATTAACAATGCTCAGTTCGTCACGAGTATTATTTGTTCCGCCCTGACTGTTATTTACCGCTAATGGTTGAGCGTTATTAGAAAATTGCTGATTCTGAACAGCAACTTGCGTTAGTGCTTGTTCCTGACTGATAGCATTTATCTCTTGGCGATTTGGAATTCGTAACACTCGGCCTGAACGTATTCCATTAATGTTATTACCAATGAAAGCGTCACTATTAGTATTTGCTCGTTGAATGGCGAGCATCATTTGCTGTACGGAAATATCATTCCCTGGTCTAGTTGCCAAAGCAATATTCCACAAGGAATCACCATCTTCAATAACTACTGTTTCAGAACTAGGCTCCACAACTGGCAAAGCTTCCATAACCGGTTCCGGCTCGGTTTCTGGAGCTTCAGCTATTTCCTGCTGGATTGGCTCTGGTTCTGGCTGAATTCTTGGAGCTGGAGGAGCAGGTCTAGCCGGTGCTGGGATGGTTCGAGCCGGTGTAGGGGCCGGAACTGGTGTTGGGTTTGCACTAAAGGTTGGTAAATCCAATAAAACAGTGTATTCCCTACTAACTCGACCAGAGGGCCAACGCACGTTTAACACAAAATTCAAATAAGGCTCAACGATTGCATCAGAGCTAGTTATTCTTATAAGGCCTTCGGAGCCTGAAACTACCTGTACGTTAAAATCTAATTCATTTAAAAGAGGTAATCGTTCTATTCCAACCCGCTCAAAGTCGGCTTCGGAGCCTAAAGTTACAATAATTTGCGATTCATCTAAGCCATCCAACTCAAGCAGTTCAATATCAGCTGATAATGGCTGGTTTAAAGTAGAATCCAGACTAATATCACCAAATGTGAAAGCAAAAGAATGATTTGAGATCAATCCGACAATGACGCAGGTAAAAATACTTAAAATTTTTCTACAAATGTACAGCTTGTTCACCTGCATCATGTCATCCTAACTGGAAGTGAGAGATATTTTTAAATAAGGCCGTAAGTATTCATTATATGTAGTTTTTTATCAACACTTCTGCTATCTGAATTGAGTTCAAAGCAGCACCTTTTCTCAAATTATCAGACACAATCCACAAATTTAAGCCTAAAGGGTGAGAAATATCTTTGCGCACACGACCAACCCAGACTTCATCATGATCTGTTCCTTCTCCTATCGCGGTAGGGTAGCCCCCATCTTCATGCTCATCTTTGAGCTTCACCCCAGGTGCTTTTCCCAAAACAGCATGAGCTTCTTCAACAGAAATCAGCTCTTTAGTCTCAATATGCACAGCTTCGGAGTGCGCATAGAACACAGGTACACGGACACAGGTCGGATTAACGACTATTTCTGCGTCAGCAAAGATTTTCTGCGTCTCCCAGACCATTTTCATTTCTTCTTTGGTGTAGCCATTATCCATAAACACATCAATGTGTGGCAGTACATTGAAAGCAATCTGTTTTGGGTAAACATTCACCTCTGGCTCAAGGCCATTTAGCAATTTTGCAGTTTGACCGGCCAACTCATCAATAGCGTCCTTACCCGTGCCAGACACAGACTGATATGTAGCCACATTGATTCTGCTTATACCTACAGCATCATAAATTGGCTTTAATGCAACCAACATTTGAATCGTTGAACAATTTGGATTAGCAATAATGTTTTTATTTTTATAATTCGCTATAGCATCTGCATTCACTTCAGGCACAACCAAGGGTATATCTTCTTCATAACGAAAATGTGACGTGTTATCTATGACTACACAGCCTGCAGCAGCTGCAATAGGAGCAAATTCAGCTGAAACTGAAGCACCAGCAGAAAAGAATCCTATTTGAGCTAAGGAAAAATCAAAATCTGTAATTTTTTCAACAGTATATTGCTTCTTATTAAAACTTAATGTTTCACCTGCGCTACGTTCACTTGCTAACAAATACAAGTTGTTAACTGGAAACTTACGCTGCTCCAGTATATTTATTAAAGCTCGCCCAACTGCTCCAGTTGCACCAGCAATTACCACATCGTATTTTGCACTCATTTTGATCTATTCCACTCGAATTACACGAAAAGTGCCGGAATCTAGTCCCGGCAATACATTAACTAGTTTTAATAATGATCTTGAGTAAAAAGCCAGGGGGACTTTTCTTTCCAACTCGTTTCATATGCCGTTATAGCATCAGCATTCTGCAAGGTTAGACTTATGTCATCCAAGCCATTCAATAAGCTGGTTTTTCTAGCACTTTCAATCTCAAAGTTAATCACTGACCCATCCACCTTCATGATGCTTTGCGCGGCTAAATCTATTTTTAGTTCATAGCCTTCATTCGCGATAGTTTCTTCGAATAAATAATTAACAATTTCTTCATCTAAAACAATAGGTAACAAACCATTCTTAAAGCAATTGTTAAAGAAAATATCGGCATAACTAGGCGCGATAATACAGCGGATTCCATAATCTTCTAAAGCCCACGGAGCATGCTCACGACTTGAACCACAACCGAAATTCTCTCTAGCTAACAATATATTTCCACCAGCATACCGGGCTTTATTCAATACAAAATCAGGATTTAACGGCCTACCAGTACATTCCTGGTCAGGCAAGCCTTTATCTAGGTAACGCGCCTCATCAAACAAGTTTTTACCAAAACCAGTACGCTTAATGGACTTCAGGAACTGCTTAGGAATAATGTAATCCGTATCGACATTGGCTCTATCTAACGGAATAACTACACCTTGCTCTTTTATAAACTTATTCATTTAAAGCCACCTTATTCTTTTTAATTCCAAGAACGCACATCGACGAAATGACCTGCTACCGCTGCAGCTGCAGCCATAGCTGGACTGACTAGATGTGTACGTCCACCAAAACCTTGGCGACCTTCAAAATTACGATTTGAAGTTGAAGCACAATGCTCACCTTCCCCTAATTGATCCGCATTCATGGCCAAACACATAGAGCAACCTGGCTCACGCCATTGCAGGCCCGCTTCCGTGAATATTTTATTCTCTGCGGATCTTTTAGATCTCATCCCAAATGCTAAAATTATTTCGGTCATTAGAGATCCACGAGATGTGGT
>JAQWMX010000023.1 GCA_029246545.1 Gammaproteobacteria bacterium
GATTGAACGTTTATCTCCTAAGGGGCAGGTCAGAGGTTCGAATCCTCTCCGGAGCGCCACTTAAACCAACTATATCTTTATATATCAATAGCTTATCTAGTCTAAAGCATCTTAAACGTATGCATAATCGTATGCATATCATATAAAAAGAGTGCTATCCTATGACTATTATCGCTGTTGGACTGTTTCATATAGACGTGAATTACCTTTACAAGCCCAAAGGAAGACACACTTGGCACTACCGTAGAGTAGTTCCTGCTGAGTTACGCCAGTACTATCCAACTAAAACCATTATAAAGTCACTGAAAACACGGGATGACAAACAGGCAGCGGCTATCTGTTTAGAACTAAACCAGCAGTATGCTGAAGAGTTTCAGAGGCTGCGCCAAGGTTTACCTAAGCAGTTCCCCAAAGCAACTCATGAACAGGCAATAGACAAACTGAAGAGTTTCGATATTGTGTTAGGAGAGCCTATGGAAGAGCATGCTGAAATAGCTATTCATGGGGCATTCTACGATCATTTAGATGATCAACTTTCAAGCTCCTTAAGTCGCGAAGAGTAGGTGTTCGAGACTGTATAGCTTCTAGGAACTAGTAAAAGGAAATCTACCCCTATATGTCTCCTTTCGCTTGTCAATTTAGGAGTAGCTATTACATACACACCTGAATTCAACAATACACTGATTACGTTACTTCAGTGTCTTGGGTCGATTTACATTACAGTGCAGATTCATAGACGTAAAATACTCTTTGATAGTTAAGCTCATGGATAATAATTCTTAGGAGCTATTTACCTGGAAGCCAATGAGGAAAGCTAAATTAGAAGTACATGCTGAAAACTTAGAGAGGCACTTATCACTTTTAACTTTTATAGTTTCGGCTTTTGGTTAAGTCATGATATTAAACAGGATCGCCATACTTATTTGCCTGGTCATGGCCTTTACTCACTAACCATATAAAGAGAGGTATCAAACCTATTATTGTAAAGCTTAAGAGTATCCACCACCCGCTGTATCCAGTGTCATGTAGCCTGCGAACATAAGCAGCTAAACTAGGGAGAAAAAACCCGAGATTAACAATTAGCGATAAGTATAAAAAGGTACCAGTAAGCCCGATCATAAACCCATCTACGAACCCCATCACAAAACCAACAATCATTGTGAAAAGGATAAACCACCAGTACTCTGCCCGAGAAGCTCTCCCATTAAAATCTACATACTTTCTTATTAGGCAGGTAGAAATAGCGTCGCCAAAACTCATTTGCGCTCTTTCAGTTTGCCGATTAACAACAGCTCCACAATCAGGACAAGACACTGCGGACTCATGAATTTCTTTTCCGCACGCACTGCAATACATCATGCTCATATCATATCTTCCCTATTTTAGTTTTTATAATTGTATCGCTTATCTAATTCTTGATCAGTCTTAACGAATAGATTATCAACATCTACTAGGAAATAACACTAGAAAGCCTTTAACGTCTCAAACTACCATCATCAAAGACTCCACTGCCGTGACAGCCAATACCAGCTTCAGCAGCAACCTGTTCAGCCTCTCTAAACTCATCATAGTGTTCATCATCAGGCTGGTACAACGCAGCCTCAGCAAACCCCTGTACAACCAACTCGGCATTAACGAAAGTGTCACCTACATAAACATACCTTAACAACCTATCAAACCGATCAGTCTCTGAAGTATCTTTAACAAGCAGCACAGTCTCACCAGCAACTAAGTCTCTATTGGCTTCAGTAGCTTAACTGTAACAAGGCTCATCACGTTCTGGAGTGTTCATACCAATATAACGAACTCTTTGAACTTCACCATTTAAGAAGACATCTATTGTGTCACCATCTATTACTCTTCGTACCTGTGCTGTAACGCCGTCTAGTGGAGTTGAATTAATTGACGCAGTTTCGACTTCAGGGGCTACATTGTCTGTAAAGAAAGGTATAGCGTAGTTGGAAATTAAGCCTGTGCCTTTAAGGAATATATCTAGCTCAAAGATGACTAGGTAGGCGGTGAGGACTGTGAAGATAATGGTGAAGAGCTTCATATAAAACTCATAAATGAGAGTTAGGAAGTAACTTCAACTTGGCGTATAGATTACTCACACATGAAATCAGCATTAGGATTAACATCAGCACCAAAGGCCAATGCTGGCATGAGTAATAAAGATATGAGTAGTTTTTTATAGGTCATTGTGAAGTTCCTTTAATAGAGCTACTCTGAATCTATTCCTATTGTTTTTACTCGTCAAGTATAGGGGACATGTCTTGACCATAATCAATCCTAAGAAACTCTTAAACAGTAAGTGGACAGCAGTAAATCCAGAAAAAAAAGAGAAGCACTTCATAGTAACAAGCGTAGAATACGATGAAGACGACACAGTTCTCTCTTGTATATTAGAAGCAGTCTTTACTAAAAGAGAGCAAGCTATAGATTGGAAAAGTCTAAGGGATGAGCAAGTTTGGAAACAGGGATGGCTTTAATAATCTATGTCAACAACTCAGCTAACCAGCCTCAACAACCCAAGGCAGACGCTCACAACTCCTTAGCCTAGCCAGAGCTTCATCACTATCCACTTGCAAAGTAATTATGTTCTCTACAGTCCTGTACTGGCAGTTTAATAATTCAGCCAGAGCTATTATCTGCTGTTTTGTTTCTGGGTTGGCTGTGTAGTATTGAGCTATATGCATAGATTAAATATAGTACATATCCAATAAAATGCTAACGTCTGCTATCTATCCAAGGCGGACGTTAGATGGATTTTTGAATTAACGTTGTTAAGATGCCTGCTAATGACCCAAAGCAGACGTAAGCATCTAGGAATAAATACATATGAACATGAAACGAATCATGATGAGGAATTCAATATGATTATTCAAATTAGAAAAATCCTATTAGCCGGATTGATATTGCCGTTTTTTCTTAACATTGCTTGGGGCCAGCCTGCTTTTATAGATCGGTTTGATTCAGTGACGCCTTCTAGCGAATACGAGTCTGCTATCGAGAATGCTAGGGAGCAAATACAAGTGCTCATCGATAATGGAGCACCTGGAGTTTCAATAGCAGTCGGAGTAGACCAACAATTGGTTTGGGCGGAGGGATTTGGATACGCGAACATTGAGAATCGTACGCCAGTTACCCCTTTGACCAAATTCCGCGTTGGTAGCATAGCTAAGCCTATGACCTCTATCGCCATGGCTTTGTTATATGAGCAGGGGCTATTGGATCTTGATGCGCCTATTCAAGAATACGTTAGCTATTTTCCAGTCAAGGAAAAAGGAGCCGTCACCTTGCGTTTGTTGGCATCTCATCGCGCAGGAATTCGGCATTATCTTCCAGATGGGTCAGACTTCCTTATTACCAAACATTACGATGATGCGAAGGATGGTCTTGAAGTATTCATGGATGATCCGCTCATCGCCGTACCTGGAGATCGATATTCGTACTCCAGTTATGGTTACAACCTGCTAGGTGTAATACTTCAAGAAGCAAGTGGTCAGGACTATGTAAGTTTAATGCGAGAGCAAGTGTTTAGTCCGTTAAGTCTCACAGCAACCGTGGCAGATCATACTGATTATATTATCGAAGATAGGGCTGCACCCTACACCCGTCGAGAGGATGGGCTTCTTCGCAATGCTCCCTACGTGGATAATAGTTATAAGATACCTAGTGGTGGATTTCTTTCTACCCCATCAGATTTGGTAAAGTTTGGTTTTGGTGTATTCAATGGCAGCATCATAAAGAATGAAACTCTGGAGCTGCTATTGTCACCTCCCATAATGTCAAATGGCGAGTTAGCGGACCAAAATTATGGATTAGGTTGGCTGCAGTTTGGAGAATGGTACGGGCATACGGGTGGCTCAGTCGGAGGGCATACTTTATTCATGGTTCATCCTGAACATGATGTGGTATTGGCGGTTGTATGTAATCTTTCTAATTGTCTAAGCGTAAACCCCCAGTTACTTGAAATTGGGGATTTCTTCGTTAACGAAAATTAGAAAATTGTTAACGTCCGCTTCTGGCCGAAAGCAGCCGTTAGAGCCTTCTCCTTTTTTTCTAAAATTACTCTAAATTGTGGGTAGCAAGGTACTACTCAAACTACTCAACTCTGAATACCACCCCCGCCCCTTTATAAAGGCCCACCCCTACCCTTAACCGTATGCATCATCGTATGCATAATATGATTAATTAGAGCATCCAGTAATTGAATATACTGAGTTAATAATATAGAGTGAATAACCTTATAGTGCTTAGCTTTATAAGCCATTGTAATATATGCATATATAGAGATTGAACGTTTATCTCCTAAGGGGCAGGTCAGAGGTTCGAATCCTCTCCGGAGCGCCATAAACGATGATTCTGAAAGTAGCTTTTCACCCGCCATAATGTTCTCCAGTACCCAACTTGGTACCCAACATTATACTGGATTTTGATGAATGGTTGTAATGCTTGGTGAAGATAAAGTACCCAAATAATAGGGTTTAGGTCTTATTGGTGAAGGTTGGTGAAGGTTGGTAATAAGTGATATGGCGGAGGAGGAGAGATTCGAACTCTCGATAGGCTATTAACCTATGCCGGTTTTCAAGACCGGTGCATTCAGCCGCTCTGCCACCCCTCCGCGACGGATTCGAATATTACAGTAATTATATTTTCAGTCAACCAGGAATCGCCAGTGTGTAGGGCTTTCCGCCCTACTCTGTACCCCTTGCTTTTAGTGTGCGGCTTAGTATGATGTAAGCCATTGAAATCCTCTGTTTTGCCCTCATTTATTATAAAGAGCTGAACAGGACATCTACTTTCTAAAATATATTGGAGTCGAGCAATGAGTGAATTTGGTTACGGTGTAGAGCGCAGTCAAGAGTCTGTGCTAGCGACAAATAAAGTATTGAGAAATACTTACATGTTACTTGCCATGACATTGATTTTTAGTGCATTCACTGCAGCTATTTCTATGGTGATCGGTATTGGCCAAGGTGCTGCATTGATTTTAATGTTGGTGAGTTTTGGGCTGCTGTTTTGGGTGCATAAAGCCGCTGAAAGCAGCCAAGGTATTGTTGCTATATTCGCATTCACAGGCTGCTTGGGGGCATCTCTTGGGCCAATGCTTAGCTATTATGTTTCAGCAAATGGGCCCGGCATTGTGTTACAAGCCTTAGGCGGAACTGGCCTGATCTTTTTTACCTTATCAGGCTATGCGCTAACAACGCGTAAAGATTTTTCTTTTATGCGAGGCTTTCTATTTACAGGCTTGATAGTTGCTATTGTTGCGATGATCTTAAATATTTTCCTGAACATCCCAATCTTAAGCTTGGTAATTTCAGCTGCAGTTATCATGATAATGTCAGGCTTAATCTTGTTTGATACCAGTCGTATTATTCATGGCGGTGAAACAAATTATATCCGTGCAACAGTATCCCTATACTTAAATGTATATAATATCTTTATCCATTTACTGCATTTATTGAGTGTCTTATCTGGCCGAGATTGAACTAACTTAAAAGTACCGAGATAGTGCGTAGATAGTACCAAGATAGTAACGAGATAGAATTGAGATAGTATCGAGCCCTGCTGGTAAGTTCACCCGCGGGGCTTTTTTCATTTAGAGGCTCTATTAGGCAATGCAAAGTTTTACTTTAGTCATCTATGGCTCTCCTGAATCACAATCATCCAGCACGGCATTAAACTATGCACGAGCTTTACTGAAGAGTGGTCATGAAATTTACCGTCTATTCTTTTATCAAGATGGCGTTTTGAATGCTTGTAGTTTTAATACACCTACTCAAGATGAAGAAAATCTACCAGTTATCTGGCAAACATTAATTCAGGAGCACCGAATTGATGCGGTTGTCTGCGTAGCTTCGGCATTGGAGCGAGGCATAATCGATGCTGCAGAAGCTGAAAGATATGAACTCCCAGCAAGTAATTTAAGAGAGGGTTTTGAAATCAGCGGGCTTGGCCAACTGGTTGATGGTCTTATAAATTCAGATCGCCTGATTAACTTTTTGCCTTGAGTATCCTGGATAAAAACTAACAAATGAACCCTAAAAATATACTCATTATCATTAGACAGGCCCCCTACTCTTCGACTTTACCTGCGGCGGCTTTAGATATTCTATTGACAGCTGCTGCCTTTGAGCAAAATATCACTTTATTATTTATGGGTGATGGAGTGCTACATTTATTGAGCGAACAAAATGCAACAAGCAGTGGCATGAGAAATATCAGTAAAGCTTTACCCTCCCTTGAACTTTATGAGGTTAAGAAAATATTTTTAGAAGAGTCCGCGTTGCATAAAAGAAAGATTGAGAATGAAGAATTAGTGATGCCACTAGCAACCTTGTCTTTACCGGAGATAGCTGAAGTTACTGAAAAAGCCGACCAGGTTTTTAACTTTTAATTTGTACTACTAATGATCTTACATTTAATTAATAAATCACCTGCTAAATCTTCTGCGCTCGAAGATTGCATAGCTGTGCTACAAGCTAAAAAAAGCACTAGTGCAATGATGTTAATTGAAGATGCGGTTTATTTGACGGTAAGTCAGGCTGGCAACGAAGCGCTGCATGAGAAAATTAGAACATTGGCTTTGCCCTGTTACATTTTAAAAGAAGACCTGACTATTCGTGGCTTGAGTTTAGACTTAGCAGATTGTTTTTCGTTGGTAGATTATGCAGGTTTTGTTCAGCTATCACTGGACTACGATAAAGTGCAAAACTGGTCTTAAGGCTTAGGTCTAGGAGAAAGAGAAAATTATGCCTAATACACTAGTTACTGAAGCTAAAGAGTTGGAATTAGATAATTATGGTTATTTACAACTCTTAAGTGACTGGAATCATGGAGTAGCAGAAGCATTAGCGCTTAAAGAAGGCATATCTCTTACTTCTGCTCACTGGGAATTGATAAACTTATTGCGTGAGTTTTATCAACAAAGTGAGTTGATACCATCAACGCGTGTTTTAGTGAAACTTATAGCTAAAGAGCTCGGAGCAGAAAAAGGTAAAAGTATTTATCTCATGAGTCTTTTCCCAGAAACACCTTTAAAAACAATTTGTAAAATTTCAGGGCTGCCACGCCCGACAAATTGCGTTTAATGCCTAATCCATGATAAATCAAATAGCTCAATATCTATGAAAGCTCTGTCTTAGCAATGGAAGCCGAAAAACTTAAAAGCTATTTGCTTGATAACAGCGACGTTGCTTACCCGCCATTAGACGCTGAACAAAGGCTAGCCGCTGTATTGATCTTATTAACGCCAGGCGATAATGGTCCAGAACTCATTTTTACGCGGCGTAGCAAAGATCTAAGCAGTCATGCAGGGCAAATCAGTTTTCCGGGAGGCACTATAGAGGCTGATGATAAAAGCCCAATACATACGGCTTTACGCGAATCTGCCGAAGAAATTGGCCTTAAGCAAGATTATGTAGAGGTTTTAGGGACTCTGGAGTGGCATACCTTACCTTCAGGCTTCGTGGTTTTGCCTGTCATTGGACATTTGAATCAGCAGCAGGTATTTAAGCCTGAACCCAATGAAGTTGCAGAAATATTCACGATCCCCTTGCAGTATTTATTAGATATCTCTCTTTATAAGCAAGACATTTATAATCGAAATGGGATTAAAAGAAAGTTTTATTTCTTTGAATTTAAAGAATATTATATATGGGGAGCTACGGCTGGCATGCTACGTTCCCTAGCTATGAAGCTGTCAGGCTGACAGCTGCCTACTGCTAGCTAAAATAAATTCCTGCTTCAGCTCTTCAAATTCAAATACCGCTGGGAATTGCGGGAATTCATCAATTACATTTTGCGGGGCTTTAAATAGTATTCCTTGGTCTGCTTCGCTCAACATAGTGGTGTCGTTATAGGAATCACCTGCAGCTATAACTCTATAATTGAGGCTATGGAAGGCTTTTACTGACTCTCTTTTCGGATCTTTTTGGCGCAACTTATAGTCAGTTACTCTGCCGTTATCATCAATTTCTAAACGGTGACAAAATAAAGTTGGAAAACCTAGCTGCCGCATTAGGGGCTGGGAAAATTCATAAAATGTGTCAGATAAAATGATCACCTGAAAATGTTCACGCAGCCAATCTACAAATTCTATAGCGCCTTCTAAGGGGCTTAAAGTGGCAATTACTTCTTGAATTTCCTGATAACCAAGCTTGTGTTCATCGAGAATACGTAAACGTTGTTTCATCAAGACATCATAGTCAGGGATATCACGTGTAGTCGCTTTAAGTTCTTCGATACCCGTTTTTTCTGCAAAATTGATCCAGATTTCGGGGATCAGGACACCTTCCAGATCAAGACAAGCTAATTCCAAGATAATACTCCTACGCTATAATAAAACTGCACTCATTTTCTATCTTTGCGAGATTACTTGCAATGCGAGTTTACTAAAAAGTGCTTGGGTAGGCTAAGCACTAGATATGGTGTTCTCAGTTGCTAGACCCTACCATATAGTCCATTTTATGAAAAAAAACCTCTGTAAGTTACTAATTTATATAGCTTTTTCACGTGAAACATGGAATGACTTGATTTTTAAGTTGAAACGCTAAGTCTTTGTAAAATAGAGATTTCAAGTATTTGGTATCAGAGGTACAATGTGCGCCCTTTTATACTGTTCATAATTGAAAACAGGTATTTATTAAGTGTTAACTGTCGATGAAATTAACAGATTAGCTGCTGAGTATGCACAAAAGCATCCTAAAGAGATTATTGCTTTAGCTTTAGAGTCTGCTCAAAGTCTTGCCATTTCTTTCAGTGGTGCAGAAGATGTCGTGCTAATTGACTTAGCAGCTAAATTGAAAAAGGATATCCACGTGTTTACGCTGGATACCGGCCGTTTGCATGCTGAAACTTATGCGTTTATCGATCAAGTGCGTGAGCATTACGGCTTAGCATTAGATGTTTTGTCGCCAGACCCCGCTAAGTTAGAAGCTTATGTGAAAGATAAAGGTTTATATGATTTTTATAACTCTGATCACCATGAATGTTGTGGAATACGCAAGTTAGAACCTTTAAAACGTAGACTTAAAAATCTCGATGGCTGGATTACCGGTCAGCGAAAAGATCAAAGCCCTAGCACTAGGAACGACGTTGCAGTTATCGAGTTAGATTCATCTAACTCAACAGTAGATAAGCCTTTATTGAAGTTTAATCCTCTGGCTAACTGGTCTTCTAAGCAGGTATGGGAATATATCCGTATGTTTGATGTGCCTTATAACAGTTTGCATGATCGAGGCTACATTAGTATAGGCTGTGAGCCTTGCACTAAGGCCGTTAACCCAGGACAGCACGAACGCGAAGGCCGTTGGTGGTGGGAAGAGCAAACCGCTAAAGAATGCGGTTTACATGAAGGCAATATAATTGCTAAAGATTGATGTATTAGCTATTTGCTGCAGAAAACATCGGCACTTCTTTTTTAAATAAAGTCTTTCCTTCTTTGTCAGTTTGACCAGCCATAAGCTCTTCGATAGAAGCCTTATTTAAATGCGGCGCAAACATCTCAATAAAATCCAGTATATATTTCCGCAGATAGCTTCCACGACGAAAGCCTATGCTTGTCGTGCTGTAAGCAAATAAGTGGCTGGCATCTAGAGCTACCAAATCACTATCGCGCTCAGGCTCCCAGGCCATAGACGCTATAATGCCGACCCCTAAACCTGATCGTACATAGGTCTTAATCACATCAGCGTCTGCAGCGGTGACTACTACATTTGGGCTTAAGCCTTGCTGTTCAAAAGCAGCATCAAGCTTTGAACGGCCAGTGAAGCCAAACAAATAAGTGATAAGCGGATATTGATTGATAGTCTGCAAATTCAAGGATTGTTCTGCAATTAAAGGGTGCCCTTTTGGAACTAAAATAGAGCGATTCCAGTGAAAACAAGGCATCATGGTTAAGCCTTCAAAGAGTTCTAGTGCTTCAGTAGCAATAGCAAAATCAACAGTTCCATCTGCCGCCATTTGAGATATCTGTATCGGCGTGCCTTGATGCAGGTGCAGAGAAACCTTTGGATAGCGCTTTGTAAAAGCCTGAATTATTGAAGGTAATACATAGCGCGATTGCGTGTGCGTAGTTGCAATACTTAAACTGCCCTGCTCTTCATCCTTGAAATCATTCGCTATTCTGCCAATGGTTTTTACTTTATTGAGAATTTCAGCAGTTTCGGCCAGTATTTTCTCTCCAGCGGGCGTCACCTGCTGTAACTGTTTTCCGCTTCGACTAAATATTTGCACACCTAATTCTTCCTCTAATAGGCGAATTTGCTTACTTATGCCTGGCTGAGATGTGTAGAGCTTGTCTGCAGTATGACTAATATTTAACTGATTCTGAGCTACTTCCCAGATATAGCGTAATTGCTGAAGCTTCATGACCAATACCTATAATTAAATAACAAATCTAATATAACCAAAAAGAATAGATATATAAATAAATATTCTTTTTAAATATATATAGCTAGCCTAATATGACGTCTATGGAATTATTTATGCTTATCTTCTCTGGCGCTTTAGTCGGTTTTGCAATTGGTCTCACCGGTGTTGGCGGCGGATCTTTGATGACCCCTATCCTACTCTTGTTCAATTACCCTATAGCGATAGCAATTGGTACGGACCTGCTTTATGCCGCTATTACCAAGGCTAGTGGCATGTATTTCCACCATAGGCGAGGTCATGTCGATTGGAAGACTATGGTGCTATTAGCTGCAGGCAGCATTCCAGTCTCGATCATCATTAATATATTCATTATCGATGAAAGCCTTAGAGAGAATGAAAGTTTCTCTGCTTTTCTAAGCAGTTTCCTAGGTGTGATGCTTATTCTGACCGCGTTGGTGATGATATTTAATGGCCTTATTCGACGTCGTATAAATAAAAAAGAAGGCAAGAAACACAAAAAATACTATATCTTTCTTAAACGGCACCGTTCAGTTTTAGTGTTATTACTGGGTATTGTTTTAGGTGTCTGTGTCACGTTGTCTTCGGTTGGAGCAGGTGCATTTGGAGCCGCCATTCTTTTTATGCTCTTCCCTAGCTGGCCTACTAAACACGTTGTCGGAACCGATATTGCCCATGCTGTGCCATTAACCTTTGTCGCTGGACTGGGCTATTTATTTAATGGCCTGGTGGATTACAGTCTTTTGTTAGCGCTTGTCGTCGGTTCTTTACCAGGAATTTACCTAGGAACCAGGCTGGGATCTGTATTGTCGGAGAAGTTTTTAAGGGCAGTGTTAATTTTTGCGCTGTTAGGCTTGGGGCTTTACTTCGGACTCATTCAGTCTTGATTAGATGAATTAGCCACCCCATGTGGTACATGGCCAGTAGCAACATGTTCGCGGGCAGATTCGCAATGCCCCTCTTGATCATCAAAAAACACGTCTGCATTGTAAGCTTGCAAAAACGAACCTTTATCTGAGCCGCCAAGAAACAGTGATTCATCAATTTTTATATCCCAAGCACGTAATGTTCTTACGACTCTTTCGTGTGCAGGTGCAGCTCGGGCTGTCACTAGACAAGTTCTTATAGGGCAATCATCCACATCGAACATACTTTGTAGTTGCTGCAAAGCAGCTAGGAAAGGCTTGAAGGGACCACCGGATAAAGGTTGATGAGCAGATTCACGCTCGCTACGGGTAAATTCCTCTAGCCCACTAGATTTATAGATTTTTTCCGCTTCATCTGAAAACAATACGGCATCCCCGTCAAAAGCAAAACGTAGTTTGTAATCATCTGTATTGGCGATGCCGGAAGGCATGATCGTTGCAGCCGCAATGCCATTCTCTAAAGCTTGTCGTACATCACCGCCGTCAGTAGAAAGAAACAAATGACTATTGAAAGCACTGATGTAACGATAAGGGCTCGACCCACCACAGAATGCGGCTTTGTTTATTGCGAGTTGATGATGCTCTATTGAATTAAAAATTCTTAAACCAGTATCGGCAGTGTTTCGAGAAAGCAAAATGACTTCAACCTGCTCCCGATCCAATAGTGTATTAATATTGAGTAGTTTTTTAACCAGATTAAAGGCATCACCAGGCTCTAAAGGATCGTCTTCACGCTCAATTTGATACTGCCGGTAAGCTTCAACCCCTTGGTGTTCATAAACCTCATGGCTTTCATTGAGATTAAATAAGGCTCTGGATGAAATAGCCACGGTCAGTTTTTGGGGTTGCGGAGTCATTAGTAGCACACCCCAGTACCACCCAAACCACAGTATCCGCTGGGATTTTTTGCCAGATATTGCTGGTGATAATCTTCGGCATAAAAGAATCCAGATGCTGTTTTGACTTCTGTTGTTATGCTGGGATAACCCTGCTCTTTTAGCATGTTTTGATAATGGATTTTAGATTGTTCTGCTTCCTGCATTTGCATATCAGAATAGGTGTAAACGGCAGAACGGTATTGAGTGCCTTTATCGTTACCCTGGCGCATACCTTGAGTAGGGTTATGAGCTTGCCAGAATTCCATCAATAACTGCTCGTAACTCAATTGTATAGGATCGTAAGCCAACCAAACGACTTCTGCATGTCCAGTCTGTCCACTACAGACTTCTTGATAAGTAGGGTTGTTAGTAGAACCGCCGGCATATCCCGCAGCAGTGGTATACACACCAGGTAAGGACCAGAACCGTTTCTCTGCGCCCCAAAAGCAGCCTAAACCAAAAAGTGCTTGTGACAAACCATGCTCAACAAGGTTATCTGTTGAGAATCTTAAAGGTGTATTTAAGACGAAATGCTTGTCAGCGACCTGAACTGTTTCATCACGACCTGGCAAGGCTTTATCTGCACTAACGATGGCTTCTTTATCAAATAGATTTAACATAGTTATTATCTGGTTTAGTTTTTAAGCTTGGCAGATCTTTAAATAAGCTGAGATTACTTTTTCAATTCCATGATCGATGCATTCGATAACTAGAGCATGCCCTATAGATACTTCAAGAATATCAGGAATATTCAAAAAATCAGGTAAATTTTTCAAATTTAAATCATGTCCAGCATTAACACCAAGTCCAAGTTCTTGAGCCTTAATGGCAGCACCATGATATTTCCCAAGTACATCTTTCGAGTTACTGCCTAAAAACTCACTTGCATATTCTTCAGTATAAAGTTCAATACGATCAGCACCGCTTTGAGCTGCAAGCTCAACTTGGTTGACATCTGGATCGAGAAAAACCGCCACGCGAATGCCAGCCTTTTTTAAACGCACAATAATGGGCTTTAATTTTTCGATGTGTTGTGTAAAGTCCCAGCCATGGTCTGAAGTTAGCTGATCTTCTGCATCCGGAACCAATGTGCACTGTGTTGGCTGGCAAGTTTCTACCAGCTGCAAAAATTGCTCAGTCGGATAACCTTCGATGTTGTATTCAATTTCCGGAAAGTCTTTCAGCAAGGAAGCTAGATGATGTGCATCTTGTTGCTTGATATGGCGCTCATCAGGCCGTGGGTGAACAGTAATCCCCTTCACGCCCAACTCAATAAAGCGTCGAGTGTACTGCAAAATGTCGGGAAAATTATGACCGCGAGAGTTACGCAGTAAAGCGAGTTTATTAAGGTTAACACTGAGTGCAGTCATGAAAATTTATGCCTTTAAAGGAAGCTGCAATTCTAGAAGAATTACATCAAAAAAACAGCCAAAAGTTTTAAAGTTTGAATAGACTAAATCAACTGCTAATAAATTTTGAAGAATAAAAAAGGCCGGAATAATCCGGCCTTTTTTGCAACTTTTTATCTAAGGCTTAATTACATATCGCCTTCTGGTGGTAAGGCCATGAATACATCCTCAGTACTTTGTATATAACCGGAACTATGTACACCAAGCATATTGTCGAATTCCAAACCGTTATCACGGATGTACTCAGCAAATTCCTGACCAAGCGGAGTCTGACCTTCATAAGGTAAGGTTCCACCATTACCATCGCCTCGAATGGTAAAATCAGCCTGCATAGCTAAACTATGATTTGGCAGATATACAAACAGTAATGAATCAGTGTGTAAGCTTGGAATGTGATGAATTTCTAAACGATTCATTGAATCTTCAATGACCATCACCTCGCCATCAGGAACCGTCCGAAATTCTGGACTCAAGGTTTCTTCACCCAGCAAAGTCCTTGGCGAACTCAAAGCCATCCGCTGGAAGTCAACACTGTTCTCACTAACAATCAGAGGAATGCCAGCTCTAACTATTGGCACCAGGCTGGTTGTATGATCAGAATGCGGATGTGAGTTGATCACTGCCGTAATCGGTTTTTCAGAAACGCTAGCGACAGCTTCCATGATAATGCCTGCATTAACATTAGCTGGAAAACCGGCACTTTCGAATACAATGAAACCATCCTCGAACTCAACGGCTAAGGATTTATAGTTCGTGTCGATGTGATAAACACCAGGAGCAACTTCCTCAATTAAGTCAGCTGGCGCAGGTGCTGCTCCACCAGGAGGAGGTCCACCAGGTCCACCAGCATTTGCTGGAGGCGATGTGATCAAGGCTGCTAGATTACTTGGGTTAGCGTCAGCTTCTCGTATAGCGACACCAAAGATAGCTCCGCCGCCCTGCCAAATTTCCACAGTAGCCGGCACCATAACACCGTCCATTTCTTGATAATCACTGTACATAGCAGAGACATGCAGGTCACCCATAAAAGCATCTTCAACCCAGGTCTCAGTCATTTCTATTAAATTATGGTCATTAACATAGGCATTAACTGTGTAGCGCATGCCTGAAGGCGAAGTCTGATCAGCTGGCGACATCCAGCTTAATACAGCATAACCATCATCCATTGATACACTGACGCCATTATTTTCAGCGCCTTGTAAAAAACCCGGTGGCGTTAGCCAGTAGCGATGTTGTTGAGTCCAAGAATTTTGCTCTGGAGTAACACTCTGTAAGAGGTTGCTGAATGTAGGAGCATCATAAAACAGGTTATGTGCGAAGGTTTCACCAGTCGCTAATGAAGTAGAATTATCAAGGTCGATAGTCCAGGTATAGTCCATGATTTCGTTACGGTACAACCAGGGAGGGCTCGCCTTGCGGGTTTGGCGAAAGTTGTTTCTAACCGACCAGGCTTCACCTGAAACCGTTAAGGAAGAAAGGCCTTCAGTGCCCATTGCAGCTTGTACATTGGCCAATACTTCGTCAGCACTTGGGGGGGCAACAGGTGCTGGCATAGAATCCATCGCTTCTTCTCCAGCACAGGCAGCTAAGCCCAACGTAGAAAGTAAAATAATAAGAGCGTTACGCATAAGTGATACCTCCATCGATGCCTTTGTAATGTTGTTCATAGTCGCTATGAGAAGGCCGATAAAAACAGACAACTTCAGCCGCAGGAGCTTGAGTATAGGGCTAAGCAGCATAAATTCAAGCATTTGATTAGCTTAATAGCAGTGGGCTGATATAAACACGCATAAAAATACGCTAACCTTTCATTATGTGTGGCCGCTTCCAGCTCAAATCTGATAAAAAAACCAAGGCTTTAGCTCGTAGCTTACAGGTCAGCGGTGCTTTGCATTATGCCGACGATATTGCGCCGGGGGCACAGATTTCCATTATTGGCAAAGAATCCGTTATTAAAACAGCAACTTGGTGGTTGCTATTGGATTCACTTAGCCACAAACCTAATTACAAATATGCCTCCTTCAATTCGCGCTCTGACAAACTTGATCAAGTTGGCTCGCTTGCCTATAAACCCTTCCGAGAATCTCGCTGTATTATACCGGCCTCTGCCTTTGTCGAAGGCATGGGTGATAAGAAGACTTACCACAAGATTGAGCTGCCAGATAAAGCGATTGCCTTTGGTGGTTTATATAAAGAATACCTAAACCAAGAAACTGGAGAAATAATTTATTCTGCCTCAATTATCACCTTGCCGCCTGTCACAAAATGGGCGAATATACATCCCAAGTCCATACCCTTAATGTTGGACTATGAAAACCAAGCATTAACCGAAAAGTGGCTCGGCCCTGACTTTAATGAGGTCGCAGAATTTAACGAAATTTTGCAGCCTGATATCAAACAAACGCAGTGTGTCACGCCTATCGACAGACCCAGCCGTTGGCAGCCTGTTGGCGAAAGCTTCCTGTTAAGCTAAACAAAAAAGTAAACAAACGAAATGCATAGATGAAGATTAGCCGTGTTGAAAAACAGGAGGTAGCGCGCTTTCTGCCCCTACCACTTTTTACTAGCAGCGTACCTGCTGGCTTTCCGTCACCTGCGGACGACTACATTGAAAACAGCCTTGATCTTAACGACTACTTGATTAAGCACCCTTCTTCTACTTATTTTGCTCGTGCGGCTGGTGATTCCATGATTGAGCGAGGAATTCTAGATAAAGCCTTGCTGATTGTTGATCGCGCTATAGAGCCACGCCAAGGTCAAGTCGTCATTGCTGCTATCAATGGTGAGCTTACCTGTAAGGTTCTTGATATAGCGAATAAGCAATTACTGGCAGCTAACCCTGCCTATGCGCCCATCCTCATTACCGAAGATAGTGATTTATTGATTGAAGGAGTTGTCGTCCACGCCATTAACACTCTATGTACGCCCTAGTAGACTGCAATACGTTTTACGCTAGCTGTGAAGCTATTTTTAATCCCGCTATTCGTGATGAGCCAGTTGTTGTACTTTCCAATAACGACGGTTGCATTATTTCTCGTAACGCCAAAGCTAAAACGCTAAACATCCCCGACATGGTGCCTTTCTTTCAGGTGGAAAAGTTAGTTAGAAAAAATAATGTGCATATTTTTTCCAGCAACTATGAATTGTATGGTGATATTTCTGCCAAGGTGATGCGCCTGATGGAGCCCTATGGTACAGAGATGGAAGTCTATTCTATTGATGAGGCTTTTTTACGTTTGCCACTTTGCGATTATCACTCACGTAGCACTCAAATAAAAAACACTTTATGGCAACAAACACGCATGCCGGTTTGTGTTGGTGTTGCGCCAACTAAAACTTTAGCGAAACTAGCTAATCATGCAGCGAAAAAAATGCCTAAGCTGAACGGTGTATGCGTGCTGGATGAAAAACATAAATGGGAATGGTTATTGGCGCGAATAACATGTGACAAAATATGGGGAGTGGGTAAACGGATTTGCCAGCGTCTGCATCATTTAGGTATACACAATGCTTTGCAATTGGCGCAAGCAAACCCGAAATATTTGCGTCGGCATTTTAGCGTAGTAGTAGAACGCACTATTCGTGAGCTCAATGGAGAACCATGTCTAGATTTAGAGTTAGAACCTGCGCCGCGTAAAGAAATTATTTGTACGCGCAGCTTTAGTTACAAAATTACTGAGTTACACGAACTGCAGCAGGCTATTAGTTTATATGCTGATCGTGCTTGCGAAAAATTACGTAAACAAAATGGTTTGAGTGCAACGCTGTGGGTTTATTTAGAGAGTTTTGATAAAAAAGTCAGTTACTTTCGTCCACAACGTGTCATTAAGCTACCCTTTCTCACTAACGACACCAGACAAATTGCTCGTGTCGCAGCAGATGCGCTGGCGCAAATTTACCGGCCAGGGCTTCGTTATAAAAAATGCGGCATCGGTTTGCTAGATGTGCGGACAAAAAAATATGAACAAAAAGATTTATTTAGTCCGCAGCAAACAGAAAAATCACACAAGCTAATGCGGGTAATAGATAAAGCTAACCGACGTTATGGTAAGCACACAATTAAATTATTGAACAGCGGCATACAAGAAAAATGGATGATGAAGCGTGACTACATGTCGCCGCGCTATACAACTCGTTGGCAAGATATTCCGGTGGTTAGTTGTTAGCTAAAGAGTGATTCACGTTGTTACAGGCAAGACATTAAAAAAATATTTCTAGAACAACTAGGATGGATTGAATCTATTATGATCTTTAATACAGGGCTTGAACGATTAAAAATATTTAATAGCCCAGCTGTATCGCAGTCAGATGTTTTTCTTATTTTTATTTTTTCCCCGGGGACTCTTCTCTAAAAACCGAAATCCTGTAGTAACCCATACTAAAGCAGTAAGAAGAACTAAAAAATAAAGAACTTTTATTGTTCTCTCATCGTTAAGAAACAGTTGTATATCACTCATAAAACCCATTGATACAGAAAATCCATTTATTTTGTTTAGATAATAGCTTATTTAACCCATTCTTAGCCTTCATTAAAAAATAGAATTATACTTTCTCTGTATGACTGAGATTGAATTATCAACTATGGGGAGTTAACTTGTCAGTATCCTTGGGACCTGTGGTGCGGAGAGATATAATCCGTACAGTCAAAAAGACAAAGGCATAACATGTTCGAAAAGTATTCAATGATCATCGTCTATTTCGGAATTCTGATGTTTATCGGCTACTTGGCTTCCCGGCGCGTGAAGAGCATGAAAGACTTCGTGATCGGCGGTAAATCACTCAGTTATTGGGTGGCGGCGTTCTCTGCACAAGCCACCGGCGAATCGGCCTGGTTGTTGTTAGGGCTCACAGGCATGGGGGCCATGCTCGGATTCAGTGCCTACTGGGTTGTAGTTGGCGAATTGTTTGGCGTGGGTGTCGCCTGGTTTCTCATGGCTCCACGTTTCAAGCATCTTACTGATAAATATGACTCCATGACCGTCATAGACTACATGACCAGTCGATTCAATTCCAAGACTAACCTGTTACGCACTATTGCCTCCATTGCTCTTTTAATCTTCGTGCTCATCTATATCTCTGCTCAGATTGATGCTACTGGTTCTGCTTTCGAGACATTCCTCGATTTGGATTATCATGTCGGCGCAGTCGTTGGTTTCGTTGTAGTCGCTATATATTGTATCGCCGGCGGCTTTCTGGCTGCCGCCTGGACTGACATGTTTCAGGGAGCCGTCATGCTGGTTTGCCTAGTGTTACTACCGACAGTTGCTTTTCTTTCCTTCAGTAACGCCGGATCAATTTATGACGGCCTGTATGCCATCGAGCCGGGTCTGGTGACTATGTGGGGCTCGGGCGGCTTGACCTTGATGAACGTCTCGGTGGTAGTTGGCATGTTGCTAATCGGGCTGGGTTTTCTGGGATCGCCTCAGGTGTTTGCTCGTCTGATAGCCATCAGAAGTGAGGAAGAGATCAATCGAGGTAAATGGGTTGCCATGCTGTTTACCTTACTGGTGGATTTTTCGGCGGTTAGCATTGGTGTGTTGGGTCGTTATATTTTTACGACTCAGGGAGTCGAACCTGATTCGGTGCTGGGTAATGGGGCTCAGAATGTATTGTCAGAACTAGTCGAATACACCTTTTCGCCCTGGATAGTCGGAATTTATGTGGCTGCCGTGTTATCCGCAATCATGTCCACCGTCTCATCATTATTGGTGATGGTGGCCGGATCAGTCACTCACGATCTGTATGAGAAGATTTTTAATCCTTTGCTTAACGACAGCGATGCGACTCGTTTATGTAGAATTATTACAATTATCCTGGCGTTGTTATCGCTGGGTCTAGCCATCACCATCTCGATACTATCGCCAGATAGAACTATATTTTGGTTTGTTATCTTCGGTTGGGCCGGCATCGCAGCTACTTTCTGTCCGATGATGATCCTATCTCTCTTCTGGCCGCGCTTTACCGAGAAGGCAGCAATCGCGTCTATGCTAACCGGGTTTTCAATGACCCTTATAAGTAAGTTTGTGATTCAAGAGATGGAGGGGGTTGGTCCTTATTTCACCGAGTTAGAAACTATGCCTCCGTCTTTCCTCTCTGCGCTTATTGTGGGATATCTGGTCACTATAATTGCGCCAGATAAAGAACTGGAAGCAAGATACCGCGTAGACCTCCTGAGTCTGAAAGACAAAAAGACTCACGATTCAACATCGCCCCCTGAATCTAGCTGAGATTTCTAAAAAAGACCTACCAGTGTCAAACGTCCACTTTGGTAGAAAGCAGACATAAAAGAAAAATACGTAAACCTGCTCATATCTGCTTATGTTTGACAATTCACTACATCTTTCTTACTGTGAAACGTATTAAGAAATATTTTTTTATTCTTTTGCATAGAAAGGATTCAGCTATGACTCGTCCCAGTTTCAAACATTACTTATCAGCTGTTTATGTATTTATATTGCTGATGACTGCAAACACTGCCTTTTCTCAGAGCGATGCTCAACGTATTGTGGAAACTCTGAGGTCTAACAACCTGGAGCTTGCTCAGACATACATGGATCGAATAACAAGAGTCGATGCAAGCAGACTGCAATGCAACCTCCTAATCAACTTTAACTACATATTTGACTACGATAGCGACCTATTTAACAGCGAGAATATGGAATGGATATTAGATGGCTTTGAAAACAAAGGCTACTCATGGCCTTCATCATGCGCCTCTCGGGAGCAAGAAACCGAGTCGCACTGTTTGATATATGGCAATGATTTAAGTCCTAATCAAGCCAATTTACTAAAAGAGGTCTTTGAGGGCTTGCTTAATTGTGCAAGTAATAATTTAAATTGTGTTAATGCAAATAATCACTATTTTAATGCAGGATACACAGACATATATCTATATGTCGTAGAGCGCTACTTCGCTGAAGCTGAGCCTTTTGACGTAACTAGGAGCAGTTGCCGAAATTTTACTTCATGGGCTGAGGCTATTGTGCGAACACACACAGGTTATTTTAATTTAGGCTGGGATATATTTAGCGACTTCCAATTACAGTCAGGTTCAGAATCTCTGCAAAAATCTCTAGAAGGTATGCAAAAAATTGTGGATATTAATGAGACTGCTCTTAAAGAAGAGTATGAGTTTCAACTGCAAAATTTATTAAATACTGATAGTGCTGGTGCAAGAGAAAAGTACAGAATGCTAATAAGGGTCTTAGAGCCTTTTACTGAAATTTAATTTTTTAGATCTTAAATTCAGATTAAAAAGTGATTTAGTCCATTTTTTGGGAAACTATTTAAGTATGAATTTCTCGACTGTCTTGAGGAGCTTCTGCCCGGCTAGACATATCATAATCTCTGACTACCTCACACACTCTTAACCTGTAATCTGAAAAAATACCTGAGCGACCTTTTGTTTGAGCTGATCTATGCACTTCTAGATTTCGCCAATTTTTTATACTGGCTTCATCTCGCCAAAAGGATAATGACAGCACCTTTCCTTCTTCAGTTAAACTCGCAAAACGCTCTATAGAAATAAATCCGTCGATATCTTTTAGATGCTGCCTAAGCTCTGCTGCAATTTCCATATATTCTTCTGTTTTTTCTGCAACAGGATTAAATTCAAAGATAACGGCTAACATAGTTAAGCTCTTTGTAATTCCACAGTTAATCTCTGCTGTATTTAACCGGGCAGCCTGCCATATAAACTCCAACGGCTAAATCTCTAGCACAGAAATCTCTGGCAGCAGCCACCTGGCTTTCAATATTACTAACAACTTCTTGTAAAGTGCTTACTCGTCCATGCACAGGAATATCTATTTCTGGCTCTAAATCAAAATGTTCAACACTGTCTAGATAATTACCACCCCACCAATGCCAGTCCCAGCCAATATCAAACATATCCCCCTGCATTAAAATTCTTTCTTCTGGAATGTAAGCAAAAACTGCATCAGTCATATGCATATGACCAACTACTTCATAGACATCAACACGTCTTGTTGCATCTTCTAACACCAGGTGCTCGTCAACTGGCATAAAATCTAAAGGTTGTGGATTACGCGCCAAGGCATCGGGAAAGTTTGGCGCTGGGCGCGATGCCATTTCTCTTAGCATGCCTTCATTTTCACGTTTGGTAATAATGGTCAAACCTCTGGATATTGCCGCTCGTATGCCACCAGAATGATCAAAATGATGATGCGATAAAATTACCTGAGTCACTTCCTTGCCAGGCACTAAAGTGTTGGCTCTATCAATTCGCGCGAGGGAATTCGCTTCATTACCATAAGCCTCAAACATCAAGAGATGATCTTCAAATTCAACAACCGCACCGCCATTAGTTCCTACTCGTAAATCCCAGACACCATCAGCAACTTCAGTTACCGCGACCCCAGAATTTCCGCCTCCACCAAAACCACCCCCACTTGCGACAAATTCAGGTAGAGCCACATCAATTTCGTAGGAATCAACATGAAACACAGCGACTACATTTTCACGCCAATCGATCTCAGTAGTAAAACCCGATGGCAGTCGAATGCCATCAAAGGGGAGATACCCCGTAAACCAACTTGTGTAAGTAACTTGGCCAAGGTTGGCGTGTGGCCCCATCCATCTGACCCAGGCAGGCAGCTTATTTAACTGATTAATACCCAGCCAGAGAACTGTATTGTCTGCTAAAGTGAATTGCACAACGATGTTGTCATCTTCAATACTCACTGAACCTAGTTGAGCGCTCTCTTCAAAGGCGGCCCTTAATGCTGCGACCGGATGATTCAGTGCGTTGACCCCCTCTTGTATTTGGCTACTAGGTGCCCAGGCATGACCGAAGGCTAAAGCAAATGGAAATAAAAAACCCTGACGATGAGTTTGGTAGGCACGTAAGTTATTGAGATCAAAATAGCGTTCAACGCCATTTTGTACGGCGAGTTTAAGAGGCGCTTTAGGATGTGATGAAGGCCCAGAGCCACCATCTTGATTTAATGTTTGGCTGAAACCGGTCATCATTAGCGTATCAATGTTACGAATACGATCAATGCCACCCATTGCTTCAGCGGCTTCTTCTAAAACAGACTCTGCCGACATCATCTGTGCTGAAACAGGTATTGAGTTAATTAAGATAAAAAACAGACTAATTATTTTTATTTTTCTTAATAGTGCCATGCTCTGAATCTCCAAAGTGTTAACGAAATAAGAGTGTGTTTTATTCAGTATCCATCCAGCCTTCTTTCAAGGTTACCTGATCCCAATGCTCAGTAAATTTCCCGTCTCGTATACGGAAAGTTTCAAAGGCAAAGGCCTCATAAGTTTCTCCGGGATTATCTGGGTCAGGTAAATCACCTTTATAAATTGCTGTAACCAGATCGCCTTCTGCCATAACGATAATGGGATCAGAAAGCCGAATGCCTCCAAGGTCAACTAATGGAATGCCACCCCTTTCTCGCGCCTCAATTCTGGCTTCTACCCAAGCCCGATTGCCCGATGCGCCAGTAAACTTATCCATCGCCAGAAACCGAGGATTATGTTGCACATAATCTTCTGCCATGAATTGCTCCATGCGATCGATACCGCTGCCTTCAAAAGCAAAAAAATCGATTAGTAACTGTTTATTAAACTCCAGCTCTGATTGTTCTTGAGCGCTCAAATTTTGATAGCTAAGCAACAAAACCAAAGCAAGCATAAGCAAAACTGAAATATTCGACATTCTCAGTGCTATTTTTTTCATAGTGATTACCGTATTTATTATTTAGATAAGCTGATATAAACGATTCGAGTAAACATTTCAGCATCTATATAGGCATTCTCAGCTAAAAAAGCAGCATCAAATTCTGCGGTCGGTCGTGCAGCTATAATTTGTTGTTGCGACATGCCCTCTGCAATCATACTGCTTACTCTATTGCTCACGGCGCGCAACATTGCTAGATAATTTTCAACGTAACTGGTGCCTTTTTCTGGGATTGCTCCGTGCCCGGAAATAAATTGCGTATCACCATTTGCCAACTGCAATGCTTTTCCCAGCGCATTGATTACCCCTTCGACTGTACCTCCGCCATGCTGGACATCAATTCGAGGGTAACTGCCAGTCCACAGCAGATCGCCCATATGGATAATATTGGAATTTTCAAAATGTACAAAAGCGTCGGTATCAGTGTGTGCATAAGGCGCATGAGTAGCCGTTATGGTTTCATTACCTGAATGAAAACTAATGTCTTTCATGAATGTTACTGTGGGTAAGGCACCTATGGATGAAGGCATGGTGCGGCTGTTATAAAGTGGTAAGAACACTTCCATACTCATACGGCGTTTCACATATTCATGAGCAACGATGACAGCGCCATCGGCAGAAAAATTCCCATTGCCACCTGTATGATCACCATGCCAATGCGTATTGATAACAAAATTAATTGAGTCCCCACTAATGCGTTCTACCGCATCTGTAATACGCTCTGAAAGTGGTGCAAATTGACTGTCGATCATTATCAGTCCATCTTCCCCAGCAAATACACCAATATTTCCGCCCGAACCATAAAGCACGTAAAAATTATTACCTATCGGAACAGTTTCTATTTCTATGCCAGAAAAATCCTGAGCCTGCAAAGGTAGAATGAAAATTAATAGAAAAGCGAATATTGATTTTTTTAACATGAGTAAACCTCTATTGTTTTATGTTCGTTAACGGTTGTCGCAGCTTACTGGATTCCATTCAATATTATCAGGCAAGAGTTTAAAGCTAGAACTCGTGTAGTAAGGCTCTGTCAGATAGTGTGGATCTTCAACTATCACAGACACAGTAAACCATTGCTCACCGTAAGTATCATGACGGTCAAAATACTCGGTGACTACTGCGTTTTCACTGTAGGGGGCTCCATTTCGGCGGATATAGCCGCTAATTAAATTACTTGTAACCACTTTTAGAGTGGCGCCATCCCATTCAGCAATTGAGTCTCCCTGTAGCGTTGGTTCTGCTGACATAATATCTTGCGAATTAAAATGAAAACGACGAGTCTGCATACCGTGGTCTGATTGCAGTAGTAAGGTGTCATTATCTTCCCAACTGATGTTGACTCGTATTGGCATACGCATCAGATTGCCTGCACCAAAAGCTCTGCAGCTGCCTTCATCCTCTTGCGGATCCCACATATCTGCTACCCGAATCCCCTCTTCATTTAAGGGTAAACTGACATAATCGCCTTTTGGCGGAGTAAACATACGCCAACGCCAATCTTCCGTGATAACTGTAGTCCAATTACCTGTCAGCTCTATTGGAGCAGCAACTTGCGGAGCTTGCATCTCCTCCTGAGCCACAGATATTGAGCTGAGAGCTAATCCCAGCAATACCATGGGAAAATATACCTTGCTTAACATCATAGTGATTTTCATGTTTTAAAGAGTCATCCAGTTATTCTTATTAGGTACTTAGTTTCTTATAGACAGTTCGTTATAAATGACTTCAATGAATTTCTCAGTTGTGAAGGTGCCACTGTTGAGTCCAAAACGGTCATCGTAATCAAAAGTAGGTTCAGTTGCTTTTACTTGAGATAAGCTATCACCCTGATCAATACGATAAGCAATGCGATCACGAATAATAGTTAGCATATCCCTGTAATCAAGCACATCGGCTTCGTCTGTTAGACGGCCATGCCCTGGAATAATCATTGTTCCATTTTCTTGCCGGTCAGCAGGTACAGCCAAATCGAGTATGTAATTTAGGCCATCAAGAACACCCTGCAAGGAACCTCCATTAGCAACATCTATGAAGGGATAAGCAGTTGTTCTGAAAATGTCACCTGTGCTGATCACATCAGAACGCCTAAAGAAAATTAAACTATCACCATCAGTATGGGCATTAGGTTGGTGAGTGATCATGATAGCTTCACCATTAAAGAATAAATCTTTCTTTGATGTGTAATAGGTATCTGTCGGCCAGCCCTCTATAGGAATAGGGTTTTCTTGGGCAAGTATACTGGCCATTACATTTTCATGAGCAACAACTTTCGCTTGGTTGCCGGCACCAGCGGCAAAAAGATCAATAGTATTGCCGCCTGCAATATTACTGCCCATTTGCGCTAAATTAGCATTCCCGCCAATATGGTCGCCATGCCCATGAGTATTAATGATATAGGTAATTGGTTTGTCACTGACACTGCGTATAGCAGCGAAAATTTTATCACTTAGAGGGGCAAACATTGTGTCGACAATCAGGACCCCCTGCTCTCCTGCTTGTAGAGTAATATTGCCACCCTCACCCACCAACATATAAATATTGCCCTGAACATGAAGCACCTTAATTTCAACATCATCAAAGTTTTGTTGTGCCAAGGTTACACCAGAGTTAAACAAGCAAAAGCATAAAGCAGTAGCGCTTATAATTGATCTGATGATATTTAGATTAATGATCATATTTAAACAAACTCCAATTTTGTTCAATATTCTAATTGCTTAGATTATTTAGCCCCATCATTCAATAAATGATGGATACATTGTTTCTGCGCCACCTAACACACCTTCAAGGGGAAGGTTGTACCGGTCAGCATGTTCTCTTAGAAATGGATTCTGATCTGGCAAATAGTGCGGCACTTCACCCTGAGGCCTGTCTATTTCAGTCACGGTTTCACATAAGTAGGGAGGTATTTGTTGTGCTAAATTTATTTTCCAATTGTTAGTTCGAATAAAAGGCTCAGTTAAATAAACGGGATCACTCACCATAACAACCTGTGTCATGATATTACCGTGTCTAATAAAGTGTTCAGTAAATTCAGATAAATCACTACGTGCAATGCCATTTCGGCGAGCCCAGCCTTGTTTAAGATGCGTGGTTCTTACAACCAGCACGTTGCCCTCCCAGTGTCCTGTAGAAAAGCCTTGCCAAGTATGTGCAGCATATTCTGGCGGACGGCCGCGCCCATCCATCCATATGGTTCTTTCTGGAGCTTGCCAGCGGATTCGAGTATGGTAAGCAATCAATTGTTGAGATTCGGAATCTATTTCTTTCCAAATACGCATGTTGCTAGGGCCGCGACTACCGTAGTCTGAAGGATGAGGTTTACATTGATGCTCGGGCAAAGTTAGTAAAGAAGGGCTCCAACTGAGTGCGCGACGGCGAGCTGCCTCATTTATAGGAATACCTTGATATTCAACCATCTCAGGCCCCGGCCTACGCTCATCGGAATCTTCATGAAAAACGGCACCCCATTCTCCTGACAAATCAATTTGAGCCTGCACGGGAAAGGCAAAACTTAAAATGAATAGCAGGCTAAATCTGAACCTGCTTCGTTGTAAGTAACTCAACTTACGTCTCCTTTTTATTTTTGATTATCTAGGGACTCTTTAAAAAATGCTTCTTGCCTTCGTTTACTACCAATTTTCATCTATTGGCATTGCGGTGTTTGCACTTATATCCAGCATGGCACAATGGTGATAGGTATAGCCGCCTTCGCGGTGCCCTGGATGTTCCGACATAAATTGAACTACTTGCAGAACACAATTTTCACAATCAATATTCGGGATCTGGATTTCTGTCTCTAGTGGCCCTGTACGGCGTTCATTATTTTCCCACAAGCCGTCAAGCAGAACTGGCGCTTCAGGGTTGCTCTCTATTGGAAAACTACCTGAACCTGGGCCTCGTTGCGTTTCAACCATATTTAGTGGCATCGCGTCAGCTGGCAAGCTATTCATGTTTCTGACCAAAGCCACTCTATAATGTCCAGGGTGATAAATGGTTTCTTCAATTGCCAGACGCAACATCTCTCCACCGTTCACATCTGTAACAGCGCCGGTGCGAGTCCCTCCATCTGCTAAGGTGCCGCCGCAAGGAGCAAGTTTCTGAGGATCCCCTCTATCATCTTCTTCAATCCATGATGCTGGTGAATTTAACTTGAAATGTGCATTTGCAGTTGTTGCTACAAGACCAATTGCAGCAGCAAGACATATTTTTTTAAGTAAATACTTTTTCACGAGGTGAGCCCCTATTTTTTGTAAGTTTAATTTAGCGAAGATGATTATTATCTATTGCTTCTAGTTAAACAAGAGTATCAATGTTGAGCTAACTTAAAGTCTCCTGGCACGCCATTGAGTTGTACCTCCAGCGGTTAGAATGGGAGATTGATATCTGAGAGTTACCTCTCCATTGGCATTGCGAGCATTAGGGAAAGTAGTATCTGCAACTCCAGTACCTGTCGCTTGCTGAATTAGAATATTTGAACAGTTTGAATCGAGAGTTTCATGAAACAACAAGAGTCTTACTAATGTCCCAGAGAATTGCATTGGAAAATCTAACTTATATGTGCAACCAAAATTTGCCGTATCCAATATCGTCCAGGCACTGGCATCACAGGCCCCGCCAGTTAAACACTGCATAGTAGCTGTTGTTAAGACTTGCCCATCTGATAACAATGAAATTTCCCATTGCTGGATGCCCTGTACGTCATTTTGGTTTTGCTGTGAGTAAGTAAATGCAGGACTCAGCATTACTAGGACTAAGAAATACTTTTTACTATTCATAAAAAACACCTCATTAAGGACATCAGCAGTATAAACTTATCATGCTCTAAGTGGGCTTAGCTTTGATCAGGAACAAAAATATTATCCCTGAGGGCTAAAATTAACTCTCAGCTTGCTCAGGATTTAATTTATCTTGGGTTTTGGTATCGAAATCACTAGCATCATGTCTTTCATGCAGTTGATCTTCAAGCGGCCCAAATGAACGATTGACTTTAAACCCACGTTTTACTGGCTCTCTTTCACCAATCTCTTTTGTCCATCTCTGTAAATGTTTATATGACTTTACGTCTAAAAACTCACCAGCTTCATAAGCTTCACCTTCTATGAGGCGACCGTACCAAGGCCAAATAGCGATATCGGCAATTGTGTATTCATCACCACACATATATTGATTTTTAGCCAAATGTTTATCCAATAAATCTAATTGACGCTTCACTTCCATTGCAAAACGATCAATACAGTATTTAATTTTGACTGGGGCATAAGCGTAAAAATGTCCAAAACCGCCACCAAGATACGGTGCAGCACCCATCTGCCACATTAACCAGTTTATACACTCAGCTTTTTTTGCAGGATCCTTTGGCATAAATGCGTCAAACTTTTCAGAGAGATATAGCAGTATAGAGCCCGATTCAAACAAGCGTGTTGGTTCTTTAGTACTAGTATCCAACATCGCAGGAATCTTAGAGTTAGGGTTTATGCCTGCAAAACCACTACCAAACTGGTCGCCTTCCATTATGTCTATTAAATAGGCATCGTACTCAGCGCCGCTATGGCCTAATGCTAGTAATTCTTCCAGCATAATTGTGACTTTTACACCGTTTGGAGTAGCTAAAGAATATAACTGTAGTGGATGTTTGCCGATTGCTAATTCTTTATCGTGGGTTGCACCTGATATAGGGCGATTGATACTGGCGAAATGACCGCCATTTTCATCGTCAATTCCCCATTTCCACACCTTAGGTGGTATATAAGTAGCCTCTTCAGTCATTATATTTTCCTTTAGGTTTGCACTGTATCTACATGAATTATTAGATATTTAATTATTTAAGACGATTTTACAGCGCGATAAATTATGAATCTTCTTTAGATCTGTTATCCGGTAACATCTTATTCTTAGGGTCTTCCAAGCCACCAAAAGCTTCGAAAAAGGATTTAAAGAAAGCAGTCAGTTGAAGAGTCATTAAAACAAACTCCTGATCAAACTTTTGTGCAGCACTTTCTTCTGCAAAGCTCGCAGATTCTTCATTTATATCCTCGAATCGCAGTCGCTTTAAACTTAGATCTTCAACGATGCTGCAACTTAAAGCATTGTTCCAAACCACACTCAACTGTTTAGCGCGCTTGCCTGCTTCGAGGTGAGCTTTGATCTCATCACTAACAAGATCCTGACCTTTGCATCGAACCATATTACTGCCATCCAAAGGATTGAATAACTCGCAGTCATTATGGATTTCAAATTTATCTGTGGCTTTTTGCTCTACCAGCCAACGGGTCATCACATCACTGGGTGCACGTTTGCTATCTGGCAAGGCAACTGGAAATGAACCCAAGCTATCTCTCAAAAGATTAATAAACTCCTCAGCTTTAGGTGCGCTAACGGCATCGACAACTAGGAGTTTGTCTGCACGCGAAATATAAGCATAGGTACGTGCTGAGCGGGTAAAGGCTCTGGGTAACAATGAAGCATACATATTGTCTTGAATCTCTCGCTTCTCTTTACGATAGACTTTACGTGCTTGCCGCGATTCTATTTCTGTAACTTTTTCAGCAGTGGCTTCACGTACAACTGATGCAGGCAATAATCTCTCCTGCTTTTGCGCGCACAACATAATGTAGTCCCCCACAATATGAGTAAGCATCGGCTCTTGGTCTTCCGCTAGTTCAGGTGCTGCATCACCTAAGGGGCTAACCCAGGCCATACGGGATTTCTCATAATTAGCACAAGGGATGAAGGCATTATCTGCGAGTTGGGATTCTAGTTCTTCAGCGCTTAAATCGAAGGTCTGGGTAAGGCAAAACACACGGATATTCTTAAACCACATTAAATAAGAACCTGACTATTAAGAAAAATTGGATAAAAGTTAATTGAAAAAAGCGGAGCTGATTATGCAGTAAAAAAATAAGAATTAAAAACTAAACTTGCTGAAATATTTCACTATCGATTCATTAATAAAAAATAGAGCTTTAATAATAAAGAAAACTTAATTATTGCCAATAGTTCGTCTCAAAAATGTAATGGCTCTCTCTAAGTAAACAGGCTCATAGAATTCTTGGCCACCATGACCAGCTCCAATCACCACATCAAAAACTACATCTAGACCTAGCTCCTTATAAGCTGTCTCCATCTGGTAGCTCTGGTCTATAGGCATTTGTCTATCCTGGTCACCGTGCAGCAATAATAATGGAGGATCGGAAGGCTCTGCATGGAACACAGGGCTAGCTAGTTGTGCGAGCTCAGGCTCCTCTTCAGGTTGTCCACCAAGTAATAGCTGTAATGCCGGCACTCTTACACCAAGCCCAAAAAGAGTCGACTGACCAAGTATCGACGTTAAATCATGTGCACCAAAATAACTGAGGATAGATTGCACATCCGATGAAGTATTTAAATGATCGCCTAAGCTCCCTTCAAGCTCAGCATGTCCGTTGGACACACCAACTAATGTTGCTAGATGAGCACCTGAAGAATTTCCAGCAATGGCAATTTTACTGGCATTAATTCCATAGGAATTAGCATTAGCTCGTAAGAATCTAACAGCAGCTTTTATATCGTGAATTTGAGCTGGGAAATGCGCCTGAGTCGATTGACGAAAATCAATACTAGCAAGTGCAAAGCCATGCTCAACAAACTGTAATGGGCTTTCCGAGTTCTTAGTTCCCCTCTGCCAAGCACCGCCATGCACATAAACTACCAATGGCGGATTTTCAACAGATTCAGGCATGTAGATATCCAGGGCCAGATCCAAACCATCTACGTTGGCATAAATAATATCTTTAGATGACATGCCCGGCACCTCCATTTGATTCTCGACTTGAGCCATAAGTTGCTGGGTTAACAGAATAAGGAATATAGTCGCGATAAATTTCCGCATAAATCAACTTACTTCTGATACCTGCTTATTAAATTCATCTCCGTAATAATTACCATTACTCCGAAGGAGGCGTGAATTCGTTAGCAAACAATAAAAAGCCTTCTGTATTATCTGTGCGTAGATGGATAACTGCTTGATATTCTGGTGAATTATACCAAGCTCGCGCATCTTCCTTAGATGGGAATTTTAATACCACAGACATATGCCCAGGGGTACCTTCCATTACTTCACTTTCAGAATCAGCAGCTAGTACTTCTCCCCCAAAAGCTGCAAGTGTTGGCCCAACTGCTGGTGGATATGTTTGATAGACTTCAGGATTAGTAATTGTGTAGTTGGCAATTAAATATGCAGCCATGATTATTCCCTTTTATAGAGTTAATTAGTTTAGTGTCGTCGATTCTAATCGAAGCAGGTATTAGGCAACAACTAGTGCTGACGGGATACAATGAATAATATTTTTATGTCAACCGAGCATCTATCCTATTTGAATGAGAGTTTAACGAGATGAGATACTAATTAAACGATCCAGTTCAGTATTCATTTCCTCAACTATTACATCTGAACCCTCTTCATTGATGATATTTCTTAATTCGTATGGGTCCTGCTCAAGATCATAGAGTTCATCAACGCCTTCCAAATCTTCATAACGAATGTATTTGTGCCTGTCTGTACGAACAGTTTTATAACCCATTTGATACATGCGCTCGAAAACCGTGTCGGTGTAATATTCCACCATGAAAGAGTCTCGCCAATCATCCACTTCTTCTCCGCTTGTAAGGGGAACCAATGAACGGCCATGACGAACTTTTTCCAGCTCTAATCCGGCAAATTCAATCATTGTTGGCGCAAGATCCAATGTCAAAGCCATTTGTTCTATACGAGTTCCGGCAGCAATTTTTCTAGGATATCGCATCACCATCGGAATTCTGATGCCTTCCTCATAGGACATTCTCCTTTCAGCACCTAGTGCATGCTCACCATACCAATAGCCATGATCGCTAAGTACAACGACAAGCGTATTATCAAGTTGATCAAGTTCTTCGAGTTTGGTGAGCATATCGCCTAACCCTTCATCAATTGCCATCAACATTTCTTGGCGTTCACGAATGATTTTGTCTGAAGTGACTGTCTCTAAACTTAATGCTGAAACATTTTCAATTGCCCTCATCAAAGCCGGTTTGTCGGTAGGCACGACACCATAATTTGGTCTACGTGGGGGTTCAGCATCGGAATACATACCAACGTGGCGATCTGCTGCTATAAATCCACTGCCTGCATCACCACTACCATCAAGACCTAAGGCAGTACCATCATCAGCTTGAAATATATTTGGATGAAGACCTTTATGAGAAAGATAAAGCATAAAGGGAGTGTCTCTATCCTCGCTGATGAATTCAATAGCTTCTTCATGCAGGATATCTGTCACATAGCCGGTGATTTGTCTTCTTTCGCCATCAAAGTTAAGCATTGGATCGAGAGCTTCACCTTGTCCTCTTAAGCCCACCCATCTATTAAAACCTGGGCGAGCTGTGTCATCATTGCCCATATGCCATTTCCCTATAAAAGCAGTATCGTAGCCACTTTCATGTAAGCGCTGTGGGAAAGTCTCAAGCTCATGGCTCAGTTCATTACGAGCAAGGTTATCCGTAATACCATGGTAATGAGCATGTTGGCCTGTGAGTAGAGCAGCCCGACTAGGCGAACACAACGGGTTAACCGTAAATGCATTTATAAATTGCACCCCTTCTTGTGCAATCCTATCTATATTCGGGGTTTGAACATATGGATGATCTGCTACACCAATTTCATCCCATCGCATGTCATCAACCAGCACGACAATTATGTTCGGTCTTTCGTTGCCTAGCACCAGTGGTTCAGCTAGTCCTGTTTCAGTACTATTAGTGTTTGGCCCACATGCATTTAGAGTGAAAATACATAAGATTAAAAATGGTGAAAATGCCCATTTAAAGCAATAGGCCTTTAAAAGATTTGCATTCAATTTCCCGCCCTCTTCTTATCAATTTTGCATTGTCGTTATTTTTATTAACCCTTTGACAAGCATGTAAAGTATAAAAGCACTTTCCCAATTAAGCTAATGTTTGCTTTGGATAGGTAGCAGACTTTAACCAAAGCCAGCTCCACAAACGCATTTTTACCCTAATAACAGATGTTTTAACAACGTTAATCCAAAAATATACCTAACGCCCGCTTAGGATAGAAAGCGGACATCAAACAAAATAATAATTTTTAGTTAAAATTATCCTTAAATAAGAAGGGCTGGAGCAAGAAATTTCTTCATTGAGTGTTAGAAGTTGGCCACTCATCTGTTGATATCCGAGTCCCTTCAAGAATGGTTGCATATTCAATCAATCCTTCCCGGTAAGACTCTTCTTCGTCGAAAAGTTCTCGATCGGGATATAAGCGGGAGATAATTTCATCTTGTTTCCTGTCAAGCAAGCCATGATGATAAAGCATGTTAGTAAACACCTGGGTCACCCTGAAGTCCCATTGATGAGGACCAGGTTGCGCGAACATTTGCATGTGAACTTCAACTGAGATGAGTGACCCATCTTCTATTTCTCCGTTTAACACAGGCCAGTGGTTCTTCCTGTAAAGTTCAAGAAACTCCTGCTCGTAACCATCCCTAATTTCATAATACACCTCGACTGCCCATGGCTCATTTTGAGCCGCTTGCAGGGCCTCCTGCATTTGTGACGACTCCTGTGCAATGACGTGAATTGAATATGATGTCATGAAACCAATCGCAACCAAATTTCTAAAAAATGCTCGAAAATGCATTATTATATTTTCCTTGTTTTTATTAATTTTACTGAAAACGATTCGGCCGATATGGCTCTAACATTGCTACAGGACGATCAGACAAAAGTTCACGCGTGACATATTGGCCGATTATCGGCGCTAAAGTCACACCACTATGCATCGTTGCAACATAGACATCAGGGGCACTATCCAAGCTGCCGACTATAGGCATACCATCTCTCGGATAAGGACGATAACCTATTAAAACTTTATCAAGCTCTGCGCCCTGAGAAACTGGAAAGGCCTCGGCTACCTGCGAGAGTATACGGTTTCCATGTTCTTGAGCTATCGCTTCCGGCATCTCTAGTCGTTGTTGACGAATTACGGTATGAACACCTTGTTCATGTTCAGGTGGAGCATCGGATTCGGCTGCTACAATTATCCCGTTCTGTAATTGTTTAACTGTCAGTCCACTGGTCTTCAGTGCAACCAAATTAGTAAACGGCTCAATTGGTTTACTATGTGCAAATAAACCAGGATTATGGAGTAGTGGCATTTCATAGCCGACTTTTTCAGCCAGTATTGGTGTATCAGTGCCTCCGGCCAATACAATCTTGTCTAGCTCGAACCTGCCTTGATTCGTTATCGCTGCAGTTAAACGATCTTCCTCAAACTCTAAATCTTCTACCTCGGTGGGATAAAGAACATTTGCACCATATTGCCTGGCTGCCTCGATCAATACCTCTGTAGAATAGACGGGATCAACATGCCCATCGAGTGGAATATGCAGTGCTGTTTCAAGGCTGTTGGGGAAAACAAGATTTGGCGCAAGCGCCGACAGCTGCTGAGCATCTATGACATTTTTTGGGTAGGCAGCCTGATTATGAGATAAACCAACAAGTTCCTGTATGCCTGCAAATACTGGTTTATCTACATCGGACCACATCACTGCGCCTCCCCAAGTAACATTGAGAGGTAACTGCTGATCCAAAGTTCTCCATGCAAAAACACTTTGCATACGTAATGATGCGTAGTGCTCATCAGGGGAGGTTGTATTGATCCAGGCGAATGAATTCATCGTCGCCCCAGAGGCTGGCCTGCTTTTCTCGAAAAGAGTGACCTGTACTCCCATCCTTGCCAAATGCAATGCAATTGATGCACCGATTATTCCACCTCCAACTATTCCTATTCGAGTACTATCATGGGAACCACTTGCCCAGGAAGGAATAGTACTTGCGGCAATTCCTGTTCCAATGCCTCTAAGAATCGAACGTCTTTTAATATTCAAGATGCGCACCTAAAAATTAATTTCCATGATTATTTAGGAGCACTAATAAATAGTCAAATATCTACTATTGGCCGAAAGCGAGCTTATCCAGAACCGGAAATATAGTGAAACCCTTTCGAGTCATGTACTCTTGTAAACAATTTAACTAACGAGGCCTTATCTGGCTGCCTAATCTTTAAATTCAATCGTAATCAGATACATATCTTCATTAGATGAGTTGACGCCGGTATGTTGAACAGCTTCACGCCAAATCACATCACCAAACTTGAAATGTCTGGGCTGCCTGATATTGGTCAAATCGCTGAAGGTAAGTTTGCTGATTTGGTCATTGTCGATGGTGACCCGATTAAGGACATCAGCATTATTACTGAGGCAGCTAAAATTAACTTAGTAATGAAAGGCGGTGTAGTCGCTAAATCGACACTTTGATTAGTTGAGTAAATAATATAAGTTTTTTAAGGAGTTATAAAATGATACAAGGCTTACACCATGTCGCAATTTCTGCTAAAAATTATGATGAGCTAACGGCCTTTTACCGCGATGAATTTGGCTTAGACACCGTATTTGAATTAACTTTTTCAGATGGTAAATTTGATATGCCAGATGATTGGGAAGGTGGTAGCCCGGAAAGACTAATGGATATCGTTACCGGTATGAAGGACTGCTCAGGAAGACTTACCATGTTCCGAGCAGGCAATGGTCATATCGAGATATTTGGTTTTGATAATCCAGTGCCTAAAGAACGGTCAGCAGATTGGAAACTATTTGACCATACCCTTACTCACCTTTGTCTTCAGGTAGAAAATGTAGACGACTGGTATGATCGACTCTCAGCCAAAGGTGTTACTTTTTATTGCCCAGTTCAAGATTTTGGCGAAGTAAAATTAACTTATGCCCGCGACCCAGAAAACAACATTATTGAGCTGCTACAACCCTGTAAAGAATACTTAAGCATTGCAAAACCACGTGCAGGCAACGATAAGGCTGCTGGCCTGCATCATGCCGGAATTTCAGCAATTAACTTCGAAAGAACAAAAAAGTTTTATACCGAAACCCTTGGTATGGAAGTTGTGTTTGAAATGGATTTTTCAGACGGACGTTTTGATCAAGTTTGGAACGCCAAAGATACGGCTGGTATTAATATGATGCTACGCATGGATAATGCTTTCTTTGAATTTTTTGAATTCACCAATCCAACACCAACACCACGCGATCAGGATTGGAAAGTCTGCGATCACGGTCATACACATTTTTGTTTGCAAGTGGATGATCTACAGGCATGTTATGAAAAACTATTAGCACAAGGTGTGAAATTTAATTGTCCTCCGCAAGATTTTGGCAATGTGCTAGCTACCTATGCACAAGACCCTGACGGGAATCTAATTGAATTTCTACAAATAGCTGAGGGCGGTGAGTTTTTAAGTATTGCTGGTTAGAATTAAAGTACTAACAAGTTAACACTATAAAACGAAAACCTCTGAAGGAATTAATTTCGTATTTTGCACACCTTTCCCTCTAACATTAAAACAATGAAGTTTCTGAAATTCTTAATTCTGCATTAATATTTGAGCCTCCATATGTCCCAATCCATATGCTATAGAGACCTGGAATTGGCTTTGGAAATTCTATTCCTGGATTTAAACCAGAAGTATCGTCATTACAATGCCATGATCCATCAGGCGTTAAAATTGCTAATGTTGCATCTCCTTCAGATGTAGAAGATACATATAAAGTAAATGATGCAGGTGTATAATTTAGGATTACATCCGGAGTTTCGAAATTTACATTACCTAGACATCCCTGCACTTCAGTTGATATGTCTACATTACCACCAGCAACAACAGAGACTAAATAAGGATCAGCTGTGAACCCGCCTATTAAAGTATGTTCACCATATGATGCATTAGAAGTATTTTTATCTGGAGACGCCGCCTCGTTCGATTTTGTCTGGACTGAATCTGTAACTGAAGAAACATTATCACCAACATCATTTGCTATATTTATTAAAGTTTCTAAAAAAGCATCATTAGATGCTTCTATATCGCTACCATTTTCTTCTTGAGGATAAAGAATTTCATTTACAGAAAGCATTGTTTCGTTTATGGCATCTGAAAATCTAAAGTTTTCATTTTGAAAATAATCATAAAATATTGATGGATCATCAAAATCAAAAATTAGATTTGTACCCAAAAATATTTGTTGATTATTTAAAGCTAAATTAGCTATTACATTGTTTCTAGATCTACTTAACTCCAATTCATCAAAGTAATTATAAATCCCAACACTAATTAAATCTGAAATATCATTTATCTGATTCCTAGTTACACCTAAAGAATTTGTCCACTCATCTTGGTTGGTTGTGATGTAAGTTTGTATAGCCTCTTCAATGAAATTTCCTGTTATTTCAAGAGAAAAATCAACACCTAATCTAAGTGGAACTTGATCTATAGAAACCAGACCTGCTTGTGATGATGCCGGATGACTAATGTAGCCTTCTAAACTTATAAAAGAATTATTTATGCCAAGGCTAAATTCATCTATATTAAAAATAGGGCCAGCTTTGATTATTTCTGATGTTAAAACCTCCAAACTCGATAGTTCATCGCCAAAATAAAATTCTAAAATTTGATCTATGGCTAGATAATCTATATTTTCAAGTGAAAAGACGAAATCATAACTATATGTATCTGAACCTAAATTATCTGGTTTAAATTCGCCGCTGTAACCAGCTGTGTATTCTGCATATTCTTCATCAACTTCTATTATTGCAGAGAAACTTAAATTTTCTAAACTGGGATTATTAAAAGGAGTATTGTCGAACTCAGTAGAGACAATTTGTATACTTTCTATAGAAAATAAACCCTCACCCTCAGACACATATTTAGCGCCTTCAATTCTAGAATTTGAAACTAGGAGGTTAAGTGAATTTAAAGTTACACTATCTTCGTCTATTCCCAGTGAGATCTCGTCGATTTCAAAAGAGGCATTTTCTCCGGGTGGGCTATCTAAGTTATAACCCAAACTTAAATTGATGCCTCTTGTTTCTAGAGTTGCTTGATCGCTATCAAAATTTAAAGATCCTGAATAATCTTCAAGATTTATGTCTAAATTTAAATTATTGAAAAAATTTAATGCAAAAGAAATGTTTATTATAGGAGTTCGATTGGAAAGAGATGGCAATAAGGATCTTATAAATGGTGTAGGCAATATAGAAATATCTCCATTCATTATATTAAAGCCATTCACGTTTAGAGGACCTTGTGAAATAGGGATTTCACCATTCAACCTAAAATCATCTACTAAATTTAACAAGCCGCTGTAGGAACTTAGAGTAGGGAAATAATCAGCTAATACATCATCGGTTACTTGACTTGGCGATACTATAAAGTCATATCTTATAATTCCTCCAAAAATCCCGCGGTCATAATCAAGTTGATATATGTCAATTAATCTAGAATTTGATAGTTCATCAGCATAATTTTGGATGGAGCTTTCAATTTTATACCCAATAAAAAAGTAAATTGATAAATATAAAATAATTAAACCTGATAATGAGTAACTCAACTTATGAGATGCAAATGCGTCTTTAAATCTAGTAATCAATGATGATGGAGAGCTCAAAAGCGGTTTTTCTTGATTTTCTGGTTGAAAGTTACTTCCTTCATTCTCAGTCATTGTGACCTCTCTAAATTTTGGGACTTTTGATTTAATTATATTTTCTACTTATTTTACATAATTCTCTATCCAAATAAAGATATATGGGCTGTATCCCGTCAGCACTAGTTGGACCAATTAGCCAGATTGCTTAAGAGATAGTTTTAGCTCATCGTTCACTGAAGGGGTGGTATTACTTGTCAACGGTGCTGGATGATTACTCACGTTA
>JAQWMX010000018.1 GCA_029246545.1 Gammaproteobacteria bacterium
AAGTATTAAAGTTTGCTGCAGCAATACTCTGATTGGACAAATTTATAAATCCACTGGCAAAACCAACAGCACCAAGTTTGAGAACTTTTCTTCGATTTACCATAGATTTCTCTTTATTATCTTCTCCGGTTTTGAAAAGTAACATGCCCCCCCTTCATCTACAAACTTCACTGCTGATTTAAACTTACATAAAGGGAAATGTTTTAATGTCCGCTTTGGGTCGAAAGCAGACATTTCAATTTAGTAATATTGTCACTGAACTCTCTATATTATGATTCTTTTTAAAGACTCTATTTATCTTCAAAAATATCCAATGGCAAAATAGCTGTAACCCCTAGATTGGGTACGTCCACCAATTGTCCGATTCGAACATCAACCGCTACACTGGCGATTGCATAGGCCTGTTGGCGATCGTAGCCGTATGTCTCGACGATATAGTCGACCATACCAGCGATGGCATTGCGAGTCGCGAGATTAATATCGTTGGAGAGGTTTTCTAATCCGGCGATTACGGGTGATCTCAGGTACATCATGTCCGGTGGTACAGAGCCAGCTTGTTTTAGTGGGAATCCGGTAACTGCATAGAAGCGCCGGGAGGGAATTTCCAACAAATCAGCGGAACCTTCATAGTGGGGACCGTGGGTTAGGTTTGGGCCGTCCTTCAGTACAGCTGTTGTAACCCAGACGTCGGCTGACATTTCTATAGCCGTCCCAGAGACTTCCCCATCACCCTGAGCATAATGCAGATCGCCGATGGCCAGGCCGCAGCCATCGATATAGCAAGGTAGATAGATTGTAACGCCTGCTTGCATGTAACGAATGTCCATATTGCCGCCGTGCTCTCTGGGCGGAATAGTACGTAGGCATTCATTTATTGCACTGCCGTTGGTGCCGCAAAGCTCAGCAGGATCGGCACTTTCCGCCAAGGGTAGAAATACCCTGCCACCAGCCTCAGACAGAGCTTGTTCACGGGCCAATATGTTTTGTAATTCTTCTGGTCCTGGAAGTGTGGTGACCACGCCGGGGAAACTGCCGTTAGGAATCTTTACACCTGGAAGGCCATCGGATACTGCATAGTTACGATTTAATCGCCAGATGAATTGGCGTTGTCCATCCATCAGATCGCTAATAAAGCCGCCAATACCACTGTTGGTCCAGGCGTAACGGCCGGGGTCGATATTAGTTAGAGTCACAGCCAGTACATCGCCGGCTTCGGCACCTTCAATATAGACTGGACCTGTCATAGGATGCACGCGACCAAAATCGGTAACAAAATTCTCAGGTTGCTGATCAGTTTGGGACGCGATTGTACCAAGTACGTCAGCAGCGTCCCGCGTATGAAACAGAATGGTCTGGCCGGGTTCTGCTCGGGCTGTCATTGGAATGTCTGGATGCAGGCGATTGATGCAACCGGGATCTTCGATGCAGTTAGCTCCCTCCCCACCAACAATTACAATGCTGCCCTCCGCAGCAAAAACAGCAGACGCTAAAAATTGCGTGGTAATAGCTGCAGAAATTAGAAGGAGCAATGCTCTCAATAATTTAGTGTTTAATGTCAAAATACACCTCCTGAATTGTTGTTCAATACAACTTACATGAAAAAACAAGAATGCTCTCTAAATGGATAATTTTTGCATCATATTCTGACATCATTGAAATTAAAATACGCAAATCTACAAGTCCGCCTTGGATAATAACCGGACATTCTAAGGTCCGCTTTGGGTCGAAAGCAGACATTAGCATTTTAATATTTCACTCAGTCGGCACCAATCTTTTAAGTTCTTCAATCCAGTTCGTGATAGGCACTTGGCAGACTTTGCACGTTCTATCCGGGTCATGCTGATTCCTCCCGATGTTGAAGAGGGGATCAGTGTGATCAATCATGGCGGCAAGGTGTTGGTGCTTATTTATTGGCGCTAACCTGCGGCTTGGCAAAATAGACACTGCCTCAGTAACGTCCTAACCAGCTACGAACCCGGAGGGTCCGCGCGTTATGCTATTCACCTTTTCACTGCGCAAGATTTTACTAGCGGTGCATCAATGGTTTAGCTCGAAGCTCGAAGTCCCAGTGTCCTGTGATGATAATCCTTACTCATCGGGGTGCACGATGTAGACCTGAGTGAGAGTCATCTCCACGGCCCCGGATATGGCTGTGTTGGCACCGGTCTCGGGATCTGGATAGGCATCCGCCAACCGTTTCAGCGCAGTGTACTCCGATCCAGAGGAGCTCTGACCGTAGTTCTGATGATGCGAAGACCAACTGGTTCTGAACCGGTGATTGTACTGCTCTATATCGACATATCCCCCCATCAGCCCTTGCGCCACCTGCGACGTTAGCTTGAACTGAAACTGGAGATCCTTAAAAATGTGGTAGCCATCACTCACTCCGGGCTGTGACCATGGGATTTTTGCTTGAGCAATCGGCTCAGTGGTCAGCACACCATCAACGATCTTACCTTTAACCTCCTCAACGAAGCTTTGGCCCCAACGGGCATCGACTCGTTGCGTGCCACCAGCACTAAAACCCACGCCAGTGGCGTCAGTGAGGAGGTTATCGAGGCCTCGGTAAGTAGTGACGGTTACGTCGTCGTCATTGACGAGATCATCCACACCCGACAGCTCGATCATCCAGCGGTTAGAACCATTGTTAATCATGAAAGCGTTTTCGAAAAACCAATACTGGCCGTCTTTGCGGTAGCCCGCAATACAACCGAGTGCACGGTATAGCTGGTTATCTATTCCCTCTTCACCGGCCGAGTTCATGAAATCATCAGCGTTAACTTCACCATCGAGATTCAGGCCGTAGGATACATTCCCCTGTGCCTCGTAATAAGGTAAGGAATCATATATGTCTGTCGTCGCTGTATTAGTATGATACTGATAGGCCTCAATCATGAGTCGAGTATCAACTACTGTCCGCTCTACATCGCTATCCTCGGGGAACTGTTGTGCGAACAGGTCGCGCGAGCCTCGGGTGTTCATACCTTGAGGACATTCTGTGCTCGCTTCAGTTTCATGGATTGCCCAATGCCTTTCTGTCAGCACGTAGCCGATTCGGCCATCTTTTTGATGTGGTTCGGGAAGCTGGGCTGTCGCCGCACCTGCAAACGCCAACATGGTGCTAAAAAATGCGAAAGAAAGCACTTGAGGTGTTTTGGTAGCATTCCAAACTTGTGGCATTGATAATCTCTCCTTCGTAGATAATGGTTTCATCACACTCATCTCCTAAAATGATTATTTTGAAAAACGTCTCGCAATACGAACGCTTTGTAGCCGTTGCGTGAACCAGTGAACTCTCCGAACCCATCGCCATAGGTAGCGCCGGGTTCTTGGTCACCGCTGTAAGTGTATACCGGCCTGCTGCGGTAAGCCCAAACATGCAGCGTGCCTTCTTCGTCTTCGGCGGAGTGGCGTCCTGTGTTTGGATCAATTGCCATCACGCTCCAAAGACTACTCTCACTCTTGGCACCGGCGTCCGCGACAACATAGGGAAAGGTCTCACGACACACCTCGGGTTCACCACCACCGCAAATAGCCATACGATATTCCTGTGCCGAATCGGGATGATCGCAAGCGAGTTGCGCAACGGAATCGTCCCTGCAGTTATAAAGGTATATCGTTCTGCCCCGGGCATCGGCCAGAACCTGCCCCCCAAAGGCCCCATCTTGTATGGTGAACTCATCGGGCGGAGTCACTGCTCGTTGCGTGTAAACATTATGCCACTCTGGCACATCGCTACCGGCAAAGCTGCGACTTCGAGTATCTTTGTTATGGGTGTACAGCGGCTTAGCTCTGAAGACCCATTGATTAATTCCAGAGGAATGTTCAATGATTGTCCAGTCACCGCTGTCTACTGTAACCTGAGGTGCACGGACGGGGGACCAATTGTTCAAACACTCTCCATGACAATTCGAGATATTGGCTTCGTCACCGTCCCATGTGTATACCGAGTATTCATCGCCAGTTACGAGTAATCGGCCGGTGGTGCTGGAAAGCACTTGAAACCCTGGTGGAATATTGGCTGGCGGCCCCACCGGCACACGAACGACTCCGCCATCACCGCCGGATCTTATCTTTGTGCCACCTAGCACGTCCCCTGGCTTCTCATCCAGGTTGGAGGTATACAAAGGGAAACCATCATAGGCCCATTGGTTTGAGTCATCCTCTCGCTTGACAAGAGTCCACTTACCCACCTGCTCCGCATCTTCAGGTGCGAGCACGGGCGGCCAAATTTGAGTACAGCTCACGCCCTGGTCGGAATACGGCAGGACCAAGCCGGCCGGGTATGGACTCATGAAGCCAACCTCAGTCCGAAGGACCTCGTCCGTACAATTGGAGGCCCCGTCCTTCCTGTCACCAGTTGAACCGTTTCGCAGCGCTCTCAGTGGCCATGTATACAATGTGCGCCCCTGAGTATCGGTGTACACAGGACCATCCAAGGCAGTCGCCACCACCTGAATACCTAGCGGCAATTCCTCTTCAAAGTAGGCTTCATGTGCGTCACTGGCCACTGATTGCCAATACATCGTATCGCTTGGCGTTTCAGCGGCAGCACTAGCAGTGATCACCATGGGCGCACTGGCGACAACGAAAACAACAGTCAGAAAATTATTTAGGTGCATACTAATGAGTTTCCTTAATTACTCGGACAGGCCTGCTTAGACCAGCACATCGCTAATCACTTCAGAACACTCGTTGCTCAACGTGCCCCACGATGGCGTGTCCACCCCCATGAGTCTTAGGGCTGTATAGCCCACCTGAGCAACCGAACCGCCATTCAAATCGATGTGGTTACCGCTCTTAACCTTGCCACCCGCGCGACCGGCCAGGAATACCGACATGCCATCGATCGAATGCGTCCGAGCGTTACCCACGTCCGTCGTACCGAGGATCAGGACATTATCAAGCAGCGTGCCATCTCCTTCCGGAATTTTTTTAAACACCTCCACGAAATCCACCCAAGACTCCATGGCACGCCGGGTGAAATAGGAAGCGTTCAGCTGGTAGCCAAGCGCCTCGTCGACGGGTTCTTCATGTGTGCACGTATGGTGAGGCTTCTCATAACCCGGTTTAATAGTGGAAGAAAACGCCGCCGAATACGTCATGTTGAAAACGCGGGTTTGATCGCAGGCAACGGCCATAGCCATCAGTTCGGCCATCATTTGATGGCGAAGCTTAATCGAGTCTGTTGACTGGTCCATGGCCACATCAACCGGTGCCTCCCCGGGGGGCATGCAACTCGCAATCGGTTCGGGCTTGGTGAGACGTTGCTCAAACTGCCGCTCCAACTGACGCAAACCAGTAAAATACTGATCGAGCCGCTCCCGGTCCGCTACGCCGACCGTCTCCATCAGTGAGCGCTCTTGGTCCATGATGCCGGACAGAACGCTTCGGCGAGCGATTACTCGTGGGTCCTGCTGAAATTCGTCTGCATTCGGATTCTGAAAGTCGAGCCCAAACAAACGTTGGTAAAATGCCAAGGGCGACCACTCTGGGGCATTGGGCGTAGAGGCGTTGTAGTAACTATATGTGTCGCGCGCATCGGCAGTCGCCGTCGCGGTAAGGTTAGTAAAGCGCGTGGCGCCGCCAATCTGCTTGGCTACCGTTAGATCGATGGTCTCTGACGGTCCAGAACCGGACTCCGGTGCAATACCTGTTCTCGAAACCACCCAGCCAGTGAAATGGTTTCCGTTCGGGGAAGCGTCCCGAATGGCGTGCCCGTTCGTGAAGAGATTGACGTCATCGCGTATTGGTGCCCAAGAGGCGAGCTCTTCAGGCAAATCGTAATTGGGGCCTGTCTGTTGAGGCACAAACAGCTTCCTAGTGCCGCCAAGACCGTAGCCCCAGGTTCCGAAACGCTCTGGCATCGGCGCCCCCGAAGCCAGTGCAGTACCATTGCCGTTCAGGAAATAGTCAAGAAAGGGCAAAGCTACCGTCACTCCCACGCCTTTCACCATACCCTTCATTACACGTCTTCTATCCCATTTACTCATGTTGATTCTCCTGCCTTAAAAATTTCATTGGTTCTTGAAGTACACCAGCTCTCTAGTTAACGATTGCACTAGTCTGAGCTGGCCGCCGCTAGCAGTCTCTCTTCGCTCGGGCTATTTTGGATCAGCGAGAAGGCCTTGCTGAGAACGATCGTCCGCAATAGGTTTCGCAACTGGTAGCCTTGAGCGGCAAACTCCTCATTGAAGTAGTTCAGTGTGGGGCGCGCCTCGATTTCCGGTGGCCCGCCAGTGGCGTAACTGTAAACACGCTGCACGAGACATCGTGGCAACTCCGGGTTCTGACGAAGTGCTTCACCCAAACCAATAGCTCCATCGAATTCAAAGCCATCCAGAGCGCCGGTCGCGTCTATTGTCGCCTCATTTTCGGTCAGCCGGTAACCACCCGCACCGTCAAATTGCTCCAGCGACAAACCAATTGGGTCTGTAATCCTATGGCAGCCGGCGCACGAGGGGGTCTCGAGATGCGCTGCTACACGTTGGCGTTGCGTAGGGTAGTTCGCATCAGGGTTCGTCAAAACAGAGAAATCGATTCCCGGAGGCGGCTGGGGAACCGTCTGGCACAAAAACTGCTCCCGTAGCGCCATACCCCGAAGCGTTACAGAACTGCGCCCGGGATGCGAAGTCAACGCTAGAAAGCTCACTTGTGTAAGGAGACCCGCGCGCGGACTGTCTTCTGCAAATGTGTAAGAGGCCCAACCAGGTTGTGCGGGCACACCGTATACAATTGCCAAGGCCGGAGACATAAAGGTCGACCGCGATGTAAACAGATCACGATAATCTTTGTCTTTGTTGAGCGTGTGATCGATGATCGTGCGCAGGGTTTGCTCCTGCGCATCCAGCGCCGTCACAGTTGTGAAACCCGGGTAGATGGTGGCGTCCTTCACGAGCGTCTTGATCTCGTTGAAAACGAACATGTCATCGAAGAAGGCCCTCATCCCATCGACCAAACGCGGGCTCTCCAACATCCTGTCAACGGCCCGCTCAATACCATCACGTGTCAGCAGTTCACCGCTTTCGGCTGCTGCCAGTAATTCATCATCCGGACTTGCATTCCACAGGAAAAAGCTTAGCCGTGACGCGAGCGAATAACCGTCAAGGCGCAGTTGCTCCGGATTGCTGGGGTCAGGCTCGGCGCTTTCTATGATGAAAAGCACTTCGGGATGGATCAACAGCCCTTCGAGCACAACCTCGAGGCCAGCATAAAAGCCATCCAACTCCTCACCATTCAACTCCTCGCCCGCCAATTCCTCGGCAGCGGCACTCGCCTGCTCAACGAATACCGCAATTTCGTCATCAATCAACGCGCGCCTGAACAAAAGGCGGCCTACCTTCGACACAAACTGGGTCGCGCAAGCCTCATCCGGCCCATCAATCGACTCAGGTCGGCACGCAACAAGGTATTGACGTTGCTCGATATCCATGACCTGACTGGCCACGGTGGCGGCTATGCCCTGGATAGTCTGAACTTGCCCGACACTTACACCTGCAGTAGCCAAACTGTTGGCGAGCAGCCCCTCATTCCGCACGATGGGCGTAAATTGTACTTGCGTGTCAATGCTTGGACCGAAAATGTAGGCCAACGAATTGCTATACTGCTCAGCCGTAATGAGCTTGGTTAGCAGCTGCGTTCCTGAGCTTGTGGGTTCAGGGTCGGATGGAGAGCAGCCAGTAAGAGCGCACAAGGCCAACAAACCCATCACGGCCCTGTGAAACGCGCTGGTAAAACACTGCTTAAACCTCGGTGTAGAACGTCCCATATCCAAACTCATCGTTCTAAACCCTCATCAACAATCTAAATTTACCAGAAAGAGTAATTATCCACTGAGCCTTCTCAGACTGTCAACTCTATGTATGAGTCAATCACATATTGCACTTTGGTTGATGCTTGATAAGCATTTATAACTTTTTGCTCACCAGACGCCTCGGACTTGGAATTGTGGGTAGCGCACCCAACCGTTAGAATCGCCAAGCTGAATAACAAGATCCTTGGGCTTATTTGATCACTCTTGATTCCTGTTGAACGAAGCCACTATGCAGCAAATAGGTAACACGTTCCCGGGTGGGTATTAGTTAGCGCTGCTCCGCGACCTGTTCCGAGGTGACTGCTCCGGCCTCATGTCCCCACGACGCGCGAATGAAACTTAGTAAAGCCGCCACCTGTTCATCGTCCAATTTATTTTCGAAAGGCTCCATACGTATCCATGCCCTCGACGCCCATTCGTCCGATGGAGAAGTATGTGGAGTTTGAGCTCCGTATAAGGTGATATTAATTAGCGATGTCGGATCCACGTCTAGAACCACAGGACTGCCAATCAACGGAGGGCCTTGCTCTGGTGCTCCTTCTCCCGTCGGTAAATGGCAGCTGCCACAATGGATGTCGTACTGTATTGAGCCAGCGCGCAAGACATCGGCTGATGCTGGCTCTCCGCTGTCTAGAGAATTAGCCGGCAAGCTTTTCAGGTACACGGCCATCGCACGCACATCTTCTCTAGACAGATGTCGGGTGCTATTCACTACCACTTCGTTCATTGGTCCGAATACGCCGGCACGATGGCTAACGCCGAGTTTCAGATAATCCGCAATATCGTCGACAGACCACATCGCCAGACCACTATCCGCTGAGGTGAGGTTAGGCGCCGACCAAGCCGACAGCTTCCCCTCGATGCGGGCCATGTATGTTCCACCAGTCATTGCAAGATCATTGTCATTTGCGCCCAGGAAATTCCGCGGTGTGTGGCACATGCTGCAGTGACCCAAGCCTTCAACCAAATAGGCGCCGCGATTCCACTCTGCCGATTGCTCCGGCTGCGGTTCAAAGGGATTATCGTCGTGGTACATCCATTTCCAAAGACCCAAGGCCCAACGTTGGCTATACGGAAAGCCAAGATCATTCTCAGGCGGCGTGTACGATACGGGTGCGATGGTCTTGAGGTAGGCGTAAATTGCCGCAATATCCTCGTCACTGACTTTCGCAAACGCGGTATAGGGGAAAACAGGATATAGGTTCGTACCATCAGGTGCTTCGCCGTGCCTCATCGCGTTGGTAAAATCTTCAAGGCTCCACTGGCCAATGCCGGTCTCTGGATCGGAAGTAATATTTGTCGAATACACCGTTCCAAAAGGCGTTTCAAACTCAAGCCCACCTGCAAAAGGGCTATCGTCGCCATTCGTATGGCAGCTCATACAGTTGCCCGCCGCAACCAGATACTCACCTTTTTCTTCCACCTCAGACAGGTTAGCCGCATCGGCGGGGCTCGATAAGCTCACCATGACGGCAGCAATACCCGCTGTCACCACCATGCTATAGAATTTACTAAATCTGTATGCCTTAGGGAGCCGGCTCGGCCCGCCGGGTCTGAGTTGAAACGTCATTATTTCACTTCGATTTTCTTGACAGGTTGTTATCCACAATAAATTACGTTCTCGGAGCCAAAGCACCGAAATCTATATTCCCGGGTGATACTAGGACAGGCTGATGTAGACCTTAAGCATCAACACTCCACGAGTCGCAATAGCCGCCCGGATTTACCGGCTTTCTGGCGAATATTTCGCACGATCCGCATCCACCGTCTTGCGCTGGAGCATTGAAGAAAGCGCAGCTAGCGCACACTTTGGAAGAGCCATGCGGCGAAATTTCCGTATACTTTAATGTACGGCGAACACTTTCTTCCGCTGAAGTCATCATATTCAGGTCGGCACAGACCATTGCGCTGCTGCTCCCGTCGTTGCCACATGCGGCCAGCCCGAAAAAAACACTCCCTCCAAACGGTATCTGGAGGCCGCGCTTGAGAATGGTGCGGCGAGAAATTCTCTTATCCATATTGACTCCTAAGTATAAAGTATAGCGAAGTATAAAAGGTACAAAAGGTATAAAGTATGGGAAGTATAAAAGCCCTCTCCAAATAAGTCAGCAAAAATTCTGTATGTGAATCTTGCCTTTAATTTGCAAGAGATTGATTGCCTACCCTAACATTTCTCTAAACCTTTGCTTTTCCCCCTTCTACCTTCTTCTTTTTTAACCACTAGCTTTCACTGAACCAGCGCTCACCCTGCAAGCCATGATTTGCAGGTGAAGCAAGTCTTTAGTGGATGTTAATAGGCTTTAAATATAGGGGTTTTATAGAGTTCATGCGGGCTAAAAGACTGTTGTGGACTTTGTAGTTTCTTAGAATGGTGCGGACGGAGAGACTTGAACTCTCACACCTTGCGGCACTGGAACCTAAATCCAGCGCGTCTACCAATTCCGCCACGTCCGCACACAGGCGGCGTAGTATACCCGAACTTATTTCAGAATGCCTCACAAAAAATGTTAGTTATTTCATTTTTTTGACGGAGAAGTGTGGTGAGATTTTGCAGCTAAGTTTTACTCAGCTCTGAGTAATTGTAAGGGTTTTAGTTTTAGTACAGACATGGTTGCTACTAATGCAGTGACCACACTTAAAGCTGAAATAGCAAAAATACTAAAAAACGTAATGCCCCAGGACAAGTTCCAGATGCTATCGAAAATGAACCAGGAAATAGCATAGGAAATTAGTAAACTCATACTAACGCCAACCAAGGCTGCAAAAAAACCCAGAATGCCGAATTCAATTTGAACCATAGTTCTCACATCCTTAAAGTTGGCGCCGAGTATTTTTAATAGATTGATTTCCCAGAAGCGAGTCTTTACCTCATAACGGGCAATAGAAAATAGAACGACCAAGCCAGCAAAAATCGCCAAATATGCCATCACTTTAATGCCCCAACTTATTTGATTGGTGATATCAAGAATGCTGGCAACCAGTTGGCCAACATTGATTATCGAAATGTTAGGCAGGGTTTCGACTATTTCATTCTGTATGCTCAAATGCTGTTCTTCAGGTACATTACTGACTGCAGCAATAAATGTTTTCGGTGCAGGGTCGAGTACTCCGGGTTGAAAAGAAATAAAGAAATTAGGTTGAAATGAATTCCAGTCTACCGTGCGCAAATTCATTACTCTTCCGCTTATCGGTACGCTTTGAACATCGAAACTAATAATGTCACCGACCTCTGCATTAATTCGTTCAGCAAAGTCTAGCTCCAAGGAAATTCCAGGCAGTTCATCTGAGCCAAAGACCCACGGGCCTTCCCAAACTTCGCCTGCCACAAGTTCTTCGGAAGTTTTCAGCGTATCTTGATAAGTCAGATTGACTGAGCGACGGCGTTGTCTTTGTTCATCAGGAGTTTCTTCAAAATCATCTATTTCACCAGCATTAATACTTTCCATCCGAGCCCGTACCTGTGGTGATACAAAGGCCAGTTCATGGCCATAGCTGTCTAGAATAGTCTCTAGGGGTTCCAGTTGATCAGGTTGTATATCAAACATAAAGAAATCTGGTACTGAAAAATCATCGGGTTGAGAAATTTCCTCTTGTAAGCCTTTTTCTATTTGTGGGATTAGATTAATTAGTAAGGAACCAAGTCCGATAGCCAGAAAACAGGAAATCGCGCCTAAACGATTGCGGCTTAAATTACGTAGCGCAAGTTTTTGGGTAACTGAAGAATGATTAGAAAATGAACCGCAAAATTTGAGTATATACCAGGCGACAATGCCGAGAGTAAAAATTGCCACAAGAAATGAGGTAATAAAAAGACTGCCTATTAGCATGGAACTGGATTGCCAGATGGCCAATAACCAGAACACAATTAGTATAGGTGCATAACTTGCTGCATGTCGTTGCCAATGTGGTAATGACTTGCTGGGTTGAATTTTTTCATGGAAAAGAGCGATTGGGTGCAGATCGTAAATTTTCGACAAGATAGGCAAGCAACAAATTACGCTACCAATAGTGCCCAGAAATAAAGCTAATATAAAAGAGCTCAGCTCCATCTGGTTTTCAAAACCCCGCGGTAAAAAATTTTCGAACAAACTAGGTAATACCGGCATAGTTAAATAACTAATGGCACTGGCAATACCTGCACTAATAGCACCAAGTAGCACAATTTGTATCAAGGTCATCAAATAGGCTTGTTTCGGAGTGCCCCCAAGACACATCAATATTGCCATATCCTTAAAGCGGCTGGTAAAGAATGAACGAAATAGATAAGCAGCTCCAACACCAGCCAGAAATAAAGCAATTAGAGCAATTAGTCCTAGATAGTCATTCATGTAGGCCAGAATGCGCCCTAGATCTTCACTGCGTTCTTGATGAGTTGTCATGCTGATGCGCCGGGTATCACCGAGAATATCTAATTCGGCCTGGCGAAATTCGTCTTCCCAGCTATCCATATTTACATCTTCAGTAAATTTGTAAAAGCGAGAATAATTGATGCGACTACCTAACTGGATTAGCCCAGTTGCTGCTACCTGATCTAGTCCCATATATATTGCCGGGAAATTAGACATCACAGAAATCGTACTGCTGGGGTCAATGTCGATAATGTCGCTAATGATGTATTCCTCAGCACCTATAGTGATAGCGTCACCTAGGTTTAAGCCCAGTGTTAGCATTAGGCTTTCTGCTACCCAGATAGAATTACTACTAAACAGTTGTTGGCGTAACTCATCAGTCAGAATGCCGCCTTCTCGCAGCACAAATTCACCGTATTGGGGGTAATTTCCATCAATACCAATGAGCTGACTCATGCGTGAGGCTTGATTGCCTGCCACCATGGAAAGAAAAGAAATCTGATCAGAAAACTCATAGTCGGCATTAAAAATATTATCAGCCAAATCAAACTCAAGGTCAGTTAGTGGGGCATTACCTGAAATTTGAGCATCAGCCGTAAGAATGGCTCTGGAATTATTATTCAAATGCGCATCAATTGAATTCTTAAAGGAATCCAGAGCAATAAACCCTATCAAGCCAATCGATAAGTTGATTATAAAGAAGAGACTAAAGCGGAAATTATTAGTAATTTCCTTGAGGGCGAGTTTTAACCAAAGCATTAGATAAATTTACCGTCTTGTAAACGAAGCTGGCGGCTGCAACGTAAAGCAAGTTGTTCATTATGGGTTACAAATAATAAGGTCATTTTTTGCTGATCCACTAACTCAAAAATCATGTCAGTAATATATTCACCCGTAGCATTATCTAGATTTCCAGTTGGTTCATCGGCCAATAAAATACTCGGTCTGACAACCATGGCACGAGCAATAGCGACGCGTTGGCATTCTCCTCCGCTTAATTGATAAGGAAAGTGATGGACACGATGACCTAAGCCTACCTGCTCTAAAGTCTCTTGAGCCTTAGCTATGGAGTCCTTGTCTTTGAATAGGTCTAATGGCAAAGATACATTTTCTAAAGCAGTAAGGTGAGACATCAAATGGAACTGCTGAAAAATTATGCCAATGTTTTGAGCCCGAAAAGTTGAGAGTTCTTCTTCACTCAAGCTATGCATGTTTTGTTCATTTAATGAGATTTCACCAGAGCTAGGACTATCCAAACCGGCTAATAAAGTGAGCAGTGTTGATTTACCACTGCCAGATTGGCCTAAAATGGCCACTGTTTCAGCTGCTTCCATCTGTATATTTAAGTCTTTGAGAACTTGAATGGATTCGTTTCCAGTCGCGTTTTCAAAGTTTTTATTTAGATTACTTACTTCGAGAATCATGAACTTCCTTAAGGAATGAGAGGTAATAAAAATTGATAAACATGTTCGGCAACTATACGGCTGCCTTCAATATTCGGGTGTATGCCATCTGCCTGGTTCAGCTCAGCGATACCAGCTACATCCTGTAATAGAAAAGGCATGAAGTCTAGTTCAAATTCTTCAGCTAAGTCTGGGAAAACCTGAGCAAATGAAGAGCTGTATTCTTGTCCCATATTTGGCGGGGTAAGCATACCTGTCAGAGCCACTTTAACACCATTAGATTGCGCAAATTCTATGGTCGCTGATAAATTGGCTTTCATATTTTCGACGTTTAGACCGCGTAACCCGTCGTTTGCGCCCATTGACAGTATTACTAGATCTGGCTGAGAACGGATGTACCATTGCATGCGTTCTAAAGCGCTAGCTGAGGTGGAACCGCTAATGCCAGCATTTATAATTGAGATGTTGTTGTGGCCCTCAGATTTTAAACGCTGATTAATTAGATTAGGGTATGCCTGTTCGGCTTCCAGGCCAAGACCTTCGGTCAGTGAATCCCCCAAAAAGAGCACGGTGAAATTTTCCTGAGCCTGAACTACGGGGGCAGCTAATAAGAGTAGGTATATGATTACTTTTTTAAACATCGGTGCATCTTATATTAATCGGTTCGATTTTATAGCTTTTAATCGTGCAAAAAATGTCGAAGGGTTAGCTGTAAGTTTTGAATCTTAATTTTAAATTAACCTTCTGGTTTTATAATTCTTAATAATCAAAGCTTTTGCTTAATTGTGACCTAGATTGTTCATCTTCTTTTTTCTTACACAGTTCTAATTTAGAATATGATTATATTGACTATTATAAAATATACTAGTATAAATTAATCCAATTAATCCAATTGTATTGAATTTACGTAAAATGAATATTAAAACTCTTTGTCTAGCAGTTCTGAGCCTTGGTAAGGCCTCTGGTTATGATATTGGCAAAAGGCTAGAAGAGCCTTTCGGTCATTTCGTAGATGTGGCTCGTAGTGGTGTTTATCCAGTACTTAAAATTTTGGAAGAAGAAGGGTTGGTTCAATTTGAGAATATAGAGCAAACGGCACTTCCTAATAAGAAAATTTATGAATTAACATGTAAAGGAAGAGGCTTTTTGAAAGCAGAGCTGGAGGTACTTCCACCAACTCATAAGATTCGTTCGCAGTTTATGTTGCTGGTATTTTTCGCCGAAATGCTTTCTCAAAAACGACTAGAAACAATTTTTAAAGAAAGAATTGAAGAAATGGAATGCTTTTTGCAAGAAGAGCCTTATTGGCAAAAAATGGTTGAAGGTAATAAAGGTCAGGAGTTCTTACTTGAGTATGTGCAAGCCAAAGCAATATTTGAAAAAGAATTCCTAGAGAAAAACTCAGGAAAATTAATGGATAGTTTAAGTACAGAAGTAATGGAGCAGGAATTTGAGAATAGTTATGAATAAGTCAGTTGGAATAGCAGTCACAACTTGTGTTGCACTAGTGCTGTGGATGGCATCAGGCCTGGTTTTGCGAAATGATGCAGAGGGGCTTGAAGGCTCTGATGAAGCGCTCGACAGTTCTCAAATCCTTGATAACCGTGTGCTTGTTGAAGTTACTGACATGCAAGCTCAAGAAGTAACCAGCTATATCATCACTAATGGCAGTGCGATTCCTGATCGTGAAGTTTTGTTAAGAGCAGAAACAACTGGTCAAATTGACCAGATTTTGGTTGAAGAAGGCGCGTTTGTGGATGAAGGCAGCGTCATTATGCAAATCAAAATGGATGATCGTGCGATTCGTCAAGAACAAGCAAATATTAATTTACAGGAAAAGCAGCGCTTGTATGAAGCGCAAGCTAATCTTCATGAGCGTGGGTTCGTATCGAGTACTGAGCTAGACAATGCACTTACGCAATTTAAATTAACAGAGGTTGATCTTGAGCGTATCAAACTTGAAATTGAAAAGACTTTTATAAGGGCTCCTTTTAGCGGCTATATCGAAGAAAACATTGTGGATTTAGGTGAGTATGTTGGCATAGGCAATGAATTAACTCGCATTGTTGATAATGATCCTTTAGTAGTAAATGCTTACGTATCACAAAACGATGTTGAGTTTCTGGGTTTGGGTATTGAAGCCAAGGTTGAGATGGTTAATGGGCGTCAAACTACAGGACAGGTTCGCTTTATCTCACCACGCGCAGATGAGAATACTCGCACATTTCGAGTTGAGATTGCTGTGCCAAATACTGAAGGCTTAAGAGCAGGCAGTAGTGTAGTTGCTAGAATCCCTCGCCAACAAGTAAAAGCTCACTACTTATCTGCTGGTTTGTTAACGCTTAATGAAGATGGCGAGATAGGTGTTAAAACCGTCAGCCTTGAAGGCTTAGTTGAATTTTATCCAGCAACTATTGAGATGTCTGATGCTAATGGTATGTGGATTAGTGGTTTACCAGAATTTGCTAGCATCATAACCGTCGGGCAGGGTTTCGCCGCCATTGGTGAAGCTGTCAGAATTACAGTGGCAGATAGTGTCACAGAATGGGATGCAGATGTACCTAAGCCTTTATATTCTGAACTTAAGTAGGTTTGAAGCCTAAAGGTTTGTTGAGGAAATAATCTGATATGAATACTTTAATCGACGCCGCGTTTGCAAGACCAAAAGTTGTTATTTTGATGTTGCTGGCCATTCTAGTTGCGGGTCTATCTGCCTACCCCGCTATACCCAAAGAGTCTACCCCGGATGTCGCGATTCCTATTGTTTATGTGTCTATGGTGCATGAAGGGATTTCACCTGAAGATGCTGAACGGTTGTTGGTTTTACCGATGGAAAGGGAATTGCAATCAATAGAAGGCCTTAAAGAAATGTCTGCTATCGCTTCTGAAGGGCATGCTTCGGTCACGCTAGAATTTGATGCGGGCTTCGATATTGACCAGGCTATTGATGATGTTAGGGAGCAAGTTGATAGGGCGCGTGTAGAACTGCCACCAGATACGCTGGAACCAACCGTAAATGAGGTGAATCTATCTGAATTCCCAGTGCTTTCAGTGTCGTTGTCAGGGCGAGTTTCTGAAAGGACCTTAATCACTATTGCCCGGGATTTACAAGATCGTATTGAAGGTCAGCCTAACGTACTCGAGGTCACTATAGGTGGCGATCGTGAAGAAATGCTTGAGGTGATAATAGACCCTTCGGTATTAGATGCTTACCAGCTGTCCTTTCAGGATATATCTAATCTTGTCAGCTCTAATAATCAATTAATTGCAGCAGGTGTTTTAGATACTGGTGCCGGCAGAATGATCTTGAAAGTTCCTGGTGTTGTTTCAGAATTAGAAGACATCATGACCATGCCGGTTAAAGTTTTAGATGATCGTGTAGTGACTTTTCAAGACTTGGCTAGCGTTCGGCGCACCTACAAAGACCCAGAAAGCTTTGCCAGAATTGACGGTGAAAATGCCGTTGTTTTAGAAGTGTCCAAACGTACGGGCGCAAACATAATTGAAACCATCGAAAGTGTTCGAATCCTTGTGACTCAAGCTCAAGCTAGCTGGCCTTCATCTATTAATGTGACTTATTTGTTAGATGAATCTGATCAAATTGAAACCATGCTGGGAGATCTAGAAAATAATGTCATCACAGCCATCATATTGGTCATGGTTGTTGTTGTTGCAGCTTTAGGCGTGGGGCCGGCACTGCTGGTTGGTTTGGCTATTCCAGGTTCTTTTCTTGCCGGAATTTTGATCCTGTATATGATGGGTCTCACCATGAATATGATTGTATTGTTTGCCTTGATACTGGTTGTAGGCATGCTGGTGGATGGAGCAATTATTACCATAGAGCTGGCAGAACGGCTTAAGTCAGAAGGGTTAACCAGTAAAGCGGCTTTTTCGCAGGCAGCGAAACGCATGTCATGGCCCATTATCGCGTCAACGGCTACCACCCTATCAGTTTTTATGCCGCTACTATTCTGGCCTGGTATGGTAGGCGAATTCATGAAATATATGCCTATAACAGTTTCAATCACACTGGTTGCATCACTGTTTATGGCGCTTTGTTTTATCCCTGTGGTTGGTGGTATTTTTGGTCGGAATGTCAGTACAGCGACAATTGCCAATTCTAAAAATCGTCAGGCCCAGCATCAAAGTGCCAAAGCCGCAAAGGGTTTAAACCTGAAGTTTTTGCGAGTGCTTTGGACCTTGCTGAAACACCCAGGGAAAGTTTTTACAGTCAGTATTTTATTGCTTGTCGGCTCTTTTGTTGCTTTTGGCAAGTATGGTAGTGGTGTTGAATTTTTCCCTTCTACGGAGCCTGAATTTATCCAAGTTCAGGTGCATGCTAGAGGTGACTTATCGATATTCGAAAAAGACCAAATCATGAGTAATGTTGAAGATCTTTTACTAAATATGGATTATTTGGATGCAGTATATACACGAACAACCAATGGCGGTGGACAGGGTGCGAATGCTGGCACTGAAGACACTATTGGTGTTGTGCAGCTAGATTTTGTAGATTGGGACTTAAGACCTCCAGCCGTGGAATTAGAGAAAGTAGTGCGAAGTTTGCTGGCTACTGTGCCGGGTATTCAAATCGATATTAATTCTCAAGAAAAGGGACCACCCACAGGAAAGCCACTTCAGCTTGAAGTGAGTTCAATAGATTACCCAAAGCTTAACACTACAGTAGCCCTAATTCTTGATGCTATGAATGAAGTAGGTGGTTTTACCAATATCGAAGATACCCGTGCATTGCCGGGAATCGAATGGGAATTATTGGTTAATCGTGAAGAGGCCGCCAGATATGGCGCAGATATTTCCAGCCTTGGTAGTGTTGTTCAATTATTAACAACAGGTCTTAAACTCTCTGAATACCAGCCTGATGATGCAGATGAAGAACTCGATATTCGTCTGCGTTTTAATGATGAAAATCGTAATATGGAGCAGTTGAACCAATTAAATATTCCAACACCAAATGGTTTGATTCCGATAGGCAATTTTCTGCAATTTGAAACTTCACAAAAAACCGGCACAATTAATCGTCTTGATGGAGCACGCACTTTAACCATTCAAGCTGATGTGGAAGATGGTTTGTTAGCCGCTACTCAAAGCAGTTTGCTGAGAGACTTGCTTTTAGAGTCCTCTATTGATCCTGCAGTCAATATTGCCTTTGCTGGCCAGGATGAAAATCAATCTGAGGCTAGTAGTTTTCTGGGCAAGGCCTTTGCTGTTGCCCTAGTTATCATGATGGGTATTTTGCTGATTCAGTTTAATAGCTTTTACCAGTCTTTCTTGGTTATTTCTGCTGTGATTTTTTCTACGGCAGGTGTGCTGATTTTCCTTACCTTAACTGGTCAACCTTTTGGTATTGTGATGTGTGGTGTTGGTATAATCGCCTTGGCAGGTATAGTGGTGAATAATAATATTGTATTAATTGACACCTTTAATGAGATTAGAAGAGATACTGATTATTCGGTTAAACGTGCCGTTATAGAAACTGTTGCTCAGCGTATTCGTCCAGTACTGCTGACATCATCAACCACGATTTTAGGATTGTTGCCAATGGTGTTTGCTATAACTATCAATCTTATTGAGCGAGACGTTTTGATCGGTGCGCCTTCTTCTCAAATGTGGGTGCAGTTGTCTAGTTCTATTGCAGGAGGTCTTTTGTTTGCAACTTTACTTACTTTGGTATTTACCCCTTGTATGTTGGTTTTAGGGGGAAGGTTTTCTAAAACAAAGCGTATAGTACCGCCTGAGACTAACAGACAGGCATCGAATTTAAAGCCAATTCCGCAAAACTAAAGTAACGAACCTTGCCTAAAATAAGGATCTTGAATCTCAGGATCCTTAATTCTTTTTATTATTAAAGTCATTTCAGAACCATATCTACAGAGCTCCAGCACATCTAAGTCATGATAGAATATTGTTATTAAGCAACTGGGGTAGCGGCAAGTTACTCAATAAAAATAACGATAGAATCTTAGAGCAAAGCTAGAGAGTAAGGAGTAGTTCACCATGACACTGATTCGCCAGCAAGATGTCATACAGAGTGTCGCTGACGCGCTGCAATACATTTCTTATTACCACCCCCTTGATTATATTCAAGCAGTACATCGAGCTTATGAGCGCGAAGAGTCGCCAGCGGCAAAAGATGCAATGGCTCAAATTCTAACTAACTCACGCATGTGCGCAGAAGGCAAAAGACCCATTTGTCAGGATACTGGTGTGGTGGCAATTTTTGTTTATGTCGGCATGAATGTGCAATGGGATGCAGACATGGGGCTGGATGAGATGATAAACGAAGGCGTGCGTCAGGCTTACACGCACCCTGATAATATCTTGCGTGCATCAATTGTGAGTGATCCAGCCGGCGCGAGAAAAAACACTAAAGACAATACGCCTGCAAATATCCATTACAAAATTGTTCCGGGTGACAAAGTTGAATTTAAATTAGCCGCTAAGGGTGGTGGTTCAGAGAATAAATCTAAATTGGTCATGTTGAACCCAAGTGACAGTATTGTGGATTGGGTTTTGAAAACTGTTCCGACTATGGGTGGAGGTTGGTGTCCTCCTGGCATGTTAGGCATAGGTATTGGTGGAACTGCTGAGACAGCTGTGGTGATGGCGAAAGAAGTATTGATGGATCATATTGATATTGATGAGCTGCGTGAACGTGGCCCGCAAAACACGGTTGAAGAGTTACGTTTGGAATTGATGGAGAAGGTTAACCAACTAGGTATTGGTGCTCAAGGCATTGGTGGTTTAACAACGGTAGTAGACGTCAAGATTAAGGAATTCCCAACCCATGCCGCGTCTAAACCAGTTGCAATGATTCCTAATTGTGCAGCAACTAGACATATTCACTTCACCTTAGATGGCTCAGGTCCGGCAGAACTGGTTCCCCCTAAATTGGAAGAATGGCCTCAAGTAACTTGGGAAGCAGCACCAAATGCTAAGCGGGTTAATTTACAAACAGTTACTCGAAAAGATATAGCAGATTGGAAACCTGGAGATACCTTGCTCTTGTCAGGAAAAATGCTGACAGGCCGTGATGCGGCACATAAACGCCTGATCGACATGTATAAAAAAGGCGAGCCCTTACCTGAAGGTGTGGACCTGAAAGATAAATTTATTTATTACGTCGGCCCGGTTGCCCCTGTGAGGGAAGAAGTTGTCGGGCCAGCAGGGCCAACAACTGCAACACGGATGGATAAGTTTACTGATGATTTGTTAGAACAATCAGGCTTGATGGGTATGATTGGTAAAGCTGAGCGTGGTCCAGCTGGGATAGAAGCTATTAAAAAACATAAATCAGTTTATTTGATGGCTGTAGGTGGTGCTGCTTATTTGGTTTCGAAAGCGATTCGAAAATCTAAAATAGTGGCCTTTGAAGATTTAGGTATGGAAGCGATTCATGAATTTGAAGTTGAAGATATGCCGGTTACTGTAGCGGTAGATATGAATGGAACATCAGTTCACCAAACAGGTCCAGCCGAATGGTATGCAAAAATTAATAAGGCTGAACCGATAGAAGTGAAATAGGGAACAGTATTAGTAAGGTTAATATTTTATAACCAGCAATGTTTAGTTAGGATCAAAGCAAAACTTGGATGTCTTAGGCTATGGCATAGTTAGCGTTGAGGAAACTACCCCCACTTTCCCATAAAAAAGTTTTCACCTAGTGGGTTTCTTTTTCTTGGTGCCAGCTCTCTTTCGTTGAAGGCATCAGGAATATTCTCTTCAGAATCTTGATAACCAATAGTCATTACTGCAATGGGCAGATAGCGCTCTGGAACGCTAAATTTTTCTTGAATTAAATCGGCAGAAAAGCCTGCCATTTGGTGAGTCATTAAACCTAGATCAGTTGCCTGTAAACACATAGAAACTGAGGCTGCACCTGTATCGTATGCACCCCAGGGATTAGGTTTATCGTTTAATGAAAATTGCGTGTCATGACAAGCGGCTATTAAAACAGGAGCATTAGCACACCAAGGTTGATTACCTTCAGCCAAGCAGTCGTATAGATTCTGCCAGGCTTCAGTGTTTTCTGATTTATTACAAACGATAAAACGCCAAGGTTGATCACCGAAACAAGATGGTGCCCAACGACCTGCTTCCATAATGGACAGAAGTTGCTCTTGGCTAACTGTCTTTTCTGAGTCATAAGCGACACCACTCCAGCGCGAAGCAATAATGTCGTTTATGGGTGCTTTAGTGTCGATGCTTTTCTTAATCATTTTTTAAACCTATTTAGTTTATCGCTATCCAATTGAGGTATTACTTGTCACACATGTCTGAGTATGGATTTGAAAGTTGAAGGTTAATATTTTGGCTTTCACCATTAATTTTTATACTATTTTCTTCAAACTTTAAATCTTTGCCTGTTCGAACATCGTGATTGAATTTATAAATCGGACTTATTGCATGGCTATTGCTCTGTTCTTCATAGGCTGCACTCGCTTCAGCCACTTTTTCATTGTTTGTTTGGTAAGCAGATAAAGCTTTTTCACCATGTTTATGTGTCAGCATTTGATGTGTAACCTTTGGTGATAAAACAGAAGCTGTGGCATTATTTCCACCAAAACCTTTGGCATTTAAAATGACTGCGTCTATGGATTCTGGGTCTATTTCTCGATGCTGCAGTAAAATATCCAGCTGCTTATTGTGCACATCTTCAGCTATAGCCTCACTACTAAGAATTCCAGGAATTATGCCGTACTTCCATACCCCTAGGCTGCTGTTAAGTTGATCCGCACCCGAACTGGCAATAGAGTGCCCTATATAAGATTTTACAGCAGTGATAGGCCAGTCTTCGATACCAAAATGAGTGGCAACATCATTTAAAATTGCAGATTCAGTGACTCTGTTTTGAGGTGTCCCGGTGCCATGGGCTTGCACAAATGTTTTGTGACGTAGGCCTTCTTCGCCAATAACAGTTTTAGTTGCTGCTGCAGCTTTAGCGACTGTCAGGTAATTACCAATTCCAGGACTCGCAATTGATTTTTTATGTCCATCAGCATTAACAAAAACATCATTAACAGAGCCGTGTATGTTGGCGCCTAATTCGAGAGCCAAAGTATCATCGAATAGAATTATAAATTGAGCTGATTCAGCTAAAGTAAAACCAACATTTTCAGCAAAGGGGCGACAGGCCCGGCGATGGTTTGGTTCCGCCAATTTATCTAAAGCTTTTAATTTAGCATCATCTGCCAGAGCGCCCATGGCACTATAGCCTTCGAAAATTTCTGGAACTAAAGGTGCCTCACTATTGCCTACAACCGCAACTCTATGAGTGCCGTTTTGTATATCACGGATGGCTTGGTTGAGGTTGTAATGAAATGTTGCACAAGCACCAAGATTGCATGCTGTTTTTCCTATATTGCCCAGCATATAAGCATTTATAAAGTCAGCTGGCATTTCAGCAAAGCCAAGCGGTAATTGTTTAGATGTCACTCTCTTACCAAGTAAACGTGCCTGTAACATGCCTGCGTTGCCGTTGTAATCAAGTTGACTCATACCAGATCCGGCATAAACTGCAATTTGATCGGGGTTTACATGAGCTCTGACAGTTTCCCAATCAATGCCCATTGATAACAGTGCATCTGATGCACCATAAACAGTCATTTGTAAACTACGAGGATGATTACGTGAGGGGTAAAGTTCAGCAGGATTAAAACCCGTGGGTAACTGACCAGCACAATTCACGGAGCCACTATACGAATCCGAGATCAAGGCTTCTAAATTGCCATTTACTTCAATCGTACTTACTTTGTCATTTAATGCAGATACCTGCCAGTTTGCGGGAATTTGTTTTGGTAATTTACGTGTTGGAATTGTGAAACTTAAGCTCTCACCTTCAGTTGGCGCTAAAACAACATTACTGTGCTGTAGGAGATTAGAGCTATCAAAAAGATTATTTTCTAGTTTGCGAATCAGAGTGCTATTAAGAATAAGTTCACGATTGAAAGTTAGAAACTCATCTAAAGAAATTACTTTACCTTGAGCATCGAGCCATTTACTGCCTTCAATTTTTACAAGCCCCATTAGGACCGCAAGGTTAACTAGAGTTTGATCCGCTACAGTCTGCTCAAGTTTATCAATCACCATACGTCGGTAAGCGTAGTGGTTAGAAGCTCTGCCAGCGGAATTTATACCGCCAAACCCAACAATTACGGGTAAATTCGACATTTTTTTCCTATTTATTCTTTTAAACTAAGATGTTTTAAAATCAATGACTAGAATGAATATTAAGGGTTTTGAAATTTATTACTTTAACATTATAGACATTAAATATTGTATTATGGACATAAATTATTTTATTTTGTATGAAGATGTATTTGCATTCACACTTTCTAAGAATGAAAGGAAGTATTAAATTTCAAATTATGTGTATCTATTATGTTCTGAGCGCTCATATCCATTAAATCAGTCTGGGAACGTTTTGAATGAGCCCAATTATTTCCGTGGTAAGCTCATCTAAAAGTATTGGGTTTTCTAAAAGGAAAAGAAGTGTCAACAGCATTTAAAAAATTGATAGAAGAGATTCATAAGGAATTAGGAATTCCATCTACTTATGGTGAAAAACGCAAATTAAAAATTCAAAATGAGTGCCTGAATCTTAGGTCTGCTGGAGTTGATATTTTTGATAGGGAAATATCAATGGAAGAGACGACTCTTTCATCCTGGACGAAAATGCAATCAGCAGCTTCAAAGGATGGCATTGAGCTGAAACTAGTTTCTGCTTATAGAAGTGTCGAATATCAAAAAAACTTACTACTTAACAAGTTGAATAAAGGCTTAAAGATTAATGATATTCTCAAGGTTAATGCTGCTCCAGGTTACAGTGAGCATCATAGTGGTAAGGCTTTAGATTTGACATGTCCTGAGTCAGAATGCCTAGAAGAAAGCTTTGAGCTTACACTTGCGTTTGCTTGGTTGGAGCGGTATGCAGAGGACTATGCATTTAAGATGTCATTTCCTAGAAGCAATGATTATGGCTTGCTCTATGAACCATGGCATTGGTGCCACCAAGAATAAATATTCTTTTAAATCAACAGCTTGAATTGCTAATTTAATTTTAATCAAAAAATAAGCAAATATCTTTGACAGGATTATTTAGAAGAGTAGTATATTTATTAGCCCTTTCACTTTTATAGAGGAGTTAATTCTGAAGCAAAAACCTTCCCGCTAAAATTCAAACCCTTAGAGTAACAAAGGAGTCTTATAATTATGGTAAGTGATACTAAAGTAGTTTTTCGAGGTATAGATCATTCCGACGCTGTTGCTGAAGCAGTTCAAAAAAGACTAGATAAATTAGAACGTTATACAGATGAAATACATAGTTTACGAGTCACTCTGGAATCTCCGCACAATCATCATCATAAAGGAAAAGTTTTTCATGTAGGTGTAGAAGCTGTCATTCCCAATCACGATATTCTGGTCAATCATGACCAACACGACAAACATGAACATGAAGATATTTATATCGCAATCCGCGATGCTTTTAATGCCTTAGAACGTCAAATAAAAAGTGTGTATGAAAAGAAAAGGCATCAAGATAGGGCTTTACAAAAGCCTCTAGAAACACTTGAGATTCTTGAAGTTCAAGAAGAACTTCAAACTATAAATCAACTTTAAATATTTTCTTTCTCACTAGGCGACGATATTCGCCTGGTGAGAGCGTGACTACACGTCTAAACAATGAGGAAAAATAAGCACTATCTGGGTAGCCTACATTGTAAGCAACCTCAGCGATCGCCAAGTTACTGGTTTTCAATAACTCTTTGGCCTTCTCGAGACGGATTTCTTGTAAATATTGAATGGGTGATAAGCCGGTTGCTTTTTTAAAGCGCCGATTTAAGGAGCGTTGGCTTAATTCAAATTTTTTACTTACCTGGCTCATATTGATTTCGATATTAAAATGTTGGTGCATCCATTCCTGAATATCAATTATGGCTTCATCATCGTGGAAGTTTTGTCCTGGACTATTTAAAAAGCTAGATGGATATGACAATTTCAGTTCATGAGTGAAATGGCTAGAAACTTGATTAGCTACTTGTTCACCATAATGTTGCTCAATAATATGTAACAAGACATCACGTACTGAATTCACGCTACCAGTACAATAAATATTGCCGGATTTAGTGATAAAACGCTCACGTTTAAGCTGCACATTTGGATAATGTTTTTCAAACTGATCAAAATAATACCAATGAGTAGTCGCAACTTTATGATCTAACAAGCCTGCTTCTGCAAGGAAATAAGAGCCCGTACCAACGGCACAGATCAAGGGTTTATCCTGTGACTTTAAACGCAGCCATTGCAGAAACTCTGGATATTTTTTTGACACCCCCAGCGGGTTTCCCCACATTGCTGGCAGTATAATAATGTCCGATTTAACAATATCGCTTAGCTTATTCTTACAGAGAATCTCAAGCCCTGCATTAAGCTTAATATTAGCCTCATCCAGGCTGACAATTTGAAGTTTCAGTTTGCTGGATTTCGGGTGGTGAATTCGGGCTATTAAATCAGCAGCATTAAGCATTTCCATCGGAATAGTAATGCTAGTTCCAAGGACTTTTTTATAGCCAATTAGAGTTACATAGATTGCTTCATCTTTACTGTCAGGGGCTACGGTATTCAATTTTTTCTATACAAAAGTGCTTAATCCCAGAAGGGCTCTGGAATTTTATTTCATCATCAAGCTGTTTTCCCATTATGGCTTTACCAAGCGGGGAATCGATACTAATGTAGTTTCTGCTAGGATCGATTTCATCTGGTCCTACCAAACGGATATTCAAACTTTGTTCTTGCTCATCCATCAACACGACCCATGCACCGAAATACACTTTTGCTTGATTTGTGGGCAGTTGTTCAACAATTGTTAGATATTCTAAACGCTTTCGTAAAAATCTTACTCTGCGGTCAATTTCGCGTAAACGTTTTTTCCCATAAATATATTCTGCATTTTCTGAACGGTCACCGAGTGCGGCAGCATCAGAAACTTGTTGAGTAACCAAGGGCCGTTCTTTGCGCCATAAGTATTCAAGTTCTTCACTTAATGCGCGTTCACCCTCAGGGGTAATATAATTGGATACTGGCGCTGATGGTGGTCGATATCGTGACATTTCAGGTTTATTTATCTGTTTTGGTTAATAACGCGTTCTTCAAAATCTAAGGGTAGTTGGTAAAAATTTAAGGCTTCTCTGAGTCGAATACCTAAGCCTAACAAACGCACCGGTTTGTTGCCTCTTTCGAAGCCGGTTTGGCATAGTTGCTCAAATTGCTGTAATTCAATTTCCTGGCCGACTTGTTCAACCGTGGTTGCAATAAAGTCGTTAAATTTGAGTTTAACAAATAATTTCCTAATGCTGACTTGACGATTTGAACGGTGAATTCTTTGTTCTAATTTATCTAATAGGTCAGGTAATTCGGCAATACAATGTTTTAGACTAGGTAGGTCGTTATCATAAGTGAGTTCTACACTTATCGATTTTCTGGGATGTTCGTTGACTACAGGTCGTTCATCGATACCTCTACTTAAACTGTACAGACGTTCACCAAAACTACCAAAGTGCTCAAGCAAGTCAGTTTTTGAATTAGCTTGTAAATCTTTGCAGGTTTCAATGCCAAGATTATGCATTTTTGCAGCAGTTACTTTTCCTACCCCATATATCTTCCTGACAGGTAGTTTAACAACGAAACTGTCTATTGCATCTGGTGTGATTACATATTGGCCGTCAGGTTTATTCCAGTCACTAGCTACTTTGGCTAGGAATTTATTAGGTGCGATACCAGCTGATAAGGTGATCTGCATTTTTTCTCTGACTCTTTGTCTAATCTCAGCAGCTATAAGAGTTGCGCTGCCTTTACATTTTTCACTTTCACTTACATCCAGGAATGCTTCATCAAGGGATAAGGGCTCAATTAAAGAGGTATAGTCCTTAAAAATATTATGCATTTGCTTAGAGGCTTCACTATATTTGTTCTTGCTGGGAGGAATAATAATTAAGTCTGGGCACTGGCGCCGTGCTGTAGCAGAAGCCATGGCCGAATGTACCCCATATTTTCGTGCCTCATAATTGCAAGTTGCAATAACACCACGTTTACCTGGGTCGCCACCAACAGCAACAGGTAAACCTTGTAAAGCTGGATCATCACGTATTTCAATGGCCGCATAAAAACAGTCACAATCGCAATGGATTATTTTTCTATTCATAAATCGTATCTTGGGTATCAGACTCTTGCTTGTTGTAAGTAAGAGCTTGAGGCATTATGGCTTTCTGAGGAAGCTAATGACAAGCTTGCTAGCTAAAGTAATCTGACTCTGAATTTTCATAGAGTAATTATGGACGAAACCACCAGGCAGGAATATCTAAACAGTATGGGAATACAATCGTATTTCCCTCGTTATGTATTGCCAGCGGCTAAAGAGTCGGATCAATGTGTATGGCCTGAGAGCTTTAAAAAAGAGCAGGATTTAAAAGTAGAGTTTAAAAATACATCAATAAACAAACCTTTACCAGTCTCTATTAAACCTCAGAAAACTTCAGAAGCTACTCAACCAACAGTTACAGAAACTAGTGATAAAAAAGAAGGCGAAAGTGAGGAAGTAAGATTTAAGCTAGCTATGATTCATGTTAATGATGATGTATTGGTGCTGATTTTGTTACCTTATATACATACAAGCAGCTCTTTGAGCGCGATTCAGAAACAATTATTCATTAATATTTTCAACTCCTTATATAGTGAAGGCGTTAATTTGAACTTGGAAATTCAGCCTTTTAGTTGGCCTTTCAGTGAAGCAATGCATATAGAAAAAGATGGCAATGCAGCTAAAGCTTCATTAGCTGCTTATTTAGAGCAACTAAAAGGAAAGTTTCTCTTTAAACGGTTTATATTGATGGGAGAAAAAATTGCGCCATTTGTTGATGCTGGCAATAACTATGAACTCACCGTATGCAGAAGCCTTGACGAGATGTTGAAAATGCCCCAATTAAAACGTGAAGTCTGGCATCAATTAAAAAAGAGCATCTAGGCTCTGAGACATAGAGTTTAGTTATGTCAGATTATATTTGTCGTTTGATGCAGCAATCCGAACTTGATGAAGTAGCACAACTTGTGAAAAAAGCAGGAGATTTTGCATGGAGTCCCTTAATTATTCAGCAATCATTCTTTTCTCCTAACGATAATTCTTTTGTACTTAGTACTATGAATGTTGGTGCCATAAATGAAAGTGCAGTTCTTGGTTATGCAGTAATTCATACTGTGCTTGATGAAAGCCATCTTCTAAACATTGTTATTAAGAAGCAAAATCAGAGTAAGGGATTAGGCACTAATTTCTTAAAGCAACTTATTAATGTTGTTAAACAGAAAAATCAAAAATCACTTTTATTGGAAGTCCGTTCCTCCAACGCTAAAGCAATTAAACTCTATGAAAAATTTGGATTCAAACGAAGCGGTATTAGAAAAGCATACTACCCAATTGAAAAGGGTAGGGAAGATGCTTGGCTTTACTCTTTGTCTTTAGATTGATTTTTTTCTTCTATTTTAGAACTAACTTTTTTATTTAATTTAATGAGGCCCTTAATGGCAGTAATGCATAAAATAGCTAGTACTAGAATCACGCCAAAGAATAGTAAAGTCGATATTAAAAAGCTGCGCAGTTCTTGCCGAGAAATGTCCATATAGATACTGATGGCGTAAAGTGAGGCAAAGCCGACCATCACGCCAGAGATAGTATTGCGGTTTTTTTTACTAAGTTTTAATTTTCGTTTAGCCAATTGAGATGCGATCTATTTATTATTCTGCTAGCAATTGTTTTAGGGTTGATAGCAAAAGTTGGTTTTCATTAGTATTGCCTACAGTCATTCTTAAATAATTTTCTTGTCCTGCATGATTAAAATGTCTTACTAATATGCCATGCTGTTTTAGACTTTTATAAAGTTCTTCGGCTTTTATTGGTTCGGGAACACTTACCAGTAAAAAGTTACTTTGACTTTCAACACTAGTCAGCCCTAACTCAGCTAAAGCATCTTTAAGCATGGCCCTTTGGGCTCTCACAAAGTCCCAAGCCTTTTTCGCATAGGCTTGGTCTTCCAAGGCAGCTTGAGCAAGTTTTTGCGCTATAAAGTCAGTATTGTAGCTATCTTTGGTTTTTGATTGCATAGGATAAATTAAGGAAGAGGGCCCTATACCGTAAGCAATACGCAAGCCTGCTAGAGAGTAACCTTTGCTGAAAGTTCTTAACAGCAAGACATTATCGAAATCATTGATGAGCTTAATGCAATCATGATTCAGGCTTGGATCAACGAAATCTATATAAGCTTCATCAATTAACAAAATCCCTATAAATTCATTGGCTAGAGCCGCTAATTCCTCAACGGGTAATAAAGTACCTGAAGGAGCATGTGGATTCGGCAGTAGGCACATCTTTGCATTAGCATTATTTAAAGTTTGAGCAAAATTTTCTGGTAATGACCAATCATCATTTAATTTGAATCTTAAATAATTACACCCGTGAGCCTGAGCAAGAACCTCATATAAAGTATAAGTCGGCTCAGCAACTGCTATTGCTTCATCAGTTTCAACAAAAGTACTGATTGCAAGACGTAAAAGTTCATCACCACCATTAGTGACAATGATGGATTCTGTTTCAATATCGTGATGCGCTGAGATAGCTTTGCGTAATTCAAGAGCAGTGGGCTGCGGATAACACCTTAAGTCATCTGTTTTGATTTCAGAAAGTGCTTTTTGCACCGCAGGACCTGGTGCAAATGGGTTTTCGTTAGTATTTAACTTAACAATATCAGTAGATTTTGGTTGCTCACCAGGGGTATACCCTTCCATGTCACGAATATTTTTTCTTTCAAAAGTCATATTTTCCCTACAAATTTAATGCTGTTGGATCCGGTAAGTAAGTTTCAATCCGTTTATGCCAACCTTGTAACCACTGTTGTTCATTTCTTAGTGGTGGTGCGTTCGACACCCTGTCTTGGAGAACAGTTTTAGCAGATATTATAAAGTCTTCTAAGATGTTTTCACTGTTATCAGGCAATTTCTCCAAGACCTGTAATAAGCCCCAACCCTGTTCTGCATATCGTTCATTAAGGGAAATGCCTTCGCCTTTAAAATTCACATAGTCGATCAAGGCATACATTCCATAGGGAAGGTTACTATTAGCTATCTTGTAAAATTTGTCTTCAATATTGCTAACTTCATTTTCTGGCAATATTGCTATCATTCTATTTAAAGCCGCTCCAAAACGCTGAATGATAAAGGCAGTTTGTTGAGGGAAAGTATCGGCCAGTAGACCTCTTAATTTTGATAATTCTGAGCCTGAAAATTTTTCATTAAATTCATCTCTATTTTGCCAAGGAGATTCATGATTTGAATTTTCTATCCAGGTAGGAATGCTGATATTTTGGCTTTCAAAATACGCTAACAATTCAGGAAAACTTTCTTCGAAAATCTCACGTTGATTTTCTTTATACCAAATAAAATGTCCTATACCTAAAGACGGAAAATCTTCACCAAGATTCCAAGCAGTTAGACAAGAAATTTGCATGGCGCATTCATTATTAAATATTTGTTGGCCAATCCAATTCTCTTGTTCAAGGCTTAATTCTGGGTAAGTTTCAGCTAAAGCAGTATGATTCAACAAAGTACCTAATATGAAAGCCATGGAGATTAATGGTGTAGTTAATTGCAATGACTTTGTTGTTTTTCTTAAAGGCATGGCGTAGCGAGATACTTATGCTTACAATAGAGGTTAAATACTACCATAAAGCTTATGCATACGGTTTTATGCAGTAGTCTAGATAATCAAAAAGTTAAACCTTATGGATACTGATGTAGCTGACAAGAAGACTGAAGAAAACTCTGCTAAAGAGCCTGATTCCGTAATGGAAGATGGTTTCGTGCGTAGTCTTGCTGTTATTCATAAAAGTCTTAAAAAATCTAAAAATCTAAAAATCTAAAAAAATCTATGAAGCAAATTGAGGGGACTATCCTTGATTTGTTTAACGCTAAATTGTTTACAATATTTCAAAGTGTTGATAATGGAAAAGAAATAGCTGCTAGTTTTATGGGTGGCATTGGTTCTGAGAAGGGTCAAGATATTGAAATCAAAGTACCATTTACTGCAACGTCACTTGCGGGCTATGTCGCCTTAAGTCAGCGTCCGATATTGGTAACAGATGTTTATGACAGTGCCTCTCTAGAAGATATTCATCCTAGACTTCAATGGGACAAGAGTTTTAGTGAATCTCAGGGACTGTTCTTCAAGTCAATGCTGGTTGTTCCCATTAAAGACGATATTTTATTAGGTGTGATACAGCTAATAAATTTAAAAGAAGATGAGCCCTTTACTAAAACTATCTCTTAAGCAATCAGGCTAATTGGTCCAACTAGTGCTGACGGGATACAGTTGAGCTTATGTGGGTGGTGGGTTGTGATAAATGTGGGGATACCGGCTATCGTGGTCGAACCGGCGTGCATGAATTATTACTCGGAACTCACGAATTACAAAATATGATTTATCAAAGAGCCAGCCTGGAAGATATGAAAGAGCAATGTATTCTTGATGGTATGAGAACCCTGAAACAAGATGGTATTGAGAAAATATTTAATGGTCTGACCGATTATGAACAATTATTGAGAATTATCGCAGAATAGGCTCTTCTAAGAGCGAGAAAAACCCCTTTATTTCTAGCATAAAAAACTTTCAAAAATTTTTATTTGGTTTAAGTACGTTTTTTTATGCACATATCTCACCGAGCGTTTAAAAACCCTATAAAATTAGGGGTAAAACTAGGAATTTCTTTTATTAGTTGTAAGCTATTGAAATATATACCTATTTAATTGATCAATATTTAACCAATTTGTATTTAGTTTAGGTATTTACTTAAACCATAGCGTTTCAGCTAATGTTATTCACAAAGTTATCCACAAAAGCTGTGGAGAAAAAGATTTGGTAAATCTTAGCTAAAGATTAGGTAAAAGATTCATTAATCTTGTGGATTATAAATTTTGAGTATCAACGGCAATATCTCTCAGAAATCGTAGGGCTTGCTAATTTTCCAATGCTATACTTGCAAGCTAATTAAGTTGATTTAAATCCTTTGCCCTAGTGGCTAATTATTCAAGTAGATAAATGATAGATATTGATCAAAACATTCCTTTCTTATGGCGCCTGAGCTCAGATAACGGTGATGGGTTTTGTATGGTCACTATGGTTGTTCCCTTTAACCAAGGAGAAGAGCGCCTTGAGCATGTCATTGAAACTGATATTTTCAGTTTTGCTAGTGATTTGGAGAGTGCTCAAAGTGAAGAAGTGCTTGAATGGAATGAAGAAGATATTAATCTCTTCTTAAAATTGATTAGCAAGCAACAAAGTGAAGGTCAGTTGCCACCTGGAGAAACTGTCAGAGTTGATTTAAATGATCCTGAAACTATAGAAATTGTGCAGATTGTTGCTGCTGCTGGATTTGGCGTGGTGCAATCTTGTGAAGAAATTCTGGCTCAAGCAAGCGGTACTGAACAAGTCTTTCCTAATCTCGAACTAGGCACAGAAGTAAGTCTGAATACTTTGGAAGGTTACAAACGTGGAATTATTGTTGATGCTGAAGATGATGATGTGGTCTGCGTTATGCTAGATGAAGTGGCTATTCGAGTTAATGGTGAGTTTATAGAAATCTGTCAACATGACCTCATCATGGTTAAGCGCTATCAGATATTAGACCCAATGTATTCAAGTGAGGCACCCAAGGGGAAAGATGTGTTGCATTAGCTTAAAGCTAAAGTCTTTTATGTTCCTATTTTATTAACTACCCTTTAATTATTGTCAGGACCCCTTTATGGCCGATATCACAGCTGCAGTAGGCAAGCGGCGTACTTTTGCAATTATTTCTCACCCTGATGCTGGTAAAACCACTATTACTGAGAAATTGCTGTTATATGGCAGAATTATCCAAAAAGCTGGCACGGTTAAAAGTAGAAAATCAGATCGACATGCTACTTCTGACTGGATGGGCATGGAAAAAGAAAGGGGCATTTCTGTTACCTCTTCGGTAATGCAATTCCCTTACAGGGATAGAATTGTCAATTTACTAGATACCCCGGGCCATGAAGATTTCTCTGAAGATACCTATAGAACATTAACAGCTGTGGATTCAGTGTTGATGGTTATAGATGGAGCGAAGGGAGTAGAAACGAGAACGATAAAATTAATGGAAGTATGTCGTTTAAGAGATACGCCGATTTTTACTTTTATCAATAAGCTAGACCGAGACACCAGAGATCCAATAGAGCTGTTGGATGAAGTAGAAGATGTACTCAAAATTGAATGCGCGCCAATTTATTGGCCTCTAGGTATGGGTAAGGAATTGAAAGGTATCTATAACCTTTATACCGACACTATCCATGTTTATGAGCACGGACAGGATAGTGAAATTAGAAATGTTAAAGTTATTGATGGGTTAGAAAGCGCAGAAGCTACAGATTATCTAGGTGTTTATGCCGAAGACTTTAAGGAAGAAATTGAACTGGTTCGAGGAGCGAGCCATAAGTTTGATATTGATGCTTATTTATCTGGTAAACAATGCCCAGTGTTTTTTGGTTCTGCACTGGCGAATTTTGGTGTTGAAGAAATGTTGAATGACTTTGTTGAATGGGCGCCAGTCCCACAAGACCGAGACACGCAATCACGTACGGTAAAAGCACTAGAACCTGGTTTTAGTGCTTTCGTGTTTAAAATTCAGGCCAATATGGACCCTAAACACCGTGATCGTATTGCCTTCTTACGAGTATGCTCAGGTGAATACACCAAGGGTATGAAGATGAAACACGTGAGGATAGGTAAAGAGATTAAAGTAAGTGACGCTGTGACATTTTTAGCAGGTGATCGTGAGCAAGCTGAATATGCAGTATCCGGTGATATTTTGGGATTACATAATCATGGCACTATTCAGATTGGTGATACATTTACGACTGGAGAAGACCTGCAATTTACGGGCATTCCACATTTTGCACCAGAGCTCTATAAGCGTATTCGCCTGAAGGACCCACTCAAGCTTAAGCAATTAAAAAAAGGTCTTACACAGCTCTCAGAAGAAGGTTCTACCCAAGTTTTTATGCCCTCGAGGAATAATGACCTAATCGTAGGGGCAGTGGGCGTTCTGCAATTTGATGTGGTGGCCTATCGCCTGCAGGATGAATATAAGGTTGATTGCATCTATGAGCCGATTAGTATTTATACAGCGCGGTGGGTAAGCTCTGATGACAACGCAAAACTAGATGAATTTAAGCGTAAGGCTGCAGAAAATATTGCTGTTGATGGAGGCGGCCACTTAACTTACCTTGCTCCATCGAGAGTCAATTTGAGCTTAACTGAAGAGCGCTGGCCTGAACTGGAATTCCATGCCACCCGAGAACATTAAATTATCGACTGCGCTCAAAACGTTATTGTATTTATAATTATTAAAGATTAACTGCTTAATCTTCCTCCAGTTTGGGCGATAGCGACAGTCCTCCAGTCGCTTCTTCATCACTTACACCTTCGCCTCGTTCACTTTCAGAAAGAGAAATTTTCAGGCGCAGATTGTTTTCTGAATCAGCGTTTTTCAGGGCTTCTTCCATTGATATTTTTCCATCACAGTATAATTGGAACAAGGCATTGTCGAATGTTTTCATTCCGACACCTTCTGATTTCTCCATGACATCTTTGATTTCTTCTACTTTGCCATTTTTGATCAAATCAGCAACACGTGGTGTTCCCAGTAAAATTTCTATTGCAGCGGCGCGTTTGCCATCTGGGGTTTTCACCAGACGTTGAGATATAAAACCACGAAGATTTATTGCCAGATCAAGATAAAGTTGTTTATGCCGCTCCTCTGGAAAGAAGTTAATAATTCTATCTAATGCCTGATTGGCATTGTTAGCGTGAAGAGTGGATATACACAAGTGGCCGGTTTCAGCAAAAGCCAAGGCATGCTCCATCGTTTCTTGGGTACGTATCTCTCCGATGAGAATAACGTCAGGAGCTTGACGTAAAGTGTTCTCTAAAGCTTCTTCATAAGATAAAGTATCTACGCCTACTTCGCGTTGGTTCACAAGAGATTTTTTATGAGGATGGACAAATTCAACTGGGTCTTCGATGGTAATGATGTGCCCGTCTGAATTCTGATTTCGGTAATCAATCAAGGAAGCCAGAGACGTCGATTTGCCTGAACCGGCTCCCCCAACAAATAAAATGAGTCCATTTTTTTGCATCATCAGTTCTGGCAAAATATCGGGCAGCCCTAACTTTTTGTAATCTGGAATATCAGACACGATGCGTCTACAGACCAAGCCGACTTCATTACGTTGTACAAATATATTGACACGAAAACGTCCTATTCCTTCTTCCATTAAAGCCAGATTCATTTCCAGTTTTTCTTCAAACTCTTTACGCTGATCTTCACTCATAATCTGATTGGCGATTTTTCTGGTATAACCTTCAGGCAATGATTTTTCTGTCATTGGCGATAGCTTGCCATGAGCTTTCATACTTGGTGGCGCACCAGTGGTTAAGAATAGGTCAGAACCTTCTTTGTCGATCATGATTTTGAGTAAATCTTATATTTCCATGAGGAGCTCCTGTTTAAAATCTTCTATCGGTATACCAGTTAACTTTATTGCTGGTAAGGTGAATATCTTTTTCTATACCTAATGTAAGTGCAAATAAAGCCATACGAATAAGCACACCGTTATCGGCTTGCCGAAATATTGCCAGACTTGGGTGCTGATTTAAATCGTTATCTAATTCATTTGCCTCAGCTCTGGAGTCTCTAGGTAAAGGGTGCATGATGACAGTATCAGGTTCGCAATGGGCTGTATAAATAGATTGATTAAGTCTAAATCTACCACGATAAGTATTAGCTTCTTCTTGGTTGTTAAAACGCTCTTCTTGAATACGAGTTAGATAAACCAAATGTTTATCCCCCAGACCAGTTTCCATGTTTTCTGTCTCATTTACTTCATGGCCTGATTTTAGTAAATCGTCCACAATGTCTTTTGGCATTTTAAGTTCACTAGGCGATATAAGAGTAAAAGAAATATTTTTATAGAGTTTTAACAATTTACATAATGAGTGAACAGTACGGCCATATTTAAGGTCACCAACTAAGGCAATATTCAGTCCATTAATTTCACCTTCAATGTTTAATTCTTTTTTTATTGTATAGAGGTCTAGCAAAGCTTGAGAAGGGTGTTCTGCCGATCCATCACCGGCATTTATAACAGGGACCCTGCTAGCTTTTGAGAATTCTTCTACCGAACCATCCATAGTGTGCCGCATCACGATAATATCGCTGTAGCCGCTTATTACTCGCGCAGTATCATACAGCGATTCACCTTTAGCTAAGGCTGAGGACTTAATTTCAGTGGTTTCCCTAACTTGGCCGCCAAGTAAATTGAATGCGCAGCCAAAACTGATTCGAGTTCGAGTGCTAGGTTCAAAAAACAAAGATCCAAGAATTGCACCCTCAAGCACTCGAGTTTTCAATTCGCGGTGAGCATAGGGCTGCATTTGATCGGCTATAGAGAACAGTCTCTCCACATCTTGAGTGTCGAATTGATTTATTGAAAGAATATGGGCGCCAAGAAAATTCATGCGGTCAGATTAATGCTGGTCTCAACAGTCGATGACATATTGAAAGCAGATGTTACTACTGTTGGAGGGTAAAAGAAATTAAGGATCTAAAATTTAGCTATTCTAAAATTTTAGTAAAGATTCGATAAAGCATTATAGATTTTAAAAGTATCGGTCAGTTCTAACTATTATTTAAGCCATATAGGTAGGTAGTGATCATATGCTTCGCCATTGCCTCAAGATTGAATTCCCCATCCCTTACGCGGTTTCCTCTAATTGAAAGGATACACATGCCATGAATACTAGTCAGAATTGTCTGAGCGGCCTTTGGAGCTTTTCTTTTCTGTTTGATATGAGGAAGAAGAGCTTCAACGATCATGCAGAAAAATCTATGAATTTTATCTAAGTACCAGTCAGGAATATCATTCTGGGTCATGTCATCTAGACCATACAAGAACAACCATAGATTTTGATAATCCTGAGAGAATTGTACATATTTTTTAATATGGTAATTTAATTTATTTCTCTTATTGCTAATACCTTTTGCTATCTCTTCATGAAAAAGGTCAAGAATTGCCCCATAAACATGGAATCTTAGATTTTCCATATTTCCAAAAATATAGTAAATGGTCCCTACGGTGTAGCCCATTCGCTTGGCAATATCGCGTGCTTTAAAGCCAGCTTCTCCTTTTTCTTCAACTAATTCATAGGCATGTAAGATGGATAATTCTTTTAATTCTTCCTTGCTGTGGTCTGATCTGCGCGCCATATTTAACCTTTTCTTTTCGAATATTTTAAAAGTACTTCTTGTGTTTTTTTAATTTAAATTCACGTTTCAATGTAAGTCTACTTTATTGCTATATGCTAAGACTACATACCCGGAAGGTCTGGATAGGGTAAAATGTTAACTGGGTCACATGCCTGATATCTGGATAATCGAAGGTGAAATAGTTTGGCAAATAGTAATTCAATTTATTGGCATGATTATGAAACTTTCGGTAGTGATCCCCGCAAGGATCGTGCCTGCCAGTTTGCAGGTATACGTACAGATGAAGACTTAACTATTATTGGTGACCCACTAGTAATCTATTGCCGTCCCGCTTTAGACGTATTACCAGACCCTGAGGCATGTTTGGTTACCGGCATTACCCCCCAAACTGCTCTTGAAAAAGGCCTTTCTGAAGTTGAGTTTTCTGCACAAATATTAGCTGAATTTTCTGAACCGCAAACATGTGTAGCTGGATTTAATAGTGTGCGCTTTGATGATGAAGTTACTCGTCATCTTCTGTATCGCTGTTTCTATGACCCCTATGAAAGAGAATGGAAGAATGACAATTCTCGCTGGGACATTATTGATTTGCTTAGAATGTGCTATGCCTTAAGGCCAGAGGGGTTTAACTGGCCAACAAAACCTGAAGGTACACCCAGTTTTAGATTAGAAGAATTTACTAGCGCAAATAATATCGCTCATGAAGGCGCGCATGATGCTTTGGCTGACGTTTACGCAACTATTGCTGTTGCGAAACTAATTAAGACTAAACAACCTAAGCTTTACGACTTTTATTATAGTAAACGCAAAAAAAATAGCGTTCTGCCAATGTTCAACTTGGCTGAACCACAGCCACTAATACATATATCTTCGATGTATCCTGCTAGTAAAGGCTGTATGGCAATTGTTATCCCAATAATGCTCGATCCAAGCAATTCAAATGGCATCATTGTCTATGATTTAAGTAGTGACCCTAGTAGTTGGCTTGGAGATAGTATTGAAAGTATTAAGGAGCGGATTTTTACGTCAAATACCGATTTACCAAAGGGTGTTGAAAGAATCGCTTTAAAAACAGTGCATGTGAATAAATGCCCGGCATTGGCTCCTTTAAGCGTACTTACTGATGAAATAAACGCCAAGTTTCAGATTGACCTCAAGCAGTGTGAATTGCATCAACAGCAAATACTTGAACAAGAAGATTTACAAGAAAAGTTAAATGGTGTTTTTAAACCAGATTTTAAAACAGAGCAAGACCCAGATTTAATGCTCTATAGTGGTGGGTTTTTTGATGGTCACGATAAATCACTATTTTCACAAATCCGTCTGGAAAAATCTGAGAGTTTAGGAGAGCAAGATTTTGACTTTCATGATAAACGTTTGTCTGAGATGTTGTTTCGTTATCGATGTCGAAATTATTTAGACTGTTTGACTATTGAAGAGTTTGAAATTTGGCGAGATTATTGTCGGAAGAAATTCTTAACTGAAGATTCCGAAGGTCTCTCTCAAGTATCTTATGTTAAACAGACTATTAGCACTAAATTGAAAGATGCAAATCCACAGCAAAAACTGTTGTTGGAACAGCTTAGCCAGTATATTGGCTCCCTTTGTGAAAAACTGGAAATTGAAGCTGAATGAAGATCAAGGAAATCTATCAGAAGACTGGTCCCGGCTTAATCGTAGCTGCAACTGGTTTGGGTGGAGGAGATATTGTTGCAGCTTCAGCAGCAGGAGCTAATTATGGGACCACTCTACTGTGGGCAGTTGTTATTGGCAGCTTGTTAAAATTCTGTCTGAATGAAGGCATTGGCCGTTGGCAGTTGGTCACAGGCAGGACCTTGTTAGAAGGTTGGTTAGATGATTTACCCAAAATGCTGACCTGGTATTTTACTGCTTACTTGTTGTTTTGGACTGTCATGGTAGGAGCCGCTTTGATGTCAGCGGCTGGTATCGTTGCCAATACTATTTTCCCCGTGTTTTCTGTTGAAGTTTGGAGCATGATCCATGGTGTGTTGGCACTAATTCTGGTTTGGAATGGTGGTTATTTCTTTCTGGAACATGTGATGAAAATATTCATCGGCTTGATGTTCGTTTGCATATTATTTTGTGCGGTGATGGTGATGCCGCCTTTATCGGAAATACTTGCGGGCATTTTTATACCAAAGTTACCAAGTGGAAGTTTGGTTTTTGTCTTCGGAGTCATTGGTGGAGTAGGTGGTAGTGTTACCGTTATGAGTTACTCTTATTGGATGCAGGAGGCGGGCTGGAAGGGCAAAGAAAAAATGGGCACGATGCGGGTTGATTTGGCAATTGCTTATGGCCTAACCGGGCTTTTTGGCTTCGCTATTATTTTGGTTGCTTCCGGCGCTAACGCCGAGGCGACAACTGGAACTAGCATAGCCCTCACTATAGCCGAGCAATTAATACCTGTATTAGGTGAGCCAGGTAAATGGATTTTTCTAGTCGGATTCTGGGGTGCAGCTTTTAGCTCCATAATTGGGGTCTGGCATGGTGTTCCTTATCTCTTTGCTAACTTTTTCTATCATGTGAAGGACAAGAAAAACCTACTGGAATCCCCTGAAAGTATTAGTAAAACTAAAGCTTATCGAGGCTATCTGCTATATCTGTGTTTTTTCCCAATGCTGGTACTCTTAATAGGAAGACCGTTCTGGGTCATCATTATGTATTCAGTAACAGGCGCTTTCTTTATGCCATTATTAGCTGCACTCTTGCTTTATATGAATAGTGCAAGGCGCTGGTTAGGTGAATATGTCAATAGTTGGTATACCAAGGCTTTGTTGATTATTTGTTTGTTACTTTTTAGTTTTCTTTTGGTCGTAGAAATAAAGCAGCAATTTTTCTCTTGATAATTGATTAGATTATGGATGATGCTTAGGCTTTTCAGACGGCTCTGGTTTAAAATAAGTCTGAAGCTAAATAATATAACTCAAAGGCTCTTCCTTACATATGCAAGATTTTGAAGATATCAGACCCTATCTTGACCACGAAGTAAGGCCGGTTGTTGACTCCTTAATTTCTGATCCGGAATTTAGCACAGCGATAGCTGGATACCGCTATCCTCGATGGCATGCCTGGTTTCCTGGAGTTGTCAGAAAGATAGTACAAAAGCATTTAGCCAAAGAAACAGCTGATATCGAAACTATCAATGATGTGCAAATTATTATCGAAAAATATCTGGATAATTTAATTGAAAAAACTACAACTAGTTTAAGCCATGATGGGCTACAACATTTAGATTCCTCTAGGCCTTATTTGTTCATCAGTAATCATCGGGATATTACTATGGATCCGGCCCTGGTGAATTACATGTTATATCATCAAGGCTTTAAAACATTACAGATCGCGATCGGTGATAATTTATTAAAACGGCCTTTTTTATCCGATTTAATGCGTCTTAATAAGAGTTTTTTGGTTAAGCGTGGCGTGCAAGGAAGAGAAAAGTTAAAAGAAAGTAAGCGTTTATCTGCATACATCCATTATTCTATCGAGCAGGGTGAAAATGTCTGGTTAGCACAGCGTGAAGGGCGAGCTAAAAATGGCCTGGATCAAACAGAGTCGGCTATCATAAAAATGCTGCATCTGGCGAAACGTGATAAAAGTGAGAAAATGCCCTTAGCAGAAGCCATCAATGCTTTACATATAGTGCCAGTAGCAATTTCTTATGGTTTGGATCCTTGTGATGAATATAAGGCAGAAGAATTATTCGCGATAGATGCAGTCGGTAAATTCGAAAAAAATGAAAACTCAGATGTACAAAGTATTTTGGCAGGGATGATCGGGGATAAAGGAGGTATTCATGTCGCTTTTGGTGAGCCATTAATATTAGAGAATGAAGTTACGGCTGAAGAAGTTGCTGGAATTATCGAAACTCAAATAATTAAAAATTATAACCTGCACCCGAGTAATTATTTTGCATATTTTGAGCTTAAACCTGATCAAGAAAATACTGTCGACTTGGTGAATATATTTAATATGAGTGAAACCGACATCGAACAGTTAAAGCTTAATTTTCATGCTCGATTAGCAAAAATGCCAATCAAACTGAGACCTTACTTGTTAGCAATGTATGCAAATCCAGTTATTGCAAAATCTGTTTAATAGCTTCTTGTCTGAATGAGCCTACTTTCTGCATGAGCCCACTATGATTTCAGATCAGGTCAAACAGGATATTCAGTCCTACTACTCTCAATTTCTTCAAAACCGAAATTTAAAACCTCGCTACGGGCAAAAACTGATGATTGCCGAGATAGCTAAAACTATATCAACTATTGAATTGGATGAAGAGGGCAAGCGCTTTTCAACTTCATCACCATTATGCGTAGTAGAGGCGGGCACTGGTACGGGTAAAACCATTGCCTATTTAATTGCAGTATTGCCTTTGGCAAAAGCTCTGGGTAAGCAAGTGGTGATTGCCACGGCAACTGTAGCCTTGCAAGAACAATTAATGTTTAAAGATATTCCCGAGTTGAAAGCTAATACTGATATGGAATTTTCGTGTTTATTGGCAAAGGGTAGAGGGCGGTATTTATGCCTGTCCAAATTGGAAAACCTGTTAAAAATGAACAGCAGCCAGGAAGCTATTCAAGACTTATATGGATTGGAGCTCGATGACCCCTCACAATTGGACAAGGAAGTTTACCAGGAAATGATGGGTGCGCTAGGTGAAAAGCGTTGGCAGGGAGATCGAGATGATTGGAAAGAAACCTTAGATAATCAAGAATGGCGAGCAGTTTCAGTTGAGCATGGACAATGCTCGGGCAGTCGTTGTTCCAACTTTGGATCTTGCTACTTTTTTAAAAGCCGCGAACTACTTCAACAAAGTGATTGTATTATCGCTAATCAAGACTTAGTGCTGGCTGACCTAAGTCTTGGTGGTGGTGCTATATTGCCGCATCCAGCGGATACTATTTATATCTTCGATGAAGCTCATCACTTATCGGCAAAAGGCTTGTCACATTTTTCCCACTACGTGCAACTAAGATCTTCACTCAGTTGGTTAGACCAATCTAAACGTTTGTTTAATCGTTTGCTGCAACAAGCGGGCTCAGAATTAAAAGCATTATTTGAAAAAGCAGATGCAGAAAGCCTAGAGGCAAGGCTTAAATTAAACGACGCTTATTTATTGTTTGAACAATTTCATACCGAACAAATGCAATCGGAATTGAATCAAAGCTTACATACTTTTGAAAGGGGAGTAGTGGACTCTGAATTACGTGAAATTTGCGGCATTCTATATTTATGTTTTTCACAATTAGGCCAAACTTTAGATAAAATTTTGAATAAAGTTCGTCAGTGCATGGAAAACAAAGGCGGAGAGATTGATTCAACAATGGCAGAGGCTTGGTACCCCGGATTAGGTAGCATTCAGGCTCGATGTGAGGCTAGCCTTATGCTTTTGTTTCATTATGCAAATCAGGATGAAAGTGCAGACATGCCGCAAGCTCGCTGGCTGACTTTTATTAAAACTCAGGATGAATTAGAAATCAGTCTCTCATGTAGTCCAATATTAGCGGCAGATGCATTGAGTGAAAAACTTTGGGATGAATGTTTCGCTGCAGTTCTAACCTCTGCAACATTGAGTGCGCTTAATAGTTTTGATTTTTTGAGTATGCGGGTAGGTCTACCAGAAGGAAGTAATTTTAGTCGCATCGGAAGCCCATTTAATTTTGCCGAAGCGGGAGTGCTACGTATTCCGCAAAAAGGTTTTGATGCTGGTGATAGTTCAGCACACACTCAAGCCATAATCTCTTGTTTACCAGAAATGTTAGATGAAGATAGGGGTGCGTTGGTTTTATTTAGCTCTAGGCGGCAGATGTTAGAAGTTTTAGAGGGCCTGGAAACTGATTTTAGAGAAGAAATTTTGTCGCAAGATGACTACCCTAAACAACAATTAATCTCTTTACATAAATCATCTATAGATAAAGGCGAAAAGAGCATTATTTTTGGTCTAGCCAGCATGAGTGAGGGCATAGATTTACCGGATGCTTATTGTACACATGTAGTAATTGCTAAATTACCTTTCTCAGTACCTGATGATCCTATTGATGTGACTTTAGGACAATGGATGAAGGATCAAGGCAAAAATCCTTTTGCGGAAATCTCAATACCCGAAACGGCAATGAAGCTTGTTCAAGCCAGTGGTCGCTTATTAAGAAGTGAAAGTGATAGCGGGAAAATTTCCATATTGGATGAACGCTTATTAAATCGGCGTTACGGCACATCAATTCTTGATTCGTTGCCGCCATATCGGCGCGAAATTTTTAGCGCTTAATTGTTTACGATTTAATTATTTTGTGCTGTTTTAGGTATTCTAAAACTTGCTGAGAACTTTTTTCTGGTGAATTAGAAACAGGAATAATAATCTCAGCATCATCAGGCTCTTCATAAGGTGAACTGATGCCAGTGAAGTGTGGAATTTCACCACGCCTGGCTTTGGCATATAACTGTTTAGGGTCGCGTTCTTCACAAACCGCTAATGGTGTATCTATAAAGATTTCTAGAAAGTTTAAACCTGCATCTTCATGAATTTTCCTGACCAGTTGTCGGCCCTTTTTGAAAGGGGAAATAAAACTGGAGAGTACTATTAATCCAGCATCTGCAAAAAGTTTTGAGACTTCACCGACGCGCCGAATGTTTTCTTCTCTATCTGCATCACTAAAACCCAAATTATTATTTAAGCCATGACGTATATTGTCGCCGTCTAAGACATAGCTTTTAAATTTTTCCTGAACCAGCATATGTTCCAGGGTGAATGCTAAGGTGCTTTTACCTGAACCACTTAGGCCAGTAAACCAAAGTGTCGAACCTTGTTGTCCAAAGACTTCCTGACGAAACTCCGGGCTGACTCTGCTTTCGTGCCAAACAATGTTGTTACTGTGATTAGTACTGGAATTTTCAGAATTATTATCCAAATTATTGTTCCCGTTTCGAGACTGCTAGTTATTCCAGAATTGTTACCTGAATTAGCTGAACTTCTTCTATAGGCTGATCTTGTTCATCAACTGGTGTGGCGCCGATGGCATCAAGTACATCCATACCCTGTCGAACTCTACCAAAAACAGTATGTTTACCCGCCAGCCACTCAGTATCAATTAAATTGATAAAAAATTGTGATCCGTTGGTATTAGGCCCAGAATTTGCCATAGCAATAACACCTCTAACCGGCATTCTAGAGGTAAGGGTTTGTGTATATTCATAGCCTTGGTTTTCATAAACATCTAAGACCGTTAAACTATTGATTCTGTCTTCAATAACCTCGTAATTATTTTCTATATCTTCCTGAGAGTTGATATTCATTTCGTCAAAGAGGGGTTCAAGAATGACAGATTGAAATTGCGATTGTGAAGCTATCCTAAGAAAAGGATGAGGAGTACCTTCTTCATCTATTGCCACCATTCTATCCAGACCTAAACTACGAGCATTGATTTCATCTTGAAACGAAAACCCCGGAGTTCCATTACCAATACCTGTTGGACTACCACCTTGAATCATGAAACCGTCGATGACACGATGAAAAATTAAGCCATCATAAAAAGGGCGTGTAACCATCGTTCCTGACTCTGGATCAAGAAAGGGTTTTTGACCTTGCGCTAATTCAATAAAATTTGCGACAGTTGCTGGTGCCTCTTTGGGAAATAATTCCAAAATCATAGTGCCCATAGAGGTTTGAATTTGAACTAGTAGGTTATCAGGATCTTCGCGTAAAGAAGCAATGTCTTGATTATCTAGTTGATTAACTTGAGAAAAGGCTATTTGACCAATAAAAAGTTGGGCGGTAAATAGAAAGGCGAATAGGGTCTTATAGAGCGTGTGTTTCATAAATCGGTCCTGCGTCGAAGATTCAAAATCAGTAACATACGACAGACACAGGGCCATTTACAAGGCTTGAAAGGCAAGCATTTACTATTATCTAGCTTAGTGAACAGTTTTTTTGTCAGAACCTTCTTCGAGCTCTTGTTGTGTGATTTCAACTACAAAGCTTTTTTCTTGTAGTTTCTTACTGGCCTCAACGCGTTCTTCAGCCTCAGCCTTTTTCAGATTTTCTTCGTCTTGAAATAATTCTGCATTGAGTGAAAGCTGTCTGCTGAGGTGTTGTTTCAGCCTGTCGACTACATGAGACATAACTTCCAAAGTCTGGCTCAGCTGATCCAATGTTATCAGGGTTTGTTCAGCGTTTTGTTCTACTTCTTTTTTGTCAGTCATCGCCTTCTCCTGAGTATTAAAAAATGCTGCTTTATTCGTTAGCTCTAACCCTAATCCCAGTTAAGAGCTCCGCCGGTTTGATACTCGATAACTCTCGTCTCAAAAAAGTTCTTTTCTTTACGCAAATCCATAATTTCAGACATCCAAGGGAATGGGTTTTGCGCACCAGTAAACTGCTCGTTCAAGCCCAACTGATTAAGACGTCGGTTGGCGATGAATTGCAGGTAATCTTCCATCATCGCTGCATTCATCCCGAGAACGCCACGTGGCATAGTGTCGCGGGCATATTCTATTTCCAGTTGAGTAGCTTCCAGAATCATCTGGGTAGCCTGCTCTTTCATGTCTTCATCCCAAAGGTGAGGATTTTCAAGTTTGATTTGGTTAATCATGTCGATACCAAAATTCAGATGCATGGACTCATCACGCAGAATGTACTGGAACTGCTCTGAAGTTCCGGTCATTTTATTGCGGCGCCCCATGGATAAAATTTGAGTGAAGCCGCAGTAGAAAAAGATCCCTTCTAAACAGCAATAAAAGGCGATCAAGTTCTTTAACAACATTTTGTCAGTCTCCGGCGTACCTGTGTTAAAAGTTGGGTCAGTAATTTCTTTCGTGTACTTCAGTCCCCAAGATGCTTTTTTCGCAACCGAAGGCACTTCGTGGTACATATTAAAAATCTCACCCTCATCCATTGCCAGTGATTCTATGCAGTACTGATAGGCATGAGTATGAATGGCTTCTTCGAAGGCTTGACGTAAAATATATTGACGACACTCAGGATTGGTTATCAAACGATAAATAGCTAATACTAGATTGTTGGCAACCAAGGAATCTGCCGTAGCAAAAAAGCCCAAATTTCGCTGAACAATTAGGCGTTCATCATCTGTTAAGCCATCTTCTGTTTTCCAGAGAGCGACATCAGCATTCATGTTAATTTCTTGTGGCATCCAATGATTTGCGCAGCCATCAAGGTATTTTTGCCAAGCCCAGTCATATTTAAAAGGGACCAATTGGTTTAAGTCAGCGCGACAGTTGATCATGCGTTTATCATCAACGGCTACACGTCCCGCTGAGACGGCTAATTCTTCATTGCCGGCATTAGGGTCCAGCTTCTCTACAGCGGCTTTGGCTTGCTCAATAGCATTAAGTTGATCAGATGATAATCGAGTTTCTTGACTCGTATCGTCTGTATTTTCAATGATAACTTCAACTTCTGGAGCGCTAAGCTCTTCTGTTTCAGCTATTTCTGCTATTTCAGTAATAGGTGCTGGAGCCGATTCGGCAAAGTGCTCTGCAGCAGTATTGTTGGCAGCACCAGTAGAAGGTGCTGCATTTTCTTCGGCATTAAACTCATCCCAGTTCAACATTGTTTAGACCTCTTTGATAATCTTTTTTATTCTTTATTTTTCTTATCGCTTCACAAAAATAGTTAAGCTTTTTATTTTTACTTCGATTGTGTATTTACTGACAAGCTTCACAATCCGGATCATCAATTGAGCAGGCTTGGGGTACTTCGGCAGCAGCGCTGGCTGCAGATTCAGAACCCGAACCTAATCCCGACGAGACAGCATTTAATGTGCCACTGTTTACTGTTGATTTTTCAGTTGTGGTGGCTGACATTGCGCGCAGGTAATAGGTGGTTTTTAAACCGCGATACCAAGCCATTCTGTAGGTAACATCAAGTTTCTTGCCGTTAGCTTCAGCAATGTAAAGATTGAGCGATTGCGCTTGGTCAATCCATTTCTGACGACGACTGGCAGCATCAACTAACCAACGTGGGTTGATTTCAAATGCAGTGGAGTAAAGTGTTTTCAAATCTGCCGGTATGCGGTCGATTTTTTGCACACTACCTTCGTAATATTTCAGATCATTAATCATGACACTATCCCAAAGACCGGCTTTTTTGAGGTCATTTATCAGAAATGGGTTTACCACAGTAAACTCGCCTGAAAGGTTCGATTTCACATATAAATTTTGATAAGTCGGTTCAATCGATTGCGATACACCTGTGATATTAGCGATGGTTGCAGTTGGTGCTATAGCCATAACATTAGAATTACGCATGCCTTTCGCTAACACTTGTTGGCGCAGGCCGTCCCAATTCAAAGTGCTGCTCATATCGACTTCCATATACTGCTCGCCGCGCTCTTCTTGCAGCTTCTTGAGTGAGTCGATAGGTAAAACACCTTGGCTCCATAAAGAGCCCTCATAAGTTTCGTAGGTGCCACGCTCTTCAGCTAGTAGGGTGGATGCTTCAATAGCATGATAGCTAATGACTTCCATTGCACTGTCAGCAAAGCTCACTGCATTTTCTGAGCTGTAAGGAATTTTTTGGATATACAGAGAGTCCTGGAACCCCATAATGCCCATACCAACAGGTCGATGCCTTAAGTTTGATTTTTTCGCCTGCGGCACTGAGTAATAATTGATATCAATAACGTTATCGAGCATGCGAATAGCGGTATGGATGGTTTCTTTCAATTTGGTACGATCCAGGCCACGTTCAGTGACATGATTGACCAAATTAATTGAGCCTAAGTTACAGACAGCTATTTCGTCTTCGCTGGTATTCAAGGTGATTTCGGTACACAGATTAGAAGAATGAACTGTTCCAACATGTTGTTGTGGAGAGCGAATATTGCAAGGATCTTTGAAAGTGACCCAAGGATGTCCAGTTTCAAATAGCATGGATAACATTTTGCGCCATAAATCTTTGGCCTTAAGTGTTTTATGCACGTAAATTTTTCCGTCACGAGCCAATTGTTCGTAATGCTCATAACGTTCTTCGAAGGCTTTGCCATAAAGATCATGTAGATCTGGAACTTCATTCGGTGAAAACAGAGTCCAATCGCCATCATCAAAAACTCGTTTCATGAATAGATCTGGAATCCAGTTGGCGCTATTCATGTCGTGGGCGCGACGACGGTCATCACCAGTATTTTTACGTAGTTCTAGAAATTCTTCGATATCTAAATGCCAAGTTTCGAGGTAAGAACAAACTGCTCCTTTACGTTTGCCACCTTGGTTAACGGCAACAGCTGTATCATTTACAACTTTCAAGAATGGCACAACGCCCTGTGATTTACCGTTAGTGCCTTTAATATAGGCACCTAAAGCTCGCACAGGCGTCCAGTCATTACCTAGTCCACCTGCCCATTTGGACAGCATGGCATTGTCATGAATAGCGCCATAAATACCACTTAAGTCATCTGGTACTGTAGTTAAGAAGCAAGAAGAAAGCTGAGGACGTAAAGTGCCCGCATTAAATAATTGTGGTGTTGAAGTCATGTAATCAAAGCTGGAAATCAGATTGTAAAACTCAATGGCTTTACCTTCCCGATCTTCTTCATTGATTGCTAAGCCCATTGCTACTCTCATAAAGAATATTTGGGGTAATTCAAAGCGAGTTCCTTCACTTTGGATAAAGTAGCGGTCATAGAGAGTTTGTAATCCAAGATAAGTAAACTGCTCGTCACGCTCAGCAAGCAAGGCTTCACCTAAACGACTCAGGTCGAACTCTAATAATTCAGGAGACAACAGCTCTAGCTCTGCTCCTTTTTCTAGATAAGGTTTTAGTACTGCAGCATAGCGATTATGCATTTCAGACTGGGTAGCGTTTTCGGCAATATCTAAAAAAGTTAGGGCTTCACTGCGCAAACTGTCTAATAGAAGACGAGCAGCAACATAAGAATAATTAGGTTCTTCTTCAACTAAGGTGCGAGCAGTCATCACCAACGATACACGCACATCATTGATATTAACGCCGGAATATAGGTTCTTCAGCGTTTCGTTATAGATAGCGTCGCCTGTTACATCTTCCAGACCCTCACAGGCTTCACTGATAACAGTTTGCAGGCGAGCAGTATCGAGTGACTGGCTGGAACCATCATCCATAGTGACCATGATATTGGAAGCAGTAGATGCACTTTCTGGTTCTTGTTGAGCTCGTTGTTTCGCATGTTCAGCACGATAAATAACATAACTTCTTGCTACTTTATGCTCACCGGAGCGCATCAGCATTAATTCTACTTGGTCTTGAATCTCTTCAATATGAATGCTGCCGCCTGAAGGCATGCGGCGCTGAAAAGTTACGGAAATTTCTTTGGACAATTTCAAAACTGTTTCATGAACGCGTGATGATGCTGCTGCATTGCCTCCTTCTACGGCTAGATATGCTTTGGTAATAGCTATTGCAATTTTGCTTTCATCATAACTAACAATTGAACCGTTGCGTTTAATTACTCGAAGTTGACCAGGTGCTGTTGCTTCTATACTGGGATCCTGGTTGTTGCTAACAGGAACTGATGTGGATGCTGAAGAGTCTGTTGATGTCTCAGTTTGCATTGATGTAAAACTCCATAATTTGAGGTTGACTATTATTATTATTTAAATTCTTGCTAGGCATTAGAACGCCTGGCTGGCCTTGCGATACTTTTGTTCATGTTGCTTCAAATACTATATTTAGAAATATTACTTAAACACTATATATAGTGTTTCCACCAAACCAGAGAATTCACATCTAGGTTTGGATCTTAACTTCAATGTTGACTATGTTTGATTCACTACGAGTTTAATGTGGGTAAATGATTATTAGCCATTAAGAATCATTAAAATCACAAGATATAGTGCACTTACACAGACTGCGCCTACTATATCAGGGATTTTTTCTACTTGGCAAGTAAAAATGCTGTGTATTTTTTGTGGATATCTTGTGGGTAGTTATTTATAGCTTTGATATAGCGTATTGGGTTGGAAATATGAATTTATTGATAAAAACCCTTTTACTACATCTTGTGTTTAGGGTATTAGGGAAAACAAGGGCTTTGTGGATAACTTTCAAGGAGTATATTGACATATTTTTATAAAAATCAGGCGAAATTACCCCTATTTGAAGCAAAATAAGCACGTAGTTTTACCCTGATTAATTTCAATTTATTACCTTTTCAATTTACGGCCTATAGGCGCAATAGAAATGTTCAGAATAAGAATCAACTTATTTAAAGAGGTGGGGATAGAAGATTTACCGTCGCGGCATCTCCAACAGCAGCAACAACAATTATTTAGTAGAGGCGCCTATAAAGTTTGCTACAAAATCATTCGTAGGTTGTTGGCGTAGAGTTTGAGGTTCTCCCCATTGTTGTAATTCGCCACCATTCAAGACACCAATTTCATCGGCTACGGTGAATGCTTCAGTTTGGTCATGGGTAACCAAAATTGCGGTGATGTTGTTTTGTTTAAGAATATCTCTGACTTCTAGACTCAAAGAGCGTCGCAATTCTGTATCTAAATTTGAGAAAGGTTCATCCAGTAATAAAATTAGAGGACTAGGCGCTAAAGCTCGAGCTAGAGCGACACGTTGTTGTTGCCCCCCGGATAACTGATGTGGATAGTAATTCGCATAATCTTGCAGTTTAATCATCTGCAACAACTCGGCAATTTTGTTTGCTCGTTCAGCTTTATCTTTGTCCTGAATGCCAAAAGCGATATTGTCATTAACATTGAGATGTGGAAATAAAGCATAGTCTTGAAAGACCATGCCTACTTTTCTTTTTTCTGGGACAAGTGTATTAGTTGGTGTGCTAAGAACGTTTCCTGCAAGTTCAATTTCACCACCGTAAATAGGTTCAAAACCAGCAATTGCACGTAAAGCAGTAGTTTTCCCGCAACCGCTAGGGCCCAATAAACTGGCGATTTGCCCTGGTTTAACACTAAAGCTCAGGTCAGGAACGATGACTTTGTCATCATAGCGACAAGAGATTTGTTTTACGTTTAGTAGATTATTCACAGGGGCATTCACAAGAGGCTCACAAGGTTTCCATAGGGCTTTTGTGACAGGCTATGAGCATAGCAGAAATTCTAATAAAGCTTTTTGTGCATGTAAGCGATTTTCAGCTTCTTCCCAGACCAATGATTCAGGCGCATCGATAACTTCAGCGCTGACTTCTTCACCACGATGTGCAGGTAGGCAATGAAGGAAGATAGCATCATCATTGGCGTGACTCATTAGTTCAGTCGTGACTTCATAATCAGCAAAATCCACAAGACGCCTTTTCTGCTCTTCTTCTTGTCCCATTGAGGCCCAAACGTCTGTAGCTACTAGAGAAGATCCGCTCACTGCTTGTCGAGGATCTTTAATCAGTTGCACCCGATCTTTATTAGCATCGACTAAACTTTGCATGGGTTCATAACCTGGTGGGCAAGCAATAATTAATTCAAAGTCTAAAAGCTTGGCAGCATTGATATAAGAATTGCACATGTTATTGCCATCACCTATCCAACTGACTGTTTTACCTTGAATATCACCACGATTTTCAAAGTAGGTTTGCAAGTCGGCCAATAATTGGCAAGGGTGGAAAGTGTCGGTGAGACCATTGATGACTGGCACTGAAGAGTGTTCTGCCAAGGTTTCCACAGTGTCATGAGAAAATGTTCTGACCATGATGGCATCAACCATGCGTGACAATACTCGTGCTGTATCAGGAATAGGCTCGCCTCTACCGAGTTGAGAGTCAGCGGGTGAAAGAAATATAGATGAACCGCCAAACTGTGTCATGCCGGCTTCAAAAGACACGCGAGTTCTGGTAGAAGATTTCTCAAAGATCATCGCTAAGGATTTGTTCTTTAAAAACTCATGCTCAACACCTTCAGTCAGCATAAGTTTAAGCTCACTAGCACGAGAAATAATTTGTCTTAGTTCCTTGGTATTTAAATCCAACAGGCTTCTGAAATGTCTAATGCTCATTACAAAACTCCTTAATTAGCAGAGTAAGGGTGTCGATGATTATCTGAGACTCAGCGTCGCTAATTATCAATGGCGGAAGTAACCGAATTACTTTATCCATTTGCACTGTGATTAATAAACCTTTTTCTCGCGCCAGATTAACGAGCTCTCCACAAGGAATTGAAAGCTCAATTCCTAGCATAAGGCCTAAGCCCCTAACTTCTTTGAATCCCGACATGTCAGCTAAGTTGTCTTGTAAGGCGGTACGTATTTTGTTGCCTTGTTGTTGAGCATTCTGCATTAGGTTTTCATCATGAATAGCTTGATTAACAGCTAGACCTGCAGCGCTGGCTAATGGGCTGCCACCAAAGGTGCTGCCATGATGACCGGGTTGCATGACATCAATGGCCCTACCTCCAATTAAACAAGCGCCCACTGGGAAGCCATTGCCTAAGCCTTTGGCCGTTGTCAAAACATCAGGCTGTATTGAACTGTGTTGGAAGCTGAAATATAAGCCAGTTCTGCCATTACCAGTTTGAACTTCATCTAGTATATAGAGAAGATCATGCTCGTCGCATAATGCTTGTACAGCTTCAAGGTAGCTTGCAGTGCAAGGGTTGATACCGCTCTCGCCTTGGATAGGTTCTAGCATAATTGCAACGACACCTGAATTTTCAGACAGACACTTATCTATGGCTTCAACATCATTTAAAGGAACTCTAAGAAAGCCTTCAAGCAAGGGGGCAAAGCCTTCTTGATGTTTAGTGTTATAAGTAGCACTTAAAGAACCCATGCTCCTGCCATGAAAGGCGCCTTCCATAACAATAATTTGTGGTAGGGCTATGCCTTTATTGTGGCCATACATTCGGGCTACTTTTATAGCAGCTTCATTGGCCTCAGTACCTGAATTTCCAAAGAAAACTTGTTGCATGCCTGAATCCTGGCAAAGCTTAGCAGCAAACTTTTCTTGCAAAGGAATGCTATAGAGATTCGTAGTGTGAATGAGTTTTTGACTTTGCTCTATTAGAGCCTTAGTAAAAGCAGGGTGTTTATGGCCGAGCGGGCACACAGCAATGCCGCTAATGGCATCAAGGTATTTGTTCCCGGCAGTGTCGTACAGCCAAACTCCTTCGCCATGATCGAAAGCGATGGGGTATCTATTATAGGTCGGCATTAAGTGCTTGCTCTGTTCCATTGAAATATCTTTAATCTGTTAAACGCAAAAGGGCAGCGCGAGCTACCCTAATTAAAGAGCGATTTTAGCAGAAAATAGCCTAGGTGCCACTAATTATCATTTATTTGATCTGTGTCGGAACTGATAATTATTAGTCTTGTATCTTTATACAGCAGCCCAAGAAACACTGGGGCATTTTTGATAGGAGAGATAAAGATGATTCATAATGTAGGCATGCAAGACAAGTTGATACGAGTGACTATCGGTTTATTTTTTCTGATTATTGGTTTGAATACCGGTATTACTACCTTTTGGGGTTTAATTGTAGCCATTATAGGTTTTATAGCAGTAGTAACAGCTGCCGTAAGTTTTTGTCCAGCTTATAAAATTATAGGTTTCAATAGCAAAAAGTCAGAATAGTTTTTCAAAGCAAAGAATAGTGACTACTTAGACTGGTGAATAGTAGCTGTTGTGTTTTATTCTTCCTCGGCGCTGGGCATAAGTGCATTATCAATGTCATTTGCGCGTTGATAAGCATCACGATCGTTTAGCTTGGCGAGATACTTTTCAAATTCAGGCAGCTTCGGTAGTGTGTTAAATTGCATACCCCACCCAATATGCGAGCCTAGATAAACATCTGCTGCGCTAAATTTTTCTCCTGCAATATAATTAACGCCAGTAAGACTTTGCGCCAGAACTTTAACCAATAGGTCGTAATTTCCATAACCTGCCATACCTTGTGTCTTGGGATCATCAGGTACTTCAAAACCTAGGCTTTTATTCATTAATGCGGATTCCAACGGGCCTGCGGCAAAAAATAACCATCGGTAATATGCATCCCTTTCGTTCAAGGCAGGAGCTAGTCCGGCTTCAGGGAAAGCGTCTGCAAGATAGGCCAGAATTGCCGGCGTTTCAGTAATGTTTTTCCCTAGGTGAGAAATGGTAGGTACCTTACCCATTGGGTTGATTGAAATAAAAGGTTCAGTTTTCATGGCTGTGCCATATTCAATGACTTCAGTCCGGTATTTACATCCTAGCTCTTCAAGCATCCACCGCACGATGCGTCCACGGGACATTGGATTGGTATAGAATATTAGATCACTCATGGTTAACTCTCATTGGTGAATTATTATTTTATAGAATACATATTTAATGAATAAAATACCGTATGTTTAGAGAAAATTTAACTGTCACAAGATGGTAAGAAAGTATGAACGCTATAGAACTTAGTCTTTTTGTTAGCCGTATGGAAGCAGTATGCGATGAGATGGGCGCTGTACTCAGGCGCACCGCTTTTTCCCCCAATATTAAAGACCGATTAGATTATTCTTGTGCCTTGTTTGACGCGAAAGGAGAGCTTTGTGCTCAAGCAGCACATATTCCTGTGCATCTTGGCAGTATGGCTTTTGCACTGGCGGGGATTGTAAATCTCTTTGACTGGCAGGAAGGGGATATCGTAATACTCAATGATCCCTTTCTTGGCGGTACCCACTTGCCCGATGTTACGGTTCTTGCGCCGGTTTTTTTAGAGAATAGTGCGGAGAATAACTTAGCTGGTTTTGTGGTAAATCGCGCCCATCACGCTAATATTGGATCAGATTCGCCAGGGTCTATGCCTAACTCTAGTACCTTAGAAGAAGAAGGGTTAGTGATCTCACCACAATACCTTTACCAACAAGGGAAACTGAATCAAGAGCTGGCTGATTTGTTACGCAGCTTAATTAAAAATCCTGATGATAATAGTGAAGAGCTTGGTGCAGAAGGATATGAAAAAATCGGCGGCGATTTCTCCGCGCAACTTAGTGCTTTATATACAGGGCAGCAACGCTTACTCGATTTAATAAATAACTTGGGTTTCAGCGGATTTCAAAATGCTTTAGAAGAGCTTAATAATTATGGTGAAAGTTTAGCTGAAGACGCGTTGAAAAAAATCCCTTCAGGAAACTATAGCTTTGAAGATGTGATGGATGATGATGGATTAGGCAATAATAAATTGACTATAAAGTTAAAAATTACCGTAAATTCTGAAAATATTGTTGCTGATTTCCAGGGCACTGTGGCACAGACTAGTGGCAATATAAATTGTCCATTATCAGTAACGGCTGCAGCTGTGTGTTACGTTTTTCGTTGTTTGATGCCCGAATATACACCTGCTTGCGCTGGGATATTTCGACACATAAAAATCAAAGCGCCTGAATCTAGTTTGGTAAATGCGGGCTATCCAGCGGCTGTTGTTGCGGGAAATGTTGAAACCTCCAGTCGCATTGTGGATGTGGTACTCGGTGCTTTATTTCAGGCTTTACCAGATCAGATTCCTGCAGCCAGTCAAGGCAGTATGAATAATATTGCTATGGGCAATTATTCGGCGAATGAAAGCTGGGATTATTATGAAACTCTAGCAGGAGGAATGGGTGCCGGACCGCAATTCGATGGCTTGAGTGCTGTACACACTCATATGACTAACACCCTAAATACTCCGGTTGAAAGCTTAGAAATGCATTACCCGATCAGAATTGCTGCTTATGCCATAAGAAAAAACAGTGGAGGAAAGGGCTTGCATCAAGGCGGTGATGGACTAAGTAGGGTGTATGAATTTTTACAAAACACTCAAGTAAGTATATTGAGTGAACGCAGGACAAGCGAACCCTGGGGGCTTGCTGGTGGAGCTAGTGCAAAGTCAGGAGAAAATTATCTTGATGATAAAATGCTACCTGCTAAATGCTCATTTGAAGCCAAGGCAGGTCAGCGTTTAACGATTAACACACCCGGAGGTGGGGCTTGGGGTAAAGCTAATATCTTCGGTAGTTAAAATCGGTTAAAATAGCCGCATTAATCATTTAGAAACAGAATTGAACACTAACAAACAGTGAAGGTATAAGTGAAGGTATGAGTGAAAGTACAAATGAAAGTACAAATGAAAGTATAAACATTGAAGAAACTATCAAAGGTCAAATCAATGATAATCCGATCATTCTTTATATGAAAGGTGACCCTAATCAACCCCAGTGTGGATTTTCATCTCAGGTAACACAAATTTTAATGGCATGTGGTGAACGTTTTGCTTATGTGGATATATTGTCTAATCCAGAAATCAGAGCTAATTTACCAAAAGTTTCAGATTGGCCAACTTTCCCACAACTTTTCGTAAAGGGCGAATTGGTCGGAGGCTGTGATATCGTTACTGAAATGCATGAAAGTGGTGAACTCAAAACCCTGCTTACTGGTGCTGGTGCTGGTGCTTCTGATTCTGAAGCTGAGGCCGAAACTCCAGCAGAGTAATCAACTGGCAAAGTCAGTATTCTCCTGAGCGTTAAAACTCATACTTTTTAATTAAGTGACATATGTCTGATTCATTGCGTGGCGCACTTTTCATGCTATTGGCGACTTTTGTGTTTGCCTTGATGACGGTTTTTGTCAAACTTGTGCCTACTATCCCTGTGCTCGAAATAATATTTTTTCGAGCTATTTTCTCTATCGTGGTCTGTTTGTATAGCTTACTTAAAGCTCGAATACCGGTTTTTGGCAATAATAAAAAAGTATTAATAATTCGTGGTATAGCGGGTGTAACCGCACTCTCCATGAATTATTATTTGATTCAAGTTGTCCCACTTGCTGCTGCTTCTACCTTGACTTATTTGTCACCAATTTTCACAACAATTCTGGGCATCTTCTTTGTAAAAGAAAAAGTGAGTCCCATGCAGTTTGTATTTTTTGCCTTGAGTTTTAGCGGTATCCTAGTGATTCAGGGCTTCGACAGTCGTATTTCACTTTTTCATTTATTAGTTGGTCTTACTACTTCGATGGTTATGGCTATGGCATATACCTGTGTAAGAAAGTTAAGCTCAACAGAACATCCCTTAGTCATCATGTTTTACTTCCCTTTATTGTGTTTACCCGTGACTGGTTTATGGGTCATTTTTAAGTGGGTGATGCCACAGGGTATTGAGTGGTTCTATTTGGCAATGGTTGGTCTTACCAGTCAGGTTGCACAATATTATTTAACTCGGGCTTATCAAATTGCTGAAATAGCAACGGTTTCGATCGTCAATTACACCAGTATTATTTATACAATTGCGCTTGGATTTATAATTTTTGGTGAGAGTTTTAATAGCATGACTTATCTAGGAATGGCGCTGGTATGTGCGGGTGTTATTATCAATGTGCTTTATAAAACTAAAGAAAAAAGATTAGAAAAATTGGAGGCAGTCTTATGAATTTGGCAATTGAATTATCGATGTATCCGTTCAATAAAGATTTCAGACCATTAATTAAAAATTTTATTGATAAACTAAACTCTTATGCTGACCTCGAGGTTAGAACAAGTGCTACTTCTACCATTGTTATCGGTGAATTCCAGTATGTTATGCAGGTATTAACTGAAATATTGGCCTGGAGCCATCATGAGCATGGACAATCAGTGTTTGTCAGTAAATTTATTCCTGATTATGAAGCCGAATGATGAATAAGATGAATAGCTGAATGATATTTCAAACTCTTGAAATTCTTGGAGTAATTTTAGCTCTTGCCTACCTTGTGCTCGCCACCAAAGAAATCATTTGGTGTTGGCTCTGTGCATTTGGCAGTTCATTTATTTATGTTTTTTTATTCTGGCAAGTCGGCTTGGTGATGGAATCAATGCTTAATGTTTTTTATGTCACGATGGCAATAGCAGGCTGGCTGCAATGGACATATGGTGGCGACAATCAGCAAGGCTTAAGTATTAGAAAATTAAAAACATGGCAGCATGGTGTAATAATTTTATTGATTTTATCCCTGGCCTGGTTGAATGGTTGGTTTATACAAAATTATTCAGCAGCGGCATGGCCCTATATCGATTCTTTTACTACTTGGGCTAGTGTGCTGACGACCTTTATGGTCATTTATAAAATTTTGGAGAACTGGATCTATTGGTTTGTCATCGATAGTATTTCAATTTATTTATATATAGATAGAGGGTTGTATCTAACCGCTTTATTATTTGTAGCTTATGTTGTCATAGTGGTTTTTGGTTACATCTCTTGGCGAAAAGCATTAATCGCGAATGAAAATCGATAAACTCTTTTATTCTTTTAATAAGCTGATCTCTCTTCAGTTTTGCCTTGATCACTCTTTAAAAATTTCCTTTAAATATCCATAGTTAAATCATAGACTCTAAACGTTTTAGACGTTATTCTGCGCGCTCTTTATTTAAAAGGTTCGGAGCTTAACATGGTATTTACAAAAAATAAGAACAGCCTGCTATTGACTGTAATTGGTCTATTTACGGCTGTTTTCGGCAGTGTAGCAGCCTTTGCCGAAGGCGAAGCCGGAATTATTTCATTACGAGGTCAAGGCCATTTCTTTGTCGGCGGTGAGACCTATGAAGTCGCAGGCAATCCTAATGCCGGCCCATTTGGTGCGCCGGGCTTAGCAATGCAGAATCAAATGTTTGTTGGTTATCAATTGCCTGCTGAGAAAGAGCATCCTTATCCACTTGTTCTAGTTCATGGTGGTGGCGGTCAAGCGACTGACTGGTTTAGTACGCCAGATGGCCGTGATGGTTGGAGAGATTATTTTTTAGCTGCAGGCTTCGACGTTTATTGGATTGATCGTCCAGGCTACGGTCGTTCACCGACACACGCAAGTTATGGCGAGCTAGGCGGAAGCGCTTCTTCTGGTCTTATTAGTTTTCTCGCAACAGCCGATCATTGGCCTGGTGATTTAAGTGATACTGACCAAAATCTTTTGAATTGGCTGGCAAGCTCTCCTCCTGGACCTGCTGCTAGTAATGATATTGCTGGTACAGACTTGTCACTATTATTAGAACGTATCGGACCTTCTATCGTAATAACTCATTCCGCTGGTGGACCAACAGGTTGGTTGGCAAATGAAGCTAATTCCGAAAATGTAGCCGGCATCATTGCGATAGAAGCTGCAGGTAGCAACATGTTGGATGAGGGAACGCGAGAAAGCATGTCTTTCAGTCCTGCATTATCAGCAAATTTTGCCAGTGTTTCAGATGCAGACGGATGTGCAATGCAGTCTCAAGGTTCAGTTAGCCAATTAACTAACTTAGCAGGTAAGGCTGTGGCCATGGTAGGGTCTGAACGTGGTTTAACTCAGGTATTAAATATGGAATGTGGGACTAAAGTTTTAAGGCAGGCTGGAGTTGATGCAAGTTTCATTTATCTTCCTGATTTAGGCCTTAATGGCAACGGTCACTTTATGATGGCCGAAACCAATAGTCATGAAGTAGTAGAAGTGATTATAGAATTAGCTGAAGAAATGGAATAATAAGTTAAGCGAGATTTAAAAATCCTTGCGGGTTAATTTTAAAATGGCACGCAGGGATTTTTTTTGATATTTGATAAGGTAAATAGATAAAGTGGCAAGAAAATCTGAAGAGATAATTTTAGATTTATGTGCCCATTTTTTCTGAAAGGTAGTTTTGAATACCCATCTTTTCAATCAGAGTAAGTTGAGTTTCAAGCCAGTCGACATGTTCTTCCTCAGCATCCAATATTTCCTGAAATAAATCTCGAGACACAAAATCTTTAACACTTTCACAGTAGACAATCGCGTCGCGTAGATCAGGAATTGCTCGTAATTCTAACGCGAGATCAGAGTTCAACATTTCTTCAGTATCTTCTCCAATATTAAGCTTCCCAAGATCTTGTAAGTTTGGCAGGCCCTCTAAGAAAAGAATACGTTCAATTAATTGATCGGCATGCTTCATTTCATCAATTGATTCATGGTGAGTATAGTCAGCAAGCTCTTTTAAGCCCCAATCCTTAAGCATTTTGGCGTGTAAAAAATACTGATTAATTGCAACCAGTTCATTGCCAAGAACTTTATTGAGATGAGTGATTACTTTTGTGTCGCCTTTCATTTAAAAATCTCCATTACTGCATTAATACTAAAATCTAAGCGCCATTTTGGCGAAGTCCAGATCAAAAGTCTATAGCTAAGTCTTTAATATATAAGGGAAAAGTATGAATAAGAATGCTTATTGTTACGTTTCGCAATAAACAAATAGAAATTGGAGAAATGTAAATAGACACAAAGCGTTACGAGCAAAGTTCAGTCAAGGCAAAAATTCATGAAATAGCGGAATTTACTTGATCAGTAAATGAGTATATTGAGAGAATTTTTAACGACGCCTGAACAAGCGCAGTAGCTTTAGTATTAAGCAGGGTGGAAGGGGGCTTTTTTTACAGTTGTTTCTACAATCGATTTAGCTTGTTGCATGCATTTTCCACATCCAGTTGAAACACCAAGTGTCTTTTGCACTTCCGCAAAAGAGTGCGCTCCATCAATGATGGATTCTTTGATTTGGCTATCAGTAACAGCTTTGCAAAGACAAACGTACATAATAATAATCAGCTAAAGTTTAACTTAATGAGAATGTTAAGCTAAATGAGAATCATTGTCAAATAAGATCGTTTACTTTTTACTGTATTTACTGCCTATCTCGCTTACACGTTGAGCAAGTTTTTTTGCAGTGCCAAAATCTGTTTTACCGGAGCCTAATTTTGGTATTTCATCGACAAGGAAATAGGCGCTAGGCAGGGCCAGAGTTGTCAAGCCATTGTTTAATAAATTGTCTTTCAGTTCATGCTTATCAAGACTCCGATTGGTTAAAACAATGATGGTTTCACCTTTTTTAGGATCTGGTATGTTCATGGCAACTATTTCTAGCTCAATATCCTCGGCCACTTTACGAATAGCAGCTTCTACCTGACCAAGAGCAACCATTTCTCCGCCTATTTTGGCAAAACGTGAATAGCGATCCTGTATGAATAAAAAACCATCTTTATCCAAATAACCTTTATCGCCACTGACATACCAAGTCTTACCATCAATTTCTGGTAGGGCTAGTTTGGATTTTTCTGGATTGTTCAAGTAGCCCTGCATAACTTGTCTACCATGGATTAAAATCATGCCCGACTCGCCAATTGAGAGCGGTTGCATCGTATCAGGATCTACTATTCGAATTTCTGTTCGTGGAATCGGCAAACCAACTGAACCAGGTTTATAATTGATAATGATATTGCCATCATTATCGGTTTCATCTGGTACATTGACGCAAGCAACGGGGGCCGTTTCTGTTGCGCCATAACCTTCATATATAACTTTATCGAATTTATTAAAAAATTCTTCCCTTACTTCTGTTTGAAGTTTTTCAGCACCGGCTACGACAAGACGTAAAGACTCAAGTAAATCACTGGTAATTTTTTGGTTACGAATATAGAGACGATAAAAGGTGGATGTACCAAACATGATGCTGACATTGTATTTCTTAATGGCATTAGCTGTTGCAACTGCATCAGTTGGATCGGCATGACAGACAACAGGTATTCCTTCCAGTAAAGGCATAAATTCTGTAACGGTCAAACCAAGGGAATGAAATAGAGGCAAATTAGCCAACAAAACATCTTCATCAGTGGCTTTTAAAAGCACAATGAACTGGCTGATATTTGTTAAAAGGTTTCGGTGACTGAGGATAATTCCTTTCGGTTCAGCCTCACTTCCGCTGGAAAATAAGATGACAGCTGGCGTTTCTGCATCTACCCTTGTAAGAAAGCGTTTCTTAAGACTTTTTGCAGAAAATAATTTGCACTGTAATAAGGTAGAAACCCGTCGAATAAAAGAAGTTTTTTCACGAATTTTTTCTAGAATAACAATATTGGCTGATTGTTCTAACCAACTGGTATCAATGCCCCTAGCTTCGAGTCTTTGTAAGAAGCGAGAAGAGGTGTAGATAGTTTTTATATCAGCTTGCGTGATAGAGGACTGAATTGATTCGGCACTAGCCGTGTAATTCAGATTAACCAATGTTTTTCCCAGTAAGAGAATAGCCATATTGCAAAGCATGGCCCCGGCACTAGTTGGTAATAGTGTCGCAACATTCTGCTCCGGGCTGATTTTTCTGATATGCCGAGACAGCACAAGACTGCCAGTTAACGCACGAGCAGGGCTTAACTTTGCCCCTAAGGTATCGATAATTAAATAATCTTTTGTGAAAGAAGGGTTCTTGGTGCTATCTATCCAGCATTCACCAATTGTGTCTGACAATATTTTACTCAAGGCCAGCCCCCTAAATTCTTCCAATGGTTAACAATATGACAAAATAAATCTGCTGTTTTTTCAGCATCATATTTAGCAGAATGTGCCTGCTCATTGTCAAATTCCAAACCGGCTGCTTCACAAGCTCTAGCAAGTACAGTCTGACCTAAACTTAAGGCCGATAAAGATACTGTGTCTAAACTTGAAAAAGGGTGAAAAGGGTTACGCTTTAGTTTATGGCGTTCGGTAGCAGCACGAATAAAGCCATGATCAAAATGTGCATTATGGGCAACTAAAATTGCTCGATTACAGCCTTCAGCTTTCATCTTCTTTCGAATATGTTTAAACATATCGCTGAAAACATCTTTCTCAGGATGAGCAATTCGTAAGGGGTGGTGTGGATTGATACCAGTAAATTTTAGCGATGCTTCATTCAGGTTTGCACCTTCAAATGGCTGCACATGATAAGTGTGTGTTTCTTCAGGAATAAGATGCTCTCTGTCATCCATTCCAAGCATCACCGCAGATATTTCAAGAATGGCATCAGTCTCTGAATTAAAACCAGCAGTTTCAATATCGAGTACTACAGGAAGGTAGCCGCGGAAACGGGTAGATAGCGGCGTGACAATTTTAGCTTTCTGCTTTTCAGTCACTCGTTACAGTCCATTTGTTACAGACCATTGTATGAGTTCATTAGCACGTAGCGGTGTAACCTGTTGATCAGAAAATTCATAATAAGCCGGAGCATCCCAACTGGTTTTAGCCAAGGTAATCTTGTCGTCGTTACGAGACAGCCCATAAAAATCCGGCCCATTAAATGAAGCAAAAGCTTCCAACTTATCCAAGGCGTTCAACGCATCAAATACTTCGGCATAAAGCTCTAGAGCAGCGTGAGCACTATAGCAACCGGCGCAGCCACAAGCGTTTTCTTTTGTATCAGTTGCATGGGGTGCCGAGTCAGTTCCCAGAAAAAATTTATTATTGCCACTTTCGACAATATCAAGCAAAGCTTGTTGGTGTTCATTACGTTTTAATATTGGCAAACAATAAAAGTGCGGACGTATGCCGCCCACCAACATGTGATTGCGGTTATAAAGAAGATGTTGAGGTGTGATTGTAGCACCAACTTTGTCAGAGCTTGAGCTTACAAAGTCGACTGCTTGTTTGGTCGTGATGTGTTCAAGTACAACTTTTAAATTTGGAAATTCTGCTGTAATTTTACTTAAAATATTATCAATAAAGATTTTCTCTCGGTCAAAAATATCAATTGAGCTATCGGTAACTTCACCATGAATTAGCAGCGGCAACCCCAGCTCACTCATAACTTCCAAACAAGCAGAAATATTATCGACAGAAGTAACACCCGATTCTGAATTTGTGGTTGCTCCTGCAGGGTAGAGCTTAACGCCAAAGATTTGACCGCTAGCTTTGGCTAAAGTGATTTCTTCAGGCGAAGTATTATCCGTGAGATAAAGTGTCATCAGTGGGTTGAAATTAGAACCCGAAGGTCTTTGTGCAAGAATCCTTTCTCGATAAGCCAGCGCAGCTTCAGTTGTTACGACTGCAGGTGAAAGATTGGGCATAACGATAGCGCGACCAAAATAGCGGGCAGTGTGAGCAACCGTATTCTTTAATACAGCACCATCGCGTAAGTGAACATGCCAGTCATCAGGCCGGGTGATTGTGAGTTCTTGCATAAACACTTTCCACTACTGTATTCGCTTGAAGTATAACAGTTTTCCCTTGGTCTGGCTGAATTGACTAGGTACAATAGCGCCCCTTTTTAAAACGAAATGAATCGAGAAGTGCAGGAGTAATTGATGGCGGATATCAATAAAGTGGTGCTGGCCTATTCAGGCGGTCTGGATACCTCAGTTATTGTTAAATGGTTACAGGATACTTACCAATGTGAAGTGGTTACCTATACGGCTGACCTTGGACAAGGTAAAGAAGTTGAACCTGCACGCGCTAAAGCTGAAGCCTTAGGTGTCAAAGAAATTTTCATCGAAGACATTCGCGAAGAGTTTGTACGAGACTATGTGTTTCCAATGTTTCGTGCCAACACTATTTATGAAGGTGAGTATTTGTTAGGTACGTCCATTGCTCGTCCGTTAATTGCTAAAAGATTAGTTGAAGTTGCCGCTGAAACAGGCGCTGATGCTATTTCACATGGCGCGACTGGCAAGGGTAATGACCAAGTACGTTTCGAATTAGGTGCTTATGCTTTGTCGCCAGGGATTCAAATTATTGCGCCTTGGCGTGAATGGGATTTGAATTCACGCGAAAAGCTAATGACTTATTGTGCTCAGCACAATATTGCGGTGGATCACGATAAAGGTAAGAAATCGCCCTATTCCATGGACGCTAATTTGCTCCATATTTCTTATGAAGGTGGTGTGCTGGAAGACCCAGCAGCAGAGGCCGAAGAAGATATGTGGTTGTGGTCTGTGTCGCCAGAAAATGCACCAGATGAACCTACTTATATCGACATTGATTTTGTTCAAGGTGATGCAGTTGCTTTAGATGGTAAACAAATGTCTGCCGCAACGATTTTGGAAACTTTAAATAAAGTTGGTGGAGCCAATGGTATTGGCCGTGTTGATATTGTCGAAAATAGATATGTAGGCATGAAAGCAAGAGGCTGTTATGAAACACCTGGAGGCACCATATTATTAAAAGCTCATCGAGCAATGGAATCTATTACTCTTGATCGAGAAGCTGCGCATTTAAAAGATGAGTTAATGCCGCGTTATGCCTCATTAATTTACAACGGTTATTGGTGGTCACCAGAAAGGGAAGCCTTACAGGCTTTAATTGATAACACCCAACAAAGTGTTAACGGCAAAGTGCGTCTTAAATTATATAAAGGTAATGTGATTATCGCCGGCAGAGAATCTAAAGATTCATTGTTTGATGAAAGCATAGCTACTTTTGAAGATGATGAGGGCGCTTATGATCAAGCTGACGCTGCGGGTTTCATCAAATTAAACGCGCTGCGTTTAAGAACCATCGCAGCTAAGAAGAAATAACAACTGCGCTTGGTATTGTTTCGAACTGTCTTCGCCTGCAACGTTATTTAATTTCATTTATATCCAGTAATCAGTTTTCTCGGATTTTCTAATGTCCGCATTCGGCCAAAAGCAGACATTATTAAAATTACAAGGGTGATACTGGTGTGCTTAACGTTTAAAGTTTCGAAATATTTAGTGCGTTAAGATTAAGATTAGAGATATATGGAGCACATAATAAAGTGATAAATATAGGAGAAGAGTCAATTAATATCCGTGGTGCTGAAAAAGAGGATGTAAGCTCTCTAGTAAAGTTCAATATATTGATGGCTCGTGAAACCGAGGGCAAAGAACTTATACCAGAAGAAATCTCACTAGGAGTTAAAAACTTATTGGAAAATTTACAACTCGGATTTTACATTGTAGCGGAGAATAAAGATGAAATTATAGCATCACTTATGATTACTACTGAATGGAGTGATTGGAGAAATGGTAGTTTTTGGTGGGTCCAAAGTGTGTATGTAATACCTGAGTGGAGAAAGAAGTCTGTATACAGTCGCTTATATGGCTATGTGAAAGATTTAGCTGAGAAAGATGGAAATATTTGTGGCTTTCGGCTTTATGTTGAAAAGGATAACACCATTGCACAGCAAACTTATAAAAAGGTGGGCATGAAAGAGACAAATTATATGATGTTTGAGGAATTAAAGCCTAGCCTTCTGAATTAGCCAGTAACTTCCTAGAAAGCGATGCTTATGCAGAACTAACAAGTTTCTTCGCCGGGTTTTTGGTGGAAAGCATTTAAGTTGATATTCAAAGAAAACTAACTCTCAAAGCAATGATCACAATTCCGGCAATGTTAAGCAAAAAACCCGCCCGTGCCATTTGCCAGCCCCTGACCATTCCAGAGCCCATGACAATAGAGTTGGGCATGGTAGCGGCAGGCAGCATAAAAGCGCAGCTGGCTGCTAGGGTGATAGGAATTATCAAGAAACTGGGGTCCATATTACGACTCAATGCCAGGGCAGCGAAAACAGGCGATAAGGCCGTCACGCTAGCGATATTGCTGCTAATCTCAGTTAGGAAAACCATTAGGGTCAGAACGGCTAAGATCAGTATTATCTCTGGCAACAATAAACTATCCTCCAAGAGTAGAGAAATATATTCACCAATTCCATTTTCACTTACCGCTCTAGCCATACATAAACCACCACCGATCAATAGCAGGATACCCCAGGGCACTTTCTTAACAGCAGTTTCCCAGTCTAGTAGGAACTCTTGTTTCTTTAGATTTGCTGGAATCACAAACAATAAAAAAGCCGCACTTATAGCTATGCCTGTATCTGAAATATATTCCAATGGAGGCCATTCACGTAATAAGGGTAAAGTGCTCCATAAAATGGCTGCCAACATAAAAATAATAAACGTTAAAACTTGGCCAAGCTCCCAGTCCTCTTTAGCGTGAACAGCACTGGTATCAATAGGCAGCTGATCGCTACTGTTAGGAATTTTAAAAATTAAATGTGTCATCAAATACCAACTAACAGGAAGTAACACAACAACAACAGGGAGAGCAATCCCCATCCATTGGATAAACGATACAGGTTGATTAAGTATTTCCTCTGTATAACCTGCATAAAACATATTTGTGCCCGTACCAACTAAAGTGCCCATACCACCAATCGAGCAAGAATAGGCTATTGCAAGCAGTAAGCAGGTGGAAAAATCATTGCGATGCGGATTGTTAGTACTTATCAGTTTGATAATACTCAAGGCTACTGGCAACATGATAATGGCGGTAGCAGTATTGGATATCCACATTGAAAGCATAGCTGAGGCCAACATAAAACCGCCTATGATATTACGGGGCCGAGTACCACAAAATTTTAATACGAATAAAGAAAAGCGTTTATGCAAGTGCCATTTCTCAATGGCTGCAGCCAGCATAAACCCACCTAGAGCAAGAAAAACGATGCGGTGGCCGTAGCTTACTGAAATACGATCTAAACCCATAGTGCCCGTAAAAGACAGAACAATAAGTGGAATAAGTGCCGTGATATAAAGTGGAACAACTTCAGTCATCCACCAAAGAGCTATCCATGCAGTCATACCAGCTGTTACTTTCCCGGCTTGACCAAGCTCAAGTATGCTGCCATCACTTCTTATAGCCTGCTCGGGTACTAATAAATAAATTATGAGGCCAAGAATGGGGCCAGCAAGTATCAAGGCATATCGCATATTTTTGTGCATAATTAATATTTTTATTATTTTATTAAATAAATACTGGCCTCATATCAACTTATGACGATGAGGAATCATTCAAACACCATATTAGTTAAGGAAGCTCTTCGCTAACAACTCCTTTAGCTATTAAATCATTAACAAAATTATCATCATGCCCTATAGAAGAAATAAGCTCACGGCTATGCTCCCCAACTCGAGGCGGCTGAATTCTTAACTCCAATCTTTGACCGTTGTATTGAAGAGGAATCTTGGGTAGTTTGCCCATCAAACCAGGTCGTAATTCAATGTCGACAAAGCCATTGCTAGCATTAAGATGTTCGTCATCAAGTAGATCTTCTGGCTTAGCAACTGGAGCGAAGGGGCATCCTACGTGATCTAAGCGTTTGTTTACTGTGTCGGCATCCATGCTGCCAAATAAGCTTTCCAAACGTGGAATAATAAGGTCTCTGCCAATAACACGATCTTCATTCGATTGAAGTGCGCTGTCAGTCTTGAAGTCATCTAGTTCAAACTCTTCACAGAATTTATCCCATTGCCCATCTGTAACCAAACCGACAAAAATTTGAGTCTTGCTTCCTGTCCAAAAAAGATCATAAACCGGCCAGGGTTGAGAGTCCCGCGTGAATAATGATTTACTTGGGAGTCCCGATATCTCATGAGTGGCGATATGAGTGGCCATCAATAAAGCACAGTTCTCAAATAAGCCTGATTTAACGATACTGCCTTTACCAGTATTTTGTTTTTGGTTTATAGCAGCAAGTATCCCAATTACACCAAACATACCGCCCATGATGTCATTAACAGAGGCTCCTGCTCTTGAAGGCTTGCCTTCTGGCCCTGTCATGTATGCCAGTCCCCCCATCATCTGCACTACTTCATCTAATGCAGCTCTGTTCTCGTAGGGCCCGGAAAGAAAACCTTTCATTGAGCAATAGATCAATTCAGAGTTATGTTTTTTAAGCTCTCCATAACCAAGTCCGGCACGATCGAGCGTACCCTCACGAAAGTTTTCAGTAACCACATCAGCAGATTTGACCAGCTCAAGAATCAACGCCTTTCCCTCTACAGATTTAATATCTACAGCCAGACTTTTCTTATTACGATTAAAAACTGAATGAAAACCTGTACCGAATGAACCCAAATAGCGTGTTTTGTCACCTTTACCTTGCGGTTCAACTTTAATTACTTCAGCGCCAAGATCTGCCAGAATCATTCCGCATGAAGGTCCCATTACCATATGCCCAAATTCTAGAACACGAATACCTTCTAATGGTGCATTACTGCTCATAGTTATCTTTCCTGTTGTATTCAATCTTTACCATTACTGCTAGGTCTCAAAAATATTTTCAGGGGAAAAGTCAGCGGGATATTTACCGGCTCGATTAATCACTCCGTGAAGTTGCTGATCTGGCAATATGCTGCGTAATAGTTGCTGACCGGTTAATAGTTTGTCTAAATCGATACCCGTTTTAACGCCATTTTTTTGCATCAAAAATACTAGGTCTTCTAGGGTGATGTTGCCTGTGGCATTAGGAGCAAAAGGGCACCCTCCCAAGCCACAGAGAGAGGCATCAAAATATTTTACATTCTGTTCCAAGGCGGCCATCGCATTGGCCAGACCTAAACCAAAGGTATCGTGAAAATGCGCCCGTATTTTAATTCCTGGATTGATAACGCTTTGCAGTCGACGAAAAGCGCTTGTTATCTGTAAGGGAACGGCATATCCGACTGTATCGGCCAGGCCTATTTCATCGACGCCAATTTTTTGACATTCGTCAACCATCCAGAACACCTGATCTTCATCGATTTTTCCTTCATAGGAGCAACCAAAAGCTGTGGAAATTCCAGCTGCTAAAAAAGGTCTTTCTGTTTGTGGTAGCTTATCAATTAACTCTCTAACTCTTGCTAATTCTTGCAAGGATTCAATACGACTTTTACGAATATTTTTCTGACTATGAGTTTCGCTGACAGATAATGGCAGCACCACAGAACGAGCACCAAATTCAATAGCACGCTCGACACCTTTTAAATTTGGAGACAATACAGTTGGCACTAACACGCCCAATTCGTCGGCGTAGCGAATCATATCTCCTGCATCAGCAAATTGTGGTACCAACTTTGGAGGCACCATTGACGATATTTCAATATTTCGTATACCACTTTCAAACAATAGACGTAGGGTGGCTTTTTTGTCTACAAGCGGCACTACCAAATTCTTTAAAATTTGTAAGCCATCGCGCAGCACGCAGTCTGAAATAACCACATCCACATCGCTTAAAATTTGGTCCGTGTGATTGGCCATAGTAGTCTCATACCATCAACTGAGTTGTTATAAGTTAAGTATAGGAAGTATAGAAAGCATTTCCTAGTAAGCTAGCTTTATTTTTAATTGTATCGCTAATTTGTAATTGAGTTTTAGTCAAAATATGTTTACGTCCGCTTTTGATAACTAGCGGACATAAGAGCTTATAAAATATTATGAAAAAAAACGTGATTAATTGCGGTACAAAAGGACTTTATTGCAAAGACCTTATTGTCTTGCTGATCCAAATCTGAATATTTCATTGCCTTCTGTGTCGAACTGCGCGACGAATTCAACATTAGCAATGTTGTCTACATTTCTGGCAAGTGCGGCATGAACCTCGACAATATCTCCGGGTTCCAGAGTGTCTCTTCTGATGCCTTGACGCATTAGCATGGAGGCTGCTGCCATTTCAAAATTCCAGTGAAACACATCACCATTTTCCAAAACCTCATCCACTAATAGGCGTGCATGAGGATTTACCATTCGCAATTCAACTACTGTGCCAGCTACGATAACGGGTTTATCAGGATCGAATTGAGATAACCAGTTATGGTGTGCACTTAGTGATAATGGCGTTAAAAGTAAGCCTGAAATTATTCCAACAAAAAATAATCTAGATTTCATAAGGCGCTCCATAACAGCGTTTAAAATAAATTTTTATTAAAAGTATTGTGTTGAATCTTCACTTTCGCAAACCCACTCAATCAAAGAATCGCCAGGCATAATAGTAAAATCAGCCCTTAGATCAAATGCTTCGGTATAAGCACCAGGGTCATCAATAGTAATATCTAATTCTAAACGGCCATAACTAATTCGATTGAAACGTTCAGTAATGACTAGCTGTTCCGTGGATGGGCTGCCATTAAAGTCTACCCAACCATCTCCCCGAAAATTATTGGTTGTTACAATAAGGGAATCACCTTCCCAATGTCCAACGGAGTAACCATACCAGGTGGGAATAGGCTCACCTAAAGTTGGCAGAGGCCGACCATCCATGAAAATTTCTCTAACCCCGGAGCTGGCTTCATACAATATAACTAATCTGTCCTCAGATTGAATAATTTCAAAGGGCTGTGGGTGAGTATGGAACTGCATATGACCCAATGGCAGGCAATAGCTGTCTGGGTTTTCTATGCCATTGTTTGCTATACGCTCTTCTCTTTTTTCTCTGGCCCAGGGTAGATAGGGTAGGCCGTTTTCATAGCCGAAACCCTGATCCCAAAACGTGGCATAAGGCGGCACGCCTGGAGGAGGGGTTCTGGGTTCGCCGACTGGTCTGCCTTGAACACCGCTGTCATGCGGGAATGGGAAGTCCCAAGTGCCTGCTAGATCTGGCTTGCCATCAAGAGCTCTGGGTATAGGGGCGTCAAGATCAGGCGTGCCATCTGCTAACATCGGCACGTCGTCCATATGTAAAGGCCATTGAGCAAAAGCGGAGGTAGTAAATGCCAAGGTTGATGTGATAATAGCAAGTGGTAATAAGGTCGGTTTCATTGTTACGCCTATGTAGTCTTTTTATATGGCTTCACTTTAAATCTTAGTAGTAATTCTTGTCAAAGTAATCACTGTTTAATGAAGACATGTTTTTTGGGTTTTATTGGATTGATACTTTGCCGTTAATGGCTACAATGGAATTTATTGAATCATTTTAAAAAGTAAATAGAGAATAAATAGAAGGAAGCATCTAAAGATGAGTAAGACTGATAAATCCAAAGATCTAATAGAAAGTGGTCAAGTTGAAGAAGTTGCTGCTAATGGGCTTTTGCACAGAAGAGCATTTCTTAAAACTGGCGCTATAGTTGCCAGTGGTACGACCATTCTTAGCGCAACAGCTGCGCCACCTGAAGTTGATATTTGGAGCACGACAGCGGGAAGACCTCCTGAAGCATATGGCAATCGCTCAGAATTTGAATCTGATGTGATACGTGATGCCTTTACACCGACCATTTCAGTAGGGGCAGGTGCATCACGTACTCCACACGGAAGTTTAGAAGGAATTATTACGCCAAGTGCATTGCATTTTGAAAGACACCATAACGGCATTCCAAATATTGACCCTGACCAGCATCGTTTATTGATTCATGGTTTAGTGGATCAGCCATTGGTTTTTGATCTGGAATCACTTAGTCGTTACCCCTTAGTTTCTCGAATCCAGTTTTTGGAATGCTCAGGTAATAGCCGTAGTTTGGATGCTGATCAACCGGTAGCCGGTTCGGCTCAAACAATTCATGGATTGCTTTCATGCAGTGAATGGACAGGCGTACCTTTATCTATCTTGCTAGATGAAGCAGGCATTCAAACTGAAGGTAAATGGATATTAGCTGAAGGAGCGGACTCTTCTTTGATGACTAGAAGTGTTCCCATGAGCAAAGTAATGGATGATGCCATTATTGCGCTTTATCAAAATGGAGAGCGATTACGTCCTGGCAATGGCTATCCAATGCGTTTATTCCTACCAGGCTGGGAAGGCAATGCCAGTGTGAAATGGTTGCGTCGTATTAAAGTAACAGAAGGGCCAACCATGACGCGTGATGAAACATCCAAATATACGGATCTACAACCAGATGGAACCGCGCAGATCTTTTCATTCCAGATGGGCGTGAAATCAATCATTACATCGCCTTCTGGCGAACAAAGCATGCGCGGGCCTGGTTTATATCAAATTTCAGGGCTGGCATGGACAGGTGCAGGGCGTATAAGTCGAGTTGAAGTTTCTGCTGACGGTGGTAGAACTTGGGGCGAAGCTGAATTAACTGAACCTGCACTTCCGAAAGCTCTCACGCGTTTCCGCATGCCTTGGCGTTGGAACGGTGGGCCGGCTTTAATACAGAGTCGAGCTTATGATGAAACTGGTGCAGTGCAACCAACAAGAACGTCTCTTTTAAGTGAAAGAGGCAAGCAATATAACTATCACAACCATGCGATTCAAACCTGGCAAGTAAGTTCTACAAGGGAGGTGAGCAATGCATATGCGTAAGCTATTAGCTCTGCTTTTATTGATGTGCCCATTTGCTTTTGCACAAGAAGGTCCCGGACTTGGTGTGCCAGCTAGCCCTGAAGAAGTGGCTGGTTGGGATATTAGTATCGGCCCGGATGGTGAAAACTTACCACTTGGTTCAGGGACTCCTGCTCAAGGTGCAAGCGTTTATGCCACTCAATGTCTCGTCTGTCATGGACCTAATGGAGAGGGTGGTTTAGAGCCTAAATTAGTTGGTGGTCACGGTACTATTGATACCCCTAATGCAGTTAAGACAGTTGGATCTTACTGGCCTTATGCAGCTACTGTGTTTGATTACATTAGACGTTCAATGCCTTTTCAATTACCAGGCTCTTTAACAGATAACGAAGTCTATGCTTTAACAGCTTACCTACTTGAATTGAATGGCATAATTGATGAAGACACTGTACTAAATGCATATTCATTACGAGCTGTAGAAATGCCAAATCGAGATGGTTTTGTTTGGGCCTGGCAAGAGTAAAAGTGATTTAAGTTTTGTAGACTTACTGAGGACTGCTTTCTATCTAAAGCGTTCACTCGCTAAACTCAGCACTTTCCCGGCACATAAGCGGAGATAAATTGTTTCACAGTGTCAGGATTACCTTGCATTATAATTCGCTCTTTTTTGCGCGCTAATTGATAGTTATACATTGGATCGTAATAATCACTCAGCAAAATAGCGATCCAGTCACGGTGTAGGTTTTCATTGCCCTTTGCATGCTCCTTTATAGCGTTTTCTAGTAATTGACTTAGCTTAGCAAAACGATTGCCGCCCAGGCGTCGCCGGATGTTGTGTAAAGACTCACGCAGCTCTTCAGCAAAACTAATGAAGCCTTGTTCTTTACCTACTGATTTCTGCCAGTCATGAAGATTACGCAGAATGTAATTGTGAAAAGTATGCTCAACTCTATGTTCCAGGTCTGTCTCCAGCAGAACCAGTGGTGCACCATTCATAGCATGTTTTAGTACTGGCGGGAGATTGCGGCGGCCTATTAGTTTGCTCTCATCCTCGACGAGTATTGCACGTTGGGGGTGGAGATGAGATTGCTGCAAAACAGCTACGGAAAGAGAATTTTCAAAATTTATTTGCGTTGGCTGCCCGCCCACTCTTCTACCAAAAGCACTCCCTCGATGATGAGCATGACCTTCAAGATCAACACTGCATGTCGATTGTTCTAACACTTCGGTTTTACCACAACCAGTTTGACCACCCAGCACCAAAAATGGTCGGGTGTGGCATGTTGAATTAAGGGTGTTTATCAAAAATCTACGCATGGCTTTATATCCTCCTAGCACGCGGGGATATTCAATGTTGGCATCTGCAAGCCATTGCTGACAGATAAGTGATCGCTGGCCACCACGAAAACAAAACAAATAACCTTGTGGATGCTTGGCTGTAAATACTGACCAGTCATGTAATCTCTCTGCTTTTGTAGCACCACTAACTAGGTGATGTCCAAGTGCTAAAGCAGCTTTAGGACCTTGCTGCTTATAACAAGTGCCAACGGCGGTCCTTTCTTCGTCATTTAGTAGTGGCAGGTTCACTGCATTAGGGAAACTTCCACGAGCAAATTCCACCGGAGCACGCACGTCCATCATAATTTCGTTTGAAAGGAAGATTTTTTCGTAATTACTGGAATCTGACTGCACTAAAGAACCTCGGTGTGTGAGCTTGATTCAATTCGTTAAGCCCAGTTGCATCTTAGTAAAATCAAGATTAATCTGGGAAAGAGTTAAATACGAGTTTAATAATATTTTTTAATAGTTCAGGTCTGCTTATTATTCAAAGCGGACATTAGGAGCTTTGAAAATCTTAATCAAGAACTAGCCATATAGAGAAAAGTTTATTTAAGGAAACATATGTTAAAGCGATTTGCATCATTAATTATTTTATTGTTGGCACCCTCACTTGTAAGTGCGCAGTGGTGGAGTTTATCGACACCTGGCATTCCTCGAACCGTAGATGGAGAGCCTGATCTATTAGCTCCTGTGCCAATGGCAACAGATGGGCATACAGACCTGTCAGGACTGTGGATATCAGTGGGGGCAAGTGGAAGTTTATATGAACCTGAAAACATCCAGGAATGGGCTCGACAAGTAATGATTGAAAATGAAAACAATTTCTATGCAAATGATCCACGATTTGCCTGCCTGCCTAGTGGACCAGGTTCATACCCAGCAGGGGTGGTGGCAAGTGGCCTGCGTAGATTTGTACAAAACCCTACTTTCATTGCAGTCCTTAACTCCGACTATACATATCGTCAGATATTCATGGACGGTCGCGAACTTGAAGTGAATCCATTCCCGGCTTGGATGGGGTATTCAATCGCACATTGGGAGGGAGATACCCTTGTTGTAGAGAGTAATGGCTTCAATGACAAAACCTGGCTGCATCGCGACGGTTTACCACATACTGATCAGTTAATTATCACTGAACGCTATCGCCGAGTAGATTTTGGACATATAGAGCTGGAAGTGACTTACGAAGATCCAGGTACATTCACAGAACCTGTTCAAGCATTCATCGAACTGGAATTTAGGGCAGATACTGAGTTATTCGAAAATGTATGTAACGAATCTTCAAGAGGGCTTAGTAGTAATTGGAGTGGTGAAATTCAACAAGCTGACGATAATGTTGTGGATGTCTCTATGGGAAATTTAGAAACCTATATAGGTACTTATCAAGGAATCTGGTTAGGTACACTAACTACGGCTGAATTCGCAATCGAAAACGGTGAGATGTATTTAATCAGAACACCCGGTTATTCCGATACAGGAGGAAATACCGACTCTGTAAGATCAAGACTTGTTCCTCTATCCGAAAATGCCTTCGACTGTATCTGCGGACTAGGCTTCGTTTTTTCTGTTAACGAAGAAGGCATGGCGACAGAAGTCTCTGAAGTACATGTTTCAGGTGCTTGGTCCTTTGAACGGGTAAATTAACATTATTAGGCAGCTTTAAATTTACTTAATAAAAAACTAACCACATGTGGTTTTATAAAAAGTGGAGCTATATAAATGCGAAGTTTTATTTTAATTATTTCTGTCCTGTCATCATTTTTATGGTCTATCACTGCGTTATCTCATCATTCTTTTTCTTTAGAATTTGATGTGAGTCGTCCTGTAGAACTTTCAGGGACCATTCAGAATATAGAGTGGACCAACCCACACGCTTGGGTGTTCATTGAAACAGAAGACGACCAGGGGAACGTTCAGACTTGGGCAGTCGAATTTCTTGGCGTAATTACTCTGATACGGCGAGGTATGTCTCCCGACACTCTCGGAACAGGTGATCTAGTTACTATTACAGGGTTTGGTTCACGAGATGGCAGTAACACTGCAAATGCATCTTCACTTACAAAAGTTGAAACTGGAGAAGTACTTTGGTCATCTAGTGGAGGAAACAACTAAACTAATCCGTGCTAGGAAGGCTTTGAAATTACCTGAAGTTGTAGGTGCGACAAACTGTTTTATTACAATTTAACTATTTGGTATAAATCATTTTCCTGAACGTCTGCTTTTGGCCGGAAGCAGACTTTCAAAAATAATAAAATGGATCTTTATAGTTATAATCAGCTTGGATAATGTTTATGTTAGTATTAATAGATTGGTTTAATTAAATTACACAGTGGCAAATGATAACTTTTAACAAGGGTAGAATTCTTGATTAAAAAGGAAATGTTACGCCCACAATAGGAATCGATTCCCATGACTCATTACAATAAGTACATTAACTTTCCAAGTATTTTTATGGTGCTTGGCTTCTTTGCTCTGACAAGTTGTAGTCAAGGCCCTCCAATAGAAGAGGGTGATTTCGAGGAATCTGATTTAGTTGAATTAATTCTACTTGACCCAACTTTTCAGCTTGATATTAGATATGCCACAGATAATAACTTGGTTGGCCGGCCTGTTTATACTGAAGCAAGAGCATTTTTACAACGCCAACCTGCAGAAGCATTAGTGAGAGTGAATGCTGCGCTAGAGCCACTAGGTTATGGGCTCATGATATTCGATGGCTACCGACCTTGGAGCGTTACTAAAACCTTTTGGGACATAACTCCAGATGAAGATAAGATATTTGTAGCTGACCCCAAAGAAGGTTCTAGACATAATAGAGGGTGCGCAATTGACCTTAGTTTATACGACCTACTTACGGGAGAGGAGGTAGAAATGACTGGGGTATATGATGAGATGACGGAACGTTCATACCCTGATTTTGAAGGTGGCACAGAAGAACAGAGAGAAATGCGTGACCTACTGAGGAGCAAGATGGAAGCCGAAGGCTTCATAGTTTATGAATTTGAGTGGTGGCATTTTGACTATAAAGATTGGGAAAATTATAGAATTGAGAATATTGCCTTCTCTGAGATAAATTGAGCTAATTTTATCTTTAATGACCAGCTATAGAATGAATTGAAAGTTTCCTCTTATTCGTTTTGTAACTCATTATCGCCTGTAGGCGTAGCTGTATTAACTTCTAACTGAGCATTTTGTACCAACTGGATATTGGCCTGGTTAATTAAATAAGCACGGATAGCTTGTGTATCTTCTTGGTTCAAAACATCATTAAATGAAGCCATACCTCGTTCACTCAAAAGACCATTTAGAACTACATCATCAAGCCCCTCTTGGCTATACAAAAGAGGTGTTCTTAACAGATCAGGGAAGGTACCTCGACTGATAGTGTTGTCGCCGTGACAAAGAATGCAGTATTCCGAATAGGCGTCTCCACCAGCGGCAATCAGTTCAGGTGAGGCAGTAGTTTCAGGTGGAGCAAGAGGGCGTTGTGTGAATTCCTGGGGAGGGGGCAGGGATACATCTCCACCCAGCTTGAATACCAACAAGCGCGAATAATTTGGTGCATAGTAACCGCCTGCAGGTGCGTTACCTGCAATAACGGCGATATATTGTTCATCACCCTGCATGAAGCTTGATGCGCCTGCGACTATGCCAGTTTGAACGGGCATAGACCAAAGCTTTTCGCCGTTTCCAGCATTGTAGGCCGCAAATTCCTGATTAGCCGTATTTCCCTGAAAAACCAGATTTCCTGCAGTTGTCATGGTACCGCCGCCACGACTATCTCCAAACGAAACGCTCCATTCTTCTTGCTGGGTCAGCGGGTTCCAAGCTAACAGACGCCCTTCATTGACGGGTTCTATTTGGCCATCCTGACCAACTAGATCACGACCTGCGGCAAAATCTATAGCGACATTGAAGCCACGAGGGTTAGCGCTGAAATCGTTATCAGCAACATAGCCAAATGAGCTGCGCATTTCCGGTATATAAACCAGACCAGTTTCAGGGTTATAGGACCATGGATGCCAGCTGTGAGCTCCCCCAGGTCCGGGTAAGACAATTTTACCTTCACCAGTAACATCATAACGAGTTTCAGCTATTTCAATGGGGCGTCCGGTTTCTATACTGATACCGCTTGCCCAAGTCACGGTTGAAAAAGCTTCTGCTGAAATTAACTCTCCATTCTCAGCATCCAATACATAAAAGAAACCATTTTTTGGTGCCTGCATAATAACTCGTCTATCCTGGCCATTGATAAACAAATCCACAATCATAATTGGTTGGGTTGCAGTGTAATCCCAGGTTTCCCAAGGTGTGGTTTGATAGTGCCAGCGGTATTCACCAGTATCCGCATCAACAGCAACTATAGAAGAAAGAAAAAGATTGTCACCTCCACCAGGGCTTCGAACTGAGGCATTCCATGGAGAGCCGTTACCCACACCGATATAAACCTGGTTCAAGATTTGATCATAAACGATGGCATCCCAGACTGTTCCACCACCACCCAGTGCCCACCATTCACCATTCCAAGTTTCTGCAGCCTGGGCCAGGATGTCATTTTCGAAGCCATCTTCTGGATTGCCGGGGACGGTATAAAAGCGCCAAATTAATTCACCACTGTCCGCGTCATAGGCAGAAAGATAACCCCGTACGCCATACTCTGCACCAGCCTGGCCAATAAGCACCATACCTTTGGCAACCCGAGGTGCGCCGGTTATTGAATAGGGCTTCTCAGGATCAGTAGCTTGTATGCTCCAGACTTCTTCTCCTGTCGCTGCATCAAGGGCAAGTAAGCGTCCATCTAAGGTACCTAGATAGATTTTACCTTCCCAGGCCGCCAGACCACGATTAACAACATCGCAGCAGACATTAACAGCCCATTCACCAGGAACTTCAGGATCATAGAACCACAATTCCTCACCGCTTAGCGCATCATAGGCATAGACCTTGGACCAGGCAGTTGAAACGTAAATTGTGCCATCTATCACTAAGGGAGTTGCTTCCTGCCCACGGTTGGTATCAAAGTCTGCAAACCAGGCCAGGCCTAGCTCACTTACATTTTCTGTATTAATTTGATCCAGCGGGCTAAAACGTTGCTCATCATAGTTGCGCCCGTTCGTCATCCATTGCCCCGGTTCTGCATTGGCATTTTCCAAGCGCTCATTATTTACTTGGGCAAATGTGCTAGTAGCAGACTCAATGTTGGATCGATCAGTCTGCTCAGATTGTCCGCAAGCGGTAATTAAACTGGTAAAAGTGATAAGAAATAGAAATTTAAACATGTGTTATTCCTGCATTATTTTATTAATTATTTGCTTTAGGAAACGCATACTCGTAGAGATAATAACTGAGTTCAAAGTAATTAAAATTAAATATACAGAGATTAGTTTCTGTGCTCAAAAATAAATAGCCAATAAAACACTATTTGGGCTAAGGTCCGTTTCGAATAGAAAGCCGACATTAGCGATATATCAGAAAATCAACCTGCTATTGGTTTTAGGAAGCTCTGCTCTCGGCCAAAGGCGAACGTTAAACTTTGAGCAATTCTGTCCCGATAAACATTACATCACTGTCAACTATGATTGAATTATTAACTTTAAGAGGTTAACTTGTCAGCAGTTAACTCTGTCCCGGCTTTTGAATTGTTTAGGAGATGATAATGACTAATTCACGCACGATTTGGTTTCTCATAGCGTTTTTAATAATCGGCTTTATTACTGCGGTCTTTTTGTCGCAGGGGACGGACAGTCCATCGGTGTCGATTTCTATTGACGATGATGACATTGGTGGAGTGGTCACTGGACCTTTAGGCCCTGAAGCGGGGGTATGGGTTATTGCCGAAACGGATGATTTGGCGACCAAGTACCGCAAAATCGTAGTAACTGACGATCTCGGTCAATTTGTACTTCCTGACCTGCCAGAAGCCAGTTACCAGGTATGGGTCAGAGGTTATGGCTTAATTGATTCTACTGCCATTACTGCAGCACCAGGTGAGCTTCTCAATCTAGTCGCGGTAGATGCTCCTAATCCACGGGCTGCAGCTGAAATTTACCCGGCAAATTACTGGTACTCACTCGTTGAAGTGCCAGCTGCTAGCTCGTTTCCAGGCACGGGTGAATCAGGCAATGGCATTTCTCCGACGATGCGAACGCAGACCGACTGGATCTACCAGATGAAGGCTACCTGTAACTTGTGTCATCAGATTGGCACTAAAGCAACCCGCGAAATTCCTGCATCACTTGGAACTTTTGAAACTTCACATGATGCGTGGGTCAGGCGAGTACAATCTGGTCAAAACGGTGCCAATATGGTACGAAGCATGGCAGCATTTGGTACGCAGGGTTACGCCATGTTTGCGGATTGGACAGACAGGATCAGCGCGGGTGAGGTTCCCCCAGAACCACCAAGGCCGGAAGGGCTTGAACGCAACCTTGTCTTAACACTCTGGGAATGGGGTGAAGAGACAGCTTTCATTCACGACGAAATCACAACTGATAAGCGAGACCCAACTGTCAATGCGAATGGCCTATTCTTTGGGACTGATTTCCACAATGATGCTCTGGTAATTCTGAATCCGCAAACCAACACGGCGTCACAAGTGACCGTATCAGTGCGGGAACCGTTTGAACCAAGTGACAACGGATTGCTTACCTACAACAATTTTGCCGCATCTCCTTACTGGGGTACAGAACAGCTATGGAGCAATCTTTCACACCCACACAATCCCATGATGGACCAAGACGGCAGAGTCTGGATGACGGCGGCAGTGCATAGTGGTAGCACCACTGAGATACAAGAATACTGTAAAGAAGGTTCAGATCACCCTTCAGCGAGTTTGTATCCCCTTGGAGGCCCGACATTTATGAACGCACAAGTCTACGATCCAAGTACCGGTGAGTTTGAGTTCATCGACACCTGTTTTGGTACTCATCACCTACAGTTTTCAGAAGATGAAGATAATACACTCTACTTCAGTACAGGAGGTGAACTAATCGGATGGCTTAATACACGAGTCTTTAATGAGACTAAAGATGCTGGCCTAGCTCAGGGCTGGTGCGCTCTCATTGTCGACCACAATGGTGACGGCGTTATTGGTGAGTACACCGAACCTGACGAAGCTCTCAATGCTGAACTTGATTGGAGAATTAATCCTGGTTCATATGGTCTCGCTGTCAATCCTGTCGATAACTCAATTTGGTTTGCGGCACCGGGAATTGGCACGAGCCGACCTGCTGAAGATGGAATTCCGGGTCGAATACTCAGACTAGAGCTTGGTGACAATCCACCATTGAGTTGCCGAACTGAAGTTTACGAACCTCCTTTTGGCGAGAGCTCTTTTAACTTTAATGCTTATACACCTCGCGGGATTGACGTAGATCGGAATGGCATTGTGTGGACGGCTCTAGCTGGGAGCGGTCACCTGGCCAGCTTTGATCGCAGCAAGTGCGAAGTATTAAATGGTCCCGAGGCGACTGGGCAGCACTGCCAGGAGGGATGGACCTTGCATCAGACTCCTGGTCCGGGCTTCAAAGGAGCTCCAGAAAACACGAGTGCGGACTTTCAATATTACAACTGGGTTGATCAATTCGACACCTTGGGCTTAGGGGAGAACATACCCATTGCAAACGGTTCGGGTTCAGACTCTCTACTTGCGTTCTTACCGGACACAGAAGAGTGGGTAAAGCTGCGCGTGCCTTATCCTCTTGGCTTTTATTCAAGAGGGATGGATGGTCGTATTGATGACCCTGATGCTGGATGGAAAGGTCGTGGTGTCTATGCAGACTATGGTCAAAATGCTGTCTGGCATGCCGAAGGTGGAAAGGGAACGCAAAGCTCGATGGTGAAATTTCAGATGCGACCTGATCCGTTAGCTAGATAGGTGTAAGAAAGAGATTAAACAATGCGGCAACTTCTGGGGTTCCATCAGGCGATATTGACAAGTTAGTTTGTCAATGCACTCTATGTGCTTAACTTACTCACTTATGATTATGTAACTACATACCACATGGTCGAGGATCCCATGCTCCACTTTCATTTTCACGTCTAAAATGAGAACTGGTGATGAAATCAACATTCAAGTAAATCGGATCATGCACAATAACTGTAGCTACCATCCACTCACTGCCATCTGGTCCTTTAAAGACATCAAATAATTCAGTGACAGTGGCGCTATCACTTACTGGTGCGCCATTTGATCTTAACCAGGCAGCCGTTAAATGGCTGGTTTCAACTTTCAGTGAGCCATATTGCGGACCTCTCTCTCTGCTACCAAAAAAACCCCTCTCGGTGGGCTCATCTAATTCCCAACTTGCCATTGAATACCCTTGCAGGCTAAGAGGTGTATTTTCTGGTGCTGCTTCATTAAAAATAAAACGACGTGTCTGCTGACCAAAATCAGTTTCCAACTTAATAACAGAATCTGATTCCCACTCAATGCGAAAACGCAGAGGCTGGCGCATGATTCCAGCAGCACCATAGGCTAAGCAAGAACCTGCCATTGACTCATCCCAGGTTTCCCCCGCTTCAGCAGCAAGTTCGTTATACGGAATACTGGCAAAGTCACCTTTTTCAGGCACTCTCATACGCCATAACCAGTCTTCATTCACAATGGAAACCCACTGCCCTTCAAGACTTAGACTGGCTAGATTCACAGGTGCGGACTCTCTTGGCGAACCAACAGATCCATTATCAATATCACTACTAATAGCATTACCAAAAAAACCATTATCAAGCGATTCTTCCTCTGTTGCAGTTTGAGCAAGCAAATTTGCTGCTAATAGTGTAGTCGCCATAAAAATCGAAATTTTGCTAAACGTTCTTATAGTCATTATTTTTCTCCTACTCCTATTCATTCAAGCCATTATAAATAGCAGTAATAAAAGCTACAGATGAATTGCCAGTAGCATAACGGCCGTCATAATCTCGCGAAGGTCTAATTTCTAATATTTCATCTAGCCCCATACCTTGACCAATTAGATATTGAACCCGATCTCGGATAATGGTGATCATGTCACGATATTCGACAACATCTGCTTCATCAGCAAGTCGGCCATGGCCTGAGATAATCATGGTGCCGCCTTCCTGATTTTGAACAGGAACAGCAATTCTGATAATTGTATTAAGGGCATCAATAATTCCATTAATGTGTCCAAAGTTTGATTCGTCAATGAAAGGATATCCCAATGTAGAATAGACATCACCAGCACTGATAACATCAGACTTTCGGAAAAAAATCACCAAATCACCATTGGTATGAGCACGACCATTATAAAATAGTAAAACCGCCTCTTTATTGAATACAAAGTCATACTGATCACCTATAAACACTTCCGTGGGCCACAATTCAAAGGGCACTTCTGGATCGCTTGTCGCCATAGTCAACATTGCATTCTCATGAGCAATCACCTCAGCGCCAGTTCCAAAGGTTTCTTCAGCTTCACCCCCAGCAAAAAAAGATAGCCCTGCATTTTTGATAATTTGATTGCCGCCAATATGATCACTGTGAGCATGCGTATTTAGCACATAGCGAATAACTTTACCCGGGGCCAAGCGTCTAATTTCTTCAAGAATCTTAGGGGCAGTCTCAGCGAACTGAGTGTCAACAACTAACACTCCTTCATCACCAATCTGCACAGTGACATTTCCACCAGCTCCCTGTAAAAGCCATACATTGCCTTGCACATGATAAGATCTTACCTCCACATCAGACAGGTCAGCTTGCGCGAATACAGGGCCGATAAAAACCACAAGTAGTAAGCAGCTTGTAATAAATTTATGGAAAAATCCTGAAACGGAAATCCAGTTCAATGTAAATTTATTAATCATTTTAATAATCTCCAGGAACCAAATCACCTAACGACATCAATATATTGGGGTTGTGCTGTATGCGCACCACCACGAGCAGCCTCAAGAGGAATTTCCCACCTGCCTGAAAAACCCAAACTTCCTTCGCGTGCATCATCAGAGTTGATCATCCAATGAGGGATGTAACCAAACTCGCGATCTAGCTCGATTGCTGGCCGACATGGATAACTGGAAACTTCTGCTGCAGCCAGCCACTCAAATCCATTTGTACGGACAAAGGGTTCTGTTAAATAGATAGGGTCAGATACCATAGAAACATGAGTGAGAACTGTGCCATCGATACCCAAAAAGAAATATTCATCCAAGGTTGCCTGGTCACTCAAGGCAATACCATTTCTTCGTATCCAACCAGCTTTAAGGTGCGAAGTATGCACAACCAAAGTATTTCCTTCGAAGTGTCCTGTCGAAAACCCTCCCCAGGTATGAGGACTTGCATCACTTGGATGTGGACGCCCATCCATCCAGATAGTACGTTTTTGTTCCATCCATTCAATATAAGTATGAAATGCAATAACTTGTTGGCTTACTGGATCTATCTCTTCAGTAATTCTTAAGGAGCCGATACCTCGAAAACCATAAGTCGCTGGGTGAGGTTTGCATTGGTGTTCTGGTACATTCAGTAGTCCAGACTGCCAAGTGTCTCCACGCAGTCTTGCATCATCATTTATCGGTAGGCCAGCATAATCTCCAGCTTCCGGTCCTGGAATTCTTTCTTCAATATCTTCATGATAAATCGCCCCCCAATAACCAGCTATTCCTGCCTGGACTTTAAGTGCTGGAGCAGCAATTAATCCGCCTAACAATAGTATCGAGAGTGTTTTTTTTAATTGCATTTTCATAATATTCCCTTGAATAAATATTATTTTCTTTCACTATTAATATCTTTAATTCGTTGAAATTATAGATCATATTGTTTGTATATTTTTACGGTTTTCAAGACTTCCTTAAATAAATCTAATTTATCTTGCATTGTCCCCGGTTAATCTCTGGTGTACTTTACTTGGCAACCTGCCATATAAATCCCGATCGATTCATTCCTAGTACAAAATTCCCTGGCTGCAGTTACCTGACTATCAATGTTATTAATAACTTCATCAAATGAGCTTACAACACCATGTACAGGAATATCGATGACCGGATTCAGGTCGAAATGCTCAATGCTATCTATATAATTATCACCCCACCAGTGCCAATCCCATTCAATTACAAACATATCACCTTGCATTAAAACCTGCTCATCAGGCACATATGCAAATACCGCATCAGTCATATGCATATGACCCACCACTTCATAGACATCTACTCGTTGGTTAGCATCTTCCAAAACTAAATGTTCGTCGACAGGTATAAATTTAAGTGGTTGAGGGTTGAGTGCTAGAGCATCCGGAAAATTTGGCGCTGGTCGTGAGACCATTTCGCGAAATAGAGCTTCATTTTCGCGTTTGGATATGATCGTCAGCCCCAACGATACAGCGGTTCTTAAGCCTCCGGAATGATCGAAATGATGGTGGGAAACGACAACTTCTGTCACCTGTTTCCCAGGTACTAAATTATTAGCAGCCTCAATTAGAGCGATTGTATTAGCTTCACTTCCATAAGCTTCGAACATCAATAAATGATCCTCAAACTCGACAATACCAGCGCCATTAGTTTCGACCGTTGGATTTTCTGTCACCAAGCGTAGATCCCATACTTGTTCTGCAACCTGAGTAACCTCAACATCAAGAATATCTCCACCATCGAAGCTCATACCAGCTTCGATTTCAAATGCAGGCAAGACCGCATCAAGTTCATATCCGTCCACATGAAATTCTGTTACAACGCTTTCTCGCCAATCAATTTCAGTATTTATACCCGATGGCAATCTAACCTCGCCAAAAGGTGAGTAACCGGTAAACCAAGAAGTATAGGTAAGCTCACCAAGTGTAGGGCTGGGACCTATCCATCTGCTCCAAGCAGGCAATTTATTAAACTGATTGATTCCGAGCCACAGTGTTTCTCCGCCACCTAAAGTAAACTCAATCACTATATTGTCATCCTCAATGCTAATCGCACCTAGCTCTGTATCACTCGCTAATGCTGCTCTTAATGCCGTTAAAGGATGGTTTAGAACAGAAACACCTTGTTGAATCTGGCTACTTGGATTCCAGGCATGTCCGAAAGCAAGAGCAAATGGATACAAGAAGCCTTGACGATGCGTTTGCAAGGCTTGCATCGAATTAAGGTTAAAACTACGGGTTATGTCATTCTGTGATGTCCACTTCTTTGGTGACTTAGGATGTGGGGAAGCGCTGCCTCCAAGACCTAGTGTTTGGCTAAAACCAGTCATAACCAAGCTATCCACATTCATTATTCTATCTAATCCACCCATTGCTTCTGCGGCTTCTTCTATAATTTCTTGAGCAGACATGGATTGAGACAATGCGGGTAGAACATTACATAACAGGAATGAAATGACTGCCATTTTCAGAATATTCATATTTTATCCTCTAATGTTAATGAAAAAGTTAGACATGATTACTAATTTTCTCCATTAGTAATGAATATCAATACTGCCAATTTAACTCTCAACTGAGACCTAATCAACCAAGCAAATGGCCTTATCGATTAACTTTCCAATATTATTTTCTATTGTTTAAGAGTTCAATTGGAGAATAAGTTTCTCCATAGCCAAACTTTTGTGGACCGCCAAGTTCAACACCTGCTGGTGTTCGCCATTGGTCGTCACACTTCATTCCTATGACTATTACCCGAGTACCGTACTGCATAGTTTCAGCGGTAA
>JAQWMX010000019.1 GCA_029246545.1 Gammaproteobacteria bacterium
AAAGTTTAAATCTGTAGTACAAGCTCAACGATTCTTAAATACGCATGCTGCTGTATACAATTTATTTAACCTGGGACGTCATTTAGTTTCAGCAGAGAATTATCGATATTTTAGACTGCGTGCCTTTGCGTCTTGGGAAAAGATAACGGCTAATTAGAAAGCTATTGTCAGGTTATAATTTCGATTTAAGTAGTTAACTTGTCAATACCCCAATTTCGAATTTATAAGAAAATAACTTTAGAAAAGTTAGGGAGTTACAAACTTTATAGTGGGACTTCTAAAAGAGGCGTGACTTAATGGCGGAGAGGGAGGGATTCGAACCCTCGATGAGCGTGAACCCATACACCCTTAGCAGGGGCGCGCCTTCAGCCACTCGGCCACCTCTCCCAACAAGCGCGCAATCATATCATAAGTGCGCACTTTTGAAAGAGCTAAGACCCTAGTTTATTACTCTTCGGAATCATCTTCTGGAGTATTATTACCCTCCTGTTTGATCCGTTCATAAATTTCTTCTCTATGTACTGCTACTTCTTTGGGTGCATTGACTCCGATGCGTACTTGATTTCCCTTCACTCCCAAGACCGTGACAGTTACATCATCGTCTATCATGAGTGTTTCGCCAACACGGCGAGTCAATATCAGCATCTACTCCATTCCTCCTACCAAGTTTTTAAGTTGGATTTATATACCCAATTAAGGGAATTAAGCCTGTGAACTGGTCTCAGAATCTCCCAACTCGAAAGCGGTATGTAAAGCACGGACTGCAAGTTCTAAATATTTTTCTTCAATTACGATTGAAATTTTTATTTCTGAAGTAGTAATTAATTGAATATTGATTGACTCATTTGCAAGTGTTTCAAACATGCGACTCGCGATACCCGCATGAGAACGCATACCTACACCCACGAGTGAAAGTTTAGCAACCTTGTCGTCAACTTGAATCTTTTCAGCTTTAATTTCTTTTGCAATAGCTTGTAAGATTTTTTCAGCTTTAGCAGTGTCTTTTCTTTGTACGGTAAAAGTGATGTCATTGGTTTGGTTATTACCAACATTTTGTACAATTACATCTACCTCTATGCCTGCAGCACTGATTGGGCCAAATACCTGATGGGCCATTCCTGGAATATCAGGCACTCCCAAAATACTTAATTTAGCTTCATCACTGGTAAAGGCAATTCCCGATATTAAAGGCATTTCCATCATGCTCTCATCCTCTGATCCTATAAACGTACCCGGTCCATCTTCAAAACTTGATAACACCCTTAAAGGCACATTATATTTGCTGGCAAACTCTACTGAGCGAATTTGCAAAACTTTAGCGCCCAAACCGGACATCTCTAACATTTCTTCAAAAGTAATATTGTTTAATCGTTTTGCGTCTTCGACCACTCTTGGGTCAGTTGTATATACTCCATCAACATCAGTGAAAATCTGACATTCTTCAGCATTTAGTGTCGCTGCTAAGGCTACAGCTGTAGTATCTGAGCCGCCTCTGCCAAGCGTGGTAATTTCCCCGGCTTCATTAACTCCTTGAAACCCAGCAACAATTACTACTTCACCGTTGTCCAAATCACGCCTGATATTGCCGTGCTCTATGTCAACAATGCGAGCTTTTGTGTGCACATTATCAGTTAGAATTTTCACCTGCCCACCAGTATAAGATCTTGCTGGGCAACCTAATTCTTCTAAAGCCATTGATAACAATGCAATGGTAGTTTGCTCTCCAGTAGACAGCAGTACATCCATTTCTCGCGCACTAGGTTCAGCTTGAACTTGATGAGCCCAACCCAGTAATTTATTTGTTACACCGCTCATTGCTGAAAGAACCACAACCAATTGATTGCCTGCTTTCCTGCTATTTGCGACTCTTTCAGCAACTGCCTGGATACGCTCTATTGAAGCTACCGAGGTGCCGCCATATTTTTGTACAAGTAATGTCATTATAATATCAGTGGTTTTTGTAAATTAATAGCTTACTTGCAGATCCAATTAAACAACGTTTAAATTCAATTTGCTTATAAAACCTGCTCTAAAAAAGGTTTAACTGAAGCCAGGGCGATTTCGAGGTTTTCTACATCAGCGCCACCCGCCATAGCCATATCAGGTCGACCTCCCCCTTTTCCTCCAACTTGCTGGGCAACTGAATTAACTAAGTCGCCAGCCTTAACTTTTTTAAGTAAATCTTTTGTAACGCCAGCAACCAAACTAACTTTCCCATCTGTGGGAGCTGCCAACAAAATGACACCAGATCCCAATTTGTTTTTCAGTTGGTCACAGGTATCTCTTAAATCTTTACTGTTAAGACCTTCTAATGATGCAACCAAAACTTTTACACCCTTTATTTCAATTACCTGAGATAGAAGATCTGTCCCGCTAGAGCTGGTTAGTTTTGCTTTCAATTGCTCTACTTGTTTTTCTAGCTCGCGATTTTGCTTTTGCAGGTGTTCTACTTTCTGCTCAATATTGGCGCTATCAGATTTTAATAAATTTGCAATCTGACCTAATCGCTCTTGTTGACTTCGAACCAGCTCTAAAGCATTTAATCCAGTAACAGCTTCAATGCGTCTAACACCAGCCGCTATACCTGACTCTTGTGTGATTTTAAATAAACCAATGTCACCTGTTCTATTAATATGCGTACCACCACAAAGCTCTACTGAGAAGTTATTCTCAGCAGTCTCTGCTTTCCCCTCTCTTTTCACATCTCCCATGCTGATTACACGTACTTCGTCACCATATTTCTCGCCAAACAGTGCCATGGCTCCCTGTGCTTTAGCGTCTTCAATTCCCATTGTCTGTGTACTAACGTCACCGTTCTGCAATATCTGTTGATTCACCAATGTTTCAATCAGTTTTAACTCATCAACGCTAACAGCTTGGTTGTGAGAAAAATCAAAACGCAGGTAAGCAGAATTCACTAACGAACCCTTTTGGATTACATGTTCACCTAGAATCTTACGTAATGCTGCATGCATTAGATGTGTTGCCGAATGATTAAGCGTCGTTGCCTGACGCTCGTCACTGTTAACTGTCGCTTCAAGTACAGCGCCAACAACTAACTCGCTTTCATTTAATTCACCTTGATGTAAAAACTGTTCGCTTTGTTTTTGTGTATCTTTAACTAAAAAGCTCGCCTCTTGGTTATAAAGCCTTCCTATATCACCAACCTGACCGCCGGATTCTGCATAGAAAGGTGTCTGATTTAATATGATTGTTGCTGTTTGACCATTACTAATACTATCGACAGACTTACCATCAACATAGAGAGCAATAACTTCACAGCTTTCTTCTGCTAAATTCCCATAACCAGTAAAGCTTGTTTGAGAATTGTCTTTTAACTCCAATACAGAATCAGCTTCAAATCGACTAGCTGAACGGGCACGGGATTTTTGGGCTTGCATGGCTTCTTCAAAGCCATCCATATCCAAGGTTAATTCTCTTTCTCGCGCAATATCAGCAGTGAGATCTACAGGGAAACCAAAAGTGTCGTAAAGTTTAAACACGATTTCTCCAGGTATGGTGCTGGCTTCTAATCCAGCTATGGCTGCTTCTAGTTCTTGCATGCCATTATCTAGCGTTCGTGAAAATTGAACCTCTTCAGCTTTAAGTGCTGTCTCAATACTCAATCGGTTTTGTATCAGTTCAGGATAGGCATCACCCATCACGTCTGCCAAAGGTGCCACTAACTTATAGAAGAATGTTTCATTTGCACCTAACTGATGACCATGCCTGACTGCTCGACGAATTATGCGTCGTAATACATATCCTCTGCCCTCATTGGAAGGCAAGACACCATCATTCACAAGAAATGCACAAGAGCGAATATGGTCAGCAATAACATTTAAAGATGCTGATTTAAGCTCCTTACAATTTGTCACTTCAACCACTGCGGCAAGTAAACTTTGAAATAAATCTATTTCATAATTTGAGTGTACATCTTGCATAACTGCAGAGATTCTTTCCAAGCCCATACCAGTATCAACCGAAGGTTTAGGTAAAGCAGCAAGCTCTCCATTACTACTACGGTTATATTGCATGAAAACCAGGTTCCAGATTTCTATATAACGGTCGCCGTCTTCATCGGGACTACCTGGAGGCCCACCAGAAACATCGTCTCCATGGTCATAGAAAATTTCACTACAAGGACCGCAAGGACCGGTGTCACCCATCGCCCAAAAATTGTCTTTTTCACCTAATTTAGAGAAACGCTCAGGACTTACGCCTATTTCTTTCAGCCAGATATCTTCAGCTTCCTGATCTTCATGAAAAACAGTCACCCAAAGTTTTTCAGGAGAAAGCCCCAAGTTTACTGTTAGAAAATCCCAAGCAAAACGTATCGCATCTTGTTTGAAATAGTCACCAAAACTAAAGTTTCCAAGCATTTCAAAAAAAGTATGATGTCTAGCCGTATAACCAACATTTTCCAGATCGTTATGTTTACCCCCAGCACGCACACAACGCTGTGAGCTACTTGCACGGCTATAAGATCTTTTATCTTGACCAAGAAAAACGTCTTTAAACTGCACCATTCCGGCATTTGTAAATAACAGAGTCGGATCATTTCCAGGCACCAGCGAACTACTGTCGACCACGGTATGACCATGTTCAGCAAAGTAATCTAAAAATGCCTGACGAATTTCAGTGCTTTTCATATTTTGTTATAGCTTAATATTGTTTCTAATCACAAACGGCGCGAATTATATACCCTCAACAAGCTCTTGGCATCACTTGTCTGTAAATACAGAGAGCTTACAATAAGAAATGGTAAGTTCTAAGATTTTTCAGAATTTATTATTGGCTTGAATAACACCATTTTTGCATGTGTAAATGATGAAGCAACAATAGAATATTAAAGTATAACCAAGGGGATCGATATGCGTCGTTCTAATTTTCGATATACAGCTCTATGTAGCGCCATTACAGGCATAATCTGGATCCTCAGTATGTCATAGACGGCCGAACTAACGTCAACTTACGTTTTGGCGCACAAAACGACAATTGGCGTGTATCAGTTATTGGTAAAAACCTGAGTAATGAAGATGTACTGAGTTATGCAGGAAATGCGCCCACTTCAGCCAGTTTGTTCGGCACCAATACCTTTTATGGCTTTGTTGGTAGACCCCGACAGATTGCTTTAGAAATAGCCTATAGATTATAGAAGAGACTTAAAGCTAACTAAGCTAATAATCTCTTATTCATCCAAATCATTAATCTGACCATCGCTAGAAAGTAACACAGCGATGGCTCGGGTTTCTGGTATGTTTGAAAAAACTATCATAGTAATCACCAAGAATGGGACGCAAAGAAACATTCCCGGAATTCCCCAAATTAGCCCCCATAAAGATAAATTCAGAAGAATAATTGTTGGGCTCAGGTTTAAGGTACTGCCTGTAAATTTTGGCTCTAAAATATTTCCGATCAAGATTTGAATTCCAGTCAAGCCCCCTGCCACTAAGAAAAATGGCCCCAAAGTGTCAAATTGCACCAAAGTAATCAAGGCTGGGAATATCGTTGCAATGATAGAACCAATAGTCGGTATAAAGTTTAAAAGGAAAATCAATAAGGCCCAGAAGGCTGCAAAATCAACCCCGATTATCATCATATATATATAACTTAAACTCCCAGTCGTGAGACTGGCAATTAATTTTATGGTGACATACTTACGTACATCGTCACTGATTTTTCGTAGTAATTTTCTGACACGTTCTTCTTTCTCATTATCAACCATCAATGCAGAAAGTTTTTTATCCATATTTTTTTGCTCGATGAATAAAAAGGCCAGATAAATAAGGATGATGCCACTGTTAGCTACAATACTGGTTAATGACCCTGTAAGAGCTGAAATAAATTGTCCAAGATTGATCAATTCGAAAGACTGCTCTAATGTAGGCGCTTCCTGAATGCCAAAATAACCCAACAAATCATTCATCTTTGCTTCTAGGTTAACTTGATAAGTAGGAGCAACCTCAAGTACGCCATCTACATTCATTGAGATTAACTTAATCATTGCCCAAAAAATCGCGATAAAGCTAAACAGCGACAGGGTAAAACAAGCCCAATTAGGCAATTCACTTTCGCCTATTTTCAATCGACCATATGAATTAGCCACCAGATTTATTAAATACCAGAATACCAATGCAATGACGACTGGTAATAGAACATCCTGGCCAACAATTAATAAATAAAATGTCAGGATAACTAACACTGAAATAAGGCTGAAGTTAATAACCTTCATGTGCTGTATTCCCCTTCTATGTTAATGAGCTAAATGAAAAATATTGCATGTCTATAATAGAGCAACAAGTAAGCAAGGTGACATAAAACAGGTGTCTGAGTAAAGCGCTAGCCGGAAATATGCTTGTGCCACAAGCTATTCCACAGCAGTTTGTGATTCGCTCGCTATCGATCCTCACCTAAAATCAACTGCGACCACAGAATCTCACTATATTTTCCTAATAGCGCAAGAAACGGATTTCTTTTTGCAGCTGAGACAGGTAAATTTTCACCATGTCAAAAAAAGAAACACAAGATCAACATTACCTGCTCATTGAAGCTGCAATAAACTATTTATTGGAACATCACACAGAGCAACCAGAACTAGCAGAAATTGCTGCACATGCCGGCTTGAGTGAGTTCTATTTTCAGCGCCTTTTTGTTGACTGGGTCGGAATAAGCCCCAAACGTTTTTTACAATTTCTGACTCGTGAACATATGAAAACCTTATTAGATCGAGGTTACTCGACTATGAATTCCACCTATCAGGTGGGTTTATCTGGAAGTGGGCGCAGCCATGAGCTCTTCGTGAGCACAGAAGCCATCACCCCTGCCCAATATAAAAAACTTGGCAAAGGCTTATCTATAGAATATGGCTTTCATTCATCGCCCTTCGGCGATTATTTATTGGCTATTACTGAAAAAGGCATCTGCCACATTAGTTTTGTAGAACACTCTGAACAAGAGACTGAAGCTACTTTCAAAGCTGAATGGTGTTTAGCCACGGTTAACCGCAATGAAAATATAACTACTGAAAGCCATCAGCAACTCTTTTCATCAAACTCTGCTCAGAAAATTAAATTATTACTTCGAGGTACACAATTTCAGATTCAGGTCTGGCAAGCCTTGTTAAACATTCCATTTGGGACAGTATCAAACTATGAGAAGTTAGCGGCAACAATTGGTAAAAGTGCTGCAACTCGTGCTGCAGCTTCTGCAATAGCTAAAAACAAGATTGCTTATTTAATCCCCTGTCATCGTGTCATAAGAAAAATTGGTGAAAGTGGAGAATTCCGCTGGGGGAAAAACAGAAAGAAAATATTGCTGGCTTACGAAAGCGCCGTTTCTAAATTTTAGTTTTCTTGAAAGATTAAATTATTGGGAACTGTTTATTTAGGCGCTTTACTGAGAAAGCTGGCTAGCAAAAGCAAATAAGGCGTCAATTTCTTCTTCTTCCATCATATAACTTGGCATAACATTAGGATAACCATCTACCATTTTTCTTTTGGCATATCGGATTGATTCCAAAAAATAGACTTCATCAACGACAATACTCGTACCATTATCTAGTGTCTCTATACGTCCGATCATGCCCTGCCAGCTCGGACCAACACCCAAACTGCCATCAACGGTATGGCAGGCTATACAGCCTTCCTGAGTGGATATTTCTTGTCCGCGTTGAGCAAGAGCATTATCGACTTCTACTTCCATAGCATCAAAATTTAGCTGATAAATCAGCATGCCACCGCCTATTAGGAGGACTACTAAGATAAATGCAACTGATAGATCAAGCCAAAGTCGTGAATTCTTACTATTCAAAATACTTATTTCCCAAGATCAGTTCCTAAAAATCTAGTAACCGAACACTAATTACCAAATAAATTGCCAAGCCCTTCTTCAAGCGCATCCCCAACTCCATTGAGCCCATCAACAGCGCTTTCCAATCCATCTGTAATCATAGTCGCTGTTGCTTCTAATAATGCACCAGCTGCATTAACAGATATTTGCCGTGTTACCGGGCCCATAATTTGAGAAGCAATTTCATCGGGTGTGCCCTGTAAATTTTGGAGATTAATGTCACCCAGATTAATACTTAAATCGGGTACACCTGCACCAGCCATCTGAGCTTCAATGTTTTCAATTAAAATACTAGCGATACTTAATTCTATGTCTGTCTCGTCATCTGAATTTTCGGCAACTGTTTCTTCCTCATCTCCTGCGAAACGTGCACTGACTGCATCGACATTAGTAGTCCCGTTAGCGCTTTCGTAGAGAACGTAAGGCTCTCTGGCGACAATACTATCAACTACTATTAGCGGATCACGGATAGTGGCTATATCAATTGCAACACTCACTTCAGAAAATCTCATCATTACCTGATCGCTGAAACCCTCAGGGTTGGCGACACTAAAATCGTAAATAGCAGCTGTCCCGTCTGTTAGATTTATTTCTACTGAACCTACCGACACTTGTGAACCCACTGCTTCAGAACCATAAGTTTCGATGGCAGTTTTTACTATTCCATCAAGATTACTGATAAAAAAAACAGCACCACCCACGAGTAAGACGACAACAAAACCAAGACCAATTATTACCTTTTTCATAGCAATTCCAATATTTCAAAATCAATAGGTAATTGTAGCCGATACCCTAGAGACTGGACAGAGCCATTAATCCGAATTCACAATTTCTCTTTTCAATATTTTGAGAATAATTATCATTTGTATTATTATTAGCATAAATAATAAGTTGAGTGAAGTATGTTTCGAAAGACCATATTCTGGGCACATTTAATCAGTGGCGTAACAGCTGGACTGGTAATTTTTATGATGTCCTTAACCGGTGTATTGATAACTTACGAGCGCCAAATAGAAAATATATTTGCTCGCTCTGATTACATTCCTGCCGACCAACAACGTCCGATTTCAAAATCTATAAGCAAATTGATCGAAATAAGTCAGTATGGAAATTCTGACTTTACACCTGACTCAGTAGTTTTTACAAACCACTCTGGTGCACCGGTGAATTTGAGACAAGGTCGTAATAACAACGCACTGTTAAACCCCTATTCCGGCGTGGAAATGCAAGTTGGCTCGGAGGGCTTAGAGAATTTCTTTAGCGCTGTAACTGGCTGGCACCGCTGGTTTAATGCAACTGGTGATAACCGCACAGCTGCACGTGCTATAACCGGCGCGTGCAACTTGATATTTTTATTCTTAATTTTAAGCGGAATTTATTTGTGGCTGCCTAAAATATGGCGCTGGGTTATGTTTAAAATTCGACTAAAACTTTATGCTCATCCGCCAAGTGGTAAAGCCCGCGATTTCAATTGGCATCATGTCTTCGGCATTTGGTGCGCTATTCCCCTATTTTTCATTGTAGCCACTGCTACAGTATTTAATTACTCTTGGGCTAATACTTTGGTCTACCAAGCTTATGGTGAAGAAGTACCACAACGTAATCGCCCACCAGTTAATCAACTAGAGAACGATGATGCTGGAAATAACATCCTTGCTAACTCAAACTATTTAATTTTAGATGAGCTTTTCCAATCGGCACGAATGTTAACCGAACAATCTCTGGGAAATTGGCAAACTATTTCGATTGCGTTGCCTGACTCAAATGCTGACCAGGTTGTATTTGCTATAAACCAAAGCCTTGGTGGTCAACCACAAAAGCAATACACCTTGTCTCTTGACAGAACTTCTGGAGAGCAACTGAGTTTAACTGGACTCTCTGACGCAAACCCGGGACAGCGCGCACGAATAATCATTCGTTTTCTCCACACCGGAGAGGTTCTCGGTTTATGGGGCCAAACTCTTGCAGGACTTGTCTCTTTAGCATCCTTATTGATGGTGTGGAGCGGCCTTGCTTTGGCCTACCGCCGCCTTATTAGGCCTTTATTCACCTAATATTCACCTTTTATTCACCTAAACCCTGCTACATTTTATTTAAACAAAGTACGCTAATAAAAGATTGTGATAAACTCGCGTTTTTTAAAATTCATCGTGCAAATTAGAAGCAAGGCATAAAGACATGAATAAGTTAGTCCCAACAACGCTCCTATTATTAATCAGTAGTTTTTGTTTTTCTCAAGAGATCACTTTCAATAGTGATCAAGTCGATGAAGGCAAAGAAATTTATGTTGAGCATTGCCAAATATGCCATGGCACTAATTTAGATAATGGCCAATTTGCCACGCCGATCAAAGGATTTTTCTTTGCAATGAATTGGGGAGGCAGAACACTTGGCGAACTTGCTCGCTTCACTTGGGAAGAAATGCCTGAAGGGAATGGAAAGTCACTTCGTGTTGAAGAATATATAGCTTCTATAGCTTTCATTCTGAGTGAAAATGGTATTGAGGCCTCTGACACCGCAATGAGTGAAGATTTCGATACCCTAGAGGCAATCAACCTACCTTTTTAAAGTCCCTAAGAAGATATAAAAGGTAACTATAAAAAGCAGATCAAAATAGATCTAAAACACAGCTTGTTGTGCGATGCATGCTCCTACAGCTTATTTATACAATTTAGCCCTTCAATTTATGTTGGATACTCTGATCATCATTTAACTGATAAACAATATCTGCTGTATTTGGAACGGTTCGTAATGCATGTCTAGTGAGTCGTTCGTAATGCGAAATAAAACGAATTAATTCCGCTTTATTCATTAATTTTAGATCATTAGAATTGTTGTTTTTTACACGTAACTTTTCTTCTTGTTGTAAACGCCAATCTATAATGTTTGAAAAATCAGGCGCCTTTAACATGACTAGCATATCCAGCATGCCAAATAACTCCTGATAATCATCTGCAAGTTTTTTATTCACATATGCGCGCCACTCGCCTTGATCTTCTTTTGTCTCCAGCTCATTTACTGCTTCAAGTAATTCCGCATCCTCTTGCGAGCCCACACCCAAACACCAGCCTTCTATAATGATCACTTCTATTGGTGCTTCTATTTTTGGCCACTGTTCTAGAGCCGCACGATCATCATTAGCTTTATTAAATTTGGGTATCGAGACCTCACCCTTTAGTTTTAAAGCAATTAAGGTTTGTATAGCCAAATCAACATCATGAGTTCCTGGCACACCACGTGTAACTAATAATGGATGAACGCTAGCCGCCAATTTTTTGCGCTCTTCAAGAGTTAAATAAAAGTCATCAAGTGATATGTTAATGCTACGAATACCTGATATTTCCTGAAGTAGAAGCACAAGCAAGGAAGCCAGAGTTGATTTCCCGCTACCCTGAGAACCATTAATCCCCAATATGAATGCGCCTTGATGACTTGATGTCTTATCGCTTATTTCTAGCGCCAGCGGCAAAAACCATTGCTCAACAGTTTGCATATAGGCTAGTGGCAGACTTTCCGTTTCAATAAATTTTTTTAGTATTGAATGAAACTTTTCTGATAATGGCAAAGGGCGACAACTCCAGGATTGAGTCAGATAACTTTAGCATTCTGTTAAAAATAATTCTAAACTTTAACTATGAGAAAATTATTTACTATTATCGCTATTCTATTTTGCTTTTTGACTAGCCTAGCATCTGCTCAAGATACAAACTTGGTTGGGGCTTGGCTTATTAATGAAGATTTAAGCGACGACACCGATGATAAAGTTGAACTCGCTATAGTTGCTGCTGGCGGCGATGCTACTAAAGGCTTTTTCAATCGCGACAGAGAGTATTATCGTGGTGGACCTGTTGAACAAGAAATGTATGACTTTATTTCATATGAACTTACTTTAGACATTTCACTCGAGCAAACCGAATACACCTTCCAATATGGAGAATTCTTACGCCCTGTTTATCTAGATAACCGAGGCAACAGTGTCAGCTTAAGCGGTATTAACGAAGTAAAAGATTTTTCATTTGGACATTGGGACAACAATCAACTTGTTGTTGAAGGTCGGCCTCGTGATGGAGGCTTTACTGATGAACGTTACAATTTAAGTGATGATGGCATGCAACTGACTGTTGAACTTTTTATTCAACCTAAATTTTTTGGTGCGGATATTGAATTATTGCGTGTTTATGATCGCGTTTTAGCCTATGAAGAGTAACCAACTTAATGCTGTTTTAGTGAAAGCGATACCAGCTATATAACAAAACACTAATATTGCACCAACAAAAGCTGATATTTTTCTCGATCTAGAATATTTACTCCCTAGAGCAATCATCCCAAACACGATATAAACCAGTAACAAGGCAACTTTATGAAACATCCAACCTTGTTTTAACAGGCCAAAACCTAAATTAAATAACAAGCCTATGGCGCTTAACAATAAAACTGTGTCGACAATATGAGGTAGAATTTTAACCGGCTTAGATTGCAGTAAAGGTGAATCATTCAGCATCCAATAACCGCGCAATATAAAACCGCTTATACTTAACAAAGCAGATGACATATGAATGCTTTTTAAAATGAGATAGGTATCCATAATCCTTTAAACAAACATAATTATAATAATACAAACCAACTATACGCTGTTTTATTAATCGCAATACCAACTATATAAACAAAGGTGAACACGGCGCAAAAAAATGTAAACACCCTGATTGGTTTAGTGTTGCCCCTACTTAAAGTTACACCAACAAAAAACAAATAAAACATAAGCAATAAAACTTTCATGCTTAACCATGGTTGATTAAATAAACCAAAATTAACCATGAAAGCCATCCAGAATCCACAAGCCAAAAACATGCCATCAATCAAATGCGGGATCATTAATACAGCTTTATGATTCAACCACTTAGAATCAATAAACATCAAGTATGCACGAAACAGAAAACCCGTAAAACTTAGTAGGGCAAATGTCATGTGTAAGGTTTTAACTAGTAGATACATATGAGACTAAATTGTGTCCAACGAAAAAACGCTAAAGCCTACTGGAAATAAGTCAAAATTGACAGGCGGCGCTATTAAAATGCAATATTTATTGGGCTTAATACTCATTTATCGAATTGACCCTTACCCTATGCTATATTGCTCCGATAGTAAGAATCCCCCTTTTTAAAGCGCTTTTTTTAAAACTTTCTTCAAGAGGATGACAATGAAATTTAACAATATTCTAGAAAGTATCGGCAATACACCTCACATTCGATTGAACCTTTTATTTGGTAATAAAGCAGAAGTTTGGATGAAAGCCGAACGAGCCAACCCAGGTGGCAGTATTAAAGATCGCATTGCTTTAGCTATGATTGAGGCAGCTGAACAAAGCGGTGAACTAACTAAAGACAGCGTCATTATTGAACCAACTTCCGGCAACACCGGTATTGGTTTAGCCATGGTAGCCGCTGTAAAAGGCTATCGACTTATTCTTACTATGCCTGAATCCATGTCCATAGAACGGCGTCGTTATATGGCTGCATTAGGTGCGGAACTGGTGCTTACACCTAAAGAACTTGGAATGGGTGGCTGTATTGAAAGAGCCAATGAACTAATGAATGAATATGATAATTCCTGGATGCCCTCTCAATTTTCTAATCCAGTTAATGTCACAGTTCATAAAGAAACTACCGCTCAAGAAATATTGGCCGACTTTCCAGATGGAATTGACTACTTAATCACAGGCGTCGGTACCGGTGGGCACATAACTGGTTGCGCTGAAGTACTTAAAGAAAAATTTCCTGAGATGCAAGTCTATGCCGTCGAGCCAGTAAAATCTCAAGTTATTGCTGGCATGGAAAAAGGCTTACATCGCATTCAAGGTATTGGTGCAGGCTTTATTCCCGAAGTATTAAATAAAGAAATTTTAGATGGCACAATCGCGGTTACTGAAGAAGATTCCTTTGATATGGCCCGTCGTTGCACCAAAGAAGAAGGCATTTTTGTCGGCATTTCATCAGGTGCAACACTAGCCGCTGTAGCACAAAAAATGGATGAAATTCCAGCAGGTGCCAAAGTACTAGTATTTTCTTATGACACAGGAGAGCGCTATCTTTCCATAGAAGATTTATTCCAAGCCTGAGTTAATCTTTATTAGTGTTCCGGCAGGTGTCTAACCAAGACGCCCTGCCTATAAAGAATTATTTAATGAAAGTTTTTAGCTTCAACGATGTATTAACGAACGTAGAAGCTAAGCTAGTTTTTAAGGCGATAGCCTGTTTTAAATATCCAATAAATTCCAACCAGGCAAATCAGCAAAAACAAACCAGTCATACCTAAACTAACCCAAAGATCCACATCGGATATTTCATAAAAACTCCAGCGAAATCCGCTGATCAGATAAACCACCGGATTAAAAAGAGTCACTGTTTGCCAGAATTCTGGCAACATATTAATTGAGTAAAAACTTCCACCTAAAAAAGTCAGTGGTGTAATTATAAGTAAAGGTACTACTTGTAGTTTCTCAAAATTATCTGCCCAAATTCCTATAATAAATCCCAACATGCTAAAAGTTAATGCAGTAAGCAAGAGGAAAAACAGCATTAAAAATGGATGCATAATCTGCATATCAACAAAAAATGATGCAGTAAGCAGAATGATGCAGCCGACTATTAAGGATTTCGAAGCTGCAGCACCTACATAACCTAAAACAATTTCCAATGTCGATACCGGTGCAGACAGCAGTTCAAATATCGTGCCGATAAAACGTGGAAAATAAATTCCAAAAGACGCATTGGAAACGCTTTGTGTAAGTAATGAAAGCATCATTAATCCAGGCACAAGAAATGCTGAATAACTGATGCCATCAATGTCGCTCATACGTGAACCAATCGCACTGCCAAAAACAACAAAATACAACGATGTTGAAAGCACTGGTGAAACAATACTTTGCGCAAGTGTGCGCCAAGTTCTTGCCATTTCGTATTTATATATTGCCTCAATAGCTCGGTAATTCATTGTTTTTGCACCAGTTTTACAAATATCTCTTCTAGAGAGCTTTGCTTAGTTTCAAGATCACGATAGTTGATATTAGCCGCTTCAATCCCTTCAAGTAATCCGGTTATACCGGTATCTTCTTGTTGCACGTCATAGCTATATCTTAATTGCATGCCATCATCGTTTAGTTGCAAATTGTAATTCGATAAACTCGCAGGAATTTCTGCTAATTTTTCGCATAAATGTAGCATTAGGTTTTTTTCACCCATTTTTTGAATAAGCGCTTTTTTCTCATCAACCAAAATTATTTGCCCTTGATTGATCACTCCAATACGATCAGCCATTTTTTCAGCCTCATCGATATAATGAGTGGTGAGGATCACAGTCACTCCTGACTCTTTTAATTCACGGATGGTTTCCCACATTTCTTTTCTAAGTTCGACATCGACACCAGCTGTAGGCTCATCTAAAAATAAAATTTCTGGTTCGTGTGCAAGCGCTTTGCCGATTAATACTCGGCGTTTCATACCGCCGGATAAAGTCATCAATCGGTCATCTTTTTTGTCCCACAAAGATAGTGATTTCAAAACCTTTTCTATGTGTGCAGGGTCCTTCTTCTTGCCAAACAATCCGCGGCTAAATTCCAATACATTATTTACAGTTTCAAAAGTTTCTATGGTTAATTCCTGAGGCACCAAACCAATCATAGCTCTAGCTTCTCGGTAATCTTTTTCTATATCAAAACCATCAATAGTGATAGAGCCCTCAGTTGGAGTAACGATGCCACATATCGAACTAATCAATGTGGTTTTACCCGCGCCATTAGGACCTAACAAAGCGATTATCTCACCCTTGTTAATATCCAAATTGATATCTTTTAATGCTTGAAAGCCACCTTCATAAGTTTTGCTGAGGTTCTTGATTGAAATTATTGCTGACATTTGTTCCCTTTAGATAAGGCTCTGCTGAGTGAATGCAGTGGGTTGGCATTCTAGGCAAGATCAACACTAAAATAAACGATTAAATCTAACCATTTTTATAATAAATTGTTATGCTTGCGTCCGTTCCAGATTTAGAGTTTTTCTATGAGTATTGTTAAAACGGAAAATTTACATAAGAAGTATCCAGAGCCTGGTAAGAAAAGTGAATTTTTCTATGCTGTAAACGGTACGTCATTAACCATCGATGCTGGTGAGATTTATGGCATTTTAGGCCCTAATGGCGCTGGCAAGACCACCACTTTAGAAATGGTTGAAGGACTTACTGACATTGATGAAGGCGACGCTTGGGTTGACGGTATTTCAGTCAAACAAGACCCCTATAGAGTTAAGAAAATTATAGGAGTACAGCTACAAGCTAACGAATATTTTGATCATCTGAATTTATCTGAATTAATTGCCCTATTTAGTCAGCTTTATGGCCGTCATGATGATCCTCTAGACTTACTTGGGCGCGTAAACCTAGATGAGAAAGCTCTAGCCAAACCGAAAGAATTATCAGGCGGACAGCAACAGCGATTTTCTATTGCTTGCGCCTTGGTACATGAGCCCAAAGTATTATTTCTTGACGAACCCACCACCGGCTTAGACCCACAAGCCAAACGAAATATCTGGGAATTGGTCAGAAACCTTAACGACAAAGGTATGACCATCGTACTAACCACACATAATATGGAAGAATCTGAGTACCTTTGTAATCGTATAGCCATCATGGATCATGGCAAAATTATTGCTGAAGGCTCACCGCAAGAACTAATTCTCTCGCATGCGCCCGAACCACCAAAAGCACCTCTACACGGCAATTTAGAAGATGTCTTCCTGGCTCTAACGGGCACTGGATTGAGGGAGTAACATTATGAATCTTACTCTAATCATGACCAAAGTATTCCTAAAAATCTTTTCCCGAGATCGTCAGGCTATTATTTTTTCATTAATCTTTCCTTTGTTAATGATGCTGGCATTTGGTTTTTTTAATAGCGGCGATCCAGAACCGATAGTCGTAGGCATTGCAGACAATGCCAACTCCTCACTTAGCCAAGACTTTATAGACAACATTGATGAAAATCCTCTGTTTACAGTAGCTCAGGGCACAGAGCAAAGCCTAAGACCACAGGTTATCAACGGCAATATAGGCTTTACTTTGGTGATCCCAGAAGAGTTCCGGGGTAATCCAGCCAATATCGATTTGCGCGTGTTAATTGACACCTCTGAAACCACACAGATGAATACTGTTATCCCTTTGTTGCAGCAAGCACTCGTCGATGTTGAACGTGACCTGCGCAACCTTGAACCGCTGTTTGATTTAGCGATTGAGGATGTAGAATCGCGCACTCAAAGTTATTTGGATTTTCTAGTTCCAGGTCTCTTAGCCATGGCATTAATGCAAATTGCCATGGGTGGCAGTGGTTTCAACTTAGTTGAGTTTCGTCGTAAAGGAATTCTTAAACGCTTATTTGTGACACCGGTTCAGCCTAAAAACTTTATTACTGGCCTCGTGCTGTCCCGATTAGTGATAGTCATAATCCAGTTATCTATATTGTTGGGCATAGCTATTCTTCTGCTTGATATCACCTTTATAGGTAATCTCTTCAATCTTTATGTCTTCATTATTCTAGGAACAACTATCTTCCTAAGCTTGGGCTTTTGTATGGGTTCCTTAGCGAAAACTCAGCAAGCCATTATGGCAATGAATATGCTGATGACTTGGCCACAGATGTTATTAAGTGGCATTTTTTATCCGATCGATGCCATGCCCTCTTTAGTCCAACCCATGGCGAACCTTTTACCCTTAAGCTTTGTAGTAAATGGGCTGCGTGGCGTTGCCATTGAAGGCGCGAATGTAATCACCCTAATGCCTAATGTTATTGGCATTCTAATCTGGGTAACTATTGCCCTAGGTTTTGCCATTAAGTTATTTAACTGGAAAGAAGTCGCGACTTAAGTCGACCTAATTAGCTATCCTGATTTCGCTGCTCAGACAGGTCACTTAAGTACTGCACAAACTCCACTTCACTCCCTGCTGGATCTAAAAGTACACATTCTTAGGCCATGGAGTGAAAGCTGCCTAATAAATGAGCATAAATGGTACAGAAGGAGGAATATTAAAAAGGGTTTGATTAATTAGTAAATTTAATCGGTAGCTAAATCTCCACATAACTTAACTTTCAGCTTAACTACACCGGGTAAATAGGCAAGCGGCATACTTTCTTTTAAAAGGATATTAATACTGTCATCAGCAACGCCATTCTTTAATAGCTTCCTTTCCACTTTAATTAAAAGTTTCTCCATTTCTTCTTTTTCATCAACCTCAGCTGTATTAATAACCATTTCTTCTTCACTGCTGAATTGGGCAATACAGGCTCCAAATGCATTAGCGACTTCCAGGTGATCTGGAAATATTACTTTTGATGATCCCGAGATTTCTTTCGGTAATAGAAAAGCACCTCCACCACAGGCAATGACTGGAATATCAGCAGCATCAGTTTTTAATTTATCAACAAGCTTTTCAATGTGGTTTTTTATAGCGGCTCTGACCAACTTTATTACCTGTAGAAAAGGTAAATCTAAAAGATTTGATATATCCTCTTTTAAGGAGTCACAATCCTTCGCGCCTTCTATCTCTAATAGTTTTTCAGCAATAAAAAAATCAGAAAGTGTTAATTCATCACCTCCAAAAGCAATAGCCTTTTCTTTTAATCGGTAACCCACTGAATCAGGGCCTAAAGTACACCCTTCATCGGAAAAACGAACGATGGTTCCACCACCTATACCCACAGACACAACATCAGGCATTCTGAAATTTGTTAGCACGCCGCCTATTTGAGCAGCTCTGGTGCTTTCCCTAGGAAAGTAGTTAACTAGTACCCCACCATCCGACGTAGTACCGCCAACGTCGATCACGATGCCGTTATCTACCTTTGATAAAGAACCAGCCCCTCTTATACTATTAGTGGGGCCAGATGAGATGGTTAGTACAGGGAAGTTTTGCACCTGCTCTAAAGACATCAAAGTGCCGTCGTTCTGGCCTATATATAAGTGAGAATCTAAGTTCAATCGAGTTACAGTTTCTTGAAATGCCTGAACCATTTTAGTGGCTACACCCTGCAATGCAGCGTTCAAAATACATGCATTTTCTCGTTCTAATAAACCCAGTCCACCTATTTCATAAGAGCAGCTGATTTTAACCTTATCGCCAAGTATTTCTGATGCCCAAACTGCGACTTGTTTTTCCTGATCAGGTAGGGTTTTAGAAAAAATACCAGTGATCGCTAGCGAATCAATCTCGCCTTTCATGCTTATTAATTTTTCTTTAATTTCTTCATGATCAAGTGGACTAATTAGCCGACCATCAAATTCATAACCACCGTGTACTAGATGAAGGTGCTTACCTAGCAACTCCTTCAAATCATCCGGATAATCAACCATGGTAGGAACGGCTTTACTGGCTGGCAAACCAATTCTAATCGCACCGACTCTATTTAAGGATTTACGTTCAACTAAGGCATTAGTGCAATGTGTTGTACCGAGCATTATGTATTGAATTAAATCCGTCGGAATATTTGCGCTTGAAATAACTTCTTCCAAGGCGTTTTCAATTCCACTACTTACATCTAAGGTAGTGGATTGTTTAGTTTTAGCTAATATTTTATTGTCTTGCGAGACTAATACAGCATCAGTATTAGTTCCGCCAACATCAATTCCTATTTTGTAAAACATAATTATTTTTTATTGTTTAAGTGTTCAATTGGAGAATAAGTTTCTCCATAGCCAAACTTTTGTGGACCGCCAAGTTCAACACCTGCTGGTGTTCGCCATTGGTCGTCACACTTCATTCCTATGACTATTACCCGAGTACCGTACTGCATAGTTTCAGCGGTAA
>JAQWMX010000005.1 GCA_029246545.1 Gammaproteobacteria bacterium
AGCTTAAATAAGTACACCTGACTACAAAAGTAATAAATATTCGAACTTATTTATGTTTAATTACTATAAAGGTAAATCTCGATTTAGTACTACACCTGTCTGGATTCCAGTAACAGCCCCATCAATATAGGCAAATTCACCATTAAGAATGACGGACACAATTCCATCCGGTCGGGCTGTCGGGTTTTCAAAAGTCGCATGATCAATAATAGTTTCCGAATCAAAAACTACAATGTCTGCAGCCATACCAGGTTTTAATAGCCCCCTATCCTTCATTCCAATAGTCTTAGCCGGTAAAGCTGTCATTTTATAAATTGCATTTTCTAAAGTTAGTACGCCTTTTTCTCTGACATATTCACCCAACACTTTAGGGAAAGTTCCCCAATATCGGGGGTGTACGTTCTCCCCCTCATTGGCTGCATCACAATCACAGGCGATTGAAATACTAGGATGCTGCATAACTTCAATAAGGTCTTCTTCACTGCCGAATCTAAGAATCACACTATTATCTGCTTCTTCTAATATTCGAACTACAGCTTCACCATGTGAGTCTGTTCCTAGAGTATTCATTATGTCAGTTAATTCTTGTTGGCCACCCACTAAGACACCAGAAGCACCGCCCCAACGTAAATCCATCGATTCTTCAGCCTCTGTAATAATTCTTGCTCGCAAATCACTATCCTGAAACCTCTCCAACATAGCATCTCGACCACCAGCTAGCGCCCAACTGGGAATAATCAATGAAGAAAATTCAGTTTGCCCAGCTAAATAGGGGTAGACATCGGCAACTGCCCCTTCCGAATTTGAGGTCGAAGCAACACGCATGGCTTCGAGAATTTCAGCAGCTCTGCCTTGCTCCCAACCCTGTACTTTCATATGAGTTACTAATGGAACTAATCCAGTCGCCTCACCAATGGTGATTGTTTCGGTCATTCCGGTAATCGAGCTATAACCGCTTTCTGGTGTTACCCGGTCATGATTAGTAAAGACTACATCCCAAGCAGAAAATGGCTCTAATATCTGAATCACTTCTTCAGTTGTAGCGTAATAACCAGGGACATAATCCAGCCCAGCGGACACACCCCAAGCACCAGCTTCCAATCCAGCACGGATAATATTCTGCATTTGATTAATTTGAGCTTGAGTAGGTCTGGTGTTTTCAATGCCGACAACTTCCGCCCAAACACTATTAAAACCTATAAACCCTCCAACATTTAAGGCAAGTCCATTTTCTATATAAGAATCAAACTGAGCATTTAAATCGACAGGACTATAGCCATCAGAATTCATAATTTCTGTGGTAATACCTTGACTGATCATATTGACCGCAGTTGGTAAGGCTTCACCACGACCATGACTATGTATATTTATAAATCCAGGTGCTACAACCAAGCCGCTAACATCGATATCAGACAAAGCACTTATATTAACCAAATCACCTATTGCAGCAATTTCCCCACCATTAAGCGCTATATCTCCTTGGTAAGCCTCACCACCACTACCATCAACGATTGTCCCTCCACGTAATATCAAATCATAAGTTACGGGGTCGGAACAGGCAGAAATACAAAGCACCAGTATAGAAACCACAATTATTTTAAAATTTCTTAAGCCTTGATTTACATTATTCATAAGTTTTCTCTTTTAGCTCGTAATGCTAATAGTTAATGCCAATTTTCATGGGGTTAAATTTATATTGCAGCTATGATTCCAATTTCTACATTAAATTCAGCTGATGCGAGTCTTGGTGACTCTACACAGGCACGGCAAGGTGCGTTGCCGCCCTTTGTCCATTCATCCCACACCGTATTCAATTCAGCATAATCATCCATACTACAGAGCCAAATTGTCGCTGAAAGAACCTTACTTTTATCAGTGCCTGCTTCAGCCAATTTATTATCAATCTCATCAAGGATAGCTTGGGTCTGAACTGCAACGCTCTCCCCTCGTGCGGCTAAAGCAACTTGACCAGCTAAATAAACAGTATCGCCATGAATAACAATTTGGCTCATACGGTCATTAGTTTTTAATCGTTGGATAGTCATAGTTATCTCTTTTTGTCTTATCAAAATTAAAAAATTTGTTTAATTATTATTTTATAGGTTTTTCGATTTCTTAGTTACTGTAAACTTTGATTATTTTATACAAGCCAATCGTGAATAAAGGAATCACAAATACAGCGAGAAAAAGATAAGTGAGTAAAACATAACCTTTTGCTATTAAATCGATTAAACCAATCCTGTCACTTACAAACACTGCAATTACCATAGTTACAACCGCAACTGTAGGTCTTAAATAAACAGGCATACGCAAGGATTTCTCTTCATAAGTAACGGAGATACGTTCATTCAAGGCATGCAGTAATGCTGTGCCGGTTTCTATAAAAGTGCCAAATATCACAACTTGGAATAATAATTGGAAAAAAGGAATCCCCATTGCAGCAAGAATATAATTTATTGGAACTGCTTCATTAATAATTTCCGGATAAAAACCGATCAATACGAAATAAAAAAGTACGCCAGGAAGAATTGCTAGCACTCCGCCTAGCAGTCCGCCAATAACAGCCTCTTGACGAGAACTAATATGCCTGAGACAAAAAAGAATAGTTGGAATAATCGCTAAGTTATAACTCGCGTATTTTATTCCATCGCCCGCCCATTTTATATTATCAGCAGGTATCGAGAGACTTTCCTTTATAGCCCCGCCAAATTTTATATAACCCATAATCAGAAATGAGATATAAACGATATAAAGTAATACAGACCAACTCGCGAGAACCTTTTCAATAAGTGCTGTGCCAAAAAATGTTAGCAAGCCAATGGTTGCTATCAAAAAAATTGTGCCGACTAATGGCGGGGTATTAATTATGTCAGATAATAAAATTCCGGCAGCGGATCCAATCACCGACAAAATGAGCACAATGGTAATAATATAAACAATTTCATATAACACCCAAGCTGGCCCTAGCAAATGTTTGAAAAATGTTTTGTAATCGCGGCTTTGAGTTAAACGGGCAAACTCCAAACTTGTTGCTAGAACAAGTGACCACACTATAGTGGCGACTATCATGCCGTACATTCCTGCACGAGGACCGTTTGAGAGAAAGAACTCTACAAGTTCTCGACCCGTGGCATAACCACCACCTATAACAACAGATTGAAAAATTAATCCCGGAAGAATGATGGCTTTTAAAAAATTCAGATTAAATAATTTCATAACTTTTAAAATTGATAGTAGTTAAAAACGATTTAAGGCGTACGATCCAATATCTAATGTTGTATTGTGCCCGCTAATATTATCAGCCACCAACTTCCCTGACCCCATAGCCAGTGTCCATCCAAGGTGACCATGACCTGTATTTAGGTATAAATTTTTGTAGGTCGGAGCATCTCCAATAATTGGAACACCATCAACAGTAATTGGCCTAAAACCGCACCAAGAATTGATTTCCTCATAGTTGATATGTTTCTTAGCTTCAGGGTATCTATTAATAACCTGATCTAGAACTAACTGAATGCGATATTGATTAATTTCATCTTTATAACCATTAAGTTCAGCAGTCCCTGCTGCACGCAGTTGGTTTCCGAGCGGCGTAATAGCAACATGCGCCTCATCATCTATGATTGGCATTAGCGGTTTTGCTTCCCAATCACTCATGTCCAAGGTAATGGAATATCCTTTGACTGGCCTGATAGGAATATTTAACCCAAGTTTTTTTGTTAGTAAAGGACTATAACTTCCGGCAGCAAGAACGTAAGAATCCCCAGAATATTCTCCCTTACTGGTTTTTATAGCAGTGATAACATTATTGCTTGTTAGAAATTCATCTACCGTAAGATCATATTCAAATTGAACATTCTTTTTTCTCAGCAAATCAGTTAACTGAACACAAAATTGATAAGCATCTCCAGCTTGGTCGCCTGGAAAATAAATTCCACCTATAAGATTTTGCCCATTTTCAATTAATGCTGGTTCTTTACTAAAAATTTCTGCCTGATTCAAAACTTCATTTTGGATCCCAACGCTTTTATAAAATGACATTGAAGCTATTTCTTTTTCCATGTCCTGTTCTTTTTGAATAACCTTCATCACCCCTAAACTGCTTGCGCAATAATCAAAGGGATGTTGCTCTAAAAATTCCTGCATACATTGAATATTATAACTTGCCAGAGCAGCATTTTTTTTGAGGTTCGCTCGAAATCGATTCGGTCTGGAATGTCGGATAAACGATAAACCCCAGCCAATCAATGATGGTATTGCATTAGGTCGTAATAAAAACGGAGAATCTTCTTTACCCATCCACTTCAGTACTTGCAGGGCAATACCAGGAGCATTCCAAGGGCCGGCCTGACTTGAATGTATAACACCGGCATTGGCAAAACTTGTCTCTAAAGCTGGCCCTTGCTGACGATCAATAACAGTCACTTCATGACCATGCTCAGATAAATAATAGGCCGATGCAAGGCCCATTAAGCCCGAGCCAATAACTATAATTCTCATTTTATAACTTACCGTAGTCAACAATCCTTATCAAAATAATTGATCATCATATATCATATATATGGATAATATTTTGCATATTTCTCAAGTATAAGGCAAAATTTGAAATATATATTTCATAATAATAATAATTACGTAATAATTTCTTATGGATAAAATAGACTATCGAATACTAGATGAGTTACAAGTTGAGTGTCGGCTATCAAGCCAAGTTTTAGCAGACAGAGTTGGACTTTCCACATCTCAATGTTGGCGCCGTGTCAAAAACCTGGAGGAAATGGAAGCTATTCAGGCCAATGTAGCAATTCTCGACCCTTTATCTATCGGTTTACAGGTTACTGCACTGGCCAATATCAACTTGATAGATCATCAACCAGATACAGTGGCTGATTTCTACAGCGTGGTGCAATCGCGAAAAGAAATTTTGGAATGTTGGTCAACCAGTGGCGAGCATGATTTCATTTTGAAAATCGTCAGCGAAAGTATAGCTAGTTATGACGACCTGCTTAACAAGTACATTCTGCAATGCCGTGCCGTCAATCAGCTTAGCTCTAGTATAGTACTGCGTAGTATCAAGCACACTACGGCCTTACCATTACCACTATAAGGATATTTCAGGTATTAAGTAAACACGTCACTACCCTTTAAATTCAATTAGCTAATGAATTTAAAATACTGACAATGTTCTGTTATTCCTCAACAAATTCGCGAACCACATCAATTGTTAATTGCACACCCTGATTAAACGATTCCAAAGGTATACGCTCATTATTTCCATGAATATTTGATTCTACACCATCAGGAAAAACTACAGGGTCAAAACCATAACTAACTATCCCCAGATCTCGAAAAAAATGACTATCAGTAAATCCTGTCATAGCAGAAGGAACAATATTTACCGAAGAATAACGTTCTTCAATAACTCTAGTCATCAAACTATACAGGTCAGTATCGGTACTAGACTCCGCTGGACTAAACAGCATGATTTCCTCAATTTCTATTTGATCATCTGCAATGCGATCTCGAATACCATTTAAAAATTCTGCGGAATCTTGATCTGGTAAAATTCTGCAATCCAATTCAGCGCTTGCTTCTGGAGAAACCACATTAATTTTCTCACTACCACTCAATATTGTGATAGAACAGGTATTACGAAGTAAAGCATGAGCGCTTGGTCTTTCTGCTTGTAATACTCGTAAAAATTCTGGATCTAAAATAGCCTCATCTATATCACTCATAGCCGGCTGCCATCGTGCAGGCATATTTGGCGCCAAACGAGCGAACATTTCCCTAACAGTAGCAGTTATATGTGGCTCAAACGGGTTTTGTTGAATGCGATTTAGTGCTGCAATCAGACGAGTGGTTGCCGAAGTAGTCCTTGGTGCAGAACCATGCCCAGGGACATCTGTAGCTACTAGTCTTAACCAATAGGGACGTTTCTGTGCAACTTCGATTTGTAGTTGTATCTGGTCATTCTCCATTAAGGTAGCACCGCCTCCTTCATTAAGCAGATATCCAACGCCCTCAAATATTTCTGGTCGATTTTCAATTAACCATCCAGCACCAAAAAAACCACCTGCTTCTTCATCAGCCGTTGCCACAAAAATAACATCACGATTTAATTGAATATTGTTTCGATGTAGATATAGAAAAGCTTCGAGATGCATGATTCCTAATGATTTAGTATCAGATGTACCTCGCGCATAAATCATTCCATCTTTTATTACCGCTTCTAAAGGATCTGTGTCCCAATATTCAAGAGTCGCAGGAACAACATCAATATGGTGCAGCAAAACCAAAGCAGGCTCATCCCCACCTTCTAGTCGTGCCCAAATATTGCCACGCCCCGGCGCTGACTCAGCAGTTTCATAATCTATACCGGCTTCTTCCAGTATTCGCTGAAAAAAAACAACGCCACGAGTTTCATTGCCGGGTGGATTAATCGTATCGATTTCAAGATATTCGATTAATCGATCAAGAGGAACATTTTGTGAATAGGCTATTGAAGCTGTGCCCAAAGCAAATACTATAAATATAAGCGATTTAACTTTATTCATGTTTGACTACCTTTATAAATTGAGGTTTAAGCTAGGGCGTTCTCGAACAAATTCAATAAACGACTCCAGGCTCTTTCAGCTTGCGCTTCATGATAAACAGCACTATCAGGAGGGCACCAACCATGCAAAGTTCCTTCATAAACTTCAATTTCAGCTGATACATTTTCTGCTGCAAAAGCCTCTCTAAGAATATTTTTTACTTCTGGTGCTTCCTCATCATCATTGGCAGCAACACAAATCAACATGCTGGCATCCATTTGAGGAATTAAAAGATGTGGACTATCTTGCTGATCTGTCGCCAATCCACCACCGTGGAAAGTTCCACCTGCCCCCATGCGATTATTAGTACCAACAGTCCGCATCACCATTGGCCCACCCATGCAATAGCCAGTAGTGCCCATTTTACGATTACTATCAACTGAATCCTGAGCATCTAGGAATTCAACATATGTTGCAGCATCAGAAATATCGGTTTGCTCAGTAAGTATAGAACGCATTCCAAAGACTCTTTCTCTGACCACAGGATCCTGGAATGAAGCCCCTGGTTCTACTACGGGCGCTCTGGCACTCCGATAAAAAGGATTTGGTACAAGAACCGAATACCCAGACTGTGCCAGCCTTCTTGCCATCATTTCAAAAGCTGGGCGTAAACCCAGAATATCAGTCCAAATTAAGACTGCAGGATGTTGACCTGTAGAAGGACGCACAAAAAATGAATCTGCCACACCATCTGGAGTCGTAATATCAATATAAGATTCAGTAATATCTTGCGCATTAACCACAGGTGGCAACATCATGGCCAAGCCAACACCTGCTGCAGCTTTACCTAACTGACGACGGTTTAAATCGGCTTTACCTCTTAAAAATTCTTCGTTTTCTTTTACCGTTCTTTCATTACACATAGTTAAATCTCTCTTTATTAGGTTGTTATCTATTTAATTACTGACGATTTCCCTTAAAATTACACTAGCTTGGGAATAAACTCTATAGCTAAGCATATGGTGAATCTATTTAGAGATGATTGGTATAAAGATTAAGTGTGATGAAATAGCTATATTTTTACTTATAAATTTATAAAGCTTAAGAAAGGAACAATCGTTTAGGGGCTACGCGTCCGTCTTCAAGAATCTCACCGATACCAATGAAAATACTTTCTTTATAAAGACGTACAAGCCCTGAGGTTGGGAGATGTCTGGCAATTACTGCCTGCCCCTGCAATACAAAGTCTGCAGTAACTGAAGGTAAGATAACTTCCGGAAGTTCCTGAACCGCTTGGTCGGCGGGTATTAGAAATTCATCTATAGCAGAGAAATCTTCATCACTTTTCGATTGCTCTAAATATTTTTCTAAGGATTCATGAGTCTGAGCTTGATTAAGCTTAAATGGGCCAGCTTGAGTTCGCCGTAAAGCAGTGACATGTGCACCAACGCCCAGCTGCTCACCTAGGTCATCTGCTATAGTCCTCACGTATGTGCCCTTACTACAGTGGATTTCTAATTCGACATAAGCTCCTTCGTAGGAGATTAAGGTAAGTTCAAATATCGTGACAAGTCGAGTTTTACGTTCGACAGTTTTACCAGCTCTAGCTAATTTATAAAGCGGCACACCTTGATGTTTAAGCGCTGAATACATCGAAGGAATTTGTTGAATTTCCCCTCTGAATCCTTCCAAAGCTTTTTCAATTTGCTGTAATGAAATATTACTGCAATCTTTTTCAGCAACAATTTCTCCTTCTGAATCTCCAGTAGCCGTTTTAACACCAAGTTTAATTTTGGTTCTATAGGCTTTATCAGAATCAAGCAAGAATTGAGAAATTTTGGTCGCTTCGCCAAAGCAAAGTGGAAGTACGCCGGTAGCAAGAGGATCAAGGCTGCCAGTATGACCAGCCTTAGCAGCCTGAAACAATCTCTTAACTCTTTGCAGACTTCTATTGGAAGTTTCACCTTGCGGCTTATCTAGTACTAGAATCCCTGAGAGGTTTCTGCCATGTCGCTTTCTCATACTATTTTATTCTTAAACTGTTTTAAAATTTCTTTTAAGAAAAAAGGCAGCTCAGTCTTTATTATCGCTGGCAATAGCCTCATCAATTAAATCTGATAAAAACCTACCCCTATTCAAGCTATTATCGTAACTAAAACTTAATTTTGGTGTTGTCCGTAAATTTGCATTTTTAGCTAATAAGCTGCGCAAAAAACCTGATGCTCTATTTAAAGCTTTCATACTTTCGATAATATCTTCTTCTGTATTTTTACCTAAGATAGTAACGAAGACTTCTGCATAAGATAAATCACGGCTAACTTTTGCACCAGTCACCGACACCATGCCGACACGAGGATCTCTGATTTCAGATTGGATTAAAAGAGCTAACTCTTTTTTTAAAAGATCGACTATTTTACTATTTCGATTAGAAGTTTTTTGCATGGGAATTAGCAGTCTTAAAATTATGTAAAAAATATTTGAATTATTATTTTAAAATAACGTAATTGAAAAAAGCGTATTGAACGAAATTAAGACGAGGCAAAGGTAAAAAATAATGAAGGAGCTTACCTTGATTAAGTGACTGATCTAGATTTTACTTTCGCCAAAGTTCTGGCAAGCGCAGTAGCGTTCTTCTTACAAAGAACGAGCGACTTCTTTAGTTTCGAACACTTCAATCTTGTCACCAACCTTAACATCAGTGTAATTCTTCACACCAATTCCACATTCCATGCCATTACGAACTTCATTAGCTTCGTCTTTAAAACGTCTTAGAGACTCTAGTTCACCTTCATAGATAACAACATCATCACGTAAAACACGAATAGGTTTATTTCGATAAACCGTTCCTTCCACTACCATACTACCCGCAATAGAGCCGAATTTTGGTGAATTGAATATATCTCGAACTTCAGCAACACCAAGAATTTTTTCTTGTAAATCTGGCGCCAATAAGCCACCAAGCACTGCTTTAACATCATCAATCAAGTTATAGATAACACTATAGTAACGTAACTCTAGTCCTTCCTTTGCAACTAAGGTTTTAGCTGATTTATCTGCACGCACATTAAAACCAATAATAGATGCATTTGAAGTCTGTGCTAGTTGAGCGTCTGTTTCAGAAATACCACCAACACCAGAAGATACAATATTCACCGACACTTCTTCATTACCTAATGATGCTAAAGAAGATGTGATCGCCTCAAGGGAACCTCGCACATCAGTTTTCAATACAATATTAAGCACTTGGACATCTTCTTTGCCCATAGTGGCGAACATACCTTCCATTTTAGCGATTTGTTGTTTTGCAATTTGATTTTCACGGAATTTTTCACGACGAAATTCGGCAACTTCTCGTGCTTTTTTTTCATCATCTACAACGAAGAATTCATCACCGGCTTCAGGGGTGCCATTTAAACCAAGAACTTCAACTGGAATTGATGGACCAGCAGTTTTAATTTGCTTACCGTTTTCACCAACCATGGCACGAACACGTCCATACTCATGACCAACAAGAATAATATCTGAATTTTTTAAAGTACCATTTTGAACCAGAACAGTTGCTACTGAACCTCGCCCTTTATCTAAACGAGATTCAATTACCACGCCTTTAGCAGGACAATCAATCACAGCTTTTAATTCGAGTAGTTCGGCCTGTAATAAGGCAGCTTCTAATAATTCCGGGATACCTTGACCAGTTTGAGCGGACACTTCAATAAACTGAGTATCACCACCCCAATCCTCTGGCGCTAAACCTTTTGCTGAAAGTTCACTTTTAACTTTTTCTGGATCAGCACCTTCTTTGTCCATTTTATTTACCGCTACTACAATCGGCACCTCGGAAACCTGTGCATGTTGAATGGCTTCTTCGGTCTGTGGTTTAGCACCGTCATCAGCAGCAACCACTAATATCACAATATCTGTCGCTTGAGCACCTCGTGAACGCATAGCACTGAAAGCTGCGTGCCCCGGAGTGTCTAAAAATGTCAGCATGCCATGTTCAGTTTCAACATGATAAGCGCCTATGTGCTGAGTAATACCACCAGCTTCACCCTCAGTCACAGAGGATTTACGAATGTAATCTAATAGTGAAGTTTTACCATGGTCTACATGACCCATTACTGTGATTACAGGAGCGCGAGGTGACTCATCGCCTTCATAATTAACTGACTCAACTAAATCTTCTTCAAGTTTGTCATCAGAAACGGGTATAGCTGTATGTCCTAATTCCTCTACCAATAAAGTTGAAGTATCCTGATCTAATACTAAGTTTATAGTCGCCATAACGCCCATATTCATAAGTGTTTTAACTAACTCACCACCTTTGAGTGACATACGCTGAGCAAGATCTGTAACACTAATTGCTTCAGGTATTTCAATTTCTTTTGCGATAAATTCAGTTGGCATTTCGAATTTATGCTCTTTTTGTCCATGGCTTAATTTACGTGAACTACGACGACGACCAACATCTTCTTCACCATCGAGAACAAAATCATCTGTGCGACGAATTTTATTGTATTTTCTATCCTCGCCCTGGCTTCTATCTTTACGTCCTTTCTGGCCTTTCTTATTGCCACCTTCGTCAGCCGAACTTCGGAAACTCTCTTTCTTTAGAGTGCCTTTTTTGAAGTCTCTTCTTGCTTCAGGTTTGTTTTCTACCGGAACTTCAGCTGTCGTTGGAGTAGACGGAATACTTGCTACTGAAGATGGAGCTTTGGTTTGTTCTTTTTCTTCTTTTTCTTTTTTACTAACAGCTTCTTTAGCTTCTAACTCTAGACGAGATTTTTCTTCTTCCAGACGAACTTTTTCAGCTTCTAACTGCGCTTCTTGGGCTTCTTCTACGCTGCGTTTAACGTAGGTACGTTTTTTTCTTACTTCAACATTAACTGATTTACTGCGCCCTTGATTGTCAGAAGATTTAAGCGTTCCAAGTGTTTTACGCTTAAGTGTAATGCGTTTTGGGCTTGCTTCAGTTGGGCTATCGTCACCATGCTTTCCTTTAAGTGATGTCAATAACTTACTTCTTTCATCATTGGAAAGTGAATCACCTGCTTTTGTTTGGGACAAACCGGCTTCCTTGATCTGTTCAAGTAAACGGTCTTCTTGCACGCCAACCAATTTGGCCAGTTCAGCTATGGTTAAATCAGCCATTTAATTCCTCAATAACTCTATCTTTTGTGTTGCTTTATTCTTCTGCAAACCAGGGCTCACGAGCAGTCATAATAAGCTTGCCCGCACGTTCTTCATCCATGCCTTCTACTACCATCAATTCATCAATAGCTAATTCTGCTAAATCTTCCATAGATTTCACGTCTATTTTGGATAAGTTCAAAGCAAGTTCGTTGTCTACACCTTCCATGTTTAACAAATCATCTTGAATACCCGCACTACTCAACTCTTCTTCAGAAGCAATCGCTTTTGTCAGTAATGCATCTTTTGCACGCGACCTTAGTTCATCAGCAATCTCTTCATCAAAATCCTGAATCTCAGCTATTTCTTCCAAAGGTACATAAGCAATTTCTTCTAAGCTGGCGAAACCTTCTTGAACAAGAATTTCTGCAACATCCTCGTCAACATCTAATGCTGCCATGAAGATAGTGACGGTACCTGCAGATTCCTCTTGCAGTTTTTCAGCAGCCTGCTCTTCACTCATCACATTAATAGTCCAACCAGATAACTCACTAGAGAGCCTGACGTTCTGACCATTACGACCAATTGCTTGAGCAAGATTATCTTCAGCTACTGCAACGTCCATCGTATGTGTTTCTTCATCTACAACAATCGAGGCAACTTGCGCAGGAGCCATCGAGTTAATAACCATTTGTGCCGGGTTTTCATCCCATAGAATGATGTCGATACGCTCATTAGCTAATTCATTTGAAACTACCTGAACTCGAGAGCCACGCATACCTACACAAGCACCAACAGGGTCAATACGTCCATCATTGGTTTTTACAGATAGCTTAGCGCGTGATCCTGGATCTCTTGCTGCAGCCTTAATTTCAATAATTTCTTCAGAAACCTCTGGGACCTCAATTTTGAATAATTCGGTCAGCATTTCTGGCGCTGTTCTACTTAATAATAATTGCGGACCGCGAACTTCTTCTCGAACTTCTACCAACAAGGCACGTAAGCGGTCATTAATTCGGAATGTTTCACGTGGGATTAGATTTTCTCTTGGCAACAAACCTTCTGCATTATTTCCAAGATCAACAATTACATTATCACGAGTTACTTTTTTCACTGTACCAGTGACCAACTCTCCTACTTTATCAGCATATTCACCAACAACTATTTCTCTTTCTGCTTCACGAACTTTTTGTACTATTACTTGTTTAGCAGTTTGAGCAGCGATACGTCCAAATTCAACGTTATCGACTTTTTCTTTCCAGATATCGCCTGCTACAAGTTTTTTGTCTTTTTCATACGCTTCTTCTAGAGTAAATTCTGAACCTAGCAGTGCTAACTCATCATCTGGAACAACTTTCCAAACTCGATAAGTTTCATAATCACCACTTTCTCGATCTATGGTGACTTCACATTCAGCTTCTCCATCAACATAGCGTTTCTTAGTTGCAGTAGCTAATGCTGCCTCGATAGCAGAAAAAATAACTTCTCTTGAAACGCCTTTTTCATTAGAAACGGCATCTGCCACCATTAAGATTTCTTTGTTCATCATGATCTTGCTACCTTCATACTTGCGATATTATGTTAGCTTTTTCTATTAGCTCATAAGGTAATGTAAATTCTTCATCACCCATGATTAAAACTACTTCTTCATTTTCTACAGCTTTTATCTGACCTGTAAAATTTCTCTGCCCTTCAAAATTTTCAGTTAATTTAAGCTTGGCATGGTAACCAGCATAATTCTGAAATTGCTCCAGGCTAAATAACATTCGATCCATTCCAGGAGAAGAAACCTCAAGTGTGTACTCACTTTTTATTGGGTCTTCTACATCAAGCAAGCTACTTATTTGCCTGCTTGCTTGCGCACAATCTTCTATATATACGCCGCCTTCTTTTTCCAGATAAACACGCAAAATGCTATGCTTTCCTTGTCCCAGATATTCAACTCCCCAGAGTTGATAACCCATGGCATTAATCACTGGTTCGATCAAAGCAGTCAAAACTGAAACTCTACTGGCCATTGCATGTACATCCGAAACAGAAATAAAAAATGGGCACAAGGCCCACTCTGACATTCTATCTACAAACATCTTCTTACAACTACTTACAGGCCTAATAAAAAGCCCCTAAAAAGGGGCTTTATGCTTAGGGCGCGGATTGTAACCCGAATTCACCCTCTCATCAACGTAAGATGGCCTAAGACTGCAAAGATTAACCATCAAACTTAACTATTTCAATGATTAAAATACTTTTACAATAGTTGTATCTCTTCTGACAGTTACACTTTTTTAACTGTCCCACATTGTAAATTCGCCAAAATCTTTCCATTCATCTTTTTTTATTTTAAGAGCAAAAAAAAAGCCAACCTTAGAGGCTGACTTTTAGATGTGGTAGCGGGGGCAGGAAAGGAACCTACGACCTTCTGAGCTTATAAAGAGTCGAGCCCGACGAACTGCGTCTTTAATATTTTAAGAGCAAAAAAAGCCAACCTTAGAGGCTGACTTTTAGATGTGGTAGCGGGGGCAGGAAAGGAACCCACGACCTTCTGGGCTTATAAAGAGTCGAGCCCAACGAGCTATGTCTTTAATATTTTAAGAGCAAAAAAAAAGCCAACCTTAGAGGTTGACTTTTAGATGTGGTAGCGGGGGCAGGATTTGAACCTGCGACCTTCGGGTTATGAGCCCGACGAGCTGCCAGACTGCTCCACCCCGCAACAAACTTTTTAACTTTTCTAACTTTCTACTTTAAAAATCCCAAAATGCCGGGATATTCGAGGGCGCTGATTATAAGAACCAACCCTCTGCTGGTCAAGAACTGTTTAGTTTTATGACCTATTAATATGGTGCCGAACATCTAACTTTCCTTTTCAAATAGTAAGCAGTTTTCTAGAGTCCATTATGAAGTTCCTTGTTATTAAGCTACGCTAAAGCTAGTACTAAAGTGTTTGATGGTCAAGATTAGGAAGTTAATCTAGGGTCAACCTGGAATGTATAATCAGCATTGTTAATAAAGGTATATAGAGATAATGACCAAAACAATAGTTAATCAAGTTGCGAAACTTGACCTGTCTTGTGTTATTTTATTTCTACCCCGACCAGTAAATACCGTGCAAATTTTGCCTGTTGATTTCCTATAATTTTTGCTAAATGCAAAATGATTACAAAGGTAATAAAACTGCCAGGCATGGCTATTGGGAACCAATACCAATCTATATCTATAGTATTAGCGGGATTAATTGCATGTAATATAGGATCTACAATTGGAGATATAAATACTACTATTGAAAGTATGGCCCCAGTGACGAGTGTCATGAAATAAATCAGTCCCAACCATGCTTGTAGACCCAAATAAATTATTGTCGTCCAAATTCTTCGACGTTTTAGTAAATCACCAATGGCACTTAACCAGCCCTGTAATTTATTATCATATTGAACATGTTTTTGATAACGCGGGCGGCGAGGCATTCTTTGGCCCAACAGCATCTCTATCAACCGACCCTCAAACAAAGAGAATAATTCCATAGATTTAAGAAAAATCAGGAAAAAAGGGATGCCAATAATTAATAATGAAGCAGATAAACTGCCTAATCCAAAAATTGCGACCCAACCAAAATAAACTATCCCTATAGGTGCAGCCAATACCATATAAATCATTGCTCTATAGGCATCGCCATCAGTCAATACAGAAAAGAATCGATTTTTCATTATTGCTGTAGAAGGTTTTTTGCTGCCATGTAACGCATGGTTTACTGTTGATTCCATATCGCAATAATATTCAGCAATTTCCTGAGCTGTACCATAACTTTGGACAATATTCGCAAATACATCAGGCGTATCTTCACTTTCACTTAGCGCTGCGCGAATATGATCTTCAGCATCATATAAGGCGTCCTGAACTAAGGCTTGGTCTTGTCCTGCCAAGGCCAATTTAAGATCACTCAGGTATGCAGTCATCAATTCATCAATATGTTCATTACTCATTACTATCACCACTAGGGTTATCTGAAGTTACTTCATTCACAAAAGATTGTGTTTGCTCCCATATTTGAAGCCATTCTGTTAAGACCTTTCTTCCAAGTTTTGAAATTATGAAATATTTTCTTGGGGGACCACTTTCTGAGGGCTCGACCTTGCTTTCCAATAGCCCTTTTGTGCTTAAATTACGTAACACAGGATAGAGGGCTCCTTGTTTTTCGGATCCCGTATGGCTCAACAGTTTGGCAATTTGATACCCATACAAAGGCTCTTTGGCCTTAGCTAAAGTACTTAATAACACCAGAGCCATGGTTCCTGAACTAAGTTCTTTACGGAACTTTTTGACTTGTTGAGTCACTACTTGTTCTGTTGTAACTTCTTGTATTTCCATAGGAATATAGTACTTTCTATACATGTGTCAACTTAACAGTAGTGCTAGCTTAACACTACTGTTAAATTAATACTACTACTAATAATTATCGAAGATTTAATTACAGGTCTATGAATACTTAAAAGGTCCGCTTTTGGCCGAAAGCAGCCGTTAGAGCCTTCTCCTTTTTTTCTAAAATTACTCTAAATTGTGGCTAGCCAGGTACTACTCAGATACACAGCTTGAAAGACCATGACCGCCCTATAAAGAAAGCCCACCCATGCATAAATAAAGTAAAGAAATAGAACTTATTTCTAATTTAGCGTAAATGTTAGGGTAAATATAAGCAAAAGCATGTTTAAGACTAGGTAACCCACTGAATACAATTAGATATTCAGCAGGCTACTATTAGATTGGTGCCGAAAGCCGGACTCGAACCGGCACGGCCGTTAGGCCACTACCCCCTCAAGGTAGCGTGTCTACCAATTTCACCACTTCGGCATTAAATCAATGTGTATCTAATTAAAGTTTAGGTATTCAATCTAACCTGATGACACGCTACGCTGGCCGTTTTCGCGCATACAGAGCTTCACAGCATTAGTGCATCCTGCACGTCATCTACCAACTTCACCACTTCGGCTCTTATTAAGGTGTGACGGGAATATCGCCACCCGTTTCAATAACTGGAATATCTTCAACAACTGCAGCATCTACTTCTAACTGATTTGCATCAAGTACAGCGTTCACTTGATCAAGATCATCAATTAAATCACCACCAAGCACACTTAAATCAGCTGATTGTCTTGCAATGACCGCTAGGGTGAGGCTTGTAATAAAAAAGACTGTTGCAAAAATAGTAGTCGATTTAGTCAGCACATTGCCACTACCGGACGAACCAAACAAAGTTTGAGAAGCTCCACTTCCAAAAGAAGCGCCCATTTCTGCGCCCTTGCCTTGTTGTATTAGGACTAAGGCCGTAACGGCGATAGCTGCTATTACATGAACAATAATGATTATGGATTCCATAATTTTTCCTATTTGTTTCCTATTTTTTTAAAATATGCTCAGCTAAGCCGCTGCGCAAATGGTTAAAAATTCATTAACATCCAAGGATGCTCCACCAACTAAAGCTCCATCAATATCAGACTGTTTAAACAGGGCTTCTGCATTACTTGCTTTCACACTTCCACCATAAATAATGGAGATGTTTTCAGCTACCGTCTGATCCATTTCAGTCAAAAATGATCGTATTGCAGCATGAACTTCCTGCGCCTGTTCAGGACTAGCTGTTAATCCAGTACCTATTGCCCAGATTGGCTCATAAGCAATGACCGCTTTTGCAAATGCTTCAATGCCAACTTCATTTATTACTGCCTGTATTTGCCCAAGAACAATTGATTCAGTCTGCCCACTTTCTCGTTGTTCTTGTGTCTCACCAACACAAAGTATTGGTTCTAAATTATGCGCCTGTGCTGCTGCAAATTTTTCAGCAATAAAAATATCAGACTCTGCGAAAATTTCCCTACGTTCAGAATGCCCGATAATGACATATGAACAGGAAAATTCTTTTAGCATGACAAAAGCAATTTCTCCGGTAAATGCTCCAGCATTCTGTGGGTGAGCATTTTGCGCGCCAATAAAAATATTTGAATCTACTAACTCTTGTTGAGTTAATTCTAAAAACAGGCTCGGTGGACATATTGCTATTTTATTAGCTTGATTTACGTCCTTATTAACACCATTTTTTATAGCATTTAATAGCTGTGATACAACCAGCTTATTGCCATTCATTTTCCAGTTTGCAACTACCAGACTTCTTTGCATATTGTTCCAGCTACTCGCCGCCGAAAAGGCCGCCAATATTACGTAAGATGTGATTAACTTGCAACTGGAATGCGCTATTTATAAGCGTCAAGAACTACTCGAACTACCCAAGGTTCAATTTCAGCAGAATTTCTAAGAATCAGGCTAATTCTTTAGAAACTACCTGAGAAAGGTCCGTTGCTAATTTACTTACCAGCATTTTATCTGAACCTTCAACCATGACTCTGACCAATGGCTCAGTACCAGAAGGCCGTAACAAGACACGCCCTTCATTACCGAGAGTTGATTCAGCATCTTTTACAGCAGAACCAATAACTTCATTGCCATCCAAATCATTTGGATTATTTAAGGGGACATTAATCATAGTTTGTGGGAATTTTTCCATCATAGATTTTAAATCGTGCAAGCTCTTTTCCAACTCTTGCATTGCAGCTAAGACTTGTAATGCAGAGATAATTCCATCTCCAGTACTAGTTTTATCCAGGCAAATAACATGACCTGAAGACTCGCCTCCAATAAACCATTGTCTAGCTTTAAGTTCCTGCAAAACATAACGATCACCTACTAGAGATCGGCAAAAAGGTATTTTCATGTCTTTTAATGCGATCTCCAATCCTAGATTGCTCATTACTGTCCCGACTACACCTTGATCATCTTGCTTATTCCCAAGTTTATGCACTGCTATAATAAAAAGTAATTCATCTCCATCTACAATTTCGCCAGTATGGTCAACCATTTGCACACGGTCTCCATCTCCATCAAAAGCGATACCAAGATCAGCTTTATTATCTAAGACTGTTTTTGCCAATTGCTCTGGTTTAGTTGAACCGCAATTATTATTAATATTTAAACCATCTGGTTTATTTGCAATCACTATCACTTCTGCACCCAATTCTTCAAAAACACCTGGAGCGATGTGATATGTCGCTCCGTTGGCACAATCGAGAACAATTTTTAATCCATTTAATTTTGTACCTTGTTGAATGGTGCCTTTACAAAACTCAATATACCGACCACTTGCATCAGTAATTCGTGATGCTTTACCAATTTCACCTGAGCTAACTGTCTGCAATTTAGAATCCAAAGCTTCTTCTATAGCAAATTCAACATCATCACCAAGCTTAGTACCTTGGGCTGAAAAAAATTTAATTCCGTTATCTTCGAAACCATTATGGGAAGCACTGATCACGATTCCTGCCTGAGCTCCAAACGTACTTGTGAGATGAGCCACACCAGGTGTTGGCATTGGCCCTAACAATTTTATATCCACACCAGCAGAAGTTAGACCTGCTTCTAGAGCCGACTCAAACATATAACCTGAAATACGAGTATCTTTACCAATTAACACACCACTGCCAGGATTTTTTGCAAAAACCTTACCAGCTGCCCAGCCCAACTTTAAGAAAAAATCTGGCGTAACTGGGTATTCACCAACACGACCTCTAATTCCATCTGTTCCAAAGTATTTTTTAGATTTACTCAAAATTCAGACCACCCTCTGCGTTAATAACTTTCCATTTTAATATAAAAGCCATTCCAATACTTAGGTGCTTAAGTCAAATTTTAGTTCATTATTTTTTACTGCCAGATAAACCTTTAAAGCATCTATTGTTTCGGCAACATCATGAGTACGAACTATATTCACTCCTTGCATAAGACCAATAACAGCTGCTGATATACCAGCAGCCAATCTTCTTTCAGTACTTTTACCAGTAATTAAACCAAGCATGCTTTTTCGGGATAGCCCTATAAGAAGAGGTAATTTTAGCGTTTTAAATGCAGCAAGTCTGCCAAGCAATTCAATATTATCTTCATGCGTTTTCCCAAAGCCAAAACCCGGGTCTATAATAATTTGATCTCTATCGATTCCAGCTTTCGTACATGCTGAAATGCGCTTTTCTAAAAATTGTAGGATTTCATTAATTAGCGAAGAATAGTTTGGCGCTACTTGCATAGTCGCTGGTTCACCTTGCATATGCATTAGGCAGACTGGTAATTGCGTCTTACGCACTGCCTCAATTGCACCAGGTCTTTGTAAGGCTCTAACGTCATTTATTAATCCTGCACCTACCTTAGCCCCTTCCAACATAACTTCTGGCGAACTGGTATCAATAGAAACAATGACGTCAATATTTTTTCGAATTTTTTCAACTAAAGGAATAACCCGATTCATTTCTTCTTCTGTGCTGATCTTGATAGCTCCGGGCCTGGTAGATTCGCCACCCACATCAATAAAGGTCGCCCCAGATTGATGCATAAGCTCTGTTCGTTTCAATGCTTTATCTATTAGGAGTTTGCCAGATTCAAGAAAAATCTCACCGCCGTCTGAGAAAGAGTCATGTGTTACGTTTAAAATTCCCATAACTTGTGGAATTTCTAAATTTATATTTTTATCAGAAAAAAACATATTTTTTTAGACATTAAAAAAGGAGCTCAATGAGCTCCTTTTTTGGGTTAAAGAATTTTAACTATTAGTGTTCCCCAGCTGGGCCACCAATAGGTTTTTCAGAAGACTCTTTGCTTTCTTTTTTATCGTCTTCTTTATTTTCCGAGTTTGGCGTTCCTGACTGATAATCATCATCATTCCACTCAGCTGGCGTACGAGGTTTTTTTCTCGCCATAAGGTCATCTATTTGGCCAATATCAAGCGTTTCATATTCCATCAAAGCATCTTTCATTGCTTCGAGAATATCTCGATTTTCTTTCAATATATCTTCGGCTTTGTTGTAACAGGAATCGACTATGCTACGAACTTCCTCATCAATCGCTTTAGTTGTATCTGAGGATAAAACTTTTGATTGTTGTCCGGCTGAACGACCAAGAAATACTTCTTCTCGTTCATCATCGTATTGCAATGGACCTAGTTTATCCGACAAGCCCCATTTCTTGACCATGTTGTGAGCCATTTGAGTAGCACGTTGAATATCATTCGAAGCACCAGTTGTGACACCTTCTTTTCCTAGTGTCAATTCTTCGGCAATACGTCCTCCATAAAGTGAGCAAATTTGACTTAATAAGCTTTGCTTACTATGGCTATATCTATCTTCTTCTGGCAAGAACATGGTTACACCCAATGCTCTACCTCTTGGAATAATACTAACTTTGTAAACTGGATCATGTTCTGGAACTAAACGGCCAACAATAGTATGGCCTGCCTCATGATAAGCAGTATTCATTTTTTCTTTCTCAGACATCACCATGGACTTGCGCTCAGCACCCATCATGATTTTATCTTTGGCTTTTTCAAACTCTTCCATACTGACTTTCTGCTTTTGGGAGCGCGCCGCAAATAAGGCAGCCTCATTAACCAAATTAGCCAAATCAGCACCAGAAAAACCTGGTGTAGCACGAGCTAATACAGACGCATTAACGCCATCAGAAATTGGGACTTTACGCATATGAACTTTTAAAATTTGTTCGCGGCCACGAATATCAGGTAAGCCAACCACAACTTGCCGATCAAAACGGCCAGGCCTCAGTAAAGCAGGATCCAATACGTCTGGGCGGTTAGTAGCAGCAACAACAATGACACCTTCATTGCCTTCAAAACCATCCATTTCAACTAAAAGCTGATTCAATGTTTGTTCGCGCTCATCATGTCCACCACCTAAACCGGCACCACGATGCCGTCCTACTGCGTCAATCTCATCAATAAATATAATGCAAGGGGACTGCTTTTTAGCTTGTTCGAACATGTCACGGACACGAGAAGCACCCACACCCACAAACATCTCAACAAAATCAGAACCAGATATTGAGAAAAATGGAACTTTTGCTTCTCCAGCAATGGCTTTAGCCAGCAATGTTTTACCAGTACCTGGCTGCCCAACCATTAAAACGCCGCGCGGAATTCTTCCACCGAGTCGTTGGAACTTATCGGGCTCTTTCAGGAAGTCGACTAACTCTTTAACATCTTCTTTTGCTTCATCTACACCAGCAACATCAGCAAAGGTAATTTTTACCTGGTCTTCACTGAGCATCTTGGCCTTACTTTTACCAAATGCCATCGGACCACCTTTGCCCCCCATACCGCCACCTTGCATTTGGCGCATGAAGAACATGAACACAGCAATAATGATAAGAATTGGGAAACTAGCAACTAGCAGTTGAGTCCAAATACTTTGACGCTCAGGCTCAGAGATTCTGACATCAATATCATTAGCTAGAAGATCATCGAGCAATTTATCGTCGCCAAAATAAGGCAGAACTGTATTAAATCTTGTGCCGTTATTACGCACGCCAATAATACTAAGGTTACTGATATTCACTTCAGATACTTGTCCGGATTGAACCTCAGCAATAAAATCTGAATAGATCAATTGTTCTGTAGATGTCGGCTGGCTGAAATTGTTAAATACGGTAAGCAATACCGCAGCAATAATCATCCAAAGTAATAAATTTTTTGCCATATCATTCAAGAGCTTATACTCCCTCCTCACTCTATACCAAGTCTACCGATGCTTTAACCTGGTAATTTATGGAAAATTTAGTGAATTTCCTAATCAAACTTACTAGTTATATTGTCTTTATTCTGGCACGAAAAGCCGTTTATTCCTACCTTAGTTGACGTTAAACAACCTATAAAATAAGTGTATTTAAACCAAATCTAAGCTTTTTTCCCCTTTGCTATCAGGTAAATTTCTTTTGAGCGAGCCCTTGAAGCATCAGGCTTTCGACTTAACACAGTCTGATAATCTGCTCTAAGCTGTTTCAATAAACCTTCAAAACCTTCTCCCTGAAAGACTTTCATCATTAAAGAGCCGCCTTTTTGCAATTTTTTTTCTGCAAAATCCACTGCTAAATCAATCAAATGCATGGCTCTAGGCTGATCTATTGCTGCCATACCACTTATATTGGGGGCCATGTCGGAAATAACAAGGTCTACAGACCGTTCTCCTAAGCGTGCTAGCAGCTCATTAAAACAACTCTCTTCAGTAAAATCGCCTTGGACAAATTCCACGCCAGGAATGGCCGTCATATCAAGAATATCGGTAGCTAAAATCATCCCTTTTGGTTGAATTAGATTAACTGCAACTTGAGACCAACCACCAGGAGCGGCACCCAAATCAACAACAGTCATACCCTTTTTGAATAACTTATCTTTTTTATTGAGTTCCAGTAACTTATAGGCAGCCCTAGAACGGTAGCCATCCGCTTTTGACTGGCGTACGTAGATATCATCTCTATGTTCCTTAAGCCAGCTTTGACTGCTTTTACTTTTACTTTTGCTTTTACTAATTTTTGCCATTGAATCTTCAATGAGCCTCTGATTAATTACTCGAATTTGGGTAGAATAGATTATTTTCAGGACTCTTGTGTATGCCTTTCAACTCTCTAGACAAAAAACAAATAAAACTCTTTCGCAGTATAGGTCATCATTTATCACCAATTATAATTATTTCTAAAGGCCTTAGTGACAAAATTAACTCGGAAATTGATCGCGCTTTAAATGATCATGAGCTTATCAAACTTAAAGTTCATAGTAATGACAGAGAAGTAAAAAAAGCTTTGGTTCATTCTATTTGTAAAGAGCGAAATGCTGAATTGGTACAGTTAATCGGGCACGTTGCTTTAATCTACAAGGCGTCTAAAAAACCCAATCCCAAGCTTTCAAATATACTGCGTCATAATCAGTAACACCTTTGGATCAGTCATGGGAATTCTACTAGCGCAATAAACGCACTCTGAACCTCTTACCTTTTATTTTGCCATCTGCAAGAATAGTTAAGGACTGCTTCGCCACTTTCTGTTCTATGGCAACATAGGCAAACTTATCAAACAATGTAATCTTACCAATCTGCTCACCAGCAATTTCTCCACTCGCCGTCAAAGCACCAAGTAAATCTCCTGCTCTAACTTTCTCTTTGCGTCCACCATTCACAAACAAGGTGACCATAGGGGGATAAAGTTTTAATTTTTCTGGAACTTTAAGAATCGACGTATTGGTTAGCGTTGCAGTCGAACCTTGATATTCTTCTATGGCTTGTAAGCGTCGTAACTCTGAATCGGTAAACAAACTTACTGCAAGTCCTTTACTACCTGCCCGAGCAGTTCTTCCGATGCGATGAATGTGTATTTCAGGATCGTGACTGAGTTCAAAATTGATAACCGCAGCCAGCTCCTTCACATCGAGACCGCGCGCAGCCACATCCGTCGCAATCAGAATCGAACTACTTTTACCTGCAAACTGGGTGAGAACTTGGTCGCGCTCGAACTGCTCTAAGTCACCATGCAAAGCAAGAGCATGTAAATCATGCTGACGTAATTCATTCGCCAGTTCATCGCACTGCTGTTTTGTGTTGCAAAATACGAGACTCGATTCAGGTCGGTAATGTGCAATCACCTTAAATAGTATTTTTGCTCGCTCGCTCTTTTCCACTTGAAAGAATACTTGGTTGATATCTGGGCTGTGATGACTAGCTTCAACACGGATATCTACAGGATTATTTTGCACACTATCGCTGATTCGCTTAATACCATCTGGGTAAGTCGCTGAAAACAACAAGGTCTGTTTTGAATCAGCTGTCATGCTAATGATTTGCATAATATCGTCATAAAATCCCATATCCAGCATACGATCAGCCTCATCTAAAACCAAGGTCTCTATTGCTTCAAGATGCAAAGTTTCCTTCTCAAGATGTTTCAGAATTCGTCCTGGGGTTCCTACTACAATGTGTGGATCACGCTGCAAGGAAGCTAATTGTGGACCCATTGGCTTGCCACCACAGAGGGTAAGCAGCTTGATATTAGGGATAGTACTTGCGAGCCTACGAATCTCCGCAGCCACCTGATCAGCTAGTTCTCGTGTGGGACATAACACAAGCGCTTGAGTGAAGTAAGACTGCGCTTCGAGCTTATTTATCAAACCGATCGCAAAAGCTGCAGTTTTGCCGCTACCTGTTCTGGCTTGTGCAATTAAATCCTTACCACTAAGTAAATGCGGTAGAGTTTGCTCCTGTACAGGTGTCATCGACTCATAGCCAAGTGCCTTAGTACTAGACAATAGTTCAGGACGTAGAGACAAGCTTGAGAAGGGAGCAGAGTTCATAAAGAGTTCAATGGGTATGTCTGATAATGAAGTGCGCGCATCATAGCAGAGTTTTATTGCACTTTGTTTTGATACACTCTTGAAGTTAAAGTTCAAATTAATAAAACATTTATTATAAAAATACAATTTCTGAATAAACATACTAGGAATAGGAAACAAGTAAATGAAGTATCAAATTCCTTTTCCTAGTAAGCTGGTCTAAACTTATTCAACAACACATTAAAAAATCCTTTGATAACTGTGAACACATTGAGGAAAGCTACAAAATGAAAAATTTATAGTAGTAATTTTATTCAGCATTTTCCCGCTAAACGTTTTAGCAGATGCTCATACTGCAATCCAACAGGCTGTGAGTAATACTTCTCGCCCAACAGCTGATATAGACCGAGATGTGAATCGTAAACCTGCTGAAGTCATAGAATTTTTCGGCATAGAGCCAGGCATGAATGTGCTAGATATTTTTGCTGGTGGTGGCTACTACACTGAAATTTTAAACTATGTTGTCGGTGAAGAAGGTAGTGTCACTTTATATAATAATGGTGGTTGGGATGGATATGTTGGCAGCGGAGTTGCTGAACGACTTAACAATAATCGCTTACCCAATGTTGTGAATTTGGTAGCAGAGGCAAATGAAGTGATTTTCGCTCCCGCCAGCTATGACGCAGCCATGTTTGTTCTGGGGTTTCACGATTTGTATTACGTCGATGTCGGTTGGCCAGCTATTGATGCAGCGGATTTTCTAGATTCGATATATGCCGGACTTAAAGCTGGAGGCATAATGGGTATAGTTGATCATGCGGCCGAGCTAGGTGCTAATGTGGAGGTTGCCAACACTCTACATCGTATAGACCCTGAAAAAATTCAAAGCGACATGGAACTAGCAGGTTTTGTGTTTGAAGCAGAATCAATGTTACTGCGCAATACAGATGATGATCGTAGCAACCCAATGAGCGACCTTTCTGTCAGCGGTAAAACCGATCGTGTGGTCTACTTATATAGAAAACCTCAATAAGCAGGATGGCATATATTATTTTCTAAAGATGCTGCACAGTTTCAATTTCATATTCAATATCACCGCCGGGCGCTTTTACCACTATTTCATCACTTTCTGCTTTACCCATCATGGCACGTGAGATTGGTGAGCCAACTGAAATTTTATTATTTTTCACATCGGCTTCATCTTCGCCGACAATCTGATACGTCACTTTTTGTTCTGTATCGAGGTTATACAAAGTAACTGTAGAACCAAAGATAACTTTTCCAGTATGCGGAATCAAAGAAATATCAATGATTTCAGAATCAGCTAGCTTGCCTTCAATTTCTTGAATGCGTCCTTCACAAAAACTTTGTTGTTCACGGGCAGCATGGTACTCGGCATTTTCTTTAAGATCGCCATGCTCGCGTGCTTCGGCAATTGCTTTAACTATTATTGGGCGCCTTTTAGTCTTTAATTCATTGAGTTCTATTCTCAATGCCTCGGCACCACCCGCTGTCATGGGTACTTTTCTCATGGCACTTCCTATTATAGATTTACTGTAACGTTATACTGTTATTTAGTGTATAGAAGCAGTTAGTTCTTGCAGGCTATTTACTGAAATATCTCCACCGAACACCAAAGCATCACACACAGCTTTTGCGCTGGCTATTGTCGTTGTGCAATAAACACTATGACGCAAGGCTGTACTTCGAATAGTCGCAGAGTCCGCAATTGCTTGTTTACCTTCTGTAGTGTTTACGATAAGGGCTATTTCATCGTTTTTCAACATATCTACAATATGTGGCCGACCTTCCATGACTTTATTTACTTTTTCCACAGGTAGCCCAGCTTCTGCAATCACCTCTGCACTTCCTTTTGTAGCGAGTAATTGAAATCCTAGCTCAAGGAATTTTTTTGCAACTTCGGCTAAATCATCTTTATCAGCATCCCTGACACTGATAAATACTTTGCCACCTTTTTCAATGTTCTGCTCACTCAAACTTTGCGATTTATAATAGGCTTCAGCAAATGTCGAGCCTGTGCCCATGACTTCTCCGGTAGATTTCATTTCTGGCCCGAGGATTGGATCAACACCAGGGAACTTATTAAAAGGGAAAATTGCCTCTTTGACCGAATAGAATGCTGGTACGATTTCCTCAGTGAATCCTAATTCTTTTAGAGTCGATCCGGCCATACATTTAGCCGCTATTTTCGCCAAAGAAGTACCAATGCATTTAGAAACAAATGGCACTGTTCGAGAAGCTCTTGGATTCACTTCAATGATATACACTTCACCATCTTGATAAGCTAATTGGGCATTCATTAAACCAACAACACCTAATTCTATAGCCATTTTGACGCATTGTTCTCTTATAAGATTTTGTACATCCATAGGTAAACTGTAAGGCGGTAATGAACAAGCAGAGTCTCCAGAATGCACGCCAGCTTGTTCAATATGCTGCATGATGGAACCAACCACGACTTGTTTGCCATCACTCACCACATCAACATCCATTTCAATAGCTGAATTCAAAAAGTAATCTAATAGCACAGGGCTTTCATTAGAAACCTGAACGGCTTCATTGATATAACGTTTAAGTTCAGCTTCGTTATAAACAATTTCCATCGCCCTACCACCTAATACATAAGATGGTCTTACGACTAATGGGTAACCAATTTTTTCTGCTTCAGTTAAAGCTTGTTCTAAACTTCGAACAGTTGCATTCGGCGGCTGTTTTAAACCCAATTTATGAATCATTTTTTGAAAACGTTCTCGGTCTTCAGCCCTATCGATGGCATCCGCTGGAGTTCCAATTATTGGCACGCCTAATTCTTCCAAGCTGGTCACTAACTTTAATGGTGTTTGCCCACCAAATTGCACAATCACACCTTTGGGTTTTTCGATGTGCACTATTTCCAACACATCTTCTAAGGTGATTGGTTCAAAATAAAGCCGATCAGAAATATTGTAATCAGTAGAGACTGTTTCTGGATTGCAATTGACCATGATCGCTTCAAAACCCATTTCACGCATGGCTATAGCAGCATGTACGCAACAATAATCAAACTCAATACCCTGCCCAATCCTATTTGGCCCACCACCCAACACAATTATTTTTTCGCGATCACTGACTTCAGCTTCACACTCTTCTTCATAAGAAGAATACATGTAAGCCGTTGTTGAGCGGAACTCCGCAGCACAAGTATCGACACGTTTATAAACTGGTCGAATGTCTAAGTCATGGCGTTTATTACGAACGATATTCTCATCTAAATTTAAAATATCGGCGAGACGTTGATCAGAGAACCCTTTGCGTTTTAATTGAAACATTAGATCTTTATCTAAACTATCTAAGCCATTTGCAGCTAAGGCCTTTTCTTCTAATATAATGTCTTCTATCTGAATCAAAAACCAACGATCTATCGCTGTATATACAAATAAGTCTTCAACCGTCATACCCTTCCGAAAAGCATCACCGATATAGCGGATACGATCACAACCCGCTTCTTTTAATTCGCGTAATAAAATATTGTCCGCGTCACTGGATTCAATATCATGGATAGGGTCAAAGCCGCTAATGCCTATTTCTAATCCACGTAAGGCTTTTTGTAAGGATTCCTGAAAAGTCCGGCCTATTGCCATAACCTCACCCACAGATTTCATTTGCGTGGTTAATCGGTCTGGCGCTTGTGGGAATTTTTCAAAGGTAAAGCGAGGAATTTTGGTAACAACATAATCAATAGTTGGTTCAAAGGAAGCCGGTGTCGCACCACCAGTAATCTCATTGCTTAATTCATCCAGTGTAAAACCAACCGCTAGTTTCGCTGCCACTCTAGCAATTGGAAATCCAGTTGCTTTTGAAGCCAAGGCAGATGAGCGTGATACGCGAGGATTCATTTCAATAACTACTAGTCGCCCATCTTCAGGGTTAACCCCAAATTGCACATTGGAACCGCCAGTCTCAACGCCAATTTCGCGCAAAATATCGATAGCTGCATTACGCATTATCTGATATTCCTTGTCTGTCAGAGTCTGCGATGGTGCTACGGTAATTGAATCGCCGGTATGAACACCCATAGGATCAAAATTTTCAATAGTACAAATAATAATGCAGTTATCATTTGTATCTCGAACAACTTCCAGCTCATATTCTTTCCAGCCGATTAATGATTCATCAATCAGTAATTCACTGGTAGGACTAAGATCAAGACCGCGCTTACAAATCTCTTCAAACTCTTCTTTGTTGTAAGCAATACCGCCACCACTTCCACCCATGGTAAAAGAAGGACGGATGATGCAGGGGAAACCTAGCTCTTTTTGAGCCTTTAGCGCTTCTTCTAAACTTTTAACGATTTTATGTTTTGGCGTTTCGAGACCAATCGCAACCATGGCATCATCAAATAACTCTCTATCTTCAGCCTTATCAATTGCTTCCTTTTTCGCACCAATTAATTCTACACCGTACTTTTTAAGCACGCCGTGTCTATCCAAATCGAGCGCACAGTTGAGAGCTGTTTGACCACCCATAGTAGGCAAGATCGCATCAGGCTTTTCTTTGGCAATTATTTTTTCAAGCACTCTCCATTCAATCGGCTCAATGTAAGTAGCATCGGCCATATTAGGATCAGTCATGATGGTTGCAGGGTTCGAATTTACTAGGACGATTCGATAACCTTCTTCACGCAAAGCTTGGCAAGCCTGAGCACCGGAGTAATCGAATTCACAAGCCTGACCAATAACAATTGGGCCTGCGCCGATAATTAATATGTTTTTTATGTCAGTACGTTTAGGCATTCTTTTTATTTATTTCCGTTACTTCACTCTATCACTCATTAACTTAATAAAATGGTCAAAAACTGGTGCAATATCATGTGGTCCAGGACTGGCTTCCGGGTGACCCTGAAAACCAAAAGCTGCTTTGTCTGTTCTGTGTATGCCTTGCAGCGACCCATCAAATAAAGAATGATGTGTAGCTTCTAAAATATCAGGCAAACTGCTTTCATCTACCGCGAAGCCATGATTTTGACTAGTTATAAACACTCGACCTTGGTCTTTATCTTGAACTGGATGATTTGCGCCATGATGCCCAAGTTTCATTTGGGCAGTCTTTGCACCACTAGCCAAAGCCAGCAATTGATGACCAAGACAAATGCCAAAAACCGGTGTATCAGTTTCTAAAATATCTTTAATAGCTTGAATAGCGTAGTCACAAGGCTCAGGATCACCCGGTCCATTCGAAAGAAATATGCCATCAGGTTGCATTGCTAATACTTCGCTGGCCGGAGTCTTCGCTGGCACGACAGTTACTTTGCAGGCTCGATCTCGCAGCATACGTAAAATATTGCGCTTAACACCAAAATCATAAGCAACGATATTATATTCAGGCTTGGGGGCATCTAAGGAATGACCCTGCCCCTTTGGCTGGCCAATACGCCAGCTACCTTCAGTCCATTCATAGACACTAGAGCAAGTCACCTCTTGAGCAAGATCCATCCCCACTAGACCAGGAAAATCTTTAGCCGCTTGTAGCGCTGTAGCTTTAGCAGCTTCTATATCGTCGGAAACACCATCACCTGCCAGTAAGCAGCCATTACATGCACCTTTATCTCTGAGAATACGAGTAAGGCGGCGAGTATCTATATCGGCAATCGCAACAATGTTGTTGTCACGTAGATAGTCATCAAGGTTTTTTTCATTACGGAAGTTGCTGGCCAACATCGGTAAATCACGAATCACTAGGCCTGCCGCCCAAATATTGTCGGACTCTTCATCTTCAGGCGTTGTACCGGTATTGCCGATATGCGGATAAGTCAGTGTCACTATTTGTTTGGCATAGGAGGGATCTGTCAGAATCTCTTGATAACCAGTCATAGCAGTATTAAAAACCACTTCACCAGTTGATATCCCTTCAGCGCCAATAGCCTTGCCGTGGAATACTGAACCGTCTTCCAAAACGAGTATTGCTGATTTGTAGGTGTTCGTCGGCAAGATAAACTTCCTCAGTTTATTGCAAGTTAATCAATTTTGTTTGGGAGAGTGTAGCCTGTGGCTAGACTAAAAAGCATTGAAAGCATCTAAAAGCTTTATCTGAAAATAAATCTAAAAAAAAGCGGAAAGAGCATAAACTCATTCCGCTTTTGTTCAAAATTTTTCCAATTCAGGAGCACTCATCTTGAGCGAGTATTCTATAAAAATACGCTTATGTTTGTCCAGAAGAACTGTTCATTATTCGGTTATTTTTACTGTAATTTTCCCCGCAGAACTCGTAGTAAGCGCAACACCAATAAAAATACCTGCTCCACCAATTAACATGGTAGAAGTAATAACTTCGTCAAGGAAGATATAACCCCAAAGTATGCCAAAAACGGGAATTAAATAAGCCACTGAAACTGTATTAGCCACGCCAATTTGCTGTAATAAATGAAAGAAAAAGGCCAAGGATAATGCCGTACAAAATACTCCCAACACCAAAACGCTTAACCAGGAGCCTATTGAAGGAAGAGCATCAGGCCAAAAAAACAAACCAAAAGGCAGCAAGAACAAGGCGGCAAAAAACTGTGTTCCAGCTGTTATGGTGATCGGTGCATAACCTTGCATATGAACCCGAGTGAAACAACTACCGTAACCATAAAGGGCCGCCGCAATCAGAGCCGCAATCACAGGCTTAATTAAGGCCTGAGAATCCCCGCCCTCAGGAGCCGCCAAAACAAACACCCCAATAAAACCCAACATCAACCCAGCCATACCAAAGCTAGTCAGTTTTTCTTTAAGCCAGTACCAGGCGGTAATCGCACTAAACATTGGCACTGTTGCATTTAATAATGAGGTATTACCTGCAGTTAGAGACAAAGTAACATAAGAAAATAAAGTAAAAGGAATTGCTGTGGTGGCCAGCCCTGACCATAAAAACTTAGGCCATTGCCTAACTATCAATAGAAATTCTTTACGGTGTAATAATATAGGCAACAACACCACCGCTGATATCAATAATCGAACTGCAATCAGGGAAATAGGTCCAAATTCAGGCGTGGCAATGCGCATGAACATAAATGACGAACCCCAAACAGCAGCAAGTACGACTAACTCAAAATAATGTATGCCTTTAATAACTGCCTACCTCGAATGAGACTTCAATTGATGATGAATTAACTTAAATTCTTTCAAAGTCTGTCCAGACAATCTCACGGTCTTCAGCAATATCTTTTATAAAAAACGCCTGACCCTCAATTTCAAAGCTTATTTCTGATTGCATCGGCGTCCCATTAAACAACTCAAAGCGTACAGACACATAACCACTTTCAACTTTTACTAATAGCACCGGATAAAACGGTTCAATAACACTAACTTGTAATTCTTTTATATATTCAGCTTCAGTATCTAGAATTAATAAGCCCTGCAGGTTTTCATAAATCTTTTGATTATCTTCTTCAAATGCCCGAAAACCCAAATACAACAATTCATCTTCTTGCTTAATTAGGTGCACACTTTCGGGAATAATTATCTCTAGAAATCGATCTTTCTCATTACCTTCTTCTTCATCTTCGACTGGCCGGTTCTCATTTTTTTGCCTACGCCGCAAAGCCCGCTCTCTCCTCTCAGCATGCTCTTCGAGTCTTTCTGCTAATGGCGGCATGCCATCGACGGTTAACAAGATTTCACTTTCTAAGAAGGGCAAACTTGTGTCCCTTCTTACAGTGCGCGATTCCATCTCAATTTTATCATCCAATATATAAGTGAATGCCCATGACCCGTCATAAATATTTTCTATTTTATGAACGTATTCTGAAATGAGATTTAAATAATCAATTTCTGATTCGGCTTGAGCTAACGCGACCTGTATAGGAATAAAGCAGCACAAAGGGGCAATCAAAACAGTGATTATCGATTTGCTCATTCGGCCTTACTCAGCTTTAGTGGCGATTGGTCTTGCAGGGTCAGTTACCCATTCACTCCAAGATCCCACATACAAGCTTGGCTCTTCTATACCAGCAATGCGCATCGCAAGAATATTATGCGCCGCACTCACGCCTGAGCCGCAATAACAAACTACTTCTTTTTGGTTTTCTGCCAAGGCTGGTGCAAACTTTTCACGTAATTCTGCTGCGGGTTTAATCTTGCCATCATCATCAAGGTTCTCACTTGTTGGAGAACATAAAGCACCAGGAATATGGCCTGCAACTGGATCAATCGGCTCCATATCACCATCAAAACGTTTCTGCTCGCGAGCATCAAGCAAGACTTGTTTACTGGAATCAATATTAGCAACATCAATCGTAAGACTTAGCGCTTGCAGAGCTGAGTAATCATAATCTGACGCTAGCCTAGCTTCAGGAATCTGCGTTTCGCTCTCACCTCCAGCTGCTAACCAAGCCTGCCAGCCACCATTTAATACAGCCACATTAGCATGCCCAACCCAACGTAATAACCACCACAACCTTGAAGCAAATACCCCACCCACATCGTCATAAACTACAACTCTACACTCTGGCGTGATACCCCAGAGTTGCACCTGCCTTATCCAGTCGTTCCTGCCTGGTAAGGGATGTCTGCCAGTCTGTCCAGGAATGTGTGGACTGCTTAATTGTTTATTCAAGTCTGAATAAATAGCACCAGGAATATGTCCTTCCTTATAAGCTGCCTTACCAGCTTCAGAATCCATCAGGCTAAAGCGACAATCAAACAATACGATATTGTCTTCTGCTGCCGACTTTAGGAGTTCATCAGCATTAACTAGATCATTCATAAGTGTATCCATTCATTTATTCACACCAGCTTCTATGTGTTGGTTTTCATGAGACGCCAGCAAGCGCGAAGTAATTGTTCCCGCTGTCATAGCGCCACTAACATTCAAAGCTGTTCTTGCCATATCAATAAGTGGCTCAATTGAGATTAATAGGGCAACTAATACAACAGGAAAACCCATCGCAGGCAAAACCATCAATGCAGCAAAAGTAGCCCCACCACCGACACCAGCAACGCCTAAAGAGCTAACCGTCACAATCGCCACCAACATCACTATAAATCCAATACTAGTCGGATCAACACCCATACTTGGTGCGATCATCACTGCTAGCATTGCTGGGTAAATTCCAGCACAGCCATTCTGACCAATAGTTGAACCGAAACTTGCAGAGAAATTTGCCACTACCGGGGAATTGCCTAGTCCATTAACTTGGGTTTCAACATTTAGCGGAATGGTTGCCATCGAAGACCTAGAGGTAAACGCGAACGTTAGTACCGGCATAACCTTTTTAAAATAATCGATGGGATTAACTTTGAAAAGCGATAACAACAAGCCATGAATAATAAACATCACTAATATCGCCACATAAGACGCTACAATAAAGTTTAGTAAATCTAGAATGTCGCCAAAATCAGAACTGGCTGCCACATTAAACATCAATGCCAAAACCCCATAAGGCGTAAACGCAATTACCAAGCGAACCAGCTTTAATACCAAGGCTTGAGAAATATCAATAAAACCACGGAAACGAGCGCCTTTTTCTGCATCATCCTTAGTCAGTTGCAAGCCGGCAATACCCAGAATGATCGCAAATATCACCACCGCAATAACTGAAGTTTCACGCAAGCCAGCAAGGTCACTAAAAATATTTTGCGGTAAGAATGAACCAATTAAATCGGGGAAACTCATGGCACTTAAGCCAGCCTGACGATCAAGTAGCACTTCTTCTCTGGCCAACTCTCTAGCACCTTGAGTCAAGCCATCAGCGCTTAAACCAAATATAAGACTAATAACAATACCGACTATGGCAGCAATCATCGTTGTAAATAACAACAGGCCAATGACCGAAATACTTATTTTCCCCAGATTAGCTAAATCAGTTAATTTTATTACCGCTGCCAAAATAGAAACTAAAATGAGCGGCATCACAATCATGCGTAACAGACTAATATAAGCCGTACCGACAACATTACTCCATTCAAGGGTAGCGGGAATAACATCAGGATTAGATTGATATAATAGTTGCAGCAATATGCCATAGGCTATACCAAGCATTAAGGCAGTAAATACACGCTGACCCAAAGAAAAACCTTTCCTAGTCATTCCTATAATTACATAAATTAAACCAGCAAATAAAAATAAATTAATCAGCAACATTAAATTCATTATTTGTACCTTTTATTTCTAACTGTTATTTATTTGGAAAAGCTCTGTGTTCGCTAATCTGCTGTAAGGCTAGCTGCAGCAAAGTTTTGCCAGGCTCCATTCTATGCCAAGTTGATACGCCAGATGGATGAGGTAAAGGAATAACATCAAATTTGGAACTACCCCTTTCAATCTCGAACGTCTGGCCGACTACTTCGATCAGTTTATCAAAGCTCAAGAATTGTTGTATGGCCAATTTTCCAACAGCAATGACTAATTCAGGCTGCAAAATTTCAAAATCGCGATCCATCCAGGCTTTGCAATTACTGATTTCAGTCTTATTCGGAACTCTATCGCCACCTTTCGGATTCTTACCCGGATAACAACGGCAAACTGCAGTCATATAAACAGACTCTCGGAAAAACTCTTGGTTAACACCAGTAGCTTCCTCAAACCAACTAAATAGAGTCTTGCCTGCTGTCCAGGCAAATGGTCTTTGCAATATCGGTTCTTTAATACCTGGAGCTTGCCCAACTAAAACCACCTTGCTTAGCACCGGACCGCAACTAATCACTGGCTTATGCATAAGTGGGCACTTATCGCAAGCTTTCACTTCTTCTATATGTTTAAGTAATAAATCTTTGCTCATTGGATACGACTATTATTTCAGGAACCTGTTAAGCATACACAAAATTTGAAAAAGAGTTGACTAGACTGACTAGTCGGTTTATATTCTATTCCCATGAATAAAATTAATGCAAAATCCAAAATTATTACTGCTGCCAAGCAAATAATGATTCTACGTGGTTATAAAGCCACAACTGTAGATGAAATTATTCAACAGGCTGGCGTTGCCAAAGGTAGTTTCTATCACGCGTTTAAATCCAAAGAAGAATTAGCCATAGCCGCGTTAATAGATTACAAAGAAAAAGGTTGGGCTTTAGTCACAAACAGCGATTATCTCGATGTTGAGGACCCTGCAGATCGTGCGATTGCCTTTGTTCAATACCTTGAAGATAAAGCAGCTGAAATCTGGCAGCATGGTTGTTTATTAGGCTCTGTAGCAGTTGAAATATCGGACTCTAGCCCCGTAATTTTAGACACTATCGACGAATTGCTTGGTGAATACGAAAAAGCCATGGCACTAGTTTTTAACCAAGCTTTGCGTGCTAGAAAAATTAATAAAGTAAGCGGTAGAGAATTAGGCAAGCAATTAATGGTAGTTGTAGAAGGCGGTATTATTTCTGCAAAATCGCATAGCGACACAAAAATTTTATCTGTAAGCATTTCTCATTTTAAACGCTATCTTAATTACCTATTAGAAACATAAGCATCTAAATTACAAAATAAATAAAAATAAGGGCTTACGCCCTTTTATATTAAACCTAAATTAAAATGACTAGTCGGTTCATTATATAAAACTGAACGGAGAATGACATGAATAAAGAGCAATTAAACAAACGTGCATTTTGTCGTAATTTATTAGGCGCAGCGATCTTACCTTGTTTAGGTCTGACAGCGTGATCCTTAGAACCTGAATCGTTTTTAACCGGAGATGAAATCAACCCTCCTAGGCTGTGTTGAACTTTTAAAACGAAGTGAGAATGGAGACTGCTAATGAATCAGCCAACACTAGATACATTAGAAAATATACATAGCCTAGTGCGTCGTAATTCCATTGAAGTCACAGAAGCAGAAGAAGAGTGGACTATGCCCCCAAATGATTGCGATGGTTCCGAAACCTTAAGGGATGATTGAGGCGGATTTTGTTTAGCCTGCCGCACCCTGCTTAAAAGGCAGATATACCAAGTCGCTTGGTTTATTGTGAAATTGAAAAAAGCGGCCATTTGGTCGTCGAAGTTAATGGCTGGATATTAGATAAACGCCAACGCGTCGTCATGCCAAACACCTTACTCAAAGACTATGTTTGGCTAGCTATTTCGGGTTATCAGGCTGGCGACCCTTGGTGCAGAATTCTTAATTACCGTTTCTAATCAAACTTCGCCAGTTCTTGTACCGCGCGTTTTCCTTCATCTGCGGCAGGACCCCAATGCTGATTTCCTTGCAGTTCTGAATGAGCAAAAGCAATTCGACCAAAACCTTGGCGGATAACATCACTCGGTGCAGGCTTACCATCTACACCAAAGAAGAAACCTGGTTGCGGAGTAACATAAGCATGACCCCATCTATTTAGAATTATTCCAGCTATATCTTCATCTGGATCGAAGCCTGTTTCACCAAAAAGCTCTAGCATTTGCGCGCGAATCTTTTCTTCGTATTCTGCATAACTAGTAGTGAACAGCTCCGTCCTTCCTCGTATTCCCTGCTGTTTCATATCAAGCCCAGGGTAATAAAACGGCACGTAAAAAGTGACTAATGCTGGTTTATCAGGATCAATAACCGGCTGATAATCACCCACTGTCATTGGCAGTCGTACGTTGCAAGAATTGCCAAAAATACCATCTCTGTAGACAGCGCTACTGATGCCCAATTCTTCCATAAAGCGCCAATTTTTAACTGCAATATTAGCAATCAAAAAGGGAACATGATTGAAACTAGCATATGCTTGGTTAATATCATCCGGCATATCTCTAACAACATATCTGTTAACCCAACCACCTGACGCCATAACAAGTTTCTTAGTTTTTAATCGGTAGGTCTTATTATCATTTGAATAGGTGACAATAACGCGTTCTGATTCATCAGGGTTAGCATTGTCATGCTCAACTTTAACAACTGTCGAATGTAAACGCATTCGCACCTGGTTAGCAGGCTTATCAAGTTCAGAAAAATTAACTTTGCCATTCAAGATATCGTTAAAATTGTAAGAGCCTTCAATAGCATTAGGAAATATCTTTTTAATAAAATGACGTAAGAAACCGTCGTTCCCTCCAGGAAATGAATGCCTTCCCCAGTCACTCGGCCCACTGGTGCTTTGCTGAACAGTATTGCCACCTTGAATTGGCATACCAAGCGCTCTGGCAGAATTAGCGGATAGTGCGTCGCTTCCCAGTCCAACTGACCCCGCTAAAATTACATCAGCATGACGCGTTACATAAGGGCTGAAGCCAAGATAATCTTCGACATACTCTTTATAGGTAACAGAATCTATCCAAGTATCAAAATCTGGTTGATCCGGCGTTTCAAAATTAAAGGTGCGCCAATTCTCGAGATCCAGTTTTTCCTGTTCGGATCCATCCATATCCGAGTAACCGGTTTCTATAGGATCAATTGACCACTGGTTTTCACCTTGTTCATTTTTCCCAAGGTAATACCCCACCGATGTTATATCTTCCTGCCAGTATTGAAATCCATAACTATCCTTAGCAAGTTGGATATCTTTGTCAGTATTTTCAAGTTCCGCATAAGTAAAGTCCGTGTTTATCCCTAGTTCATTTATATAACGAATATCCGGATTGAAGTCTGGGTAACGTTGAACTTCTTCGTTCGATGGCGCTGAAAAACCATTCGCCCCTTGCGGGCCGATTAACAAATGACCATCCACTTCAAATTCATTTCTTTTTGATTCACCACCAAAAATTGGATGATTTTCGATCATTAGGCATTTCTGTTCAGGTTTAGCAGTTTTAGTGTATTCATAAGCCGCACCTAAGCCTGCCATGCCGGCACCCACGATGATCAAATCATAGGTTTCTTCAAGATCAATAATTTCAATCTCACTATCCGCGCCATACATCCCATCTCTTAAATTATGAGCCGAATTAACAACTTCAGGCGTATTTCCATGCGAAGGTGCATAATCACCGACACCTCCATAGCCATACCAACTAGCATCAACCCCTGGTGTTATTGTCTGAACCGGTCGTGTTTGCGCAAATGAAGGAGCTTGCATAGCAAGAAGAGCAGCCCCACTACCCAGCAAAGTTGAATTGACAAAATCCCTACGCGTAATAGAAAAATCTATATTGGCTTTATTATCTTTTTTACTCATGTTGTTAGTTCCTTAAACTGGCTAACTAGAACATACCGCTAACATACTGATTATTCAATGAGCTAGCAGTTGCTTTAACAGACTAGCTTTGATTTCATAAGGCTAGGCATAATTTAAATTAATTCTAAGAGGCTTAATAACTTGAGTAAAGAAATTCGTTACGGTGATTATTTTCGTGAAGCTTCTGTTGAAAGCAATGTCATCAGCTATAACGATCTAGTCCCTTCTCTTCAACAAGACAGCGAAGGCAATCCTCTACCCTACCGAGCATCTAAGATTCAATTACGCGCATTTGATGCCTACCGAATTATCATGCCTTACATCAAAGTTCTGAGTTTGTTTTACCTAATATTCCTGAAGAAGATAAGCCAGAAGAATAATAAATGAGAGAAAATTTAATTGAACACTGAGACTAGAGCACAAGCATTACAACAACCCACTCTTCCAGAAAGAGATAACCGATCCACAATAGCCGTAGCAAGTCTAATCAGTCTTATTTTGATTATCTATTTGTCTACATCTTATAGCTGGAGACAAGGTGCCTTATTTTTTGTCGGCCTTATTGCTGGCGTCTCACTTTATCATGCTGCATTTGGTTTCACCGCCGCCTGGCGTGAGGTCGTATCAAATGGTCGCAGTTCTGGCTTACGCGCTCAAATGATCATGCTAGGCATTACTGTTGTTATTTTTACACCTTTGATTGGGATGGGGGAGTTTGGCGGAATAGGCTTGCGAGGCAGCGTTGCGCCTTTAAGCCTTGCAGTAATCTGCGGCGCGTTTATTTTTGGCATTGGCATGCAACTAGGTGGCGGCTGCGCATCTGGCACACTTTTTACGGCCGGCGGTGGTAATGTGCGTATGGTAGTAACATTAGCAGCATTCATTTGTGGATCAGTCATTGGCACTTGGCATTGGTCACTCTGGCAAGACGTGCCTGGGTTCGAGCCAATTGCACTTTCCAAAAGCTTTGGCGTAATTCCCGCTATTCTTATCAGTCTCGCGTTATTTTCAGTGGTTTGGTTCGCTGCTGCGACTAACGAGCGACGTCGGCATAAAGAAGTGAAAAGTTATTGGAAAACTGAAAGCGGACAATCTTGGTTACATGGACCTTGGCCGGTAATCATTGGTGCTTTAGCGCTTGCTGGCGTTAATGTAGCTACGCTTCTGCTTGCTGGAAGACCTTGGGGAGTGACATCTGCTTTTGCACTTTGGGGCGGTAAAATTGCGGGTTTAATGAGTATAGATGTAACTGGTTGGGAATATTGGCAACGGCCTGGCTCCTTAGCTTCTCTCAATCAAAGTGTTCTAGCTGACGTGACTTCAGTGATGAATATCGGCATCATGCTCGGTGCTCTATCGGCGGCAAGTTTAGCTGGGAAATTTGCACCTTCTTTCAAGCTGCCTAGGCGTTCATTATTAGCCGCAGTTATTGGTGGCTTGCTTCTCGGTTACGGTGCAAGAATAGCCTATGGTTGCAATATCGGCGCTTACTTCGGCGGCATCAGCTCAACTAGCTTACATGGTTGGTTATGGTTTGTAGCGGCGTTTATTGGTAGCTCTTTGGGAACTCGAATGCGGCCTTATTTTGGCATGAGGTAAAAAAATAATTGAGCAAAAAATAAAACTATTTATTAATTTTCACTCACTTTTTCACCAGCAATATAAACACTTTCTATACTACGAGTAGCTTGAATATCTTCTAAAGGGTTTTCATCAAATACGATAAAGTCTGCCCAACGCCCAGCAACTAAGGAGCCTCTATCGTCTAAGTCCAAACAATTTGCAGCAACTGAGGTTGCACTTAATAGTGCATCACTAGGTGTTAATCCGGCATCAACCATCATCCATAATTCCATATGCTCAAAATAACCAGGGAAACGCGCTTGAATACCTGAGTCAGTACCCAAGGCAATAGGTAAATTGGCATCAGAAATAATTTTTACATTTTTTATAGCCTGCTCTAAAGCAATTTTATACAGCGCGGCCGATCGACTATTAGCCATTCGATTTATAAAGTCTTCACCTAACACCCTTTGCGTTTGTCCTGGATGGGGATAACGTTGAAAGAATTCATCTTCAAGAAATGCAGGTTCTTCTGCATAAATAAATGTGCTGACTTCACGCATCAATGTTGGGCTATAACACGCATTTCTTGAACGCATTAAATTTAAAAATTTACCATCGGCTGTTTCATCTCGAACTGAATGCGCCAATATGTGCGTACCCATTTCTAATAAACGTTTTGTATCTTCAAGGTAAAACATATGTGCAGCGACGCTAAGTCCATTTGCTTCGGCAGTATCGTGAACAGCTTGAGCAGCGTCCCAAGGCATTTTATATTCCATTCCTAAAGCATCATCAATGCCAATCTTTATTGAATCCACTCCTGTTGCAATAATCATTTGAGTATCTTCAGCAGCAAGCTCAGTTGTTCTTGCAACAACTCTAGGCCCGGAAGCTAAAACCCGAGCCATGCCTTCAGTACCCGCCTCATTATCTCTTATTTCTATTAACTCAGAAGTATCACCGAGGCTATTCACAGTAGTTACGCCATAGCGCGCATAGCGCTTTAAACTACTGCGCATATAATCATAAATATCTTCATCACCTGGCTCATCCCAAAAACTATTAATGTGTCCATGCGCATTAATAAAACCTGGCAGAATATATTTACCGGCTAAAGAAATGACTTCTGCATTTTGTGGAATAGATACATTTTGACCTATCGCACTAATGCGGCCATCGTTACCAACAACAATAGTTGCATTTTCGACAAGCGGTGCTCCACTGCCATCCCAAATCATCGCATCAGTAAAAGCGGTTTCAGCTTGTGCAGCTGAAATGAACGAGCTAATTACTAAAAGTAATAAAACAATTTTCTTATTCATTCTGTCACCGAAAAATATTTAGTTCTGCATTAATCCAATTAAGAATTATTGCCGTAGTTACTATTAATTGAACAACTAGGCAGTTTTTTAAACCAACTTGCTTCCCCCCTATTAGATAAGCAAGTTCACCCTTTACCCGCTTAGCTAGCGCTAGCGGGTATTTTTTTATAATCCAAGTACATCCTGCATTGAGTACAAACCACTGTCTTTATCTTGTAACCATAGTGCTGCACGTAATGCCCCTGCCGCATAATTCATTCGAGAACTAGATCGATGAGTTATCTCAACACGCTCACCATGACCAGCAAACATAATGGTATGGTCACCAATAATATCGCCAGCACGAATAGTTTCGAACCCAATAGTTTTATCTTCCCGAGCACCAATTTGTCCTTCACGTCCATAGACGGCAACATCCGACAAGTCTCTACCCAATACGCCAGCAGCTATTTCACCCATGTGTAAAGCAGTACCCGAAGGTGCATCTACTTTATGACGGTGATGCGCTTCAATTATTTCTATATCGTTAGACTCACCCAATACAGCAGTTGCTTGTTCAATAAGCTTAAACAAGACATTCACGCCCACACTCATATTAGGTGCAAATACGATGGCTATTTTTTCACTGATTTCTTTAATATGTTCTTTTTCAGCGTCAGTAAAACCAGTAGTGCCTATAACCATTTTCTTGCCATAACGACTGCATAAATCTAAATGCATTATTGTTGCTTCTGTACCGGTGAAATCGAACAGCAAATCAAAGTCATCCATCACTTGTTCAAAATCATCAACAGTCACTACATGTAGCGGATCAACGCCGCCAATCAAACCGACATCTTTACCTAAATCAGGACTATTCTCGATAACCGAGGCGGCGCCAATATTAATTTCAGGCGTCTCCATGATTTCCTGAATCAGAGATTTTCCCATACGGCCATTTGAACCACCGATTGCTACATTTAACATAATACTTACCTAGTTCTTTAAATTACTGACTATTCTAATACATGTCCCTTAGATTGGCACATTAGATCCCCTTGAAATGATAGGAACATTTACTAGCGCTTACTCAGATTAAAATCTATTTCATTTCGTGAGATAGTGTTTTGAATTGACTGGCTTCATCAGATAATTGCTAACAAGCCCGATCGCCAACATAGCTGCCATGAGATACATAGTACGGTTATATAAACTAGGTGTTGGATCGACCGTCCCCTCAGGAACTATTTCCATTAGACGGGCAATAGTCACAGTTTGAGCTGCAACTAAGGTATCCAACTGATCCAATCCAGCTCCAAATTGTGTTTGAAATGCTGCGGGGCTTACCTGACCAGCTAAATTTTCAATCGCCCGAGCAATTGCTGATTCTCGCAAAGAAGTAATTGCCAATGGACCCAATACACCCGCTGTACTCCAAGCGGTTAATAAACGGCCATGAATACCACCAACATATTTACTACCAAACACATCTGCTAAATAAGCCGGAATAGTCGCAAAGCCGCCGCCATACATGGTGAAAATAATCATGGTGGCACCATAAAATAAAATCAGCCAAGTAACAGCAGGATTTACACTGACTTGTTGCGCAGCAAAAGGCACAGAACAATAAAGCACAATTCCGAAAGCAAAGAAGACCCAATAAGTATTTTTTCGACCAATATAATCAGAAGAACTGGCCCAGATAAATCGACCCAACATATTAAATACTGAAATCATGCTGACATACGTTGCCGCAAAAGCACCGTCAACTATCGACGGTAAAGTAGTTCCAAATATTTCGCTCATCATGGTGCTAGCAACACCTAAGACGCCAATGCCAGCCGACACATTCATACAAAGCACTATCCAGAGTTGATAGAACTGAGGTGTTTTCAAGGCCTCATCTATATCCACATTATGGGTTGTCACCATTGAACGTTTTTCTGAATCTTCGGTAGGTGCAATAAAACCTTCCGGCTGCCAGTTTTCAGCTGGCACTCGATATGAAAATGCAGCAATTAACATAACAACGAAATATAAAATGCCTAACACCAAAAAGGTCTGTGCCACTCCAACTGAGCCAGTACCTACTACATATATTCCTTCAGGTCCGAGCACCAACATGCTGGCCACATCGTTAGCACCGATAACAACAACTTCCAATTGCTCACCAGCACGTTCTACAAATCGACGCCCGGCATCAGTTATCAGATTAACCTGATCAGTAGTGCCTAAATATTCAGGTGCTTCATAAAAAAGTTGAATAAACTTTCGTTTCAGTGGTGCACCAATCATCGCACCACCACCAAACCCCATAATGGCCATGCCGGTTGCCATACCTCTGCGATCAGGAAACCAGCGAATAAGAGTACTTACAGGAGAAACATAGCCTAGGCCTAGGCCACAACCACCAATAACGCCATAACCCAGATATAGCAGCCAAAGTTGATGAAGATAAATTCCAATAGCGCCGATTAGAAAACCGCCACCCCAACAGATGGCAGCAACAACACCAACTTTCCGGGGTCCAACTTTTTCTAACCAGCGACCAGCAAAAGCAGCAGATAATCCAAGCGCAACAATGGCGACTGAAAAAATCCAGGTAACATCCTGCAGACTCCAATCATTTGAAGCTGGTGCGACTACACCAAAAGCGCGGGTTAACGGTAAATTGAATATGCTCCATGCATACACAGAGCCAATACATAGATGTATGGCAATTGAAGCGGGAGGTACCTTCCAGCGATTAAAACCCGGTTCAGCAACTATCCGTTCTTTTGAGAGTAGACCTGCCATTGCTAGTCTTTATTACTCTATTCTCTCAGCAGCCATTGCTTGTAAAAACAAATTTTCATGACTCTCAACTGCTTCTAAGTAACCTGCTGGGTCAACAAATGTATCTGGATCATAAGCTTGGCCTGGTTGCCATTTATCATGGAGTCCATATTGAATGGCATGTGCTGCCACCCAAACATCTACAGCGAAAGTTTTCTGATCAGTAAAGGTGTGGGCAAAATCTGCAGCTACTCCCGGATAGGTTGGATCAACTGCTAATTGCTTACCTGGATTAACTGAACCCATATTGGCGATTAACACATCGTATTCACGACCATTTTCTTCAACTACCATGGAGTAGCTTGAGCTGCCCTCGGTATGGCCGGGATGATCATGAACAGTCAGACGAATATCGCCTAGTTCGATGACATCATCTTGCACAATTATTTTTTCTACTGCTAGCGGCTCGAAGGTTTCTTCACCACCAAAGTGGGCATCACTAAAGCCACCATCTTCAAGCACCCGTGCATCATCTTTTGTAGCCCACATTTCAGCACCTGTAATCGCTTTAATTTCTGCCATTGCAGCCACGTGATCCCAGTGGGCTTGTTGGGTTAACAAGATATGCACATCCTCTAAAGCAAAACCCAAGGCTTCAATATTTTCTCGAATTTGTTCAGTCGAACCTTCAAGACCCGTATTGATTAAGATATGACCTTCATCGGAGGTAATCAAAAATACACTGAGGTCATAAGTACCGACAGAATAGAGGCTGCCGATCACATGGACTGCTGGATAAGAACGCGTCCAGCTTTCATTTTGTGCAGATAAAACGTTTGAACAAAGCGCCATGCAAAAAATAAGTACGCTAGATTTAATTGTTCTATTCATGAGATAAACCTTTTAAATTTAAATTTTAGTTCAAAACCAACAGTTACTATTTGATGCGCTTACATTAGACCCAGGATAAAACCCATTAGCGTCAGAGCAAAAACACAGTAACCTGCATTAATAAAGAAACCAGACAATGATTGTTTTTCAAACAAGTACAAAATCCCTAAAAACGTTGCCACCCATCCTAGGCCAGCAGCAAATCCTGCACCTGCTCCATATGCTAAACTCGCATCTACACCAACAAACATTTCAAGATTTATCGCGGCAATTAATGTGAGTAAAAAGGAGAGCCCAAACACTATGGGCAAGTTGCGAGAAGCGAGGTCTTCTTCAGTAAGTTTGAAAGCCTTCATCCAGGCTTTGCCAAATATCGGCCCATACCAAATTCCGCCAACGACAAAACTTGAAACAGCCGCCAGGATTACTGATATCCAATTGATATTTGTTGTAGCAGTTGCTGCGCCCATCATTCACATCGTTGTTATTTTTAATATAAGGTGTTCTTAAATAAACTGAAAAATATCTAGCTAAACATTCAGCTATTCTTCAAAAGCTGGAAGAGACTCACTGACCGTTCGCCATTGCTCACCATGCAAAGCTTGAAACATACCTGGACGAGCTACCGAGCCTTTGGCGACACCACCCTCCCAAAGATCATATTTATCAGTCGAATACCTGCCATAAAAGTCTGACACTTTTTGGTCCAGTTCAGCCGCAATATTTTGATAAGCAGGATCACTCATTAGATTAATGTGCTGCCCCGGGTCATTTCTAACATCATACAATTCACTCTCGCCGATACCTTCTATTCTTTTCCAATAAGCAAATTCGGGTGTACGAACTCCGCGCGATTCTTCTTGCTCATAATAAACTTCATTTTCCCAATCCAGTGCATCTCCAGTTAAAGCATTAGCGAAACTTTCCCCAGGACTATTTTCAAACTGCACATCCTCGATGCCAATGTAGTCCAAAATTGTTGTAGCCATGTCATATTGACCAATAAGCATCTCACTGGTTTCTCCCGCAGCAATAGAACCTGGGTGACGAATAATAAGTGGAATGTTGAGTGCTGCTTCATAAAGATTGCTTGGCGTGGTAACTATGGTGTGTTGCCATAAACCATGTTGACCATAGAAGTTACCTTGGTCTGATGAGTAAATTACTAGTGTGTTTTCATCAAGGCCTGCCTCTTCTAATGCTGCAAGCACTCTGCCGACACCGTCATCAACTATCGTATTTTGCGAGGCAACGTTAGCCATTGATTCAGGATCATTATGATGAAGAATTGATTGTCGATGATTGCCTTTTAGAAATGCGGGAACATCAGGATCAGTAAGTTGCTCGAGGATATTGGCATTCACCGGAACACGCGGGAAAGAATCAAAATCTTGTCCGACATAACTCTCATAGTGACGATTTCGTGCCGGGCCAGTATTAGTTGGCGGGTTTAAATAGGGCCCGTCAAAATTGAGCTGCAGATAAAAAGGCTGATCCTGATCGACAGAATTTATGTATTCAACAGCTTCATCAGCAAAAAAATCTACTATATGCCGGTCATTAACTTGAAATACCTCACCGTTATCTACAATAGTATTGTCCCAAAAATCCAAGGTATGGCCGTAAGTAAAAGTTACCCAGTGCTGGTAGCCAAGGGATGACTGCCAAGGCTGCCCAAGATGCCATTTTCCAATCATTGCAGTCTGATAACCACGATTCTCGAGGGTCTGAGGCAAGGTTCTATACTCTGCTACAACAGACCAATCTTCTGGCCATTCATCCAACTTAGCGTCATCAAGCCAGTTATGCACACCATGTTGCGATGGCATTAAACCGGTCATTAATGTTGCCCTTGTGGGCGAACACATACCGTTCACCGCAAAGGCATTAGTAAATATAAGACCTTCGGATGCTAGCTGGTCAATATTTGGGGTACGGACGTCTGGATTCCCATAGGCTCCAAGAATTGAAGCTGGCTGATTATCTGACATGATGAACAAGACATTCATGTGATCCGACGGCCTTACGTTAGACGAGTCGGGACTAGCTGCTAGAGCGTGCACGCCTGAGCTAAGAGCGATTATTGCAACTATAAGTTTAAGACTTTTAATCATGGGGTTTAGTTAATCCGTATCAAAATATAAAGAATTGTTGAGAGAAAATTTACACACAATACTCATGATAAGCAATACAACACCTTTGCTAAGAAAACTTTTTAATTTACTGTAGAGTGCTTAGCGCACTATACTTCACACAAAATATAAAAGGTGGCTGTAAATTATGCTGAAACTATTATTAAGATGTTCATTGTAACCACGAATGCGTAAATTAAACTCGAACATATGGTTGTATACCGAACACCTCCTGACACCTATCATTCGCCATTAAGTCACACCTCTTTTAGAGGTATAAAGCAAACTATCAGATTACTCTATGACTACAAATACAAAGATTGATTTTCTCTACCTTTCTGAACAGGACATGATTCAAGCAGGTGTTACAGATATGTCTTCCTGCGTCGATACGATGGAAGAAATGTTTATTCTGCTGCATAAAGGTGACTATCGTATGGCGGGGCCAAACAATGATTCCCACGGTGCAATGATTACTTTCCCGGATGAGTCACCATTCCCAACCATGCCGAAACCAACGGCTGATCGTCGCCTGATGGCGATGCCTGCTTATCTGGGAGGGGACTTCCAGACCTGTGGTGTGAAGTGGTACGGATCAAACATTGCTAACCGTGAAAAAGGTTTGCCGCGCTCTATTCTTATGTTCATCCTTAATGATATCGACACAAGCGCACCCCTAGCATACATGTCGGCTAACCTGCTATCTGCGTACCGAACCGGGGCAATACCCGGTGTGGGTGCTCGTCATTTGGCCCGTAAAGATGCGAAAGTAATTGGCTTGTTAGGTCCCGGTGTAATGGGAAAAACTTCTGTTGCCTCCTTCATGGCAGTTCGTCCGGAGATCGATTCGATCAAAATTAAAGGCCGCGGCCAGAAGAGTTTAGACAATTTTCTGAACTGGTTGAAAGAAGAGTACCCACAGATTACCAATATTCAAGTTGTTGAGAGCAACGAAGAAGTAGTGCGTGATTCTGATATCGTCACTTTCTGTAATTCTGGCGAAGTTGGAGATCCATCTCTATACCCAATTGTAAAACGTGAATGGGTAAAACAAGGTGCATTCTTAGCGATGCCAGCTAGTTGTAGTCTTGATGACGACATGAGTAGGCCAGGTGTAAGAAAGGTAATGGATAATATCGGTCTGTATAAAGCCTGGTACGAAGAGGTTCCTAAACCTACTCATAACGTAATTCCTCTGATCGGGATGCGCTTTATGGATATGGTTGCAGATGGCTTAATGGCTGAATCTGAACTGGAAGATCTTGGTGCCATCATTGCTGGTGTTACACCTGCGCGTGAGAACGACGAAGAGATTATTATTATGTCCGTTGGCGGTATGCCTGTAGAAGATGTTGCGTGGGCAACCAAGATTTACCGCAATGCTTTACAACAAGGTATTGGCACTAACCTGAACCTGTGGGATGAGCCAGCACTGCGTTAATCGTTATTTATTCGGGCCGTAGCCTGAGTTGCGGCTGTTCTGCCACACTATATAATTCGGAAAGCTATGACTAAAATCGTAAAAGTTAAAACGGGTTCCAAGTTTGAAGAGATCGCTAGTTACTCACGTGTAGTGGCGGTTGATAACTGGATCTATGTCTCCAATACGGCAGGCCGCAACCCGGACACTCTAGAGATCCCTGAGGATGTTGTAGAACAGGTTAAGCAAGTTTTCGCTAACATTGAGCGTGCACTTACCGCAGTAAATTCATCCTTGAAAGATGTGGTGATGTCTCGCGTATTTATTCAATACCCTGAAGACACACCAAAGGTGATGGAGTTCATCGGCACTAAATTTCGCGGCGTTAATCCAGCGACTACAGTAACTTGTCCACCATTGGGATCGGAAGTTTATAAGGTTGAATTGGAAGTTACTGCCTACCGCGGGGCATCTAAAGCTGGAGTCGAAGAGATTTCAATCGCATAAGTTTTAACATCCCACTTCACTATCTGGATTTTCATTATGACTAGCACATTAAGGCCTATTATTACCCAAAATGAGTTACCCTCCTCGGCAAGTGTAGTAGTTATTGGTGGTGGTATTGTTGGTGTAACCGCTGCGTTAGCGCTTGCGGAGCGTAACATTTCGGTTGTGTTACTTGAAAAAGGCCATATCGCTGGCGAGCAATCCTCTCGCAACCTTGGCTGGATCCGAAAGACAAGTCGTCATGCTTATGACGTCCCTCTATCACTGGCATCTGACCTTATATGGGCTGCTTTTCCCGAACGTGTTGGTAGTTCAGTTGGATACAAGCAAAATGGAATTATGTTTCTTGCTCATAACGAAGAGCAAATGAACATGTATGAAGGCTGGCATCAGTCGGTTGCAGATTTGAATCTGGATTCTCGCTTACTGACACCAAGTCAAATTGACCAGTTAGCTCCCGGTGGTAAAGGGAAATGGTTTGGGGGAGTGCATACTCCATCAGATGGCTATGCCGAACCTACCTTAGCCACCAATGCCTTGGCTGAAGCAGCAATGCAAAAAGGAGCAACGCTGGTTCAGCACTGTGCAGTGCGAAAGTTATCGCGCTCTGCCGGTAAGATCTCTGGTGTTGTAACTGAGAAAGGTGAGATTACATGTGAACAAGTGCTGCTGGCTGGCGGTGCTTGGTCGCGCCGCTTTCTCGGCAACGAAGGCATATCACTCTCAACCCTGCCAGTTATTTGCTCAGTGGTACGTACTAATCCTATTGAAGGCCCTACGAATATTGCGGTAGGCGGTCCAAACTTCTCGTTTCGCAAACATCAGGATGGCGGATATATCATCACTCAGCGCGGCAAACTGGATGCGCCATTAACTCTGGACCATTTATTAATTGGTTGGCGTTACTTTGAACAGTTAAAGCATATGCATAGCTTTCTTAAAGTCGGTGTAGGTAAAGCATTTTTCAACGACCTAAAGCTCAAGCGTCGCTGGCAAGCTAATGCTGAAAGTCCTTTTGAAGTTATTCGAACAATGAACCCGAGCCCGAATATGAAACTGAATCAGGACGCAATAAACAATATGAAGGCGGCTTGGCCAGCGTTTAATGAAGCCAGTATAGAAGAAGCATGGGCAGGACTGATTGATGTTACGCCGGACTCAATGCCGGTAATCGATAAAATTGAGTCTATTCCAGGCCTAACTATTGCAACAGGTTTCTCCGGTCATGGCTTCGGTACTGCTCCAGCAGCAGGTCAACTTGCTGCAGATTTGATCAGCGATGTTAAACCGATTATTGATCCGTCGCCTTATCGAATGGCTCGATTTTAAGACAGTTCTTGGTGCTGCAAGCGAATATAGTTCAAACACATAATTATCTATAAAAAAGAGTCAATCCAATTGAAAACACTTTTAAGCGTTGTTAATAAGTTGGCATTCAAATGGAAGGTATTATGAATTCACCTATCGTTCATCTAAGCACCCTCGGTATCCTGCTGTTTGTTGGTGTTGTGCTCCGAACGAAAGTTGGCCTGATTAAACGTTTTTTTATTCCGGCTTCACTCATTGCGGGGTTAATCGGTCTGGGACTGGGCGAGTACGGACTGAAAGTTCTTCCTGCCGACATGCTAGAGACATTCTCATCACTTCCATCAATGTTGATCACTATCGTCTTTGCACCGATGCTTATGGGTATCGAATTCCCGAAGGCAAAAGATATGGCGAATACGCTCGCCCCTCAGTTGCTTTATGTCTATATAGGTGATTTTCTTCTAATCGCTGTACCTTTACTAACAACAGCTTTTTTGATTGCCCCGATTTGGAACGTCGATGAGATGTTCGGCACAATAATAGAAGTTGGCTTCGTAGGCGGGCACGGTACAGCAGGGGGGTTGGCTCAAGTTTATACAGAACTAGGCTGGGAGGAAGGCGGTTCCTTAGCCCTAACGACGGCAACTATAGGGCTTTTCATTGGCATTATAAGCGGCATGATTATAATCAATCACGGTGTGAGAAAAGGCTACACTTCAATCCTAAAAAACTCTGATTCGAAAAGTAGCCAAAAACATCAAGACCTCATTGCAAAGAAAGATCAACCGGTTGGTGCACGCATAACGATTAACAAAGAAGTGGTCGAACCGATGGCGTTTCATTTTGGCGTAATTGCGTTAGCAGTGATGGCTGGAGTAGCAATACTATTTGTAATTGAGACTCTGACAGGACTTAATTTGCTATTGTTTCCAATGGCGATGATCGGCGGGTTGCTGGTGCAATGGGCACTTTCAAAAACAGATTTTAAAGATTCAGTTGACCGTGGAACACTGAACCTAATTCAAGGCTTAGCTCTGGAACTACTGATTTTATCGGCGATTACGACGATCAAGATACCAGTCGTTCTAGCCTATGCGATGCCCCTTTTGCTGATTATAATTGCCTCCGTTTTAGCTCTGCTAGTCTACTTCTACTTCCTTGGACCCAGGTTATTTAAAACTGAATGGTTTGAACATGCCATCGTAAACTTTGGCACATTATCTGGCGTCGCAGCTGTTGGGTTGATGCTATTACGAACCGTTGATCCTGAGATGAAATCAGAAGCGGTAAAAGCGTTTGCGATGCGTGCACCATTTGTGGCTCCATTTATTGGAGGCGGCTTGCTAACCACTGTTCTCCCTCTCTTAATTATAAATTATGGAGCGGCAATTGTTGGAATAGGATTCTTATTGGCGTGCATTGTTTTACTTATAATTGCGCGCGCGTTTGGATATTGGGGTAGCCCTACTATGAAGACTGACAACCTATGAACTGGGCAGGCAACAGAGTCAATTTCTGACTCCAGTGTTTGATGAGGCATATTTTTATTAGCCGCTTGAGATGATGCTAGCTGTTTAAGGCTTCTTGTTTTTTATTTCGTTGATTTAGGGTGCCAGGTAACATCAGCAATGCAGCAAACACGAATATCACAACGCTGGTTATATTAACTAAGTCAAACCCGCCGACTTCGAGCAACATGGCCGCTATGAATGGCCCCAGTGCTAAACCAAGGAATTGCATGGATACACCGAAGGTCACTATTCGTCCGCGGATGTCATAATCGGCGAGCACAGAGAAAAGAAAGGGAACTGTCAAGTTCCAAAGCATATTGAAACCACAAACCCCAATCCAGAACATCGCACTGCCAATATCACCCACAAATAAGAATATGAATCCTGCTCCGCCAAGGATACCGATGCCGAGCGGCAATATCCGCCCAACTCTGGCTTGAAGCAAAACTGGAACAAGCGCGCCTCCTATGCCGAAGAACTGCGATACTGTTATAGCATTGGCAACATCTTGTTCACCCATTCCAGCTTCGAGCCCAACCAAAAACAGATATGCCCAGACAATACCGATGGCTATGTTGTAGACCAGCAGGCCGCTCAGAGATGAGACTTTGATTGTGGTCGAGTACTCAATAATTTGCTTAGGTAGTTCAACAATTTCACCAGAGTGAGGCAGGGATTTAACAATGAATAAACCGCTGGCACAGAATAATGCTAAAAATATATACAAGCCATTCATACCAACAAATTCATAAATGCTTGGCATAAATAGCATGCCAAATGCACCATAGATAAGTAACCACACGACAATTAAGCCAAAGTTTCGATCAGGCTTGGACGTCAATCCCGCCATCGTAAAACCTAAGGAAAGTAGCCCTCCTGAACCCAAACCAATCACAAAACGAGTGACTGATAGCAGCATAAAATCCGTTTGCCCAATCGAAGCCATATTGCCGACTGCGCAAACGATAAGGCAGACATATAGAACTTTGTGCCAATCGACGCGGTTGGAAATGAAGCTCATTAAAATTGTGGTGGTCGCAATGCCGAACATTTCATAGGAAGCAATTAACCCGGCTTGCTGTTCATCAAAGCCCAAATATGCAACTAAACCCTGGATGAAACCAGGCTGCAGAATAAAAACACAAGGTCCAATCACACCGATGTAAATTATCGCAATAATGGATTTTCGGGAATTAATATCAGTCATGTTTATCCAGTTTCAGAAGGTGTTTTGAGTGAGACAAGTTAACTTATTTGGATGCCACCCTACAAACTTTTCTTTATATGCTAGGAATAGCAGCTTTCGTCTTTATTGATAAACTATGATAGTTTTTATATTAATAAATCAAAACTATTCACGAGGAAGAAAAATGTTAAAACAAATAAAAATATTTACTCTGATTCTTTTGGCAATGCTTGTAAGCGCTTGCTCTATGATGCAATCCTCCAACATGACCACTCTTTTTGATGGAGAAACTTTACAAAACTGGAATCCTATCGGGAATGCAGATTGGACATTTAATGATGGCTATGTGGAAGGTTCCGATGCACCAGGCTTTCTGGTTTCAAACCAAAGTTATGAAGACTATCGTTTAATAGTTGAATTCTGGACAGATGAACCAGCCAACAGCGGCATTTTTATTCGTTGCCAGGATAGTCAGAATGTTACTGATACTAATTGTTATGAAGTTAATATTTTTGATACCCGTCCAGACCAGACTTATCGTACTGGAGGCATCGTTAATATTGCAGCTCCTACAGCAACTATCAATGCCGCAGACCAATGGAACCGTTTTGAAATCGTCGCGCTAGGCTCACAGCTTTTGATCACCTTAAATGGCACTGAGACCGTTAACGTCAACGACGAACAATTCAGCTCGGGTTCTATTGCACTTCAATATAATTCTGGCGTTGTCAGGTTTCGTGAAGTTAGTATTCAAGAGCTTTAATTCAAGCTATGAGCAAAAATATTTTTTGCAAAAGCCTCTTCGCTTTGCTGTTGGTATTCTTCATACCAGCAGCCATAGCACAGCAACAATCTGCTGACCTAAATTCAGACATTGGCGATATTCCAGAAAATGTCGACGTCGTAATTGATGGCCATGATCTGCCTGAGTCCAGTTTTAGCTTTATGGTGCAGGAAATAGGAGCAAGTGTCCCAATACTTGCTCATAATGCTGACACACCTTTCAACCCCGCCTCCTCAATCAAAACTCTTACAACACTTGCAGCCTTAGATACACTTGGCCCAGCATTTAACTGGCAAACTGAATTGTATGCACTAGGGCCTGTTAGCGACGGCGTATTAGAAGGTGATTTACTGATGAAAGGTGGTGGCGATCCCTTTCTAGTGGAAGATCAACTTAGGAATATGCTCAAGGCATTGCAACGCACAGGTATAGAACATATCACAGGCAACTTAATTCTAGATGGCAGTTATTTCGACCCCACAGTAGAACAAGGTGAAGTCATCGACAACCAAAACGGCCGGTCCTATAACACAGAGCCAAATGCAGTTATTTCTAATTTCCAATCAGTAAATTTCTATTTCCAACCGCACCCAAATGGCAGAGATGTGGTGATTCTTACAGACCCACAATTACCTAATTTGAAAATCACCAACCGCCTAAGACTCGTCAATCGTTCTTGTGGTGGCTATCAGCGCGGCGTCAGTTTTAATCGCAACGACAACGATCCTTCAGAAGTAATTTTTGAAGGTCAATTCCCTTCAGGTTGCACACAATACCGAATGGTTCGAGAAGTGTTGAATGCTCCTGGTTATACCTTTGGACTTTTTACTCAGCTTTGGGGTGAGCTTGGCGGTCAACTAGATGGCAGCTTGGGGGTCGATACAGTTCCAGAAGAGTTGGAACCTGTGTTGACATGGAGCTCATTGCCCCTGTCTGATGTGGTCAAATCCATTAATAAGTTCAGCAATAATCTCATGACGCGTCATTTACTCCTCACTCTCGGTGCAGAAACATTCGGTTCACCTGCAACAGTGGAAAAAGGTGTTGAAGCAATAGAGTCTTATCTAGAAATGAATGGCATGGATAGCTCTCAGTTAATCCTGAGTAATGGATCTGGGTTATCCAGAGATACACGTATTTCTACAGCTTTAATGAATGAGATTCTGCGCAGTGCTTGGGCTAGTCCCTATATGCCAGAATATGTAGCTTCGTTGCCCATTAACGGCATGGATGGAACAATGCGCACACGTCTGCGTGGAACCAATATGTCTGGTCGCATGCATATAAAAACGGGATCTTTAAATGAGGTTTCTGCCATTGCCGGCTTTGTCTATTCCCGCTCTAACAAAACCTATGCTGTGACAGGCATCATCAACCATGAATTGGCTGACCGTGGCCCTGGTGCTGAGTTGATGGATGCTCTTTTGACCTGGGTTTATCAACAATAATTAAAAAGTTTCCTTGTAAACTAATTGTCTGTTCTCATTTTTTGATGCATATGTTTGCTTACGGCTAATAGAACATTACAAAGAATAAAAATACTTTACTATTTATTAAACTTTTTTACCGTTTAAATTCACTAAGTGATGAAAGTTCCCACGGTCTAAAAGCCAGAAATAATCCGATATTTCTTCTCAACCTAACTGAACTGATTTTTACTTTTAACGAAGTTCTAGTAAGTGTAATAGTTCAGGGTTTGAGAGTGTCGACAAACTGCTTAACCCCATCAAACCATGAAGTCTTTTTCGGCGACTGCCGATTACCCTGGCTAGTTTGAATCTCTTCAAACTCAGCCAGAATTTCTTTTTGGCGTTTGGTTAAATGAATTGGGGTTTCAACTACTACTCGGCAAAGTAAATCACCTTGGCCACCACCACGAACAGGTGTGACACCTTTACCACGCAAGCGGAATAATTTTCCGGTTTGAGTTTCTGATGGTATTTTTAGTTTAACTTTACATTCTAGTGTTGGTACTTCTAACTCACCACCTAGTGCAGCATCAGTAAAACTAATTGGAATTTCACAATACAAATCACGGCCATCTCGTTCAAAAATTGAATGTGATTTAACATTCATCTGAACAAACAAGTCACCTGCTGGACCACCGTGCAGGCCTGCTTCACCTTCACCGGATAAACGAATTCGATCACCCGTATCTACACCTGCTGGTACTTTGACTGAAAGCGTTTTGTTTTCTTGAACAGCGCCACGACCGTGACATTTGTGGCAAGGATCTTTAATGGTTTTACCGGCACCCTGACAGCGCGGACAAGTTTGCTGTACAGAAAAAGGGCCCTGACGCATTCTGACTTGCCCTACACCACCACAAGTAGCACAATCTTCAGGCGTAGTTCCTTCTTTAGCGCCACTGCCGTCACATGTTTTACAGCTTATGCTGGTAGGAATACGGATTTTAACATTGGAGCCTTTAACGGCATCTTCCAATTTTAAATCGAGGGTATAACTTAAATCTGTCCCTCTCTGGACATGGGAGCGACCGCCACCACCTCCACCGAAAATATCACCAAAGATATCGCCGAATATATCGCCAAAGCCTTGAGAGCCAGCACCACCAAAACCTTGAGGGTTAACACCGTCATGACCATATTGATCATAAGCAGCACGTTTTTCACTATCAGAAAGAATTTCGTAAGCTTCGTTGGCTTCTTTAAATTTAGCCTCAGCTTCATCATTATCGGGATTACGGTCCGGATGATGTTTCATGGCTACCTTCCGATAGGCCTTTTTAAGCTCCTTTTCGGTGGCACCTTTTTCTACATCCAGAACTTCGTAATAATCTCTTTTACTCATAGACTGCTCTAAAACCGAAAAAAACTAACGTAGGTAAGTGTGGCCCACGTTAGTTTTTTTGAAATACTTAAATCTAAGACTGTTTGGTATTAGATTCAGTGTTTACTTCTCTTCTTCTTTCTCTTCTTCTTTCTCTTCTTCTTTCTCTTCTTCTTTAGCTTCTTCTTTAGCTTCTTCATTAATTTCTTCAAATTCTGCATCCACTGCATCATCAGAAGCGCTATTTTCTTCACCAGCAGTTTCAGCATCAGGTGCTTCGCCAGCAGCTTGAGCTTCGGCATACATTCGTTGTGCCAAATCACTAGATGCTTCAGTGAGGCCTTTAGTCTTGGCTTCAATTGCTTCCAAGTCATCACCTTTAAGTGCTTCTTCTAGCTCAGTGATAGCCGCTTCGATTTTTTCTTTTTCATCAGCTTCAACTTTATCTTCGGCTTCAGTCAATGTTTTCTTAGTGGCGTGTACTAAACCATCTGCTGTGTTTCTGGCTGTTATTAGCGCTTCAAATTTCTTATCTTCTTCAGCATGAGATTCAGCATCATTAACCATTTGATCAATTTCATCATCAGATAAACCACTAGACGCTTTAATCACGATGGATTGCTTTTTGCCAGTTGCGACATCTTTAGCTGAGACATTCAAAATACCATCAGCATTCAGATCGAAGCTCACTTCAATTTGTGGCATGCCACGCGGAGAAGGCGGAATATCGGTAAGATCAAAACGACCTAATGATTTATTTTGCGTAGCTTGCTTACGCTCACCTTGCACAACATGAATAGTCACTGCACTTTGATTATCTTCGGCGGTTGAGAAAGTTTGATTCTTGCTCACCGGAATAGTTGTATTTTTATCAATCAGCGGCGTAGCTACACCACCTAATGTTTCAATACCTAAAGATAAAGGCGTCACATCTAACAACAAGACGTCAGTAACATCACCAGCCAATACTGCAGCTTGAATTGACGCACCCATTGCAACAGCTTCATCAGGGTTTACATCATGTCTTACTTCTTTACCGAAAAAGTCATTAACTTTTTGTTGTACTAGAGGCATACGAGTCTGGCCACCAACCAAAATTACATCATCGATTTCAGATGGTGACAGGTCGGCATCTTTCAACGCAGTTTTCAATGGCGCGATAGTTCGCGCTACTAATTCTTCAACTAAAGATTCCAGTTTGGTGCGAGTTAGTTTTACAACTAAATGCTTAGGTCCGCTGGCGTCAGCAGTAATATAAGGTAGATTTACTTCTGTTGACTGTGCAGAAGATAATTCAATTTTGGCTTTTTCAGCAGCTTCTTTAAGACGCTGTAAAGCTAATGGATCATTGTGTAAATCCATGCCGCTCTCTTTCTTGAACTCATCCGCTAAGAAATCAATTAGACGTAAATCAAAATCTTCACCACCTAAGAAAGTATCACCATTGGTAGAAAGCACCTCGAAAGAATGCTCTCCGTCAGTCTCGGCAATTTCAATAATGGAAATATCAAAGGTACCACCACCTAAGTCATAAACAGCAATAGTGGAATCGCCACCTTTTTTGTCCATGCCATACGCAAGTGCTGCCGCAGTTGGCTCATTTATGATACGTTTAACATCAAGGCCAGCAATCTTACCGGCATCTTTAGTTGCTTGACGTTGTGAGTCGTTGAAATAAGCAGGTACAGTAACCACCGCTTCAGTGACTGTTTCGCCAAGGTAATCCTCAGCAGTCTTTTTCATTTTCATTAAGACTTGCGCAGAAATTTGTGGAGGCGCCATTTTCTCGCCGCGCACTTCTACCCAAGCATCGCCATTATCAGCTTCAACAATTTTGTAAGGCACCATTTTGATGTCTTTTTGTACTACATCATCTTTGAACTGACGACCAATCAATCGTTTGATAGCAAACAGTGTGTTGTTTGGGTTGGTAACAGCCTGACGTTTAGCTGGTTGACCAACTAATGTTTCGCCATCGTCTGTGTAAGCAATAATTGACGGCGTGGTGCGATCACCCTCGGCATTTTCAATTACCTTAGATTTACCGCCATCCAGTACTGCTACACAGGAGTTGGTAGTTCCTAAGTCTATGCCTATAATTTTGCCCATAATCTTATCTCTCCAGTTAATTCAATCAGTGCATATCTGAAAAACAGCTTTAGCACTTTTATACTTCTACTTTATGCTTATATATATTGGCCCTTTCCTTTATTTTTCAAGGACCTTCTTTAATCTTCTTAGCAGTTTCTTTCAAAATGCCTTGTCTTGGCGAGTTCAGTCATTTTGAATTATTTTGAAACTATCACCATAGCCGGTCGGATTACTCGACCACTAAGGCTATAGCCTTTCTGTACAACAGTAATAACTGTATTCGGCTCAACATCAGGGTTTTCCACCATAGAAATAGCTTGATGTAGTAAAGGATCAAACGGTTCTCCCTGCGGATCGATCTGCTCAATAGAATGCTTATTAAGAACAGCTAAAAACTCTTTAATAGTGAGTTCAATGCCTTCACATAGTGCTTTTACACTCTCTTCTTCAGGGTCTTCGACAGCTTGCAATGCACGTTCCATGTTATCCATCACGTTCAACAGATCAGTGCTGAATTTTTCCAAGGCGTATTTATGTGCCTTTTCAACATCTGCTTCAGCGCGGCGTCGCATATTCTGAACTTCAGCATGCGCTCTCATCACTGTATCTTGCTGTTCTGCTAATGCCGCAGATACTGCTTCATCAATAGCTGCCTGTACTTCAGAATCAACTTCGGAACCTTGTTCTTCGTCACTATCTGTCGCATCTTCTTGTTCGACAGCCTCAGTGTTTTCCGACTCCGGCTCCTGACTATCTTCCTTCTTCTTGGAAGCTTCCTCTTCAGCCATGCTTTCCTCCAAATAAACTTTTAGTTATTACACAAATTGACTAGACGCTATATGGGGTCGTGCTTGAGGCTTTCAAGAGAAAAACAAAGAAAAATAAGCATCGAAAGACAAATCAATTATGTACTACAATTCAGCTAGACTTTTAGGAAGCTTATGCTTAGCCAACTTACCATCAGTAATTACGCCATCGTTGAACAACTCGACCTCGAACTGAAGTCGGGTATGACGGTTATTACTGGTGAAACAGGCGCTGGTAAATCCATTATGTTGGATGCTTTGGCTTTAACTTTGGGTGATCGTGCAGATAAAGACGTCATCCAACCAGGTCAGGACAAAACAGAAATTTGCGCCAGTTTCGATATAAAATCTAATACTCAGGCCCAACATTGGCTAAAAGAGCAGGATTACATCGCCGATGATGAATGCATACTGCGTAGAGTAGTCACAGCCGAAGGTCGCTCCAAGGCATATATTAATGGCAGTCCCGTAACTTTAAATGAGCTCAAACAACTCGGCGAGATGCTGGTTGATATCCATAGCCAGCATGAACATCAATCCTTATTAAAAACCAGCACACATCAACGCCTATTAGATGACTACTACGGAACAAGTGATTTAGCTCGCCAAGTCGAAGAAGCCGCACAAACTTGGCGTTCACATCATCTTAAGCTGGAAGAGTTAGAAAACCTGGCTGAAGAGCATAATGCCCGTTTTGAATTACAGCATTATCAATTAAAAGAATTGAATGAATTAAATCTGACGACGGATGAATACCCGACTTTAGAAGATGAGCATCAGCAACTTAATCATGCCGAAAGCATACTTAGTTCGCTACAGGCTGCTATTGAGTTATGCAGAGACAATGATGAGCAAAATATTCAGGCAACTTTGGGCCAAGTTAAGACAATTTTGGAAGATATGCCCTACTGTAGTCCCAGTATGGAAACCGCTTATGAATTGCTCAGTACAGCACTAATTCAGGTTGAAGAAGCCAGTAGCGAGTTAGGCCAGGCCGCGGATGGTATTGATATGAATCCAGCTCGTTTAGAAGAGCTAGACGACAGATTAACTGCTATTCATCAGCTTGCTCGTAAACATAAGGTGAAACCTGAGGAACTACCTGCTTTCCATCATCAACTACAAGATGAAATGGGATCAGCCAGCTCAGCCGATGAACAAATTGAAAAACTTAAACAAGAACTAAAGGAATTTGAATCTGCTTATCATGAGTTAGCCGATGATCTCAGTAAGAAACGCAGTAGCGGCGCTGGAAAATTATCCAAAGCCATTAATGTGCAATTGAAAAAATTGGATATGGATTCAGCCAATTTCAGTGTTGCTTTAAACACCGATGCAGCCAGCACTCCTAATACTAAGGGTAATGAGAAAATTGAATTTTTAGTTAGCACCAATCCAGGTCAAAGCCCTAAACCATTAATTAAAATAGCCTCAGGCGGTGAGCTTTCAAGAATCAGCCTGGCTATACAAGTAGTCACAGCACAAACCTCATCAATTCCTTCTCTTATTTTTGACGAAGTTGATGTTGGTATCGGTGGTACGGTTGCTATAACAGTTGGTGAATTATTAAGGCAGCTGGGTGATAAAGGTCAAGTCCTTTGTGTCACCCATCAAGCACAAGTTGCCAGTCAGGGACATCATCATCTTTATGTCAGTAAACTTGCCGGTAAGAATTCAATCAGCACCAAAGTCAGCGAACTTGGTGGCGAAGAACAAGTTATCGAAATCGCCCGTATGCTGGGCGGCAATGCAGAAAACGAAAGCTCAATGGCACATGCCAGAGAAATGATGGCGTCTTAAACCCTCAATTCTGAGGTGTTTTGATTTAATTGTTGATGAAATTCTTCACAAGCGATGGTCAGACGAGGCAAAAGTGCTTTTTTATGAATGAGCTTACCTAAGAGTGAAAGATTGAAAATCAGTTATGAACGCAGGTTAGTCGAACGTGACAAAATTAATTGTGTCATGAGCGAAGCTCAAGCAAGCGCAATCTTAAACTTAAATCCGTTATGAACGCAGGCTAGTCAAGGCGTGAGTGCCTTTTAAAAAGCGGAGTTTACTAGAACAGTAAATGAGTATTTTTAAAAGCGCTCACAACGAAGAATAGGCAAGTGCAATAGGATTTACTGGCAATCCTTGCAAAGACCGTAGATATATAAGGAATGGTCGCTAATGGTATAACCCTTCGAAGAGGCCTGTTTCAGCTGCTGAGCTTCAATAATTTCATCATAAAACTCTTCAACTTTGCCGCATTTGGTACAAACGATATGATCGTGATGATCTTCGGTCATCATTTCAAATACGGAATGACCACCTTCAAAATGATGGCGCATTACTAGCCCTGCGGCTTCAAATTGGGTAAGCACCCTATAGACTGTGGCTAATCCAACATCTTCATCAGCATCTCGTAGCGCTTTATAGACATCTTCTGCACTCATATGCCGCTCTTCGGAAGCTTCGAGGATCTGCATTATTTTGACTCGTGGTAATGTGACTTTAAGCCCTGCATTACGGAGTTCCTGATTTTCACCTGACATTAATTTACACCCTCATATTACTAATATCGTATAAAAAGTACTTTATTCATCATTCATTAATAGATGTATCTGTAACATCAACTTTGTTTTCGGTATTATGCCTGTCCACAAAACTAAGTAAAGGTTAACCCAGTTGAATAAGCTGTTCCTCATAATTTCAATTTTAATGCTTAGCGCATGCGGTAATTCCCCAATGAGCTTTCCGGGGGTCTATCGTCTGGATATTCCTCAGGGCAACCTTATTAGCCAAGATCAGGTTGATCAATTGCGTCCGGGTCTAACTAAACGCCAAGTGAATTTCATTATGGGTACACCTTTAATCCAAGATACCTTTGATCAGGACCGCTGGGATTACATCTACAGTTTTCAGCCTGGTGGTGGAGAGCGGGTACAAGAAAGAATCAGTATTTACTTTGATGACAATGGATTTATGACGCGTTTTGATGGTGATTTTGAACAAACACCGGAAAATGATCAGTTCGGCGAGATTACTGCTACCCAATAGACTTAAAAACAGGCTGCTTATTTAGCCCGCTTCTTTCTTAATTCGACCTTATGCTCTTCTTTTGCCTTAGCTATTTCTTTAGCGCTTTCTTTTCGAGCTTTTGTAACTTTTTCCATCCTGGCTTGTTTGGGACCTATTAACAAAGGTCGATAAACTTCTACTCGGTCTTTTTGCTCTAGTTTATATTCATTTGGCAAAGGTAAATGTTTGCCATCTAGCAACTTTGAAAAAATACCCATCTTGGCTTCTTTAATATTTATCTGTGGATACTTAGTTGTTAAGCCCGACGCCAGCACTGCAGCCAGCGCTGTGGTGCCTTTTTTTACTAATAAGGTTATAAGCTCTTGTTTCTCTGGCAAAGCATAGGCGACTTCCACCTCTATAGATCTAGTCTTTGCTATTTCATCAATACCTAGCTCTTCACTCTCATCACTCTCATCCATAAAGTTTATCCGCTCTTTTACAAACTGCATTGACTAAATTCTTACAAGAAGAATCAAACAAATTTTTTAATGCCAAGTCGAGCAAACCAGATTTAAATTCAAAGGACATATCTAAACTGACCTTACAGGCATCTTTAGTTAAGGCATCGAAGGTCCAGCAAGCATCAAAATGTTTGAAAGGTCCATCGACTAAGACCATCTGCATGGTCTCAGGTGAATTTAAAATATTTTTTGTCGAAAAAGAATACTTAAAACCTGCCTTGCCTAAATCTAAACGCGCAAGCACTTCAGATTCAGACTGGCTCAACACCTCTGCACCAAGACATCCATCCATAAATTTAGGGTACGAAGCAATATCGTTGACTAGATCAAACATGGCCTGAGCGGAATAAGGCAGCAAGGCACTTTGTTGAATATGGGCCACGGTTAGAGTCTAAAAACCAAGCAAATTAAAACCGAAATAAATCTGCGCTACGTTATTGGCGAACACCAGCAACAAGATCAAGGGAATAAATGTTCCTAATGATAAATTCACATAAGAAGCCAATAATGATGAAGCGTATTTGTCGTCCCCTTGCCCAATTTCACGCATAAAATCACTACGCTTCCAGCGATAAGAACAAAAAATACACACAATGAAACCTATCAACGGCAATATCGTGTCGAAGAATAAATCATAAATAACATCAAACAATGACTTATTGATTCCACCGTAATTCAGCATCGAAGAAAGCCAACCCACCATACCCAATGACATACTAGCCAAAACAGTAAGTGCGCCACCTACTAGTGCCATTATTGCAATCGCCTTACGACGGGAAAATTGTTTTTCATCAACCATCCAGGCAATTGGAATTTCTGAAATGGAAACCAGCGATGTCATCGCTGCAAAAAACACTAAGACAAAAAAGAATGTTGCAACAAAGCTTGCTCCGACATAACCCAACAGCGATTCCATTTCTAAAAACAGTTGAGGTAGATAAGAAAATATTAAACTAACGCTGCTTTCTGACAATGTCTGCACATCAACACCTGGGTTCATGGCAAATATTGCAGGCAGTATTAATAATCCGGCGATGAAAGCAACAGAGGTATCCATTAATGCAACCATGCCCGTCGTATTAACGATTTTTTCTTCTTTATTAAAATAGGATCCATAAGTAATCAGAATACCCATGCCTAAAGATAAGGAAAAGAAAGCTTGATTGAGTGCGCTGCGTAAAACAGTGCTATCAATTCTAGAGAAGTCAGGTATCAGGTAATACCTTAGACCTTCTACTGCGTTATCCAGCGTTAAAACAAAAAGCACTAAGGCAATCAACATGATCATTAAGGTCGGCATTAATATTTTTGCCGCTTTTTCGATTCCGTCTTTTACCCCACCTGCCAAAATGGTAAATACAATAGACATAGTCAAAATGAAATAAACAAATAACATAGGTGAAGCAACTATCTCACCAAATGCAGCCGGTTCAGCCAAGCGATCGAGATTGCCAATAGCCGACTGCACTATATACATCATGATCCAAATGGTGATGACTGAATAAAACACGGAGATCATAAAGGGGGTAAGGATAGCTAGACCACCTAAACGGCTCCAAAATTTACTCTCGCCTGATAAGGTGTAAAAAGCCCCTACTGGATTTTTTTTGGCAGCACGTCCCATGGCAATTTCTGCCAGCATCACTGGGAAACAGATCAACACTACAAAAGCGATATAAATAACTAAGAAGGCCCCGCCACCATATTTAGTAGCAACAACTGGAAAAGCGACTAGATTTCCAATTCCAACTGCAGAACCCGCAGTAGCTAGAATAAAACCAAGCCTTGAACTAAATTCACCACGTAAACCTGACATCTTTTCTCTTTTTCCTTTTAATTTAGTTTTTAATTTAGCTACTAATTCAGCCTTTAGCCTCGTTATAAATCTTGCCGAAGTTTACCAGATAATAGGTGAATAAATAGGCTTTACCCCGCCCTAGCCTTATAATGCGCCTCATGGCCAAAAAGCATAAGCACGATGATTCAACCATTGTCGTTAACAAAAAAGCACGACACGACTACTTCCTCAATGACTCTGTTGAAGCTGGAATTGTGCTTACCGGTTGGGAAGTAAAAAGCCTACGTAAAAAAAAGATACAGTTAGTCGATTCTCACGTCATTATTAAAGATGGTGAAGCCTGGCTTCTAGGTGCTCAAATTGTACCTTTAGCAACGGCCAGCACTCACTTCGTTGCCGACCCAACACGTACTCGTAAGCTGCTATTACACCGCAAGGAAATTGCCAAAATATTTTCCGGCGTCAATCAAAAAGGTTATACCTGCGTGTGCAGTAAAATGTATTGGAAGGGGCATTTGGTTAAATGCCAAATTGCTCTAGCCAAAGGTAAACACGAATATGACAAACGCGCAGTAGAAAAAGAACGCGAATGGAATCTTGATAAACGTCGCGCCATGAGTCATTCAAATAGAAGTTAAACATCACGAATGTGCTAGAATGCACGGGTAGTTAACAAAGAAGTAAGAAACACATTGGGGGCGATCAGGATTCGACGCCGGTTATAAAACCCGAGGTGCATGTCGAGAGAGTATAGGCTCTCGTAAATCAATCTATGCAACTACTATAGTTGCCAACGACGAAAACTACGCTCTAGCAGCTTAATATAGCAGCTAGCGATTGCCACAGGGATGCCTGTAAACCCGTGTTTAGCAATCGTCATATAGAACAGGATCGCCACGGCGGAGTGCTTGACTCCTAAGGGCTAAAAAGTTTCAAGCTCGCTTCGAACACCCTGCGCGTTGGGTCGTGAGAAGTTAACTCAATAAACGATGCTATGCATGTAGAGCCAAAGGTAGAGTACTGACGGACGCGGGTTCAAATCCCGCCGCCTCCACCAATTTAACTTCCAACAAAGTATAGAGCTAAAACGTACGTTCTACTGCAATACCGCGCAGGTCCATTTCGAAATCTAGACCTACCACTGGTGGTCTGGCGTAGTACCAGGTTAGTCCTGCAGGTGCTGCACCTCGTTTCACAATGTCTTCTTCCAAAAATGGATGGAAATCGTGAACCGTATAAACTTGGGTAGTCGTTGCATAAGGCCAGCCAACATTAAGAATCTTCATGCGCCGTTCCATCTCACCCAACACATGGTCTGCTTTTGCGCGCATGCCATCGGTTGATGTATCGCCGAGTCGAACGATGTTGCCTTCATAGGTAGATGCACCCTCGTTGGCTTCACCAGAACCGGCAATCACAAAATTAGGTTGGTCTTCTGATCGGTCTGATATAACCGTATAGGTAAAGGCTTCGAAACTGGGTTCTGATGGCGGGTTTATTTCTGGGCATACATTGGAACGCGCTACAGGATTATCATCGTTTGAAAAAATTCCCCAGCGCTCAAGTGTTCCTACATAAACGCGGTTAAAGGCTATGAATTCCGCTTCGGTGAAAGGTGCCGGTGAACGCAGCTCACAAGCTGCAAATGCGGTAAGCGGTCGGCCAATGCCTTTCAAGTAATTTTCGATGAGTTCAAAACCAGCAGCAATAGGCACGGGTGTTGTGAATCGCACGCGTTCCAAAGCAAAGCCTGGTTGCGATGCGACGCCACCAGAGTATTGGAATGGGCCCGGTACGTAACGATAGCCACCGGCTTCAAATACTAAATTGTTGACCATGTCTTATCTCCAAAGAAGTCATTAGCCCTAATAGCGCTTTTTTAGGTATTCTTGGTTAGAATCAGCCTTAGCTTTAAAACAAAGATTCCAAATTAGTATACCTACCCAGGCTTAATTCTAAAAATTGATAGTGGGGAAGATAACATGACAATTACTCGACGAGATTTAGCGAAGGCAGCAGGCGTTGCTGCGGGCCTTAGTTTATCTGGAGCAACTATGGCTCAATCTGACAACACTTCTCCTTCCACCTCACCTGTCATGCCTATTCGACTTTCTGGGGATGGAATAGGATTACAGCCATTAGCTTATACAGAATTGCTCAATAAGCTCTGTAAAGAAACTGATGTTGAACCAGATAATTATTTACTCGGTGGTGAAGTCGAGAAATTCGAACAATACTGCGCAGGAGTCTTAGGCAAAGAGATGGCTGTGTTCATCCCATCTGGCACACTAGCGAATCAGTTAGCACTGCGTGAATTAGCTGGAACAAAGCGACGTGTCATCGTTCCTGGATTAAGCCATGTTTACAATGATACTGGCGACGCTTCACAAAACCTCGCCAATTTGAACCTAATTCCCCTTGCGCAAGACCGGGCTACATTTACACTTGAGGAAGTTGAATCAATTATCGCACGCACTGAAGGCGGTCGAGTTACCGCTGAAGTCGGCGCTATACTTATTGAGAGCCCAGTAAGAAGATTACGCGGAGAGATGGTTGATTGGGATGAAACTAAAGGTATTTTAGATTATGCGCGTGAGCGCGATATTGGCACTCACCTAGATGGTGCTCGCCTTTTTATTGCTTCTGCTTATACCGGTATTACACCAGCGCAATATTCTGCACCGTTTGATACAGTCTATGTTTCGTTATGGAAATGTTTTAATAGTAACGTCGGTGCAATTCTTGCTGGGCCGAGATCTAAACTTGAAAACATGTTCCATACGCGCCGAATGTTTGGCGGCAACTTATTTCACGGCTGGCCATCAGCATTAGTAGCTAAGCATTATATGGAAGGATTCACCGATCGTTTAAGAAGCGCTGTTGAAATCTCCGAAACGTTTTACAGTGCAATTAAAGACATCCCCAGTGTTCAGTTAACCCGAGTTGTAAACGGAACGAATTTAGCAGGTATAACACTTGATGGTGTCGACATTGCTGAAATGAGAAGGCGGCTTGCTGAACTTAATATCATGATCGGCCAACCAAATGCTGACGATCGAATAACGCTTTCTGTCAATGAAACCTGGAATCAAACTACTGGTGAGCTCTTAGCTGATGCTTTCGCTCGGTCGTTGGCTTAAGAGTCTGACTGGAATGAAGAATTGAACAAGAGTTGAAACACAGTTCAAAATAATAAAAAGGTATTCACTATGCTTAGACGTCGATTTTTAAAAAGCTCATTAGCTGTTGGTGTTTCATCATCCTTAATGGGTTTGACTGGTTGCAGTAACTTCTTTTCCGGTTTGCCGGCAGATCTAACAGATTTAAGTGCAATCGATTTATCACTGGCAATTCAAGACAAGCACGCTAGTTGTGTCGAAGTAATGCAGGCATATCTCGACCGAATTCATACCTATAATCCTGTCTACAATGCCATCATTAGTATGGTTGATGACGATGATCTATTTAATCAGGCATTTGCGGCAGACCAAGCCCTTGCTCGGGGCGAATACCAGGGTTGGATGCATGGCATGCCGCATGCAGTAAAAGATCTGATCCCGGTGGCTGGTTTAGCTTACACCAATGGTTCACCAATATTTGCCAATCAAATAGCCCAGGAAGACCAAGCAATTGTTACTAGCATGCGAGATGCTGGAGCAATCTTTATCGGCAAAACCAATGTGCCAGAATATGGCTTTGGCTCGCAAAGCTATAACCCTTTGTTCGGCGCGACTAGTTCTGCCTATAACCCCGACCTTACAGCGGGCGGTAGTAGTGGTGGTGCAGCTAGTGGCCTTGGAACGCGTATGCTGCCAGTAGCTGATGGTGGTGACATGATGGGTTCATTACGAAATCCAGGTGCCTTTAATAATGTTATTGGCTTTAGACCCAGCGCCAACTTGGTAGATGGAGTGGCTTCTGGCCCTCGCGCTCTTTCCACCTTAGGCCCTATGGGTCGTAACACTGAAGATACCATCCGTCTGTTGCAAACCATTTCTGCTGGTCCTGTTGCTGAACAATTCACTGCCATGAACCTTAATGACGTCAATATAGGTTGGATGGGCAATATGAATAACTATCTTCCTATGGAAACTGGTGTGCTCGAATTATGTGAAGCAAACCTTTCGGTACTTGCAGAAGCTGGCGCCAATATTGAGCCTACAATGCCAAGAATGGACATGTCAGATCTTTGGTATTCCTGGACGACTTTACGCCATGCTTCACGTGATGCAATGCTAGATTTTTACAATAACCCCGAAACGCGTATGCAGCTTAAAGAAGAAGTAGTTTGGGAGATTGAACAATCATTTCTTCTAAGCGAAAGCGATGTAGCCCGTGCCAACATGATTCGCCAAAATTGGTATAGAGAATTGGACCGGATGTATGCAACTTACGACATTTTGGTACTTCCAACTTCACAAGTTTTTCCTTATCCAGTCGGAACTCCTTGGCCGCAGGAAATTAATGGCCAGCCGATGGATACTTATCACCGCTGGATGGAAGTTACCTTATACGCAAGTCTTGGTGGTATTCCTGCAGTTAATGTACCTGTTGGCTTTGATGATCAAGGAAGACCAATGGGAATGCAGATTATCGGTAATTATGGTGAAGATCAGAAAGTCTTAGAGTTTGCTCTAGCTTATGAACAGATTACTGATCACCTTTCTCAAAGACCAAACTTGGTTGCTGCAATTTAGAATTGACACTTTAATAGGCACTATTAATGGGCACTATTAATGGGCACTATTGTAAATAGTCTTTTAGTCGTCCTATACTCCAATTTAGTGTCCGAGAATTCACGAACTCAGTTCAGGAGGCAAGACAATGCGAAAGATGGTGCTCTCAACAATAGTTTGTATGCTGTTTATATCTCCATATTCATACGGTCAAGGCGCCGTTACTCAGCCTATCCTGTCTCTTGCTGCCGCTAAGCTGATTGGCGAGGCAGCACTGGAAGCCTGTACTTCGCAGGGATACCATACTTCAGTTGCGGTCATTGATCGTGCGGGTAATCTCCTCGTGGTATTTCGAGATGAATTAGCACACCCAGGAACAATCGGAATGGCACAACAAAAGGCTCAAACGGCCGTTTTATTTCGACGATCCTCACTAGAATTTCAGCAGCGTACAGCAGTAGACCCTAGCCTAATGCCACAACGTGACGTGCCCGGAATTCTCGCACTCGCTGGGGGTGTACCCATTAGGCTTAATGGTGAAATCATTGGCGGCGTAGCAAGTTCGGGAGCTAATCAAGTCTCTGACGATGAGTGCGCACGCGTAGGGCTGGCAAAAGCCGAAGAACTATTGAACTAAATATTGTCAGTATTGTAGGTTTCTTCTGAAGTAAGAGAATCAATTATGAATAAAAGTTTTCGCTCCACAGTTTTTGTTTTCACTATAAGCATCTTTTCTTTTGGCATAAATAACGCTATTGCCCAAGATCAAAATTTTGATTTAGCTATTCAAAATGGTCGTGTCATGGACCCAGAAACTGGTCTCGATGCGATTCGATCGATCGGTATTCGTGATGGCAGTATCGTTGCTATTGAAGAAGGCACTCTCTCCGGTGAAATAAATATAGATGCAGCTGGCCTGGTGGTCTCTCCTGGCTTTATCGATATACATGCTCACGGCATGAATGATGAGAGCCAACGCTTGCAAGTGGCTGATGGTGTGACAACAGCACTTGAATTAGAAGTGGGTGTATATCCTGTTGCGCCCTGGTACGCAGACCAAGAAGGTAAATATTTCACTAATTACGGTGCGTCAGTCGGACATATTCCTACAAGGATGAAGTTAAAACATAATATCGACATTGGATCTTGGATGACGACCCCTGCTGAAGATAACATCCAGGAATTATCGCCGGCATACGCTTTTGAAACTGCTGATGATGCGGAAATTGAGCACTTACAGTCTTTAATTCGTGAAGGTATTGATCAAGGTGCTCTCGGCATAGGCATGGGCATAACCTATACACCAGCTGCTACACGTCGTGAAATTCTTGAAGTATTCAGAACCGGTGCCGAATCAAATGCGCCCATTTTTATCCATATGCGAAACACTCCTAATAGAGAAAAACTTGAACCCTTAAATGAGGTTATCAGTAATGTGGCTGTAACTGGTGCATCAGTGCACGTCGTTCATATTAATAGTAGTGGATTAGATGATGCTCCATTTATGGTGCAAATGATTCGTGACGCAAGGCAACGTGGTTTAGATATCACAACAGAAAACTATCCCTATAATGCCAGTTCGACAAGACTAGAATCTGCAATGTTTAGTGGCGATTGGGAAGCGCGATCGGGTCAACAATATAGCGACTTAATGTGGGTAGAAACTGGGGAACGCTTAAATTCAGAGACCTTCCGCCAGTACCGTGAAATTGGGGGGTATATCGTTAATTACGGTCAGAAAGAAGAAAATATTCGTTGGTTAATCTCACAACCTGATGTGATTATTGGCTCTGACGGCGTTCCTTTTGTTGATGGGCGAGCTCACCCGCGAGGTGCTGGAACTTTTTCGAGAGTGCTTGGAAAGTATGTACGTGAAGAAAATTTACTGTCACTCATGGCTGCATTGAGAAAAATGACTATTCTACCCGCGCAGCGTCTCGAAACTGTCGCACCAGCCATGCAGCGCAAAGGGCGAATTCAAGTAGGTGCTGATGCGGACATCACGATATTCGATGCTGAGACGATTATTGATTTAGCAACCTTCCTTGAACCTGCTCAACCTTCTAGTGGAATTATGCATGTAATCGTAAATGGTGTTCCAGTTATTCGTGACTCTGTCTTAAATGACAACGTGCATCCGGGCCGACCAATTCTGGGTGCATCAGTAGAATGAAATTGTCGCTCTGCTAAGACCATGAATTTTTAAGACCAACTATTTCCAGATACTATATCCCGATACACATCGGGATCAGTATCGCCCTCGGTTGAAAACAATAATACTGTTGATTCAGCATTAAGATTTAAATCATTTTTTATTTTACTGAAATCTTTATTCGACATTATTTCAAATAATACCCCGAGGGTTACAGCACCTGATTCTCCAGAAATTATGCTTTGATCTCCTGCTAAGGGGTTACCTAATACTCTCATACCCTTTCGGGTAATATCATCATCACAAGCTATAAATGCAGTCGCCGCAGAATTTACAATATCCCAGGCAGTTTGGCTTGGTTTACCACAAGCCAGCCCAGCCATAATTGTGGGTAGATCACCTTCAACTTGATAGAGTTTATTCTGTCTTTTCGACTCGATTAGGCATGGCGCACCCTGAGCTTCAACTACGATAAATTCAGGCATAGCCTTATTTGATAAATTACAAAGTTGAGCTAAGATCGCAGCCGCTAAAGAACCTACACCTGCTTGCACAAAAATATGCGTAGGCCATATTTCTGGTCCTTGATTCATGTATTCAGTTAGCAGCGTTAAATACCCCTGCATAATATGTCGAGGTATCTTTTCATAGCCCTGCCAGGCAGTATCTTGAATCAATACCCAGCCCTCTTCTTCCGCTTTTTGATTAGCATAAGCTACCGTGTCATCGTAGTTCATCTGTGTAATTGCAGCATCAGCGTCATAATTTTTGATGGCCTCTAGTCGTGTTAGCGAAGAGCCCTTTGGCATATAAACTACAGACTTGCAGCCAAATAATTTAGCCGCCCAGGCCACTGCCCTACCGTGGTTGCCGTCGGTTGCTGTGACAAAAGTGATGTGCTCATACTTGGATTTTTGTTCATGAATTTCACTAAAGTTAAAATCACCCTCTTTTAATTTGAGGAATTCAGCTAAATACCTTCCGATTGCAAAGCTCGCACCTAATACCTTAAAAGCATTTAAATCGAAACGCTGGCTTTCATCTTTTACAAGAATTTCTTTTAAACCTAAATGGTCTGCAAGATTAGCTAACTGAACAAGCGGTGTCGGAGAGTAATTAGGAAGGCTATTATGGTAATTAAATACACTAGCGGCTATTGCCATATTCGCGAATTCAAATAGGGAAGTATTTTTAGTTTTTGGGGTGTTATTTAACAGGTAATAAATTGCATTTTTATTCATACTGTGGGGTTTCAATAATGTTACGTTTTAATAGAACTTCCTCTGATTTCATTTAGCTTAGATTCCATTTTGTTAAACCATCAGCATCTTCTATGCTTGCCTCTCTTATTTGCCAAGCTATGCTCATGTTATTTTGAAATTAATCTGGCAACTCAAAAACATATAAGGCATTGCCGCTACTGGGATAGTGAATATCACCTGTCAAAATAGAAGGCACTGTACGTGGACTACCGCCACCTAAACCTGTCGGTACAGCAATATATTGTTTGCCGTTAACCCCAAAACTAATCGGGTAACCTTGTACTGAAGTACCAAGCCGAGTTTCCCAAATTGACTCACCGGTTTCTATATCTAGCGCACGAAAAGTTCTATTAATATCGCCAACAAAAGCTAGATTACCAGCAGTTGTTAATACTCCTGTTAAAAATGATGCCGGTTGTTCAAACGACCAGAGCTCTTCCATTGTGCGCACATCATATGCACCCACCTTACCAACATTACCATTACTACCTGGCATATCTGACCAGCGTCGGTCCGCACCATTTCCACCCCCGCCATCAACAAATTGTGTTTCTCGCCCCCTGATTTCTAAGCAACTTTGACTCAGTGGGATAACAATACTTTCTGACCCTGGGTGATAACTCATCGGATGCCAATTTTTTCCACCTGCAGTTGACGGGCAAGCTTGTAACCATTCGCCTATTCTTTGTTCAACAATGTCATTGCGATATTGAGGCCTACCTGTTTCTGGATTGAAGCTTTCAAATACATTTTGGAATAAAGTCTCTTTATGAGAAATGTAATCACCGCTTTCTCTATTTAGTTTCCACAAAATGCCATGCTTTCCTGCTGAAAAAACTAATTTTTCACCATCGAGGTCAACCAGCACTCGTTCATAAACTTCATCCAGGTCGAAAGTTTCTCCTGGTACATGCTGGTAAAACCAAACCAACTCACCAGTGTCTCCATCTAAAGCCAAGGTAGAATTTGAATAAAGTGCATCATCATAAACACTCATATCTCGGCTTGCAGTCATCCATGGTTTTGCCTGTGCTACGCCGATAAAAACCAGGTTTAATTCTGCATCAAAACTGGGTGTTATCCAGGTATCTGTCCCGGCTCGAAATAAATCATCTACGCCACCCCAAGTGTCACCACCAGGCTCACCTGCTTGAGCGACAGTGCTAAAACGCCAAAGCAAACTGCCATCATTAGCATCATATGCACTGACAAAACATTTCTCTTCATTGAAGTATATACAGCCAGATAAACCGGTAAATATTTTGCCATTACCAACTATTGGGCCGCTGGTATTAATGAAGCCATCGGCAGCAATTTGGATACGCCAAGCTTCTTCTCCATTGGCAGCGTTGACAGCAACAATTCCACCGGTAGGCGTATTAATAATTAAGTTATCTTCATAGATAGCCATACCACGCATAGTGCCTGCTCTACCGCCCAGACTTTGCTCCCATACAAGATCACCGGTATCGGCTCTGAAGGCCTGAATTTTATTGCCTGGGTTAAACAAATACAGAATGCCATCATGTACTAGTGGTGACCCTTGATTTGCCACAACATCACTCATCGACCAGACCCAAGCCAAGCGTAAGTCTTCGACATTATTTGCATTAATTTGATCCAGCGGACTATGATTCCAGGCTTGATGATTGCCTCTTATGACCAACCAATCTTCTGGACTAGGATTGCGTAGCATGTCATTACTGACCGGAACGTAATCAGGCACTTGACCAACCACCGTTACCCCGGTGGGACCAAATTGTTCAATGGGTAAAGTACCCGGCTGAGATCTGCCAGAAGTAACGCTATTTATCATAAAATCCGAATCAGACAGTAAAGGTGTATCACCCGAAATACCACCATTGGCAGAAAGAAGAAAAGCCAAGATAGCCAGGTAGGTTTCATCGCTTAAGCCTCCTACATTAGTAGGTGGCATTGATGTTTTGATCGATTCAAATAATTCTGATGTTGATAGGTTTCCCCAAACCCCAAGGAAGCCGATGTCTCTTAATATGGGTACATTACCTGCACCACTTAAATCCGCTTGATGGCAACCATTTGCACAATTCACTTGGTAAGCCTGTAAGCCGAGAGCTACTTGATCCTCGGTGAATGCGGCGATGAGCCCATTATCAGGGTCATTACTTTGAGCGAAAGAGGTATTAACTAACCAGACAAACCCCAGAGATAAAACGATTACTTTGATAGGTAATTCGAGCAGTAAGTTCTTTTTCATAATTTATTTCTTGATTGCCAAGCTGAATAAGTAGGCTAGCATACTCAGGATCAAAAAATAAATAATTGCTTACTGCTCAGCTGCATCAATTAATACGACTTCACAGTTTGTTAGTGCGGTAATAGTAACGAATCTCGTTTTAGTGATTTCAGCACCATCACCTTTGTTTAAGTTCTTTTTTGTCTGTTCATCATGCAACTCAAATTGCCCGTCAGAAGCTAATACATAAGCCTGATGATCAATGGCCTGCTTAATTTTTGAACCTTTTCTCATTTTTCCACCAAAAATACGAGCTCTTTGGTGAATAAATAAAGCCTTGTTTTTATCTTCAGAATACCCCGATACCAAGATTGGTAATTTATCTTCTACCGTTTTGTTTGGAAATTTTTTACATTCCCAACGCGGTTCTACATTCATTTTATTTGTTTTAATCCAAATCTGATAAAGGGTTAGTGGTTCTTTGCTGCGATTATATTCAGAGTGGACCACTCCTCTGCCAGCACTCATAACTTGGACTTCACCATTTTTTGTAACGCCTTTATTTCCCTTGTTGTCTTCATGAGTTACAGAGCCAGTTCTAACATAACTAATAATTTCCATGTTCCTGTGTGGATGAGGTGGAAATCCGAATCCAGGTTTAATCCAATCGTCATTAATAACAAGCAGTGAACCGAACCCAGTTCTCCTAGGATTATGGTAGTGAGCAAAACTAAAATGATGACTAGATTTGAGCCAACCGTGACTGGCTTTACCTAAGTTGGTATAGGGATAAAGTTTAATCATCTCTCTTGCTCAATTAAAAAACTAATAGCGAAAAGTATAGGTAAACTTCAACGAAAGGTTGGTATTTGTTGAAGTAAAGCTATTATCTTTATCTATATCTTGTGCGCCGTAATTAAACACCAAGAAAGCTTGCTGGCCAGCTTCAGGTATCCAATTCAAGCGAGAATTGAATCCCATGTTTTCTGACACATTGTCATATTGTAAAAAGTTAGACCAAGACCATCTTGAGTTAAAGGCGACGTTGGCCTTCATACTGATCAATCGTACTTTAAAATCACCGCCTGGCAACTTGATAGAATTTTCATTGTAATTTAATCCGAATTCATACTGACGAGTCGGTCGCCAGGTTGAATCGAAACCAAGCTGCACACGGTCACCATTGTAGTATTCCCCGATTTGAAAATTCATAGTGCTTGAAAATTTACGCTGATTCGCTGAATTGGGAAAAACCCGCCATTCATAATATTCATATTCCCCAGCAGGTATGACAACAGAACGACTACCATCTGATGCTCTAAAAATTGTGAAGTCATTCAATAAGACTTCACGCTTTCTTGCAATTTTGGAGAAGAATTTATCATTAGTCTGGTTAAACACGCCAATCCGGACCCCCAACTCTTCAGAACTTAACTGTCCAGTAGAAAGCAGATCAACGCGATAGCCCTCAGCACCCAGATAGATATTCCGCAAATAGCTTCCACTACCAAAACGGTGTATATAACCACTGCTAACGGCCAGATCCTGAATGCCCGTGCGACTGACAAAACCCACAGCTGGATCAAAATTTTGCTCGACTCGATTGTAGACGGCTGATCCCCGCCAACCGGTATTATTGGGTGAGCTCAGACTAAAACTATAGGCCAAATCATCACCTTGCTTGCCCTCGGTATCTGTCTTTTGTACCCAGGCATTAGCTTCTATGGTCTTGCCATTGGCTAATTGCGAATTTCGATAGCGAAAATCACTTCCAATCAAAGTACTATCGAGATTGGACTGTGGATCACCATCTGTCAGCATAACGCCGATTTGTGATTCCGAAAAAATATTCTTTACCGCACGGCCAACAAAAATCTCGCTTGCATTAACGCCATTGAGCAGGTCTTCCTCTTGTGAAACCAGAAGTGATCCCACGTTGAAACTACCAACTCTTCCACTCAACTTACCCCCAACTTCAATGTCAACTGGGGCGCCTCTTCCACTCAGGCCAATACGGCGTGAGAAAAAGGGCCGGGCATTTTGCTGACTGGCACCTTCTATCGCTGAATTCCCTGTACCATCTCGAATGCTAAAGCCATAAGTCCCTATATTGCCAAATTCAAAAATATCGGAGTCACGTAAAAAGAAATCCCTTTTTTCCGGAAAAAATAGAGAGAACCGAGTCAGGTTAACTTGCCGGTTATCGACTTCAGCCGCTGAAAAATCGGTATTGATTGTCAATGCAGCATTTAGCGATGGCGTTACTTTATAAAAAAGATCTAAAGTAGGTTCGAAATTTTCATCCACGCCGGCTGTTGGGCCACTGCCAAAGAGCCGTTCTCGACGTAAAGTTAGCCCCGGAACCACATCCAAGCCAACGCCTTGACGTATCCCCGTCATTCCTGTTGTTATACCGGAAGCACCGGGGCCCTGTTGACGATTCCTTGAATACCAAGTCAATCTTTCATTATTGCGCTGAATAGACCGAGAAAAATTGATACCCCAGTCAGAGTTTTCAGGATTAAATGAGAGAGTCTGGAAAGGAATGCGCATTTCAGCGACCCAACCATTCTCATCTATAGTGCTTTCACCCTGCCAAATACCCTGCCAGTTTGATTCCATCTCTGTAGGGCTTTTAAAAATGGCTTCAAAACGTACACCATTGGGGTTAGTTGCGAAACGGTAACCACTGCGACGATCTAGAAAGGGATCGATTTGGAAAAAAAACCAATCATCACTAAATAAAGTACTGTTCTGCTTCAGAACCTGCGCTGTTATATCTTCAGCTTGGTCATCCCACATCCTAGCACCAACATATAAGGCATCTTCAGTATAATAAATTCGAATCTCAGTTCGTTGTGTGGGTTCGGCATACTCAAAGGGATTCATCTGATGCAGATCAGTAACTAAAGTAGCTTGCTGCCAGATTGCTTCATCTAAGACGCCATCAATACTGGCTCCTTCAGTGAGCTTAGCCATTTCAAAACGCTTTGAATCGAGATAACCAACATCTTGCGCCAAAGAATTTAACGGCAAGCTCAGCAGAAGACATGAAATTAATAATTTATTCATAAATGGAAATAAGTGCTTCTTGAAGAGACCTAGTTTCTCGCGAATTGTTACTTTATTTCTTAACAGCGTCTAAACAGCAATAGTGGCTGTACAAGATACGGATTATTAGTGGTTTGAGCCGGGGCTAGTGTAGATTAAAGCAATGAATTAGCAATATGGCGCGTATATTGTTCATATTATTTCCATACTTCACGGAGACATCAGATATAGCTTAAATAGCCTTTTCTTTGGCGATAAAAAAAATATTGGCGCTACAATGATCTAAAATACTGTAACGATTATTAGATCAACACTTCCAACGATTTAATAAATAATAAGTCTGAATTTAAAAGCATGAAAATATTTATACAGTTATTCTCATTATTTCTATTTACTCATTCTGTCATTGCGCATCACAGCACCTCGACTTATGACTTCGAGCGTGAAGTAAATTTACAAGGCACAGTAGTAGCTTTTAGTTGGGCTAATCCACATATCTATATCGATATTGAAACACTTAATACTAGTAACACTATAATCATAAGAAGAATTGAGGGCCCTGCACCTATTGCACTATCGAGTGTTGGCTGGAATGAAGAATCTTTAATGCCAGGCGAGTTTATTACCATCAATGCCAACCCTGCCCTAGATCAAGAATCAACAAACCTAATGGGAAATTCAGTATTAACACAAAGCGGGGATTATTTACCTATGGGAGGAATGCGCTTACAAGAAGCTTTAAGAAGACGGTAATTAATGCAGATAAATAAATTTTAAAACTTTATAATTATAGTTTTCGATCGAACTTTAAGTAACAGCCCTTGATCCAACTTTTGACATAACAGTAGAGTATTATTTTATGAGTGACACTTTTAACGCAATTGTTTTTGATAATATCGACGATGTAAAAAAAGGCAGATTAACTGAACTAACATCAGCTGATTTACCTGATGAAAAAGTACATGTTGATGTCGCCTATTCGACTGTAAACTTCAAAGATGGTTTGGCTATGTTCGAGCATAGTCCGGTTCAAATTCCACAAACAATGCCATTAATTGGTGGTATCGACTTATCAGGCACAGTAACTGAATCTGCTGATTCTAATTGGCAGGCAGGCGATCGTGTTCTTGTCAATGGTTATGGCTTGTCTGAAAGACATGATGGAGGCTATGCACAAAAAGCTCGCATCAACCCAGACTTTATAATTCGCGTACCCGATGCGATTTCCCTAGAACAAGCAATGGCAATTGGCACGGCAGGCTACACTGCTATGCTTTGCGTCTTAGCAATTGAAGATCATGGTGTTAAACCAGAAGACGGCAAAGTTTTAGTAACTGGCGCCTCTGGCGGTGTTGGAACCGTTGCAATTAACTTGTTATCAGCATTAGGTTATGAAGTAGTAGCTTCAAGTGGCCGAGTTGCTGAAAATGGAGATTTCTTAAAAGGCCTAGGCGCATCTGAGATTATCGAAAGAGATGAGTTAGCACGTGACCCTAAAGCGATGGAAGCAGAAACATGGTCAGCTGTAATTGATTGTGTTGGCGGCAACACTCTTGCATCTGCTATCGCACAAACAAAATATGCCGGCATCGTAACGATGTGTGGTTTGACTGGTGGAGCCGATTTTAAATCCTCAGTGATTCCTTTCATTTTACGTGGCGTTAAATTAGCCGGAATCGATTCTGTAATGGCGCCCATAGAAATTCGTCAACGCGCTTGGGAAAGGCTAGCCGAAATTCTTGATCTAAATAAACTGGCTGAAACCTACAGTGTTGAACCACTAGAAAATGTACCTGATCTAGCTGGAAAAATTTTACAGGGACAAGTTAAAGGCCGTGTCGTTATAGACGTAAATGCCTAGTAAAGGAAATAGTTAGAATATATAAAAATGCTTTTACAAAAGCGCTTTAATTTCATCAAGTGCTGCTGGATCTTCAATAGTTGACGGCACTGTATGCTCAGTTCCATCTACCATAGCGCGTAAAGTTTTACGTAAAATTTTGCCCGAGCGAGTCTTAGGTAGGCGTGAAACTATAAGCGCCTCTTTGAAAGCCGCGACTGCACCAATTTCTTCACGCACCATTTGAACCAGCTCATTAACTATCTCGCTATTGGTTTCATCTGTGCTTGTAGCTGAAGTATTTTTAATGACAACAAAACCCATTGGCATCTGGCCTTTAAGCTCATCACTGCGTCCAATCACAGCACATTCAGCCACCATTGGATGCTTACCGACAATTTCTTCCATTTCTCCAGTCGATAAGCGATGGCCTGCCACATTAATGACATCATCAACCCGACCCATGATGTAAAGGTAGCCATCTTCATCAAAATAGCCACCATCACCAGTAGCAAAATATCCTGGGAATTGTTCAAGATAGGATTCTTTATAGCGCTCAGTATCACCCCAAATAGAAGTCAAACAGCTCGGTGGTAAGGGCAGTTTAATCCCAATAAAACCCTGTTCATTAGGACCCAATACATTGCCTTCGTCATCAAGAATATCAATATTAAAGCCCGGTACAGGCATAGTAGAAGAACCTGGTTTTGCTGGCATGCGTTCAATACCAAATAGATTAGATGCAATCGCCCAACCAGTTTCTGTTTGCCACCAATGATCAATTATAGGCAGTTTGTAGGTCTCGCTCAGCCATTCATAAGTTGGTGGATCGAGTCTCTCACCTGCTGCAAAAATTGTCTTTAAGCAGGTAATGTCATAAAGCTTAGCCAGCTCGCCTGCAGGGTCTTCTTTTTTAATTGCGCGAAAAGCTGTTGGCGCACTAAAGATAGCCTGAACATTATAGTCAGCAATCACCCGCCAAAAAGCACCCGCATCTGGCGTCATTACTGGTTTACCTTCATACATTATAGTTGTGCAACCATAAAGCAATGGCGCATAAACAACATAGGAATGTCCTACTACCCAACCCACATCAGATGCCGCCCAAAATACATCACCAGGTTCCATGTCGTAGATGGCTTTCATGCTGTATTTCATTGCAACAGCATGCCCGCCGTTTTCTCGCACTACCCCTTTGGGTTTACCGGTGGTTCCAGAGGTATAAAGAATATAGAGTAGATCAGTTCCTAAGACAGGCACACAATCTGCCGAAGTAGCCTGATTTAGACTTTCAGCCCAATCCAGATCACCTTCATTATCCATGCTGGCAACAGACTGTTCGCGTTGTAGAACCACAACATTTTGAGGCTTATGATTTGCAAGACTAATGGCTTCATCGATTAATGGTTTATATTCAATAATTCGTTTAGCCTCGATGCCACAGGAAGCAGTTAGTAGAACTTTTGGCGTGGAATCATCTAGACGAACCGCCAGTTCAGGGGGAGCAAAGCCACCGAAAACAACAGAATGAATTGCACCGAGACGAGCACAAGCTAACATCGAAATAGCCGCTTCAGGAATCATTGGCAAATAGATAATCACACGATCACCTTTATCCACGCCAAGTTGTTTCAACATGCCGGCACAAAGCGCAACCTCATCACGTAGCTCTCGATAGGTATAGGTTTGCTTACTATCTGTAACTGGCGAGTCATAAATCAGCGCCAACTGTTTAGCACGACCATTCTCGACATGATAATCAAGCGCGAGGTAAGAGGTGTTTAATTCACCATCAGCAAACCAACGTTCAACTCCCTGCTCGTCGGTGCTGAGAACATTCTTAGGAAATTTATACCAATCGATTAGTTTAGCTTTATCGCCCCAAAAACCTGCAGGGTCTTCGATCGAAGATTGGTACTCCTTCTGATACGACATTTACTGCCTCTTAATTCTTTTTCTAATTCAATTTGCTGCGATAAACCTGACGCGCTTGTTCAAATTGACCAAACACATGTGCTCTTTCTGTCTCCGAACGCCAACCCGGCCAAACATCAGCCAGCTCCTGTAACTTATCAATCCAACGTAAGGCATAATCTGTAGATTCAGGATTTTGAATTGGCTCATCACCAACCTGAAACCAAATGGGATTAGTAAATGCTTGCGCATAATCAACATCCATAGGAAAACGCTCAGATGCATCTCCTTCAGTACGCAAATGACACCAGCCGCTGCGATCAATATTAACGTCATAATTAATACCTAAACTATTTCTATTTCTACCTAAAGCAAAAGTCTCGACAAGCTCTCCGTTGCAGACCAACGTTACTTCGTTAAGCTCAGTAATAGAGCGCAATTGACCGGTAATATTTACACTGCCGCCACTGGCCGGCAACTCAATAGTATCGCCAGGTAATGCAGAACCAATTTGCATTTCCAACAACGGTCCAGAGCTAACAAATGCGCGTCCACGAACTAAGCCATCAAACCAGGCATCCATATTTAATCCAGCATTAGCTGTGTAAACATACGTTCTAAATGAACCAATTAATTTACTACGGTGTAATGAAGATATTGAATCTTCACCACCAACAGCCGTAACACGAAGACCATTATTCCAAACAGCATATAAAGGATAGAATCCTGCAGTGCCAGCATCTGACCACTCTAGTGAATCTGTCGTGCCAAGTGCAGCATCAACGATAAAACCTTTCCCACCACCCAAGTTGCCATCTAAGGGGTCAGTCTCCCCATTGTAAGGATGCACATAACCTGTAATAGCGCCTTGTTCTTTAGCTTTAATAAACATATCAGTATTACTGGGATAAAGACTTTCAATGGCGGTGCCTTCATAACCTGTAACAAATGGAGAAATTAAATGTTCTTCCATGCCAAACATAAACACGTGGCCATAAAATGGTGGCCTAAATTCCTGTCCTACTACAACAATCTGATCTTCTTCTGAAACAGAGTGCGCGCCTCCGCCCTGCTCGAAAAACTGATAATCCAAAATGCGGTTATCTTTATTTGCCACTTGCTCCAATACTAAATCCTGATCTTCGGCACGCGACATCATCATCAGATTTTCAAGTGTATTGTGTAAGTTGCCTGCATAATTAGCGTGTACATGAGTCGAGGCGTTGTACCAACCTTTCGCTGCCATATCGGTCATTTTTTCTAAGGCAATATTCAGCTGAGTTACTTCACCCGCTTCTACCTCAACCTCGATTGTTTGCGGAAAATATTCAAAACCTTTTACAAAGGTGAAACTGGCGTCTCCAACTGGCAAGGTGACTTGGAACTCACCTTCATTATGGAATATCTGATCACCAACATTGCCAGCTCGCGCATAAGCATCTCTTGGCGCATAAAACTTGCCGTCAGCTGTTTGCATATGCACGCGATTATGTGTCAATGCAGAATCGTCGGTATCGACCACTCTGACACTAACGATACCGGTTGGGCGTTTATAGTGCTGCTCAGTGATAGCAACTGAAGTTAGCTTGCCTCCATAAGTTTCAAGCAACATAAGCTGTGACAGACCTGGTTCATTAGAAATAAATGCAATCTGTTCTCCATCCGGTGACCAACGTGGATGAAAAGCATCGTGTTGAAAAAACGTCATTTTATATGGTTCGCCTCCAACTGTCGGTTGCACATAAAGGTTGTTAAATTGATCAGCTGATCCACTGGTCGAGGTATAAATAAATCGTTTACCATCAATAGAAACGTCCGGACGAGTTCGGTATAAAGTCTGCTCAGCTAACACAGTAGTCGCTTGCAATATGCCATCTTCAATTGCAGGCACTCTTAATACATTACCTGAACCTAATGGCACGTCTCGGTTAGAAACCAACAACAACTCATCACCTGATGGCAACCAAGTAGGAGTGATATACATATCGTAATTACCGAAATAAAGACGATTGTTGCCATAAGCATTATCACGACTGACAGCTATCGGTTCTCCACTCCAAGAGCCATTTTCTATAGCGCGAATGTAAACATTAAAATAACCGTTTGGATTGGTAGAAACATAGGCCACCTTAGATCCATCTGGTGAAAATACCGGGTCTGTATAGATAGCTTGATCGTCAGTCAGTTTTCGACTCTCGCCGGATTGTGTATCTAAAATCTCTAACTGAATACGTTGATGATCATAATCAGCGGTATAAATTATATAGCGCCCATCTGGTGACCAATCTGGAGATGAATGATAGGCCTCGTTATAGCTCAATTCATATGAATTGCCGTTGCTGGGATCAACCTTCCAAATGCTGCCTTGCATAGCCACCGCCAGCCATTGTCCATCTGGAGACCAAGCTGGAGCCCATGGGGTCGAGCTGGGTGAAGGTGGAAAATAAAAATTATGCATATAGTTCGCACCACTCAGTGCAGCAGGATAAGGCTGCGCTTGTAGTGTTGTACTAAGGAATATCATGGCAATAAAGATACTTATAAAATTTGATAAAAAAACTAGTGATTTAATTCGAATTAGATACATAAGTGAAAGTGCTCCTGCTGGAAAATTCTGAGCCTAATGGCTACTGACTTAATGTTTTAATAGCTAGACTATAGCAAAGAAAGACTTATAGAAGAAAATTATAAGAAGATTGCAATGTTGCTCTATTTTTCTGCAATTTATTTTTGTGATTGGAAGTATTTTCTCAGTCACAAATCAATACTGCGTGGTAGCATGTCTCTTTTTTCAACGACTCTAAAACTCACCTAATGCATAAGCCTGCCCAAAATCATGTAGCTGGTTTTTTCTTGTCTTTAACTGCCGCCATTTTATGGGGTGTAATCCCCATCGCCATAAAAGAATTACTGGCTGGCATGGATGCAAGCACAATTGTCTGGTATCGATTTATTGCTGCTGGGTTAGCGCTTTTGGTGTGGCTCGCATTTACCAAAAAACTGCCTAAATTAGAACTTTTCAATAAGCAAACCATCGTTTTTCTTTTACTGGCGACTCTTGGCCTTAGCAGTAATTATTTCTTTTTTTCTTATAGCCTTTACTTTGTTAACGGTGAAACCAGCGAAGTGGTTATTCAACTATCTACTTTGTTTCTTATTCTAGGCGGAGTATTCATTTATAAAGAAGCATTCGTTACTGTACAAAAAATCGGCACATTTTTAATTATCCTTGGCTTACTGCTATTTTTTAATGGTCGTTTAAAAGAATTTATAAACATTGATAACCGAGAGACTTTCGGTGTGTTAATGCTGGTAATAGCTGCTTTCACCTGGACCGGTTATGCATTATTACAGAAGCAGTTATTAGTAAACTTTACATCTCCTCAAATATTATTAGTAATTTATATATTGTCCGTGTTGTTGTTATTACCATCTTCCTCACCATTAAGCGTATTTCAATTATCGACAACAGAATTATTCTTATTACTTTTTTGCTGTGTCAATACTTTAGTTGCCTATGGCTGTTTTGCCGAAGCTTTAAACTGCTGGGATGCCTCAAAAGTAAGCGCAGTGCTAACACTAGCTCCACTTTTCACAATCGCTTCACTGAAAATATTGGTCTTTATATACCCTTCTTATCAATATACAGACCAGCTTGGTTTTATTTCAATTATTGGAGCTTTATTATTAGTCATTGGATCGATTCTGACAGCTTTGATGCCGGTCTTCCAAAAGAATAGAATGTTAAGAAAAAATTAGTTGCTTAATACTGAAAATAAATACATCCTGAAAATAAAAAATAACAAACCCCTTCTTAAGAATATGGCAATTAATAAAAATTTTAAGCTTAGTGCGGACGCTACTTACAAAGCTGATGTTGCCATTGCAGGGGCTGGCATCTCCGGTATCGTCGCAGCGTTGGAACTTCTTGAATCCGATTTAAAAGTAATTCTTGTCGATCGTGATAAAGAACAATTAATTGGCGGACTAGCTAAAGAATCATTTGGCGCCATGTTTTTCGTTGACACTCCTCAGCAACGTTGGACTGGTATTAAAGATAATGCTGATCTTGCTTTAATCGACTGGCTTGCAAATGCTGAATTTGGGAAAGAAGATATTTGGCCTAAAAAATGGGCTGAGTTTTATGTCAATAATTGCACTCAACTAGGTTATAAGTGGCTACGCAAACAAGGTGTTGGCTTTTTGCCTGTAGTTAATTGGGTAGAACGAATCTCCGATAAAAATCCGGGTAATTCTGTACCTAGATTTCACATTGTTTGGGGCTGTGGCAAAGGCCTAACTGATACTTTGGTAAATAGACTTTTAAACCATCGAAATATTGCTAACTTAAGAATTTTGTTTCAGCATAAAGTCACAAAAATTATTCATAAGGATGGTTTAATTTCCGGCTTAAGAGGCATAGAAGAGCCAACCCGTAAATACTTCACAGTAAAAGCTGACAATACAATAATCGCTTCAGGTGGAATTTGCGGAAGCATTGATCAAGTTAAAGCTAACTGGTATAAGCCCTGGGGAGAGCCACCACAAACAATTCTCAACGGCTCACATAAGTATGCAGATGGAATTTTGCATGCGTCGGCAACAAACATTGGCGCGAATGTTACCCATATGGATAAATTGTGGCTATATTCGGGTGGTGTCGATCATCCCAAGCCAAGACACCCCCAACATGGCTTAAGCATTTTGCCCTGTAAATCCGCACTGTGGTTAGACAGCAATGGCAGAAGATTTGGCCCTGATCCACTAGTTGCCGGTTATGACGCACGTCATCAAGTTGAGACTATTTGTAAGCAAAAGCACAAATATTCCTGGCAAGTGATGAATATGAAAATTGCAGTCAGAGAATTATCAATTTCAGGTTCAGAACATAACCCCGCAATTCGTGATAAAAAATTATTTCGCTTCCTTAAGGGTATTTTATTCGGTGCTAAGGACCTGGTCGATGACATGTTGACGAATTGTGAGAGTTTTATTACTGCTAATTCTGTTGCTGAACTTGCAAAAAAAATGCAGGCACTTTCTCCAGGTGTAAAAATAGACAGCAAAGCCATGGCTGATGCTATCCAAAAATTTGATGAGGCAGCCGGCCCTAATAGTGGAAACTATGACAGACAACGCGACCTTATTCGCCAAGTCAGAAAATATCCACTCGACGCCATACGCACCTGTAAAGATCAAAAAGTAGATGATAAATCAGCCTATCCATTAATAGCTGTTAAGGAACATATTCTTTCACGTAAAACCATGGGCGGCATTCAAACTAACCTTGAATCACGTGTATTATCAGCCGCTGGCGAAACAATCCCTAACCTTTATGCAGTTGGTGAAGCAGCTGGCTATGGTGGCGGTGGTGTTCATGGTTTAAGATCACTTGAAGGAACATTTTTAGGCGGATGCGTCATTTCTAGTCGTTTAGCCGCTGCAGATATTCTGAATAAAAAACTACAATAAGGAGTTCGGCCAACAATGATTAACTTTCTAAAAAACAATCTTGGCCCTGGTTTAATTTTTGCAGCTGTAGCTGTTGGTACTTCCCATGTTGTGCAATCAACTCGTGCGGGGGCCACCTATGGCTTAAGCATGATTTTATTAGTAGTTCTAGTCTGTCTTGTTAAATACCCAACCTTTCTTTTTAGTTCTCGTTACGCAGCTATTACTGGCCATTCAGTTATCGATGGTTATGCGAAACGAGGTAGATGGTATATGTATATTTTTCTAGCGCTTATTTTAGTTGAAATCACTATTGCCACTTCTGCAGCATCACTGGTCACCAGCGGCATTATAAAAAGTGTGTTCAATCTATCAATGCAAACAACCGTCCTATCTATGATTCTGATCTTCATTACTATCATGATATTAATTGTTGGCAAGTACAAAGCCCTGGAATCATTTTGTAAGGTATTGGTGATTGGTTTCTGTATAACGACACTAATAACAACTTTTATTGCACTAACCGGATTTGAATCGTCAAATTTAGAGCCTATTAGTGAGCTGGCTTTTGATCGACCTACGACTTTATTTTTAGTCAGTATTGCGGGATGGATGCCTACAGGAATAATAGGTGCCGTTTTGCTTTCTAATTGGGTTCTTGCAAGAAAGAAAACGATTACCGACAGGCCCTTCACCAGAAAAGAAGCCGATTTTGACTTTCATGTGGGTTACGTCTCAGCAATCTTTTTAGCCGCTTGTTTTGTCATTCTTGGCTACATTGTGATTCGCGGAGCTGGCGGCACCATTGCTAATGATAGTGCTGGTTTTTCTGTGCAAATCATCAGTTTATTTACCAGTACTATCGGATCTTGGGTATTTGTATTAATTGCCGCCACAATTATCGCTGTTATGTATTCCACCTTATTAGCTCTGGCCGATGGCTTCCCTCGCCTGATAGTCGGCGTGATTGATTCACTATGGCCGAATGTAAAAAACTCAATAAAAGAATCAAATCTTTACATCGCTCTTTTTATTGTTTTATTTATTTTAGTAGGTGCTGTGTATTTCTTATTTATGAGTTCATTTACTCAGTTTATCGATCTGATCACTGCTATAGGTTTTATCGTCACGCCAATTATTGCCACCTTTAATCATGTCATCATTTTTTCTGATGATATTCCCCCACAAGAAAGACCGGGGCCGGGGCTTAAAACCTGGAGCTATTCGACAATTATTATCTTCACCGCCGTGACCTTAGTGTGGATTTATTTTCAGCTGACTGCTTAAATTTTCTATACTCAGTTAAAATAATCAATAACGAAGAAATGAAGTAGAGTAGAAGTAAAATTTAGACTTTATCGACGGTCACTGTTTGCAGAGTTGGGAACACTGGCGGTCCAAACTGATTATAGATAGCTACATCGGCGGCATCACGCCCATAACCGGTTGCAACATAACCAACTCGTTTTATATTCTGAGTAGCATCAAAAGTGTACCAGCGCCCGGCAACAAATGCTTCAAACCAAGCATGCAACTCCATCGGTTCGAGTCCGTGTAAATAACCAACCACCATACGTGCTGGAATACTTAGACTCCGGCATAGTGCGATTCCTAAATGGGATAAATCCCTGCACACACCCGACTGTTGCTGATTCACTTCAATTGCTGATAAAGGTACAGAACTGCTGCCCGGCATATATTTCACCTTGTCGTGTAACCAACTTTCAATTCCTGCCACTTGATCATAGCCTAAGGTTAAGTCTGCGGTTATTTTCGTTGCCATTTCGCCGAAGCGATCTGACTCGCAATAACGGCTCGGTAATAAATATTTCAAAACATCATCTGGTAGATTCTGCACATCAATAAACGCTCCGCCAGGTTCCACATCAGTTTCATCTGAGGTCATAACCTGAGCCGACGTATAAACACTAAACTCACCCGGAGGGGCAACCATTCGTTGGCAAAGGTTGCCATAGTCATCCGTAAATTCGTAAGCAGGAATACTTGGACTTAATAGGAATTCTTCTTTGGCAATCCACTGCTGCGCGCCACTTCGTGGGCGCAGCATCATGACGAATGGAGTAGGAAATTCGATAACAAATTTTAGTTCACAGCTTGTTTGCAACCACATCTTGTTTGTTTTGCCTCACCCGTTCTTAAAATAACCTTAAAGCAGTTCTGTCACCCAAACATTAACTGTCATGTTAGCACCAGGTTGACCAATGAAAGAACCTGAAACTGGTGGAACAGATTCAGGTAACCTAGCGACTGCGACTGCAATATGTTCAGTGCCAACAATATTGCCTATGCTTGGATCAAAGCCTTTCCAACCAGCACCAGGAATAAAAACTTCAACCCAGGCATGAGTTGCACCAGACTGAATTATATCTGTTGCCGAATAAATATAGCCGCTAATAAATCTGGCCGCGAAACCTAACTGCTGAGCAGCAGCCATATATAAGAAAGCTAAATCACGGCAAGATCCCGAACACAAATTAAGGGTTTCTCCGGCCGACTGCACCCCTTCTTCTTCTCGTCTTTTATAAGACACCGTTTGATGAATATGTTTATTTAAACGCAACAGCAAAGCAAAAGTTTGAATAGCTACACTCGGTTGAGAAACATTAAACAATAATTTATTTAATCCGCCTTGCTCCTTTTCCCCTGCCTTTTTCATGTAAGGCGATAATAGTGCTTGATCTTCATCGCTGTAGTTAAATGGATAATCCACTGCATAATCAGCCACTAAAAAATCGTAGGGCTCTTGATCATATTTCTGGATAATTATTTCGCTATTTATTGTTAAGGTCTGCGCCTTGTCACTGAATGATGCAGTAGCAACTGAATTTCCTTCTACATCTCGATGCCAACGGAGCGAAGCATTTGGAGAAATATCCAGTAGAGAATTCTCAATACGTAGCTCATGCCCTTCTCTTGGGCGTAGGCGTAAAGTATGAGGTAGGAATTGAACCTCCTCAGAGAATTCATAAGAGGTTTGATGCAAAATTTTATAACGTTTCATACTAGAGTAATTTTAATAACTTTTTTGTAAAAAATAATTTTGTACTACAACAGTAGACTATGAATATAGATTGATTAGTCAGTCTGCAATTTTTAAAGATTATAATAATGAGTTAAGGTCCGCTTTCTACTAAAAGCGGACATAAGTAAAAGTAATATTTAAGATATTTCAATGCCATCAATTAATCAGTCGTTGCGTTGTTGCAATGATGATATTCATAGCCCTCTTTCTGCATTTGTTGGGTCCATTAGAAGCCAGGGAGCATCAGGAATTTCTTCAAGCCCATCTGTAATATCTTCATAAAAGTCTTCTGTCTGTACACAGATGAATTCTGGCAATAGACGATACTCTGGACGCAGCTCATGGCGATTAACTCTGCGCCAAGGCCCCTCAAACAGCTCTGGATCGTCAAGTGTGGTCTCTATCTCAAGTGTGTTGTAATTAATCCGTGTGATACGTTCAACCATATGCAGATTTGTCGAGTGTCTCCAGCCGCCTAATTGGCCGTATTCTCGTTTGCCTACATGGGTTTCTAAATTGAAGCCCCTTGTGTCTATAACAAGCGTATCTCCATCCCAAGAAGCGACAGAACTACCAAGGTAGCTAAGCTCCTCTCCATTCATTACGTCGTCTGAATGTTCTGCATTCATCTGGAAAATTCGATGAAGATGCAAACGTTCAGCCATACTGATTATGACATCGTCCGTCTGCACAATTTGGAAATGGTATATGGGACCATAGAGCCACGGCACAGTCCTTATCGTGCAGCCTTGCCCAACATCCAGAGGGCCATCTACTACAGCAAGGTGCTCAAAGCCTGGATTTGGGGTTGGTATTCTTGGTAGGCCACCACGATCATAATCTTCGGCACCTATATACCACGCCCCACCATGCCATACACCCTGAAGATCTGGCTTGCCATTTGGCATGCGAGGTATAGGTCGAGGTTCATCACTTTCTATAATTGCGACCGGCTGGGTGCCACGCACAGTAAGTGTTACCGATTGGCTTACTTCTTCACCATCCGGCCCATTGCTAGATTTAATGGTATAGGTGGTGGTTGCCGATGGTGTGACCGGAACAGTGCCACGCGCAATGACTCGGCCAATAGTAGGGCTTATTGTCATGTCTTTCGGGTTCTCTGTCGCCCAGGTTATACGAGCTGACTCACCTGGCTCGATAGTAGATGGCTCAACTGTCAGCTCCACAATTCGCGCAACAGGGCAAGGGAATGGCTCTGGTAAAGCACAACTACGGCCCAGAGCTGCAGCTTGTGCCGATGCCGACGCTTGCGCCGAAGCAGGCGAAGCAGTAATAGTGATGGCTAATGGAAGCAATAGAATTGCAAGTAAGAGTTTAGATATTATTGTTTTCATTTAAGGTCTCTCTATTTAAATTCTTTATTTAAATTCTCTATTTATGTTCCCATCACACGGCCATCAGAAAGTTCAATAGCCCGCAGAATCATTGCAGGGCTCCCATTACGAGCGGGGCCACCATAAGCTGTGACGGTCTCACCTGCCTGCAAAGTGCTTGTTGTCCAGCCTTTTTGTGTCAGCGTTATTAGTGGCTCGGCCTCAAGCACCCACTGAACTTCATTGCCTTCTTCATCAGTGGCGATTATATAAATAAGGCTGTGTGGATTCTTGAGGTTGACGACTGCAACGACCCCGGTAACTGCAATAGGGTTATCAGTGTCAAACATCGCCGTTGAATGGTGCGCAAATACCGGTGAAGGTAATGATGCGATTAGAAAAGCAAGGGCCAGTGTTAAGGTTAAAGTCGTGAAGGTATAACTTAATCGGTGAGCTTGTGGTTTGTGATAGTCAGTCATTTTGTTCCCTTTAGTACTTTTCATTTTCTTGAAGGTTGTTATTTTAACTGTCTGCTTTGGGTCTTTTGCAGTCATTTATAATTCTATTCGAGCATTAAGCTACCATAAAAAGACGCAATTATTGCATCCCATTGACTGTCATAGCCTTCTAAGTTCGAATACTCGTCCAATCGCAGTATTAATTGTATTTCTTCCAGAGAGTTTCCATTTGCTATAGCTTCTGCAACTGCATAGCCAAAATCTTCTAGTTGGCGACGAAAACCAATCAAATCGGCTTTACTGCCTGTAGCAAAATGGCTATTAATTAATATATCGAAGTCTAGATTTTCAAGATCACGTATTGATTCAATCCAGGTGCTTAAAGGGCGACCATCGAACTCAAACCTACAACACATTCTGTTAATCCATACATAGTCAGTAGCATATAGAACCTTGTGGTCGGGAAAATAAACATCAATCAAATCGTTAGTATGACGATTTTGAGACCAGATCAAGGTAACTCTCTTACCGCCAAAATCCAATTCAAGTCTGTCAGAAAAAACGATATCAGGACGAACAATTCCTGTTGTTAATTCTGCCTGAGTTAGAATGTTATCGGCATTAAGATCCATTGCATCGAAGTTTGATAGTGTTCCGGTTTGCGCTTCACTTCTGGCTAAGAGACTGTCTCCATTCTCATCTCGCGTGTTACCTGGAGGTGGAGCTTCTGCGATGTTGGCATCTAAATTTGTGAGCAAATTTTCATGACCAATGAAAATAGCGGTGTCTTCGAATCTACTCGAACCTCTGACATGATCCCAATGATAATGACTTTCTACAACATACCTGACTTCCTGTCCTGGGAACCTGGTATTAAGTTCCTCTATCAACCATTCAGAAACATCTGGGTTTGATGGGTCTACAATTAAAATGCCTTCGTCAGTGACTAGAAAAACAAATACACCCGATACACCTGGGCCTGTATTCACTCTGTAAAGGCCATCACCAATTTCAGTAATGGTTCGTTGTGGAGAGACGCTACCACCAGGCGGTTGTGCAAGCATTGTTGTGCTGATCACCAATGAAAAAATAATTAGTAATCTACTAGTAAAAAGCTTATTGAACATTTTTCATTCCCATTCTTTTATAATGTTAAAAAACTATCTATCAATAATACTTTGGGCAGGTTGAATCTTCTAATCTTGTGAAATAAGTTAAATTCTACTTCTGGCCGAAAACGAACCTTAGCTACCCACCAACTATTCAGCTGTAAAACAGCATAATCAGTTACTGCATTTCCGCATATGCCTTAACTTTATTGACTAGTGCATCAAGAAAAGCATTTGGCCGAGTCAGTTGTGGAAAGTGTGCAGCACGTTCAATTAAAACTAACTCTTTATAAGGGGCATCTATTTCCTCAAGGTACCGTGCTGCGATTACTGAAGGAACTTAATAATCATTAGCGCCCAGCAAAAAGAACATTGGTAATTCATACTTTCCATCTAATTTTCTTAGGTCGAAGTTTTCCAAGTCATCTTGTAGGCTTACTGAAGAAAAGGTAGAACCATTAATATAATCAAACATATAAGAAATGGGCGTATAAGGCACGCGCAACATAATTGCAATCAACTGTAGAAAAGAATCATAACCGTAAATTGAACCGTTGTATGGCATTAAATAACTTTGTTGAATACTAAGCTTTTCACGGGCTTCTTCAGGTGTTGGTCCCCAAGGTGGTGGCCCAATCTCTAACAATTGTTCTGTACCTTTCGAATCTCCAGCTACTTGAGATTGCTCTAGAACATATTCATAACTAACAAGATTTGTTTCAAGTGTATTGACCATTTGTCCTACACCAACATAGGCGTAGAATAATTCTGGGCTTAGGTCAACCATATAAGTGCCAATCATGGATCCCCAGGAATGACCAAGTAAAATAACCTTATTCTTATCAAAACGTTCCAATAGATATTGGGCCAGCTCTATTCCGTCAAGCACTATTCGATCAAAAGTAATTGTGTCAGCAATATCTTCGCCATGTAGACCATGTGTTAAGCCAGCACCACGCTGCTCCCATTGCACGACTGTAAAGTGCTCCTCCCATGGTTTCTGGAATTCGTAAGCCATGGGCAAGTTAGTACTACCAGGGCCACCGTGAATCGATAAAATTATTGGATTATCTAAATCCTCGCCTCGTATCTGAATAAACTGCTCGATACCGCCAATGTTTGTTGTTTCAATGACATTAATACCTTCTGGTGTATCGATTGCCATGATCCGTTCATTACTCACCTTCCCAAGCTTTATCCAGATGAGGCTAGCTATTACAAAAAAAACCATCAGGCTTATTAGAACTGCCAGTCCAATACAGAGGAATTTGAATGTTCTACTTACAACTGTGTCCATAATTTTATGTTCCAATTAATTATTTGGAGTTATTTATTTCCAAATCTAAGCTTATGTAATGCAACAGCTCAAACAGGTAGAGGAAGAATAAAGCAATAATAATGCCAGCTACATAGATGCCCTATTTTTAAGGACTTTTGTAATGTTGTGTTAATTTATTGATGAAATCAACCGCATCTAGGTGGATAATACCAAAATTAAACAGTGCTAAATTTATTATAGATTTGGTCCTAAATAACTACTTACTTTTTAATCTTTTCATTAGATATCTTGGAAAAAAATGAAATATAAAGGAAGTTGTCATTGTGGAGCGATAAAATTTGAAGTTGAAGCTCCCGAGGATATTGAAGCAGAATCTTGTAACTGCTCAGTGTGTTCAAAATCAGGTTTTCTACACCTGATTCTACCTTTAGCGAATTTCAAGCTTCTTACTGGCAGTGAATCGATAACTATATATTCATTCAATACACATGTGGCAAAGCATAAGTTTTGTAAAGTTTGTGGCGTAAAGCCATTTTATATACCACGTTCAAACCCAGATGGAATTGACGTCAATATCAACTGTTTGGATACTAAACCTAGATCAGTCAGCGTGAACGAATTTGACGGTCAAAATTGGGAGAAAAATGCCTATAAGCTGGCTAATAAGAGTAAAGAAGAATGAGGCAATTATGTCCGCTTCTGGCTGAAAGCAGACATTAAAAAAACTAGTTGGACGCCGGCTAAGATGATTTTCGAATAGCCACTGCTTATCACGAGTTTGATTCAAGCAATAAGGACCGCCTTACCCATCAGCCGCACATAAATGTGGGAACAACATCTAGAGAATATTTTATGAAGCTCGACCCAGTACTTGAGCAAGCGATGCTAGACGTTCAATAAAAATAAATTTTTAATGCACCTTACCTATTAAAATTAATATTTCCTTATTTAATACTCATTGCCCTTAATTATTTGTTGATAAAATATCAGCATCTTTGATTCTAATTATTAGCACCAATGCCAAACGAAATGAATACCCAGCGTTCTATATGGAAAAAATTAGTGCCGGTAAAATTACGGCATAATGTAAAACTTATTTTTACGTCAATTATCGCAATAGCGTTGTTAGGGGTGTTCTTGGGCTCTGTTCAATTAGGACCAGTTGTTTTTACTACTGGTGGCACGCTTGTCTCAAACACAGTTGAATATATTGAAGGTAATATAGATTTTTTTGACCTTAGCCAGCCACATTCAATTTCACTTACTGTCGATAGTTATCAATTAGAAGAGCTCCAAACTAATTTCTTAACACTGGGTGAAAAATCTTGGATAGTAACTGACGCTATTATTGATGGCACTTTTATACCTGATGTTGGAATTCGTTTAAAAGGCAACTCAACCTTATTTGGCTTAGGCGGACCTAATGATCCCCCTAATCCCTTTCCTCCTACTATAGGCAGCCCAACTTTTGAAAATCCGGCAACCTTACCTTTCCTGTTAAGTTTTTCTAAATTTTCAGAAGGTCGTGTTTACCAAGGCCATTCAGATTTGGCGATACGTACTGGTGCAAATGGCGGCACTGCTGCCAATGAAGCAATTGCATTACAACTAATTGCCGACTCCGGCCAATATTCACAAAAATATTCGTTCATTACTATGCAGGTGAATGATTTACCATCCACAACCCGTTTAGTGATTGAAAATCCTGATCAAGGATATGCGGTAGGGTTGAATAAAGGAGAAGGTGTTCTTTATAAATCGCGCTCCGACAACACATTCACTTATCAAGGAGAGGACCCTAATAATTACGTGGAAGAAATTTTGCAAGTCAGTGCGATAGGCGTTAGGGATCTTAGTCCAGTCCTGGAATTATTAAATTGGATAGAAACTGTAAGTGATGAAGTGTTTGATAATGAATTTGAAAACTGGATAGATATTCCTAGTTTTTCTAAGTACGTAGTCACCAATGACTTACTGTCTAATTGGGATGATATGGATGGCCCAGGCCACAATTTTTTACTCTGGTTCGATGTTGAGGATGATAAATTCACTGTAATTAATTGGGACCTGAATCAATCACTCTCTCCAGAAGGAGCTGCATTAGGTGAGATGTTGGGATTCGGCGTAGGAGGAGGAGCTGCACAAATGTGGGGCAAGAATCCTTTAAAAAGTCGCTTTATTAACAGTGGCGTTTTTACAGATGACTTAGCAAACGCTTATTCTGAAATTAATGAGTTATGGTTTGGTGGCGAGCTTACTAATGAAATTATTAATGAGTTTTCAAACATCATACCTGTAACAGATACGCTTAACGCAGAACAAATTGAAAATGATTTGGAAAAACTAAAATACTTTATTGAAGAATGGAAAGTTCTTTAGAAATTAAACCGGTAACGAATTTTCTTTTATTACATCTTCGTTCAATTCAATTCCAAATCCTGGTGAATCAGGTACTTTAACCATACCTTCAACAAAGACTTCTGTCGGCTGAAGCACATTAGAACGCCATGGCACTTGACCATATTGTAGTTCCATAAAGTTAAAGTTTGGCAAGCCAGCACTAACCTGGATGCTCGCTGCCGTTGAGACCGGCCCACTAGGATTATGCGGCGCTACCATGATGCCCTCTTCTGCTGCCATTGCCGCTATGTGAATCATCTCTTTGATACCACCACAATGTTTTATGTCTGGCATGATGACATCAAAAGCTTGGCGTTGAATGATTTCTTTAAAACCTTCTAGACCAAAAAATAGTTCACCTCCCGCCATAGGCTGTCGAATATTATTTTTAATCGACAACGTGGCATCAACTAATGAAGGCGCAACTGGTTCTTCATACCACGTCAGATTCACCGGCTCTAATCTTTCGGCAATATTGATAGCTTGCTCTATGGAAAAAAAACTGTGCCCATCGAGCATCAGTTCAACATCACCGCCAACTGCTTCACGAATGGCGAAAGCAATTTCAATTCCTCTATCAATATGAAATGCAATTTCAGTTGCTGTTCCATTTACAGGAAAATTATCAAAAGGTGCCGACTTCATCGCACGAAAACCATCGTTATAGGCTCTAGTCGCTACTGCTACGAAACCTTCTGCGTTTCGGGGGTTAGCAGCACGATTAATATTCGCATATACGGGTAATGAATCTCGTACTTTGCCCCCGAAAAGCTGGTAACTTGGAACTTCTAAGGCATGACCACTTAGATCCCACATCGCTTGCTCAATAGCCGAATAAGCACTCGCTGATAACAACCCATTGAGCGCCCTGCTCCTGCCCTGCTGGCGAAAATGTTCGATATCGAATGGTGAGCGATTGGTAATCAATGTAAAGAACTCTGTGAGTTCAACTTGAAGAGATTCTACACTTGCTGCATCTTTTGTTAACGCATTTGAAGCTTCACCCAGACCAGTTAATCCTGCATTAGTATGCAAACGTAGGAACAACCAAAGTGTATTAGGTGCAACTCGAACAGGAATTAACTCGAAGTTAGTGATGACAATATTATTTACATTACTACTATATAAGGCATTACTAACATTGGTTTGATTGGAAAGTAAACAGCCCGCCATAGGCAGAGCTAACAACCCTGTGCCGGAATGAAGTAAAGTTCGGCGTGAAATCAAATTCGTTTACCAGAACTAAAAATATATTAAAGCGGCAAAGGAATTTCTGGACTATCGACTTCATGACCAGACACAAATGCTTGCACGGGATTTTCAGTACGAACTTGTTCTAACCAAAGTACGCCATCGTATTCACCGCTATTACCGCGTGTAGTGAAGAAATCCAGATCGCCGTCTTCGTCGATATCCAGTGGAATGAATTTATCGAACATGCCGCGTTCACGACGAGAAAAATCATGCCTGACCCATTCCAGTCCATCACCCTGGTTTTCAAACCAGGCTAAACGCCCACTTTCGGTTTCAGGGTCAGCTAAGCCATCTTGTAAGCGTGTTGAGTCTTCGGTGTAAAACCAGTCGCCACTATAACCGCCTGTTATAACGTCATCGTCTCCATCACCGTCGATATCAGCAACACCAACACCAACCAACTGATCTGGTGCATATGAGCCAATGCGATGAATAACCCAAGGGTCTTCCGGGACAGCAGGTTGCTCAATCCATGCAGCATCGATACCTAATAATCTAGCGGTATCAAAGGTAACAATATCAAGGAGTCCGTCATTGTTTAGATCAGAAACATCCATATTGAAAACATTAACTATCGGTGGCTCGCCAGTTGTACCAGGCTCGCTGATTGTCATTGGGTGCTCTATAAAATCAAACTCACCATTTTGACTGACGTTTTCAAACCACATAGAGCGCTCTTCAGCTACTGAAGCTGCCACTACATCCATATCGCCATCAGCATCCAGGTCAACTGCTTGTGAATTTATTGGCCAAGGTACCTGCGTTAAAACATGTTCGCTCCAGGCTTCATCATTGAGGCCTTCACCATTGGCAATTGAAAAAATACTGATTTCTTTTGGCTCTACTATGGCCTGGGTTGGGTCTTGTGATCCTTTATTAGGCGCAACTAAATCAGGGATACCATCGCCATTAAAGTCGGCAGCAAATACGCGAATGAAAGATCCACGATCTTTCGTAATTGAAGGAATTAATCTATCCCAATCACCATTTCGAACATTAGCGCCAGGATTCTCAAAGTAAATTAAATGTGATAACTCACAGGCTGCGACTATGTCTAATAAACCATCACCGTTTATATCAACAATGACTGCATCTTCAGCAGCGCCTGCTTCAGGACCTTCCGCTAAAGTGACATTAACCCAAACATCTGGGTCTGCAGTCCCAAAGGCAATACGAATATGCCCTTCTGGTTCGCCATCATAAACATCATCGGCCTCGTGAACTGATACGATATCTTGGTAACCATCACCGTCGATATCATCCATCACCAAACCATCACTGCCTCTAAGTTCAACCCCTGACATTAATTCATCATCGATGCGATGCTCACGCCATGAGATATATTGCCCATCTGCAGTTTGAGCTTGAGTTAAGGCTTCATTTAAAAAGCCAGATGTTAATGCTTCGACTACAGGCTCGGTCATTTCGGCGGGCTGCATGCTAGGTTGATTGTCAGCGCCGCAAGCAACTACAAAAAGCGCCGCGCCTAAGCATGATAATTGTTTAATGGATGTTTGTTTTAGTTTGAAGCCAGTCATTTATATCTCCTACCAAATTGATAGTGTGAAATTAGCTTACTTTATTGAAATAAGAAAGCAATGGTCCAGAGCACTGCAAAAGCTCCAGTGACACCTGTTCGGGGTAAAATTTCTAATTCAAGAATTGCAATCGCCAGAACGGCGATAACTAGATATAACTTAATCGAAATACCTTTAACAATGTAAGGTTTGCTGGTGTCTATCAGTTTGGATAAGAGACTAGTGTTCTGCTTTTCTGCTGCAGTTTCGCTACTTGCTTCGCTCATAGTTCACCTCAAGTTAGTACTTTTATTAGTACTTCTATTAGTACTTCTCCTTACTTTGAATCTGCCTGATCTGGCCAGCATGACGCTCGCCAAATCAGACAAGTTAAATTTAAAAACCTTGCAGAACAATTTTTCCAATTGAAGTATTTGTTTCAACTTGTGAATGAGCTCGCTTCAAATTCTCAGCGTTAATCGTGCCAAAATTCTCACCCATCGTAGTTTTTACTTTACCAGCATCAATAAGCTCTGATACTTTATTGAGTAATGCCGCTTGTGCCGCAATATCTTCAGTCTGGAACATTGATCGAGTAAACATAAGTTCCCAATGCAACGAAATTGATTTTTGTTTGAGCTTCATAATGTCTAAGCCGTCAACAGGATCATCAATCAGTGCGATTTTTCCTTGTGGTGCAATAGCTTCAATTATTTTGTCATAGTGTTGATCAGTATATGTGAGCGCGGTTACATGGGTGACATTCTCAACACCAACTCTGCTTAATTCTTCAGCAAATGATTTGCTGTGATCAATAACATGATCTGCTCCATTTTCTTTAACCCAAGCCTGACTTTCTGGACGCGAAGCTGTACCAATCACAGTTGCATTCGTTAATTGCGAAGCTAGTTGAACTAAAATAGAACCCACACCTCCGGCTGCACCTATGACCAATAAGCGCACATTGGCAGCTTGATCGCCTTGTGGAATCGCTAAACGATCAAATAATAATTCCCAAGCTGTGATCGCAGTTAAAGGAACAGCAGCAGCTTCAGCATCACTTAATGATTGTGGCGCTTTACCAGCTATTCTTTCGTCAACTAAATGATATTCCGAATTAGTTCCTGGACGCGTAATATCACCCGCATACCAAACTTTATCACCAACCTTGTATGCTGAAACATCGCTACCTACTTCTACTACTTCACCCACGGCGTCATAACCCAATACTTTATATTCTCCTTCTGGAGGAGCCGCTCTCATTCTGACTTTGGTATCTACTGGATTAACTGAAATCGCACTCACTTTAACCAGAAGATCTCTACTCTCAGGTGTTGGTTGAGGTAACTCAATATCTTCAAGCGACTTAGCATCGCTGATTTCTAAAGATTGGGCGTATCCTACTGCTTTCATTTTCGTCTCCGCTACAGAATATTTCTGCTCTTACGTTTAGTGATAAGGCAATGTCACTTCAAACATTTAATAATAAAAATATTTGTTATGACTCAGCCTGATTAATTTATTAATTTTTTCGGTTACAAGACTCTTAAGGCTCTATTGGCAAAGAAGCAAGATAGGCCGTTAGGTTTATGATGTCTTCTCCAGTCAGGTTTTCTACAGTCGCTTGCATTAAGGGTGACCATGGACCCTGCCGTGTTCCCTGTTGAAAATCAAACAACTGCCTAGCAAGATAACTAGGCGATCGACCACGTATTGGTGGTACTAAGCCAAGACCTTGAAGTTGCTCGCCATGACAAGTTGCGCAAGCGACCGATTTACCGCCACCAGTTGTAGCTAAAGCTTCACCTGCAGCAACTGCGCCCAATGGAACCAATGCTCTAAAACCAGCACGTGGATTGCGCCATAACTCCGTACCTTCTGGATCGACCGGCATTTCGATAATTCGATTACCAATTGGTTCCTCACCAGCTTCATCGCCTTCATAAGGAATATGTAGTCCACCTCGTAAATAGGTTAAAGGTACGATATCAGTTTCAACCACTTCTAACCACTGTCGCCATTGCATCGCTCCATAATATTCTGCGGCTTGCTGTATTTCTTCATCAGTCATATTTACCGCAAAAGCGATCATATTGAAGGTGTTAGCTTTCGCCGGATTGGCGTTTTTACGCAAACCATCACGCATGTCTTGTAATTGTTGAATAAAATAAGCTGGGTCTAGTGCAACGACACTGGCATTTTCTGGTTTGCCTTGGCCATTCGGGTAATGACAAAGTGAGCAGGCCATGATTCCGGAGGATTCACGACCAACCGCAACAATCGGCGGCATTGGCAAGTGATCTTGAGGATACCAATCAGCTGGACCAAAGCGATTGCGCGCTTGATCAAGGGTAAAACTGCCTGCTGATCCCGGTAAGGAATGTAAAGTACCGTCATCTTCCTCACGCGGAAAAACCGGGGAAATGGCAAAAGCCCAATCCAGATCTTCTAATGTTGCTTGTGCATTAGCCTGGTTAGATGTCATAGCTAAAGAAGCGACTATAAAAACAATAGCCATCAAACTTAATAAAAGAGAGAGCGATGAATTGTGCTGTCGCATATTAAAGCTTAGTAAGTACATTAATTATTGCCTCTGACATATCCTAGATTTTCTTAGAGCGCCTTATCAACTATATATTACTCAGAATTCTGTAATATGAAGGAAATCGTTGGACAGTTCAAATTTTCAATCAATGGAATTAAATATTAAATTTAACAACCCTCTCAAAGCCATATAAACTAGACGGTATCAATTTATATACTAGGCTTATAAATTAAATTGGAGTTATGTCTGTGTCAGTTCAATCAGCACGAAAAGTATATTTGAAGCAAAGCTCTATTTTTCTAGTGATGCTGTTCTTGCTACAAGGATGTCAAATAAGCAATCGTCTCAGTCCTGATTCTTCCTCTTTGGAATCATTAAACGCTTTGGCTTGGATTGACCGTGAAGGCAATAAAGAGCACATAAATATAACTCCTCGTAATTATATCTACGCTCAGCTTTCTGCAGATGACAAACAAGTTGCCCTCAACTCGAGAGACAAATCCAGTGACATTTGGATTTATGATTTGGAATTAGAAAGCCTACGTCGTTTAACACTCGACCCTAGTTCTAATATTGGTCCACTCTGGGCTCCTGATGGTCGCCTTGCATTTACGCGGGTAATAGATGGAACTCAAGAATTAGTTGTGCAAGCTGCGGATTGGTCAGCTCCTGCCGAAGTACTATCTATCTTAAGTGATAATGCTAAATACCCAAGCAGTTTCAGCGCTGATGGTAATACACTTATTTATCACACAAGTACCTTTGGTTATGACATGTGGTCGCTTTCATTTGATGGTGATAATAAAACTATTCAAGAACTTTCGGCCAACCCCGATCAGCGTGAAACAAATGGCGCATTATCACCCGACGAAAACTGGATTGCCTTTGAATCAGATGAAACGGGTCAACTAGAAATTTTTGTTAGCCCTTTTCCCAATGTTGAGTCAGGCCGCGTTCAAATCTCAATTGGTGGTGGCAGTCGACCTCGCTGGCATCCGAGTGGCAATGAGCTGTTTTATATCAACCAAGATGAGCCTGCTTTAACTGGCGCATTAATGTCAGTCGCTATTGATAATACATCAGGGTTTATCAATGCGGCGCCAAATCTCATTTTTGAAAATAATTTTATTGCGCCAAATGCGGGACGTCAGGTCTACGATATTTCAGCCGATGGCCAGCGCTTTTTGATGATTCAAAATGAAAGTCAAAGAAATCGTTAAATATAAACTTTTACACGCCTAAAAAAGGGCGACATACAGTCACCCTTTTCTTAATCATAAAACTCTTTTTTAAATTAAGTTTTTAATTATAAAAAAGCTCTAAGCGGGCAATTTTCCATTCGCCGCCTTCTTTCTTGAATTCCCACTCATACATACCATGTGTATTAACTTTAACGCCTTCACCCGGAGATCTGTTGGATACTATCGCCATAGTTTTTCCTGTTATGTGGCCTTCACTAGGCATTTCGATAACGATATTAGTCATGAAATGATGACCATCGCCTGCTCCATTTTGAATTCTTCTTGCGGCACGTTCAGAAAATTCGGTATAGAGATCAGCTGCACCTTCTCTGGTATTTAAAAGTTCACCATTGGCATTAACTTTGAATAAGCCATCTGAAGCAAATATGGTCAACAGCATATCTGTATCGTAGTAATCAATGCCGTAGCTATAGGAGTTGATCAAATCATAAACAGCATAACGATCTTCGTAAGAAATCTGTTCAGCACTGGCTTTACTAGAAAAAAGAGTTATAAAAATAATTACGACTAAATAACTTGTTATGTTTTTCATGAATCCCTCTTACATTATTTTAAAAATAAAAATTGTTTAACCAATTTATGATGGTACATAAATTCAAATCATAGTTAAACAGCGTTGAGCAAAGCCTTGTAGAAATAACCAGCTTTAAAAAATACTGCCCTTAATAATTTTTATAAGGTAAATTCACGGCATAAGCTTATAAAAAGAGTAGATAACATGAAATTTAAAATAATCACTATAGTTAATATCGCCTTGTTGCTATTTGCCTGTGGCGGTGAAACACAAAATATGACAGAAGGTTCAGCTGAGATTGAAGCCCCCTCTATTGACAACTTTTTCCAAGAATTCACAGACCAATGGCTTAGACAGAATCCTGATCTCGCTATCAGTACACAATATTTTGAAGGAGAAGAACAAGATCAGTTAAGCCGGCAATTAACGCCTGCCACTAAGGAGTGGCAGCTAGGCATGATTGACTTAGCTAGAGAAGGCTTACAGCAACTTTCCACTTTTGATGTGTCAACTCTTTCAACTGACCAGCGAATTTCTGCCGCACTAATGGAGTGGCAGTTACAAAATATTATTAATAGTGAAGCCTTTATCGATTACAACTTCCCTTTACAACAAATGACCGGCGTCAATGTTAGTTTGCCCGGCGCGCTAACTATTGATCATCCGTTGCAATCTGAACGAGATGCCGAAAATTATGTTGCCCGTCTCGCGCAGATGAATGATCGCATGCTGGAAGCTGTCGCTGAAAGTGAGCGTATGGCAAATTCTGGCGCTGTCCCACCACAATTTATTTTAGATACCACGATCAATCAATTGGAAATATTTATCAGTTCTGAACCAGGTAATAATCCAATAGTGTCTACTCTTTCTGATAAGACGGCAATGCTCGATGGAATCGCAGAGTCAAAAAGAACTGAATTGATAGAACAAGCGACTTCTATTATGGAATCTGAAGTCTACCCAGCTTGGCAAGAGGCTATTTCTACCTTAAGCGCACAACAAGACTACGCCACTAGCGATGCTGGTTTATGGCGCTTTGAAGGTGGTGATACTTTATATCAACAGCGTTTAGATACTTTTACTACAACTGATCTCACTGCCGAAGAAATTCATAATATCGGCCTAGCAGAAGTGGCACGCATTGAAGGGCAAATGGTTGAGTTATTCGAACAGCTTGGTTACACAGAAGGTTCGATTACCCAAAGAGAAGCAGAGGTGATTGCCGATAACATATATCCAGATTCTGCTGAGGGCCGCGAAGGTATCATGGCTGAAATTGATATTATTCTTGCCGACGCCTTAGCGAGAACTGAAGGTTCGTTTGACATACGACCGACATCTGAAGTTATTGCACAGCCCTACCCTGAATTCCAATGGGAAACCACTGCAGCTAGCTACAGCTCTCCACCACCCAATGGTTCTCGCCCAGGAATATTTCAAATGCCGCTACGCGCTAGTTATCTAACAACCTTTGATTTGCGCACACTTGTTTACCATGAAACCGTGCCTGGTCATCATTTCCAACTCGCCTTAGTTGTTGAAAACGATAATCTACCAATGTTTAGAAGAATCGGTGCATTCGGAGGTTTATCTGCCAGTGTTGAAGGATGGGCGCTTTATGCAGAACGTTTTGCGGCAGAAGATGGGTGGTATGAAGGCGATCCAGTGGGACGTCTTGGCCAACTAAGCAGTGCGCTTTTCCGTGCCAGAAGGTTGGTCGTTGATACAGGTTTGCATGCTAAGGGTTGGACGCGACAACAGTCCATTGACTATGGCATAGAAGCCAGCGAGATAGAACGGTATGTGGTTTTCCCAGGACAGGCGACTTCTTATATGATTGGCCAGCTTAAACTCATTGAGTTACGCGAAAAAGCACAAGCAGAATTACAAGATCAATTTTCTATTCGTGAATATCATAACCTTGTTTTGAATCTTGGTATTGTTCCTCTCGCAATATTAGAACAAGAAGTAGATCGATATATTATTGAGAAAAACCAATGAAAAAAATAGCAAAAAATCTTCAGTTTATCTTCGTTTTATTCGTTCTTGTAAGTCTATTCACTGCCTGTACTAATTCACAAGTTACCAACACACATGTTGTGCAGAATACTCAGGTACAACCAATACTCAGGCCTCCAGTTGCAGGACCCAATGCGGGTATTTCAACAGGTCATCCACTAACAACATCAGCTGCAATGGAAGTTTTACAAAACGGTGGTAATGCTTTTGATGCAGGCGTAGCAGCGCTGCTAGTTGGTGGTGTGGTAGAACAAGATCTTTATAGTTTGGGTGGAGAAGCATTGGTACTTGTATACCCAATTCAAGAAGAAAAAGTCACGTCAATTACTGGGCAAGGTTGGGCCGCCAAAGCAGCTACTATTGATTATTATGAGCAGCAAGGTAAAGATTTAAGCGGTCAAGGGCTTGACCCTACAGTTGTTCCGGGGGCATTACATGCAGCGTTAACTGTCCTCGAAAGATGGGGAACCATGAGTTTTGAAGAGGTCGCAGTTCGAGCTATCGAATATGCCGAAAATGGCTTTCAACTTAGACCGCTGACAGCACGCTCGATTCAGCAAAATATTGAATTCATCAATCAATGGCCGGGAAATCAACGCTATTGGTTAAAGCCTGACGGATCGCAATATGCAGCGGGCGACATGATCAGATTGCCAGCATTAGCAAATACACTAAAGCGTATGGTCGACGCGGAGCGCGAAAGTCTAGCCAATGGACGAAGCTCAGCAATTATTGCAGCACGTGATCGTTTCTATAAAGGTGATATTGCTGAGGAGATGGTGTCCTTTTTGCAAGAACATCAATCACCATTTGAACTTTCAGATTTTTCCGAATTCTATGCCCGAATAGAAGATCCAGTCAGCACAGATTACCGAGGCTACACGGTTTACAAGCAACCCTTTAATAGCCAGGGACCTATGTTGCTGCAAACCCTTAATGTATTAGAAAATTTTGACCTACAAGAAATGGGACACAATAGCGCTGATTACACTCACACGATAATCGAAGCTATGAAACTTAGTTACGCTGATCGTGATACTTATTATGCCGATCAGGATTTTGTGGATGTTCCTGCTGAAGGATTGTTGTCAAAAGAATATGCCAGACAACGTGCTGATGAAATTAATATGTCCGAGTCTGCCAAAGAACAACAAGCTGGTAACCCCCTCGAATTTGATTCAACTGTAAACCAATGGCCCTATTGGATCGCAGGTAGAACTTTCGAAGAGTCACGGCAAATATCAATGACCGAGAATGAATTTCCCAGTTCACTTAAAGATACTTCACATGTCGCAATTATTGATAAAGATGGCAATATCTTTGACAGTACACCTAGTGGAGGCTGGATTGGTGGTGCAGTTATTCTAGGTGAAACCGGAATTGGCATGAGTGTGCGCGGTGAACAATTCTGGCTGGATGACAATCGAGCGGCGCAACTTCGGCCCCGCTCTCGACCAAGATATACACTTACGCCAAGTATTGTATTGAAGGATGGTCTGCCCTTCCTTGCAATTGGCACACCTGGTGGTGATAACCAGGAACAAACTATCCTGCAAACCTTTCTCAATATTGTTGAATTTTGGCCAGACTGGTATCCGAATCTTCATGCAGCAATACAATGGCCTCGTGTCCAAACTCTGCATTTCAATGCATCCTTCTGGCCACATAACACCGGTTTTAACCGTATCAATGTAGAAAGCAATCTGTCTGCAGAAGCTATCGAAGAACTTATTGCCAGAGGGCATATTGTCAACCAGACAGATATTTTTGGTATTTCTGGTTGCTCTACGGTTGTTATGCTTGATCAAGATACTGGTAATAGAATCGCAGCAGCAGATCCACGTCGAGATTGCTATGCTATGGCTTACTGAAAGGTGTCAGCTTCTAATTTAGATTTATAAAAATGACAATAAAATTTTCTAAACACGTAGATAAAAATCTAGTAATCGTAAACATTTCTAGTCAAATTAGTAATGCTGAATTAATAAATGCATTTAGATCTTATTACGAAAGTAATAAAGATAATGCTGACTTTGATCAGCTCATACTTTTTGAAGACACAGCTGAGTTTAAACTTGGAACAGAATCTTTTATTCAACTTTCTAAAATGGCTGATGATTTTCTAAAGCAAATGACGACATTATTAAAACAGCATTCGTTATTGATAAAACCATGCACAAAATAATTACCGACACCTACAAATCTATTTCCGGCGCATTTGGCACGAAAGCATCCAGGAAAACTTTCCGTGATAAGGAATCTGCTTTAGATTGGTTAAAAATAGACACTACCTAAATTTAATTAATAATCGCTTAGATATCTTATCTACTGGCAAATAACTTACTAATTATTTTCCAACCACTGCCATCATCAATTAACTGTAGATAATTAGTGAAGTTCATCCCATCTGGATAAGTCTCTACTAAAGTTACTGTAGCCACTTTATCTTCTATGCTCAGCTCAGTAACCACGGGGCTATAATCAAAATCAGTTTGATTCATTGGCGCTTTGCAAATTTCAGTTATAAAAGGTTCAGGAGTGGCCATTAGTAGCTGCCCGCCTAAATAGCCATTCATTACTGCTTTTTCATGAAAGCTTTCATTTAGTTTTACCGCATCACCTTCATAGGTGCCTTGGGTATATAACTCAACTATTTTTCGAATCGCCGCTTCTTGCTCCATTTTCTATTCCTCGTTAAATTTTTAATTTAAATTATTTTTCGCCCAAAATAATTACTATTGCTTCCTCAATAAAACGCTTAAGTGTAGCTGTAGATTCTCCGGCTCTTACCCGTATAGAAATACTATGCAATAAAGCCTGTATTAATTTACTTAAAGACTTTGAGTCTACGTTTTTACTTATCTGCCCTTGATCAAGGGCTAACTCTACTCGTTTTAGAACCATAGCATCAACATGTTTAATAGCCGACAATAAATCAGATTGCACTTCAGGATGAATTAAAGTCGCTGCGGGCGCTGTAGACCACACCATACAACCTAAAGCAGTCTCCTCACTTGAATAAACTTCTATTGCTTTAAAATAGAACTTTTTTAAGCCTTTACGGATATCTTTCTCTTTGATTAGACTTTGATTAAACGCTTCGTCCATTATCGCGCCAAATTGATTTAAGGCTTGTCTGTATATCTTTTCTTTATCGCCAAAGGCGCGATAGATACTTGGTCTATTCATGCCCATAGCATTAGATAAATCATCTAATGAAGTGCCGCTAAAACCTTTAGCCCAGAACACCGCCCCTGCTGCTTTAAGCGCTGCTTCCGTATCGTATTGTTTAGGGCGCCCACGTTGCATTGTTATATTTATGTACCACTTCGAATAATAATTCTTGCTTAATCTATTTTTATGCGAGATAGTACATAAAAAGCTATAGGGTATCAATCATGCCATTAGTTAATGACACCAAAAGCGAGATCACACCAAAACTAGAAGGCTTGCACCTTTTTCATTTTGATGGAGCACCTTGTGCACAGCGCGTGCGTTTTGTGCTTTGAGAAAAAGACCTTCAACGAGGTCGTGAAGTTAAATTTGATGCAGATAGTACCGATGCTATTCGAGGGGAATATGGTCGATGGGTAAGTAGATGTGTTTCTCTTATTACAAAAGAAAACATGACTCCAAATTATGCGCAAATTAACCCGAACATGGTGGTGCCTGCCTTAGTTCACGACGGCCAGTTATACCTTGAATCCATGGATATTATTGAATATTTGGATCAAGCCTTCGGTGGCGATCCATTTGTACCTGTTGATGCTACGGCTCGGATAGAAACAATGGCACTGGTAGAGCAAGCAAAAGAGTTACATCAGTCACTACGTTATGTCAGTTTTCGTTGGAGCTTAGGTCGACTAGCCAGATTAAACCCGCAAGAGAATAAAAATTTAAAAACCCTCGCTGCCCAAGGCAATGATAAAGAAAACTTAGCATCCTTCTATGATGCCTATAGTAATGAAGGTATAGCGCAAAGTATTTTCGATGATCATCTGCTAAAACTCTATAAAGCTTTTTCAAATCTAAATACTCAACTTAGTGATGGTCGAAAGTTTTTAATGGGAGAGTCTATTTCTATAGCCGGCGTTTTTTGGTCGATGAAAATATTACGTCTTATTGAAACAGGGTATTTATTTTCAGAGCTACACCCAGTGTTATATGACTGGTTTTTACGCATGTATAAGCGGCCAGCTTTTCAAACCGAAGTCATGGCCAATAACAGAATGCTCAATCGCGTGTGGCAAACCAAGGCTACTATTGAAAGAACTTTTGGTTTCGGCCTCAACAATGCACTACACAAACTCATCGCTGCTTAATATATAAAGAGGATTAGCCATGAATGATACGACTCCTAGAACCATTGCCAAAGATCCGGGTTGTTTGCACGCTTACCAGATGATTCCACGCTTTATAGGCTTGGATATACGCATGGCCAAACGCAAACTTGCCCTTAAACTAGGCATGAGCAAACTTATTAGCCTGGTGCCTGATGCTTATCGTATTCCTGATTCAAAACTCGCCCAGCAAGCAACAGCCTTGGTTAGGGAAATCTCCGGTGACATGTTATTAAACCATTGCTATCGAACTTACTTATTCGGTTGCATTCTTGCGCACCAAGACGGATTAAAATTTGATCGAGAAGTATTTTATTTATCAAGCATCATGCATGATATTGGTCTTTCCGATAAACACGCTGCAGACCCTGGGTCATTTGAATATGTTGGAGCAAAAATTGCGCATGAATTTTGTCTTGGTCACGACTACGACACAGAGAAATCTGCCCTAGTCCACGATGCCATCGCCTTGCATTCAGCTGTAGGCAAAGCTCACAAAGAAGACCCTGAAATTGCTTTAGTACATTTTGGTGCTGGCGTTGATGTGATCGGCATCCATTATGATGAGATTCCTAAATACGCACTCACCGAAATATTAGAACAGTACCCGCGACTTGATTTCAAAAATGCCTTCGTTGATTTAGTTATAAAACAAGCCGAAATAAAACCAAAAAGTCATATCGCGACACATATGAACCTTGGCTTCGGTAGCAAAGTGAAAAAAACGCCATTTGCTGAATAGTGCTAACTAACAAAAATAATTCTAAGGGGTTAAACCATGCAGAAAGAAACTGAAGATAAAATTTTTAATAATAAAAAGTTTCCTAACAGAAGATCTTTTCTCCAGGGCTTAAGCTATACAACAGCAAGCCTCGCAGCAGCGCCACTTTTTGGACAAGAAAACGCAGAAGCACAACAAAGTCAGGCCTCTACCACTCCAGTGGAAGCAAGCTCCGAACAAGCTGAGGCTAGCTTAAAAAAACCAAAAATCGCTATGTTGGTACACCCTAAAATGGTCATGCAAGATTTAGTAGGGCCAATGACAGTATTTAACATTATGGGCGCAGAAATTTATCTAGCTTGGAAAAACCTTGATCCAGTTAGTACAGATTTAGGCATATCAGTTAGCTCAACTACTTTGTTCGAAGATGTTCCAACTGAGCTTGATGCCTTATTCGTTCCTGGCGGTTTAGGTGGATCTATTGATCTGATGGAAGATCAGCAAGTATTGAGTTTCCTAGCAGATAGAGGCAAGACTGCAGGTTATGTAACCAGTGTATGTACTGGCTCATTGCTACTCGGTGCAGCTGGTCTACTTGATGGATATAATGCTACTAGCCACTGGTATACCCGTGACCACCTTGCTCTGATGGGTGCAACACCCATTAACGACCGAGTCGTAATAGATCGTAATCGAATTACTGGTGGTGGTGTAACTGCCGGTATTGATTTCGGTTTGATGCTCGCCGCAAAATTACACAGCGAAGAAGATGCTATGCGCTATCAATTATTAATTGAATATGCGCCTGCTCCTCCATTTAATGCTGGCACACCAGAAACTGCACCCGAATCGACTTATAACCGTATTGTTGAAGAACGTGGACCATTAATTGAACAAGCACGTGTTCTAGCCGCTCGTGCAGGTGGCAAAATTTAACCAAATAATGACAGAAGCAGAATAATAATAGACATAAAAAAAGGGTGAAGTCCCATAGAGACTCCACCCTTTCTTTTATTTATATAAGCTATTCTTTAATCAGTCGCGAAGCAATACAGCAAACCAGCGCCACCAGTATTGATCAGACTTTGCTGATCACAGCCAGCACTAGGATGGTCTGAATTCCAAGATTGTGCTTCAAATCCGACAAGATCATGATGACCTAGTTGAGCACTACCTTCATTATTACTAGTCCAATTAGAGCAAGTATGATCATCACTATCTGTATAAGCTCGACCATTGGCTGTAGATCCTGTCAGAATATCATGCGCAGTTGGTTCACCAGTTAAACCGCTATCTATAACGCCTGTCACAAAATCACCATTTTCGGTTCTGGCATGAAAAGGATTAACTCCATTTCCTCGACGAGCTAATTCTATAGTATCTCCATGTAGATGCGCCTGATCTCTGGCAACCATATGTCCTGCCTGCCCATACCAAGGTCCTGTACCGATTCGATCTCGAGCATCAACAGCATTAGGCCCTTGAGTGCTTAAATAGGCTCGCCAAGTTTTATCGCCACTACCAACAGCACTAGCCAATGCTTGGCAATGCGCATCTGCACCGGCTAAACCACCTAAATTGCCTCCATCGATACCAACACTGGTGATAAAAAATGACATGGGTTCATCTGTACCCGCTTGTGACATAGCCAGCGGTGAAGTGAGCATTCCCGCTAGCGATAAAGCTAAAAGTGTTTTTATTTTTCTCATTACTAATCTACCTTTTATTATCTGTAAATTTTAGATTTGAATTAATACATGCAACGATAAGGTTTACATAAGGTCTTATAGCATGTGAATATCGGTATGACAAAGGCAAATAATAATGAAACTTATACTATTAACTTTATCACTTACTCTTATCAGCGCATTTTATGCTGAAACTGCCACCGCTCATCGTAAAAGTTCACGGCGGCCCCGTTGGTTCCACCGACTCTTCGCTTGATCCTAGAATTCAATTTTGGACCAGTCGCGGCTTTGGACTTTTTGATGTTAACCATAGAGGTAGTACTGGTTATGGCCGGAAGTTTCGTAAAAAACTCTATCCAAGCTGGGGTATTGTCGACATTGAAGATGCCGCTAATGGTGTGAATTGGTTATCTGAACAAGGTCTAATCGATGCCGATAAAGTTGCTATCAGAGGTGGCAGTGCTGGCGGCTACACCACACTCGCAGCAATGGCTTTCCAAGATGTGTTTAAAGCAGGTGCCAGTTACTACGGTATTAGTGATTTAGAAGTATTGAATCAGGATACACACAAATATGAATCGCGTTATTTAGACCAACTAATTGGTGTATATCCTGAACAGCGGGAAGTTTATGTTCAACGTTCTCCAATAAATAGTGTCGATCAGATTAATGCCCCTCTTCTACTCGTACAAGGACTAGATGATAAGGTCGTACCGCCAAATCAATCTGAATTAATATTCGAAGCATTAAAAGCTAATTGTATTCCAACTGCATATATTTCCTTCGAAGGTGAAGGCCATGGCTTTAGACAGCCGGAAAATAATATTAAGGCTTTAAATTCAGAATTGGATTTTTATGGCCAAATTTTTGGTTTTACACCTGCAGGCAATATTGCACCGGTTCTACTTGAAAGATGCAGCAATAATTAAATTATTAATTTAGTTAGCAATAATAGTTTCTCGCTTTAAATTACTTAGCGTAGAAGGCTTATGCATCCAGTCATATGGATGGAGCATTCTTCGCTTATTTATGTATAATTTCGACCCAAATAGCTCAAACTGTATTTATAATATTTAAATTAAGATCAGCATATAAGAAATAATTCGGAGTAGTAAAGTTGACTGATGTAATCACCCAGCAAGTAAATGACGTTCTAGAAAACCTTAACCAAGCTCTAGTAAAAAAAGACCCTGAAGCATTTGCAAGTTGCTTTTTAGACGATGGTTATTGGCGTGATCTATTAGCCTTTACCTGGAATATAAAAACTCTAGAAAGTCATGATGAGATTAAAGGTATGCTGCAAGCTCAACTGCAACATATCAATGCATCCTCTTTTAGTATTGCTCCGAATGAACCCGCTGCTGATGAAAATGGCTTAGCAGCTGCCTGGTTAACTTTTGAAACAGATGAAGCACGTGGTTATGGTCATATAAGAATCGCTGGTGACAAGATTTTCTCTTTGTTTACCTCAATTTATGAATTGAAAGGTCATGAAGAAGCGTTGGGATCGAATCGTCCATTTGGTACTACACATGGTGCTGACAAAAACCGAATAAATTGGAAAGATGGACTTGCGCAAAAAAAACAGGAACTTGGTTATACCACTCAACCTTATGTATTAATTATAGGTGGTGGGCAAAGCGGCTTAGCCTTAGGCGCAAGACTTAAAATGTTAGGCGTTCCTGCTCTTATTATTGAAAAAAATGAGAAAGCCGGTGATAACTGGCGTAATCGTTATAAATCTCTTTGCCTGCATGACCCGGTTTGGTATGACCACTTGCCATATATGCCCTTCCCTGACAACTGGCCGGTATTTACACCTAAAGACAAACTCGGTGACTGGTTCGAATTTTACTGCGAAATGATGGAGCTTAATTTCTGGGGTAGTACTACTTGTGAAAATGCGCAATTTGATGAAGAAAGTGATAAGTGGACAGTCACTGTAGATCGCGCCGGTGAAAAAGTCATTTTAAACCCAACTCAACTTGTTATTGCTACCGGTTTATCTGGTAAGAAGACCACACCAACAATCAAAGGCATGGAAAAATTTCGAGGCGAACAACACCATTCATCTGAACACCCCGGCCCAGATAACTATAACGGTAAAAAAGCTTTAGTGGTTGGTTCCAATAATTCAGCCCATGATATTGCCGCTGCACTTTGGGAAAACGATGTTGATGTCACCATGATGCAGCGCTCCAGTACACTTATTGTGCGTTCACAACCGCTTATGGATATTGCGCTTAAGCCTCTTTACTCTGAGGAAGCTCTTGCAAATGGCATCACCACCGAAAAAGCCGATAGCATCATTGCAACGCTTTCAGCCAATTTGCTCGCTGCATCAGAAAAAGCTAGCTATGACAAAATTCGTGAGATAGATGCAGATTTTTATAACAGCCTTACAGAAGCTGGTTTCGAATTAGACTTCGGCGAAGACGATACCGGTGCCTACTTGAAAGCCCTTCGTCGCGGCTCCGGTTATTATATTGATGTTGGTGCCAGCGGCTTAGTCGCAGATGGCTCAATTAAATTAAAAAACACTACTAGCATTAAAGAAATTACTGAAAACTCTGTTATTTTCGATGACGGTTCTGAATTAGAAACTGACTTGATTGTCTATGCAACTGGCTATGACAACATGAAAAGCTGGATAGAAATGCTTATCGGCCAAGAAGTTGCTGACAAGGTTGGCATCATTGGTGGACTTGGTTCAGATACCACTTATGACCCTGGACCCTGGGAAGGTGAATCGCGTAATTTGTGGAAACCAACTAATCAACCCAATTTATGGATTCAAGCAGGTAATTTATACATGTCGCGCTACTATTCAAAGGTTACTGCTTTGCAAATAAAAGCACGTATGGAAGGAATCTCGACACCAGTTTATGGCATACCAGCAGCAAGCAATCCTGAAAAAGGGGTGAAACGCTAACTAGCTAACTAGCTAACTAAGGAGCGGGTGTAATTGGTACCGTTTCTGTTACAACTGGCCCCATGCCCCTGATCTCTACTATGACAGGTGCTTCGTGATTGGCCCCATCGAAATGTACCGCCCCTGCTGGATGTACCATATAACCCCCAGCAGGAATTCTCGTAGTTTGATTAATATCATAGCTGGCATCAGTTCCGGCATACCAGACTCCTTCAATAACGGAAACAAAACGATCTTGATTGTGAGTATGTGGAATACTGGTGACACCTGCAGGAAAACGACCTCGTAGAATATAAAGCCCCTCTTCAGAAGGATCACCATAAATTACTATTTGCTGTAGCTCTGTACTGTTTAAATCCCAAGCAAAATCTGCAGCTTGAATAATTTCGAAGCCTTGCTCTGCTCCACCCATCAATTCAAAGGTGTTGACTAATTCGATAAATTCTTCATCGCTTGAGGTGCTATCAGCGGCAAAACTATATGAAGTTGTTAGTATTAAAAAGCTAGCGACTATATGTATAAATTTAGTTTTAATCATTATATTTTCCTGCTTTGTAAAACCATAAGTTAATCTAATACTCTAGCAACCATGCCTCTTGAACCATCAGCATTCGTATGAAAAATTAAATCAAAAGTATTAGCTTCATTTCCTTCAACAAACTCAAAATGGGTGAAACTATTTTCTTGATAAAATACGTTCTCTGCTACTGCACCAAGAACAAAAGATGATCCTCCATTAACTCTCATACTTAAGTTGCCATTATCAACTCCAACTTCAAAGTGAATACCTCGTGTAGTTTGGTATTCGCCTGAGTATGCACTTAGAATTTCTGAGTCTACTGATTGAAAATTATTTGCTGGATAAGGATCGCCAATAGCCATAGCCAACAAAGAATTGCCCTCATAAACTCGAGATTGAAATCCAGTATTTCCTATAACCCCTACATACATATCACTCTCAGGCAGATAAGCCGCATAAGTTATAAAGCCATTAATCCCACCTGTATGTGAAATCATTGGCTGCCCTCTTAAAGTCTGAACATCAAAGCCAAAACCATAGTCTGCTGACTCACCATTATTCAAGACAAAAGCTGTAACCATTTCTGCCAAAGATTCTTGTGATACCACTTCACCACCAAACAAGGCTGTGTTCCATGTTAAGAGATCATCAACATTTGAAATTAAGGCTCCTGCCGCGCCTGGAATCGTCATGCTCAGATAATCTGAATTTTCTAAACCATCAGCCCCCATTGCATAGCCAGTTACTCTATTTGGGATGATTCTTTTAAAATTACCGTGATATGAGTTGTTCATACCTAATGGTGTAAAAATTCTTTCCTGAATAAATTCTTCATAGGACTGTCCAGAAATTTGTTCAATAATTGCACCGAGCATGACATAGCCAGAATTGGTATAACTCCAGGCTTCTCCTGGTGCAAAATTCATCGGCTGATTCTTAAAAAAATCGATAACATCCAGCGCAGTTAAATCAGTTTTGGCAATTTCCGAAAATTCAGAAATTGCTAGAAAATCGATAATGCCAGACGTATGCGTCATTAAATGACGAAGGGTAATTGTGTAGCCATGAGTTGGGTAATCTGGAAAAAATCGAGTTATCGGGTCATCTACCTGTAACTCACCATCTTCTTCTAGCATCATGATCGCAGCTGTCGTCATCTGCTTGGTTAAAGAACCTAGTCTAAAAACCATATCAGGAGAAATAGGAATATTGTGTTCAATGTTGGCGATACCGTGACCTTGCCTGTAAAGAACTTCGTCGCCTCTGGCTAAAATAGTTGAAATACCAGGTTCTTCACTGGGGTAAAGATCTGACAAAAATGAATTAATTTCTTGTTCTAACTCAGTTGTTTCTGAAGAAGCTTCAGCGACTATCGCGAGTTCGATGTCTGTATCAATAGACTCTTCTTGGTCAGAATCTTGATACAACACGCCAATAAAAATCGCAATTAAAACGATTGCTACCAGTATTTTATTTTTCATTGTTGGCCCTGCTTTTTACGCTAAAAAAAGAAAGTTTACACTTTATTCTTAAAAATGTAACTTTTGAGAAATATTAGAAGGGAAGAGTAATAATTGCTGGCTGCAAGAGAAAAAACTACGAAGAGAATAATAGAATATTCTTATTCTATCTTTCCCTCAAGAAGCCATAGTTTGTTACGAAAAGAATATTTAACAAAGCTGATAATCTAACCAGCAGAGCAAATACACTAATCTGTTTTTCCTAAAATAGATTGCATAGAAGCCACTAGCTCAGCGCCTGATTTTTCATTAGCTTCTTGTGCGCGCCATGCAACAATATTATCTGGTCTCACTAGCAAGGCACCGGTTTCTGATATATCTCTAACTCGAGCAAAGTCTCCATAGATATCCTCATAGTCTTGACCCGGTCCAATAACACGCAGATTTACATTGATACCTAGCGTTTTTTCAATTTCAGCTAAGGCCGAACTCCATTGCTCTAAACCACCAAGCCCGGTAATTAATGTGAACTTTCCTTTACCGCAAATATCCACTGTCGATATTTTTTGCTGATCTTGATCGATTAACCAAACATGTGGAACCATAGCGCCTGGACGACTGCTAGCCTGATGATAGAGCTCTTTATCACGTATAAATACTTCATCTGGACTGCCATCAGAAATAACTGCTGAAGAGGTATAGCGTAAATTCATTTCTACACCATGACAGTTATAAATATATTGCGTTCCCTCTACTGCCTGACGTAATTTTTTTCTTTGCTCTTCTGCCTTAAGGTTAGTTTCTTTACGTTTCGCGATATTTTTAATTTTTTGTTCAGGTGAATCCGCATTGGCTAATCCCAAGGCTTCCATAATAGGTCCAAGGTCACCTAAACTTTTCGTTGCTCGCTTAACAACTTGTTCACCCACAGGTATTCGTTCATCGTTGTACGATTCAAGTAAGCTGGGATTGGCTTCTCCCTTAATAACCATTGCCAGCTTCCAGGAAAGATTAAATGCATCTTGAATTGAAGTGTTCGACCCAAGGCCATTCATAGGTGTGTGTCGATGTACGGCATCACCCATACAAAAGATTCGGTCTTTAGTATTTCTTACTGCGTACATACTATTCACTGTCCAGGTAGACGTAGAATCAATTTTAATTGGCACCTGATCATCCCCGATTAATTGATGTAGAATTTCCTTGGCATATTCATCAGTAACTTTTGGTGTGCCTTGGCTAATATCGTAACCCCAAATACATAACCATTTATTCCAAGGCCGTACCATTCTAATTAATGGAATACCAAGACCTGCAAGCTCTCCACCCGGTTGGATTAGCCAATACAAAAGGCTTGGGCGATGCTCAACATATTTCGACAAGTCTGCGTCAAACACGATGTTCATGGAACCAGCCATACCCATTTCACCTTCCATTGGTAAATCAGCATCTTCGGCAATTTTTGAATTTCCACCATCGGCACCAATTAAGTATTTTGATCGAACCTGAAATTTTTCTTGAGAAATTAAATCCAGCAAGGTTGTAGTAACACCCTCATCATCTTGTTCAAAAGATAGGTATTCTGTGTTAAATCGCACCTTTGATCCTCGATGCGCTGCCGTACGAGTGAGTATAGGCTCTAATAAATTTTGGGGTAAATCGAACATTTTTGCTGGGCTAGACAATTCATAATCAGCTTTACGCGCTGGGGGCATTCCCCACGCTAATACCCTGGCGATCTCTTCACCCGCCAGACTTTCGGCGAAAGTATTTTCTCCCATAAGCTCTTGCGGTGTAGCCAAGTCTAAACAATCTTGTTCTACACCTAAATCACGCAAGGCTTCAATCGTACGTTGATTAGTAATATGTGCTCGCGGGGTACGGCAGGTCCATGCGAATTTATTAATCACTATGTTGTCTATGCCATAAGTCGCCAACAGCGCAGAAGCGCTAGCCCCTGCAGGACCTGTTCCTACTATCAATACGTCTGTTTCAATAAGAGATAACTTTTCGTTCGATTCATTGCTCATAAGAGTATTTGCCTTTTTGCCTTTATTTCTCATTCGTTACTTTATTATGATGCCCTATTACGGGTAATAAAAAATATTATCGGGCTTGGGGCATTGAATTCCAATACTTTATTATCGCCAGATCAATACCTATTAAGGTATGAGAATGTATAGAGGAGCTACATAAAGCGATAGTGATACTATAAAGCGATTAAGAAAAAGTAAAGTCTGGTGTTCGACTTAAAAAAACTCAAACAATTTATCGCAGTCGCTGAAGAACTTCACTTTGGCCGGGCTGCTGTTCGTCTGCATATGAGCCAACCACCGCTTTCACGCAGCATACATCAAATAGAAAAAGGCCTTGAAGTCGATTTATTCATTCGCAATCCGCATGGCGTCGAATTAACTAACGAGGGTGAAGTATTTTTAAACGAAGCACGTAATATTCTTCTGACTGTAGAAAGAGCTTATTAACGTACACAACAGGCAAAACGTGGAGAAATTGGCCGTTTAGTCATTGGTTATCAAGGATCTACAGTTTTTGATTTACTACCTCGTTTAATAGCTCAATTTAAGCAACCCTATCCGCAAGCACAAATCGATATGCGCCATATGAATAAAAATGAGCAGCTATTAAATTTACGCAACCACAGCATACATATTTGCATTATTCGACATGTTAATGATGAACCTGGTATTACAACGCACACCATAGCCAAAGAACCAATATACCTTGCCGTTGCCAAAACCCATGCGCTCGCTAAAAGTAAAAGTGTTGCAATGAAGTTATTGGCAACTGACTCCTTAATTGTTTTCCCTAGAGATAACCGCCCCAGTTTTGCTGATCAGACGATTGCCGAATGCCGTAAGGTTAATTTTGTACCAAACATCATTCAAGAAACCGAAGATGTCATTAGTACCTTGGTACTGGTCAGTGTCGGCCTTGGTGTTGCACTATTCCCCCACTCAGCTTGTAATATAAAAATTCCCGATGTGAAATTTATCCCCCTAAACAAAGCTGATTTTTATGCTGAATTAAGTTGTATTCATTTAACTGAAAGACGCGCCCCTGTTTTAGAAGCTTTTCTAAAAATCATTCAAGACAACTCTTCGTAATTTTCAAAAACCCAATAACAATTTAGGTATCAAGCTCACTCACAATTGGTATTGGATTATTGTATGCTTGACTGTTACTGTATTTAAAATTAAGAAATTTTGAGGAACTCCATTATGTCCGGTTTAGAAAAACAGCAAAGAGCTCAAACAATTGTTGGCGATATTATTAATGCCATTCGAGATGTATTACGCAAACACGATGTCACTTTCAATGAATACCGCGCTGGATTTATGCACTTGATTGGCTTGGCTAAAGCAGGTGAAGTTCCATTAGTCTTGGACTGTTTTTTAAACCAAACTATTTGCGATATCGAAATGAAAACTCGTCAAGGTAGTCGTTCAAATGTTGAAGGCCCTTATTTTTTAGATGATGCACCAATGGTGACTGATGCGATAAAGGTACGTGGTGACACCTTACCCCTTTTGATTCGCTGTCAGGTTAAAGACTTACAAGGGCAACCAATACCAGATGTAATCACTGATATCTGGTTTGCAGATTCTAACGGTGATTACAGCGGCTATAGTGAAGATTTCCCAAAAGACTATTTCAGAGGAAAGGTAACTACAGACAGTGATGGGAAATATGCCGTGATGGGTTCAATTCCAAAAGAATATCCTATGGCGCAAGATGAAGATGGCCCAACTGGAAAAATTATTGAATTACTTGGTGGGCAGATTATGCGACCACAGCATGTGCATTTTAAATACCTGAAAGAAGGCTATGCACCTTTGACTACACAGTCTTATTTCGAAGGTGAAAAATACCTTAATGAAGACCCTGTCGGTGGAGTTTTTGAAGACCTCACTCACCAATTAAAAGAAGAAAATGGTGTTGCAGTGTTGGATTTGGATGTCGTATTAGACCCAGCTGAATAATTAACCAAGGTATTAATAAGATGTGTCATGACACTACGCCAAGCTCTTTACCTGCACCCGGCAATTATCAGTTATGTAATTCTCAAGGCTTAAAGTATTGGGATTTTAGCAACAACAAAGATTCTGATGTGCGTGTTGCGCTATTAACAGACATCTATGGTTGTAATGAGTTTTACCAATGTATGTCGACCCATTTTGCGGAGCAAGGATGGCAGTCTCATCTAATTGATTTATTTTCTGATTTGGGAGACTTACCAGAAGTTACTCGTGATGCTGCCTTTGAACGTCGTCATAAATTACGTGATCAAGAATGCTGCGACCTTATTGAGAAATATATCGCAAATAACAATATCACTGCAGTAGTCGGTTTTTGTTTAGGTGGTAATTTCGTATTCGAATTAGCTAGAAGAAAAGTAAATGTTAATTTAATCGCTTATTATCCTTTTCCTGCTGGGTTGCCCAACGAAGACGGACTTGATCCTGCTTTTAATTATCTTAAACAGTTGAAAACTGAAGTCACTGTATTGATGGGCGGCGATGATAACCGAGTTGGGTTGGAAAATGTCACTAACCTCAAAGAAATCAGCGAATCTAATTCAGCACTTAAGGTGAATATTTACCCACACAGTAAACATGGCTTCCTAGAAGATCTAGATAGCACCGATCCAACTTTAAAACGCAACGCTGAACATTCACTCGAAACTTGTCTCGACAATATTTCATAGAAAGTCTTATTTATGAATACTGAAATTATTGAAAAAATTGAGACAACAATTGTTGATTTGCCCTTAAAGAGAATTCACAAATTTTCAGCAACAACAATTAACTGCAAGTCTTTTGTCATCGTCCAAATTTTTACAAAAAATGGCATAGCCGGTATTGGCGAAGCTACTACTCCAGGCGGACCTTGGTGGGCTGGTGAAGCTGTTGAAACTATTAAGGTAATGATCGATAGTTATCTTGCCCCAGTATTAATTGGAGAGAATGCTCTAGAAGTCGATGCTTTATTACAAAAAATGGATGCTGTTGCGGCGAATAATACTTTCGCTAAAGCAGCTCTAGAAATTGCATTATTCGATATAAAAGGCCAGGCACTCGACGTACCTGTTTACAAATTATTTGGTGGCCTTGCCCGCGCATCAATGCCCCTTAAATGGCCCTTGGCTCAAGGCGATGCTAAAGCCGATTTAAAAGAAGCTGAAACCTTAATGTCTTCTAACACCGCCCAGGAATTTAAAGTGAAAATGGGCTACATGACCCCACAAGACGACGTAGATTACATTCGGGCTTTATGTCAGGGTTTAAACAATAAAGCCACATTGTGTGGCGATTTAAATGCTACTTGGGACGAACTGACTACACAAAAAAATTTACCTGCTTTAGCAGAACATGGCTTGGATATGTTGGAGCAGCCAATTGCTGCAGGAGATTATGAGGCGCTGGCACGAATTCGTGAAGCCTCAGCCATGCCGATACTTGCTGATGAATCCGTTTTTTCAGCTCGAGATGTGAATGATATTCATAAATATAATTCGGCGGATATGTTGTCGTTAAAAATATTCAAGCATGGAGGCTTAACTAGAACCAATCAAATTGCACAGCTTGCAGCAGCAAAAGGCATAGCTTGTTACGCAGGAACATTTTTAGAAAGCTCAATTGGTACTGCGGCTTTTATGCAGCTACTAGCAGCACAAGACAGCATTGATGGCGGTAATGAATTAGTTGGCCCTATTTGGCTAGCCGATGATATTGTCGAAGAGTCTGTGGAATATAAAGATAATCATATCTGGGTGAAGCATAGCCCTGGCTTAGGCGTCACTTTAGATCAAGATAAGCTTTCTCATTATCAGCGTGTATAATTACTCTCACGAATAGTTGACTCAAAAAACCCAACATGAATTCACAACAAATAAATTCTATTCTCGGAGTATTGGTTGCTGATGCAGCAGCCTTAGGTTTACATTGGCTTTATGATTTAGAACGTATGCATCAAGTTGTTGCGGATGACGACAGTGATGATAATCCTTGCTTCTTAACACCCAATCCTGACCACTATGAAGGTCAAGTTGGCTATTTTGCCCATGCAGGTAAATTTACAGGCGAGCAATCACATTACGGTGAAAGTTATTTATTAAACCTAAGACATTTAGCTAAACAAGGCAGTTTTAATACTCAGCTATTTCAACAAGAATTTATTGTGACATTTGGGCCTGGCGGAAGTTATATTGGTTATATTGATTCTCCCACACGTCAAAGCTTGCAGAATTTGCAGGAACTTGATTCAGATAATGAATCCAAAATGGAGCACTCAGGTGCAGACGATCACCAAGTTCCAGCATTAACTCCAGTATCTGCACTTTGTGCTTCTTACCCTCTTGGTGAATTAAGCGATGCTGAAATTGAAAGTGCGATACGTGTTACCAATAACAATGAACTGGCTGTAAATTGTGGCCTTTATTATTCAAAGGTTCTGCATGCAGTGCTAGATGGGAACTCTATCGCTGATAGTTTTGCTTCTGCAGCTGAGCATGCTCCCAGCGAATTAAAAGAAAATATAAACAAAGCTTTAGAGATGTCGGCAACTGATCTAGATTCTGCAGCTACTCTGTTTGGTCAAGTTTGCGGCCTCGAAGAAACAATGCCATTAACGGCTTATATTCTTTCTAACAGTTCCAGTTACAAACAAGCCATTGAAATGAACATTCTCGCCGGTGGCGATTCTTGTGGTCGCTCCGTCATGCTTGGTGCAATAGCTGGCGCTTATTATGGCTTAGGCGGAGATAAGGGCATTCCCCATGCCTGGTTATTCAATTTGATTTGCCAAGATGAGCTTGCAGTATTATTAGCCTAAGTTTCTAACTCAAGTAACATTCTAAACCTTTAATCACTCATAAATTTATACTGCCTTAACCAGCAGTATAAATACCTTTATCTTTTAAGAATAGGTTAAATTGGCTCAGCAAAACGGCAAGAGCAATAAACAATATGACAATAAGAGTTGTTTTCATCCGCCACAACTTAGCAGCAAAATGCTATGCTTAACAATCATTAGTCATCTAAAAGATTAGTCAGGTCACTCTTTGTCTACAGATTCACCCGCAGACCGCTTAGGAAAATTTCTTTCGGTATTCAAGTATAGCCGTGTTGCATTAACACTGGTGTGGAGCACTAGTGCCGCATTAACTGTAATTATGGGCTTATCCACTCTGGTCACAGGAATATTGCCTGCTGCAATAGCCTCTGTCGGCGGTTTTATTGTCGATGCAGTGGTCACAGCATTAAATACCACAGGTGTGGATCAAGAAGATGCTCAAATGCGAGTACTTTATTTGGTCTTGTTAGAAGCTGGTCTAGTTGTGCTAATTTCTGCAGCGCAACGTATCAATACGGTATGCCAATCTATTCTACGCGTGCTGCTTGGCAATAAAATCAATGTCATGATTCTTGAGAAAGCTCTAACCCTTGAATTAGCACATTTCGAAGATTCTGAATTTTATGACAAATTAACTCGTGCAAGGCGTGAGGCCTCGAGTCGACCATTGAGCTTGATCATTAAAACTTTTGATTTGATTCGCAATATGATTTCGTTATTAGCCATTGCTGTATTTTTATTGCAGTTCTCGCCTTATGCAGTTTTGTTATTGGTGATCGCTGGCATCCCTGCCTTCATCGCTGAAGCTAAATTTTCTGGTGAAGCCTTCCGTATTTATCGACGCCGATCTGCTGAAAGGCGCATGCAACTTTATTTAGAGATGGTTCTAACTCGCGAAGATGGGGTTAAAGAAGTAAAGTTGTTGGATCTTGGAAAACTTTTCCTTGAGCGTTATGTCGGCATCTTCAAAAAAATATATCAGGAAGATCGAAACTTGGTTTTACGCAGAGGTTTATGGGGTTTCATTCTCGGAATCTTTGCCAGTGCTGCTTTTTACTTTGCTTATGGCTGGGTTGCTTTTGCTGCTATTGCTGCAACTATCAGCATAGGGCAGATGACCATGTATATTGCACAGTTTCGATTGGGCCAAAACTCTGTAAGTGACAGTCTTACCTCAGTGAATGGCATGTACGAAGATAATTTATACCTTTCAACCTTAACCGAATATCTAGATCATAAAGTTCCAGAAACTAGCGGCGAAACCAGCATAGGGCCAAATCCAGCTGAAGGTATTCGTTTTGAGAATGTCAGCTTTTATTATCCTGGCACAACGATTCCAGCATTGGAAAACTTAAGTCTTACTATCAAACCCGGTGAAAGTTTAGCTTTAGTGGGTGAGAACGGCAGTGGCAAAACCACACTTATAAAATTATTAACCCGTTTATATACCCCAACTGAAGGCAATGTATACCTAGAAGGTTTAAATATTAAAGACTGGGACATACATATGCTTAGAGCAAAAGTTGGCGTGATCTTTCAAGATTTCGCACGCTATCAGTTAATGGTTGGTGAAAATATTGGCATTGGTGATGTTAATAACATCGATAAGAGAGAACTCGTTAGTGAAGCCGCTGGCAAGGGGATGGCAGATTCTTTCATTCAGGATATGCCCGATTCTTACGACACCCAATTGGGCACTTGGTTTAATCAAGGCAAAGAGCTATCTGGTGGGCAGTGGCAGAAGATTGCTTTATCGCGTGCTTTTATGCGCAGTGAGGCTGATATATTAATTTTAGATGAACCCACAGCAGCTATTGATGCTAAAGCCGAAGCAGAAATATTCAGCCATTTCCGCGAACTGACTTCCAATAAGATTTCAATTATTATTTCTCACCGTTTTTCTACTGTGCGTATGGCCGATCACATTATCGTTTTAGAAAAAGGTCAGATATCCGAACAAGGTAGTCATCAAGAATTAATAGAATTGAACGGCCATTATGCGACTTTGTTCCGCCTTCAAGCCCAAGGTTATAAATAAGCGTTATTAATCATAAAAATAGGGCGCTGAAATGAAAAAGAAGATAAATTACTTGGTGTATGTGCGGGTTTAGCTGACTACCTCGAAGTTGATGTCACTGTGGTCAGAATAATTACTGTCTAGGCTATGTTGATACCCGTCTCAGTCGTCTTTATTGCTTACTTTATTTTAAATGATAAGCCTAAAGCGAGATACACGTATAAAAATACAGATTACTCAAAAGACAAAGAAACACTAGATAAAGCTAAAAGCTCTTCACGTTCTACGTTTAAAAATTGCTCAAGAAAGTTCTCTGCCATTCATGAACGATTAACACGTATGGAAGCCTATGTAACTTCCAGTAAATTCAAACTTGATCGAGAATTTAAAAATATTGATTAAGGTTTGGATTCTGCAATCCAAACCCCGTAATATCTCCTTGTTGTAAGAATCAGCAACTCAGTCAAAACCGACTCACTCAAATAACACGGAAATCATCAATGAAAACACGCGCAGCAGTAGCTTTTGAAGCTGGCAAACCTTTAGAAATTTGTGAAGTCGATTTAGAAGGCCCCAAAGCTGGTGAAGTCTTAATTGAGCTTAAAGCCACTGGCATTTGCCATACCGATGAATTCACCTTAAGTGGTGCCGACCCTGAGGGCGCTTTCCCTGCCATTCTTGGTCATGAAGGTTGCGGCATTGTGGTTGAAGTTGGTGCTGCTGTTACATCAGTTGTAGCGGGTGATACTGTCATTCCTTTATACACGGCTGAATGTCGCGAATGTGATTATTGTTTACACCCCAAAACCAATCTATGCCAGGCTGTTAGATCAACTCAAGGCCAAGGATTGATGCCTGATGGTACTAGCCGTTTCTCTTTAGATGGGAAACCAATTCTTCACTACATGGGTTGTTCCACCTTTTCTAATTACACCGTATTACCAGAAATTGCAGTTGCCAAAATCCGTTCTGATGCGCCTTATGACAAAGCCTGTTATATCGGCTGTGGCGTTACCACTGGTGTCGGTGCGGTTATATTCCAAGCCAAAGTTGAGTTCGGCTCCACTGCTGCTGTATTTGGTTTAGGCGGCATTGGCTTAAATGTTATTCAAGGCTTAAAACTTGCTGGGGCCAGTAAAATTATCGGTGTTGATTTAAACCCAGATCGTGAAGCCCTAGGAAAAAATTTCGGTATGACTGATTTTATAAATCCATCCAAAGTTGAGAATGTTGTTGATCACATTGTGCAATTAACCGGCGGTGCCGATTATAGCTTTGAATGTATTGGTAATGTTGATGTCATGCGCCAAGCCCTCGAGTGTACGCATAAAGGATGGGGTGAATCTTATATTATTGGCGTTGCTGGCGCGGGCAAAGAAATTTCAACTCGCCCCTTTCAATTGGTCACTGGTCGCTCCTGGCATGGCACAGCTTTTGGTGGCGCCAGAGGGCGTACTGACGTACCCAAAATTGTAGATTGGTACATGGAAAATAAAATTAACATTGATGATTTGATTACTCACACTATGCCACTAGAAGATATCAACAAAGCTTTTGACTTGATGCATGCGGGCGAAAGTATTCGTTCTGTTGTGCTTTATTAATTTAATGATGAAAATTCTTAACAAGTATATTAGCTTCGGCGGCAAGCAAATAAAATTTTCACATCACTCTGATGTACTTGCTTGCGATATGAACTTCTCGGTTTATTTACCGCCACAAGCAGAACAAAGACCAGTACCAATAATTTATTGGTTATCGGGTTTAACCTGCACTGATGATAATTTCGTCCAAAAAGCTGGTGCTCAACGTTATGCAGCTGAGGCTGGAGTGGCTATTGTTTGCCCAGACACTAGCCCACGTGGTGAAGGCGTACCCGATGATCCAGTTGCCGCTTATGATTTTGGTTTAGGCGCGGGATTTTATGTCAATGCGACCGAAGAACCTTGGGCAAAGCATTATCAAATGTATTCCTACATCACTGAAGAATTACCCGCAGTTCTTGCCAGTAGCGATCTACCCCTACAAACCGAGAAGGCATCAATTATGGGGCATTCTATGGGTGGACATGGAGCATTAACCATAGTGCTAAAAAATCCGGGTTCATATAAAGCTGTTTCTGCGTTTGCTCCTATCTGTTCACCACTTAATTGCGCTTGGGGAGAAAAAGCCTTGAGTAATTATATTGGAAATGATCAAGAACTTTGGGCTGACTATGACAGTTGCGCGTTAATTGCTAAAGCGCAAGAAAAACTGCCTATACTCATTGATCAGGGTGATGCCGATGATTTTTTGTTAGAGCAATTGAAGCCTGATTTGATAAAAGATGCTTGCGCTAAAGCTAAGCACTCTTTAACTTTACGTATGCAACCAGGCTATGACCATTCGTATTTTTTTATCGCCAGTTTTATTGGTGATCATATTAAATATCATGCCGATTTTTTGAATTAAAAAGAACTTTAAAATAGAAAACCAGCGCTACGTTCGATCACCCAATAAGCAGCTGGAACTCCAATAACATAGGCCGTTAATAGTTCAAGATTCAAAATAGAACTCGCTGGATTGAATTCTGATAATTTCACCCGCAAATAAATTTCTTTGAAAATCAAATACACAGCCATTACAACTGCAATAAAAGCAAGTTGACCGAGTTCAACACCAACATTAAAAAACAACAACGATAACAATATTTGATTAGCCACAATGCCGATATCGCCAAGTGCGCTAGCAAAACCTAAGCCGTGTAATAATCCAAAACCAAACGAAACTACAACTGGGGCTCGGTAAGTCCATGATTGAGTTTGCTTGCGTGCAATCTCATGCGCCAAAAATAGAATTGATAAAGCAATGACAGCTTCTACCGGCACTATTGGTATATTAATTAAGCCCATGGTTGATAAAAACAAAGAAATGGAATGCGCCAAAGTGAAACCCGTAACAGTTAACAAAATTCTTTTTGCTGTTCCCGATATCACCAATAGTCCAAGTACAAAAAGTAAATGGTCTAACCCTGCCAAGATATGTTCAAAACCTAAAATTGTGTAATCCTCAATAATTCCCAATGTTGTTGGTGGACCTTCAACTTCCCAGCTGGTATCAGATGGCGTCAGCATCATATTGCGTGAACTGCCATCTAAAAAAGTAATTGTGAAATACGAAGCTAAAGAAGGGTTACTTTGCGGATACTGCAATGAAAACTCTTTACCATCTAGTCCACCAACACACAGCCAAGAATTTCCACCACCTTGTGTACTTTGATTAACGCATTCTTCTGGCCATTCTAATAAAGGGTAATTGTTTGATCCGAGTACAGGCGGCGCTCTTAGAACTGAAAAAAATACATCAGGCGCCTGTTCAGTAAGGTTTATGACAACCGGACGTGCATCATGAGCGAGACTCAATTGGCTACCGCATATAACTAATAAAAGCAGAAAATTTTTAAGAATTATTATTAGCAATCGCATCTATATCTCACCTATTTCAAGCCGGTATTTTTCTACTAAATTATTTTCAGCATCAAGGCGTAAGTTGTACTGAGTATCAATAAAATAATCTTCTTCTACTCGTTCACGAATCTCCTCTAGTGTAGGAACTACGGCAGGAAAACGATTACTCAACATAACTACATGAAAACCAAAAGGCGATTCAACTGATCCTTGCCAAAGGCCATCTTGCGGCTCAATAGAATCTATCCAAGCAGCAAAATCATCATCAAAATTGTTGCGGATAAAATCACGAGAACGTCTCACGTAGTTTTGTAAGTAAGGAAAGGCATCACCATAGTCAGCAGCACCAAAAAAATCGATATTGCTTTCATTTAATTCCTCTAACAAAACCTCTGCTCTGATTTTTCCTTCAGCACTGTGTTCCTGGTCGTCGATAAATACATGAGTGAATGAATAAGAAGCATCTCGGCGATAGATGTTTGTATTGTCAGCATAATAGCTTTCCAAATCTTGTTGTGTTGCAGCAGGCACTTCCGGCACAGAGCCCTGTAATAAAAAAACCAGCTTCTCAACCATGCGTTGCTTGATATTGTAATCACCTTCATCCATGCCCATAGCTAGCGCCTCACGATAAAGCGCCTCTTCTCGGTAATAACCTTCAATTAATATACGGCTTTGACTCTCCTCCATACTGTCTAGTTGTTGAGAGAAAAAATCTTCGTTAAAAGCATTTGCCTGATACTGCATATAGCTCAATAAAGTAGCGCGATCAACAGCAATGATACTTTCATCAACGGCTTCTTCACTGGTATCACTGAAGCTAAAGAATATAAATAACATAGCTCCAATTGCGACAAAATGTAATAAGGGTTGCTTTAATGTAGTCTTGATAACTGTCATGGTTATTTTCCTAAAAGATATCTAAGCATTATAGGTAATTTATTTTTATAATCGCAATGTAACTAACTACATACTTCATACTCTATATTTTAATGAAAAAGCTCATCTTTATTATTACTGGCCTAATTTCACTTTGCTTTGCAGTCATAGTGGTCGGGGTATTATTTCTGACAAATCTGGACCTAAACAACCACAAAGACTGGCTCAGCGAGCAATTCTATAAGCAAACTGGCTTAGAGTTAGTGATTAACGGAAATATTGAAAGCTCCATTTACCCTTGGCTTGGAATTGATGTTGAAGGCATTAGTATTGCAAATCTCGATGGTTTTTCGGATGAAAGCTTCTTAGTGGCTGATAAAGCCGCATTTAGGATTAAATTAATGCCTATGCTAAACCAACGGTATGAAATGGATACCATTGAGCTTAATGGCGCCACAGTAAACTTAGAGGTAAACGCAACTGGAACGAACAACTGGTCGGGTATTGCTGGCTCCGGTTCACAAGGGCTTGAGGAAGAAACCGACCAAAGCGAGAGTTTTAGCTTCAATCAGATAATTGTTGGTGGAGTAGCTATCGATTCTGTTCAAGTGAATTATCTTGACCAATTAAATAATCAAACCATCAGCGCGAATAATATCACCGCTAATATTCCTGAACTGGTTTACGGCGAACCGCTAGATCTAGTAATGAGCTTTCAGCTTAGCGCTACAAATCCCGAGTTGGAGAGTGATATAAATTTGAGCAGTACACTAAGTTATGACCTAGACAATAATATCTATGCTCTTGAAAACTTAAATCTTAATTTTCTTGGCAGCCTATTGGAAGCTGATCTACGCAGCAATGACGGAGATATAAACGGATCGATAAACTTTAGTACTGATCGTACTGAGGAATTATTTTCTTTAGCTGGGCAAGACCAACTGTCCGAGCGTATCAACGACATACAATTGATGGTATTTCTGGATGGAAATACCGATAACATACAACTCTTCCCACTTGATTTAAATTTAGGCCTATCTGGATCTCCATTCCTTACAACGACTAATCTGCATTTATATACCAATGCCGAAATTGATATTGAAGATGAAAACCTCATGCTTGAAGACTTTAGTGTATCTATACTTGATATCCTGATGACAGGAAAATTCAATATCAGCAAGTTCATGAGCGACGCTGATATAAATGGTGAGCTAGACATCGAAAGATTCAATCCAAAAACTCTTAGCACCGCACTTGACTTTGAATTACTCCTAACGCGTGACCCCGACGTACTGGATCGAATTTCATTTTCTACCAACCTAACTGTAAATGCTGAGTCTGTTGAATTAAATCGTTTTATTTTTGAAGTTGATGACACTCTGCTTACCGGCTCATTAAGTACTGTTGACTTCAATCAACCAGACATAAACTTCGATGTTGCAATTAATACTATAGATATTGATCGCTATCTGGCCCCTGAGCAGGCAATTACACCAACAACCAATAATCAAACAACAGATGACACATCTTTCGCTAGCATACAAAGCTTAAATTTAGATGGCGATGTAAGCATTGATGAACTAACAGTATCCGGCTTAACGCTCAGTGATGTGATACTTGGTATGAATGCTGATCAGGGTTTAATTGAGCTAGAACCAATTCAGGCTAATCTTTATCAAGGAAGCTATAGAGGCGCTGTAAACCTGAATGTTAACAATGCTCAACCACAATTCAGTATGCAATCTACATTGCAAAGCATCAACATAGAGCCTCTTTCCAATGACTTCATAGGCGCCTCTTATGCCAGTGGTAACGGAAATATCACAGTGGCATTAGTTGGAAGCGGCAGCAATGCACAAAGCATTCTCAATAGTCTTAATGGCAATGCTGAGCTGGCGCTTACTGACGGGATATTAGAAGGAGTTGATGTGGGGGCCGTCCTGGCACAATTAGAAACCATGATACGTAGCAGGCAACTATTGAGTGTTGATCGTGGTGAACAAACTGCCTTTGATAATCTTAGTGCAACTGTACAAATAGAAAATGGTATAGCCCGAAGTAATGATTTACTACTTCTATCCCCTGGATTTAATGTAACGGGAACAGGAACTTTAGCTAACTTACAAAACCAAAGTCTTGACTTTGATCTATTGGCTTCTGTTAATTCAGCAAGCGCCACAGTTGAAAGTGAAGAATACGATATCGGTGGTTATTCATTACCTATTAATTGCAGTGGCTTAATGAATTCACCTAGTTGTTTACCCGATATAAACAGCATAGTAAGTGCAGCAATTGGCAATGTTCTTCAAGAAGGCATTGTTAATATACTTGGCGGAGGAGGTGTTGGCGGTTTATTAGATAGAGTACTAGGCACTGGAAGCACTACTGAGACAACTTCACCAAGCATAGAGAATGCAGAAAGCAGTGAGGAAGAGAGTAACCCTGAAGCAGCAGACCCTATCGAAACGTTGCTCAACAATGCACTAGATAGTTTAATAAGGTAATTTTATATAGCTTTCATTTACCTTTTACATAATTAAGAGATAGAAATACTTCAGTACGGCTTTTATAATGTGCATAAAAATTTATAGTTAATTTATATCCCTAGGAGTTCCCACAGGAATGGATTTTTCAATCAATAAACATAGCAAGCTAATTGCTTTTATCAGCTTGTTGCTTGCGTCCTCTTTAGTTTATTCCCAAGAAGAGGAGGATGACTTTTTTTTTTTCGAAGAAGAAACCTTTGAAGAAGACATCGCTGATCCTCTTGAGCCCATAAACCGGGTCATATTTAATATTAATGACAAGTTGTATCGTGCAATTTTGAGCCCAGCTGTTAAAACTTATCGCATTATTCCTGAAGGAGTGCGAGTATTAATTTCCAACTTTTATACGAATTTAACTACCCCATTTTCTGCCATCAATGCACTTCTACAACTAGATATTCCTAACACTGACTCTGAAATTTCTCGTTTTGTCATAAATAGTACAGTAGGTATATTCGGTCTTTTTGATCCTGCCACCCGCTGGGGATTTGAAGAAGATCGCGAAGATTTCGGTCAAACTCTGGCCCGTTATGACGTAGGGCATGGCTTTTATTTAGTCTTACCTCTTATCAGCTTTTCCAGTTTACGAGATGTAACAGGTCGCCTAGGAAATTCTGCATTAAATCCCACAAATTATGTCTGGGACCCTGAGCTAGATGATTGGATAGCATTTCAAGGACTTGATACGGTCAATGACTTTTCTTTCGATGTAGATATCTATACCTCACTGTATGATAGTGCTTTAGACCCATACGTGTTTTTTCGCAGCGCTTATGTGCAAAATCGTGAAGGTGCAGTAAACCAATAGCGCATTCAGCTTAAAGTAAGATTTCAGCCTATGATATGCTTACTATAGGAAATACATATTTGAGTATAAATTTATGAAGAAAAGTCCCACAACCACACTATTCCTGAGCTTGGCGTTAACTTTATCTCTAAGTTTGGGCATATCATCTCAAGCATTAGCACAATTTAGTACGCCAGCTGAATCAGTACAAAATATGCTAGATGAGGTGTTTGCTATTCTTAGAGCGCCTGATTTTGACTTGAGTCGCGATCGACAAAGCATAGACACAGCAGTTTCTGTCGCGTTTGATACCAATACGATTGCACAAAGTGCACTGGCTTCTAATTACCGTGAACTAAGTGCTGAACAACGTGCAGAATTTGAAGAATTATTCTTCAGTATCTTAAAATCCACCTATATCGAGCGCTTAGATACCTATACAGATGAATCCGTTGAAGTAACTGGTGAAGAAGTTGACGGCAATCGTGGCACAGTAATGTCATTGGTCTACACCTCAAATTCTGAAATAGCAGTGAATTACAGTTTGCGTCAGCGCACTAATGGGTGGTTTATTTATGACATAGTAGTTGAAGATGTCAGCTTACTTAGCTCCTATCGCTCAACCTATCGCAGCATTATCCGCCGTTCCGGCATTGATTCTCTTTTAAATGATATAAGAACTCAAGCCGCAGGGCTTGAGTAGATTCAATCACGTGTTATAATGCGCGCCGGAATTTCACCTAAACGCACTCAAACACATACTTCAAATCTATGGCCAGTAGCAGCACACTCAGCCTTAAAAGCCTCCGCAACTCTAATACTCTTAAATCAGAAATTAGCCTTCTAGAAGGCGAGAAAAATGATTTCGTCGCTAAACTTGAACGTGAAAAGAAACTCGTCAAGAAGTTAGAGAACGACCTAGTCGAACAAAAGAAAGATTTTGAACACCTGGAAAAGCAATTTAATCATTTTGCCGACATTGAAGCCGAATTCGAAGGTTTACAACAAGAAGTTCAGCTAGCAAAGCTAGAAAACCTTCTAAGTACTGAAAAGCTTGAAGCTCAAAATGCTTCTACTGCTAAAAATTCACGAGAAGAAGTTAAAGAAATTCAAAAAGAGCTAAAAGAATATAAAAAACTTGATCCGGTTCGACTTAAACGCCAAGTAAGCGACCTAAAGAAGAAAACTATCACCCAGGCCAGTGAAAACAAAGCTATCAATACAGCCCTGGTTAGTACACGCAAAGAATTAAAAGAAACCACTGTTGAAAAAGACAAGTTTGATGCCGAATTAAAAGCAGCTCTGAGTGAAAGCCATTCTTTCTGGCAATCTAAAGATAAAGAGTGGGCTCTATTTGAAACCAGTCTGGTTTTAAAAGAAGAAAAGGCTCCAAAAAATGAAGAAGACCAGCTGATACGTATCAGATGCATGAACTTATCAACTGGAAACTCTAGCCTTAGTAAAGAGTTAATTACTGAAGGGAAAGATAAAGATCTAGTGAGCTGGCATAGTGAACTGGACATGCCTGAAAATGTTTCAAAAGAAGCTGGCAAGCGTTTAAAGAAATTAGCAGCTAATCTTGAAGACGAAGACGACTAAACACAGCTCATTTAGCTTAATTTCTTAAGCTGCCTTTCTTAAGACTTAGTTTACCCCTATTCCTAACCTTAATCTCCTTGCTATCATCTAAGCTATGAAATTAGAAATGATATGCACTGGTGAAGAGGTCCTCTCTGGCCAAATACTAGATACTAATGCTGCTTGGTTTGCCGATACCATGATGAATCAAGGTATTGAGTTACAACAAAGAGTTACTGTTGGTGACCGTATGGATGATTTGGTCAATACTTTCATAGAACGCAGCAAACATGCTGATGTAATTCTGGTAAATGGGGGGCTTGGACCTACCACTGATGACTTGTCTGCCGAGGCATTGGCTTTAGCTCTTGGCGAAGAGTTAGTTGAAGACAAAGATTGGCATCTTTATTTGCTAAAGCTGTTTAAAAAAATGGATCGCAAACTTCCAGCTAATATGTTGAAACAATGCTTAATGCCAGCATCTGCCATTCTCATTGATAACACCGAAGGAACTGCCCCAGGTTTCCGCGCAAAGTTAAATAATGCCTGGCTTTTTTTTACACCTGGCGTACCGTATGAATTCAAGGTCATGGTTGAGCAACAGTTTATTCCTTTCATTGAAGAGACCTTTCAACCAGCTCAAGCAACTCAACTACATAAACTTCTCACTCTGGGTCATGGTGAATCCTTTCTTGCAGATAAACTCGATGTAATGGAAATACCCACCGGTATTACTCTCGGTTATCGTCCCTCCGCGCCTCATGTAGAAATTAAGCTATTTGCCAGAGGTAATGCCGCGATTAAGCAGCTTCCAGCATTTATACAAAATGTTAAAGATGCTATTGGAACAGCAGTTGTTACAGAAAACCGTCCTTCAATCGCGCAAGCCGTACATGAATTATTGCTCGATAAAAAACTTAGCCTGAGTATCGCCGAGTCTTGTACCGGCGGCATGCTGACGAATCAGTTAATTGAATTTTCCGGCAGTTCTAATTACCTGCATCAAGGTTTGGTGACTTATTCTAATCAAGCTAAGCAAAATATTTTGGGTATTAGTAATGACACTCTAGAAACACATGGCGCTGTTTCTATAGAAACGGCTAAAGCCATGGCTAAAAATGTTCGTGCTTTAGGTGACAGTGATTACGGGCTAGCTACAACAGGGGTCGCCGGACCTGATGGCGGCAGTGAAGAAAAACCAGTAGGCACTGTGTGTATTGCACTAGCCAGCAGGCAAAGATGTTGGGTTCAAACTATTCAGTTAAAAAATCGCTCCAGAACAATAGTACGAACCATGAGCTGCGCTGTTGCCTTGGATATGCTTAGACGAGCCATATTATCTGAAGAAAGCTCTGAAGAAGTGATCGTGCCTTATTCCTTTATTCCTTGTACTGACTGCCTTATAGAAAATTAAAAGCAAAATATTAAGCAAGACCTGTCAGGATTTCTCTAAAATTTTCTGGCATCCTCTTAAGCATGAATAAAAATATTGAGATCAATAGTTCACAGGAAAGCTATCAGCAACGAATGAATGTTGTTCTTGAATATATTGAAATCCATCTTAATGCTAACCTCACTCTTGAGTGAGCTAAGCCAACAAGCCAATTTTTCGTCTTTTCACTTTCATCGACAATTTCGAGCTTTTATAGGTCTGCCTGTTTATAAGTTTATTCAAATTTTAAGACTAAAAAGAGCAGCTAAAGACCTCGTATTTTCAACTGAAAAATATATTACTGAAATAGCCTTTAGTGCAGGATTTGAAAATTCTGAATCCTTTAGCCGAGCATTTAAAAACACATTAAAACAAACTCCCAGTGCTTTCAGGGCCAATCCTGATTGGGAATTATTGAATAAGTTAATAGACTTAAAACAAATACACAGGAGCCACACTATGCAAGTAAAAATAATCAACTTTCCTGAAACAATGATTGCAGCCTTGGAGCATTATGGACCTGAGCACCTTGTTTATAACACGACACGTAAGTTCGTGGATTGGCGCCAAGCAAATGGTGTTAAGCCTGGTCAAGGGGATACTTATGGCCTTCATTACAATGACCCGGCTAGCACCTTGCCAGAAGATTACCGTTTTGATATTTGTGTTTCAGTAAACCAAGAAATCGCTGAAAACCCTCAGGGGGTTATCAATAAAGTGATTCCAGAAGGTCGTTGCGCAGTCATAAGACATCATGGTTCTAGAGACTATATTCCTGCCGCTGACTATCTTTATCGTGAGTGGCTACCTGAAAGCGGTGAAGAATTGAGAGACTACCCATTCTTTTTTCACTACATCAATGTTGGTCCAACTAGTGCTGACGGGATACACCCATCATAGATAGCATATTTACCCTGGCAATAACGGAATATTCAGACGACTGGTTGACAGATCTTAGTGGCTCAACTACTCCAGGTGTAGATGAAATTATCCCTGATCCGGTTGGCGAAATTCAATTTGGAAGCAAACTTTAGTTCTGTTACTACTGAGGCTTTAAAATTAGCCAGTCTTATTGACGATAGCAGCTGTAATACCTGTACTATCCAAACCACATTCAGCTAGCATGAGTTCTGCTTTGCCGTGATCTAGAAACTTATCCGGCAGGCCCAGGTTCAGAACGTCTACTTTATTATTAATGCTTGCTAAATATTCATTCACCGCTGAACCCGCTCCGCCTTTTATTACATTCTCTTCAACAGTCACTATTAACTGATGAGTCTCAGCCAATTCCATTACTAGAAGTTCATCAAGTGGTTTTACAAAACGCATATCGACTAGGGTCGCATTTAATTCCTGCGCACTATTTTCTGCTGCATTTAAGAGGGTACCAAAAGCCAAGATAGCGATCTTTTCTCCTTGCCTCCTGACTATAGCTTTGCCTAATTCCAATTGTTTTAAATCTGTGTCTTGCTCACAACCTGTGGCCTTGCCTCTGGGGTAGCGTACAGCTGCAGGGCCAGGAAAATGATAACCCGTATAGAGCATGTGCCTAGCTTCATTTTCATTACTGGGCGTCATTACAATTAAATTTGGAATACAACGCAGATAACTCAAATCAAAACTTCCAGCATGGGTCGGACCGTCTTCTCCAACTAAACCAGCTCTATCGATAGCAAATAATATATCCAGATTCTGTAATGCAACATCGTGAATTAATTGATCATAGGCTCGTTGTAAAAAAGTCGAATAAATTGCTACTACTGGCTTTAAACCATCGCAGGCCATGCCTGCTGCAAAAGTCACTGCATGTTGCTCTGCTATTGCCACGTCAAAGAACTGGTCTGGAAATGATTCTTCAAATTGACGCATACCAGAACCTTCTCCCATCGCCGGCGTTATTGCCATTAAATTAGGTTCATTAGGCGCCATATCGCAAAGCCAGTTTCCAAAAATATTTGAATAAGTAGGCGCTTTTACTTTTTCTCGTTTTTGTTCTTCATTTTCATCAGCCGATACGAGTTTATTTAAGGCATGCATACCGTATGGGTCTTCTTCTGCGGGCAGGTAGCCTTTACCTTTTTGTGTAACCACATGCAGTAATAATGGGCCTCTAAGATTTTTAATATTATTCAGAATATCGACCAGCCCATCCAAATCATGACCATCAATCAAACCAAAATAATTAAAACCTAATTCTTCAAAAATAGTTGCAGGCGAAACCATGCCTTTCATGTACTCCTCAACACGATGAGCAGCTTTCCAAGCGGGAGGAGCTTTTGATAAAACTTTTTTGGTACCCGAACGTATAAAGTTATAAGGCTTACTTGCCCACATTCTTGCAAAATAACTGGACAAGCCACCAACGTTCTTAGAAATGGACATATTATTGTCATTCAGAATAACCAGAATATCATCGTCCAATTCGCCTGCATGATTCAAGGCTTCAAAAGCCATCCCTGCTGTCATTGCGCCGTCTCCAATAACAGCAACAACCTTACGTTCACTTGAGCTTTTTCTTGCAGCCAGCATCATGCCAAGAGCAGCAGAAATTGAGGTGCTTGAGTGGCCGACCCCAAAAGTGTCGTATTCACTTTCTTGTCTATTATTAAATGCAGCTAAGCCATCTTTTAGACGCATACTTAACATGCGCTCTCGTCTACCCGTAAGAATTTTATGCGGATAACTTTGATGCCCAACATCCCACACTAAACGGTCTTCAGGCGTGTTAAAGACATAATGCAAAGCGATAGTTAATTCGACGACACCTAGGCCAGCACCAAAATGTCCGCCAGTTTGTCCAACACAATAAAGAAGGTAAGCCCTAAGTTCCTGAGCTAATTCTACTAATTGATTAGGCTCTAATTCACGTAGATCAGCTGGAGAATCGACACTATCCAGTAATGCTGTTTGTGGGCGTTGTTGAGGAATATCTTCAAACATAATCTATATATTTCACTTAAGGTTCTTAGCCATTAATTACTATCCTTAACTGTTCTTTACTGTTATTCGCTACCAGTTATTAATGTTCTCTTTGCACTATGTAAAATGCAAGGTCACGTAGTGCTTGGGCATCTTTGCCGAAATCATCCAAAGCAGTGTTAGCTTCTTCGTATAACTCTTGGGCTTTTTGTCTGGCACCATCAAGCCCTAATAAAACAGGATAAGTAATTTTACCAAGCTCTTTGTCTTTACCTTGCTGTTTACCAAGTGTTTTAGTATCACTTTCTATATCCAAAATATCATCTTGCACTTGAAAAGCGTGCCCTATGGCTCTGGCATAAGTCGACAGTAAATCAAATTGTTTTTGCTCAATACTGCCAGAACTTAATGCACCTAATTGAACACTAGCTGTAATCAAAGCCCCGGTTTTAAGTGAATGCAATGTTGCTAAAGATTCAGCATTAATACTATTTGATGAAGCCAGTAAATCTAAACTTTGGCCGGCTACCATACCAGTCGCTCCAATAGCCTTGGCTAATATAACCAGCATTTTTAAGCGTATCTCATTCGAAACTTTAATCTGAGTAGAATCAGCAAGTAACTCAAAGGCATAACTTTGCAGAGCATCACCGGCTAAGATCGCTGTCCCCTCATCATAATTAATATGACAGGTTGCCACTCCTCTTCTTAGTGCATCGTTATCCATTGCTGGCAGGTCATCATGAATCAATGAATAAGTGTGGATTAGTTCGACAGCACAAGCAGCAATATCTGCATGCGTTTCATCAACACCAACTGCTTGAGCACTCGCATAGGCTAAAATTGGGCGTAAGCGTTTACCGCCATTCATCACAGCATATGTCATTGCGTCTTGCAGAATTGCTGAACTACTTTGCGAACTTAATAGTTCCGAAAGTAAATTTTCAACTCGACTTTTTCGCGCTGTTAGGAATTGTTGGATTTGCATGAAATACTTTGTAGCCGGACCTTTAAAAATGACACAAAAAGCCTAGTCGTCATCTGTATCCAGATCGAAAGGTTCAGCTTCAGGAAGTTCGTTTTCTTTCGTCAGTACTTGGATGCGTTGTTCAGCCTTTTCCAAAGCAACTTGGCATTCCCTTGTTAGTTTAATGCCATCCTCAAAGGATTTAAGCGAATCTTCGAGACTTAAATCACCTTCTTCCAAAGCTTCAACAAGCTCTTCTAATTGCTCTATAGCGTTTTCAAAATCAAATGCAGGTTTTTTAGTGCCCATAGTCAGTTTTGTATAGTCTATTAAATTATCTTAGTCAGGATTACCTGGACGAGAGATGGAATTAGAGTTCAATCGCCCCTATAAATCAAGCACTTATACTATCTAGACTCACAATCGCTGATTTAATTGAAAATTCACCAGATTTACACATTTTTTAGCATCCATACATGGCAAGATGGTAGTCGTAAAAACAAGTCATGGTATGCCATTACATAGTTGAAAGCCCCAGTTTTAGTAACTTTCCGTGCGAACTGCTGTTAAACTAGCTCACTTGGCACATTAAGTGGCTGGCAGTGGTTAAGCACAGGTAAAAAGTTCAGCCTGCTATGACTAGAACCGTTTTTAAGAACATTTAACGAATAGGAATAACATTATGAAACGTATAATTTTAATCAGCGCTGCAATTATAAGCACGCTAATTTCTTTTAACTCTTTTGCACAGCGCATGACTCCTGAAGAACAGGCAGCAGCAGCTGTTGGAACTAGACAAGCAGTATTCAAACTACTGGCTTTCAACATGGGGCCTCTTCAAGGTATGGCTCGTGGTGGTGATTATGATGAGGCTGTTGCTGTTCAAGCTATAGAGCGTATTCAAACCCTAGCAACAATGATTCCAGAAGTGTTTGCTAATGATACAACTGCTTATGATTTTGAAACTCGTGCCTTAAATGTTGTCTGGTCTGACATGGATGGTTTTGCAAGTGCTGCAAATGATTTAGCAATGGGTGCTAGTGAAGCTTTAAGCATAATCAACTCTCAAGGAGCTGATGGTGTGCGTAATGCAATCCAAGCAATTGGCCCAACTTGTGGTGCCTGTCATGATGCATTTCGCGCTGAATAATATTTAATAACTATTAGAAATAAAAAAGGCAGCCTAGGCTGCCTTTTTTATTGGTTAATTTTTTAAAAAATAATATTTCTCTTCTAAAATAGAAATAGACCCTAGTTATTTACCACACTCATTTACTCTTCTCGAAAGAAGAAGGCAGCCAAAGCCTCTCTATCTTCTTGCGTTAAGTTGCTCGTATGCTCAATCACGTCCAGCATTTCACCACCAACTTGTTCAAAATTTGCAGTGAAACCATCTTCTAAAAAGTAAACAAAATCTTCATAAGAATAAGCACCTAAACCATCTGAAGTTAAAGAAAATGAGGCTACGCCTTCTTGACCCGCAAACTCATTACTAAAATCTGAAATTCCCAAAGCATTTCTTGGAGTATGGCATTCTCCACAATGGCTAAAATTTCTCGCCAAATAAGCCCCACGTTGTACTTGCTCATCATTACTAACAACAGCAAGGTCACCTTCCAAAAAATCAGCCATGATGTTCCAGCCACTCATCATCCAGCTAAATTGCCATGCGGGTAATTCATGCTCAGGCGTTACGCTATTAATAGGCGGTAAAGTCACCATATACGCAGCAATATCAAGCACATCTTCGTCAGAAATTCCTTCATAAGAACGATAAGGGAAAGCAGGCCAATAAAAACCACCAGTTGGGCTCCTCCCATGTTTAATAGCCAAAAGAAAATCGCGTCCATTCCAACCAGCAATTCCAGTTTCTTCATCCGGTGTGATATTTGGAGTGAAGAATGAACCACCAAAGGGTGATTCAATTTCATAACCGCCACTTGGACCCGCTGCCCCATCAACTTGATGACAAGCTCCGCAGCCAGCAGCATTATAAAGATACTCGCCATTGGCAATTGCTTGTGCAGAGCTTGGAATTTCTGGCTCACCAACTTGTGGAAGTCCAAATGCCCAGTAAAGCCCTGCTACGAAAATTACTAATCCTATTACCAATGAAATGAATTTTTTATTCATGTATTAACCTTTTTATTTTTCCTATCAATATTTCAACTAATTTTTTTACATCTCAATAATTGAGTGCGATTCTATTATTAAAATTTTACATTCTTTAACTTAGCTTAGAGCATTTTTCAATTAGTTAAGTGCTTTTTGTTTTTCTTTCAATTTTTGCTTTGAAGCTTTACGTTTTAAAATAGTTTTTGTCACCTCTGACCCAAGATGCTCTTCACCTCTTAAAGCAGCTAATTCAATCTGCTTTTGTCTTTCCTTAAACGCCGTTTTTTTCTCATCACTCAATTTATGGTAACAGCGAGCACAACTAGCCCCTAATTCATAAAATTCACTTTTTTTGTCTTCTTCTGTTATTGGTAAACGACAAGCATGACATTGATCGTAATTACCTTTTACAAGAGAATGATTTACCGCAACTCGGTTATCAAATACAAAACATTCACCCTGCCATAGAGACTCGTCTTGAGGTACTTCCTCAAGATATTTAAGAATCCCACCTTGCAGGTGATAAACCTCATCAAATCCTTGCTCTTTTAAGTAAGCAGTGGATTTCTCACACCGGATACCACCCGTGCAATACATAGCAATTTTTTTATGCTTTTTTGAGTCAAGATGGCCTTCTACATACTCAGGGAATTCTCGAAATGAAGTCGTATTAGGGTTGATTGCATTCTTGAACGAACCAATTTCAACTTCATAATCATTCCGCGTGTCAATTACCACAACATCAGGACTAGAGATGAGATCGTTCCACTCCTGTGGTGGAATATGTGTTCCAACTTTGCGAAGGGGGTCGATACCCTCCACACCCATTGTGACAATTTCTTTTTTAAGTTTTACCTTGCTGCGATAAAAAGGATAAGTATCATCATAGGATTCTTTATGATCTAGATTTTGTAAGCGAGGATCAGATTTTAACCACTTAAGTACAGAATCAATGCCGGCTCTATCACCAGCAATTGTGCCGTTAATTCCTTCACTTCCCAGCAGTAAAGTACCCTTAACGCGATTATTTAGCATAACATCCAGCAGGGGCTGCTGGAGATTTTGATAATCATCTAAGCTAACAAAATGGTAAAGAGCACAGACGACAATTTTTGAATCAGTCATGTTTAGTTTCCCTTGCGAGTCGGAACGTAAATCCGGAGCAAAAAAGATAACGCGAGATTATAACTAGATAGTTTTGTATCGCAACTAATAACCCGTCCCAATTAGAAATTGAAATTGTTTTTATGCTATCAAACCCAAATTATAATATGGAATCTATTGGCACAATCCCGCTTTCAATATCATAAGCCCAAGGAATGCTTGCTATTAGCGGAGCTTCAATTTTCTGTTTAAGCGCGTCTATATTTTCATCATAGGCAGGCATAAGAGGATCCAGTTGGTTAGCAATCCAGCCATGTAATAACACCCCTTCTTCTTTTATGGCTTTAACTGTTAACAATGCATGATTAAGGCAGCCTAATTTCATGCCGACGACTAAAATCACAGGTATGTCTAAAATTTTTACAATATCACCCATAAATTCATTCTGATTAAGTGGGACCTGCCACCCACCAGCTCCTTCGATAAGCGTTAAATCAGCTTTTTTGCTAATTATCTTTTTACAATGATCAGCAAGTTCACTCGCTTGGATTAACACGCCTTCTTTTTGAGCAGCAATATGTGGTGCTATAGCCTGTTCCAGGCAAAGCGGATTTATCTCTTTATAACTTAAATTTAATGTGCAACTTTCTTGCAGCGAAATAGCATCTTCATTTTGTAATCCTTCATTGCTAAGAATGCCCCCGGCAGCAACCGGTTTTAATACTGCGGTAGAAAGGCCTTTTATTTTTGCAGATTGTAATAAGCTGCAAGACACAAAAGTTTTACCTGTATCGGTATCAGTACCTGTGATAAAAAATGTTTTCCCCATTTTTTAGGTGCTCTGTGCTTTCATATAAAACACCTGATAAGTTACGGGAATACCAAGTTCATCATCAAAATTATGCTCAAATTTTTGTTTTAGTCTTAAGAATTTATTCCGCCCACTTAATCCCCTAACTTGGCCAGCATTCTTATTACTTGCACCTATCGATTTTAATTCACGCGCAAGACTTTCAAAACTTTGATAATGAGTAAGCATTACATCGATATCAATATGAATTTCAGAGAAACCCTTTTTAATTATCTCGTCTTTTAACAATACATCCGTCTGGAAATGATTAACATGGATATAAGAGTCTACTCTTTGCCAAGCCTGTGTTAACTCTTGCAAAGTCTCAGGTCCAAAGGTTGAAATATAAAACTTACCTTTAGGCTTTAAAATACGATTCAGCTCGGTGAACAATACAGCGTAATCTTGGCACCACTGAATCGACAAGCTTGAAAAAACCATGTCAAAACTATTTTCAATAAATGGCAATGCTTCAGCATCAGCGCAAATTAATTTCTCATTACCACTATTACCTTTTTGTTTGTAAGACGAAAATGACAACATAGCTTCAGCTATATCGAGATTAACAATCTCAGCGTTCGGATAAAGTGTATGTAAAATATTTGTGCAATAGCCAGTGCCACTACCAAGATCAAGCACTCGTTCGACATCTTCGTTCTTGGTTAATCGTGCGAGAAGATTATCTGCTACTTTTCTTTGTAGATAAGCGTGCGAATCATAACTTTCAGCAGCTTTTGAAAATGATTGTGCGATGCGCTTTTTTTCAATTTTAAATTCAGCCTGCAACATTAGATGCTTCCTCACTAATGAGCGGCTGCACTTTTTCTAGTGCAGTTATTAACAAATCTAATTGATCTTGAGTATGATTAGCACTAAAAGTAATACGAAGCCTTGCAGTACCTTGAGGAACTGTCGGTGGCCGAATCGCTGTAACAAAAATATTATCTTTTTCGAGAATTTGGCTAGCCTTCAAACTCTTATGCGCATCTCCAAATAGTAGACCTTGTATTGGCGTCATTGAATTTGTCAGAGTGAAACCAAGGGCTTTACACCGTGTTCGAAAAGATTTTATTAAGGTTTGTAATTTTTCCCGCCTCCAATTTTCTTTCTGGATGAGCTTCAGACTTGTTCTGGAAGCTTCAGCTATAGCTGGTGACATAGCAGTCGTATAAATATAGGGTCGACAATATTGAATTAGACTTTCAATTAATTCTTCACTACCTGCAATAAATGCTCCTTGTGTGCCGAAAGATTTTCCTAAAGTGCCAACTAAAATGGGTAAGTTTTGTTCATTGATAATGTGACCACTGTTCTGATAATGTTCAACAAGTCCTCCTCCACTTCTGCCTAGAACACCAAAACCATGTGCATCATCAAGCATTAATTGAGAATTATAGTTTTTTGCGACATCTATCAATCTAGGTAACTTTGCGCAGTCACCATCCATACTAAAAACACCATCGGAAACAATGAATGTATTCTCTGACTTTTGTTTTTTCTTAAGCGCATCAGCGAGCTTTGCTATATCTAAATGCGGGTAACGTTTAAAAACTGCACCAGAAAACAAACCGCCATCTAATAAAGATGCATGATTTAACTTATCTTCAAACACACAATCTTTCTTATTTGCCAAGGCGGTTAAAACACCAACATTAGCTATATAGCCAGACGAAAATAAAAGTACTCGGCTACGGCCAGTAAAGTCTGCCAATTCCTCTTCAAGCGCTTGGTGCGCGTGGCTATGTCCAACAACTAAATGAGAGGCACCACTACCGACTCCATATAAATCGACACCTTGTTTACAAGCTGAGAGTACTTCAGGATGATTGGCTAAGCCTAAATAATCATTGCCGCAAAAATTTATCAGCAATTTACCGTTAACTTCTATTTCCGTGTCCTGCGCTGTCGTAGTAGTTTTTCTATGCCGATATAAACCTTGTGATTGTCTATCTGTCAGACTTTCCTGTAATTGTTGTGAAAAGCTTTTCACTGACTCGTAGCATCGTAATAAGGTTGAGTTTTTTCATATAAGTTTTCTGTCGGAACATGTTCAAGCGTTCTTTCTTCTGGGCGTATTCCAAGTTTTGCAAATAAGGCCATGTCTTCATTTTCAAGTGGATTTGATGTTGTTAATAGTTTTTCGCCATAAAAAATTGAATTAGCACCTGCGAAAAAACACATAGCCTGCATTTGCTCATTCATAGCCTCGCGTCCCGCTGACAGACGCACATGAGAGAAAGGCATTAATAATCTGGCAACAGCTATCATACGAATAAAATCAAAGGGCTCGATGTCATCAGCATCTGCAAGCGGTGTGCCTTTTATTTTTACTAAATTATTTATAGGCACAGATTCAGGGTGTTCAGGTAAATTTGCCAATTCCCTTAAAAAGGCAATTCGGTCTTCAGCCTGCTCGCCCATGCCAACGATGCCCCCACTACAAACTTTTATACCAGCGTCTCTAACATGGCTTAGTGTATCTAGGCGATCATCAAAACTACGTGTACTGATAATTTTTTTGTAGTATTCGCGCGAGGTGTCAATGTTGTGATTGTAATAATCTAGACCTGCATCAGATAAAGCCTGAGTTTGTTCTTCACTTAAAGCACCTAAGGTCATACAGGTTTCTAATCCTAGTTCTCTGACGCCTCTTACCATTGAAAGCACATGTGGAAAATCTTTTGCTGATGGATGTTTCCAGGCCGCTCCCATACAAAAACGCGTAGCGCCATTCTCTTTTGCCTTTTGCGCTTCATGAAGAACTTTTTCTACTTCCATGAGTTTTTCTTTTTCTAGCTCGGTATTGTAATGACCGCTTTGAGAGCAATACTGACAATCTTCCGGACAAGCGCCGGTTTTTATAGAAAGCAAAGTGCTTACTTGAACTTCATTCGGATCAAAATGTTGACGGTGAATCGATTGAGCTCGAAATAAAAGCTCATTAAAGGGCAAATCAAATAAAGCCTGAATTTCTTCAGTGCTCCAATCATGACGAATATTGCTCATAAATCTTACCTGCTCATTGCTCGACTAAGAAATGGAAACTTCCGGCCTTAGTACTAAACTAAAGCGAAACAAGGATTTTACATGTCAACCAAACTTATTTCAAAAGTTAACAGGTGGTTAAATATTGTCCAATGTTACTTATTACCTGGTACATGCATTCACTGCAATAAATTAAGTGATCGCTTTTATGACTTATGTAAGCCTTGTGAAATTGAATTCCCAAGAGTTAAAGACCCCTGTGAATCATGTGGATTACCCTTACCTGCTAATAATTATGATGGCCACATATGTGGCGCTTGTATTATCATGCCTCCGCCTTTTAAGCATATCGTTGCAGCATTTGACTATGCGCAGCCAATAGATCGTTTAATCAAAGCCTTTAAATATCAAAGTAAATTGGCCTTTGGCAAAGTTCTCACACATCAACTCCTACTAAATGTGCAGACTTTTTACCAAAAAAGAGACCTTCCAGAGCTACTTATACCAATGCCGCTTCATACTAAGCGTTTACGTCAACGAGGGTTTAATCAATCTATTGAAATTTGTCGCCACCTGAGTCGCCACCTCCAAATTCCATATAACTATAACCTCTGTTATCGCAACCGTAGCACTCCTCAACAAGAAGGTTTGAATGAAAAAGCGCGGAAACAGAATATTCGTGGTGCCTTCTCAGCTTACTGCCAGGACCTACCGAAGTCTGTAGCCATAATTGATGATGTTGTGACTACAACTGCAAGCGCTCGAGAGCTCTCTAAATTATTAAAACGAAATGGTGTAGACGAAGTGCATATTTGGTCTCTAGCAAGGGCATGTGAAAGAACTTGAAGCTTTTGATTTTTTTTCAATGCTAAATATCGCTAAACTAGTATGATTACATTACTTCCATTGCATGTCTTAAATCGGTAAGTCACGGAATAATCAATGATTCATCTTAAACTCATCAATGCCTTGTTGAAGCCGGGACTTGCATTCAAAAACATTGCCAAGAGTGATTCCTACTCTGTCGGTCTTTTGCAAAAAACTGTGCCATTTCTTCTTATCTTTCCCCCTCTATTTATCTGGCTGGGTTCAAACTTATTTGGCTGGCGCCTGGGTGCGGGAGAGGCATTATTTTTAGATAACACTTCACTCGTAATAATTAGTTTTTCCTATTTTGCGGTTATTTGCCTAGGGTTTTTCAGCACTGTGTTTTAGCCCAATGAATGGGAGCGACTTATGGGGCAGACAAGCCCTTAAAAGTGTATTTCGCTTTAATTAGCGTTGTTTACCTACCACTAGTTAGTAGCAAGTATTGCGCATTTATATCCCAATGCATTCTTCAACCTAATTGTGCTGTTAATAACTCTAATGTGGTGCATGAGATTGCTATATTTAGGTGCCCCACGCCTGAATGATGATATTTCGTTATATGGTAACGACGTAGATACTATCAAAGAATCTATTGCGAATGGGCGTAGCGGCCAAATGCCTGCCTTTAACGGCATACTCGATGAAGGTCAAATTAAGCTACTGACTGCTTGGTTAAGTCAGTAGACCATCATCCGTCAAGAATCTAATTCCACTTACTAGCTGGCATCGCAGCATACTTTCCAGGACCAATTAACATAATTACAACAGCATTCAAGACATAAAACATCTGTGATTCTATTGCCCAAGCTCCCGTCCCAGTCAAGGCAAAGACGTCACCCATATGGACTAGTCCTATTGCAAACAACATATTTATAACAACAATGAGTGCAGCTATTCGCGTATAGGCACCAGCTATTATAAACAATGGTGCAATAACCTCACCCACATAGATCAGTGGGGCAATAAAGCCTGGAAGTCCATTACTTTGAAGAAGTCCTGGCAACCATTCAATGCCGCCATTTAATTTGTTCCAGCCATGAAACAACATTAAAAGTGCTACAGTTAAGCGTAGTAAAAGTTTTCCAACATTATCATTCAACATGCTTATCCCCCTTTAAATAATAATTTTATTGACCAAAACAGACCGCGCCAGTCTATATTAAATATTTACCTAGAGCTCAAAAAAAAATCTTGTGAGTATCCTTGCCAAAATTTATTCACACAGACCTATTACTTAATGTTAAATTTCGATTATGTTGAAAAAATTAATTATCTTTGGGAATTCAGGGTCAGGTAAATCGAGTTTAGCTAAGCACATTAGTGAAACCGAAGGTCTTACCCATCTGGATTTAGATACTATTGCTTGGTTAGATAGCAGTCCTCCTCAGAGGGCACCACTTGATAGCTGCTCAAATATTCTACAAGCGTTTATGGTCGAAAATAATTCTTGGGTAGTAGAGGGTTGTTATGCGGACTTGCTTAATTTACTGAGCCCACAGGCTAATGAAATTATTTATCTGAACTTATCTGTTGAGCTCTGTATAGAAAACGCTAAAAATCGCCCTTGGGAACCACACAAGTACGAATCAAAACAGACACAAGATGAGCAATTATCAATGTTGCTGGAATGGATCGCACAGTATCAATTTCGTGATGATACTTTTTCACAAACATCGCATTTAAATTTTTATCATAGCTTTACGGGTGAAAAAATAATGTATACAAGTAATGCTGATTTTACTAGTTAAAAAAAGGAGGACGAGACCATAGTGCATAAATTTATAAATTTTCTAGCTGTCTACTGGCTCGCTATCACTGCAGTTCTCTTAACTAGTATTACTGTGTTATCACTCACTCCATTGGATGAGTTGCCTGTCCCTACCAATGATAAATTGCTTCATCTTCTTGCTTATACTGCGCTAACAATCCCGCTCATTCTTACAAAACCGAAATATTGGTGGCTCATAGTGATTTTTTTCTTGGCGTATAGTGGTCTTATTGAAATCATCCAGCCTTATGTAAACCGTTATAGTGAATGGTTAGATATGGCAGCAAACTGCGCGGGTATAGCCTTTGGCATAATCATTGCTAAGTTGTTTTCTTTTATTTTTCCCGTTAAATTACAACTACCTGATTCTTAACATAAATAAATCTTATGAACTATAAACAATCTTTTATCATTATTATGGTTATTAGCTTGCTAGGAGCATGCTCTAACGAGGATCCCTCTATGCAGACTTCCGCGGAGACTACCTCAATTGAAACTGAAACTAATGTAAACATCATGCCAACAGACAACCCTTTTTTAGTACCAAGCCCTCTACCCTTTCAATATCCACAATTCGATTTAATTTCCACTGAACATTACTTACCTGCTTTTGAGCAAGGGATGGCAGAACAATTAGATGAAGTAGGGGCTATTACTGATCAACCTGAAGCGCCTACTTTTGCTGACACCCTAATTCCTCTTGAAGTTTCCGGGCAATTACTGAACCAAGTTGCCACCGTTTTCTATTCCATGAGGTCTGCCCATACCAATGAAGATTTAAATGCCATAGAAGTTGAAATTGCACCCTTATTATCCGCCCATAGCGATCAAATTTACTTAAATGATGCATTATTTAATCGCATTGATAGTCTTTACCAAGATCGCGCCTCATTAGAACTAGACCCCGAGTCACTGCGCTTATTGGAAGAAACTCACAAAGGATTTATCAGGGCTGGAGCTGAGCTCAATGAAACAGATAAGCAACTATTGCGAACAATTAATACTGAGTTGGCAGAACTTTCTACCAGTTTTGGACAAAATGTCTTAAATGAAGTCAATTCAGTGGCCATGATTATTGATGACAGATCTGAATTAGCCGGTTTAAGCAATGCCGAAATACAAGCTGCTTCAGATGAAGCAAGCGCCAGAGATTTAGCAGGAAAATTTGTAATTCCTCTGCTAAACACCAGTGGCCAACCTTCACTGACTAGCCTGGAAAATAGGGAATTACGACAGCGAATTTATGAAACGTCATTGTCGCGTGGAAATCGAGGCGGTGAATTTGATACCCGTGAAATTCTAAGCAGAACCATTAACCTGCGATCTGAAAAAGCTCAATTATTAGGTTTCCCCACTCATGCCGATTACATACTGCAAAATCAGACTGCCCAAACAGTGGGTGCTGTAAATCAAAGCCTCGCAGAACTTATCCCTCCATCAGTAGCTAACGCCCGCCGTGAAGCAGCGGATCTACAAGCCATGATTGATGCCGAAGGCGGCGACTTTGTACTAGCAGCTTGGGATTGGGCCTATTATGCTGAGAAAGTCAGACAAGAGCGTTATCAATTTGATGAAAACCAGTTACGACCCTATTTTGAAGTCAATAACGTGCTGCAAAATGGTGTGTTCTACGCTGCAGAACAAGTTTATGGTCTTAGCTTTGAGGAACGATTTGATTTACCTGTTTATCAAGATGATGTTCGTGTATTTGAAGTATTCGAAGAGGATGGCAGCACCCTAGCCTTCTTCATTATGGATTTATATGCTCGTTCCAGTAAGCGAGGCGGTGCATGGATGAATGCCTATGTAAGCCAGTCAAATTTATTGGAGCAGCAACCAATAGTTGCTAACCATCTAAATATTCCTGAGCCACTTGCAGGCGAGCCAACCTTAATGACTTTCGATGAAGTTACAACTATGTTTCATGAATTTGGCCATGCCCTGCACGGCATGTTTTCAAATGTAACTTACCCCTCTTTTTCTGGCACCAGCGTGCCAAGAGATTTTGTAGAATTCCCGTCCCAAGTGAATGAAATGTGGGCTAGCTGGCCTGAAGTATTAGCTAACTATGCTATACATTACGAAACTGGAGAACCATTAGCGCCTGAGTTACTTGAACGCGTTTTAGATTCCCAAAAATTTAATCAAGGTTTTTCTACTACTGAACAACTCGCTGCTTCACTCACTGATATAGCTTTGCATCAGCTGCCAGCAAGTGAGATACCTTCGGCAGATGAATTAATGACTTTCGAAGCAGAGACATTGATAAATGCTGGTTTCGACTTACCTGCTGTACCACCAAGATACCGCCTAAGTTATTTTTCTCACATTATGGGGGGCTACTCAGCGGGGTATTATTCCTATATCTGGAGTGAGGTCTTAGACGCTGATACAGTTGAGTGGTTTAAAGAAAATGGAGGAATGCTTAGAGCAAATGGACAGCACTTTAGAGACAGTTTGCTTTCTCAAGGCGGTAGTACTGAAGCAATGCAGTTGTTTAGTGATTTTCGTGGAAGAGCGCCTAATGTTGAACCTCTATTGATTAGGCGGGGCTTGGACTAAAGCCCTAAAAGTTAGGCGCATAAAAAAAGGGCTAATTAGCCCTTTTTTTATGCTCTATGAAATTTAATTTTCACTGGCTTGATATATTTGCACCTGCTCATTAAATGCTTCAGCTATTGATTCCTGCGCATCAATATTGGCATTAATAAAGGCTGTCCATTCATTGCTGGTTTCTAGGCCTAAGCCGCGACCTGTGCGACGATCAATAATGTTGTTCATACAATCAACAAAAGTATTTGAATCAGCCATATAAGCTTGCACAGCATCTTGAGCATCTAGAAGGGTCTCGAGATCTTGACCCGCATCACCAGAAATACTTGGCACTGCTGGATTTGTACAATTAGTCCCATCAATTTCACGATCTTGAGCTAGACTTAGTGAAGACGTCATAGCAAACAATGCAATCCCGACGCTAAGTTTTTTGACAATTGAACTCATGTTTCTCTCCGGTAAGTGGATATTTCTTTTCGTGGATGCAAGGCTACCTAATCTTCTTCCATTAGTCCAAGGCTCAACAGTATTTTTTCTAATAGCTTATAAATCAGAAATCGAATAGGGCTTTCTAATTCACTTTACTTTAATATTCCTAGCAATGATTGATCTCAAATACGATAAAACCCATATCTGGCATCCATACACATCAATGCAAGAGCCTTTGCCCGTGTATCCAGTGACTAAGGCGGATGGAGTATATATTCAGCTTGAGGATGGCCGCCGCCTTATTGATGGTATGGCTTCCTGGTGGTGCATGATTCATGGCTACAACCAACCAGAACTTAATAAAGCAGTATGTAGGCAATTAGAGAATATGTCACATGTCATGTTTGGTGGACTCACCCATGAACCTGCCATCGAATTAGCCCGACTTTTAGTTGAAATCACTCCCCCTTCATTGGAAAAAGTTTTTATTTCTGATTCCGGTTCAGTTGCCGTTGAAGTGGCAATAAAAATGGCCAAACAATTTTGGATAAATCAGGGCAATCAATCTAAAAATAAAGTACTCAGCTTACGTGGTGCTTATCATGGAGATACTTTCTCTGCCATGTCAGTTTGTGATCCAGAAACTGGGATGCATCATTTATTTAAAGACAGTATGCCCCTTAATTACTTCGCTGAAAGACCAGCTTGCCGATATAGAGAGCCTTGTTCTGAAGAAAATATTTCTAGCATTAATTTTATACTACAGTCTCACCATGAAGAAATTTCAGCAGTTATTTTAGAACCAATTGTTCAGGGCGCGGGAGGAATGTGGTTTTACTCGGCTGACTACTTAGCTAAAATTAGAGTCTTATGTGATGAATTTAATGTCTTATTAATTGCCGATGAAATCGCCACCGGTTTTGGCAGAACGGGTAAACTTTTCGCCTGTGAACACGCAAACATCTCTCCCGATATTCTTTGCCTCGGCAAGGCTCTAACAGGAGGTTATTTAAGCCTGGCAGCTACACTTTCTAATCAAAAAGTCAGTGATGGTATTTCAAAAAATGGAGGGGTATTCATGCATGGCCCGACCTTTATGGGCAACCCTCTAGCCTGTGCGACTGCTATAGCTAGTATCAATCTATTACTCGACTCTCCATGGCAAGAAAGGGTAAACAATATAGAACGTCAATTATCTGCTGATTTGGAAAATTGTTTAAAGCAAACAGCCGTTCAAGAAATTAGAACAATAGGGGCGATTGGGGTTGTTGAAATGAAAGAAGCGATTGATTTAAAAGTCGCACAAGAATTTTTTGTAAGCCAAGGCGTATGGATTCGTCCATTTGGCAGACTGCTCTACATTATGCCACCTTACATTATTGGTAAGAAAGAACTCGAAAAACTTACTAACGCGATGTTAGATTTCACAAGAACTGTCTAATTTAAGCCAAAACCTAAATTGAATTTTGTGAACTACTTCCCAGATTATTTTAAGTTCCTATCTAAAATAAAACTATAGCAGTAATGGTCTCCCCCCATATGCTTAAGAAGGATGTTTAAAGTAGTAGTGCCAATGCGGGATGTTTTATATCCGCTTATTTTAACTCCGCCTTTTTGGTGGAGTTTTTTTTATAAAACTAATCAAATCTTCAAATTCACTGCCCTTTATAAGCTCCTTTAAAGGCTCTAATACAAAGTCTCTTTTTAATATTTTTGGATGTGGCAACATAAGATCTTGAGTTGAGATTCCCTCATTTTTAAAAAGAAGCAAATCCAAATCAATTATCCTAGCCTCATTTTTTAAACCACTGCGCTGCCTTCCCATACTTTTTTCTATACCTTGTAACTCATACAAAAAACTTAATGGCGTTTCATTTGGCTTAGGTAATAAAGCAACAACACCATTTACAAAATCTGGAGAACCAGGGGGACAATCTAAGGGTTTACTTCCCAACAAAGAAGAAACTAATAGGGGCTCATTACTAAGTTTTCCTAATCGCTCGATAGCCTCTAAGACATTATCTTTAGGAGCGCCTATGGTAGAAGCAAGGTTTGACCCAAGACCTACAAAAGCATATTTTTTGAAAGTTTGTATTTTCATTTTCTTATGGGTTTAGGAGCGTTATGAGCGAAGCTTACACCAAGAAACAGTGATATTTGCTATATGAGTCTATCTATTTTACAAATCTAGTAAGGGTTTAGAGCGTCATGAGCGATGACGGTACGAGGCAAAAGTATTATTTGATGAGAGAGCTTACAAATAGTAAGTGATCGAGTGAAATAATGTTTTTAACAAAGTAGCGTTGAGCGTAATAGCTCTTAATGGTATTTAGCTGAAAGTTCGTGCACTGCATCGATGAATACTTTGGCATGCTCTGGATCAACATGCTGATGTATCCCATGACCTAAATTAAATACATGCCCCGCACCTGAACCAAATTGTTCTAAAATCATACCGACTTCTGCACGAATCTTTTCTGGCTTGGCATAAAGTACTGAAGGATCCATATTGCCCTGTAAAGAAACTTTATCACCAATTCTTCTTCTGGCATCAGCAATATTGATTGTCCAATCTAGGCCGACACAATCAGCACCACAGTTAGCGATGGTTTCTAACCAAAGACCACCGTTTTTAGTAAAAACAATTATTGGCACCTGCCGACCTTCATTTTCACGGATTAAGCCTGCTACAATTTTTTCCATATAGGCTAGTGAAAATTCTTTATAACAGTGTGGACTCAGTGCACCACCCCAAGTATCAAAAATTTGTACTGCTTGTGCCCCAGCTCTAATTTGAGCATTAAGATAATCAATCACTGAAAGTGAAACTTTCTCCAGCAAGAGGTGCATCAGCTCGGGAGAGTTCATCATTAGGCTTTTAATAGTTGCAAAGTCTTTGCTGCTACCACCTTCAACCATATAAGTAGCAACTGTCCAAGGACTGCCCGAAAAACCAATTAAAGGTACATCTCCATTTAACTCTTTGCGAATCAAACTGACGGCATCCAACACATAAGGTAAATCTTTTTCGGCATTTGTCACTGGAATAGCATCTATATCTGCTTCAGTACGAACTGGTTTACGAAATTTTGGCCCTTCACCGGTTTCAAAATATAAGCCCAGCCCCATGGCATCTGGAATAGTCAAAATGTCAGAAAAAAGAATAGCAGCGTCAAGATCAAAACGACACAGTGGTTGCAGAGTAACTTCGCATGCTAGTTCAGAATTTTGGCAAAGGTTCATAAAATTGCCAGCTTTAGAACGTAATTCTCGGTATTCAGGTAAATAACGTCCCGCCTGACGCATCATCCACACCGGCGTAACATCAACATCCTGACGTAATAAGGCTTTTAAAAAACGATCATTTTTTAATAAGGTAGCCATCAAACTTCAATGTAATCCAAAATGCCTTCGGCAGCTTGACGACCTTCATAAACAGCAGTAACCACAAGGTCTGCACCACGAACCATATCTCCACCAGCAAATATTTTTGGATTAGAAGTCTGGAAAGAACAAACAGCATCTTCTGGTGCCAGCACCCTACCGCGTTCATCAAGCTCAATACCCACATCAGCAAACCAGGGTGCAGGGCTCGGTTGAAAACCAAAAGCAATTAACACTGCATCAGCTTCGATAATTTCTTCACTGCCTGGAACAGTTTCCGCACGTTGACGACCAAATTCATCAGGCTCACCCATACGAGTAGAAATAAATTTAACGCCCGTCATCTGCCCATTTTTACCGACAATCTCTAAAGGTTGTTTGTTAAATACAAACTCGACACCTTCCTGCCGAGCATTTTCTACTTCTCGTTTAGAACCAGGCATGTTTTCTTCATCGCGACGATAAACACAGCTTACTGACTTTGCACTTTGGCGTATCGATGTCCTATTACAGTCCATTGCAGTGTCGCCGCCACCCAATACAATCACTCGCTTTCCTTCCACACTGGTATAACTTGAATCTTTAACGTCAAAATTACCATGATGCGCAGTATTACCTACTAAATATGGTAGGGCCTCATGGACCCCATCCATATCTTCACCAGGGAAACTACCTTTCATTGAGGTATATGTGCCCATGCCGAGGAAGCATGCATCATATTCACTCAATAATTCTTCAAAACTAATATCAGCTCCAATCTCAGTATTGAGCCTAAAATCTATACCCATTCCTTCAAATATTTCTCGGCGCTGGATCATGACTTCTTTTTCCATTTTGAACATTGGGATACCAAAAGTCAGCAAGCCACCAATTTCAGGATAACGATCAAACACTACTGCTTGAACTCCCGCCCTCGCCAATACATCAGCGCAAGCAAGTCCAGCCGGGCCCGCACCAATAATTGCGACTTTTTTATCAGTGGCAACTACCTTACTCATGTCTGGACGCCAGCCCATAGCAAAAGCAGTATCAACAATATATTTCTCTACATTGCCAATAGTCACTGCCCCAAAGCCATCATTAAGGGTACAAGCCCCCTCACAGAGCCTGTCTTGAGGACAGATTCTGCCACAAACTTCCGGTAAGCTATTGGTTTGATGACAAAGCTCAGCAGCTTCCAGAATATTCCCTTCGCTAACGAGTTTTAACCAATTCGGGATGTAGTTGTGTACAGGGCATTTCCATTCACAATAGGGGTTCCCACACTCTAAGCAACGTTCTGATTGAACTGCTGCTTTTGGTTGTTCATATTGTTCATATATTTCCACAAATTCAGTTTGTCGAGTTTCAATAGCTTTCTTCTGAGGGTCTTCACGACTCTCACTTAGAAAACGAAAAACGTCTTTTGCTTTAATAACTTTCTCAGTCATAACTCTATAATCTTCATGCTATTGTGAAGTCTCTTCAATATTGTCTAGCAGGCTCTTCATATTGGCTTCTTTGGGAATAACGAGCCAAAATTTACGCAAATAATCCACGTAGTTATCTAGAATTTCTTGCCCCCAAGCACTGCCTGTTTCAGCAACAAATTCTTCAATAACAGCGCGCAAGTGATGCCTATGCTCTTCCATTCCTTCTCGTCTAATTCGTTGAACTTCAACCAATTGATGGTTGTATTTGTCGACAAAGTTTTTATCGAGATCTAACACGTATGCAAACCCACCAGTCATACCAGCGCCAAAGTTATGCCCAGTACTGCCTAATACTGTTACTAATCCGCCCGTCATATATTCACAACAATGGTCACCAACACCTTCAACAACGGCATGCACTCCCGAGTTTCTAACTGCAAATCTCTCTCCCGCTCTACCAGAAGCAAACAGTTTTCCGCCGGTTGCCCCATACAAACAGGTGTTGCCAACTATAGATGTATCTTGAGTTTTAAAACTTGAACCAGTTGGAGGCATAATTACCAACTTACCGCCCGCCATACCTTTACCTACATAATCATTAGCATCTCCAGCTAAGGTCATATTCAAACCATCGGCATTCCAAACACCGAAACTTTGCCCAGCACTCCCAGTTAATCTGATATTTAACGGGTCATCGGCCATACCATTATTCCCATGACGCTTGGCAATTTCACCAGATAGGCGCGCTCCTATAGAGCGATTAAAGTTTTGAACTTCATAGTTAAAAATACCGCCACTTTTGTTCTCGATTGCTGGCAACATATCTTTAACCATTTGTTCTGCAAGTAGGCCTTTATCGAGAGGATCATTACTTCCAGTTATACAATACTGATCCATCTCCGCAGGAATGTGATCGTTATGCAGCAATCTTGATAAATCTATATTCGCCTGTTTTTCTGTTTGTGGCTCTAACATTTCAAATAAATCGGTACGACCTATTAAATCAACCAGATTACTTACGCCAAGTCGAGCCATCCATTGTCGTGTATCCTGAGCAACAAATTTAAAATAGTTCATTACCATCTCGGCTTCGCCGATAAAATGTTTTTCCCGTAAAGTGTCATCTTGCGTAGCTACACCAGTCGCACAATTATTTAAATGACAAATACGCAGATATTTACAGCCCAATGCAACCATCGGAATAGTGCCAAAACCAAAGCTTTCTGCACCTAGAATTGCTGCTTTAATAACATCAAGACCGGTTTTTAATCCTCCATCAGTTTGCAAACGAATTCGCCCACGTAGATCATTGGCTCTTAAGGCTTGCTGAACTTCACTTAAACCAAGCTCCCAAGGGTTACCAGCATATCTTATTGATGTTAATGGGCTGGCTCCGGTTCCACCGTCATGACCAGATATAGTAATAAAATCGGCATAAGCTTTTGCTACACCAGCAGCTATAGTTCCAACACCAGGTCCAGCAACTAGTTTTACCGATACCATGGCATCAGGGTTTACTTGTTTCAGATCGAAAATTAGCTGGGCTAAATCTTCAATAGAATAAATATCATGATGTGGGGGAGGAGAAATAAGCGTTACGCCCGGTATAGAAAAACGTAAACGAGCAATTAATTCATTTACTTTACGCCCTGTCAACTGACCGCCTTCGCCAGGTATTGCTCCTTGAGCAATTTTAATTTGAAGCACTTCAGCATTAACTAAATAATGCGGAGTCACACCAAAACGTCCAGAAGCAACTTGTTTAATTTTCGATACTTTATCGGTATTAAAGCGGGCTGGATCTTCACCGCCTTCTCCGGAATTTGAACGACCACCAAGACGATTCATCGCCAGTGCCAACGCCTCATGTGCTTCTGGTGAAAGAGCACCTAATGACATACCTGCTGAATCAAATCGTTTTAAAATATTTTCTAGAGGCTCAACTTCATCAAGCTCTATAGCATCAACATCTTCACGTAGTGCCAACATATCGCGTAAGGCAGACAAAGGTCGGTTATCCACCAATTGTGCAAATGCACGATACTTTTCAAAATCACCGCTTTGCACTGCTTCCTGAATCGTTTTCACGACATCAGGATTAATCATATGGTACTCACCACCATGTATATATTTAAGTATGCCGCCAGGCTGTAAACCTTTTCTTGCTATCCATGTTTCTTTGGCAAGTATTTGCTGGTCGTGTTCGATGTGCTCAAAAGTGGCTCCTTGAATACGGCTTAAACTATCCGGAAAGCACAAATCGATCACTTCATCAGCAAGTCCTACTATTTCGAATAATTCAGCACCACGATAAGAGCTAATAGTGCTAATACCCATTTTTGAAAGAATTTTTAATAAACCTTTGTTTATTCCCTTACGATAATTTTTATGTGCCTTTAGTGCAGACACTTTTAATACATCTTTCTCAATCATATGAGTGAGTAGGTCATAACTCAAATAGGGATAAACTGCTGTTGCTCCATATCCAATCAGGCAAGCTATTTGATGAGCATCACGCGCACCTGCAGTTTCAATTATTAAATTACTTTCACAACGTAGACCTTTTTCATTAAGGTTTTGATGTATCGCCGCCGTAGCTAATAAAGCATTAATAACCAGCTGCCCTTTTTGTGGCAAACGCTCAGAAATAAACAGCAATACTTTGCCATCACGCACAGCTCTTTCTGATTCTAAGACAACTTCTTCGATGGCTTTTTTCAGACCAATAGTTGGATCATAGGCCAAACTAATATGAGAAGACTCATAATCTGGTCTGTCTAAATGTAGAAGATTGTAGTACTTGGCCGCTGACAACAAAGGAGATGTCAGAATAACTCTGTTTGCATGTTCCGGAGTTTCTTCAAAAACATTTAGCTCCCTACCCATCCGAGTTTCCAATGACATCACGAGAGTTTCACGCAGAGAGTCGATTGACGGGTTAGTCACTTGCGCAAATTGCTGCCTGAAATAATCATAAAGTGGCCGGACTTGTCTTGATAAAACTGCGATTGGGGTGTCATCACCCATTGAGCCAGTTCCTTCGGCTGCACTTTCAGCTAATGGACGCATTACTTGGTCCATTTCCTCAAATGTCACCTGGAACATTTTCATATGCTTTTCACATTCCTCCGGTGCTAAAGGCTTCAGTTCTGGAATGTGCTCAGCCAGTGTTGACTCAACATAGAATGATTTTTCTTTAATCCATTTAGCGTATGGCTGCTTAACTTTTAAGTGGTTACCCACATCATCTGTGTGCAATATTTTGCTTTCCTGAGTATCTACTACCAATATTTGACCCGGTCCGACTCGACCTTTGGCGATAACATCTTCAGGCTGGTAATCACTTACTCCTATCTCTGATGCGGCTGTTATATAACCATTCTTAGTCATTACCCACCTAGAAGGACGCAAACCATTACTATCAAGTACACAAGCAGCAAATCGACCGTCGGTTAGTACAACACCGGCAGGACCATCCCAAGGCTCCATATGAAAAGAGTTATAAGTGTAAAAACCACGTAAGGCTTCATCAAGATCCTCCATGTTTTGCCAGCTAGGCGGCATGATCAAGCGAATGGCCTGATACAAGTCCATACCGCTAGTAACTAAGAGCTCCAGCATGTTATCCATTGAAGAAGAATCAGATCCGGTAACATTCACTAGAGGCGCTATCTCTTCGATATTAGGTATAGCAGCTGATCTGAATTTAGAAATTCTTGCCTTAGACCAATTACGGTTCCCACGAATAGTATTAATCTCACCATTATGCGCTAGCATCCTAAAAGGCTGAGCCAGAGGCCATTTAGGTAGAGTGTTGGTTGAAAAACGTTGGTGGTAAGTACACATTGCCACTTCTAATCGGGAATCTTGTAGGTCTAGATAAAAGTTTGGCAAATCAACGGGCATCATTAACCCTTTGTAGGAAAGCACACTTGCAGATAAAGAACAGATATAAAAATCCTCATCTTCAACAAGCTGATTCTCGGCTTTACGCCTGGCAATAAACAATTTAACTGCTAATTGCTCTTTATCCATACCTCCCGCATTGACAAATACCTGTTCAATATCAGGCATGCATTCCAGCGCCATTCTGCCGCAGAAAGAAGAATCATAAGGAACTTTACGCCAACCAATGACATCTAAACCTTGAGCTTTGATTTCATGGTCAAGAATATTACGAGCATAGTCGGCTTTTTTTGCTACCTGACTGAAAAAAACCATGCCAATACCATAGTTTTCGCTTAACTCGGCATTGAACTGTTCATTTGCAACGGCACGCAAGAACATATCTGGCTTTTGCATTAAAAGACCACAGCCATCTCCAGTCACGCCATCTGCAGCAATACCACCACGGTGTGTCATACACGTCAGTGATTTAATGGCAGTTTGTAACAGATCATGACTGACCTGCCCTTCAATATGAGCAACTAGGCCGAATCCACAATTATCTCTGAACTCACTGGGGTGATATAACCCGGGTCTCATAGTTCTTTACTCTATTAATAGTTAACTAAAGCGTAATTAGGGCAGTTCAGCCCTAACTCATCTGGAAGGGAAACAGCCTCTTTTATAAAGATAAAGGGCCAGCCATTTTACACAAGGCTCAGGTTTGCAGCAATCTTGATTAACTACAAGGAAGATAAAGCTTAAGAGTACTGGATATGGCTAAAGCAGAGATTTACAGGCTTCACCCATTAAGAGGCTTCACCCATTAAGAGGTTTCGCCTATTAAGAGGTTTCGCCCATTGTCCGGCCAGCCTGTAGGGTCTGTTCTAAAAGATTGGAGTCAACATCTGCAGTAAGCAGCGCTTTTCCAATTTTTTCCAATAATACAAAACGTATTGACCCTTTTACATTTTTTTTGTCTCTACTCATCAGTGACAAATATTCAGACTTGGTAATAGATTCAGGTGGTACAACCGGCAACCCTGCAACTTTGAGAAGTGCTTTAATACTAGCCACATCTTCTATATTTAGCTTACCTAAACGCCAAGATAAATCTGCTGCCATCAGCATTCCAATTGCAACAGCCTCACCGTGCAACCAAGATCCATACCCCATAGCTGCCTCTATAGCATGACCGAATGTATGACCTAAATTTAGAGTTGCTCTAATGCCTGTTTCTTTTTCATCAGCTGTAACAATCTTAGCTTTTTCTTCGCAGCTCGTTTTTATAGCATGTACTAAGCTATCCTTATTTCGTTGCGTCAAATTAACAATGTTGGCCTCTAACCAGTTAAAGAATTCCAAATTATTAATTAATCCATATTTGATGACTTCAGCCAATCCTGCTGATAATTCTTTATTAGGCAATGTATTGAGCGTATTAGTATCAGCAACTACACACTGGGGCTGATAAAAAGCCCCAACCATATTTTTACCAAGAGGCCTGTTTACTCCAGTTTTCCCACCCACTGATGAATCAACTTGTGCTAGTAATGAAGTGGGGACCTGAATAAAATTTACACCGCGTAAATAAGTTGCCGCGACAAAACCTGCCATATCGCCAATCACTCCACCACCAAGTGCAATTAGAGTTACATTCCGCTCGAATCGATCCGACAATAATGCATCATAAATATGAGCAATATTATCGAGAGTTTTCTCAGCTTCGCCATCAGGCAAAATAAATTCTTTAAGCTCAAAACCTGTTAGTACTGCTTTAAGTTTCTCAAGATATAAAGGCGCGACAACATCATTACTGATTATGCAAACTTGGCTACCTTTAATATAGGGAGTGAATAATTCACGCTCGGTTAAAAGATCGGAACCGATAAAAATCGGATAAGACCTATTCCCCAATTCGACACTGACTGTTATCGGATCAGCCATAGTTATTTTGGCTGTTATTCGGACTACCCAATATAAATTGAGTTAATTCAGTGCTTACAGCTTTTGCGCTGCGGCGACTTGTCATGACCATGTGATCTGCAATTTCTCGATATAATGGCTCACGCTTTTCCATTAGATTTCGTAGTTTAGTTTCAATGTCATCAACATCCTGTAACAAAGGGCGTTTTTGATCTTTGCGAGTGCGTTCTAGCTGTTGATTGATTGTCGTCATTAAATAGATAACAGTGCCTCGGCTATGTAAGAATCGGCGATTTTGCTCTGAAAGTATCACCCCGCCGCCCGTCGCAAGAACAATTTTGCTTTTTGCGCTAAGTTCTTCAATGACTTTTTCTTCACGCTTACGGAAGCCTTCTTCGCCTTCCATATCAAAAATCCAGGCTATATCTGCGCCAGTACGGCTTTCAATTTCATGATCAGAATCATAAAAATCTAGCTTTAATTCTTGCGCAAGCAATCTGCCAATGGTCGTTTTACCCGCACCCATAGGCCCAATTAAAAAGATGTTTTCAACAGGATTTTTCATTAACCGTTATGCTTAAATTGAACAGACAAAATAACTAAACCTTAGACGTCTATTACAAATTCACCGCCGCTTTGATAAGCGATATATTCATATTCCCCAGTCACATCCGCGACAATCATGACTGAACCATTTTCTTCATAGACATCGATAAATCGCACGGGGGTTGCAAAATCTGATACATCTAATCGAGCTTGTTGGCCTTGACCAATTGCTGCATTCCTGAATTCCAAACTTAAAGATGATCCCGATCTATCAATATCACCCGTTAAAGAATTATTTGCCATTTCAACAACAATTTGACCTTCACCATCATTGCCTCGGCGAAAGTTCACATCAGTAATATCTGAAGCCGTTTGTTGAGCTGCATTAGCGCCAAGAATTGTGGCAGATGCCGCAGACGCATTTGCATTACTTTGTATTTCAGCAGCATCTTTAGTTTTTGTTTTCAAAACTAATGCCATCTTGATTACTACATCACCCACGGCTTCTAATTCATTAATATTTTTTTCAACCACCGCATTTTCGGGTACAGGACGGTTAGCGTAATTTTCAACTTTAAACTTACTGCCAGACTTACTCAATTCAATGAGTTTGATAGAGCTGGAGCTGATATCGACACCATGCAGAGCTGTATTTTTTTTACTAAAAAAACTCACAAAATCATACTCCTTAAACCTTTGTTACTGATTAATGAGAGCACTGTTCAGATAATTCACCCAAGCAATGCAGTAATTTTCTACAGGCACGCTTTTCTATTTAGGGAATACAGACCCTTACAAATCAGCACGTTACTTAATTTAAGTAAGAATTTCAACTGATTAAGTCTTTTTTCAACAAATTACTTTAAACTGCTAACTGTTTCACACTACGTCTAATCACTAGCAAAATTGATTTCAGTTAGCATAAATCAACAATTGTTCATGTGGGTTCAAGGATATTGCAGTTCGATTCACACAATGGAATAGCAAAACGTTTAAAATCAACACTAAGAGCTTGGTTTACAAAATCTATGTTAGATAATTTTCTTACTTTTCATCCAGTAATGTTTATCGACTTTAAATCTAGTATAGGTATCATGGAAGCACAATGAATATAGTACGAAAAGTTGTAAATCTATTAGTCTGGTGTTGCTTATTTGGCGGCGTAGGCATAATTATGATTTCAACTAGTGCCTATCTGTACTTATCTCCAAAACTACCACCGGCAGAAGACTACCGTAATGTTAGATTAGTTAACCCCTTACGCATCTATACTGCAGACGAAAAGTTAATCGCCGAATTTGGTGAGGTTCGCCGTGACCCTATCAAATATGATGACATCCCCTCCCTTCTCGTTGATGCCCTTATAGCCAGTGAAGACACGCGCTTTTACCAACATAAAGGTGTCGATTTAAAGGCCTTGGCCCGTTCCGTATTAGGCATTGTAAGTGGTAACTCTAGCGGCGGCGGTAGCACCCTAACCATGCAACTAGCAAAGAACATTTCATTTGAAGGCGAGAGCCCATATTCCAGGAAATTTAAGGAAATATTGTTGGCTCTGAAGATTGAAAGGGAGCTCAATAAAGAAGAAATCCTAGAGCTTTATCTAAATCGCATCTTTTTCGGGATTTCAGCCTATGGTGTTTCAGCAGCTTCAAGTCAGTTCTACAACAAAACCCCGACTGAATTAAGCTTATCTGAGATCGCAATGTTAGTCGCATTGCTACCAGCCCCAAACACAATAAACCCACTTCGTTCAGAGCAAAGAGCTTTAACTTACAGGAGTCGTGTTCTACGACGAATGTTTGAACTCAGCATGATTTCTCAAAGCCAGTATAGAGAAGCAATTGATGCCCCATTAACAGCTCAACGTTTCGGAGTAGATATAGAAGTTGAAGCGCCTTATATCGCAGAAATGGTTAGATTGGACATGGAAGCTCGTTATGGAAGTTTAGCTATCACAGATGGATTTGAGGTTTATACAACAATCAACAGCGAAACCCAGGAGCTAGCCAATCAAGCCCTAACCAACGGTTTGGAAAATTATGATAGAAACCATGGTTACCGAGGGGCTGAAAATCAATTAAGACCTTCAAATAGCGACAACGATGTCGATGTAGACATGTGGCTGTCTATCTTAGCAAGGACACCAACAATAGCTGATCAACAACCAGCATTTGTCCAGCAAATTAGTGAAAGATCTATCTTGGTTCTGTTAAAGACAGGTGAAAGTATCACTATCGAATGGGATGGCATTCGCTGGGCTAAACGCTTTATAAATAACAGCACATGGACTTCTAGCCCCAGAACTGCCGCAGAAGTAGTCGAAATTGGAGACCTTATCAGAGTAAGCAGAAATGACGAAGAGCGTTGGATACTTAGTCAAATTCCTGCGGCCAATGGTGCACTAGTTTCACTCAACCCCAATAATGGTGAGATCCTGGCACTAACTGGCGGATATGATTTTTATCAAAGCAATTTTAATCGTGTTACTCAGGCTAGACGTCAACCAGGCTCAAACTTTAAACCCTTTTTGTATGCTGCAGCACTTGATAATGGTTATACAGCAGCCAGCCTCATTAATGATGCCCCTTTAGATCGAAGTGATTACAGACCCGAGAATTTTGGTGGAGAGTTCCTCGGACCCATTTCATTGAAGTATGCACTTACTAACTCTAAAAACCTCGTATCTTTAAGATTATATGATGCTTTAGGTGATAATATAGTATTGCCATATATTGAAAGATTCGGTCTTAATTCAACTGAATTCCCGCGCAGTGATTTAACTGTAGCTATTGGCTCTCATGCACTGACTCCGCTGGAAGTAGCCAGCGCTTATACAGTTTTTGCTAATGGCGGCTATCAAGTTGAACCTTATCTGATAACACGAATAGATAACTTTAATGATGGCACTATTTTTCAAGCCCAACCACTACTAGCTTGCGAAGCATGTGAATCGGGATTGGATCCAGAAAATCAGCAAATCCCCTCTTTATATCCTGCACCTCGAGTAATCGATGAAGATGTTGCTTACATCATGAATACCATGCTGCGTTCAGTAATTACTAGTGGCAGTGGTAGACGTATTAATCGTGAAATTGGACGCTCTGACCTTGCAGGAAAAACTGGTACGACTAATGATAATTTCGATCTTTGGTTTTCTGGTTTCAATGGCGATATGGTCACAACTGTTTATGTTGGCTATGACAGTCCGCAAACTTTGGGACGTGATGAACAGGCAGCTACCGTTGCAGTGCCCATTTGGATCGACTTTATGGAAGACGCGCTGGTTGATTCGCCAATAAGCACAATGGCTCAACCTGATGGCATTGTCACTGTCAGAATAAATCCTGAAACAGGGTTTAGAGCTCAAGCCAACGAAGAAGACACGCTATTTGAAGTATTCAGGGAAGAACACCAACCTCTCGGGGCCGATGATGCTAATGCATTAAACGACCCTGACAGTCTTGAAAATGAAGAAGAGATATTTTAGAAGAGTTTATTAAAGCAAATACTCTGGCATTAAATCCAGCGAAACTATAGCTTACGGTTAGTAAAACGCTTCTTATAACGATCGACACGACCACCGGTATCAACAATTTTTTGTTTCCCAGTATAAAAAGGATGACATTGGGAACAAACATCAACACGTAATTCACCACCTAAGGTGGAGCGAGTATTAATAACATTACCGCAACCACAAGTGACCGCTATATCCTCATATTTAGGATGTATTTCTGCTTTCATGAAAGGCCTCAACTGAATATCGCCACCTAATAACCAGCGAAGGGTTATTATAGGCACCTTATTCTTGTAATAAAAAGAGCGCGAATTCTAGCAGAGTCGAGTTAATTAGCAAGGCCTGGTTTTGTTGAGTTTTTGATTAAGAAAGATAGGCTCGATGCTTTTCCACAACTTCAGCGAATACCATCTTAAAAAGATTTAATACGAAATCAGGGCTAAGGCCTTTTCCTGCTGCGCGAGCCTTTAGATCGATTAACTTTTGATGTTCCCTATCTTCATCAACAGGATCAAGGCTATTATCTGCTTTGAGCTTGCCAACTCTAGCAGTTACCTCAAACCTCTTAGCCAAAATCGATAACAGTTCATCATCAAGCATATCAATTTGATTACGTAAGCTTAATAATTCATCAGGCACGGAGTTCGTTTGCATGTTAATCTTCCAACAGTTTAGTAGCTAAAGTTTAAGTAATTCTTGTGAGTATAAACCAAGGCAGTAATACGCTCCATTCCTCTAAAATTTCTTCCGTTGTAAAGGTTGTTGTAAATACGCCCTTAAGGCGGAGCTTCGACTATTTGCCCCCGAAAAATCACACTTGCCAACTATTAGAAGGATTAAGAGTAAAAGTCCCATTCGGTAAACGCGAATTAATTGGTCTGATTATAAACATTTCTTCAGAGAGTGAATTCGCCATAGATGATTTGAAAAGAATCATTGAAGTTATTGATGAAGCTCCAGTAATTGATAATTCTATGATGAAGCTTTTTAAATGGGCAGCATCTTATTACCACTACCCTTTAGGGCAGGTCATTCACAATGTTTTGCCAACGCGCGTTAGGCAGGGAAAGACACTTACAACTAAAAACAGTGCCCATATTTCGCAAGAACCTGCTAAAGAATTAACACCCCAACTACAATTAAGCGACGAACAAGAACAGGTAAAGGCCTCGATTCTGGAAAAATCTGACGGCTTTCATTGTTTTTTGCTGGAAGGCGTTACTGGCAGCGGTAAAACAGAAATCTACATGCAGCTCATTGCAGAAAAAATTAAGATGGGCTTGCAAGTCATAATGTTAGTCCCCGAAATCAGTTTGACTCCTCAAACAATTCAACATATCCAAGGCCGCTTTGCAGAAAAAATTGTTGCCATTCACTCAGGCTTAACCGATAAGCAACGCTTCATTGCGTGGACAGATGCACGATTAGGTGATGCCGATATTATAATTGGCACTCGTTCAGCAATATTTACTCCGTTAGTTCGCCCGGGCCTAATTATAATTGATGAAGAGCATGATTCTTCATACAAGCAACAGGAAGGTTTTCGATATTCAGCTCGTGACCTAGCAATCTATCGTGCACAATTGTTTGATATCCCAATCATTTTGGGCTCTGCTACACCAAGCTTGGAAAGTCTACATAATGCTCTAAGCCAACGTTATTCACTTTTATCTTTAGAGCAACGCGCCGCCAAAGCCAACAAACCAAGTTATTCTTGTATCGACTTAAAAGGCAAACCACTAAGTGAAGGCTTTTCTGAGCAATTACTAAGCCATATAAAAGATCATTTGCAAAAAAATAAACAAGTCCTTATCTTTTTAAATCGCAGAGGCTACGCTCCATTGCTCCAGTGTCATGATTGCGGTTGGACTGCAAGCTGCCCACGTTGTGATACTAGTTATACTTTGCACAGGAACACTCCGGAATTACGTTGCCATCGGTGTGAATCGCAACGAAAAATTATTCAAAACTGCCCCTCATGTCAAAGTAATTCATTAATGCCTATTGGTTTAGGGACGGAACGAACAGAAGAGAAACTAGAAGAATCTTTTCCTGATGTGCCAGTTTTCCGAATTGACCGAGACACAACACGAAATCGTGGAAAGTTAGAAGATACTATTTCTGAAATCAATAAAGGGCAGGCCGCAATTCTGGTTGGCACACAAATGTTAGCTAAAGGACATCATTTCCCAGAAGTCACTTTAGTTGCAGTATTGGACGCTGATGCAGGTTTATTTAGTTCTGATTTTCGAGGCCAAGAATTTATGGGGCAGTTATTAACACAAGTCGCGGGGCGTTCTGGGCGAGGCAAAACAGCTGGTGAGGTTATCATTCAAACACACAACAGCACACATCCTACCTTAAGGACTCTTATTAATGATGGTTATAAAAAATTTTCAAGATCCTTACTAGAACAAAGAAATATGGCGAATTTACCTCCTTATTCTTACCAAGCATTAATTAGAGCAGAAGCCAGCAAAGCTTCTCTACCTATGTCCTTTTTGCAAGATGTAAAGAATTCAAGCAAAGAAACGTTAACAAACACTTCCTTTATGCTTGGCCCTTTACCTGCTCCAATGGAGAAAAGAGCTGGACGTTTTCGCTTTCAACTACTACTCCAATCTACCAGCCGGGCAGAAATGCACGCCCTCTTAAATCATTTAGTTCCCTTCTATGAAGCTTTGCCTCAAAGTCGAAAAGTGCGTTGGTCGATTGATATTGACCCACTAGATTTTAGTTAGGCCACCTAGCTTCAGCTATCCATTCAACTATCAATAGCGAAGTAAATTCGGGATAATAAGCGTGTCTTCAATTTAAGATATTGATACCTAATGGCTCATGATTTTGCTAAACAGCGTTCTTCAAAAAAGAGTCCTAAGAAGAAACGTACAAGCACAAAGTCTGCAACAAAAAATACTACAACCAGAGGTCGCTGGCCGTGGTTTTTTTCTGGCCTGATTTCGGGGTTATTTGTTGCCTTAATTGGCTATTTGGGAATATTTGGAACTGGTCCACTACAGAGCATTAACAACTCTATTATGGTTCAAGATTCCGCTACGGGAGATTTAAATGATGACAGTACTGACTTTACTTTTTATGACCGCCTTAGTGAAGCAGAAGTCCTTGTCGACGTTATTGCTGTTGAGCTCGAACCTGAAATAGAAGAGAATCCAGCTATATATCGAGTACAAGCTGGCTCCTTTAATTCAATGGAAGATGCTGAAAAGCTTCGTGCTGAAATCATCCTCATAGGGCTAGAAGCCTCTATTTCTCAAGCTGAAGTGTTGGGTCAAACAATGTTCCGGGTTCAGGCTGGACCATTCATAGGAAACTCAAGTGCTGATGATGCCGTTGATCTTTTAGCACTGAACAACATGCCAGACACCATAAAAATAGTTGTTCGCTAATCACCAGATTTAGATATAAAGCCTTGAAATTCTGTTAGGCATCACCACATTGTAAAGTTCTTAATCCCACAAAGTGAGATAATCATGGAGCAATATCGCGGCACTACCATCGTATCAATTCGCCGAGGCAATAAAGTCGTTATTGGCGGTGATGGTCAGGTAAGTCAAGGCAATACGGTTATGAAAGGTAATGCTCGAAAAGTTCGTCGCTTATACAATGATCAAGTCATTGCTGGTTTTGCCGGTGGCACCGCAGATGCTTTTACTTTGTTTGAACGCTTTGAAGAACAGTTAGAAAAACATTCGGGAAAGTTAACGCGTGCAGCAGTTGAGTTAGCTAAACTCTGGCGCACAGAGCGAGCCTTACGTCGTCTTGAAGCTTTGCTCGTCGTAGCTGACAAAGAAGCTTCATTAATCATTACCGGTAATGGTGATGTTATAGAGCCCGAAAATTCATTAATGGCCATTGGCTCTGGTGGCCCGTATGCACAAGCTGCTGCTATTGCCTTATTAGAAAACACTGAACTCGAAGCCCGCTCTATTGTCGAAAACAGTCTAAATATTGCAGCCAATATCTGCGTTTATACTAATCATAATCTTACAATCGAAGAGCTCGATTGCTAAAAATAAGTAACAGGAAGCCTACATGGCAAATCTAAGCCCTAAAGAAATTGCTGCAGAACTGGATAAGCATATTGTTGGACAAGATGCTGCCAAGCGCGCAGTAGCAATCGCATTACGTAATCGTTGGCGCAGAATGAAATTGCCTGAAGAATTACGCAATGAAGTCACTCCTAAAAATATTTTAATGATAGGACCCACCGGTGTTGGGAAAACAGAAATTGCACGAAGACTTGCAAGGCTTGCTGGATCTCCATTTATTAAAGTTGAAGCCACCAAGTTTACTGAAGTTGGTTATGTCGGCCGAGATGTTGAGTCTATTATTCGTGACCTAGTCGATGTCGCTTATAAGATGTTACGTGAAGAACAGATCGAAAGCCTCGGCACTCAGGCTGCAGATGCAGCAGAAGACAAAGTACTAGATATATTGTTGCCCGGCCCTTCCTCTCAAGAGAATATCGATCCTTTAAGCGTCACCGAAGCTGATACAAGCACCCGCCAAATTTTTAGAAAAAAATTACGCGAAGGTGACTTGGATGACAAAGAAATTGAAATAAAAGTGAGCGATATGGCCGCTGGTATCGAAATTATGGCACCTCCTGGCATGGAAGACATGACTAATCAATTAAGCTCAATGTTTTCCAATCTCGGTAGCCAGAGAAAAAAAACTCGCCGAGTAACAGTAAAATCTGCACTAAAATTACTTAAAGATGAAGAAGCTGCCAAGTTAATTAACGAAGAAGAATTAAAAACTCAAGCTGTTACTAACACTGAGCAAACTGCAATTGTCTTTATTGATGAAATAGATAAAGTTGCCACAAAGAATGAAACAACAACGGGTGGTGTTTCCAGAGAAGGCGTGCAAAGAGATCTCTTGCCTTTAATTGAAGGCTCCACTGTTACAACTAAATATGGCCCAATCAAAACTGACCATATACTCTTTATAGCTTCAGGAGCATTTCACCTGTCCAAACCTTCAGATCTGATTCCTGAATTACAAGGACGCTTACCAATTCGAGTAGAATTAGATGCGCTCTCAGTGGAAGACTTTACTCGTATACTTACTGAACCAGATGCATCATTAAGCAAACAATACCAAGCACTACTAGCCACAGAAAATCTCTCTCTGGAATTTACCGAAGATGGCATTCAAAAAATTTCCGAAATTGCCTGGGGAGTTAATGAGAGAACTGAAAATATTGGCGCCCGTCGTTTACATACTGTGCTTGAAAAACTACTGGAAGACATATCCTTCCGCGCTAGTGAACTGGTCGAAAGTGGCAAAGATTCGTTTATTGTCGATGCGGCTTTTGTTGAATTCACTTTAAATGAGCTTTCTCAAAATGAAGATCTCAGCCGCTTTATTTTATAATTAAAACTCAATTTATTTGCCCTATGCAGCCTACAGATATAAAACTCCATCGCAAATCAGGAATATTAGAACTACATTACGGTGATGGCGTTTACGAGCTCTTTGCTGAATTTCTTAGAGTCTATTCACCTTCTGCCGAAGTCAGAGGGCACGGCCCTGGCCAAGAGGTACTCCAAGTTGGTAAAAAAAATGTACTTATTACAAAAGTAGATCAAGTAGGGAACTACGCTCTTCGTCTACACTTTGACGACGACCACAATACAGGGATTTATTCGTGGGATTACTTCCGGGATTTATGTCTGAATCAATCAGCAATGTGGGAGAATTACTTAGAAAAGCTTCAGGCTGCTAATGCTAGTAGAGAAACTTTATCCAAAGACACACAAGTAGTAACAATAACTCCACTTAAAGCAAAATAAGCTCTTCTTTATCTGATGAGCTATAATTAGCTCATGAACGAAAGTAACAACGATAAAACTACCGACTTTGGTTATCAAGAAGTGCCAGTTGAAGATAAAGCTGAGCATGTTGCTAATGTATTCCACTCTGTAGCTCGAAATTACGACATTATGAATGACATAATGTCTATAGGATCGCATCGTCTTATTAAAAATTTTACCGTGCAATTAACAGCCCTTCGGTCAGGGCAAACTGTACTCGACCTCGCAGGTGGTACTGGTGATTTCTCTTTACAGTTTTCACCTATTGTAGGAATCAATGGACAAGTTGTATTAGCTGATATAAATGAATCAATGCTGCGTGTCGGTCGAGATAGGATAATAGACAAAGGAAACTTAACAAACATTTCATACAGTCTTGCTGATGCTGAAAAACTACCATTTTCTGAAAACAGTTTCGATTGTGTTTGTATTGCATATGGCCTTAGAAATGTAACGGACAAAAATGCGGCTTTACACTCAATGTTTAAGGTAGTTAAACCAGGAGGCAGAGTTGTTGTTTTAGAGTTTTCAAAACCGCGCAAACAATTAGTAAGTAAGGCCTATGATTTGTATTCTAAGTTATGGCCCTTTGCCGGAAAACTAGTTAGTGGTGATAGTGAAAGCTACCAATATCTTGTGGAATCTATACGCATGCACCCTGATCAAGAAACATTAAAAGCAATGTTCTTAGATGCTGGATTCCAAAAATGCGAATACCATGATGTTATGGATGGAATCTGTGCCATTCATATCGGCTACAAAGATGCCGTTTAACCTGCTATTAAGTTCAGCCTTATCGAATGCAGAAACTTTATTAAATAGAGCTATTATGCTCGACCCCAAGACCAAAAATAAACTTACTAATCTACATGGAACAATATTCTCCATTAAATGTACCAGCCCTGAATTTTCAATTTTTATAACAGTTCTTGAGGAAGGTTTTTCACTATCGCCTGTTATGGCAGGTGAAGCTAATGCTGAAATTTCCGGCTCTGCTCATGAATTATCTAAATTACTTTTCGCAAAAGAGAAAAGCAACGTCATACGAAATAATAAAATCTTTCTTAAGGGTGATGCTAACAGCATTCAAGATTTACAAACTATTATTTTTGAACTTGATATAGATTGGGAATATCATCTGAGCAAAATTATAGGTGATATACCAACTCAAGTTCTAAGTGAAAGTTTAGATTCAATGAAAAATTTTTTAAATGAGAGTGCTGACAGTTTTAAAATTGATATTAATGAATATATCCATGAAGAAGTAAAATTAATCCCAACTGCTCATGAACTGGAAGACTTCTATTATCGAATTGACGCCTTGAGGTTACGTTTAGATCGCAACCATGCCAGGTTAATTAGGCTAGAAATATAAGTTAATAAAATATGCTATGGTTGCCGCCCCAATAATTTAAATAATTAATTGTGAAGAAATATTTACGCCTTATATCAATTTTTCGGGTTGCTGCACGCTACAACCTACAAGAACTATTCAATGAATTTGAATTGAATAGGCTTGCAAAATTTTTGCTTAAACTACCTTTCAAATCTGATTCAGAATCAGCAGCACTTACTAGAGGCGCTCGTTTACGTTTAGCCTTAGAAGAACTCGGCCCAATATTCATTAAATTTGGCCAACTACTCTCAACACGTCGAGACATGCTGCCATTAGATATAGCAGATGAGCTTGCCAAACTTCAAGACCAAGTAGCTCCCTTCGATGGTGTTGAAGCCCAAGCAATTATTGAGCAAGCGCTTGGTAATAAAATAAATAAAATATTTAATAACTTCTCCAACACCCCGCTTGCCTCAGCATCTATTGCACAAGTTCATGCTGCTAATTTAATCAGCGGTGAAGAAGTCGTTATTAAGGTTGTCCGACCCGACATCGATAAAATAATTGATCAGGATTTAGCCCTATTAAATTTACTTGCATCATTTATCGAAAATTTTACAAAAAGCGGAAAACGTTTACGCGCTAAAGAAATCATAAAAGACTATGACTTTGTCATCCATGACGAACTCAATTTACAAGCAGAAGGTGCAAATGGCACCCAGCTAAGAAAAAACTTTGAAAACAATCACGTTCTTTACGTCCCAAAAATATATTGGGATTACACACGCAAAAACGTGTTAGTCATGGAGCGTATTCATGGCATACCAATAAGCCACATTAATGAACTTACAAAAGCCAATATTGATTTAAAAAAGCTTGCTGAAACGGGAGTAGAAATATTTTTTACTCAGGTTTTTGAGCACAGTTTTTTTCATGCTGATATGCATCCAGGCAATATTTTTGTTTCTAGGGAACATACTGATCAGCCGCAATATATTGCTTTAGATTGCGCAATTTTTAGCAGCCTAAGTGAAGACGACCAGCAATATCTGGCTAAAAATTTACTGGCCATTTTTAAGCGAGATTACCGAAAAGTGGCTGAATTACATATAGAGTGCGGCTGGGTTCCTGCTGATACTCCGGTGCATGCCTTTGAAGCAACAATGCGTAGTGTATGTGAACCTATATTTGAAAAACCCCTCCGGGACATTTCATTTGGTCTTCTTTTACTCCAACTGTTCCGTACTGCTGGACGCTTCAATATGGAATTGCAGCCTTCTTTAGTTTTATTACAAAAAACCATGTTGAATGTTGAAGGCCTAGGTAAAGAATTGTATCCAGAATTAGACCTCTGGCAAACTGCTTTACCCTTTTTGGAAAATTGGCAAAAAAGACGCTTGTCCCCTTGGAGAAATATAAAGAAATTAAAAGACAAATTCCCAGAATTAATAGAGCAATTACCTGAAATTCCAGAGCTGGTGTATGACTTTTTGTCTGATTCTCGGTCTTCTAGAAGGCAGGCACAGCGTATGATGAATGAACACACTAGATCTCGTATGCAATTCCATCGTTTACAATCCCAAAAACGTTTACGTTTTGGAATTGGTGCCCTACTTTTAGCTGGACTTATGATGTTTACAGATTTAGGGGGGTGGATGGATTCAATACCTCTAGAAGTATGGTTACTAAGCTTTAGCGGAATAGGTTTATTGTATTTTCGCCGCTAAGTCCTTGAATCTCGCACTATTAACCCCAAATAGAGTATTCTAGACGCTTATAATAGACATATAAGTAGACACATTTAAGTCGTCTTTTAATTAACCCAAAAAACATTGGAGCTGGACATGGTAGTGAGCTGGCTGGATCAGCTAAAGTGGAATGAGGAAGGATTACTGCCTGTAATTGCGCAGGATGTGGTTTCAGGTCGAATTCTCATGCAAGCTTGGATTAACCGCGAAGCCCTGCTTGCTGCTCAAAATGAAAATCGTGCAGTTTATTGGTCAAGATCACGCAGTGAGCTTTGGCGTAAAGGCGAAGAGTCAGGTCATGTACAAAAGCTTAACGGAATTTATTTGGATTGCGATGCTGACAGTCTAATTTATGAAGTTGAACAAATCGGCGGTATAGCCTGCCATACTGGCCGCATTTCTTGTTTTTATCGAAAACTAGAAAATAATGCTTGGCAGGAAATAGACTCAATCATAAAAGAACCAAAAGAAATTTATAAATAGTAGAACAAGGCTCGAATAATGGCTGATACGCTTACTAAACTTGCAAAAATTATCGAGGAAAGAAAAGATCAAGACCCCTCGACCTCTTATGTTGCACTACTACAGAGTAGCGGGTTGAATAAAATTCTGGAAAAAGTTGGCGAGGAAGCAATAGAAACAATTCTAGCTGCTCGAGATATTCAACAGGGGGATGATAAATCCAAACTAATCTACGAAACTGCTGACCTTTGGTTTCATACACTAGTAATGTTATCAAAATTTGAACTTGGCCCTCAGGAAGTTCTCGACGAATTGGAAAAACGATTTGGCACATCTGGACTAGATGAAAAAGCATCGCGCGGAACTGGCTAGAACGCTACAATGTGCGACTATTTACATTAATTTTTAACTTAGTAGGAGAACATTATGGGATTCGGTGGAATTGGAATTTGGCAACTGGTTATTATTCTAGTCATTATCCTTCTTGTGTTTGGCACCAAGAAGCTGAAAAACCTCGGTGGAGATTTAGGCGGCGCAATTAAAGGCTTTAAAAGTGCTATGGATGAAGGCGATAAAGACAAAGGTGAGGATGCAGCACAAGCCAAAATCAGCGATGAAGATGAGGGTGATACCTTTGACGTTAAGGCTGAACAAGTTGAAGAGGAAAATAAGTCCTAATCTGATTTAAAAGGCTTTCCTATGACTGGCGTCGGTTTTTTTGAAATATTACTCATTGCTGTTGTTGGCTTATTAATTCTTGGGCCTGACAAGCTTCCTGGTGCTTTACGCACAATGGCTTTATGGATGGGTCGCTTCAGGCGCAGTTTTGATGACATTAAACGAGATATAGAAAAAGAAATTGGTGCAGATGATATTCGCCGCCAACTTCGTAACGAAGCCATCATGGATAAATTCCAGGAAGGTAAAAAACAGATTACTGATACTGTAGATAAAGCTAAAAAGCAAACAGATAGCATCAAAAGCAATTTAGACCTCAAGCAGCAAATTTTAGATAGCGGTAAATCTAAAGCCGATAGCCCAACTGATAATTCTAAACCAGCAGATCCTGTAGTGAGTCCATCTTCACCTGAAAGCCTAGCACCTCAAACTAAAGCTTCAAAAGAACCTAAAGAGCCGAATAGTTAACATGGCGCTCGAAAACGACCCTAAAGAACAACCTCTTATTTCACATTTAGTTGAATTGCGTGATCGCATTTTGCGCTGCCTACTTGTCGTAGGAATAATTTTTCTCTGCCTGTTTCCATTTGCAAATGATATTTACACCTTCGTAGCTACACCATTATTAAATGTGCTCCCTGATGGCGCACAAATGATCGCAACTCAAGTTACTTCGCCATTTTTTGCTCCTTTTAAACTAGCTTTTTTTACTGCAGTGCTCATTTCTGTTCCATTTCTTTTACACCAACTTTGGGCTTTTATTGCACCAGGTCTTTATAAAAACGAAATCAAGACAGCCTTTCCAATCTTAATTTCAAGCATCATACTTTTCTATTTAGGCATCGCTTTTTCTTATTTCATAGTCCTAGGATTTATTTTTGGATTTTTTACATCAGTTGCTCCAGATGGAGTAGCCATCATGACCGACATTAATGAATATCTAAATTTTGTTCTATTAATGTTTTTTGCATTCGGCTTAACCTTTGAAATACCAATCGCAACTATTTTATTAATAATTTCAGGAGCAACTACACCTGAAAAATTAACGAAAAAAAGACCTTATGTCGTCATCGGTTGTTTTGTCGCAGGCATGCTACTTACGCCAGCTGATCCTTTTTCACAGTCCATGCTTGCCATCCCCATGTGGATGTTATTCGAAGCTGGTGTAATCGCCGGTAAAATCATCTATAAAAAAGATGAGGAAGATGAAAGTGATGATGTTGAGGAAAAGGAAGGAAATGAAGAAGTATAACTCTAGCGTCTTTGGGAGACGTCATGAGTATAGTCTAGTCAAAGAATAAATTTGAGAAAAAGCATAGTTTACAAATAGTAAATGAGCATTTTTATTCAACTTTTAACTCTAAATTAGTAAGTGTAATAGCTTTCTTAACTGTTTAATAAAAAAGTTACTGGTCCATCATTGACCAAACTAACCTGCATATCTGCACCAAATTTTCCACTGGCAACATGATCATATTGAGACTGTAATTGATGCATAAAATAGTGGTATAACTCTTTAGCCTCACGAGGCGCTTTAGCTGTAGAAAAGCTAGGACGCAAACCTCGGTTAGTATCAGCTGCCAAAGTAAATTGTGAAATAATTAGTAAACCACCTTGAATATCATTGACACTTAAATTCATTTTACCTTCGGTGTCAGGAAAAACTCGATAAGCTAGAATTTTATTGAGCAACGTATCTGCATCCGCCCTCTCATCTTCTTTTTCAATACCTAGAAGAACTAAAAGACCTTTTCCTATTTCTCCAACCGTTTCACTACCTATTTCGACTGAAGCTGAAGTAACTCTTTGAATAAGTGCTAACATTGTTTAATCATATCGACTCGGTAAATATTTTTCTATCCCCTATTTTCAGATCCACGCGCTTTTCGTTTACGCTCATTCTCAGTAAGGTACATTTTTCTTATACGAACGGTTTGCGGTGTTATCTCTACAAGCTCGTCTGCTTCGATAAATTCCATCGCCTGCTCTAAACTATGTCGAATCGGAGAATTTAGAATTAAGTTTTCATCAGTTCCTGCTGCACGAATATTGGTAAGTTGTTTAGCTTTGGTTGGGTTAACTGCTAGATCATTTTCTCTACTGTGCAAGCCAACGACCATCCCTTCATAAACTTCTATGGCTGGATCAACAAAAAGCCTGCCTCTATCTTGTAGCGTAAATAGTGCAAACGCCAAAGTTTTACCCTTAACCATAGAAACCAGCACACCTCGATTACGCTTGGCAATTTCTCCTTCTTTAACCGGTCCATAGTGATCAAAGATATGCGTCATAATACCTGTGCCTGAAGTCATTCCTAGAAACATCGTTCTGAATCCGATTAAACCACGCGTAGGAATTATAAAGCTAATACGCATCCGTCCTTTATTGTCAGACACCATATCTTGCATTTCAGCTTTACGATTACCGAGTTCTTCGATCACGCCACCTTGATGTTCATCATCAACATCGAGTACTAACATTTCATAGGGTTCATGATTAACCCCATCAATTTCTTTAATAACCACTTGTGGTCTAGAAACTGCAAGCTCAAAACCCTCTCGCCGCATACTTTCTATAAGTACTGAAAGATGTAACTCTCCACGTCCTGAAACAATAAATTTATCAGCGGTATCGCCTTGCTCTACTCGAAGTGCAACATTATGAATCAACTCTTGATCCAATCTTTCTTTAATATTTCGACTAGTGACATACTTACCTTCTAAGCCAGCAAAAGGAGAATCATTGACTTGAAAAGTCATAGTAACCGTAGGTTCATCAACTGACAGAGGCGGTAAAGCATCAATATTTTCTGGATCACACAAAGTGTCTGAAATATTCAACTTCTCAATACCAGTAATACAAACAATATCTCCTGCCCCAGCGGAATCAGCATCGATTCGTTCGAGCCCCATATAAGTTTTAACCTGCCCAACTTTTGCTTTTCTGGTATTGCCCTCAATATCTACTAGAACAACTGGCATATTAGTTTTAACCGAACCACGAGTAATTCGTCCTACACCAATAACCCCAACATAGGATGAATAATCGAGTGCTGAGATTTGCATTTGCAACGGGCCATCTTGGTCAACATCTGGTGGTGGAACTTTATCCACAATTAATTGAAATAAAGGCGTCATGTCTTCAGCAAGATCATCAGCTTCAATTCCTGCGACTCCATTGATAGCTGAAGCGTAAATCACTGGGAAATCAAGTTGTTCTTCAGTCGCGCCTAGGCGATCAAACAGATCAAACACTTCGTTTAATACCCAATCTGGGCGTGCACCTTCTCGGTCCACTTTGTTTATAACGACAATTGGTTTTAATCCGCGTGCGAAAGCTTTTTGGGTGACAAAGCGGGTTTGCGGCATCGGCCCATCAACAGCATCAACAAGTAAGAGCACGCAATCAACCATGGATAAAACGCGTTCTACTTCACCACCAAAGTCAGCATGACCAGGAGTATCTACAATATTGACTCGGTAATTCTGCCAATTCACAGCTGTATTTTTTGCAAGGATAGTAATACCGCGTTCTTTCTCTTGATCATTAGAGTCCATTACACGCTCTACTTCCTTACCGCGTGTATCCAAAGTTCCAGACTGGGAAAGAAGCTTATCTACAAGTGTGGTCTTACCATGATCAACATGAGCAATAATGGCAACATTTCGAATTTTATCTATCACTATGATTTCCTGTCGGAAGGGGCTGAAAAATGTGGCGCATTATAGCGGATTGCTTGGTTTAAAACAGGAAAACTATCTGTTGAAGAAATCTATAGGAAATTAGTGGTAACAGGTAAATCTAAACAGTGCTTAGCTTGGACGATACACCCCTACATTTGAATAACCTTTATCGACCAAATACGAAGCATGCAGCCTGCTCATAATGCCTTTATCACAATATAGAAAATATTGAGTATCTTTCAGGATCTCGTCACCTTCAAATGCAGTGTTTAGTTTAAAAAAAGGTATTTTTTTAATTTCATCTCCAGGAGTTTTTAAAGGCGACAGTTCTTCTTCGCTGGGATGCCGAATATCAATCACTATTGTCTGTTCAGGCACAGAATCCACTTCTCTCAGTTCGATTGGGGCCTTTTTCTCTTCATCAATTAACTGATCGATATTTGAATACTTTGTTGCTTCAATTGCTGCTTCTAGAATAGAAAAATCAAACCTATCTTCTTCTCGCTCAATACGGTGCAAGCGGGCTTTGGTGGTTGGCTTAACTGAAATAACCCCGCAATACTCTGGAATCACTGCTGAGAACTTTTCGGTGCCAATTTTTTTTGCGAGATCAATAATATCTTGCTTCTCACTCATGATAAGTGGCCGCAAAACCAAAGTTTCACTTATATCATCGATGACAGCAAGGTTTGTCAATGTCTGACTGGAAACTTGGGCGACAGCTTCGCCAGTAACCAAGGCGTCTAAATTAAAATCAGCAGCTAGTCTACTGCCAACTCTTAGCATCATACGTTTAAGCACAACACCCATTTGTGAGTTATCGACTTTTGAAATTATTTCACCGACGACAGCCTCAAACGGTACAGATATAAATTTGACTCGATGTGAAGAGCCATAACGCATCCACAAATACAAAGCGACTTCCTTAACTGCAATTTCATGCTCATGCCCTCCTAGGTTAAAAAAACAGTAATGCGTTAATAATCCGCGTTTATTGGATAAATAACTGGAAACAGCAGAATCAAAACCACCCGATATTAACGATAAAACACCGTCCTGAGTGCCTAATGGAAAACCACCCAATCCTTTCATTAACTCATCGACAATAAAAACGTCTTGCTCTCGTATTTCCAATCTTACTGTGATATCCGGCTTACTAAGGTTCACTCCCAAAGCTTGTGTCTGAACATTCAAACCAGCCCCTATAAACTTTTCAACTTCTACAGAAGTAAAAGTATGTTTACCCGCACGTTTACATCGTACGGCAAAAGTTTTTCCATTTAGCCGCTCAGTAAACATGCTTAAGGCATGCGTTAAAACATCCTCCAAATTTTCTAAAAGCATATGGTTAGTCGACGCTATTGTGGCAACGCCTGGTGTACTAGTTAGAACTGACTCTATTAAGCGTCTACTCTCTTCAGCTTCAATAGGGATATTTACTTCCAGGTAATCCCGCTTTGAGATGACTTTAATTCCTTCATCAATTTTTTTTAATAGCGTCGTGAGGTTTCTACTTAGTTGTTTAACAAAACGCGCTCGAACAGGTCGACTTTTGATGGTAATTTCAGGAGAGTATTTCAGGAGGTATTTCATACTTACTACGCTAAACGAGATATTTCACCAACTACATTAATAAAGATGCAATGATACCAATGGCTACGCTCAATGACACTTCATGCTTTATTCTAATTATTAACTTATATTATAATTGCACTAATATAGGGCAATTATAGTCATTTTCGGCTAATATCAACGCCATAATTGTACTATGAAAATTTAAAACAGCCGAATGATGGTTATTTGCCCCAGCTTGGTTCAATTATTGCAGGTTCTCTTTTAATAAGTTTTAGTGATGCACACTTAGATATAACCTAAATTCTGGACTAAACGTTTTAATCAAATGAATACTGAAAGCTTTAATACTCGCTTACTCGACCACCTAACTACGGCGGTTGCTGTACTTGATAGTAGTTTTTGTTTATTTCATTTGAACCCTGCGGCTGAAGCTCTTTTCAAAATTAGTGATAAGCGATCTCGTAACTCTTATATAGGCGATTTGCTCTACCAGCCAGAAGTCACACTAAAAGCATTAAGAAATGTTCAAAAAAATAAAAACACCTTTATTGCCCGTAAAGTCCAATTAACACTTGCCAACAAAACTAAACTTTTAGTCGATTTCTCCATCTCTGTTGTCAATGATCAAGATCAGGAATTTCTCTTAGTTGAAATACAGGAGCTTGATCGCTCTTACAGTATTAGCAGAGGAGAAACACTCATCTCCAATCACGAAACAACATTAGAATTAGTAAGAAATCTTGGTCATGAAATAAAAAATCCTTTAGGCGGTATTCGAGGAGCGGCACAACTTTTAGCCATAGAGCTTCCTAATAAAGAATTAGAAGACTATACCGATGTCATAATTAATGAAGCTGACCGTTTAGTAAATTTAGTTGATCGCTTAACTGGCTCCTATAAAAAACCTGTGCTAAAAATTCACAATATCCATGAAGTTATTGAACGAGTCAGGTCATTGCTAGAAGCTGAATCCAAAGGCAGTATTCTTTTTGTAAGAGACTACGATCCAAGTATTCCTGAATTTGTAGGCGATGTGGAACAACTTATCCAAGCTGTTCTGAATATTGTAAGAAATGCCATGCAAGCTTTGTATGAGTCTGAGCAAGCTAACCCAAAGATAATTTTGAGAACGCGCGCGGTTAGTCATGCAACTATTGGCCCTGTTATGCATAAACTAATCGCCAAAATTGAAATCATTGATAATGGGCCTGGAATTCCAGCCGATATTTTCGAGACTATCTTTTACCCCTTGATTAGCGGCAGAGCAGAAGGAACCGGTTTGGGTTTATCAATAGCTCAAACAATTCTTAAAAATCATAATAGCTTAATAGAGTGCGAAAGTCAGGAAGGGCAAACAAAATTTATTTTGTCAATTCCTCTATCTAATGAAATTGAAGGTAAATAAATATGACTGATAAAGGCTTAATATGGATCGTTGATGATGATAAATCAATCCGCTGGGTATTAGAGAAATCGCTTGATAAAGCCGGCTTTCAAATCGAAAGTTTTGATAATGGCGAATTCATGTTAGAAAAACTTGAGCATTCACAGCCTGACGTAATTATTAGCGATATCCGTATGCCTGGCAAAGATGGGATAGAAGTCTTAAACCAAGTCACTAAAAGTCACCCTCAAATACCAGTTATTATCATAACAGCTCATTCAGATTTAAGCAGTGCTGTTAAATCGTACGAACATGGTGCATTCGAATATCTACCGAAACCTTTTGATGTAAATGATGCAAAAGAAGTTGCAAAGCGTGCTGTAAAACATGCACAAGAACACAGAGGAACGAATAAAGTTATTCCTGATATAAATACCAAAGAGATAATTGGCGAAGCCCCAGCTATGCAAGAAGTATTTCGCTCCATAGGTAGACTTTCTCATTCCAAAATAACAGTTTTAATTAAAGGAGAATCAGGAACTGGAAAAGAACTAGTAGCTCAAGCATTACATAAGCATAGCCCAAGATCAGAAGAACCTTACATACCATTAAATGTTGCGGCCATTCCAAAGGATTTAATTGAATCAGAGTTGTTTGGCCATGAAAAAGGAGCTTTTACCGGCGCCAATCAACAAAGAGTTGGACGATTTGAACAAGCTGACGGTGGCACCCTATTTCTTGATGAAATTGGGGATATGCCTATGGAGGTACAAACACGATTATTACGGGTGCTTTCAGACGGCGAGTTTTTTCGTATAGGTGGATTGAGCCCTATTAAAACTGACGTGCGCATAATTGCAGCAACTCATCAAAATCTACAAGAACGAGTACGTGAACATTTATTTCGCGAAGACCTTTATCATCGGCTCAATGTAATCCCGATTCATCTTCCGAAGTTATCTGAAAGGAGAGAAGATATACCCTCCTTGATGGTGCATTTCTTACAAAAGTCTGCTCAACAAATGAGTGTAGACGCAAAAATCATAAGGCCCGACACTACAAAATATCTAACAGGATTAAGTTGGCCAGGCAACGTTAGGCAGTTGGAAAATTTTTGTAGTTGGATCACGGTTATGGCCCCAGGTCGTGAAGTATTTATTAATGATTTACCTGAAGAGTTTCTAAAACCTGAAAACCAAAATGGTATTTCAGGCAATTGGGCGCAGACTTTAAAAAACTGGGCAGATCAAGAATTAAGTTTAGGGCATACTGGCATCCTTCAACAAGCCAATCCCATATTTGAAAAGTGCATGATAGAGGTCGCTCTAAAACATAGTGGAGGCAGAAAAAAAGATGCTTCTGAACTACTGGGTTGGGGCAGAAATACTTTGACTCGGAAAATAAAAGAACTTGGCCTAAATTCTAGCGATCAAGATAATGAAGATTAAAATCTCAATAGGATATTAGTTTCATGTTCAACATCGTACTTTTTGAGCCCGAAATACCTCCAAATACAGGCAACATAATTCGACTTGCAAGCAATTCAGGTTGCCAGTTACATCTGGTCGAACCTCTTGGTTTTTCTTTAGACGAAAAAAGTTTGCGGCGTGCCGGCCTCGATTACCATCAATATAGTTCTCTACAAACTTATACAAACTGGCAAGAGTTTTTAACAAAAAAAGATAAGGGTAAAATTTATGCCTTTAGCACTAAAGGAAAAAAAATATATACTGACATTAATTATGCTGAGGGAGACTTTTTACTCTTCGGCCCAGAAACTCGTGGGCTTCCTGAAGAAATTAGAACAAGTAAGTCTGTTGATGAAGTGCTGATAATTCCTATGCAAAGCAGCAGCAGAAGTTTAAATTTATCTAACTCTGCTGCTATTGCAGTTTATGAAGCCTGGAGACAATTAAATTTTCAGAGCAGCCAGCTTGGCTTTTAATAACTAGATCCTCATATTAATTTTTAGCTATCAGCTTTTGATTGTTCTGCTTGTTGTTCCCGAGCTTGCGTGAATGCAGCTTCAAAATTAACTGGTGCTAACATCAATGCAGGAAAGCTGCCTTTAGTTGCCAGATTATCAATAGCTTCTCTGCCATAAGGGAAAAGTACATTCGGACATGTAATATGCATTACCTGGACTAAGTCTTCCTCACCTAAACCTTCGATTAAGAAAACACCAGCTTGTTGAACTTCAGCAATAAATAATACTTTTTCCTTTTCGTTTTTAACCTCAACTGTCAAAGTTAAAATAACTTCATACAAATTATCATCGAACTTATTGGTTTTAGTATTCATGTTAAATTGAATGCTAGGTTTATATGGCTCTTTAAATACTTCAGGCGTATTTGGCGCCTCAAAAGAAGAATCTTTTATATAAACTCGTTGTATTATGAATTTTGGTGCTGTTTCATCTGCTTGACCAGCACGTTCTTCACTAACTTGTTCTTTGGTATCTGCCATTTTCAACTTTTTCCTATATTTGAGAATTTTTAATTTAAATTATGGTTATTTCTTACTAAGCAATAATCGTAGATTTTTAAACCACCAATGGTAAGCCTTGAGTTTGCCATTCCGCCATCCCGCCTGTCATTCTACAGACTTGTGTATACTCTTTGGCTTCTAGCTTCTTAACTGCCTCTCCTGACTGATGACCCATCTGGCATACTACAATAACTGGGTTGTTCTTATTTTTTTCTAGTTCAGTCATGCGTTCATCTAGTTTAGACAAAGGAATATTTGTTGCATTAACTATATGCCCTTTATCAAAAACCTTCTTGTCTCTTATATCTAGAACTAGACCATCATCTTGATTAATTAGCCGAGTCGTTTCATGTATACCTACAGTTTTTCCGGCTTTCTTTTGCAAATAAATTATCAACGTCGTTAATAAGATTAACCATATGCCGGTAAGCATCCAATGGTTGATAAGAAATTCTATAAAACGCGCCATAATTTACTCTAAGACTGCTCATACAAATTGGCACGCAGTATAAAGAACTAAGCACCCAGAGTAAAACCACAGGAATCTGTTTTTTTAAGGGTAAGTTTGTTTAACTAATCTCTTAGAGAGCCTATAATTTACCTTCCTTGCATTTAGCCTTTTTTAATCTCTATGAATCAACCAATAATACCCCGCCTATTGTTAATTCTCGACGGTTGGGGGCATCGTGATGAAGTTGATGCCAACGCTATTAGCATGGCTAATACGCCAACTTGGGATAAGCTGTTAGCAGAACATCCAAATACACTCATTCATACATCAGGGTTAAAAGTTGGCCTGCCTGAAGGTCAAATGGGGAATTCTGAAGTTGGTCACATGAACCTTGGTGCTGGTCGCGTGGTCTATCAAAACTTAACTCGCATTAATAAAGCTATTTCTGATAAAGATTTTTTCACTAATCCAGCCTTCATCGACACTTGCCAGAAGGTCAATGCAGCTAAAGGAGCTTTGCATATTATAGGGCTCTTATCTCCCGGTGGTATTCATAGCCATGAAGATCAGATTGAAGCAATGATTGACCTGGCAATTCAACAAGGTTGTGAAAAAATTTATCTGCATGCATTACTTGATGGTAGAGACACACCCCCACGCAGTGCAGAATCTTCTCTAATTAAATTTTCTGCCAAACTTGAAGGTTCAGGCAAAGGTCAAATTGCTAGTGTGACAGGTCGTTTTTATGCGATGGATCGAGATAACCGCTGGGATAGAGTGGAACAAGCATACCAAAGTATTGTATTGGGAGAAGCTGAATACCATTGTGAAAGCGCAGTAGCAGCTCTACAAAATGCCTACAGTAGAAATGAAGACGATGAATTTGTTAAACCCAGTTGTATCCACGCATCCAACAGTGAGGCCATTAAAATAAAAGACAATGATGCAGTGATCTTTATGAATTTTCGTTCTGATCGCGCTCGAGAACTTACTCGCGCATTATTTAATTCTGATTTTTCAGCATTTAAGTCTCATCAGCAAATTGATTACAGTGCATTTCTCACTCTCACAAAATATGCGGATGACATAAAAGCACCGTGCGCATTCCCGCCAATGGAATTAACTAATAGTCTGGGTGAATACCTAGCTAAGAATGATTTAACACAATTAAGGATCGCCGAAACTGAAAAATATGCTCACGTAACTTTTTTCTTTAGTGGCGGACGTGAAACAGAGTTTAGCGGTGAAACACGTATTTTAGTGCCTTCTCCACAAGTTGAAACCTACGATTTGAAGCCGGAAATGAGTGCATACGAAGTGTGCGAAAAGTTGATAAAATCTATAAAAAACCGAGAATATGCTGCCATCATCTGCAATTTTGCAAATGGAGACATGGTTGGCCACACCGGTAATATAGACGCTTCCATCAAGGCAGTAGAAGTTCTTGACGAATGCATGGGTATGATTACTGAAGCAATTTTAGAAGTAAGTGGCGACTGTTTGATTACAGCAGACCATGGCAATGTAGAAAAAATGCGTGATGAACAAAGTGGACAAAGCCTAACCTCACACACTGACGGCCCAGTTCCTTTGGTATATGTTGGAAAACAAACACTCAAGTTGAAGGCAGATGGCTCTTTATCTGATATAGCCCCAAGCCTGTTAAGCCTTATGCACTTAGATCAACCTGATGAGATGACTGGCCATACATTAATTGAATTTACATGACTCGAGCATATGCTAAGCTAGCATTAATATTATTTGTAAGTGCTTACTTACTTAATTTACCTTTATTAAATGGGCAAGAGGACCCTAGCCAAGCAGATTTAGTCGTACTCGCTAATACTATTTCTGATGTCCAATCTCTGATAGAAAACACTCGCCAGCAACGTAGCTCAGTTGAGATTAATCTTGAAACCAACGAAAAAGCAATTAATGACCTAAACCTAAGCATAAGTGATATACAAGAGCGCATTAACAATGAACAAACAAGACTTGCTAACCTAGAGCAGCAGAGTGTCGAACTCAATACAGAAAGAAGTAATCAAGAAGTCCTTATCGGCCAGTATTTCCTAGCAGCCTATCAAAACGGCAACCAAGAGTACCTAAAGTTACTGCTTAACCAACAGAGTATTAGCAGCAGCGCGCGAGTGCTGAGATATTACCAGTATTTCAATGAGGCTAGGACAAAAAGAATAACCGATTTTCAAGAATTATTAACTGAAATAGAGTCTATCAGTAGTGAACTCCAGGAAAGTAACAGAAACTTGCTAATTCAGCGCGACAACCTTATTAACCAGCAAAACAATCTTGAACTAAGGCAGAGAGAGCGTTTAAGCCTGTTAATGGAGCTAGATATAACTCTTGCAAGCAGCACTAATGAATTATCTCGCTTAGAGGTTCAATATGAGGAAATGTCCTTGCTGATTGAAGAATTATCTTTAGCTATTCTAGAGCTCTCATTTGGATCACAAGATGAAGATTTTTTATCCCTGAGAGGTTCGCTGCCTTGGCCTTTGCAAGGCCCTTTGCTGAATGCTTATGGTGAAAACTATGAATTAGGAGACCTCGATTGGGAAGGCGTAACAATCGCTGGGATATCTGGCACCGAGGTAAGAGCCATTCATCATGGACGGGTAATTTATTCTGATTGGTTTTCCAACTCCGGACTTCTCTTGATAATAGATCATGGCGATGGTTATATGAGTCTTTATGCCCACAACCAGTCTCTATTTAAAGAAGTCGGCGAATGGGTTACCTCGGGTGAGGTGGTAACTGCTGTTGGCAACACAGGTGGTCGCAACGAAAATGGGGTTTATTTTGAGATTCGCTATGATGGTGAAGCTCAAGACCCAGAAAATTGGTTAGTGAGGCAGTAAGCCTCTGGTCAAAACTCTATGAAAACATTACACATTATTAAAATTTTAAGTCCTTTTTGTCTGATTTGTCTTAGCTTCATGCTGGCAATACGGGTTCAAGCTCAATCTGAACAAGCTCAGGTTCAAGTAAGTGCTGAAAGCCTGCCCCTACCATTGGATGAAGTACGAATTTTTACAGAGGTATTAAACCGAATTCGCAATGCATATGTAGAACCCATCGATGACAAGACTTTATTGGAAAATGCTGTCAGAGGAATGCTTGCAGGTATAGACCCTCATTCAAGTTACTTGGTTAATGAAGAGTTCGATAATTTGCAGGAAATGACTACGGGAGAATTTGGCGGTCTAGGGGTACAGGTGGGTGTTAATAATGGCTTCATCACCATCATCAGCCCTGTTGATGGTTCCCCCGCAGATATTGCTGGCGTCAAAGCTGGAGATATAGTTATCAAAATTGATGAAAAACCAACTTCTGATATCACGATAGATGAAACTACAGATTTAATGAGGGGCCCTCCGGGAACGGATATCGTTCTGACAATCTTACGCGAAGGTGTGGACGAAGCACTTGAGATTACTGTTACTCGTGACATCATAACTTCGAACAGCGTACGTTCTAGAATCATAGAACCAGGCTTTGGGTATATAAGAATTTCTCAATTTGTCACAGGCACCGGGAGAGAAGTAAATACTGCATTAGAAAACATTCATCAGGATGATGCTGAGCTCCAAGGACTTATCTTAGATATGCGCAATAATCCTGGTGGCGTTTTACAAGCTGCTGTTGATGTTGTCGATGCTTTTATTTCTGAAGGGCTTATTGTTTACACTGAAGGTCGTGAAACAAATTCATATTCTCGATTTGATGCTACTCCGACAGATCCAAGTCGAGGTGTGCCCTTAATCGTTTTAATTAATCAAGGTTCTGCATCTGCTTCAGAAGTTGTAGCTGGCGCTCTACAAGATCACAACAGGGCAGTTGTCATGGGCACGCAAAGTTTCGGTAAAGGCTCAGTGCAAACAGTATTGCCTCTTGCCAATAATCGCGCGATAAAATTAACCACAGCACTATATTACACTCCAAATGGACGTTCTATTCAGGCGCTCGGAATTACACCTAATATAATTGTTAGACAAGGAAGGTTAACAAGCCTACCTGAAAATCCTGCAAGCTATCGTGAAGAAGATCTTGATGGGCACCTAGAGAATGGCGATTTAACTGGATCAATTCCTGAAGTGTTAGACCTCACAGGTCAACAAGTCATTATTGGTGACTATCAATTAAACGAAGCGATGAATATATTAAAAGGGTTATCTCTTCTCCGAGCCCAACCTTATTAGTAATAAGACTACTGTGCTCGGCGATGCTTCGTTGAAAACTTTATTTCACTCAGTCACTTATTAAAACAATAAGCTCCTTCGCAAAATAAACCTTTCGCCTTGCCTGACCTTCGCACATTTAGTTTTTATGGCTTTTTAAAGTGCCCAGTTCGTATTAATTCGTTTACTAAGCAATTTAACTGAGAAAACAATTATCTTTCAATTTAACATTCGCAATAAAAGCGTCACGAGCGAAATTAGAACAAGGCAAAGGGACAATTTACTGAAGGAGCTTACAACCAGTAAGTGACTGAATTAAATTTTACCTTTAACGAAGTTGTAATGAGCGCAGTAGCTTTCTATTAACGAACTACTATTCCCTTAGAGGCCATATAATCTTTAGCTTCGGGAATACTGTATTCTCCGAAGTGAAAGATGCTCGCCGCTAACACAGCATCAACTTTACCTTCCACAATTCCATCAACTAAATGTTGCAAATTACCAACACCACCGGATGCTATTACTGGAACGCTAACCGCCTCACTAATCGCCCTATTTAACGCCAAGTCAAATCCATTCTTTGTGCCATCTCGGTCCATACTGGTTAGTAATATTTCTCCAGCACCGTAGGAAACCATGCGCTTGGCCCACTCAATGGCATCAAGTCCAGTGGCTTTGCGCCCACCGTGGGTAAACATTTCCCAACGTAAAGGCTCACCTTCAAGAGAAACTTGTTTGGCATCAATAGCTACAACAATACACTGAGAACCAAACTTTTCTGCTGCCTCTTTTACAAATTCAGGATTCATAACTGCACTGGTATTAATAGCAACTTTATCAGCACCCGCTCTGAGCATTATACGAATATCTTCAAGTTTACGAATTCCACCACCAACAGTTAGTGGAATAAAGACCTGGCTAGCTATCGACTCAACTGTATGAATAGTTGTCTCTCTGTTATCACTACTGGCGGTAATATCAAGGAAAATAATCTCATCGGCGCCCTGATCACAATAGCGTTTTGAAACTTCTACAGGGTCCCCGGCATCTCGGATATCCAAAAATTTTACACCTTTAACAACACGGCCATTTTCACAATCAAGACAAGGAATAATACGTTTTGCCAAACTCATGGTTCACCATTCCAACTTAAGAAATTTTTAAGCAATTGTAGACCTACGGTTTGACTTTTTTCAGGATGAAACTGAACGGCAAAAATGTTTTTGTCAGCTATGGCTGAACAAAAAGGCACAGTGTACGAACTTTTGCCAACAATATTTGCTTTGTTTTTTTGGTGTGTATCGGGTGTTGCATAAAAACTGTGCACAAAATAGAAGCGGCTATTATTCTCAATACTCTGCCACATTGGATGAGATGATGTTTGCTTAACTTCATTCCAGCCCATATGTGGCACTTTTAGCAAATCACTATTTCCATCTTTCTGCCCCTCTTGGAAACGTTTTACTTCACCAGGAAATAATCCAATACAGTCCACACCATTATTTTCTTCAGAGAAACTCAACATAGCCTGCATACCAACACAAATACCCAATATTGGCTTTTCTTGCCTAGCTTGCATCAAAAGCTCGTCAATTTTTAGTCGCTTAATTTCAGCCATACAATCTCTCATAGCCCCGACGCCTGGAAAGATTAAACGATCTGCATCACGTATTTTTTGGGGATCAGCCGAAACTGTTAGAGAAATATTTTCATCCACATACTCAAGCGCCTTCCCAACGGAATGAAGATTACCCATACCATAATCAATTACGACAACTCTATTCATCAATGCTTTTTTATCAACTTCTGCAAAAATTTAATAATATTATCTCGATCGGAAACTTTTCAAAAAGCGTCATAAGCGACTCTGAGGCGAGGAAAAAGTAAAATTTAATGAAGGAGCCTACAAATCAGTAAGTGACAGAATTAAATTTTACTTTTAACGAAGTATTAGCGAGCCCAATAGCTTTTATCAGAGGCTTCCCTTCGTCGATGGGACCGTGCCTTGCATACGAGGATCAGCTTCAATAGCCATACGCACAGCACGTCCAAATGCTTTAAACACTGTTTCAATTTGATGATGAGCATTATTACCCTTAAGGTTATCAATGTGTAAAGTCACATTAGCGTGGTTCACAAAACCCTGGAAAAACTCATAAAATAAATCAACATCAAAATCACCAACTGTCCCACGAGAAAAAGGAATAGTGTACTCAAGGCCTGGACGACCTGAAAAATCGATAACTACTCTAGAAAGAGCTTCATCTAAAGGGACATAGGCGTGACCGTAACGGCGGATACCGGTTTTATCTAAAGCCTTATCGAATGCTTGACCCAGTGTGATGCCTAAATCTTCTACTGTGTGGTGGGCATCTATTTCAAGATCTCCATTTGCAATTACTTCTATATCCACCAAACCATGTCGAGATACTTGCTCCAACATATGCTCCAGAAAGGGCAAGCCTGATTCAATTTTAAATATGCCAGTACCATCAAGGTTAACACTAACCTTGATTTGGGTTTCATTAGTATTTCTTTCAACGGTAGCCGTTCTTGGCTCACTCATAACTGCCTCTATCTCTTCTGCACTATTGCTTTCGAATAATGCAGCATTAGAAAAAAAGTGATTATACTGCCAATATGCTTTTAATGTGAAAAAAAGGCTGATAATCATTACACTTGTTCACTATGCCTTATCCAGATAATTCAAAGTACGCTGACTTTAGTAAAGCTGTTTTAGTTTGGTTTCAAGATCACGGCCGAAAGAATTTTCCTTGGCAACTGAATCCTAGCCCGTATCGGGTTTGGATCTCAGAAATCATGTTGCAACAAACTCAAGTTGCTACTGTAATCCCCTATTATCAAAAATTTCTGCAAAGTTTCCCTGATTTAAAAAAACTAGCACTTGCAGAAGAAGATAAGGTACTTCACCACTGGACTGGATTAGGGTATTACGCTCGAGCAAGAAACCTTCATAAAGCAGCCAAGATAATTTATCACGATCATCAAAGTGTTTTCCCAGCTACGCTTGAAGAATTAATTGATCTGCCAGGTATCGGAAGGTCTACTGCAGGTGCTATTCTCGCCTTGGCTGATGATAAATATGCCGTCATTCTTGATGGTAATGTTAAGCGAGTACTTAGCCGCTTTCATTGTGTTGAAGGTTGGTATGGTCAAAGTAGCACCATAAAACAACTCTGGGAGTTAGCTGAGAGATATACACCGGCCAAGAATTGTAGAAACTATACTCAGGCCATGATGGATCTTGGTGCGACACTTTGCACTCGAACTAAACCATCTTGCTCACTCTGCCCATTAGTACTTCACTGCGAAGCTTATTTAAGTCAAAGAACCTCTGAATTCCCTCAAAAGAAACCCAAGAAGAAACTTCCAGTGAAAACCACACAAATGCTAATCCTACAAAATAAAAGTGGTAATAAAGTATTACTCGAAAAAAGGCCTCCTCATGGTATATGGGGTGGCTTATGGAGCTTTCCAGAAATTCAGGAGAAAGACAGTATAAAAAGTTTCGTACAAAAAAATGGATTTACTGTTAAAAATGAAATCATGAGCTGGAATAACTTACGCCATACTTTTAGCCACTTTCACTTGGATATAAGGCCAAAAATTCTAAACTTACAAAAAGATACCAACATGGTCATGGAGAAGCCTGGATGGCACTGGTATGATTTAAATTCACCACCGGAACTAGGATTGGCGTCTCCGGTCAAAACACTTTTGGAAATGCTGAGTAATAAATAATGAGTAGAAAGGTTTTCTGTCAAAAATACCAAAAAGAATTGGAAGGGTTACTAACTCCGCCTTATCCAGGAGCTAAAGGGCAGGATATTTTCGATAATATTTCTAAACAAGCCTGGCAAGAGTGGCAACAACTTCAAACCAGGCTAATCAATGAAAAATCCCTTAGCATGATTAACCCTGATGACCGCAAATATCTAACTGAAGAAATGGATAAGTTCTTAGCCAATGAAGATCATGATGAAGCCGATGGCTACGTACCAGAAATCTAAGACAAAATCGCAATACAATCTTGACTAAAGCACCCCCCAACAGGTTTAATACGCGGCTTGCAATAAGCTAGTAGTTTTAAATTGTGACTCCTTATTCGCTTAAAGTTCTTTTAGTGTTATGAGTTAAGACAAGACAAAAGCTAAAAAATGCCCAGATAGCTCAGTCGGTAGAGCAGAGGATTGAAAATCCTCGTGTCGGTGGTTCGATTCCGCCTCTGGGCACCATTCAATCGCTTTAAATCAACTAATAAATTCTAAGCCTTAAATCTTCCTTTCTTACCAAGCTATTACTTCAATGAATGAGCCCCATCATGATAGTAAAGTATTTTGATGATGTGGAGACAGAATTGAGATGAAATGAGGTGAGATGAAATGAGGTGAGATGAATTTGAGAAAATATAAGGGGGAGAAGTCGAAGTCAAATTATACAAAAATATTATAAATTGGCGGGGCTAAAAAATTAAATTATTCGGAGTCAAAGTAAGCATTGGATATTCAGGGTGGGGTAAAAACTGTAATAGCGTTATCGAACCAGCAGCATTTACTCTTATTTCATTTGCATAAGGCCCCTGCTCACTATCACAATTTTGTAGCCAGACAGTTGTGCTACCTTGAATAGTTGAGTCAAATTCTTCACAAGCATGAACAGCGAATACTTCATCTTCACTAGAGTATTCTAGCCCTGCATCTGTTTTTAAAATATTGATATTTAGGTCACCAGGTAAAAGCCCAGTAACATCAATTACTTGGAAGCCGTCAAAAATAACAAGAATGGTGCCGTCTGAATTTACAAAAGATGTTTGATTCTGTCCTGTAGGTATCACAGGGAGTAGGCTATGATTATCGCCTGACCAAATTAATGTCCAAGCGAGCTCTTCTAGTGGAACTGTTACTTGTTCATCTTCAAAAATGGACATAAGCAGGTCCAGCTGTGTTGATCGAAAACTACATGCTTGCACTCCTATAATAACTAGAGCTATTAAAAATAATGCCTTTATCATTCTCATCCTTGAGGCACCATTCTTCGCAAGTTGTTATTCAATGCATCGTAGCGTGTTGGCCGTAAATCATACCAAAGAGTACCTCCAAAACCACTAAGCCTCTGGCCTCCGTCACGCTGAACTGAGCGAATAAGATTGGTATAAGAACTGCGAGTATTTCCTGGTAATATTTGACCTAAGGGTACTTTAAAAAAGAGGCCTTTATCAAAACTGCCTTCGCCAAAATCTTCAGCTGACACGTTTGTAAATGTAGCAAATGCTCCCATTTGCCAGCCATTATCAAACGTTCTTCTAACTTCGAAGGTAAGACCTTTATCTTTTGCTAGATACCTTCCAGCATGCACGGCAACATCATAGTTATACCAAGGCGTTGCCCAATAGGCGCTTATATGACCAGTGAGTACAGAGTAATCTAATAAATCAAAGTCTTTATCATAGTCTCTTTGTTTTACCCAATTCAAATTGAACCCAAAAGCTAAGCGAGAACTAAACGGGCTGTATAATAACTCCCCACCTACACCAGCATACATTTCTTCAAGAATGCCACTGTATGCACGATAATAAAGATCACGTGCTAAATTGCCTCTTTTTTGCACAAATAAACTGTCTAAACCTGTATCACCTTCCTTTAAATATCTTGCTATATCAGTCCTGACATGTGGTAACACATCAGATTCAGCACCTCGAGATATCGTGTCAAAATCATTATCTATGTCCAAATTATAGCTCGCATATAAACTAAAATTATTGCCCAAATCCGCTGATGCACTCAAATTCAACAGAACTTGGTAACGCAGGGGCTTGTCAGGATCAAACAATGAAAAACGAGTTGCTAAGTCAGCCCCAAATGTCACATTTGGAATGCGATAGGCTGTTGCAAAGGTAGGATCTTCTATTTTCTCTGCAGGAATGATGTCGATTAAATCATCGGCATTAACCCAGTTCCTTTGGCGATCACCAAATTGACGCTGATAAAGAACTGCATTATTACGGGTACCATAATCATTGAGAATAACTTCTATAGTTTCAACTTGAGGAGGCAGATGAATTTCTGCCAGAGTCAAAAACCGGTTTATACTATCCGCCGCTAAATTATACTGTCGGTTTGATAACTCAAAACGCACTAATTTTTCATCTGAGGACCAAAGGGCAGATCTAAGTAACAAACCATTTGCTTCTACATCAACAAGTAAGCGTCCATACCAAATATTTTGAGGTGTGACATTACTCTCACCAACTGAGTTAGAACTTACAGGAATGACAAGGTTTCTGGATTGGCGCGGTAATAAGCTTTTAGTATCTGTAGAAACTGATATATTAAAGGCATACTGATTGCCTTGCTGCCTGCTTACCCCAAGAGTTAAACCATTGGAAGGCTCCCATTCCACGCCATAACTAATCGCAGAAGCGTCAGGGATAGTGCCAAATCGGCGTTCTCTTTGGTACGAATCTGAATTATACTCAACTAAAAAACGTGTATTCCAGTTTTCTAGTTCATAAGAAAAACCACCAAATAAGCCAACATCCGGCCCACTAAAAAAGTTATTGAAAGAAACTTTTCCGCCTAACCCAATTTCTTCATCACGAACTGAAAAACCATCTGCAATATTTATTAAAGGGTTACTGAAGGCATCTCGCTCAGCCAATCTCCCCCAACCCATGCCTAAAGTAAAATCAAAGGCCCCAATAGATTTGGAAGCGACAAGATATTCACTTCCCCAGGCTCCAGTACCTAATACATCCCTAATGCCAACTGCTATTTGTGGAAATACTCTCCTCTCTTGGATAAGACGCAACTTAACTTCATAGCTCCTATCGTAAAGACCATCGCTAGACCCTGCAACCTTATCAGGATTGAAAATAGTGTAGCGAAAAGTAGATTCTAACCAGGGCGTCAATTGGTAATTCAGTGAATATATATCAGCCACAGTTTGCCGGCTCATGGCGACTTTAAATTCTCCATCATCCATCATTCTAGCACTTGGTATATCAATCAACCCTGTAGTGCCAAGGTCTGCGGCAACCCCAAGAGCCGGGGAGAGCCCAATGGCAAAAGCTAATATAAATCTAATCATTTTACTAATATAGAAAAAGTAGTTACAAAGGGTTAAATTATTTGAGGCATAAAAAAAGGCGGCAAAAGCCGCCTTTTTAATCTTGCAAGCTATAAACTAATTAACACCTTAGGTCCCTGTCGACGTAGCAGGTGGGTTTGGACTAGGAACAACTTGACTAGTATTAGTGGAAACTGGTAGAAAAATATCTGGTCTTCCTGAGTCGTTATCAGAAGATGCAACAGCTCCAACGACAACTACGGCAGCAACAACAGCAACAACAGCCGGGGTAACGCCTGCTATAGCACCAGCGGCGGCGGCTTGAGCATTTGCATTTAAGGCTGGGAAAATAGCCATAGAAATAGCCATTACTGCGATTATTAATTTTTTACTTAGAATTCTCACGATTATTACTCCTTCACTTATGATCAAAATTGTTCGATTAGATATTCAACCGCCGAGAAGAATCTCAGCTTCTCCTAGAAAGGTAATGTTGTCAAGTTTAGCTATGAATGTCTAGTCTAAATGTTAAAAATACCTACTTTCCCCATGTTTTTTTGCAAAATCCCCTTTTATATCTAAAAAAACCCATCTAAATTACAGATGAATTGCGATTTACTGCCTAGATCCCATTAAATGCTATGAATGCTTAATTTGCATTAAAAACTGAGTCTACGTATGTTTATCGAATGAATAACCCGTCTCAAATACCTTCATCTCTAAAGCTAGAAACAAATATAATTAATTATTTAGGCCTACTCTTACTTATTGTTTTTACAGTATTTTTATCAAATATATGGCGCTTCCAAGAAGTTTTGCACTGGCTAGGACAATCTATTCTTTTATGGTCACTTGTGATGTGCAGAACGTCAAAAATACTGGATCAAAATCGTTATTCGGTGCATGAAGCAATATATCCGAATTTAGGCTGGGCAAATCGGCTCACGCTACTTAGGGGCTTTTTTATAGCAGTTACAGGCGGATTTATCTTTCACCCCAATCTAGATGAAAAAATCCTTTTAATTCCTGCACTTAGCTATTTTATTGCAGCCATAATTGATCGAATTGATGGCTATATTGCCCGTCTTACAAAGCATGAAAGCCTATTAGGCACTGAGCTAGACATCGAATCTGATGCTTTGGGGTTATTGATTGCACCACTGTTGGCCGTTTGGATCGGCCAAATTCATTGGTCTTACCTATCTGTAAGCCTTGCTTATTATCTATTTCAATGGGGTCTATATTGGAGGTCAGCTCGCAATAAGCCTGTCTATCAACTGCCTAGTAACATGTCTCGTAGAGCTGTTGCAGGATTTCAGATGGGGTTTCTTTCAGTTGTGCTTTGGCCTATTTTGGCACCACCAGCTACTATGATTGCAGGATTGGCATTCATGCTTCCCTTGCTTGTAGGGTTTGTTATGGACTGGTTTACAGTAAGTGGAAAAATTAAGTTAGATGATCTTCATACTCGAAACTTTCTTAATCAACTAAATAAAGCAACTCACCTTGTAATTTTGCCCATGCTGAGAATTCTAATCACATTGTTGCTTTGCTTAAGTTTAATAAGAATAAATTCATTTCCATTAATGAACAATGGACTTTCTCTTATCAATATACCCTTACTATTAAGCTTATTGTCTTCCGCATTAATGATATCACTTGGAATAAATGGCCGGTTCTTTGCCATTATTCTTTCATGCCTTTTGTGCTGGCATTTTCTTTCTTACGAAATGCAGTTTCTTGATGGGATTCTACTTGTTTCAGTAATTTGGGTTATGCAGTTTGGTACTGGTAAATTTAGTTTATCGATCAGAGATGATAACTGGGTAAACCGATACGATGGCGCCTGATGCTTAGCTACAAATTTATTAGAGCCTTCACTTGGCTAATTGCATTAGCTTTAGCTGCTTGGATCATTCGTGATTTACCATTCGAAATTATCATTGAAACTATTTTTAGTTTAACCGTCGCACAATGGTTTTATTGGACGTTGATTAACCTAATCATAATTTTAATCCTCGTATGGCGCTGGCTAGTCTTAACAAAAGGATTCAAACTAAAGCTCAATCTAATTAATTTGCTACTACTACGTCAAGCTGGCCAAAGCATAAGTTTTATTACGCCAGGTCCTCAATTTGGTGGCGAACCACTGCAAATATTTTTACTGTGGAAAAAATATTTTATCTCTCCTGGCGATTCAGTTTTGGCAGTTGCTGCAGATAGGGCGTTTGAACTTTGGACTAATTTTGCAGTGCTTTTAATTGGAATAATAATTTTATTTTTTACTCAAACAGAACTTGCTAACTGGGTTTCAATAGCCACTCTAGTATCTTCTTTAATACTTATTCTTAGCCTAAGTATTTGGTTTCTGATAAATCAAAGTGAAAAAATAGAAACAAATATAAATAAACTTGTTCAAAAATGGCTGGTCAGCAAACGATTATCTGAAATTAATTTCCACTCTAATAATTTCACTGCTTCCTTAAAGACATTATTAACCAATAAGGTTGCCCTTATATTTGCATTGCTTTTATCAATAAGCGGTTGGTTTCTTACATTCTTCGAGCTTTATCTAGTATTAAACTTCTTTAGTATTAACCTTGATTTAAGCCAATTCGTATTATTAATGGTGGCAATGCGATTAGCTTTTTTATTACCGCTTCCCGGCGGAATTGGAACACTAGAAGCATCTGTAATTTGGAGCTTTTCTGCACTAGCATTGCCAGTCAGTTCAGCTGCGGCTCTACTAGCTTTACTCAGGTTTCGAGATATTTTAGTACTTGTAGCAGGTTTTATATGCCTTAGATTACTTCAATCCAAAACAGTCGCGGTTTGAAATGCTTATGGCGAGAATCTCTTGATCAAGCTCTTTATAGCGACTTGATAACCAGGTTTCTAAACCTGGGAATCCAGCCAATGCTTTCTTAATAGTATCTAGTATATTTTTAATAAATAAACTATCTCCTTCACCCAATTCCCAGTTAGACTCCCCATCAACAACTTGCTCACAGCCATATTTTTTTAACCAAATTGGAAGAGCTATGCCCGTCAAGCTAGGTTGCCAATCTAAATTAGGAAACCTGCTATCCATATCTAGGTGATAGAGCTCTGAAATTTTATGATCACTATCATGTGCCGGATAAAATTCGGTATTTCCTGAGAAGTTTAAGCTGAAATAGCATGCACCCCGAGCTTTTAATTTATCTAAAATTATTGACATAATTGTTGGCACTGGCAGTAAGTCAATTACTGCATGACTTAATAATAAGTCAAAGCTTTTATCGCCAAAAAGCTGGTCGATTTTATTAGCATCAGCTTCTATCCATTCAATAAATATATCTAACTCATTATTACTGATGTGCCAAAGCCCTTCTGAATTTATTTTAAAAGTACATCCATATTTATTTGCCCATCCTTTAAATCGAGACAATGCAGCTTCTTTAAACATAGTTTCAGGCTCAAGAACAATATAATGGCACTTTTGAAGTAATGAAGCTTCGAGTAAGCGCTCAATCATTGTGCCTATACCAGCACCAATTTCTAACACTCTGAGAGTTGAGTCTTGCTTATTTCTAGACAATAACCAATTGGAGAAATGTCCCCAAACAACTTCATTCAGACTTCTGTCATCGATACTTTTTTTCACATCCAAGTATTTAACATAATCAAATGTTTCATTGACCAAATGTAGTCTCCTTCTTTTGAATTAAGGACATTAAAAAAGTTCTAATTTTTTTACTACTTTCATCCCAAGTCGGGTGCTGAGAATATTTTTTTTGAACTAATTCTGACATCTTCTTGAGTAATTCTCGGTCATTGTCTAAAAGAGTAATAAATTCAGCAAGCCCTTGCTCGTCCTTTGAATCAACAAGATAGCCATTAACGCCATCTTCAATAATTTCTTGAGCACCGCCTAAGTTGCAGCCGATTACAGGCAGACCAAATTGCATAGCTTCTAAAAAGACAATTCCGTATGCCTCATTTATTGAAGGTAAAACAAATACGTCATTATCTAGGTATTGTTTCTTTAGACTCTCATCCGTTAATGAGCCATAAAATTTAATTCGATTTTCAATTCCATTAATAGCTATATATTTTTTTATATTGTTCATATAACGTAGATCAATGTCCTCACGGCCTACAACAGAAAGCGTAATACTTTCATCAAGCATATGAATGGCTTTTATAAGAACATGCAAACCTTTTTGTTGAGTAATATTTCCAACAAATAAAATCTTAAGATTTTGTCCAATATAGTTTCTGTTAATTTTTTCGACTGCAGTGAAGTTATCGCCACATGGAAAAGCGATAATATTCGGCAGGAGCTTATTATCTAGTAGTTTATTAGATTGATTAAGAGTTTCTTTACTATTAAGTATCAAGGCATCAACTGAGTTTAAGTAAAAATTTTCAATAAGTTTATAGACCATTTTTTTGTAGGGACCAACAGGCCTAGCACTATTAAATAAATGCACAAGAGAAACGATAGGACACTTTAGTAATTTTTTTAATTGTTTATTAATAAGCCAAAATGATGGATGGACTAGTTCATCTTGAATTAAAACATCTAATTTAATGCTCTTGAGTACGTCAGGGATAGAATATGTTAATAAGGCTTTAAAGTACGAAGGTTTTTTTAGACTAATAACAGTGACTTCATCACCATTCTTGCGTAAATATTCAACTAATTTTCGATCATAGAGATAACCACCACTGATAGTATTTATATCACCATAAATCAATAGTCCAATTCGCATAGCTTTGACTTAGCTATCCCCATAATCTTTCTTATATGCTGCCCAGCAGGTTTTATTTTCCCATAATTTTACCTCTAACACCCCATCACCAGGAAGAGTGATTTGGCTAATCATCATTTCCCAAATAATTCGACTGAAGTGTTCAATGCTAGGATTTATCCCATTAAATTCTGACAATTCATTCAAAGTTTTATCTTTAAAATAACTAACAACCTGCTCAAGCGCAGCATCAATATCAATAATATCGACTAAATATCCGTGTTGATCCAAACTGTCATGCTCTATTACTAATTCCAGCATAAAGTAATGCGAATGAAGATAGTTTTCTTCTCCCCAATCTCCACCAATTAAAAAGTGTTGGGCAATAAATTCTTTTTGTACGGCAATGCTATACATGGCTTAATCCTCATAAGTGAATATAACTTGCAATGCTTTTCCCGCTTCTTTATCAAGCAAGCAATAGGCCTTAGTAGCATCTGATAAAGGAAAACGGTGAGTAATAAATTTTTCAACTTCCATTTCTTCTAATGAACTTAAAGCTTTGTTCAATCTCTTCTCTTTCGTCCATTTAGCAGAGTGTTCTGGGCTAATGGTGCTTACTTGACTAGAAATAATTTTTAATCTATTCCGATGAAAAGCGCCACCCAAATTTATAGGCACCGTCTTATTACCATACCAACTACCAATAATTATGCGTCCAGAAAATCCGCTTAATTCTATAGCTAGATTCAAAGCTTCTGGATTTCCGCTTAATTCAAATATCAAATCAAAGCCATCACACTTTCCTAGAAGTTCTTTCGAATCAGGCAAGAAACCTGAAGTACTTTTCTCTCTTTCAGCGAATTCTCTACGAAACTTTAATCCATCGACTGCAGAAACCTTATTTAATGACTGTTGATTTAACAATACATTAACCAATTGCCCTACCACCCCCAAACCAAGTATGGCAACATTTTCATGTTTCTGGGCTTCCCCATCGATTAAAAAATTTACTGCTGTTTCCATGTTAGCTAAAAAAGTGCCCGCTTCTTCAGACATTTCATCTGGCAAAAAAATAAACTGATCGATTTTACAAATAAAGTGTGAGGCATGCGGTTGGAGTGCAAATACTTTTTTACCTTTAATACTCTTATCTACGGAGCTTCCTGTTTCTTCAACAACACCAACACAGGCATAACCATAGGGTAGAGGATACGAACCGTCCAATCCTTCAAATGCTTTAATAGAAGCATCTAATGGTAAGTCTTGAGGTACTTGTCCGCGATAAACCAACATTTCAGTGCCAGCACTGATACCAGAAACCTTAGTTTTAACTAGCACATCATCTTGAGCTAAAGAGCCAAGTTCATGTTCACGAATTTCAACTTTCCCTGGTTCAATGAACCATAACTGTTTGGCCTTCATTTATCCGGCTCGCTGTATTTCAAATCGCCCCAAACTATCAAGTCTTCATCAAGCTTCTCATAATAAATAGGCGATATATTAGGCGAAGAAGATATATCTTCTACTTCTAAGTCTCCTACCGCTTTATAACCGCCTATTAATTTGGGCGCTACAGTCATAACTATCGCATCTGCTAAACCTAACTTTAGAAATTCCGTAATTACTTTCGCGCCACCTTCAACCATTAAACTTTCTATACCTCTCTCACGTAATACTCTCATTGCTGGTAAAAGTGGAATAAAATCACTGCTTTGTTGAGAAACCTGAATTATTTCGAGGTCTGTTTTTTTTGACTGCTGCGAAAGTTTATCGTTTGCAACGGTTAGCACCCAACATTTTTTATCTGGATGCTGGTGTAATTTTGAATCAAGAGGCATACGTAATCGACTATCTAGAACTATCGGCTGTGGATTATTACCTACCCATTCACGGACAGTTAATTGCGGGTCGTCGGACAGGACAGTCTCAATTCCAACTAGAATGCCTTCATGCAGACTTCTAAGTTGATGGGTTAATTGGTTGGATGCAAAGCAACTTAAAGCAGCCGCCTCACCTTTACTCGTTGTAATACTTCCATCCCAGGACTGAGCGAAAGCGAGCGTAATAAAAGGTCTATTAATAAACTGAAAAGTTTTTTTTCGAGAGCTTAACCAGCTTTCAATCTGTTGGTTGAGGCTCATTTTGATCTTTTGCTTGATGAGCATCTTGATTGTCGTTAATCGACAAAATATGATTCATACGCTTTGCTTTAGTCATCAGGTATTGCGCATTCTCGGGGTGCACAGTTGCTTCCACATCTACTCTTTCATTAACCACTATACCTTCAGTTTCAAGCGCTTCAATTTTTGTAGGATTATTCGTTAATAAGCGAATAGATTTAACCTTTAAATCTTTAAGAATTAATGCTGCCAACGAATATTCCCTCTCGTCAGCCAGATGGCCCAGCAAAATATTGGCATCTACCGTATCGTGACCTTTATCTTGCAAGTTGTAAGCTTCAATTTTTTTCGAAAGACCTATACCTCTTCCTTCTTGACGCATGTAGACGATAACCCCACAACCCTGTTTGGCAATTTTTTGCATGGCGAAATCTAATTGCTCACCGCAATCGCAACGTAATGACCCCAACACATCCCCAGTAAAACATTCAGAATGCACTCGCGTTAATACGTTTTCAGTATTTTCTATATCACCTAAAAACAAAGCTAAATGATCTTTATCATCTTCAGTATTAGTGTACGCACACAACTGAAAGTCCCCATATTTTGTAGGGATACGTGCACTTGTGGTGCGAGTTACTTGTTTATCACTCATGGTGGGTAATGTTACTTTTTTATACGAAGCCGGTAAAGCTAAGGTTTCAGTCAGAACAAGCTATTAAAGCGCTTGCCAATCAAAATTGATATCACCAATTGCAAAAAAATATGGATTTAATATATTTTCTTTTTGGTTATATCGATATGTTTTAAATTTACTATCTTTCAATATTCCGCCAGCAGCCTCCAAAATAGCTTGTGCTGCAGCAGTATCCCACTCAGAAGTAAGCGCTAATCGAGGATATATGTCTGCTTTACCTTCAGCTACCAAACAAATTTTTAAAGAGCTACCCATACTCAATAATTCAACTTTTTTAAAAGATTTTTCAATTTTTTTGAGCCAAGCATCTAATTCTTCACCACGGTGACTTCTACTAGCAACAATTTTCACTTCTTTGGATATAGATGTTGTAGCAACTCTTATCTCAGTCTCTACACCAGCATCTTCTTTCCAAGCTCCTTGGCCAAGTACACCTGAATATAAGATATCTTTAACTGGCACGAAAACAGCTCCCAGCACGGGCACATGGTTATCAATTAATGCAATATTGACAGTAAACTCGCCGTTACGTTTTATAAACTCTTTAGTGCCATCTAGTGGATCAACTAACCAATATCGAGTCCAAGCTTCACGCTCACCCCAACTGATATCTGCAGACTCTTCAGAAAGAATTGGTATTTCAGGAGTAAGCTCATTCAGCGCATAAACTATTATCTGGTGAGCTGCTATGTCTGCTTCAGTCAATGGCGAGTCATCTTTTTTATTCGCCACCTCAATATCACCGTCCCTTTGGTAAACTTCCAAGATAGCTGCACCAGCTTCTTTGCTGATATTTTTCACTGAATCTATTAAATCAATTGGTAACATATTAACTGTTATATCATCCCTATATAATTAAGAACAAAAATAGATTATAGACAACTCTTGGTAATTAAGCCTGACTAATATGATCAACTGGTCTCAAATCGACACCGTCCTTTTAGATATGGATGGCACCCTATTAGACTTATCTTTTGATAATTTCTTTTGGCGAGAACATCTACCGAAAGTATATTCCCAGCAAACGAATATACCTTTAGATAAAGCTATAGAGATACTTGAAAAATTTTCAAATTCTCTTATGGGCACGCTTAATTGGTATTGTGTTGATCATTGGTCTGAGTCACTACAAATTGATGTAGAAGCTGCTAAACATGATGTAAAAGAACATATACGATTTCGCCCTCACACACTTAAATTTTTAAATTTTCTCAATCAAAAAAGTAAATCAAGTATCTTGGTAACAAATGCTCACCCCAAATCTATGGAGTTAAAGGTAGCCACCATGGAGCTTCACCAACACCTTGATAAAATAATTAGCTCTCACGAATTCTCATTGGCGAAAGAAAATGAAGGTTTTTGGCACCTTTTCCAAAAAAGAGAAGGATTAGATTTATCCCGTTGTCTATTTATTGACGACAGTAAATCAGTGCTTGATCGTGCCAAAGCAGAAGGGCTTGGGCATATTCTTCAAATTCTAAAGCCTGACTCCACACAAGAGCCTCTACCTCAAGGAGAGTTTTTAGCTGTTCATGACTTTGATGAGCTGATGTCTACATGAACAAAAAAAACAATGACAAAACTCCTTCTACAACTGGATTAACTAAAGTCCGCATAGATAAATGGCTGTGGGCCGCCCGCTTTTTTAAGACTCGAAATCTTGCTAAGCAAGCCATTGATGGCGGTAAAGTACATTGTAATGGGGCTCGCTGTAAAAGTAGTCGCGAAATTGAAATTGGAGCTAATTTGGAAATTCGCCAGGGTTGGGATGAAAAAACAGTTATTGTCTCAAGACTCTCTGATAAACGTGGGGGTGCACCTCAAGCAGCACAACTTTATCAAGAAACTTCTGAAAGCTTGGGAAAACGACAATTGCAACTAGATCAACGAAAAGCCATGCAAAACTCGAACCCACACCCAAGCGGACGGCCTAACAAACAAGATCGGCGATTAATTCACCGCTTTAAACAAAATCAAGTTGAATAACTCAAATCATGCCCCCATCTTTGATCATGTGGCATAATGCCGAACTTTTAAAAACGTGTTGGAAGCAAAAAGTTGAGTGAGCAATTAAAAAACCTGCTTGGTACTTTAGGAGAATTGCCTGATATTGGATGTCTTAAAAGCATCACTCACGGCATTGAAAAGGAAAGTTTACGAGTAGACAAACATGGCAGAATAGCCATGACCCAACATCCATCAGGGCTTGGCTCTCCTTTGACCCATGAATTTATTACAACTGACTTCTCGGAAGCATTAATTGAGTTTATAACACCAGTTTTTACAGACCCTACCAGTAGCCTTAAATACCTAGAAGATATCCATCGCTTCCTATATAGCCAATTAGAGGACGGGGAATTACTGTGGACCTCCAGTATGCCGTGCATCATTGAGCAAGATGATCAAATTCCACTTGCACAATATGGCTCATCAAATATTGGCAAACTAAAGACACTATACCGATCTGGCTTAGGTCATCGTTATACTCGTGCTATGCAGACTATTGCAGGCATTCATTATAATTTTTCTCTACCAGACGATTTTTGGCAACTTTTACATAGCTCACATGAATCTAAGCAAGAACTGCAGGAATTTAAAACTGAGCAATATTTTAATTTAATCCGAAACTTTCGCCGCTATTCCTGGCTACTTATTTATCTTTTTGGCGCATCGCCAGCAATATGTAAAAGTTTTATTAAAGATAAAACTGACCATGGCTTAGAGCCTTTTGATGATTACACTTACCACATGCCTTATGGCACCTCTTTACGTATGGGGGACTTAGGCTATACCAGTGATGCACAGACAGATTTATTTGTCAGTTATAACTCATTGGACGAATACATTACAGGTATGCGTGAATCCATTCAAACCCCTTATACACCCTATACTGTCTTTGATAAGCTAGGTACTGATCATCAACAAATTAACAGCAATATTTTACAAATCGAAAATGAGTTTTATAGCACCATTCGACCAAAACGTGTTAGCAAAAATAGTGAACGACCAATACATAGTTTGAAAAATGGTGGAGTCGAGTATATAGAAGTACGCTGTTTGGATTTAAATCCATTTCTACCTATCGGCATTGATGAAACACAAATAAATTTCTTAAATGCGTTTTTATTATTTTGCTTGCTTAGAAAAAGTCCTCCTTCTTCAAAAGAGGAATATAAAGAAATTCAGCATAATTTCAGCTCAGTTGTTTCTGAAGGCAGAAAGCCTGGACTCAAATTAGCTCAGAATGGCGAAGCTATTTCTTTATCAGTTTGGGCAGAAGAAATATTACAAGAAAGCTTAGAAGTTGCTAATTTACTTGATAGCACCTGTACAATTTCAAGTTACCAGGACGCTGTTAAAAAGCAACTAGCAAAAGTCGATAATAGCGACCTCACACCTTCAGCTCAAGTATTAGCTACTATGCGTGAAAATCAAATGCCCTATTTTCCATTTGCTTTAAAACAATCACAAGAAAGCGCCGAATATCTTCAAAATAAACTGAACAATGAAACTTTAGATCAATTTAAAAAAATTACTGAACAATCTAATCGTGATCGAGAACATATCGAACAATCTGATAAATTAAGCTTTGATGAATTTCTTAGCCAAGCAAATGTTGGTTAGTATTATTAATTGTTATTAATTAAGAGTTGGCTAGTTTAGAATCTTACTTATCTTCATTGGAATCCAATAAATATGAACTTTCTAAATAATAAATACTTAAATATTCGCTTAATCTATTTATATATATTCTTAATTTGCGCGAGTCTTTTAGGTATAGCCTTGTATATGGAAAATGTTATGGGATTAGAGCCTTGCCCACTATGCATGACTCAGCGCTTATTTTTTGCAATGACTGGAATCATTGCATTAATTGCTTTTATTCATAATCCCAAAGAATTGGGTAGATCAGTGTATGGCTTTATTTGCGCCGCATTTTCATTTGGCGGTGGTGGATTTGCTATTCGACAGATTTATCTACAGCATTTACCTGAAGACCAAGTACCTGCATGTGGCCCTAGTCTAGGCTATATGATTGAAGTCTTTCCAATGTCGGAAGTTATTACAGCAATGCTTTCAGGTGATGGCAACTGTGCTGAAGTTGTTTGGCAAGACCCGGTGATCGGCATGAGCATCCCGGAATGGAGCTTATTGGGCTTCTTAATGCTGGGCTGCCTTTGTGTATTTCAGGCTTTACGAAACTCTCAGCCATAATTTTATTTACAAATAGGTTAACAACAGCCCGAAGCTTCGTTTCCGCCACTATGAGAACCCCCTTTATTCTCTATAGCAGGACGCAAAGTTCCAGCAGCTTTACTGAACTTTTGATCGCCAGAGAAATCTACGGCAGAAGTTTTAATAACTCAACATCGTAGTCAACTGGGCAACACAGGCTTGCTTCTACTTCTTTCGCACCTCCGGCATATCTTTCTGAAACTTTTGCTTCTACACTCAATCTTGTTCTCCCAAAATTAATCTATTTATTATTTTATAAAATAATAAAACTATTTTCTTCTCCAGTGATGAAACTTTTCCAACCATGGGTATAGCCATTCTGGCGCATGTGCTTTTTGCCACTCACCAGCTACAAATTTATTACTTTCAGCAAGGGTTGGATAAATGTGGATTGTTGACATGATTTTTTTCAAACCCAGACCATGCTTCATTGCCAAAACATATTCTGTGATTAAATCAGAGGCATGATAGCCCACGATAGTAACACCAAGAATTTTATCTTTGTCTGGTTGGGTTAATACTTTAACAAAACCTTTATCCTCACTGTCAGCGATGGCTCGATCAAGATCATCAATTTGATAGGTAGTAACTTCGTATTCTATCCCTTTAGTTTTAGCATCTTTTTCATTTAAGCCAACCCTAGCAACTTCAGGGTCTGTGAAAGTCGACCATGGCACTATAGAGTAATCAACCTTAAACTTTTTAAATCCTGCAAATAGACTGTTAACTGAAGTGTACCAAGCCTGGTGTGCCGCCATATGTGTAAACTGATAAGGCCCAGCAACATCTCCACAAGCGTAAATATTTGGGAAATTAGTTTGTAAATAATCATTTACTCTAATTGTACCCTGCTCCGTTGTTTCAAGGCCCAAGGCTTCAAGCCCAAAGCCTTGGATATTTGCTTTACGCCCTATTGCCAAGAGCGCCACATCAAACTCTAGAGTAATTTCATTCTCATCTTTTTTAAGAGTAGCCTGGTTAAGTCCAGCTTGTTTTTGAAACCTAAGAACTTGATGTTCTCCCAGAAACTTTATGCCTTCTTGTTGAAAATTTTCTAGCATGTAATCTGATACTATTTCATCTTCTCTTGGCAACGGCTTAGAAACAATATCTACTTGGGTAACTTCAGATCCAAGACGAGAAAAAGCTTGGGCAAGTTCGCACCCTATTGGCCCACCTCCAACAACTAAAAGCTTTTCAGGAAGGCTATTCAGATTCCATATCGAATCAGAGGTCACATAATCTATATCGGCTAGTCCTGGAATTGGCGGGACAAAGGGACTCGCTCCCGTAGCAAGAACTATACTGCGTGTGCTTATTTGCTTACCTGCAACTTCTACAAGAAAAGGAGAAATAATTTTGGCTTCACCTTGAATACATTCCACCCCTAATTCTGTATAGCGCTCAATTGAATCATGGGGTGCAATTTTACTAATAACATTTTTAATGCGTTGCATCACCGCGGGGAAGTCAATTTCATATGAAGCAGTGTTAATCCCAAACTCTTCTGCTCTGGAAAATAAGTGGCTTACCCCAGCACTTCTAATTAAAGCCTTACTTGGAACACAACCTGTATTAAGACAATCTCCTCCCATAAGATTTTTTTCTATAAGTACAACCTTAGCTTTAGTCAATGCCGCTATATATGAAGTAACCAAACCAGCAGAACCTGCTCCAATAACAACAAGGTTTGTATCGAACTTTTTAGGAGCGGGGAATTCTTTATAAACTTTTCTTTTTTTCAAAAGAGCAATCATCCATTTAGCCAGCCAAGGAAACAAAGCTAGTACAACCAACACTCTAATTAGACCAACACTCAATACTGCGGGAATACTTTCAGCCATACCAAGTTGAACACCCACTTCAACATACAGCCCTGTGCCAACCAACATTCCAAGTTGGCTTACCCAATAAAAATCACGTAAGCGAATAGGTGTTAAAGCTATCAGCATATTGACCAAGAAGAATGGGAAAACAGGGATTAAGCGTAAAGTAAATAAATAGAAAATACCGTCTTTCTTAATGCCATCATTTAAGGGCTTCAAACTTTTCCCAAATTTTCCTTGTACCCAATCACGCAGAATTGTCCTGGCCATTAAAAACGCTAATGTCGCACCTATTGAGCTTGCAAATGACACCAATAATAAGCCCCACCAAAACCCAAACAGCGCACCGCCCACTAATGTCACTAGAGCGGCAGCCGGAAGAGAAAAAGCAGTAATCAAGATGTAGAGGAAAAAATAAAGTAGAGAAACCAGCGTAAAATTGTTTTCTTTATAATCCAAAAGCAAATCTCGCTGCTCCTGAAAGAATGACAACTGCAGATAATCACCTAAGTCAAAAATAAAAAAACAGCTTAAAACTGTTAGGAAAAGCAGAAGCAGGACAAGTTGTTTTTTGTTCATTTTGTGTGTTGATATGCCATAATTAGTTCAAACTTGTACAAATAGATGACTTTCAGACAAATATGTTACTAAGAAAATCAGCTTATTACCTCTTTATCATTGTTTGATTTTTAGTGATTTATATATTGAGTAAAACAAATTGAGTAAAGAATTGAACAAAAATAGTTCCAGTAGGCATTTCCCTACTACTCGTATGCGACGAATGCGCAGTGATGACTTTAGTCGTCGCTTAATGCGTGAATCAACTCTTACTGCTGATGATTTAATTTATCCAATATTTGTCATTGAAGGTAAAGGTGAGCGTCAAGCTATCCCTAGCATGCCGGATATTGAACGACTCACTCTCGATGAGTTAGCAAAAGAAACCATCATATTAAACAAACTTGGCATTCCGGCTATTGCCCTTTTCCCAGTGGCTGACCCAGCCAGCAAAACTGAGGATGGTCGAGAAGCTTTTAATGCTGAAGGTCTGGCTCAGCGCGCAATTAAAACCATTAAGGAAGCTTGCCCTGAAATGGGTGTTATTACCGATGTTGCCCTTGACCCTTTCACCACTCATGGCCAAGACGGCATCATTGATGTAAATGGTTATGTACTAAATCAGGAAACTGTTGAGACCCTAGTTAAGCAAGCACTGTCTCATGCCAATGCTGGCGCAGATATAGTCGCGCCTTCGGATATGATGGATGGACGAATTGGCGCAATTAGAAATGAATTGGAAGCCACTGCTCATATCAATACAAAAATTCTTGCCTACTCAGCTAAATATGCCTCTGCTTATTATGGCCCATTTAGAGATGCAGTAGGCTCAACCAGTAACTTAGGCACAGGTGGTAAAGAAACTTACCAGATGGACCCAGCCAATAGTGACGAAGCCGTGCATGAAGTTGCCCTAGACCTTAATGAGGGCGCGGACATGATTATGATTAAACCCGGCATGCCCTATTTGGATATTGTTAGAAGGGTTAAAGATGAGTTCGGCGTACCAACTTTTGTCTACCAGGTAAGCGGAGAGTACTCGATGCACATGGCTGCATTTCAAAATGGCTGGTTAGATGCCGATAAAGTCATGCTGGAATCGTTATTATCAATTAAACGAGCCGGTGCTGATGCAATTCTGACCTATTTCGCAAAAAAGGCCGCTGAAAAGCTTGAATAAGCATAATGTAGACTCCATATTTAACATCAAGAGCAAAACCTATAATTTAATTTCAATTTTTTAGTAAGGAACTAATAATGAGCGATAACATTAGCCACATTTCAGATGACAGTTTTGAAGACGACGTCATTAATTCAAATGGACCAGTACTAGTAGATTTTTGGGCAGAATGGTGTGGCCCATGCAAAATGATCGCTCCAGTTCTGGAAGATTTGGCTGATGAATATAATGGCAAGCTTAAAGTTTGTAAAATGGATGTCGATCAACACAAAGCAATTGCTGAAAAGTACAATGTGAAAGGTATCCCAACATTAATCATATTTAATAATGGCGATGCTGCTGGTAAAAAAGTTGGTGCACTTTCAAAAGCACAGCTATCAGCATTTATAGACAGTACAATTTAACTATTCAGTCTAATTAAGCTGAATAGTTTAAAAAATCAGTTTTTTTATAATAATTACTTTACACGGCTTAGGGCGGGTGATAGATTACCCGCCAGCTTGTCATTTCAGGTGCCGCTCTTAGGTGCCAAATCAGTAAAAATAAAATTTTAATACATAATAAGCCTTACACGAGGCAGATCTGACAGGCAATAATTTTAATAAACCTTATTATCAATTAACTACTTTCATTTTCTTAAACAATTAACCCACCCTTCTTTTTTCTCAAAAAGACTTATTACACTTTGAATTTACCCTATGAATCTATCTGAATTAAAAACAAAACCAATTTCCGAATTAACACAAATTGCCCAAGATATGGGTCTCGATAACGTAAGTCGTACACGTAAACAAGACGTTATCTTCCAGCTATTGAAACGTCATGCGAAAAATGGCGAAGACATTTATGGCGAAGGTGTACTCGAAATTTTACAAGATGGTTTTGGCTTTTTACGTTCAGCCGATGCTTCATACCTGGCTGGCCCTGATGATATTTATGTATCTCCTAGCCAGATTAGACGTTTTAATTTACGCACTGGAGATACAGTTGCTGGCAACATTCGCCCTCCCAAAGATGGAGAAAGGTATTTTGCTTTACTCAAAGTTAAAGAAATTAATTTTGATAAACCTGAAAACTCCCGTAACAAAATACTTTTTGAAAATCTTACACCTCTTTTCCCTGACGACCGACTTACACTTGAAGTAGGAAACGGCAGTTCAGAAGATTTAAGCTCACGAGTTATTGATTTAGTCGCACCCATAGGTAAAGGGCAACGCGGATTGATCGTCTCACCACCAAAAGCAGGCAAGACTTTAATTCTACAGAATATTGCTCAAGCAATAGTTCGCAACTCACCAGATTGTCATCTAATCGTACTATTAATTGATGAAAGACCAGAAGAAGTTACCGAAATGAAACGCTCTGTGCGTGGTGAAGTAGTTGCCAGTACTTTCGATGAGCCACCTTCACGTCACGTTCAAGTTGCCGAAATGGTTATCGAAAAAGCCAAACGTTTAGTTGAGCACAAAGAAGATGTCATTATTCTTCTAGACTCAATGACTCGTCTTGCTCGAGCATACAACACGATTATTCCTTCATCGGGTAAAGTCTTAACTGGTGGTGTTGATGCCCATGCTCTTGAGCGACCGAAACGTTTCTTTGGTGCTGCTCGTAATATTGAAGAAGGCGGCAGCTTAACTATTATTTCTACTTGTCTGATAGAAACCGGTTCAAAAATGGACGAAGTTATTTACGAAGAGTTTAAAGGCACCGGCAATATGGAATTACATCTGGACAGAAAAATGGCAGAGAAACGTGTTTATCCTGCTATCAATGTTCGTCGATCAGGCACGCGCCGTGAGGATTTGTTAACCACTGAAGAAGAATTACAACGCATGTGGATCTTGCGCAAACTGCTTACTTCTATGGAAGACGTCCCTGCTACCGAATTTATCCTGGATAAATTAAAAGATACCAAGACCAACGACGAATTTTTCCAAGCAATGAAGCGTAAATAAAACGTAACTGGATTTAGCCTAGCTATGTTCAAGGACCTCCGCGAATTTATTGAATTACTTGAGCAGCAAGGCGAATTAAAACGCATATCTACTCCTGTCGATCCATATCTCGAAATTACCGAAATTTCTGATCGAACCCTTCGCCGAGAAGGTCCAGCACTCCTATTTGAAAACCCTATTAATTCAGGCATACCAGTATTAGCTAATCTATTTGGCACAACTAAACGTGTCGCTATGGCGATGGGTCAAAAAGATGTTGAGGCTTTACGCGATGTCGGAAAACTATTGGCTTTCTTGAAAGAACCTGAGCCACCTAAAGGATGGAAAGACTTACTTGAAAAAGCTCCTATATTTAAGCAGGCGCTTAATTTAGCTCCTAAAGTCATTAAGTCCCCGCCCTGTCAGGAAATAGTTATCGAAGAAAATGATATCGACTTAAACACCATCCCTATCCAAACTTGCTGGCCTGAAGATGTTGCTCCACTAATTACCTGGCCATTGGTTATTACCAAAGGCCCCAATAAAGAAAGGCAAAACCTTGGTATATACCGTATGCAATTAATCGGTAAAAACCGTTTAATTATGCGTTGGCTACCTCATCGCGGTGGCGCCCTTGATTTTAAAGAATGGCAAGAAGCACATCCTGGTGAAGGCTTCCCAGTGAGCATTGCCATAGGTGCAGATCCAGCAACTATTTTGGGCACAGTCACACCTATTCCAGATACCCTGTCTGAATATGCCTTTGCTGGTTTATTACGTGGCAGTAAAACTGAAGTCGCACAAAGTTTAAGTAACGAACTACAAGTACCCGCTTCTGCCGAGTTTGTTCTTGAAGGTGTCATAGAGCCTGACGATATTGCCACAGAAGGTCCGTATGGTGACCACACGGGTTATTACAATGAAGTAGAAAAGTTTCCGGTGTTTACCGTTAAAAAGATTACGCATCGTAAAGATCCGATCTATCACAGCACCTATACTGGAAGGCCCCCAGATGAGCCGGCAATTCTCGGCGTTGCCTTAAACGAAGTTTTCGTCCCAATCATCCAAAAGCAATACCCGGAAATTACCGATTTTTATTTGCCGCCAGAAGGCTGCTCTTATCGGCTCGCTGTTATCAGCATTAAGAAACAATATCCTGGCCACGCAAAGCGGGTAATGATGGGCCTATGGTCATTCTTACGCCAATTTATGTATACCAAATTTGTCATCGTGGTAGATGACGATATTAATATCCGTTCTTGGGAAGATGTTATTTGGGCCATGACAACGCGTATGGACCCAGCTAGAGACACCGTCATAATTGAAAATACACCAATAGATTATCTTGATTTCGCCTCACCCGTTTCCGGGTTAGGTTCAAAAATGGGTTTCGATGCCACCACTAAAATTGGTGCTGAAACCACCCGCGAATGGGGACAGTCCATCACCATGAGCCAGGACGTTAAAGACAGAGTTGATGCCATTTGGCAGGAACTCGGTATTTTTGATTAAAAAACTGGTAAACCCTCAAAACTGTACTAAATTGAAACTATCACCCTAAAACGGTGATTTTATTTTCTTATTAAATTCTTACGACAAGGAGATAGTCATGAGAGCGTTAACCGTAAAAGAAGTAGATGAAGTAAGTGGCGGTTCTTATCTGAGTGATATAACAGACTTAGCAACTCAAACTGGTGTAGTTGGTAGCATTATAGGTTTGCAGCGACTGGAACTGCAGCTGGTGCAACCACTGGAGGTTGGTGGGGTGCAGGTTTTGGAGCTGCCTGGGGTGCTGGAACAGGACTTGGGACCTATATTTATAACAGATATGTCAGCCGCCTAATTTTAAATGACCAATATTAAAGGTTCTAATTCAAAAATTATAAAAGCCTCTAGAATTTTTTTTATAAAAATTCCTAGAGGTAATGTGATTTAAATGGAAATTAAAGTAAGAAACTACATTCGAATATTAGGACTACTTCTTTCTGTTCTAGGTTTTTTTGTTATTTACTTGATGTTAACTGATGAAAACCCTCTTAGTCGATATGATATATTTTATTCTGTTGGAGCTGGCCTTTTCTTTTCCCCATTAGTTCTCTCTAGTTCAATACTAGGCAGAGTTCCATATTTTCTTTCAAAACGTATACCAAAAATGTTTGAAGATACGACACTCAATGCAGAAAAGAATTTTAAAGAGTTTTCTGTTGAATCTGCAGTAGGGGCAATTGTTTTCTTAACTATTGTATTTTTAACAATTCACTTTCAATGAAATGAACTTAAAATTTCATAACCTATATTAATAACAAATATTTTTATGAGTTTGAGTTCACTTCAAATTGGGCATGGGTAAATCAGGCAGTTTTCTATCCATTAAATTTATCGCTTGACGATAACAAGTAAGACTTTGTTCATGCTCACCTAAATGTTCGAGTAACCTACCTAATTCAGCATTAATTTCTGAACTTAATCGAGTATTGTTGGAAAGGCGCAATGCTAATTCAAAATATTCCCGAGCTTTACCCCATAATTTATTACGTAAACTTAATCGACCTAAAGTTAACATCAAGTTAACATTTTTCGGGCGGTCTTTTACCCAGCCCTCTACTAATAAAATTTGTTCTGCTGCATCCTTAGTATCAATATAGCCTAACAATTCAATTAATCTGTCACTCCATTGATGCTTAATAAACTTTGTTAACAAATTGACTGCTTCTTCGCTATTCCCAGAAGACAATAATGCTCTTAAATAAGCTTCCATTACTAGTTCGCGTTTTTGTAAAGTTTTATGGAAGCTGCTCCAAATAGTTTTCAACTCATTATCATTAACTGATTGAGTTGAGGCTTTATGCAATCGATGTACTGCCAATTGCTCCTTTAAATTTAGCAGCTCTTCATTCGATAATACTTTTTGTTTCTCGAGCTCAGGTAAAAGAGAATTTAATTGCTTCCAATCTTTTAAAGAAACATAAATATCTTTAAGTAACATTAAGGCATAAGGGCTTTCGGGCTGTTCTTTTATGATGGCTAGTAATAAGGCCAAACTTTGTTCTTCCTTGCCAGACTTAAGCTCAAGCAAAGCCTGAAATGTTTTAATACCAGAATTGGAAACTAATGACTGCTGCTTGGCTTGAGACAAACAGAATATACAAGCCAATTGATCCTTACGTTGAAATGCTGCATAAGCTGCGGCAAGGTAATTAACACTAGGAACTTGAGCTCGATTGGCCGACTCTACTAACAGTTTATAAGCATCTTGCCATTGGCCTAATAACAGCTTCTGCCACCCTAACTCCGTTTGTCTCCGTACATTCTTTTGATTAAATATTCTATACCAAGTTTCTTTATTAAATAATTTGAATGGGTTTATTATTTTTAGGAGTTTGAATAAGCCTATAATCACAAGATAGGTAATTATCAGAGAAATAATCGCAGCCCCCAAAGTTACTTCTACAGAGTATGCTCTAAAAGTTACCAGAACATAGCCAGGGTCCTCTGCTAAAAAAACAGAAAGATAAGCTCCAACACCTAAAGCCAGTAATAGAATTAAAAATGCTTTAACCACGGTTTAACGACTCTTTTTTCATATGTTTAAAATTCACAACTTTAGTTACTTGCGCCAATTGAGTTATCACCCATTAAATTTTCTAGCAAGGAAAGACTTTCACTTAAGCGAGTTAAATTTAGCAAAATCGTTTCACCTTGTAACTCTCTCAAAACTCCTAGAATAAATGGTTTTTGTTGATCTTGTTCTGGAATATTTTGTTGTGCCAGCATAATCACATTACCGATGCTATCTTGATAAATTGCTTGCCTTCTCTGTAGTAAAGCAAGTTTTGCTTGTTCTATTTGTAGCTGTATATTTTGACGAACAAAAGTTATTTGCTGATTGTTTAACGGTATAACTACCGGGGTATCTAATCTTCGAACTGTGAAATATCGCCCTAGAAACGCACTGAAGTTATTAAACATTCCTTCACTAGTATCATCTGAATTTTCATCTAGAAATTCAGAGCTAGGTTCAATATATGAACCTAAACTCACATTACTCAACTGTTGAGATAGAACGCTTAAACGCATATAAAAAGTTTCAGTATCAATACCCTGACTATTTCTCAAGATTTGAATGTCGGACATTAAAAGGCTATTGATTCTATCCAGAGCAGGATCATTAATTTGGGCAAGTATTGCATTACTACTTTGATATAAGCTTAAAGCAATAGGAACATCCTGAACCAAATCTAAATATTGCTTTGCGAGTCTAAGCATAGAAGCTGCTTCGACTATTTGCCATATCCCTGTAGATCGATTTACGTTCATTCCCAAACGCAAACTCACTAACTCCTCATTCAAGTTATCTAGCCTAACGTTTTGTTGGTTAAATAAAATTTCAGAACTTGCCTCAGAATTATTTATATTTTCAAAATCTTGCTGTGCAACTTGAAACTGACTAAGCAGATTTTCATTTTCAATAGCAAGCTGACTCTGCCTAATTTGCAAACCATCAATTACATCTTGCTGCCGCCAACTTAGATAAAAAAGTCCAATTAAGCCCAATACTACAATAAATTTTATGCTTGATTTTAAAAATAAATAAGCAGAATTATCTCTCAATTTTTTATTGACAGGCTTTGGGGATATTTCATTTTCGATATCAACTTTACTCATTGATCTTTTCTACGCCTGACGCTATTGATTTATCATCTGCTGCTTTTAATAGAGAAATAGTTTCAAACCCCACCTTGTCTGCAACATCTACTAGCCTTGGTGAAGAAACAAAAACATTAAATTTATAGTATTCAGGGTATATTTTTTCAAATAAAAAAGTGAAATTATGAATAGCTTCTGCACTACTAAATACAATCCCATCTGGTTTTTCAGATTGCAAAATTTCTTTTAAATATTTCTTTTTGTATTCAGGAATAGCTCTTTTATAAAGTTCAATATATTCAACATCTACGTCTTTTGATCTTAAAGTCTTTGCTAGTAACTCTCTACCACCTTTACCACGAAATATTAATGCCTGCTTTTTCTTTTCACTTTCTTTTTGTAAAATTTTTCTAAGTTCAGGTAGTATTAACATCCCTTCTGTTCTCATAGATTTTTTTGGATAAGCTACTTTTAATCCATAGCTTTCAAGCACCTTCGCAGTGACCGGTCCAGGACTAAAACAACCAATTCCTGTTGGAAGTTCGGTATAGTATTCACCAACAAGTTCCATAGCAATACTTGCAGCATTTGTGCTAATAAAAAATGCCATATCGTATTGTTCGAGTTTTTTTATCTTTTTTAGTGATGCTTTATCTTGTGGTAAAGGTTGAATTTCCATCAGAGGCAAATGAAATACTTTAGCACCACGCTTCTCAAGCAGGTCCGTTAGATTTTCCGCTTGATCTTTAGGGCGCGTCAGCCAAAGTGTAATATTATTAAGAGAAGTATCCATATTTAATTAATAACTAATTAATAGTTAGACGATATCATCCAATAAACGCCGAGCTCCTTGCTGCAATAATAGTTCAGCAACTTTAATTCCCAACTCTTCAGAAGCTGAAGAACTCCCCTCTAGTTCAGACCGTAAAATTTCTTTACCATCTGCACTTCCAACAATGCCGCATAGCTTAAGCGAATCGCCACTTAATTCTGATAAACAAGCTATGGGCACCTGGCAGCCACCATTTAATTTTGCATTCATAGCGCGCTCAGCATTGACACAAATTGAACTTTGGCGATGATTTAGTACACTTAAATAGTTCAACACTTTATTGTCAGCAACTCTGCACTCAATGCCAATTGCACCTTGTCCACCTGCCGGCAAGCACAATGATGGCTCTAAATATTCTTGAATACGAATTTTCATACCAAGCCTTAACAGCCCTGCTGCGGCTAAAATAATTGCGTCATATTCATTTTCATCTAATTTTTTTAAACGAGTATTTACATTACCGCGTAAATCCTTAATTTGAATATCAGGTCTAGCCGCACGCAACTGACTTTGTCGTCGCAAACTAGAAGTGCCAACTACAGCGCCATGTGGTAACTCTTCAAAGCTCGGAAACTTATTTGAAACAAAAGCATCACGATAATCTTCGCGTTCACAGATAACTGCCAATCCCAAACCCTCAGGGAACTCCATAGGCACATCTTTCATTGAATGCACGGCTATATCAGCCTTTCCCTCCAATATCGCAAGTTCGAGCTCTTTAAGAAACAGCCCTTTTCCGCCGATTTTAGACAAAGGAGAATCTATAATTTTATCGCCTCTAGTAGTCATTGGCAGAAGTTCTGTTTTTAAGCCTGGGTGTGCATGCTCAAGTTGAGCTTGAACATGCTCAGCTTGCCACATTGCTAGCGGGCTTTGTCGTGTTGCTATGCGAATTGTTTCACTACTCATATTGAAAACATTTTACTGTATCCGATGTCTTAAACCAGCTTCTATATCACTCAATCGTCCTATATTGCTATAATTCGCGCCCACTAGCATCAAGGAATCCATTTTTTAGAAATGAGCGAAGAAAATAACAGCAAAAGCAAACTCTGGGGCGGGAGATTTACCGAAGCCACAGATGCTTTTGTACAACGATTCACAGCTTCAGTTGAATTCGATAAACGCCTTTATAAGGCTGATATCGAAGGCTCAATTGCGCACGCCACAATGTTGAAACAAGCTAAAATTTTAAATTCAGATGAGCTTAAACAAATCACCTCTGGCTTGCATGAAATACAAAACGATATCGAGTCCGACTCTTTTAAGTGGTCTATTGAATTAGAAGATGTACATATGAATATTGAGGCAGCTCTCACTGCAAAGATTGGTGATACTGGCAAAAAATTACATACCGGCCGCTCAAGAAATGATCAGGTCGCTACTGATATCAGGCTTTATGTACGTGAAGAAATTGATTATGTAAGTCTGCTTGTCAGAAGGTTACAAGATGGAATTCTTGATCTGGCTGAACAAAACACAGATACCGTCATGCCTGGGTTTACCCATTTGCAAACAGCACAACCAATCACATTCGGCCATCATTTAATGGCTTGGTTTGAAATGATGCAGCGTGATTTTGAGCGCCTGCAAGATTGCAGAAAACGTGTGAATATTTCACCACTGGGTTCTGCAGCATTAGCAGGGACCACCTATCCGATTGATCGCGATTTAACAGCTTCCTTGCTTGGCTTTGATAAAGCCTCAAATAACTCATTGGACTCAGTGAGTGACCGTGACTTTGCTATTGAGTTAAGTGCTGCTGCCAGTTTGGTCATGATGCACCTATCGAGGTTCTCGGAAGAGTTAGTGCTTTGGACTTCATCCCAATTTAATTTTATAGACTTGCCGGATAGGTTTTGTACAGGCTCATCGATTATGCCGCAAAAGAAAAACCCCGATGTGCCTGAATTAATAAGAGGTAAAAGTGGCCGTGTATTTGGTCATTTGGTTTCTTTATTAACCTTAATGAAGTCACAACCTCTGGCTTATAACAAGGATAACCAAGAAGATAAGGAGCCCTTATTTGACACTTTGGATACGCTAAAAGACAGCCTAATGGCTTATGTAGAAATGGTGCCAGCTATTAAAGCGAAAAAAGAAAATATGCAGCTTTCCGCAGCACAAGGGTTCGCCACTGCTACCGATCTGGCTGATTATTTAGTAAAAAAAGGCATGCCCTTTAGAGATGCCCATGAAGTTGTTGGCAAAGCTGTGGCTTTTTGTATCGAACAACAAAAAGATCTGGGCAGCCTCAGCATAGAGGAATTGCAAAACTTCTCCGAGACTATTACTGATGATGTATATGACGTGCTCACACTAGAAGGTTCAGTCAGTGCTAGAAATCATATTGGCGGTACAGCCCCATCCCAAGTAAAAACTGCCATAGCCAATGCACGGGCCCTGTTGGCCTAGGCTCAATTGCTTAGTCTCATTTTAGTCAATTAGCGCTAGACGCTGCTATTCCAGACGTTTATTCTTATTCAAAAGAGTATTTATAACCGAAAGATTCTATGACCCTGGAGGTCTTATGAGCATCACGAGCATTATCATCCTGATCGTCCTTGCAGTTGTCATTTTTATGACCATAGGCATCTACAATAAATTAGTCACTTTCAAAAATCGTTTTGAAAATGCCTTTTCCCAAATTGAAGTACAACTCAAGCGCCGCTATGACTTGATTCCCAATATGGTAGAAACTGCTAAAGCCTATATCACACATGAACGTGAAACACTTGAAGCCGTCATACAGGCTCGAAACCAGGCTATGCAAGGCTTAGAAGCTGCTGCTGCCAGCCCTGGTAGTCCTGCAGCTATGTTAGATTTGAGTCAAGCAGAAGGCTTGCTTACAGGTGCCTTAGGCAAATTAAATGTTGTTGTAGAAGCGTATCCAGATCTGAAAGCCAATCAGAATATGATGCAAGTATCTGAAGAGCTCATCAGTACCGAAAACAAGGTGGCCTTTTCTCGGCAAGCATTTAACGATGCCGTAACCATGTATAACACTTACAAACAGACTTTTCCGCCAGTAGTACTTGCCGGTATGTTTGGCCACAGTGAGGATGCTAGCCTACTTGAATACGAAGATAGCGAAGCAATGCAGGATGCACCTAAAGTTTCCTTTTAAGGCTTTTACCAATTCGCCTGAATTCGAGAAGCCAATCTTAGCGTGAATTTTTTTGCCCAACAGGATCGAGCCAGAAACACGACTAGAAAACTAGTGTTTCTGTTTTCCTGTGCAGTTATAAGCTTAATATTCATAACCTCATTGCTCATTATCTTTACTATCAGTTTTTCTGAGGGGGCTTCTGCTGATATAGCTTTTGACTCAGATTTAATTACTTCCAATATTTTTATTTTGGTGAGTTTAGGAGTGATTGCTGTTGTAACCCTAGGTTCACTATTCAGACTTGCCCAGCTAAGAGGTGGCGGCAGAGTTGTAGCTGAAGCTATGGGTGGTCGTCTACTCAATACCGGTACTCGTGATGCCGATGAAAGAAAAGTTCTTAATGTCGTTGAAGAAATAGCTATTGCCTCTGGCACACCCGTGCCACCTGTCTACCTAATGGAAGATACTGCTATCAATGCTTTTGCTGCTGGTTACAAAGCACAAGACGCAGTTATAGGCGTTACCCGCGGGTGTGTACAACAACTGAATCGTGATGAACTACAAGGAGTCATCGCTCACGAATTTAGCCATATATTTAACGGCGACATGCGTTTAAATATACGTCTCATGGGGCTGCTCTACGGCATTATGGTTATTGGTTTAATTGGATACTACATTGTCAGAGGTAGTGTCTATCGAGGCCACAGTTCTCGCTCAAATAAAAAAGGTGGCGGTATAGTGATTCTTGGCATCGGCTTATTGATCGTGGGCTACGGGGGCACATTTTTTGGCAACATCATCAAAGCAGCGGTAAGTCGACAGCGAGAATTCCTTGCCGATGCATCGGCAGTTCAATTTACGCGTAACCCTGATGGTATATCTGGTGCACTTAAGAAAATTGGAGGCTATAAGGAAGGCTCTACTATCAACAGTGCTGATGCATCTGAAATCAGTCACATGCTTTTTAGCCAAGGATTAAAAACCAGTTTTACTGGCCTCTTTGCTACACACCCTCCTTTAAAAGAACGCATTTCTAAAATTGACCCTTATTGGCATGGGGACTTTATTGAAACAGCAGGTCAGAAACCTTCGAGCTCATCTGCTGAAAAAACATCAGGATTTAGTGCTGAAGGCGCTGATGGCTCTTTAGGCGCTGATGGCTCTAAATCAGCAATCGATTCTATTGGCGAACCCGGCTATCAACATATTGAGTTAGCAGCTAATAACTTAAGCCAGTTGCCAGATGAAATCACAGAAGATGCACACAGCTCATTTGGTGCCTGCATGTTAATGCATTGTTTATTGATGGAACTAGCCTCCCCTGCAATAGAAAAAAAACAATTAGCCATACTTGAGCAAGGATTGAGTCCTCGGCAATATTCCAGCTTGTTAGCTATTAAAAATAAAGCCAGCTGGATCAGCAGAGATTTGTATCTAACTTTAATAGATTTATGTTTACCAGCGCTTAAGCAGCTTTCTGCAATCCAATATCGAACCTTTATGAGTCATCTTAGTCAGTTGATAGTCGCTGATGAGCATGTCTCTGTTTTTGAGTGGTGCATTTTTAAAATCTTACGTTACAACCTGGACCAAGAGGCTCAAACAAAAGAAAAAAGAGTTGATCTTAAGGCTGCTGGTTGGGCAAGTGAAGCCCTTTTATCTGTTTTAAGTATGATCGGAAATAGTGATGTGGTAGCAGCAGAAAATGCATTTAATAATGCGCAAGCCCTACTATCAATCCAACAACAATTGAATTTCAAAGCCGAATATAAAGACAATACTGAAGCTTTAGAAAAAGCCACTGACTTATTAAAAGACCTAAAACCTTTGCAAAAACCCAGGTTGTTAAAGGCTATGGCTAGTTGCATCAATGCTGACGGTATTGTTTCTCCAGAAGAAGCAGAGTTACTCAGAGCTGTGGCATCCTTACTAGATTGCCCTATCCCGCCTTTGCTAAACCAGCAAAAATTTATTTAAGACAGTATAATTCGCGCTTTAGAAATTCTTGAACACAAATCGACGTCATGAAAAAAGCAATCTTTATACTGCTTACAACTTGCCTTGTTTGCGCTTGTGGTCAAAAGGGGCCTTTAGTACCTCCGGAAACAGTAGCAGAAATACTGGTTACAGAGGTGGTCTTGTCTGAAATGACAGAATCTATTTCGAGTCACTTTTAATGAGCAGCTTTCATTATCAAAATAATCAGCTTTTTGCTGAAGCTGTACCTTTATCTCAGATTGCCGAGCTCTTTGATACGCCCTGCTATGTCTACTCTAGACAGGCTTTGGAAGAAGCTTATCTCACCTACAAAAATGCCTTTTCTAATCAAAACGCAATAATTTGTTATGCCGTAAAAGCCAATTCCAATCTTGCTGTTTTAAATGTACTTGCAAGACTTGGTGCTGGTTTCGATATTGTTTCTGGCGGAGAGCTTGAACGTGTATTGGCTGCCGGCGGCTCTGCTGGAAAAATTATTTTCTCAGGGGTAGGAAAAACACAAAGTGAATTACGCCAGGCACTAGAGGTTGGCATTCATTGTTTTAATGTTGAGTCTGAAGCCGAGCTAGAAAGACTGAACTCTGTTGCTTTGGATATGGGTGTAATTGCGCCTGTTTCTTTACGCGTAAACCCCGATGTTGATGCACAAACTCATCCCTACATCTCTACCGGATTAAGAGAAAATAAATTCGGTATTAATATTGATCATGCTTTTGAGGTGTACCAACATGCTCATTCACTTGCAGGTTTAAACGTTATTGGTGTTGATTGTCATATCGGTTCTCAGTTAATTAAGCTGAGCCCTTTTGCTGACGCTCTACAAAGAATTTTGCAGTTGGTAGATAAACTCAGTGATGTTGGTATTACTCTGCAACATTTAGATATGGGCGGCGGCCTGGGTGTGAGCTATCAAGATGAGACTCCTCCGACCCCCGTAGATTATGCGGCTGAGATTGCTCCTATACTAAAAGATACTAATTTAAGATTGATACTTGAGCCTGGGCGCTCCATATCTGCTGATGCCGGTATATTACTAACTAAAGTTGAATATTTAAAAAGTAATGGTGATAAAAACTTTGCCATTGTTGATGCCGCAATGAACGATCTAATTCGACCAGCTCTGTATCAAGCATGGATGGATATCATCCCTGTTAATAAAAACTCACTGGGAAATTCAGCTTCATACGATATAGTTGGACCGGTTTGTGAATCTGCTGATTTTCTGGGTAAAGATAGAAAACTCTCTCTAGCGGACGGGGACTTATTAGCTGTGTGCTCGGCGGGCGCCTACAGCTTTGGCATGAGTTCAAACTATAATACTCGGAACCGAGCAGCAGAGATCATGATTGACGGTGAAACTGTTCATCTCGCAAGACGTCGTGAAACATATCAGGACCAACTCGATTTGGAAAACCCGCTGCCTTAATTTTTTTTAAAATAAAGCTAGAACCAATAGAAAGTATAAAGAGAGAAGAATAACTTTGCGTTTTACGAAAATGCACGGCCTAGGTAATGACTTTATATTGTTGGATCAAATCCAGCAGGATACTCCTGTGCCTGTAGAACGTATTTCAGAGTTGTCAGACCGCCGAAAAGGTATCGGATTTGACCAGTTGTTAATCATTGAGCCAGCCACCATTACTGGAAGTGATTTTAATTATCGTATCTATAATGCCGACGGATCAGAGGTTGAACATTGTGGCAATGGTGCTCGTTGTGTAGCTCGCTATATAAAAGATCAAGAATTAAGCGACAAAACCACTATCGCGCTTGGCATGCCTACTGGCAACATTATTCAGTGTGAACTGCAAGAAGACGGTCAGGTAACTGTAGATATGGGCGAACCAATCACTAAGCCTCAGGCTATTCCCTTTTTGACTGACGCTGAAGCTCTCACTTATCCCCTCGAAATTTCAAATGCTAGTACGCTAGAAATTTCGGCACTTTCTATGGGGAATCCCCACGCGGTTTGCCTTGTAGAGGATGTTACTACTGCCCCAGTTCAAGAACTTGGCCCACTAATTGAGAAACATGAGCTTTTCCCAGAGCGAGTTAATGCAGGGTTTATGCAGATAGTCAGTCCTGAGTTAATTCGCTTACGCGTCTATGAACGAGGCGCTGGTGAAACATTAGCATGTGGTACTGGAGCATGTGCTGCCGTCGCGGCAGGAATTCTTAGATCTCTGCTGTCGGAAACCGTGACAGTTGAAGTTAAAGGTGGCAAACTCTCTATTAATTGGAAAGGTCTTGGACACCCAGTTTTCATGACTGGACTAGCCACAACTGTTTACGAAGGACATCTTAATTTATGAAACCAAGTTCCCAGAATTCTCTCGCCAAAACTGACGATTTAAGCCTGGACGATGAAAGTGTTGCCAGCTATTTGTTGGAGCACCCTGATTTTTTTGCAGACCATGAAGACTTGTTATTGAGTTTGCGAATACCGCATAAAAGTGGCCAAGCTATTTCTCTACTTGAGCGTCAAGTCTCGTTGTTACGAAGAAAAAATGACGAAACCCAAGATAAAATAACAAGCTTCGTTGAAAATGCCAAAGAAAATGATGCTCTATTCGAAAAAACACGCACTATAGTTCTTGATATTATTAAGGCAACGACTTTAGAAGATCTATCCAGCTTAGTAGAAGAGAAGTTAAAGCAAGAGTTTGATGCGACTTCCAGTAAACTATTTTTTGCAACTGATGATGAGATAGAAGGATCAGAATCAACTATATCCATACTACCTCTTGAACTAACCAGCAAAGTGCTTGGCAAGTTATTTCAAAGAAAGCGTGCATACTGTGGCAGCCTTAACAAAGATCAAGCAACCTTATTTTTCCCAGAGTCGGGCAAGATCAGTTCGGTTGCAATCATTCCTATACATTTTCAAGATGAGGCTAAGTTAAAAGCCAAGCTGCCAGGAGTTCCTTTATTAGTAGTAGCAAGCAACAAAGATAAACACTTCAACTCCACTTTGGACACCTTATTTCTTGATTTCATTGGAGAAATACTTTCTTCCCATATTAATGGACTCCTAATTAACACTTAAGTAGCTAACTATTTAGATTCAATTTTATTTTCCATTCTGCTTTCTGAAAAATCTGCAGGAACAGGGCTTACCCATCCATCTTTTAAAGATTGAACCCAGAAATAAACGATAGAGCAAACCCCTAAAAACAAACCTAGTACAACTCCAGCATCGACTATGCCTCGCCAAGGTTGAGGCAGCATCCTGACCAACAAGACTAAAGTAATTATTGCGCCAGTTAATATGAATGAAATTAATTTTCTCTTCTTTGTGGCGTAAATGTAGCCCATGCAGAGTAATGGGGCCAAAATTACGTATAGAAAACTTTTCAAACTATTCTTCTCAAGAAAAGCTTTAGCTCTGATGATTACGCGTGGAGCAAAATTAAGGTGGAAACCTTTATAACCTTCTGCGTAGGCCATATACAGGGCGAACAAAATAAGACTAAGCCATTGCCATAAATTTAAAGAATAATTGAGCATGTCTAATACTCGAAGAGACAACCTGACAATTGCAAATAGCAAAATTAAAAGCACCCCACTGATGCCCCAATAATAACCAAACGCTTTCAAAAACTTTTCTCCTGACCTAGTAACAGCTGAAGAATTGTACCAAATACCAGGTTTTAAAACGTAGATTTTATTAGTAAACAGGTAATGGTAACTGGGCAATCAATTGATAAATTTTTGTTAATAGACGCACTTGCTCATCATCATTTTCTTGATAATTTTCATGATTGAGTACGCTACATAGTTTTTGTAATTCTCTTGCACATGCCTTATCCCCATTTTTACAATAAAAAGACTCCAGTAATGCCAAACGTGAACTATGCTTTTTTACTTCGATGAAAACTACTTCCTTTTCTTGCACCAAACTCGCATTACAGTACCCCTCCAATGCTTGTTCAAGCATCAGAACTAGATTACTGCAATACTGTTGTAAGGCATGTTGCGCTTCATGCAAAGGGTTCAAGCTGCTTGCGCTCCTGGCGAAAAGCAAAGTTTAAGTAATTCATTCTTTCCAAAAGGTTTAACTAAGACTGCATTTGCTCCAGCTGCATATGCCTTTGCTTGCTCTAATTTACTTGCAAATTCCAACACCACAATCAAAGGGATATATTGAAAAATTGATTGCGCTTTAACCAAAGCGCAAAATTGATAACCGTCTAGCTTGCCTATATTCACATCAATAAATACAGCTGATGGTTTATTTTTTGCTAAGGCACATAAGCCATCGAAAGGGTCATCTTTAAGCAACAAATCATATGATGACTTTTCTACCAGCTGTTTAACGGTCTCTAGAATCAAAGGATTATCGTCAATAAATAGAAGAAAATTTTTCTGTTTAGTTGAACCAACATTACCTTTTTGGCTTTTTGTTGAAATTCCCATCAAAAACTCCTTCGCTTTTATCTGTAGCTCCATCTGTACATATATATAGCAGGCTTATTCAGTTTCCTCCAAAATATTCAATCATATTGATCCGTATTCCGTAGTCTTTCTTTATTAGTTACATTATAAAATCTCGAGTTTCTACCCGTAAGGACAGGCTCTTTGATATAATTCGTCGATTATTTGTTGTGGATATACTTATGTCGGTAAAGCTAGCAGTAGTAATGGATCCTATTCAGGATATTACAGTCAAAAAAGATTCAACTCTTGCCATGCTAATCGCAGCGCAAGAAAAAGGTTGGAATCTTGCCTACATGGAGCAGACTGATTTGTATCTTGATGATGGTATTGCGATGGCCGAAACCAGAACACTTACTGTCGCTGACGATAAACAAAACTGGTTTGCCTTAGGGGATTCAATTCGCCAGAAGCTTAGCGATTTTGATGTAATCCTTATGCGTAAGGACCCACCATTCGATAATGAATATATTTATACCACCTATATTCTAGAAGCTGCAGAACAACAAGGCACATTAATTGTTAACAAACCGCAAAGTTTACGAGACTGCAATGAGAAAGTTTTTGCTACTCAATTTCCACAATGTTGCACACCTGTATTAGTAGCCAGTAGTCCAACGCTTTTAAGAGAATTTTATGATCAGCACGAGGACGTTATTTTTAAACCACTGGATGGCATGGGCGGATCATCTATATTCAGAATAAAACCTGGAGATCCAAATCTTAGTGTCATTATCGAAACGTTGACTGATTTTGGGAAAAATCAAATTATGGCGCAAAAGTTTATTCCCGAGATAAAAACTGGGGATAAACGCATTTTGATGATTGATGGCCAGCCGGTAAATTACGCTTTAGCTCGCATTCCTGCTCCAAATGAAACCCGCGGCAATCTTGCGGCTGGAGGCAGCTCTAGGGGCATACCTTTAACCGATCGTGATCGCTGGATATGTGAACAGATTGGCCCTACACTGAAGAATAAAGGTTTAATCTTCGTTGGATTAGATGTCATAGGCGACTATCTCACCGAGATTAATGTCACCAGCCCAACTTGTATTCGTGAACTGGATTCAGCCTTTGATTTGGATATAGGTGGCGACTTAATGGAGTGCATTACAGCTAAATTGGGAAAATAATTGTCTATCTCAACCGACATAGATCCAATTGAATTCGCTAACCAATCCCTAGCTAATGAACGCTTTGGCTTCACTCTATTCATGTCACTTTGTGCCCATGCAGTTTTAATCCTTGGTGTCGGTTTTACTTTCTATGAACAACTTAATACGCCTTCCAGTCTTGAAGTAACCCTGGCCCAATACGAAAGTGACGAGGCCCCTGAAAATGCCGATTTTCTAGCACAGGCCAATCAAGAAGGCAGCGGCTCTCAAGATGAATTAGCTCGACCTAGTTCGCCTTTTGAATCACGTTTTAATGCTGATGTGATTCAAGAAGTAGCCGCATTTGAAACAGAAACAGTATTAAATAATTCTGAACGTGAGATCTTAACCAGTATTGATTCAAATTCCCGTCTAAATGCTGAAGAAGAGATTCAGAATACTCCACAAAGCCAAGACTTCCAAGGCACTGCTCAGAACTCCTTGGATCAAACCTTAGCAAGCCTTCAGGCGCAATTGGACATCCATCGAGAGGCTTATGCACAACGCCCAAGAAAATATACAATTTCTTCTGCTTCTACTCAGCAAGCGCGCGATGCACTTTATTTAGATGGGTGGCGTCGGAAAATCGAAGCTGTAGGAAATTTTAATTATCCTCAGCAAGCTAGTGCTGCTGGAATATATGGTCAATTAAGACTAATGGTTGCTTTATTTCCGGATGGCCGGGTAAGTGAAGTAAGAATATTAAGCACTTCTGGTCAAACAGTCTTAGATGATGCTGCAATTCGTATCGTGCAGTTGGCTGCTCCATTTGACCCTTTTCCAGCTGATATGCGTGAAGATGTCGATATTCTTGAAATTGTCCGAACCTGGCAATTTCATCAAAGCAATACTTTTACTAGTAATTGAACCAATTAAGAACGATCTAGGCTCACTGAAGGCAATATGGAACAACAAACACAATCAAGCACATTCGGCCTCAATGATCAGTTTCTAATAGCTATGCCTCAATTATCAGATTCCTTTTTTGAAAATTCAGTAATCTATATGTGGCAGCACTCTGATGAAGGCGCAATAGGGATAGCAGTTAATTTGCCTTTACCTATCACTCTCAGCGAGCTTTTCGAGCAGCTTGGCATTGATGATGAAAGACCCTCTGATTCACCGCAAACAGTTTTATGCGGCGGCCCTGTTGAACCCAACAAGGGATTTATTCTGCACGACAGTGCGCCTAATTCAAAGGTTTGGGAAGCAACACTCAACCTAAAAAATAGTCTCTTTATTACAACTTCTCGGGATATTCTTGAAGACATTGCGAAAGGTAAAGGACCGAGGAATTATTTTGTTGTTTTGGGTTGTGCTGGTTGGGGGCCCGGCCAGCTTGAACAAGAAATTACTGAAAATTCCTGGTTTAGTTGTCCTGCCGAAAAAGAGCTAATTTTTTCTACGGAGTTTCAAAATAAAGCAAAGCTGGCTGCTGCTTCTCTAGGTTTTGAGCTTTCACAATTAAGCTCTGACCAAGGTTCTTGTTAAACATATGTCTACTCATCTGACAGCGTTAGCTTTTGATTACGGTACAAAAAAAATTGGCGTAGCTGTAGGTCAAAGTATTACTCAAACTGCATCCCCGCTTGCAGTTCTAGCTGCTCGGGATGGCGTCCCTGATTGGGACACGATAGAAAAACTAGTGAAGGAGTGGCAACCCGGTGCATTCGTTGTAGGCATGCCATTTAATATGGATGGCAGTGAAAATAAAATGACTGTCCGCGCACAAAAGTTTTTACAACGCTTAGGTGGCCGCTTTAATATTGCCTGCTATAGCATTGATGAAAGGCTAAGCAGCCGTGAGGCGAAAGACATTAGAAGAAGTATGGCTGAGGCGCATGGCAAATCGTACAATGAAAGGGACGCCATAGATTCTATAGCCGCACAGCTCATTTTAGAAAACTGGTTTGCTAGTACTGCTCTTTCCTAAAATAGCTGAACCGGTTTTTAGAGTGTTTCTAAATTCTTAAATACTTTCTTATCTAAAGACTTTATAATCTAAATACTAACTTCCTTAAAAGCTTTCAGGCGTTTTAGCTTTGGACTTAGCCTCATTACGATCAACAAGCCCTTTTCCAACCAAATCTATTAAGCATTGATCTAAAGTCTGCATGCCGGCTGCTGCCACAGTCTGAATGGCAGAATACATTTGAGCAATCTTACCTTCACGGATCAAGTTTCGAATTGCCGATGTACCAATCATAATTTCATGCGCAGCCACCCTGCCACCGCCAACTTTCTTTAAAAGATTCTGCGATATAACTGCTTGCAATGATTCAGATAACATTGAACGCACCATGTCTTTTTCTGCTGCTGGGAATACATCAATAATACGGTCGATGGTTTTAGCCGCAGAGGTTGTATGTAAGGTGCCAAACACTAAATGTCCGGTTTCTGCAGCGGTCAGTGCTAAGCGAATGGTTTCAAGGTCACGTAATTCCCCTACCAATATGATGTCCGGATCTTCACGTAAGGCTGAGCGCAATGCCTCATTAAAACCATGGGTATCACGGTGAACATCACGCTGGTTTACCAAAGATTTTTTACTTTCATGCACGAATTCAATAGGGTCTTCAATAGTCAGAATATGCTCATAGCGGGATTCGTTTACGTAATCGACCATCGCTGCAAGCGTAGTACTTTTACCAGAACCTGTTGGGCCGGTCACAACAACAAGTCCTCTAGCATTATTTGAGATTTTCCTAAAATTTTCCCCCATGCCTAATTGCTCCATAGTAAGCACTTCAGCTGGAATAGTACGAAATACCGCTGCAGAACCACGATTTTGTACAAATGCATTGACCCTAAATCGAGCCAATCCTGGAATTTCAAAGGAGAAATCTGACTCAAGAAACTCTTCAAAATCCTTACGTTGCTTGTCATTCATGATGTCATAAATCAGTCCATGAACTTCTTTATGCTCCATTGAATCAACATTAATACGACGGATATCGCCATCAACTCGAATCAGTGGGGCATGCCTGCTGTGATATGGAGGTCAGAAGCGCCTTGCTGGACACTAAAATTTAGTAGTTCTTGAATATTCATCGTCGACTTAACCCCTTATAATCAATTTTATTGAAAATAAATTCTGTGGATCCATGAACGCCAGCATACCAGAAAATATCCGTGAAGTTCGCCACCAAATTTCAGAATTTGAAGATACTTATCAGCGCCCTAATGGTTCGGTAAACTTACTTGCAGTCAGCAAAACTCACCCCACCCAATGCATCATCGATGCTCATGCTGCTGGACAAAAAGCTTTTGGTGAAAACTATGTGCAGGAAGCCTTAGATAAAATATCTGCCTTACAAGAGTATGACCTAGAATGGCATTTTATTGGACCGATCCAATCCAATAAAACTAAAGCTCTCGCCGAAAATTTTGATTGGGTCCACAGCGTTGATCGCAGCAAAATAGCGCGACGCTTGAGTGAACAAAGGCCTGTAAATTTAGCCCCATTAAAAATATTACTACAGGTAAATCTTGATGATGAACCTAGTAAAGCAGGCATCGCATTAAACGAAATAAAAATGTTAGCTAATGAAATAAAGGATCTAGCAAATATCGAATTATCAGGTTTAATGGCCATTCCTGCACCAGGAAAAGACCTAGACTCGCAAAGATTAGGCTTTCGCTTACTGGCGCAAGCTAAAGATGATTTGCAAGCCCAGGGTATTAGAACCTGCCAGCATTTATCTATGGGTATGAGCAGCGACTTTGAAGCCGCAATTGCTGAAGGTGCAACAATAGTTCGAATTGGTTCAACTATTTTTGGTCCTAGGAAACAGATTTACTCAGAGCTCGATAATTAAGGTTTCACCGTTGGGTATTTGTAATTAGCTCTCTTTTGTTCATTACCAACAAATACCCTTAGAGTTGAGATCATTGCTACTTCCCAATACAAGTCAGTTCTTGCTTAGTTAAGCCTAGATACGCCGTTTCATGTACAATGTCGCGCATGATTAATCAGGATCAAACCATAGCCTTCATTGGTGCCGGCAACATGGCAACTGCCTTAATAAAAGGATTAATAGCCAAGGGTTGCCCTTGTGCGAATATCTGGGCATCCGATACCAATATTGAGCAACTCAGCTTATTGAAGAATGACAGCGGTATTAATGTATCTAGTGATAATGCGGAAGTTATCATACAGGCTGATATTGTCGTATTGGCTGTAAAGCCCCAGCTTATGAATGACGTGCTACTACCTTTGCAAAATGTTTTGGCTGAAAAGACTGTACTACTGATTTCAATTGCTGCGGGCGTCTCAATAAAAACGCTGGAAACTTTAAGTTCAACACAGCAAGCCATAGTGCGCTGCATGCCTAACACACCAGCTCTAGTAGAAGCTGGTGCTTCTGCTTTATTTGCTAATAGCAGCACGTCTGAAGCTCAAAGACAGCAGTCGCAATCCATTTTATCAGCGGTAGGAACAGTTTGCTGGCTTCAACAAGAAAGTGATATCGATACAGTGACAGCTTTATCGGGGTCTGGGCCCGCCTACTTTTTCTTGTTTATAGAAGCACTCCAAAAAGCCGCTGTTGATCAGGGCTTAAATCCAGACATCGCAAATAGTTTGGCTCTGCAAACTGCATTTGGGGCAGCGAAACTGGCACTTTCCAGCGATGGAGATGTTGCAGAGTTACGTCGCAAAGTCACTTCTCCCGGCGGCACAACTGAAGCCGCAATCGCTCAATTTGAAAAAGATGGGTTTAGCAATATTATTGCCCGAGCAGTAGAAAAAGCAAAAGCCAGATCTGAAGAGCTGGCTCTTTTATCCGACAACCAAAAATGAGTTAAGCATGGGAAGTTCAATCAGTCAGGTATTAATACTAATTATCAACACTCTCGGCGGACTGTATATTTTTGCAGTTCTTATACGCTTCTTATTGCAGGCGACAAGAGCAGATTTTTATAACCCAGTTTCTCAATCTATTGTGAAATTCACATCCCCTTTGCTAAATCCCTTACGAAAAGTGGTGCCTGGCTATAAAGGTTTTGATTTCGCCGCCCTAATACTGGCCTTTAGTTTAAATATAATTGCTACTGCATTAATGATATTTATAGCTGGTTTTGATTTACCTGATTTAGGCACCATAGTTGCGTGGTCATTTGTCGGCTTAGTTGATTTTGTTTTAAATATTTATTTTTATGGCCTATTAATATCAATTATAGCTAGTTGGATAGCCCCCCATAGTGGGAACCCAGTCTTACTACTTATACAACAATTATTAGAGCCAATAATGAAAAAAATTCATAAAATGTTGCCACCAATGGGCGGTCTGGATTTTTCTCCAATTTTTGTTTTTCTAGGTATTCAGGCGATCGAAATTTTATTGGTACAAGGTTTAGCACAAAGCCTACGTTTACCTCCCGATTTTGTTATCGGTATTTAAGTGAAGCTGTAAATAAATCATGACTAGCACAATCCCAAAAGATTCAGTCGGCATCGTTAAGCCGGAGCTTATTCATTTCGATGAAGCATTAACTCTGCGCAGCGGAAAAGTTATTGAGTCCTACGATCTGATGATTGAATGTTATGGTGAGCTAAATCAAGATAAATCCAATGCCATACTAATTTGCCATGCCCTTAGTGGCGATCACCATGCTGCCGGTTATCATGAATTAGAAGGCAAAAAAGATGAGAAGCCCGGCTGGTGGGATACTTGTATTGGGCCTGGTAAACCGTTTGACTCAGATATATTTTTTATCGTCAGCCTGAATAATTTAGGCGGCTGTTCTGGTAGTACAGGCCCAACTACAATCAACCCAGAAACTGGCAAGGCTTATGGCCCTGATTTCCCAATCATAACGGTGAGAGACTGGGTTAATAGCCAGGCTCGTTTGGCAGATCACCTTGAAATTGATCAATGGGCCGCGGTTATTGGTGGCAGCTTAGGTGGCATGCAAGTATTACGCTGGGCCATTTCATATCCTGAGCGTATACGCCACGCAATAGTTATTGCTGCTGCACCCAAACTATCTGCACAAAACATCGCTTTTAACGAAGTCGCCCGTCAATCAATTACAACTGACCCAGACTTCCATCAAGGCCATTATTACGAACAAGGTACCTATCCAAAAAAAGGCTTAACTCTGGCGAGAATGATCGGCCATATTACTTATCTGTCGGATAGCTCCATGAATGAAAAATTTGGTAAAGATTCATTAACCGGCGGTAACTTTGGTAGAGATTTAAGTACTGGCAAACTCAATTTCGGTTTTGATGTTGATTTTCAAGTGGAAAGTTATTTGCAATATAAAGGCGAAAGCTTCTCCAGTAACTTTGATGCAAATTCTTATTTACTGATTACTAAAACTTTGGATTATTTTGATCCGGCTGTCGATTATGAAGGAGACCTGAGTAAAGCCTTTTTGCACGGTAACTGTAAATTTTTAGTTGTGTCTTTTAGTTCTGACTGGCGTTTCCCGCCTGAGCGCTCTCGTGAATTAGTTAACACCTTGCTCAAAGCCAAACGCCAAGTGTCGTATCTTGAGATTGAATCTGATGGCGGCCATGATGCTTTTCTACTACCTGTCCCACGTTATTTGGAAGGCTTGTCATCATATTTATCTGTAGTTGCGAATGAAACTTTCACAAACGAGAAGACCAGTCATGCGAGCTGATCTAAGTATCATAAAAGACTGGATTGAACCACAAAGTCGAGTGCTCGACTTAGGTTGTGGTGATGGCTCATTTTTAGCACTACTAAAAGAAGAAAAACAAATCTTTGATTGCGGCTTAGATTTGGATGCTGAAAATATAAATAAATGCCTGCTTGCTGGTGTTAACGTAATTGAGCAAGACTTAGATAAAGGCTTGGCTAATTTTTCAGATAATAGTTTTGATTCGGTTCTACTAACTCAAACTCTACAAGCCGTACAAAAACCAGATGTGCTAGTCGATGAAATGCTACGCATTGGGGAAAAATGCATTATAATTTTTCCTAATTTTGCTTATTGGCGTTATCGCCTTTACTTAGTGAGTAAAGGGCGTATGCCAGTATCAAAAAGTATTCCTTTTGAATGGTACGACACGCCTAATATTCATTTCTGCACCATTAAAGATTTTGATTTTTTGTGCAGTACAAAAAATATTAAAGTTCTAAATCGTACCGTAGTTGATGATAAACATCAAAACTCTAGCTTGATGAATATTTATCCAAATTTATTTGGCATTAATGCTATTTATCATATTTCTAGGTAATACGATGAATAGCTTATTAAAAAAAATTACATTATCTTTCTTAACATTATGCATCTCTTTTCCGGTATTTTCCCAAAGTGAAACGTCGCAGGTCATCGGTGAATACACCGTGCACTATATTGCTGTTAATAGTAGTTTTATTAGTCCGGAAATTGCAGAAAGTTATGGCATAGTGAGAGCCCCTCGGAATGCATTTTTAAATATTTCTGTTATTAAAAATACTGGCGGCACAGGTACTTCCGTTACGGCACAAATAACTGGCATTAAGGCTAATCTTCTCGGACAAAATACAGCACTAGACTTTATCGAAATAAGAGAAGGTGATGCAATCTACTATATAGGTCAGTTAGAATTTTCTAATGCAGAAAATTTACGTTTTAATCTAGAAATACAGCCAGAAAATAGCACCCGAATTTACCCTCTCAATTGGACCACCAAACTTTATATTAACTAGCGCTAAGCTTTATCAAAATTCTATATATATCCTTCATAAATCCTATAACTAAATACAATGACTAAAATCGTTTTAGCCAGCAACAACCAAGGTAAGCTCAAGGAACTACAAGAGACTCTTGGTGCTTTAAAACTCAACTTAATTTCTCAAAGTGGTTTCGATTTTCCTGAAGCAATCGAAGACGGTTTGAGTTTTGTTGAGAATGCCATCATCAAAGCCCGGCACGCGGCTCACCACACAGGACTGCCTGCTATAGCAGATGATTCAGGTCTTGAAGTAGACGCTCTAAATGGTGAACCCGGAATTTATTCTGCACGATACGCTGGCACAAAATTAAGCAGGCAAGAAAATGATGCCGCCAATAACCGCTTAGTTCTCGAAAAGCTTAAAGCCATACCCGAAAAGAATAGAACCGCTCGGTTTCATTGTGTCATTGCATATTTGCGTACAGAAGATGACCCAATGCCTTTAATTTGCCAAGGTAGTTGGGAAGGAAAAATTTTGTTTAATGAACAAGGTGAAAACGGTTTTGGCTACGATTCTATTTTCTATGTTCCCAGCCATGATTGTGCTTCAGCAGAACTTTCTCCGGAAATTAAAAACACATTAAGCCATCGCTTTCAGGCTATCCAGGATTTGTTAAGACGCTGGTCACTATGACTGCGAATAAAGAGACCAACATAATTGCGACTAACATACGAGCCACCAGCCTAAAAAACCTGCCTCCTCTTAGTCTTTATATTCATATTCCTTGGTGTATAAAAAAATGTCCATACTGTGATTTTAATTCACATGCTTTTGAAAAATCTTTCCCTGAAAAAGAATACATAAATGCATTACTGGAAGATTTACAAATGGATCTACACTATGTACAAGGCCGAACTTTACAATCTATTTTCATTGGCGGCGGCACTCCTAGCTTATTTTCTCCAGAATCGCTTTCAAATTTGTTATCAAGTATTAATTCATTGATTCCTTTTGCTGAAGGTATAGAGATTACTCTGGAAGCTAACCCAGGAACATTTGAGCAAAATAAATTTTCAGAATTTCGTGCTGCCGGTATTAATCGTCTCTCTATAGGCATACAAAGTTTTCAAACTGAATTTTTAAAAAAACTAGGGAGGGTACACACTGATCAGGAAGCATTACTTGCCCCTGAAATTGCACTGCAAGCAGGATTTGATAACTTTAATTTAGATTTAATGTTCGGTTTGCCAGATCAGACATCAGAACAAGCTAGAGCTGACCTTATGCAAGCAGTAAAATTTAATCCCTCCCATATTTCCTGGTATCAATTAACCATAGAACCAAACACAGTTTTTTATAGTAAGCCGCCAACATTACCAGCAAGCTCATTAATAGAATCTATGCATGAAGAAGGCATAAAGTTGCTTGAATCTGAAAGTTTTGACAGGTATGAAATTTCAGCTTTTAGCAAATCCGGAAAACCAGCTCGACATAATATTAATTATTGGCAGTTTGGTGATTATCTCGGTATCGGTGCGGGCGCACACGGCAAAATTAGTTTGCTAAATAAGAATAAAATCATGCGTACAAGAAAGAACCGACAGCCTCAGGCCTACCTTGACCCACATAAAGACTATTTAGCGGATATAACCCCTATTCCTGAGCAAGATCTGGTATTGGAGTTTATGATGAACGCATTACGATTAAGAGATGGCGTTACAGAGAAGCTTTTACATGAAAGAACTGGGATCGAGCTTCAACCTGTTACTTCTATATTGGAAAAGCTCAGAAACGAAGGATTACTAAAGACAGATACTCTATGCACTACCTCTAAAGGCTATAATCTATTAAATACTGTGCTGCAGGCTTTCATGAATTGAAAGCAACAGGTAATATTGCCCAATTAATATCTTAACCAATAAAACAGGTAATTATATAGATCTATGTCAAATGTTGCTTTGAACAAAGACACATGTACACATGTACACATGGTTTTATTCAGACATCTTGCACTAATTGCAATCTTAGAGGCTTATGCATGCCTCTAGCCATGGACGTAAAAGACATTGACCGTTTGGATAAAATTATTCAACGTGGTCGCCCTATTCAATCTGGAGAGCACCTTTATCGCGCTGGCGATGTGTTTTCTTCAATTTATGCTGTGCGCTCTGGCTCAATAAAAACCTATCTTGTAGATGATGAAGGCGTAGAACAAATCACCGGTTTCTATTTACCTGGTGAAGTCTTGGGCTTTGACGGCATAGATAATACCGATCATGGTTGTAACGTTGTGGCGCTAGAAACATCCACGGTCTGTGAAATACCATTTAATCGTTTAGAAGAGCTAACTTTGCAAATACCAACATTGCAAAGACATTTTTCCCAATTGATGAGCAGACAAATCAAATCTGACCATCAAATGCTATTAACGCTTAGTAAAAAGAATGCAGAAGGCCGAGTAGCAACACTTTTATCCAGCCTCTCACATCGCTACAGTCGACGAAAATTATCACCAAATGCCTTGCGATTGCCTATGTCTCGTATGGATATTGGTAATTTCCTTGGCCTAACCATTGAAACAGTTAGCCGTACATTCAGTCGTTTACAAAAAGAAAACATTATTGACGTTGACGGCAGAGAAGTGGTTATTAATAACCATGATCGTCTAAACGAAATTTGCCATAAAAACCGCTAGTTTTTTATAATCCGCAAAGCCAACACAAGACATTAGTTACATGATGCGACTAGTACTTCTCATTTTTATTAGCATTCTTCCCTTTTCTAGTCTTGGTGCAGATAAGCCTCAGCGCATTGTCAGTATGAGTTTATGTAGTGATGAATTATTACTTCTCTTATCTGAGCCTGCCAATATTGTTTCATTAAGCTACTTATCAGTAGACCCACGTTACTCATATTTAAACAAAGATAATAATATTGACCTTACAGGGGTTTATCTAAACCGTGGCCAAGCCGAAGAAATTATTCCTTTAGAACCAGACTTAATTCTTAGCACTAGATTTAGTGCAAGCACTGCAGTCAACTTACTGCAAAACTTTGGCTATCCAGTCACTAATTTGGGCTTTCCCACAACCTTAGAGCAGACTTTTCAACAAATACAAGAAGTAGCGCAAATCTTAGGTGAACAAGAACGAGGAACAAGACTCATTCAAGTCCTACAAAATCGTATCAGAATAGTACAAGAAAGCCTTGAGCCTCAACGAGACCTTACAGCTGTATTTTATTCCAACAATGGTTTTAGTTTTGGCAGCGGCACTTTAAGAGATGAGTTTTTAAATTCTCTTGGCATGAAAAATTTAGCCTCCGAGAAGGGATTAATAGGATCAGGAAAATTACCCATCGAATTATTAATTTCAGAACAACCAGATTTACTTTTGATCGATCAATCCGGTTTACATGATGAAAAGCTTGCCCAACCTTTACTTCAACATCCAGTTCTTGAGCAATATTTCCCTGCTGAAAAAGTAATCGTGCTACCTAGCACTTTATTTCAATGTGCCGGTCCTAGTTTGGTTGAAGCCTATGAGCTAATGGCTCAGGCATTAGGTAAATTATAATGCCTACTTCAAAACAGCGATTTTATTTCTACCTATTATTACTTAGCGTACCGCTGTTTTTTATTTGGCATTTATACAGTGGCCCGACTGATCTTTCGATTATTACAGCACTTAAAGATCTGCTAAATGGTAACTCAAGCACTGACGCTTTAATCTTTTCAGAAATACGCTTACCTAGAGCGCTGCTCGCTATTTGTATTGGTATCTCATTAGCACTTTCTGGTGCTGCATTGCAGGGCTTACTAATTAATCCATTGGCCAGTCCTGATTTACTTGGCGTTTCTCAATCAGGTGTTTTTGCAGCAGTGTTAGTTCTCTATTACGGCTTGGCATCTCTAAGTTGGTTTATTGTGCCTTTAGCAGCAATGTCGGGAGCGTTAATTGCTGTAGCAATTATTTTTTCACTAGCTGGAAAATATCAAGGCGCTTTAACAATTATTCTTATCGGCATTGCTATTAATGCTCTTACCTCGGCCATGACTTCATTAGCATTAAACTTTGCACCTAACCCCTTTGCCCTTCAAGAAATTTATTTTTGGATGCTGGGATCATTAAGTAATCGAAGTAGCAATGAATTATTTTTCGCCTTACCTTTTATGATGCTAGGTTGGGCTTTAATTTTTCCGCGTAAACGTTTTTTAGATGCTATGAGCTTGGGAGAAGATACAGCATTATCTCTAGGCTTTAATTTAAAGAAACAAAAATTACTATTAATTTTTGGTGTTGCTTTATGTACTGGCGCTTCAGTTGCTGTGAGCGGCAATATCAGTTTTATTGGCTTAATGGTTCCGCATTTGTTACGCCCTTTAGTAAACAATGAACCAGGTAGACTACTCACCTACAGCGCTTTAGGCGGCGCTTCATTATTATTACTGGCTGACACTTTGGTGCAAAATATCCCCGGACCACAAGAGCTACAAGTTGGAGTTATCACTGCTGCATTAGGTGGGCCATTCTTTTTATTGTTAATTTTTAAAAATCGGCATTTATTAAGATGACTCCAATAATTAAGGCAAACAATCTCTGCTGGGAGATTAATCAAACCAAGATTATTAACGATATAAGTCTTACTATTGAAAGTGGTCAAGTATTAGGGATTATTGGCCCAAATGGAGCTGGTAAGTCGTCTTTGTTAAAAATACTTGCTCGAATCAATAAGCCACAAACAGGCAAGTTAAATTTATTTGATAAGCCCTATACAGAAATAGACTTACGCTCCTTTGCAAAAAAAATTGCCTACTTGGAGCAAAATGCTCCAGTCAATTGGCCTATATTAGTTGAGAAAGTTATCGAGCTTGGACGCAGCCCTCATCAAAAATCATACGCAAAACTAAACCCAGAAGATAATGTGGCTATAAAAAAAGCAATCGAAGCTACAGGTATAAAGCATCTGTTAGGAAGAGTAATCTCATCATTATCACAAGGTGAAAAAATGTTAGTTGCTCTTAGCAGAATTTTCAGCTTAGAACCCAAACTTATTCTGGCCGATGAACCGACCGCAGCATTAGATCCGTATCATCAATTATTAATTATGGAGTTATTGCAAAACCACACTAAGACAAATCAAGATCAAGCTGCTGTGGTTGTCCTGCATGATTTAAGTCTTGCTACACGTTTCTGTGACAAGCTCTTATTAATGCATAAAGGAAAAATTGTTAGTTCTGGCACAACAGAAAGCGTTCTTAGTGATGAAAATTTACGCGAGTATTATAAAATCAACTGCTATAGTGATTTTAAGCAAGGGCTGATTCAGCCCTTAAACAGAATATAATTCTTTATTTATAGAGGAATCGAAGTGGCTATTTGGAAAACATCAACAAGCCCAGAAGAAATAAACCAACGCCTTGCTAATTGGATGGCTGGTAACTTGGGAATTAGCTTCACCGAAGTTGGTGATGATTATTTAAAAGCTACAATGCCACTGTCTCACTTAACTAGTCAGCATATGGGCTTCATACATGGTGGTGCGAATGTTGTCTTAGCTGAAACTATAGCAAATATTGGCTCCATTATGTGCTGTGAAAAAGACCAGACCGTAGTTGGATTAGATATTAATGCTAATCATATTCGACCCGGCAAAAGCACAGTCACAGCAACTGCTAAACCTATTCACATTGGCCGATCTACTATGGTTTGGGAAGTAAACATCCACGATGAAAATGACAAGCTAACTTGCATTTCTCGATTTACTGGGGCCGTAATCCCCAAACCTCAAAACAATTAGAAGCGATGGATACTCCTCATTTTAAGGGCACATCGGGTTTTTTAAGCCTGTTTAATCATCTACTGAGCCTTGCAACCGTAAGTTCTGCCAATCCAGCATTAGACCAGTCAAACTTACCTGTCATACATTTGCTTGCTGAAGTTTTTGAACAACTGGGGTTTTCATGCGAACTAATTCCGGTTTCCAACGCCCCTGCAAAAGCCAACTTAATTGCAACTTACGGCTCTGGTCCAGGCGGCCTAGTTTTATCGGGGCATACAGATACCGTGCCTTTTGATGAAGCGCTTTGGCAGCATAACCCTTTGCAGATAACTGAAAAAGATAATCGCCTTTACGGGCTTGGCTCAACTGATATGAAAGGTTTTTTTGCAGTTATCTATGCGGCGCTGGAACCTCTATTAAATCAGGATCTTCCCTTCAAACAGCCTCTTATTATTCTGGCAACCGCCGATGAAGAAAGCTCAATGAACGGCGCCAGAGAACTAGCAAAAATAGGAAAGCCTAAAGCTCGCTATGCCGTAATAGGAGAACCCACCAGTTTAAAACCAATTAATATGCATAAAAGCATCATGTTGGAGACCATCCGTATTCAGGGCCAAAGTGGTCATTCTTCCAATCCTGCTTTAGGGAAAAATGCACTTGAAGCGATGCACGAAGTCATTGCTGCGCTGTTAAATTTTCGTCAATTGCTGCAAGCAGAGTATAAAAATCCGCATTTTGATATCGATATCCCCACCATGAACCTTGGCGCCATTCACGGCGGCGACAACCCAAATCGAATTTGTGGCCACTGTGATTTAGAATTCGATGTGCGTCTTTTACCGGGCATGGGAAATGATTCAATAAGAGAAAAGATCAAAGCACTAGTAGAGCCAATTGCCAAAAAATATCAGACAGAAATAAATCTATCCTCATTATTCCCCGGCGTCGAAGCCTTTGAGAATAAAGACAGTGAATTAGTAAGAATCGCCGAAAAGCTTACAGGTCACAGTGCAATGAGCGTAGCTTTTGGTACTGAAGCGCCCTTTCTACAAGAGCTCGGGATGGATACTATTGTACTCGGCCCTGGCTCTATCGACCTTGCACATCAACCAAATGAGTACATGGATGTAAACCAAGTACAGCCAGCCATTACTATTATTCAGGATTTAGTTAAGCGCTGTTGTTTAATCTGAGCTATTTTAGCTGACGGGATACAGTTAATCCCGTTATATCTTTGAGGTATGAGTGAAAGTGACACTGAATACGTAAATTTCAGCAATGGCAAACTTCTTTATCATAATATTCTAGTTTTGCCGAAAATGAGATTGCACTGAACGTCCGCTTACAGAAGAAAGCGGACATTAACCTCACACCAGTTTAAAAAACATGATGGCCTGATTCTAATAAACCCAGGGTCTTGCTTGTTTAATCGCTAGCACACCATCAAGAGTGATCTTGAATTCTATTTCCATTGCGAACTCTTCACCGCTTTCAATTTCATAAAGCTCACGAAAACCGTTATGAATACGATTCATGTAATCACGTAAGCCAACTCTATATTCATCAGTTAATAACAGTTCACCTTGAGTTCGATTAGAGCTGCTAATTTGTCGATCTTTTATTGGCAATACGGAATTTAAAAGAATCTCTTCAGGAATAGATTCTTGGTTAGGATTTGTAACTAGATCTTCACCAGCTTGTACATTAACGTAATAAGTACGCCCTGGATTAACGCCTGTAACTTCGTAAACAATGTCATCACTGACAGCGACTCCATTGGCTGCCTCGTCATCATAATTAGGGTGAACTAAAATCCCCATTGCCGCAGAAAAATGGTCTATCTTATAGAACTCTCTTTCTTCAAAAGCGCGGAAATTCCACAAAGATGCAAAAACCTGTTTTACTGATTTGGCAATGTGGCCTTCGCTAGGACGATGCGTGTAAGAATCATAAAGCCCTGCTCCACTAAAGCCTGGTAGATCTTCATTATTAGTACTGGAGCGTAAACGTATAGGTAATGATTCAGGAAATGAATTCTGCATTTCAGCTAAGGCATTCATCATCCAGGCTGGCATATCACCATCTTCAATACCATCACGCATAATTTCTAGTACGCGTTCTCTTTCATCTGCATCGTCGTTGAAAGATGGAAGCGCCAGCATACGTTCTACATCGTTATAAAAATTATTGTGCTGCATGAATTCATCGTAAAAATAAAAAGGAATGGCGAAACCATCTGGTATCGCTTCTGCTGGAAAATCCAAGGTACGTAAGGTCGCAACATTAGCTGCCTTAACGCCAATGTTAATCGAGTCAGTAAAGCCAACATCAGCCAATGGTCGAATAGTTGTTACCGACAAATCGCGCTCTGGTAGCTGGGGTTCCGTCGGGCGCAAATTGGCATAAAATTCTTCTACTTCGTTTGAGTTCGCTTCACGGATTTCATAACCATCAGCAGCAACCCGGTAATACACATAGCGCCCTATTAGATTTGAAATTGCCTCTTGTTCTGTAGCATTACGAATATAAGCGTTTGGAATGCTATCTTGCACCGCCCGTAAGTTTACATGTGATAATGGCGTTTGGCGAAAGCCCGTAATAATCCCGGCAACATGCGGCATTTCATTCGGCAAACTTTTATAAAGCACTACATCACGTGAACCAGGCCTTTCATCGAGCTCCATCAAACGCAAAATGCCGAAGCCTTCTGCTTCATTTAAAGGTAAATAGGCGATGTCAGAAAATTCATCTTCATCTAAAAATACTGACAGATTTCCAGCTGCAAACTGATCACGCTGACTTTCATAAAGATTAAGAGCTGCAGGCATTGGATGATAAGCAAGTTTATCCGCCAAAATGGGCGCATTATTAATCAGCTCATCATGAGCAGTCTGCAATAAGTCGTATGGGTATCTGTCAAAGGGTTCAAACTCATAGGTGTATAAACCAGCTTCTCCATTAGGGGCACTTAATAAGGGCCAATAAACTAATACCCCTCGCATTATCCTGCCATCGTTTTCCCCCATGCCATCTCTGGAACTCATGCCATAATTACGCATAAAGCTCGAATGGTTGCGATGCCTTAAGGTATTCATAAAATAAGTTGTAGGGTTTCCAGTGTTGGCGCCAGCGATGATGAATTTCACATATTCCTGATTGATAAGACCAATATCGATTGAGACATCTTCACCCTGATAGGAAAGCCTCTCAAAGGCTTCGCGATTTGGCAAAGCAGCAAGACCATCTTGAGGATTTATATCTGCTGGGTCGGTAAAGTTAGTAGTTCTGGTATTACCGGAACGCCCTCGGCCAAAACCTCCACCTCCGCCACGCCCACCAAAACTTGATTCAGGCATTACCAATTCCTGATTAATTAAACTGCCACTATTATCTTTATCTAAAGCCAGTAAACTCCACCCAGCTAAAGCAATTTCTTCTGCAGATAGCATCCAGTCGCCATCTTGGTCAATTGCACCAAGAATGACATCTTCAGTAAGGCCATTAATAAGGCCTGCATCACCAAGGCCTAACTCATAGCTATCAAGAATACCGTTATTATTAGTATCCATACCCGACAGTATTGATGGTAATAATTGAATCTCATTCCAACTTAACTCAATGTCACGCTCAGTATTTAAACTATTCACTGCGCGGTTCAGCGTAGTAGAGGATTGAGCGAACGAAACTGTACTTGGCAGTAGCAAAGCGACACTAAGAATTATTAAGCTAAAATGTTTCATCATAAGAGTTATCTTAACCTGTAACTTTGCAAACTAACAAACAGCGCTAAGTATCAGAAATACTAGAGAATTTTCCTACTTTTCATGTAGAATAGCCGCCTTTTTTACTGTTTAACGCAATATGAGCAAATAAGTTGTCGGCTGATACTAAAAAATATGTGTCCTGGTTCAGACATTCTTCTCCATATATCAATGCATATAGGAAGAAGGTCTTTGTCATCTTATTGCCTGGAGAAGCCATTGCGCATGAGAACTTCCATAACATTGCGCATGATATGACGTTGTTAAACAGCCTTGGTGTCAAATTAGTGCTAGTACATGGTGCACGACCACAAATCACTCAAACGCTGAAAGAAGCAGGCCTAAAAGCCAACTTACAAAAAGAACCAAGCGGCAAATTCCACAGACAATTACGCGTTACTGACATCGAAAGCCTTACTCATATCAAAAGAGTTGTTGGCCAAATGCGTATAGATATTGAAGCTATGTTTTCCATGGGGCTAGTTAATTCACCCATGCACGGTGCGGACATTAATATCTGTGGTGGTAATTTTGTTGTGGCTAAGCCTTATGGCGTGCAAAACGGCATTGACTATTCCCACACTGGTGAAATTCGAAAGGTTAATAGTGAGGCCATACTTGCTCAGTTAGCTGATAACAATATTGTCTTATTGTCTAATCTTGGTTATTCAGCAACTGGAGAAGTATTTAATCTGGCCGCTGAAGAAGTTGCCGCTGAAACAGCGATTGCTCTTGAAGCTGACAAGCTTCTTATTTATAGCAAAGAATCTGGCATTCTTGATAAGGATGGCGTATCGATTAACAAGCTAAGCGCCGAACAAGCGCAAAAGCTAATCGAAGAAAAAACAGGGCATAAAGAAAACGATGAAGCACTTAAGAACCTGCAATTAAGTATAAAAGCTTGCCTGGCTACTGTGTCACGTTCACAAGTTATTTCATATGTAGATGATGGCGCATTACTAACCGAATTATTTACTCGAGATGGTGTTGGAACTTTAATTACCCAAGAACAATATGAGCAAACTCGTGCAGCTGCTATCGAAGATATTGGTGGCATCATGGATCTAATTCATCCTCTTGAAATAGAAGGTTCTTTAGTCCACCGTTCGCGAGAAAAGTTAGAAGCTGAAATACAACACTTTGTAGTGATCGAACGAGAAGGCATGATAATCGCCTGTGCGGCTTTGTTTCCTCACGATAATCAAACTGCTGAATTGGCTTGTATGGCAACTCACAGCGAATATAGAAATAACAGTTATGGCAAAGTTATATTTGAATATATAGAAGAAAGTGCGCAAGCCCTCGGGATTAAAAAACTATTTGTTTTAACCACCAAGTCTCCACATTGGTTTTTAGAAAAAGGCTTTATAGAAGGAAATGTAGAATCTTTGCCTACTGAAAAGAAAAGTCTTTATAACTATCAAAGAAATTCTAAAGTATTAGAGAAATTAATTTAGATAATTTCACGTTATAATTTATGACTCTATAAATTTTAACAGTCTTTAAACGAGACACTATTGAAAGCGTCATGATTAGTGGCAGGGCAAGACAAAAATTAACGAAATAGCGGAGTTTACTAAAAAGTAAATGAGCATATTGAGTGAATTTTTAACGTAGCACTGGCAATACGTAATAGCTTTCAAACATATAGGAAATATTATGCCTAAATACCGTTCCCACACATCCACCAAAGGTCGCAACATGGCTGGCGCTCGTGCATTATGGCGCGCTACCGGCATGAAAGATGGAGATTTCAGCAAACCGATAATCGCGATTGCAAATTCATTTACACAGTTTGTACCTGGGCATGTGCATTTAAAAGATTTAGGTCAGTTGGTTGCACGTGAAATTGAACAATCGGGTGGCGTGGCTAAAGAATTTAATACTATTGCTGTGGATGATGGTATTGCGATGGGTCATGACGGCATGTTGTATAGCTTGCCTTCAAGAGAAATCATTGCAGACTCGATTGAGTACATGGTCAATGCACATTGCGCCGATGCCTTAGTATGTATATCCAACTGCGACAAAATCACACCCGGAATGTTGATGGCCTCTCTGCGTTTAAATATCCCAGTCGTATTTGTTTCTGGTGGCCCGATGGAAGCGGGTAAAACTAAACTAGCTGGTGAAGTGATTAAGCTAGATCTAATTGATGCTATGGTTGCTGCTGTCGATGATAACGTCAGTGATGAAGACGCACTTGCCTATGAACGTTCGGCTTGCCCAACTTGCGGCTCTTGTTCTGGCATGTTCACGGCTAACTCCATGAACTGTTTAACCGAAGCATTAGGTTTAGCCTTACCCGGTAATGGTTCAACCCTAGCTACACATGCTGATCGTGAAAATTTATTCCTGCAAGCTGGTCGTCTAATCGTTGATCTGGCAAAACGCTATTATGAAAAAGATGATGCTTCAGTATTGCCACGAGAGATTGCTAACTTTAAGGCTTTTGAAAATGCCATGACTCTCGATATTGCCATGGGTGGTTCGACCAATACTATTCTACATTTACTAGCAGCAGCTCAAGAAGCAGAACTAGATTTCACTCTAGACGATATTGATCGCTTGTCTCGAAAAGTGCCCCAACTTTGTAAAGTTGCACCATCAACCCCGCTATATCACATGGAAGATGTTCACCGTGCAGGTGGCATCATGGGAATTTTAGGTGCATTGGATCGTGCAGGCTTGCTTAATTCTGAATGCCCTTTGATACATAGCCCTTCTATGAAAGAAGCCCTGCTTAAATGGGATATTAAGAACCAACCAAGCGAAGAAATTCAAAACTTTTTTATGGCTGGCCCTGCTGGCATTCCAACACAAACGGCTTTTAGTCAATCTACTCGTTGGGATTCTCTGGATGATGATCGTGAAAATGGCTGCATCCGAGATATAGAGCATGCCTACAGTACAGAAGGTGGTTTAGCCGTGTTATATGGCAACATCGCCATCAATGGCTGTATCGTAAAAACAGCAGGCGTGGACGAAAGCATTTTGAAATTTTCCGGACCTGCACGTTTATTCGAAAGCCAAGATTCTGCGGTTAAAGCCATTCTCGATGATCAAATTGTTGCTGGAGATGTTGTGGTTATCGTTTATGAAGGCCCGAAAGGTGGCCCTGGTATGCAAGAAATGTTGTACCCAACTTCATACTTAAAATCAAAAGGTCTAGGTAAAGTATGCGCTCTTTTAACTGATGGCCGCTTCTCTGGTGGCACATCTGGTTTATCTATTGGTCACGCCTCACCAGAGGCTGCCGAAGGTGGAGAAATCGGTTTGGTTAATGAAGGTGATACCGTTGAAATTGATATTCCAAATCGTAGTATCAACCTTGCTATCAGCGCTGATGAATTGGAACAACGTCGTCAAGCTATGATAAGCCTCGGTGAAAAAGCCTGGAAGCCAACCGAGAACCGTCCAAGAAAAGTTACTTCTGCACTAAGAGCTTATGCTGCACTCACAACTAGTGCGGATAAAGGTGCTGTAAGAAACGTTGACCAGGTGGGCGGATAATAGAAACTATTCAGAGCGATTCTTTAAAGCTGACTATTTTTTTTCTAACACAGTAAAACTGTAATCATAGGGATTTGGTTCAACGGCTTTAAAATTATCTCTGGCAATTTCTTGCCAGTCGTTACGATTAAATTCAGGAAAGTAAGCATCACCCTGCACATCAGCATGCACTTCAGTGAGATAAAGATACTCAGCTAAAGGTAACGCTTGCGTGTACAGCTCTGCTCCACCAATCACCATGGCCTCTTCGCTGCCATCTATAACCGCAATAGAATTACAAAGCTCCATTGCAGCTTTTAAACTGTGAACTACTTTAATCTCATCTGCTTGATAATTTTCATTGCGGGTAATCACAATATTTGTGCGCCCTGGTAGAGGCCGTCCAATCGATTCAAAAGTCTTACGCCCCATAATAATTGGCTTGCCCATCGTCACGCGTTTGAAGTATTTAAGATCTTCACTAAGATGCCAGGGTAAATTATTGTTGATACCAATAACGTGGTTCTTTGCCATCGCAACAATGAGTGCCAATTTCATTCAGCTCTCCATTACACCGCGACCGGTGCCTTTATGTGAGGGTGGCATTGGTAATTAACAAATTCAAAATCTTCAAATTGATAGTCAAAGAGGGAGCCAGGTTTGCGTAGAATTTTTAATTGCGGCAAGGGATAAAGTTCACGCGATAATTGTTCTTTAACCTGGTCCATATGGTTTGAATAAATATGCACATCTCCTCCACTCCAAACAAAATCCCCTGGTTCTAGATCGCATTGTTGAGCCATCATATAAGTCAATAAGGCATAAGAAGCAATATTGAACGGCACGCCTAAAAATGTATCTGCTGAACGCTGGTATAACTGACAAGATAACTTCCCATCAGCAACATAAAATTGAAATAAAGAATGACAAGGCGGCAATGCCATTTCATCGACGTAAGTTGGGTTATAGGCAACCACCATATGTCGTCTTGAATCTGGGTTGGTTTTTATACTATTTATAACTTTACTAATTTGATCAACAGTTTCGCCGTTCTTACCAGGCCAAGCGCGCCATTGCTTACCATAAACCGGCCCTAGCTCTCCTTCATCATCAGCCCATTCATTCCAAATATTGACCCCATTTTCTTGCAGATATTTAATATTAGTATCACCGTTTAAAAACCAGAGTAGTTCATAAATAATCGAACGTAAATGTAATTTCTTGGTGGTAACTAAAGGGAATCCCTCTGCCAAATCAAAACGCATTTGATGGCCGAAAACTGATTGTGTTCCCGTGCCAGTTCTATCAGTTTTAGCTGCGCCTTTATCTAGAATGTGTTGCAACATATCGAGGTATTGCTTCATGCCTTTGTCCTGGTATTAGGTTTGTCAAATGAACTGTTTGTGTACGCAAGTATTACCACCAAGGCGCCAACCACTATCATCGGTAATGATAAAAGCTGCCCTCTGGTAAGCCAACCAAAAGCCACAAAAACGCCATCATCAGGTTGTCTGAAAAATTCTACAAAACTTCTAAACAAACCATAGCCCATGCAAAACATTCCGCTGACTGCAAATGTCGGTCTAGGTTTTGCTGAATAAAACCAAATGATTACAAACAAAGTTAAGCCTTCGAGGCCTGCTTGGTATAGTTGTGATGGGTGCCTAACCAAGGCAAGGGGATCTGTCGGAAACACCATGCCCCATGGCACATCAGTGGCTCTTCCATAAAGTTCAGCGCCAATAAAATTTCCCATCCTACCTGCCGCTAGCCCTATCGGCACCAAAGGAGCAACGAAATCTAAGACTTTAAACACCGGTTTTTTAGTAAGCCTGCTAAATATGTAAACGGCTGCTATCACGCCTAGGAAGCCGCCATGAAAAGACATCCCCCCCTGCCAGACATAAAATAATGAAAGCGGGTCACTGAGTAATGATGAAAAATTATAAAACAGCATGTAGCCAATACGCCCGCCGATGACTACACCCATAGCGCCGTAGAAAATTAAATCCCCAACTTGCTCATCGCTCCAAGTTGAGTTTTTTATCGATGCACGTTTTTTTGCCAGAAACCAGGCAGCAGCAAAACCAATTAGGTACATAATTCCGTACCAGTGAATCTGGAGAGGCCCGAGAGAAATTGCGATAGGATCTATGTTTGGATATTGCAGCATACAGCGCCGAAGTATAACTTTTTTTGTAACAGGAATGGAGGATAAAAAACGGGCTAACTATGACCTATCCTATGATTTGATTTATACACTCGTTAAGATCTAGCTGAACGTAGTAATCTCTCAACACCAGCATTATAAAGCTCCATATCTATCAAGGACTTTACTTTCTCACTATCTTCGGCTTGTAAGGCTTTTTCGAGTAATGATTTAGTCTGCTTGATAGTGACATTGCGAATAACGGACTTAACTCTACCTAAGGCATTAATGTTCATTGACAATGCTTCATAGCCCATCGCCATTAATAGTATGGCCGCTCCTGGATCACCAGCCATTTCCCCACAGACACTATGGCGTAACTTAACTCTATCAGCATTTATAGCTATATCGTTGAGTACTTGTAACACCGGAGGATGAAAAACAGAAAATAAATTCGCTACTCTAGGATTATTTCGATCTACTGCCAGTAAATATTGAATAAGGTCATTAGTGCCCACTGATATAAAGTTCACGCGTTTCGCTAATGCATTCATTTGATAAGTAATAGCAGGGACTTCTACCATGACACCGATATCAGGCCTATGGATGTTAAGTCCTTCTTCTAACAATTCAGAATAACCCCTATCTATTAAATGAATAGCATAATCGACCTGAGCCATGCTACTAATCATTGGCAACATGATTTGTAAATTATCTAGGCCTTGACTGGCCTTCATCATGGCACGCACCTGAGATATAAAAATCTCTGGATGGTCCATACTGACGCGGATTCCGCGCCAACCAAGGAAAGGATTTTCTTCACTGATCTTGAAGTATGGCAATGCTTTATCACCGCCAATATCAAGTGTTCGCATAGTTACTGGATTAGGATGAAAAGCTTCGAGCTGAGGCCGATAAATTTCAGTCTGCTCTCTTTCAGTTGGAAAGCGATCTTTTAACAGAAACGGCACTTCTGTTCTGAACAAGCCTATGCCTTCAGCTCCACGTTCTTTAGCAGTAGCCGAATCGGTTACCATACCGGTGTTTACCCAAAGTCCTATTCTGTGCTTGTCCAAAGTTTCAGCTGGTAAATCCTTAATGGCTTCTAGCTCTTCAGACAGTTGAGTTTGCTCATTAACCATTTCCTGAAAACGAGCCAATAGTTCTACTGAAGGATTCCCATAAACTTTACCGTTATAGCCATCAATAATTAATTGTTTGCCATCAAACTCTGATAAAGGGATATCAATAGCTCCCATTACTGCCGGAATTCCCATCCCCCTTGCTAAAATGGCGACATGCGAATGTCCTGAACCTTTCGCTGAAAGAATCCCAGCCAGTTTTTCCTTGGGAACTTCGGCCAACATAGCGGCAGATAGCTCTTCACAAACCAAGATGCAGTGCTCGGGATAATCCATGGTTTTTTGTTGTTTATCTTGCAGATAAAAAAGCACTCTGCTACATAAATCTTTTATATCAGTGGCACGTTCACGCAAATAATCATCATCAATAAGCTCCATGTTACTGACATGTTCCAATGCGACACTGGCTAATGCCCCTTGTGCCCAGTTACCTTCTTTAATTTTGGCAACAACTTCATTGCCCAAGGCCTGGTCGCTCAACATGTGTAAATAAGCATCAAACAGCTCACGCTCTTCCGGTCTAAGCTGGCCTTTGATCTTCATTTTTAATTCGCTGATATCGATTCGTACCGTATTCAAGCAATCGTTGAAAAAGCGTACTTCAGCTTTTATATCTTTACAGGCACGTATAGGAATTACAGTGAGATCTGCCGGAGGAAATACCGTCACTGCTTGTGCTATCGCGATACCTGGAGCGCCAGGGACGCCTTCAAAACTGACATCAATGGTTTTAATGCCTGAAGGGCTAAACCCAGTGATTGCACCTCTAGCTTCAGCATTAGCAATTAGGCCCGCCAGCTGAGCAGACAGGGTTATTAAAAAAGCTTCTTCTTCAGAATCAAAAATCCGTTTTTCTTGTTGTTGAACGACCAAGACACCAAGAACTTCTTGGTGATGAATTATCGGCACCCCGAGAAAGGACTCATACTGTTCCTCTTTGGTTTCCGGAAGATAAACATATCTTGGGTGGGAGCTGGCATTATCCAGGTTGACTGGCTCAGCCCTAAGCGCAACAAAGCCAACAAGACCTTCTTCTGCACCCAGGCTTACTTTACCTACTGCAGCTTGATCAAGGCCAATAGAGGCCATCAACACATAGCGGTCTATATTAGGATCGAGCAGGTATACCGAGCACACTTTAGTATCCAGCGCACGGTGTACCCTTTTGGTAATAATGTCCAGGCTAGCGTTGAGGTCTCTCGCCCCATTCACTTCCTGAATGATGCTGCGCAAAGTGTCTAGCATAATATTTTAGTTTAGGGTGAAGTTGTGCCGGTTTGTCTAATTTGAGCTAATGGCAAGTTAAGTGCTTCACTTAATGGCTGGCTTAACTCTTCTAGAGCCTGGCGATAAACTTCCCGCTTAAAAGAAATTACTTGGTCCAAAGGGTCCCAGTAGTTAATCCAGCACCAATTATCAAATTCCGGTTTGTCTGTATGGTCGAAGCGTATCTTGTTTGTATCACCCAACAATTTAAACAAAAACCATTTTTGCTTTTGTCCGATACAAACAGGATAGGAATTTTGGCGAATGTACTGCTTTGGTAGTCGATAAGGCAACCAGTCTACAGTAGTAGCAACTATCTCTACATCTTCTGGTTCTAGACCAACTTCTTCGTGCAGTTCCCTTAAAGCCGCTAATTCAGGGGCTTCATTTTCCTGTACTCCACCCTGCGGAAATTGCCAAGCATCCTGGCCAGCTCTTTTTGCCCATAATAATTTGCCATCATCATTAAATATAATAATGCCAACATTAGGCCTGAATCCGTCTGCGTCTACCACAATACTCTATTTCCGTTGTTAGACTTTTTTGCATGCTTATAAATATATAGATTTAAGAACTTTCGCAGTTATCTATGTAATCTTCAGCACTAAGCAATTCATCTAATTCTGCCTCATTGCTTAATTTTATTTTATATAGCCAGCCATTATTATACGGTCCACTATTGACCGATTCTGGACTGTCATCCAAGCTATCATTAACCTCAACTATCTCACCGCTTACGGGTGAGTATATATCAGAAGCCGTTTTGACAGATTCAACAACACTAATCTCATCTTTCGCGTTTATAATTGAGCCAGTTTCAGGTAGTTCCACATAGACCACATCGCCTAATTCAGATTGTGCAAAGTCACTGATGCCGACTGTAGCAACGCCATCATCGCCCAATTTTAGCCACTCATGGCTTGTAGCATAATATAAATCTTCAGGTGTATTACTCACGTTTTAATCCTCAACTTTATCATCCAGCTTTCCATCCGACATTGCCTAAGAGACAGTTTCAGGAAAAAATTAATGGTCTTTATCATAAGTAAGAGCCAGTCATCCTGCAAGGATTTATATAGCTACAATATGACTAACTACTTACTGGGCCGGGAAGATCTAACAAGCAAAAATACTGGAATTAATCCCAGCAAAATCAAGGTTACAGAAGGCAAAGCTGCACGTTCCCACTGTCCTTCTGCAGTCATTTGATAAATCCTAACTGCTAATGTATCCCAACCAAATGGGCGCATAATCAGAGTTGCCGGCATTTCTTTCATAACATCTACAAAGACTATGATTAATGCTGTTAGCAGACCTGGCTTTAGAAGCGGTATATATATCTGGTGTAACAATCGGGCTGGTGAAGCCCCTAAACTTTTAGCGGCTTCAATAACCTTAGGATTTATTCTTTCAAACCCCGCCTCAACAGGAGCAAAGGCCACTGCCATGAAGCGTGTGCTATATGCTAAAACCAAGGCAAATAGACTGCCTACAAGCAACGGCCTTATGCTAAGACCAAAAACGTTTTGCACTACACCAATAATGGCCTGATCTAAGAAAGTAAAACTTAATATAATTCCGACTGCTAATACTGAACCAGGTAATGCATAACCTAAGGTAGAAATTCGTATTGCCAAACTTTGCCAACGCTTCTCAACAGTACCTGCTGGTAAACGCTTAACATAGGCTAGCAATAAAGCAAAAAGGGTAGTAAGCACAGCCGCAATCAAACCAAGGCCTAAGGTGTTTAATAAAAATCCAACATAGCGACTGTCTAATTCTTCTGCAGCAATCTCAATACACCAAAGAACAAGCTGGCCTAATGGCAACACAAATGCCAACAGCATGACCGCAGTACAAAAACCTGTTGCTGCTAGGGCCTGCCAACCTTTTAATTTGTATAGCTGAATATTGCGATTATTTTGTTGAGTATAACGGGCTTGTTTTCTGCCTTTTTGTTCAGCGAATAACACCACTGCTACAAATAAAAGCAATAGACTTGCTAACTGCGCGGCCACTGCCAGATTAAATAATCCATACCAAGCACTATAGATTGCCGTTGTAAAAGTATCGTAATTAAATATTGAAACCGCTCCAAAATCAGCCAATGTTTCCATTAAGGCTAGAGCAAGGCCAGCAATTATTGCAGGCCTAGCAATTGGTACAGCTATTTTGAAAAATGATTGCCAGCTAGTCTTACCAAGAATTCTGCCAGCATCCATCATGCTGCGTCCCTGTGTTAGAAAAGCACTGCGTGCGAGCATATAAACATAAGGGTAAAGCACAAGGCTTAGTACCAGAATTACTGCTCCAGAAGCTTGTACATTAGGGAAATAGACCTCATCACCAATCCAGCTACGTAAAGTGGTTTGTACTGGGCCGGTATAATTCATCAAACCAAGGAACACAAAAGCCATTACATAAGTTGGGATGGCCAAAGGCAGCATTAAAGCCCATTCAAATAACTTCCGTCCTGGGAAAGCACAGACTGAAGTTAACCACGCAAGGCTTACGCCAAGTGTAGTAACGCCGACTCCTACACCGAGCATCAATACAAGCGTATTTATAAGTAGGCGGTCGAGTTTGGTATCAAAAAGATGCTGCCAGATTTCTTGCTCGCCAAAACCTATCGTGCCCCATTGAACAAGAATCACTAGTATCGGCAAGACAACAATCGCTGCGATAAAGTAGGATAATACTTTCCAAGGCCAGTGTTTTACACCGCGTTCTTTGGAGACATTTTCTAGTGCATCTTGTGACATATGACAGGCGGTTTAGCGGTAATCCGCTCGGTCCATTAACATTACCGCAGCAGCTTGCAGGCGGCCTGCGGCTTCAACATTAATGCTATCTTGAATAAACTCACCCCAAGCAGCAACTTGCTCAGCAGATGGCACCGTTGGATTTGCAGGAATTTCAAGATTCATTTCTGAAAACATTATTTGCGGCTCTTCTGTTGATAGCCACTCTAATAAACGTTGAGCTCCCTCAGGATTTTTAGCATACCGAGTAATACCTGCACCGGAAATATTGACATGCGTGCCTGAAGTTTCTTGGTTAGCCCAAAACAAAGCTACCGGATAATCAGGGTCATCAACTTGCTTACGCCCCAAATAATAAGAGTTCACCAGACCCACATCGCACTGGCCAGCAGCAATAGCTTCGATCACCAAAGTGTCGCTACTAAAAACCGGGGCAGCCAAATTGTTAACCCAGCCTTCAATAATATTTTGCGTAGCTTCTTCACCCAGTCTTTCAATCATGGTGGCCACCAACGAAATGTTATAAACCTCTTTTGAAGTTCGCAGACACAATCGGTCACGCCATTGTGACTCTGCTAATGCTGAGTAAGTAGAAAGTTCGCTAGGATTAACTCGATCCTTAGCATATACAATCGTTCTTGCTCTAACAGAAAGCCCAAACCACTGCCCTAAGGGCTCACGTAAATGCTCAGGAATATTTTGTTGCAAGCTTGCAGAATCGACAGATGCTAATAAGCCTCTATTTGAGGCTGACCAGAGATTACCAGCATCTACAGTGTATAAAACATCCGCAAAAGTTGCTTCACCTTCAGCCTGTAGACGGGCAATTAATGGGCCTTCTTCACCAGTTTGATATTGCACTTCAATCCCAGTTTCATCTGTAAAACGATCGAAAAGCGGCTTAATTAGATATTCTTGTCGAGAGGAATAAACGATTACTGGGTTGGTAATTTCAAGCATGCTTCCTTGAACGCTCATTTCAGAGTCAGGGGAATCAACTTGCGCTCTTTCTTCTGCACAGGCAAAAAGGCTTAAGCAAGCTAGCGTAATAAATAACACGCGATTTAACATGATAGCACTCCAAAATGGCGCTAGATGATAATCATTCTCATTTGATATAGCAAGCTTATAATACGCAAACTGTAGGTAGATTGATCTTAAAGGCCTATGGCTTTTTTCATTAGCTGATGTTTGATTGGAGTCACTTTATCTACAAAGCTAAGGCCAACATTCCTCATCCATCGAATCATCAGATCATCTGACTCAAAACCACGCTTGAAAGTTTCCATTAAAGCCATCATGCTCAAATTATGTCCTTTGCGCTGACGTTGATAACGACTAAGCACCTGTTCCGAGCTAAAGTCTTCACCCTTGTCCGATGCCTGCCTTATCACTTCATACAAACTTACGGCATCCAGCAAACCTAGGTTTACGCCTTGTCCGGCAAGGGGGTGGACACTATGAGCAGCATCACCAATTAGGGCAAGGCCAGGCTTCACATAAGATGCGGCATGCCGTTGCCATAAAGGAAAGGCGAATCGCTTGACCGAATCTTGAATAGACCCTAGCCTATTCTCAAAAGCTTCTTGTAAAGCCGATTGGAAAGCTGCTTTATCCATATCCATAAGCAATGTCGCCTTTTCTGGATCACATGACCAAACAATTGAAGAATAGAACTGTGAGTCCTTTTCATTTTCTTGATCCAACAAGGGTAAAAAAGCTAAGGGCCCGCTTCTTAAAAAGCACTGAGCAGCAGTAAAATTATGTGGCTTTTCAGTTTGCACCGTGGTGACAAGTGCTTGGTGTTGATATGACCAAGACCTGATATCAAAATCAGCTTCTTGTCTAATGAAAGAATTTGCACCATCTGCAGCAATAATAAGATTACTTTGTAATTCCGTACCATCTTCTAAACAAATAGTCTGGTATTCGGCTTGAGCTTGATAAGCGCTCACCTGTGACTCATTAAATAATTTTAGATTTGTATGTAGAGTTAGTGCCTCTAGTAAGGCTTCGGTAATAACATTGTTTTCCACGATATGTCCTAAATTTGATTGATGAATATCAAGCGCAGAAAAATTGATATTGCCTGTACCTTCGGCGTCCCATACATACATATTTTCATAGGGGCATGCATGTGGAGCAATAGAAGTCTGCCAAAGTTCTAAAGACTCAAATAATGTTTGGCTTGCATGGCTTAGTGCAGATACTCGTGGACTAAATCTAGAAATGTTTTCGTTAGCTGCTGGTGGTCTTTGCCTTTGCCTCTTTACAACATTCTGTCCTGTCTTCTGTCCATCGACCAAAGCCAGTTTAAATCCACTATCCTGACCAATACCACGAGCAAGTAACAAGGCCATGCTTAGACCAACCATGCCACCACCAACGATGATCACATCAAATATATTGTTATCTTGTTTGCTCATTCTTACCTTAAATGCCCGCATGCATCTTGCAGTTTCATCACGTGGCTGTATGCTTGGCGCATGCGTATTTCCAGAATTTACACAGACCTGCCACTTAAATTAGAAAGCTCTATCAAACTGGAGGGTCAGCAGGCACATTATCTCAGTAAGGTGTTACGCCTGAAAGCAAATGCTTACATAATTTTATTCAACGGTGATGGATTCGAGTATAAGTCCCTAGTCACAGTTATCGACAAGCATAGTATCACGCTAGAAATCCAAGAATCTGCCGCGGCCAGTTCAGAATCACCACTACATACCATATTGGGACTTGGCTTATCACGTGGTGAACGTATGGATATTGCCATCCAAAAGAGCACTGAATTAGGTGTTACTGAAATAGTGCCATTATTCACTAAGTATTCTGAAGTGAAGCTGCAAGGCGAACGTTTACAAAAAAAACTAAAACATTGGCAGCAAATTGTTATTAGTGCCTGCGAGCAAAGTAGTCGGAACTCAATACCTAAAGTTCATTTGCCTCAGCAGTATTCAAGCTGGTGTAAAGAGTTGGATTGTGAGCTTAAATTGATTTTTGAGCCCACAGGAAAGACGGCTTTGCCAGGCGAAGAAAAACCAACTCACGTCGCATTACTCATCGGGCCAGAAGGGGGCTTTTCAGAGCAAGAAATTAATCATGCAACTAAGGCTGGATTTCAAGCAATTCGTTTAGGTCCAAGGATTCTCAGGACCGAAACAGCCCCAGTTGCAGCACTAACATCTCTGCAATTACTTTGGGGCGATTTCAATAGTTGAGTTTAACGACAAATCTTACTCTAACGTGGACTAATACAGATTTTTATAAAGCGTCTGAGCCAGACTCTCCGGTACGAATACGAATAACCTGCTCTAAGTCGCTAACGAAAATCTTGCCATCTCCGATTTTCCCAGTAGCAGCAGCTTTTGTTAGTACTTCGATAATTTGATCAACTGCTGAATCATCAGCAGCTATTTCCAACCTAACCTTAGGTAGAAAATCTACGACATATTCCGCCCCACGATAAAGCTCAGTATGGCCTTTCTGACGACCGAAACCTTTAACTTCTGTAGCAGTAATCCCCTGTACGCCAACACCTGACAAAGCTTCTCTAACATCGTCAAGCTTGAATGGCTTAATTACAGCTGTGATCATTTTCATTGTAATCTCCTCGCATAACCCCTTGATACTTTTCACGGGCTGATCAAAGTATATGCTACCTTAAGCAACAAAACGATGATACTAAACTTACTCCTAGAGTGCTCAATGTTAAAATAGAGCTCAATCAAAAGATAACAAAGAAGACCCTTGCTATGATAGACAAAGACATTTTGGAACAGCTAAGCGCCAGATTAAGTGAAATACTTCCTGCTCCTGGACCAATAAAGGCAGATATTGAAAAGCAATTTTTCTCTTTACTACAAAGTAGTTTAGGAAAACTAAACCTAGTAACTCGAGAAGAATTTGATACTCAGCTTAAAGTTCTTCAACGTGCCGAACAAACCATTACTGATTTAGAAGCAAAAATCGCCGATCTCGAAACAGCGGCTAAAAACTGACTTTCTTTATTATCGATCTAATTGCCGGTAAGTAATCGCCTCAAGCAAATGCTGCCGATGTATACGATCTTCACCGGCAAAATCAGCTATTGTCCTAGCGACTTTTAGAACGCGAAAATAGGCTCTAGTAGAAAGCTTGAGTTGTTGCATTGCTTTGTTTAAAAGCGAGCGATTAGAGTTCTCTAATTGGCAATAGCTCAGAATTTCCTGCTGATTTAAATGAGCATTGGTTTTTCCAGATCTAAAGAGCTGTCGTTGTCTGCAATTATCAACCTGAGCTTTTATCTTTGTACTATTCATTTTGCTGTTCTTTTGCTGCAATAATTTTTCTTGATCCGCTTTGTTCAGCCTAGCTAATTCAATTTGCAGATCTATTCTATCTAGCAAAGGACCAGAAACTCGCTGTTGGTATTTTTTAATTCGCTCAATAGTACACCGACATTCACGCTCAGAGTCGCCATAGTAACCACAGGGGCAAGGGTTCATCGCTGCAATTAGTTGAAAGCGTGCTGGTAATCTAGCCTGATATGCAGCACGAGATATCAATATGCTGCCTCTCTCAATGGGCTCTCTTAGTGCTTCTAGCACTCTAGGATTAAACTCTGGGAGTTCATCCAAAAACAGCACGCCATTCTGAGCCAGGCTAATTTCACCTGGCGAAATGTCCTTGCCTCCACCAACCAATGCAACAGTTGAAGCAGTATGGTGAGGGGCACGAAAAGGAGTATTAAAATTCGCTTTTATAGATGAATTTGAATTTGCAATGGATTGCACAGCAGCCACTTCGAGTGCTGACTTTTCATCAAGTTCTGGTAAGAGCGTGCACAAGCGGTTTGCTAGCATTGTTTTTCCCGTTCCGGGAGGGCCACTCATTAACAAATTATGTCCGCCTGCAGCCGCTAAAATTAATGCCCTCTGAGCTTGTTCTTGCCCAACAACATCATCGAGCGTCTCGCTATAGCATTGTTTTACAGAATCTATTTTCTTGGCTTGTGGTAAATTTTTTTCTCCTGCCAGGTGATGGCAGATTTCAAGCAAATGCTTACACAGCCTGATATCGCTGTCATCAACTAATCCCGCTTCATCAGCATTAGCTTGAGGAATAATGCTTTGACGTTGCGCTGCACGACAGGCGATGAGGCCCGGGATTACTCCCGGTATAGTTCTAAGTTCACCGGAAAGCGCCAGCTCTCCCATGAATTCAATCAGTGCAATTTTATCTTCAGGTAATTGACCAGAGGCAACTAAGATACCGACAGCAATAGCCAAATCAAAACGTCCACCTGTTTTTGGCAAATCTGCTGGCGCTAAATTTACCGTAATGCGCTTTGCTGGAAACTCTAGCAATGAGTTCAAAATCGCACTGCGAACCCTTTCTTTACTTTCCCTGACTGCTGCCTCTGGTAAGCCAACAATTGAGAATCCGGGTAAGCCATTTGATAGATGTGTTTCAACTGCAACCAAAGGCGCTTCAATACCTATATTGGCACGAGAATAGACAATTGCCAGGGACATTAACTTTCTTCCATGAAAGTAGGAATACACTATTTAATAGTTCAAATTTACGAGCTTGGCAAATATTGATTATAAAAAGAAAAAAAAGACGAGTAGCTGAGTGGTAATTACTTGAGCAAGTATTTACCACTTAAGTATTGGGTTTTTAATCTAGTGCGTCCAGCATGAAATCAACAGTAGAACGCAACTCATCATCAGAGCAGTTCATACAGGTGCCGCGTGGAGGCATTACATTCAATCCATTAATTGAATTTTGATAAAGGGCATCTGTACCTTGTGCTATCCGTGTTGCCCAATGCTCAGCATTACCTAATATAGGTGATTCACTAACGCCAGTAGCATGACAAACTACACAAAAAGTCTGATAAATTGTCGCAGCATCTCTAGCCCCTGCTGGGCCGCTAGCAACCGTAGAACCAGCAGCACATGAATCTCCAACCACACAAACTGATCCAGCCGGTTGTAGGCGCTCGCGAATATCATCGTCTGATGTAGCTGCACTAGCGAATGCTGACAACATGATTATTAATCCTGAAATAAGGGTTGATATCCTAAAATTCACTTTTATACCTCTACCGTTTGCTTACGCTTAGTTGTTGCTTTATCAGATAACTTGAATAATTTTGAGGGCGGCATTATACCTGTAAATTTCTTGTTCTGGTACTCGCAGTAGAAAGGCTATTCTTGTCTAGGTAGTTCTAGGCTATGAATACAATATAGCTTCAGCAAGCAAAGAGGCATTTTGATCTTTAGCAGATAAAGTCGGCTCGCCGATACCATCAAGTGGCCAGGCAATATCTAGCTTTGGGTCATTCCAAAGTAACGCATACTCATCGTCTGGGGCGTAGTAACTGGTACATTTGTAGACGAACTCAGTCTTATCACTCAATACCAAGAAGCCATGCGCAAACCCAGGTGGCACCCAAAAAATTTGTTTATTCTCAGCCGTCAACACCGTTGCTACATGCTGGCCGAATGTTGGGGATTTCTTTCTTAGATCTACTGCAACATCGTAAACTTCACCAGATATAACTCTAACTAATTTACCTTGTGGTTGTTGTAACTGATAATGCAAACCTCGCAGCACCCCCTTTTCAGAAGCGCTGTGGTTATCTTGAACAAAGCCTGCTGTCATCCCAGCTTCGTGGAACCAGCTTTCTCGATAAGTCTCCATAAAAAAGCCACGATCATCACCAAAGACTGTTGGCTTAAATATCAGCACATCTGGGATAGCAGTCTTAATGATTTCCATTAATAAACCTTGTCATTAAGCACTTGGAATAAATATTCTCCGTAACCACTTTTTCTAAGTGGTTCCGCTAAAGCTTTGAGTTGATCGGCATTAATAAAATTCATTCGGTATGCGATTTCTTCAGGACAAGCGATCTTTAAACCTTGACGATCTTCAATAGTTTGTACAAAAGTACTAGCGGCTAACAAATTTGCATGTGTACCAGTATCAAGCCAAGCCGCGCCTCTACCCAAAATTTCAACGGTCAGTTCCTCTGCTTCTAAATAATTCCGATTTACATCGGTTATTTCTAGCTCACCTCTGGCAGAGGGTTTAACATTTTTAGCGATTTCAATAACCCGATTATCGTAGAAATAAAGCCCAGTAATTGCATAATTTGATTTTGCAACAGCTGGTTTTTCTTCCACCGAAATCACACTACCATCATCGGCAAACTCAACTACGCCATAAGCCTCTGGATTTTGCACGTGATATCCAAAAACAGTTGCCCCTTTAACTTTACTAGCTGCTTTCAATAATGAGTCCTGTAAGAAGTGCGAATAAAAAACATTATCGCCCAGCACCAAAGCTACTGAGTCATCACCAATAAACTTTTCACCGATTAGAAATGCTTGAGCTAAACCATCAGGCGAAGGTTGCTCTGCATAAGTAAATTCTAGCCCCCATTTTTCACCAGTGCCAAGTAAATTTTCAAAGGTCGGCAAATCTCTGGGTGTAGAAATAATTAAAATCTCTTTAATCCCTGCAAGCATTAGAGTGCTCAAGGGGTAATAAATCATGGGCTTATCATAGATCGGCAGAATTTGTTTACTGACAGATTGTGTAACGGGATGTAAGCGAGTGCCAGACCCGCCGGCGAGTATTATACCTTTCATTCTTTTACTCCTCCCTCTGCTCCCAGTCGTTGTAATTGATAACTACCATCAAGTACAGCTTGCCACCATTCTGAATTTTCTAAATACCAATGTACAGTTTTACGAATGCCACTTTCAAAACTTTCTGCTGGACTCCAGCCGAGATCCTTCTCAATTTTAGAAGCGTCAATGGCATAGCGCAGATCATGCCCAGGTCTGTCTTTTACAAACTCAATTAAATCTACATACCCTTTACCAGAGCTTGCTGAATTAGGATTATCAGCCGCCAACTCTTCAAGAATAGCGCAAATACTTTGTACAACTTCTATATTTTGTTTCTCATTATGGCCACCAATATTATAAGTCTCACCTATTTTTCCTTCAGTGATTACTTTATAAAGGGCTCTGGCATGATCCTCAACATATAACCAATCACGCACTTGAGTCCCATCACCATAAACCGGCAAAGGCTTGCCTTGAAGTGCATTTAATATTATGTGAGGAATCAATTTTTCTGGAAAATGATATGGCCCATAATTATTCGAACAATTAGTTATTAGAATTGGGAATCCATATGTGCGGTGCCAAGCTCTAGCCAGATGGTCAGAGCTCGCTTTAGAAGCCGAATAGGGCGAGCTAGGATCATAGGCTGTTTCTTCTGTGAAAAATCCTTCAGGTCCATCTAAATCGCCATACACTTCATCAGTGGAAACATGATGAAAAACAAAACTCGATTTTTTTTCTTTTTTTAATTTTCCCCAGTATTCACGAGCAATGTCTAATAATTGATATGTCCCAACTATATTAGTCTGAATGAAATCCCCGGGGCCATCAATAGAACGATCTACATGTGACTCTGCAGCAAGATGCATAACTGCATCAGGTTGATAATCCTGGAAGACTTTAGTTAAGGCGGCATGATCACAAATATCAACCTGGCAAAAGTCATAGCGCTTAGAAGGTAGGGCTTCAGAGATAGAGCTTAAGTTTCCTGCATAGGTAAGTTTATCAACATTGATAACGGCATCATCAGTATTTTGTAAAATATGTCGGATAACGGCGCTACCAATAAAACCTGCACCGCATGTTACTAAAATTTTCACTGTTATTGCTTCGCTTTTAAATATTACTGGTGACTATTCTATAGGTAAACGCTCTCTTAATACTGTGTTTAGTTCTTCCTGCCAACTTTTTCCTTGAAATTGAATTGCTTTATAAGTATCACTCTTATCCAAAACTGAATACTTAGGTCGCTGTGCTGGTGTCGGATATTCTTGAGTGCTTATTGCACGAAGCGAAATATCTTTCTCTAACAAGCCTATGGCCAATGCCTGCTGCTTTATTTCAACAGCAAAGTCATACCAACTGGCAGCACCCTGATCAGTCCAATGATAAATACCTTTCAATTCTCTATTAGCAACAAAACGCCATACTACTTCTGCCAAGGTATGGGCTGAGGTTGGTGTACCAATCTGGTCATTCACAATCGCCAACTCTTCTAGCTCAGCCATAAGGTTAAGCATCATATTCATAAAGTTTTTACCTTGTGCAGAATATAACCAAGCTGTTCTTATAATTGAACTATCAGGCCTAATGGTCTGAAGTTTTTCTTCACCAGCTAACTTGCTCGCCCCATATACACTCAGGGGTGAAGCTAAATCGCTGGGCATGTACGGCGCCTGCTTTTCTCCATCAAAAATAAAGTCTGTGGATATATGAATGATGCGACAACTTTCTGAACAAGCCTTAGCAATATTGGCGGGACCTTCGGCGTTTACTGCAAATGCATCTTCTTGCTCAGATTCGGCTTTATCAACTTGAGTGTAACCTGCAGTATTAATAATAGTGGTTGGAGCTAGTTCCTGATAAAGCGATTGATGCTGAGCTAGATTGGAAATATCAAACTCACTAACATCAAAAGCATGCAGCTCGATGTTAGCAGGAGCTATGTTTTTGATTAAGCTGCCTAGTTGTCCTAAAGCGCCTAGTATGACGATTCTTTCTTGCATGACTTTTTATTTCTTCACTCAATAAAATAAATAATCAGTTTAAATAAAAACGCCCACGATGCATAACATCATGGGCGTTTTATTTTTAATAATATCTTAGTGCTTTTAAATCTTGCTTACATATTGCTGCGTTCCATCTCAACCAAATAATCAACTACTTCCAGCATATCTGTTTGAGTTGGTACCGCTTGGTTAGTCACAATTCTATACTTACCATTGACGATTAAATTTGGTGTACTGCGTACACCATAATCGCGCATGTTTGTATTTGCTCTGTTAACAGCAGAAGTTACTGTAAATGAATTCCAAGCTGCATCAAAGTCAGCGCCAGAAACACCTTTACCCGTAAAGTAATCTTTAGCCGCGGCTTCTGATTGCAAGTAATTTGCGCGTAGCAAAATTTCATCAAAAATCTCATTGTGAGTTTCTTCAAACACCCCCAGTTCTACTGAAGTGTAATAAAGTTGAGCATGAGTTTGCATCATGGCATTCCACATGCCTGGGCTACGGACAAAAGCAACATCCTCAGCTGCATTAGCCTCCCAGTTTTCAATTAATGGCTCAAATGAATAACAGTGAGTACAGCCATACCAAAAAATTTCTACTACTTCGATTTTATTTGGATCAACTGTGCGAACAGGAGCATCCAGCGCAACATAATGTGTGCCTTCAATGTAACGTGCTGGTTGTGCAAAAACTGATGCGCTCAATGCCACAAAAGCAAAAGCTAGCAAAACAGGTTTAAGTAGTACTTTCATCGTTGTCTCCAGACTAAACGTAAATTCAATGATTCTTATTTAAAAAAAATTAAGGCTTATTCTTAACTATTCAGCTTCGTTTTTAGCTAATTGTTAACTATAAAGTGTTCAACTCAGCTCTTTATCGAGTAAAGATACAAAAAAGGGCGCCGTTTGGCACCCTTTTTATAGTAACCAGCTTAATACTGGCTGAATAATTCATTTTATTTCCTTAATCAGCCCTATTCAGCTCTCAGCCCGGAAACATAAGATGCCAAGGCTTGAATTTCTGCATCATTAAGTCTAGCGACGTTGTCTTGCATAACGCCTGCAAGATCATTGTTTCTAGTACCATCACGAAATGCGCGTAATTGCGATTCAGTATAAGCAGGATCTTGTCCGCGTAATGCCGGATAACCAGCTCCATTATTACCTGCACCCGTTGGTGAGTGGCAAGCAGAACATGCTGCTACGCCAATATTGGCATTACCAGCACGATAAAGTGTTTGACCTAAATCTAGGGCTGACTCCTCTGCAGCACCAGTTGGCTCCTCAAGAGAAGCATAATGTGCAGCTATATCTGCCAAGTCTTGATCTGAAAGAGCATTCAACTGACCTGTCATCAATAAAACTGCTCTGGTTCCATTTTTTATATCCTGCAGTTGCTTGTAAAGATAATTTTGATTTTGCCCGCCCAACTTAGCTGTTCCAGGAATAACCATTTCATTGCCACTTGCACCATGGCAAGCACCACAAGCGGCGACTTTTGATCTACCTGCAATCGCGTTTCCAGCCATCTGCGCCTGCGCAGTAGAACTAAAAGCCAATACAAACATTGCAACAAGAAAAATTCTGTTCATGCGTCTTTCCATCAAATATATTCTAATTTAATTAGAGCCTAAACTAAGAGCTAAGGCTCTATGTGCCGATCTATTGCGATCCAAGGCTATGCTATACTTCCCAGCTGCTGAAAAGCGGGGGGATTATACCTTATCCCGCTGCGATGACAAAGACGCCTTATACAGGAAATCATTCAGAGTATATTTACTGTTCTATTATGCTATTTGCTTAGGCTAATAGTCCGAAATAGTGCGAACAGTTGATTCTCCATAAACAATAATTGCTTTAACAAATCAGGCATAACACCCCAACAATGACCCACAAGCATCTAATTAGAGTTCACCATGTCTAAAGCCGGCCTTGATTATCGTAATGCTAGTTTTTTAACCAGTGCGGGGACTCTGTCACAGTGCCCAGAAGATAATGCATTGGAAGCAGCATTTATTGGACGTTCAAATGCTGGGAAATCCAGCGCTATCAATATTCTAACGGAACAGCCTAAGCTGGCTCGTACAAGTAAAACACCAGGACGAACCCAATTACTCAATTACTTTGAGATTACCGATGGTCACTATCTAGTCGACCTGCCCGGTTTTGGTTATGCCAAAGTTCCCCCTAAGATGAAGCAGAAATGGGAAAAGGAACTTACACGTTATCTTGAAGAACGGCAGTCTTTACAGGGTGTAATACTGCTTGTAGATATTCGGCATCCTTTTAAAGACAGTGACATGATGATTATTGATTGGGCTTCTCGTGCAGAAATACCTTTACACATTTTATTAACTAAAGCAGATAAGCTAAAACATGGCGCTGCAAAAGCTACTTTGCTTGCAGCTCAAAAACAATTAAAACCCCATGGCAAAAATATCAGCCTACAATTGTTTTCTGCCTTAAAAGGAAGCGGGGTTAATGATCTACGCAAGCAATTAAATGCTTGGTTAAACCAAGATGAAGACAACGTACTAGAAAGCATTAAGACCTAAGTAAGCCTTACAAACTTTAAAATAATTTCTTGAAAATCAATCTCTTATAAAAAGTCGGGCCCTAACCACAGGAGAAAGTAGTTAGAGCCCTATCTCCTACAAATAGAAGGAGTTTTTAGGTCGTTCTAGTAGACTGGGAAATCGGGGAGAAAACCAGCCCACTATTTAAGTGTGACTGATCTGGTTTCAAATAGTTCCGGATAATTCGTATAAATTCGATTATTTGCAAAATTATAACTGCACGTGCAATGGCACATTATAAATATTAATGTGCCTCATCCCAATTAGCACCAGAGCCAATATCTACGATTAAAGGAACATCTAATGCTGCTGCTGAAGCCATTCTAAATTCGACACCTTCTGACAGAAGAGCCAAGTCTGATTCACTCACCTCAAACACTAATTCGTCGTGTACCTGTAGCAGAAGCCGGGCATCTAGCCCTGCAATACTTAGCCAATGCTGAATATCAACCATGGCACGTTTAATTATGTCGGCTGCTGTACCCTGCATTGGCGCATTAATAGCAGTTCTCTCTGCTGCTTTGCGAATCATACCGTTACTCGCATGGATACCAGGCAAATACAATCTGCGTCCAAATAATGTTTCTACATAGCCTTGCTCATCGGCGACTTGCCGCGTATTTTCCATGTAGTCACGCACTCCAGGATAACGATGGAAATAACGTTCGACATATTCTTGTGCATCATGACGCCCTATTCCCAGCTGTTTAGCTAGGCCAAATGCAGACATACCGTAGATCAAGCCGAAATTAATCGCTTTTGCACTACGACGCTGATCACTATTTACTTGATCGAGCTCCTCATCAAAAATTTCTGCTGCTGTTGCACGATGGACATCTAAACCTTGCTGAAAGGCGACACTTAGACCTTCATCACCCGACAAATGCGCCATGATGCGTAGTTCCACTTGAGAGTAATCAGCTGCCATCAATATTTTGCCTTCCTCAGCAATGAAGGCTTTTCGAATTTTTCGACCTTGTTCTGTGCGTATAGGAATATTCTGTAAATTCGGGTCGGTGGAAGATAAGCGTCCAGTGGCAGCTACAGCTTGTTGAAAGGTACTGTGAATACGTCCAGTCTGAGGATTAACATCTTGCGGTAATTTATCAGTATAAGTACTTTTTAATTTACTCAGTGTGCGATATTCCAATAACAGTTTTGGTAATGGATATTCCAGTGCTAATTCTTGTAATACTGGCTCCGCCGTTGAAGGCTGCCCTTTAGCAGTTTTGCTGATAACAGGGTAATTAAGCTTTTCATAAAAGATCTTTTGTAGCTGAGCCGGTGAGCCAAGGTTAAATTCTTCACCAGCCAGTTTATAGGCTTCCTGCTCAAGCTCGTTCAAACGCAATGCTATCTCTTCACTTTGTTGAGCCAGGCTGAATAAATCAACCCTTATACCTTGCTGTTCCATCGTATAAAGGGCAGGTAGAAGTGAGATTTCCTTATATTGATATATGTCAGCTAGCTTGCCAGTTTGATTGAGCTTTAATTCTAGGCCTTGCTGTAGTCGATAGGTGAAATCGGCATTTTGAGCTGAATAAGCTGACGCTTTTTCTATCTCAACTTCAGCATAGGTCAGTTTATTTCTCCCTTTACCAAGCAGCTCCTCCAGTAAGTGCTTATCTTCTTGTAGATAATTAGCTGCAACTTTATCAAGGGTGTGCTTATGCGCGACTGAATTAAGAACATAGGATTGCAACATGGTGTCATACCGACAGCCTGCTAACTTAATACTTACATTAGCCAGAACATGACTCATATATTTCAGGTCATGCCCTGCTTTGAATATGCTTTGATCTTCCAACACAGGCTGTAAAGTTTTTAACACTTCTTCAGCATTGAGTTGCTCTGGGGCTCCCTCGTAGGCATGTGACAGTGGGATATAACTAGCCTGCCCTGGCTTAGATGATAATGAGATGCCAATAATTTTTGCCAACATGAATTGAGCGCCATCAGTTTCAAGGGCAATGGCCAGCCTATCTGCTTTATTAACATCACTAATGAGTGATTCTAATTGATCTAAATTTACTATTGTCTGATAGTTGACCTTCTCAGGTGGTGGGAAAAACTCCCCTTCTTCTAAATCTGCTATATCTGCTAAATTCGCCGGATCGGGTTGTCCCGCTATTTGGATTGCCTCAGCTTTGATACCTTCTCCTTCAAGCTCTTTAACCCAGGTACGAAACTCCAAAGTCAGATACCAACTTAACAAAGCTTCTTTATCTGCCGGCTTATGCACAAGTTCGTTAGGACCAACATCAAGTTCAACATCAAGTTTAATAGTGGCAAGCACACAAGAGAGTCGAAGCTGCTCGATATGCTCTCTTAATTTTTCACCTACTTTTCCCTTAATGTCATCAGCATGCTCGATCAAAGCCTCTGCTGTGCCATATTTGTCCAGCCACTTTACAGCTGTTTTTGGCCCAACACTTGGCACTCCAGGTATATTGTCAGACGTATCTCCCATCAATCCCAAATAGTCGATAATTTGTTCTGGGGCTAAGCCAAATTTAGTTTTGACGCCTTCAATATCCAGCACTTCTTTGTTCATGGTATTTAATAAAGTGATGTGTTCATTGACCAGTTGCGCAAGGTCTTTATCGCCTGTTGAAATCAAGGTATCGCGTTTAAGCTCTGTCGCTTGTTTTGCCAAGGTCCCAATCACATCATCAGCCTCAACTCCCGGAACGACTATTAAAGGCAAACCCATTGCCTTAATGATTTCGTGAATAGGCTCTATTTGAGTGCGCAAATCGTCCGGCATTGGCGGTCGATGTGCCTTATAGTCTTTATAAATATCGCTGCGAAAGGTCTTGCCTTTGGCATCAAACACTACAGCGATTGGCGAATCGGCGTATTCCTTAATCAAGCTGCGCACCATGTTGATAACACCCTTAATAGCACCGGTTGCTTGCCCTCGTGTCGTCGTTAAAGGTGGTAGTGCATGATAAGCACGGAATAAATACGAGGAACCATCAATAAGAATTAAGGGCTTTTCTGGTAATGGGCTCATGGTTGGAGGCACTCTTTAATTGATTGAGTTATGCCCAACATAAAATCTCGATAGCCAGTTTTATTCGCTGCATAATCAAAACCCAGTATGTCTATATTTACCAAATCCATATCCCGGCCAGTCAGCTGACTAATTTCTTCTGGGTTGTTAGAAGGTTCTAATACCAAGCAAGACACATTGTTAGCGGCCAATATTTCTCTGACTTCCATCACTTTGCGTATGCCTGGTTGCATTTCCTCATTATCTGTATAGCTTGCAATGTGCACTAGACCGTACTGATGCTCATAATAGCTAAACGCATTGTGATAGACGGCAAAAGGGATATCTATCAGTTGTTCAAGTGTTGCATTAATGTCGGCATCAAGCTCATTCATCGAATTATTGAACTCATTTAGATTCTTGCTGTAGTTCTGATAATTACCAGCATCTTGCACAAGTAATTGTTCTGCCAAAGCAGCAGCAATCTGTCGAGCATTTTGAGTAGACAACCATACATGAGGATCTATAACTCCAGGAATGGCCAAACCTTTATCTTGAGTTAATTCATAAGCATGAATAATTGCAGATGATGATTGATTGACTACATCAGCCAATGCAGCTTCTAGCTGCGGCCCTACCCAAAGCAAGATATCCGCCTCATACATTGCTCTCCTTTCAGAGGGCCGCAAAAAAGGATGATGGGGATCTTGAGCAGGCCCCATTATCAATACCGGCTCGTTATAAGCAGTTATATCCGCCGTAATAGCCGCTGCGATTAGCTGCAAAGGCTTAATGCTAGCGCTAACTACAGGTTGAGCATTAACTAATGTACAAATAGCTAATTGGGAATAAAACAATAAACTAATTAATACTTTGCGGGACAAAGCTTTATACCTATTTAAGTTCGGGTTATATCTTAGCTGATTCTGAAAAGCCCTCTATGATATATTACCTCGCCTTGTGCGCAAACTTTGTAATTCAAAATCAGCAATTTAGATTTAATATGGACTTAATTTCAACGTGACGAACAGTCTTCTTCAAGCTCAAAACATATCATTAGCGATTGATGGCAAACAAATTTTGCAAAACATCAATTTACAGATTGATGCTAAGCGAATCGTAACCTTAATTGGCCCCAACGGAGCTGGTAAAACTACCTTGGTGAAAATTGTACTTGGTTTACTCGCGCCGAGTGCTGGCAAGGTGAATTTACGAAATAATTTACGCATTGGTTATATGCCGCAACGTTTACATGTCGACAACAGCATGCCAATTTCAGTACAGAAATTTTTACATTTAGCTGTGCGAGCCAAACCAGAATTAATTGAGAAGGTATTGGATGAAGTCAAAGCTGCACATTTATTGCATTCACAAATTCATTCCCTCTCGGGCGGCGAACTACAGCGAGTGCTACTAGCACGCTCTTTAATTCAAGATCCAGAACTACTAGTGCTTGATGAACCGGTGCAAGGTGTAGACATAAATGGCCAGGCCGAACTATATGCACTCATTGCGTCTATTCGTGATAGTCACCAATGTGGAATATTAATCGTCTCTCATGATTTACATCTAGTGATGTCTGCTACCGATGAAGTAATTTGTTTGAATCAGCACGTCTGTTGCCATGGCCACCCCGAACAAGTAAGTAACGATCCCGCTTATTTAGAACTGTTTGGTAAAAAACAGGCAGCTTCTCTTGCCGTTTATGCCCATCACCACAATCACAGCCATTCCCTTGATGGTGAAGTAGTAAATGGCGAAGCATTAAATGGGGATCACTCAGGGCACGATCATGGCTGATTTTATTTTGCGCGCGCTCGTTGCCGGTTTATTAGTTGCCCTGATTGCCGGGCCACTTGGATGCTTCGTTGTTTGGCGACGCATGGCCTATTTTGGCGACACTCTAGCTCACTCAGCCCTGCTTGGTATTTCCTTCGGCATACTCATAGATATTAATTTGCAGTTTTCAGTCATTCTGGCCTGTTTAGTTATTGCGCTTCTTCTATTCAGCATGGAGAGCAGACACCATTTAGCAACTGACACCATACTCGGCATACTTGCTCACAGCTCATTAGCTGTTGGTTTAGTTATTCTCAGTTTCACTGATGCGAATATGGATCTTATGGCTTATTTGTTTGGTGATTTACTCACCGTCACAAATCGAGATTTAATGTGGATTGCTGCTGGTGTAATTACTGCCTTAATAATATTAGTGCTTTCCTGGAATCAGCTGCTTACCATTACTTTGCACCAAGAACTTGCTCAGGCCGAAGGTCTGAATGTAGGCCGAATGCGTTTATTGCTTATGTTATTAATTGCAACTGTAATTGCCTTAAGCATGAAAGTCGTCGGCATGCTTTTAATAACATCATTAATGATAATCCCTCCCGCTTCAGTCAGAAATTTTTCCAACTCACCAGAAAAAATGGCATTCTTTGCTAGTCTAGTTGGCTGTCTTGCTGTTTGCGGCGGACTGCTAGCTTCTTTCTATTTAGATACCCCAAGCGGCCCCAGCATTGTTGTCAGTGCTGCTGTTTTGTTTATGCTGAGTTCTGCCATAAAAAACAGGTAGTAAAGCCGCAATAATAAACTCTTCAACCATAGCTGCGTCCATTAATAAACAGCGTTAGAAGTTAATAGATAAATCATGAAATATAAATTAGGGTGGCACAATGAAGGATAATTATAAGCCATTGAAAGAAACGGTTGAGCCGGGAGTGTTTACTGAATGGCAAGAAGTAGATGTGGAGATATGTGCTTTTACTGATCTGGGCATAAAAGTAGCGATAAACGATGAGTACATAGGGTTGGTATATGGAACTCAGGTTTTTAAAGAGTACCAAGTAGGTCAAGAACTCAAAGCATATATAAAATATATTAGAGAAGATGGAAAGATTGATGCATCCTTTCAGCCGGAAAAATACAGACATGTATCTTCTACTACTGGAAAAATTTTAGAATATCTTGAGGCTGCCGGGGGGAAATCCGGGTTTAACGATAAAAGTTCTCCTGAAGATATTGAAAATGCATTTCAAGTAAGTAAAAAAGTTTTTAAGCAAGCAATTGGACGGCTATATAAACAGGGGAAAATAAAAATTACTGATACAGGGATAGAGGTAGTTAAATAAACACAAAAGACAAAGAGCAAAAACTCTAACAAACATTTCAATCATAGATACAGCTAAAACTTTCCCCTTTAACAAAAGACCATATGCAAAATAACCAATAGCCATCCTAATGAATAATTCCCGATCGGAATATATATGAAATTATTAATACGTAACTTGGATCGATTAACGACAGAAGAAGAGCTAAGCAGTTTGTTTAAAGAATTCGGTGCAGTTCAATCTTGTAACTTGGTAATCGACCGAGTTAGCTGCGAATCTAAAGGTTTTGGTTTCGTTGAGATGCCAAGTTCAGGTGAAGCAAAAGCTGCAGTCAAAAATCTAAACAACAAAAATGTCGGCGCTAGTAAAATTCGAGTTAAGAAGGCAGAAGATAAAAAGGCTGAAAATAAAGATGTATAACAATCCACCAAAAAAGCAATTTAACATAGCGTTATGATCCTCGTTTAGCTCCATTTTTAGCAATTGACAGGGCCATAAACCACTACTTTATTAAAACAAAAAGCACACCACCAATCGTGCTGGGGTTGCCTAAGACTAGGAATTATATTTTGACTAATAATGATATTTTACGCCGTATTCGCTATACCTATGATTTAAAAGACAGCACCATGGTTGAAATCTTCTCTTCGGCAGATTTCAATGCAAGCGAAAAGCAAGTTGCTACTTGGTTAAAAAAAGATGAAGACGATACTTTTCTGAAGCTTAATGACACAGAGTTAGCGGCATTTCTTAATGGTTTTATTAATTTCAAACGTGGAAAACGTGATGGCCAGCAACCAAAGCCAGAAGAGCATTTAAATAACAATATGATATTCAAAAAACTACGCATTGCTCTAGATTTAAAAACTGAAGATATTTTAGCTATTTTACAACTGGTGGATATTCATTTAAGCAATCATGAATTAAGTGCATTTTTCCGCAAGCCAGACCATAAGAATTTTCGTGAATGTAAAGATCAAGTTCTCCGAAATTTTTTACTGGGCATGCAACGCCGACAAAGAACAGACCAAAGCAGTTCAGAATCATAACCAGTAGAATTTATTAAAATGAAAAATGTTGAAATATCTAAAGTACCAATCGAGCTATATAAAATTTTAAAGTTTGAGGGCCTAGTCGGTAGCGGCGGTGAAGCAAAATTAGTAATCAGTAACGGCCAAGTTCTTGTTAATGGTTCTATTGAAACTCAAAAACGAAAAAAAATTATTTCTGGTGACATTATTGAGTTTAATAATGAAACACTCAAAATAATTTTCAATAATTAAAAAGAATACTCGTTGTGCTTCTATCACTAAGGGTTTTATATATCTTTGGGAATAGTTTTCACAGCCAGATTTTCCGGTGTTTTAATGGCTAACTATTGCTGCCTTTATTAACAGCGATCACCTTACAAAAGGTATAAATTATGACTGAAGCAGAAATCCGTGTAGAAACTGGACATAAAGACAAGCAACTTTGGCCCTTGGCTTATTGCAATAAGCCTGTCAAAAAACCTGAGGTTTGTAATGAAAATTAGTGTGGATATGGAAATTGGCAAACCGAAAGACTTGGTTTGGGCTGCAATTACAGATATTGAAAATTGGACGAACATGATTTCTGGGATTATTGATCTTAAAGTTTTAAAGAAACCAGAAGAAGGTATTGTCGGGCTAAAATGGATAGAAACGCGGAAATTATTTGGAAAAGTAGCGTCCGAAACTATGTGGATAACAGATTCTAAAGATGGTGAATATTATTTTACTCGTGCAGAAAATCAAGGCACTATATACGTGACAAAAATGTCTTTAGAAGAAGCCGATGGGAAAACATTATTGACCATGTCCTTTTCTGGGACATCTGAATCAATATTCATTAGGTTTATATCGTCAATAATGGGGTTTTTTATCAAAGGCTCTATGATAAAAATGGTTCAAAAAGATCTTGATGATATTAAATCATTTATGGAAAAAACTAATCTTTCTACATAACCATCTAAGAAATCTTTTAAAAGGGCGAACATGGCAATAACAATAAGTAGTAAGCAACTGGTAGAAGAAGCCAATGCAAAAATAAAAACGCTTTCTTTAGAAGAAGCCAAAGAAAAGTTCGGACAAGACGATGTGCAGTTCGTAGACATCCGGGACGTTCGCGAATTAGAACGTGAAGGCACCATTCCTGGAGCACTACATGCTCCCAGAGGCATGCTAGAATTTTGGGTTGACCCTGATAGCCCTTATTTCAAACCAGTGTTTGCTGAAGACAAGCAATTTATTTTTTATTGCCAATCAAGTTGGCGTTCAGCACTCTCAGTTGCGGCCCTTCAAGATATGGGCTTGAATACTGCCTGTCACTTTGCTGGCGGTTATAGCAATTGGGAAAAAACTGGCGGTCCAACAGAGGCGCGGGAAAAGAAATCATAATGGTGACACTTGCTGCACAACCTGAAAATATTGATATCGATTTAAAACGTTCAGCTTTAATCGTTGTTGATATGCAGAATGCCTTTGCTAAACCAGGAGGCATGCTGGACTTATTCGGAGCTGATATTTCTGGCGCTGCTTCTGCTATACATGTTAATCAGCTCTTACTTGCCGCCGCACGCAAAGCTGGTGTGGAAATTATCTACTTAGCAATGACATATAAAACAGACCTAAGCAATGCAGGAAACCCATCATCACCCAATTACCATAAAGAATTAGGTTTAAGACTAATGCGTGAAAAGCCAGAGCATGCCGGAAAGTTACTTATTGATGGAAGCTGGGATTGGCAAATTATTGATGAACTTAAACCTCAAAAGAACGAAATACTAATTCGAAAATCTCGCTATAGTGGTTTTGTCGGTACTAATCTAGATGACTACCTACAGAGCAAAAATATTCGAAATTTATTTCTTACTGGCATAACCACTAATGTTTGCGTAGAGAGTACCGGACGCGACGCTTTTTTTGCAGAGTATTGGCCGATTCTAATTGGTGATGCAGTAAATCACACAGGTCCAAAATTTTGTGCTGACGCAAGCCGTTGGAATTTTGAAAACATATTTGGCTGGGTAACAGAATCTAAAGATGTAATAACAGTTTTTGAGAAGGAATGTGACGCCTCTAGATAAAATATTTACTATAAACCTTTATTAAAATAAAAATTTTAAGGTGAGCATGATGCCTGTACCAATTATTGAAGTCGTCGGCTGGGTTTTATGGGAATTTATTTTTGCCTTTATTTTCTACAATTCTGGATCAGTCTTCCTAAGGCTACTAAGTTTCGGTAAAGTGAAGAATCCAATTATTTCTCCCAGCGCCTTTAGAAAAGAAAAACCTCAATTACAGAATGCTTCCTTATGCTACTTGGTGGGAATGGTTTTTTACATGAGCCTTGTTATCATTTTCATAGTAATTAATAACTCATAATTTTTTAGAGAGATACATGACAACGGTTCACAGGGATGCGCAGAAAGATGCAAATTTGAAAGTACGCCAAATCTACGATGACATAATGGCCGCTCGTGGTACCCATCGGATCAATAACATTTGGGAAACTAGGAAATGACGAAAACACTATCACAACTTATTGGTTTAATTTTTTTTAGCATTTCATTAATAGCCTGTTCTACTACAAGACAATCCAACAACGATCAACAAGATGTTTTAACTGCCCTTACAATTTTTGTGCAAGCATTTGAAAATGGAGATTTAGAACTTATGGAAGCAAGCTTTGCTGAAGATGCAACTGGCTTCCCCCGGGCTATCATGTCTAATGAGCTTAGTTTTCCAATACAAATATCCGACTACTTGCGTGTACAGGGAATAGATCCTCAGATGAGGCAATTAGTCGCAATGTGGCATGCAAGTGATGAAGAGCCTCCTTATATGTTACTTGACCCCTTAGACTTGGTAATACAATTGTATGGCGATGCTGCCTTAGCTACTTTCCATTTAATCGATGGGGACGCGCTTTCCAGAAGGTCATTTGTGCTGGCTAAACGCGCCGGTGATTGGAAAATCGTTCACCTACATGCCTCAAATGTAATCAGTTCTGAATAACTCTTGCTCAAATAATCAACATTCTTAATCCTCTTCACTTGCTATGAGACTATGGTCAATCAACCCAAGTTATCTTGACTCAAAAGGTTTAGTCGCTTTATGGCGTGAAGGGCTCTTAGCGCAAAAAGTGTTGTTAGGGAAAACTAAAGGGTATAAAAACCATCCTCAATTAGATCGCTTTAAAGACAGTGATAGTCCTGTAGGTGCTATCGCAACTTATTTGAGGGCCGTTGCACAAGAGGCTGATTCCCGAAATTATAGTTTTGATAAATCTAAGATTGTAACTATGAGTTTACAAAATAAAATTAAGGTTAATAGTGGCCAATTAGAATTTGAATACTCACATTTACTCACTAAACTAAAAGTACGTGATCCGCAGAGCTATCAAAATCTAATGATGAATAAAAAAATAGAGGCACACCATATGTTCATTAAGGTTCATGGTGATATAGAAAATGGGAAATTGTCTAACTTCCTCATTAAAGTTGAGTACTTTATAAAAGAAAATAAACAGTGTAATTTATAAGAAACAAATATAATAAAACACTACATTATGGAAACTATCTCACAAAGTGCTGGAGCTTTAATCAGTTTAATTTTAGGTTTTATAGCTATCTTTTGGCCAGAAAAAACAGAAACATTCACATCAGTACAAGGCATAGGAAAAGAAGGTAACTCAGAGATTCGTGCAACTTATGGAGGTTTTTTCTTCGGAATTGCATTGTTTGCTTTGCTCTCCCAAAACACTACTGTTTTTTTAGTTCTAGGTATCGGCTGGCTTAGTGCAGCGCTTGTGAGACTTGCATCTTTTTGTTTTGGTTTTTATACCAATAAAAACTTAATGGGAGTGGTTTTTGAAGGGTTAATTGGACTCTTATGCTTATCATCGTTTATTTTTTAGCGCTTCTTGAAAATTAAATCCCAAACACCATGACCTAGTTTTTCGCCACGACGTTGAAATTTTGTCACTGGCCTAATGTTTGTATTTACAAAGCTCCCTGAATCAGATTGATTCTCAAGCTCCTTAATGCTGCTTAATACTTCCATCATTTGCTCAGCATAATTCTCCCAATCGGTTGCTAGATGAATTAATCCATTTTCTTTTAGTTTTGGCAAAAGGCTATAAACAAATTCAGCTTGAATTAGTCGCCTTTTGTTATGTCTTTTTTTATGCCAAGGGTCAGGGAAAAATATTTGCACTTTATCAAGTGAGTTATCTGCTATACATTCTTGTAAAATTAACTTCGCATCATCTTGGAACACTCTAATATTGTTTAATCTCAATTCATCGATTTTGCGTAATAAAGTTCCTATTCCGGGAGGGTGAACATCTACACCGATATAATTTTGATTAGGGTTCTCTTTCGCCATCTGCGCTAAAGAATCTCCCATACCAAAACCAATTTCAAATACTAGAGGATTATCATTAGAAAAAACCTCTTCAGAGTTAAGTAGACCATGCTGTCTTTCTAAGCCCAAACTTGGCCAGAGATCATCTAATGCATTTTGTTGTGATTGTGTTAGACGGCCGCCCCGCACAACATAACTTTTAATTGTGCGTATATGTTTTTCTGTATCCATCACGATTTAAATCGACTGCGCACAAGGCCATAAACAATTAGGCCCCAGCCGATTAAAAATACGATACCACCTAAGGGAGTAATATAAGCAAAGAAGCTTATCCCTGTTAAAGCTAGCAAGTACAAACTACCTGAAAATAAAACTATGCCTGTTTGAAAAGCAAAGCCGCTACGGCTGAAGCTTTTCGATGCCGGAAATATATAACTAAGCAAACCAGACAAGATCAATGCCGCGACATGAAACATTTGATACAGCACAGCAGTATTCCAGGTACTAAGACTAGCTTCCGATAGAAAACCTTCTAAGCTATGAGCACCAAAAGCACCAAATGCTACTACTAAGAAGCCGTTAATTGCTGCATATAAAAGAAATCTTTCCATTAGTTCTCCAGTTTAATATTTCGGGCATAAAAAAGCCGCCTCTAAGGCGGCTTTTTTTAAATTTAGTAAGATTTAGAGGTTTAGGCTTCCAATCGAGCTTTTACTTTATTCATCGCATTTTTTTCTAATTGTCTGACTCGCTCTGCAGAAATCCCGTATTTATCTGCCAGCTCATGCAATGTGGATTTGTTATCACTTAACCAACGCTGAGAAATAATGTCTTTACTACGGTCATCCAATCCTTCAAGTGCCATGTAGAGGTTGTCTGTACTGGATTCAGTGTAGTCCTCATCTTCTACTTTCTGTGCTGGATCAAAGCGAAAGTCTTCCAGATATTGCGCAGGTGCTATAGCCACTTCATCATCATCTGAATCCGGAGCTCCATCGAATGAAGCATCATATGCTCCAAGACGGCCTTCCATCTGCATGACTGTTTTAGGATCTACGCCTAAATCTGCTGCAACTTTGTCTGCTTCTTCCTTACTGAGCCAACCAAGACGCTTTTTTGAGCCTCTTAGATTAAAAAATAGTTTACGTTGAGCTTTAGTTGTCGCAACTTTTACAATACGCCAATTGCGCAGAATAAATTCATGCATTTCGGCTTTAACCCAATGCACTGCAAAGGAGACTAAGCGAACGCCTTTTTCCGGATTAAATCGTTTTACTGCCTTCATTAATCCAACATTACCTTCTTGGATCAGGTCAGCCTCAGATAAACCATAACCAGAATAGCTCTTTGCCATATATACAACGAAGCGCATGTGAGCAAGAACTAATTTACGAGCGGCATCAAGATCTTCCTCGTAATAGTATTTGTTAGCCAAATCTGACTCTTCTTCTGCTGTTAGAACAGGGATACGGTTAACTGCCGTAATATAAGCATTCAGGTCACGGCCAGGCACCATAGTGTCGATAACACTAAGGTTATTGCCTGTTAGATCTCCTGACTTTGCTTTGTATACTTTCCCAGTCATTTGTTTATGTACCAAATTCCTATTATTTGTCTGACTTGCTCTTAGTTTAGAACCCGATAATTAGGCTCTATAACTACCCGTGACACCTTTTATATCAAAAATTACTTTTTAAACTCTACTATGTAGACCTCGCGGGGCGCGGAATGTTACCACTTTTACTAATTGACTTACCAGCTAATCAAGGTGTTTTTAAGGTTTTTTAGCATGCCACACCCTTAATCTAGTACCTTTTTTTACAATTTCAAGTCTTAGTAATAATATTCTGTGTAGCCAGGAAGCAAGCGATATCTAGAATTTAAAAATGCCACAATATCTATTAGCTCTGTCACTTTCATCTCTTCATTTAAATACATGGGGGAAGAGTTCACTCTATTTCTATCCTGCCTTGGCAGTAAATCAAGGTATTGATCTGAAAGCACATGGTCGGGATTAATAATCGACGTCGTTAAGTCTCCATAAGTTTTGGCAAAAATCAATTCTCCTCCAAGAACCGCCGTAAAGGGCCTGATTCCTGAATAGTCAGGCAATTCTACCCCCTCTACCGCGTGACATTGAACACAGCCCAAAGAAACAAACGCCTGTTGCCCGCGCTCAATGTCCCCCCTTAATATTGGAAATCTAAAGTCATTGGCATAATCCGGGTAAATGCGGCATGCACTTAGCAATAAAACAGATAGGCCGAGCGCCATTAATAAATATTTTTTCATAGGAAATTCTCCTGTCTACTCTCGTTATATGTTCATTATAAATCTTTTAAAAAATAGTGAACTTGATATAAGTCAGATGAGACGAGGTGTCTATATATGCGGCGGTCTGAGATAATAACGTGATGGAATTTGAATTAAGTTTTCAGTTTATTGCCTTACTAATCGGCGCCGGTATCTTCGCTGGTTTTATTAATACTATTGCCGGCGGAGGTTCAATGCTTAGTTTACCCGCCTTAATGATTTTAGGAATGCCCGCAGATATCGCCAATGGTACAAACCGAGTAGGTATACTCTTACAATCTACTGCCGGAGCCAGGCGTTTTCACCAAAAAGGAAAATTAGAACCTGCTTCAATAATCCCTACCTTGATACCGACATTGAGTGGTTCGCTAATCGGCTCATTGCTGGCCTCTTATTTACCTGTGGAATTTTTAAAACCGGCACTATTAACCACCATGCTAGCTATGGCTCTTATTATGTTAGTAAGGCCTTCAATTGTTGCCCCTCCAGAAGGCACTCCCACCTATAAATTAAGTGAACGCCCTATGGCTTGGTTTGGGCTTTTTATTGCAGGGCTTTACGGTGGCTTTGTTCAGGCTGGAGTCGGATTCATTCTCATTGCTGCTCTAGCTGGCGGACTGCGTTATGACTTGGTGCGGTCTAATGCATTAAAAATGGCAATCACCGTTCCAGTAACCATAGTTGCTTTGACTGTTTATGTGCTACGCGACCAAGTGCAATGGATTCCAGGCTTAGTACTAGCCATCGGCATGGTAATTGGCGCCATGGCGAGTGTGCAATTTGCCATAAATGTGCCTCAGACTGTTTTAAAGTGGGTTATGTTCGGTATGGTTCTACTGGTTTGTATCGGCGCATATTTCAGTTAAATTGAAGTTAAACAGAGGCAAAACTAAACTTTAGATACTTAAATTACTTTATCGAATGTAAAAAAAGAGAGCATCTGCTCTCTTTTTTATTACTGTCATTTAACTTTTTTATTATTCAACAAAAGGCATAAAGCGTCCAAGAATAATAACTACGACCCAGATAATCAGCGATAAACCCCCAATGACTTTAGCTCTGAAATCAGCGTCTTCACCATCAGCGAGCTGACTTAATTCTTTATGCTCACCAAAATAAAACCACAGAGCATTCAATCCGGCAATTAGCACAAGTCCCATCTTCCATTGAAACGCAATGTTAGGACCATAACGTTCTGGGTTAGAAGCAATAAAAGTAATTCCCGATAATAAATTTATAGCAAAGCCCACCATTGCTATCGGAATAAATTTCATTGCCGCTTTCATATTTATAAAACGAGCAAAGCCTACTACTCTAAGATCAATAACTAACAATGATCCAAAAAGAATCGATAAGCCAATAAAGTGAGCCGTTTCCGCAGCTACAAATATCCAGGAAACCTCTCTACTTGCTACACCTAACCAGGAAGCTCCTAGCCAGTCAAAAGTTGGTTGTAAAAATTCCATGATCTGCCCCTTACTGTAGATAAGCCATTAGACGGCCAGTAACTACTGCACCAGTCCAAGAAGCTAAACATGCAGCTGATAGCAGCATAGTTAATTTTTCATCACGGCCATTTCTGATGCCACCCATGATCGACTTCATTAAGATGCCACCTATTACAATCAAGGCTATTTTGAGCTGGAAAGAACCCTGAAAGATATAGGTAGAAAAATAACCGGTGAGTAACAGCAAGCCCGATACCAAATTAAGCATAAAACCTGTCCAACCGATCATAAACAATCTGTCATAAGCTGAAATAGAAATGTCTTTAGCAAAGCCAAGCACACGCATATTAAACGCAATAACCACTCCCATCACAGTCATCATGCCTAGACCATGCGCCGAAAGAGCTATCGGATAAGCCATGTAATTACCGGTCCCGCCAGTAACCCACATACCAAGGCTACTTAACTCTACCGAACAAACAAAGCCAATTGGCTCTATACACCCAAAGTCAAATTCCATCGTTAAACCTTAAATTATTTTTAGCTGTGAATTTACAGCTTTAATTATTTAGCAAAATTCAAAAATAATTTGAATCTTGCCTCCCTAAAATTGCTATGTACTCATGCTTATAATGCAGGCGCTAAAGTAAACTACATCCCCAATGGAATCAAGTTCATTGTGTGCAGGCAATAGGGAATTATCTGCTTAAAAAGCCTAGTTTTTAGTGGTTTAAGGCAGTTTAGTTAACAATTTGAAACAGTTAATAACTGTTATAAAAACGCCATCCAGCGCGCCACACTGATCACTGCCAACCATAACAATAAAGAAACCATCGCAATTACTTTAGCCGTAGGCTCAGCTTGTTCGCCATCAGCCAACTTGACTAGCTTCGTGTGCTCACCGAACCAAAACCATAATGCATTAAGCCCGGCTATCAGTATTAATCCCATTTTCCACTGAAAACCTGTATTACTAACAAAGGTTTCAGGGCTCCAAGAAAATAACGCAGCACCCGAAAACAGGTTTAAAGAGAAACCCAACATCGCTAAAGGAATAAATTTCATCGCATCACGCATGTTTATAAAATTTGCAAAGCCTGCAACCCGCAAATCAATCACTAACAATGAGCCAAATAAAATAGATAATCCGGTGAAATGTACAATTTCCATGGCAGGGTACGCCCAAGGAGAAAGGTTAATCCAATCATGCAGCGAAGATGTTCCTATCCAATTTACAAATGCATCCATTAATTAACCCCTTATAAATAAGCCATTAATCGGCCGGCACAAATAGCGCCAAACCAAATAGCCAAACACAATCCAGCAAGCAGTTTTGTTTTAGCTTCACCACTCTGGCTCTTAATGCTACTAATAACGACTTTCATCATGATGCCACCCAGGATAATCAGCGCCATCTTTACGATGAAGGAGCCCTGCGTTATGAACTTTCCAAAGTCGCCAACAAGCAGTATCAACCCCGACAAAAGGTTTAGAGCAAAAGCAATCCAGGCCACTTTAAAAAGCTTGTCGTAAGAGGACAGTGAAATATTACTGGCGAAACCAAGAACTCGGACATTAAAAGCAAAGACAACACCAAGAACCGTCATCAAGCCAATGCCATGAATAAGCAATACCAAGGGATAAGCCCATAATGAGCCACTTGTTCCAGTAACCCATTGGCCTAGCCCGCTCAACTCAATTGAACAGATAAAACCTTCAGGCTCGAAGCATAAATCATCCATCTATTTCACCATTTACTCAGCTGTAATCTACTACAGGAAGACAATGGTTGGATTTCATCACACTATGGGAGGGGATTAAATCTTCAGACGCAGCTCATAGTCACATGCTTGATCAACATCAAGTCGATACTAACTTTCTTCAAAGCTGCGCATTGAGCCATGAAGCTATATCAGTGATTTGATCGGGGCAAACACTATGCGCCATAGGGTAGGTTAGATATTTGGGTTGGTAACCTAGAGTTTTGAGTGCATCTAAGCTTTTTTCAGCATGTGAAATATCAAGCACTACATCATGCGTGCCGTGGCAAACTAAAATTGGTAATTTCTGATTTGCAGGATGAGGTATTACTTCTTCTGCTGTTGGAAAAAACGTAGATAACGACAACATCCCCGCAAGAGGTTTATCGTATGTGAGGCCAGCCTGATAATTAACTGACCCACCTTGTGAAAAACCGATTAGAATAATACGCTCGCTATCAATGCCCTTCTCAATTTCGATATCGATCAACTTATGCACTTCTAGGGCAGAAACTAGCAGCTGTCGAGAATCTATACTTCTTCCAACACCATCAGCGCTTTTTATATCGAACCATCCGGGCATCACATGCCCCATATTCATACTTATCGGAATTGATGGTGCATGAGGGAGAATGAAACGTACATTGCTGCCTTCTTTTAAACCTAAAAGCGGGACAATCGATTCAAAGTCATGGCCATTAGAGCCCAATCCATGCAACCAAATAATTGAGGCATTCGCTTCTTGCTCTGGCTCAATAATTACTGCAGGTAGGGAATCACTCATAAAAATCCTAGGTATTTTAGTGCATTGATTTTGACTGTAACTTGATTAAAGGGGTGGTGCAAGATGAGGGAGTGACGAGGATTAAGCGCTTGTTCGATGATAAGTAATGTCACCTTTGTCGTCAAAACGATCGTGCAAGAAATATAATATTTTTTCTGGTTCAGAAATCCATTGAACTTCGCCTTTTCCCTCAATCCGCAAACAAGGCGCTTTTAATTTTCCAAACTCAGCCAGTAAAGAATCCTGATGAATACTGCAATTCCCAATATCGCGACGCTCAATATCTATATTAAGTCGGTGAATTTCATGCCTAGTTTTCCTGCTTGCCATACAACCTTTGTAATCATAAAGGGCTAAACCACTAGTAGCCTTTGCCAACTTTCTACTTTCTTTTTCAGTGCGCACGATCGGTTCAGGGCGATACAGCCAGTCAAACATGCTTAAAAAAGAGTCGAGAGTTTTGCGAAGAGTAAGTTTGAACATTCAGGTTGTGAGGTAACTATATAGAAGTAATTCTTGGCTGCTGGTTTTAAGGAGGCGGCATTATCCACAAAGCTAGGATCACTGTCGAGTGTTTTCAGCGATTATTAAGCCTGATTTGCAACCTGGCCATTCAGGTAATACCAATCCCCATTTACCCGTTGCAACAAAGATGTTTCGTGATGAGCCTTTTTTATACCTTCATCATCTCTATACCTGGCTACGAATTCTACTTGTCCATAATCACCTTTTTGTTGATGCCTAAGAATTTCAAGCGAATCCCAAGTATAAGAATTGGTGTTTAATTCGGCGGCTTTTATATTACTCGCTGTAGAGGGGTGCCAAGTTTGCATTAAATAGTTAGCTTGCCCTCCAGCTGCATAAGCAGCATAACGCGATCGGACTAATTGCCGAACTGTCTTGGCTTTAACCGATCCTGTTAATAATGGCTCACAACAAATTGAATATTCTTTCTTACTGTCACAAATACACAAAGCCATACTCTAATTCACCGTATTCATTGTAAAAATAAGATTAAAACCACTGCACATACGAAGACACTAGCATGTGCCTTATTCAAGTCATAAAAAAAGAGCAATAGATCAGGAATAAACCATAGTTTTTGCACTTTATAATTGCACCATGAACCTAGTGTTTTAAAGGAGTAAGGTGCCTATTTTTCATCAATTTTGAAGATTAGCATTTTTACTATAAACGTGGTTATATTTGCCTTCGCTGCATAGATTGTAGCTTTACCAGCAATAAAACAAAAACCGAAGGGATCACCTTGAGCCCGCTAAACTAGACTGTGACTTATATCGGTATGTACGAATTTTTTTTCAATTATTCACCCGCTGTTTACAATGAAAGTGAATTCATCTTGGCCAATACCTGGCCACTCTGGTTATTATATTTCTTAGCAATTACTTTCATCGCTGGCTGCATTCTTACGCTGGTGTGGAAACGTAAAGTCCTAAACTTATTCCAACTAGCTAGCATAGGTGGACTCCAAGCTTTAATGATAGGACTAGTACTTTTTGTTCTATGGCAGCCTGCTCTTGTTACTGAACGCTTAGTCGGCGGTGAGAATGCAGTCGCAATTTTATTAGATAGTTCCGCCAGTATGGCTTTGGCTGAAAATGGTCAATCACGCATGGCACAGGCCCAAAACTTAATATCAGAAGAAGGTTTAGAAGACCTGGCAAATAGTTATGACATCTTGCCTTATGCTTTTGCAGAAGAAACAGTTGAGTTGACTAATTTCTCTGAACTGCCAAACCCCGGAGATACATCTAATATAGGGCAGTCTATTGTTCAAGCATTGCGCACAGCCAGTAATACTTCTTTAGGCGCATTAATCTTAATAAGTGATGGCGCCGATAACAGTGGCAATATTGATGCAGCAACCTTAAGTGAAATAGCTTCCTACGGAGTTCCTATTCATGCCGTTGGTATTGGGCGTGAAACCATCCCTGAAGATTTAGAATTAACTAACATACAGTTGCCTCAATCTGCTTTGCCAGGCACTACTCTGGCAGCGGGTGTCAGCATCATTCATGACCAAGGCGGCCTGACGCGAGTTAAAGTTTACAATGGTGATGAGCTCATTAGCACCGAAGAAATTGAACTAAGTGCTGAGCAAAACTTAACGACTGCATTTATTGATGTGGAAGTCAGTGACCCAGGCGAGTTAGATCTGCGCTTTACACTCGACCCAATCACCGGTGAAAGTAATCTAGCAAATAATTCCAGAGCGCAAGTGGTCGATGTTCCCGATGGTTCTTATCGCATCCTATATATAGAAGGCGAACCACGCTGGGAATATAAATTTCTGCAACGTGCAATGGATGAAGATCCAAGCGTTCAGCTCTCCACTTTATTGCGAGTAACCCCAAATAAATTTTATCGACAGGGTATTGATGACCCTTTACAACTTGAAGAAGGCTTTCCAATAGAGCGAGCGGAATTGTTTTCTTATGACGCATTAATTATTGGCAGTGTAGAACTGGCGGAATTTAATGAACAGCAGCAACAAATGATTCATGACTTTGTCAGCGAGCGCGGCGGCAGTTTAATGATGCTGGCTGGTTTGAATGGTCTTGGCTTAGGCGGCTGGAATGAGTCAGTAGTTAGTGAAGTTCTGCCAGCAAGTCTTGTGGAAGAAGATGCGGCCTTCGTTCGCCAACAAGCTAAAGTTGTTCCATCTCCTAGCGGTCTTGCCTCACCAATTTTGCTGCTTAGTGACAGCCCATCTGAAAACCTTGAACTATGGAATAATTTACCCAATATTGCTGATTACCAAAATATTGGCCCTCTTAGGCCCGCCGCCACTACCTTATTAGAGATTGATGTCGATGGCGAACTACAGCCGCTACTTGTAACTCAGCCGTATGGCAGAGGGCAAAGCTATATCATGGCGACTGGCGGAACTTGGCGTTGGCAAATGAGTATGCCGCTTGAAGATATGAGTCATGAAACTTTCTGGCGCCAATTGGCCCGTGGCCTAGTTGCTAATTCTCCACTACCGTTTGAATTAAGCACAACAGTTGAGAATGAAGAAATTCGAGTTCGAGCCCAAGTTCGAGATCCGGACGCTGAAGAGAATCAGGGCCTTGCTGTAGCTGCCGTCGTGTCTTCTGATTATGGTCCGGCAATGACCTTGGAGTTATTGCCCTCGAGTACTCAACCTGGTGTATTTGAAGCGAGTTTTAATCCAGCGGATACTGGATTGTTTTCGATAGAGGCAATTTCTCGTGTAGGTGACACTCCTATTAGCTCGACTCGTTCAGCAATCCGTTATGAACAGAATCAAGAAGCTTTTGCTATTCGTCAAAACCGTGGCCTGCTTGAAGGTTTAGCTACTGCAACTGGTGGTCAATACTGGCAAGCAGAGGATTGGGATGATCTGCCCGAGGCTATTTCATATTCCACCGCTGGGATTACCGAACAAGATGTTCGTTACCTCTGGGATGCGCCGATTATTTTTATCCTGCTGATCTTATTAAAGACTGCTGAATGGTTGTTAAGAAGACGCTGGAGAACTATTTAATGAGAATTATTTTAGTATTCAGCGCAATTCTTATGTCATCAGTTTCTTTAAGTGCTCAAGCTGAACTTTATGTCACTATCGTGCAAGGGCTAGGTGGTGAGCCTACTTTTGAGGAAAACTTTCACACTCAAAGCCAAACTATTGCTGAAGCATCCGCATCATTAACTGATGCCGACAAGATTACTTTTTTCAATGGCGATGACGCTACTCGAGAAAATTTACTAAGGCACTTTTCAACCCAAAGCGCGATAATGGATGTAGATGATCGTGCTGCTATTTATCTGATTGGGCATGGTGGTTTTGATGGTGAAGAATATAAATTTAATATTCCCGGAATTGATATCACAACTGATGACATCCTCAATGTTATGGATTCCTTTCCTGGTCAGAATCATTTTCTATTAAACACCTCCAGTACTAGTGGTGCATTACTGGAACCCTTGGCTAATGAAAATCGAATTCTAGTTACGGCAACTCGCAATGGCAATGAAAAGAATGCAACTTTCTTTGGCGAATATTTTGTTGAAGCATTGAGCAGCGAGGATGCTGACTTAAACAAAAACAATAATATAAGTATTGAAGAAGCCTTTGGTTTTGCTCAGCGTCAAGTAGAGGAATATTTTGAAAGTCAGGGACAACTTGCCACTGAACATCCTGAACTAACTGGGAACGGGGCTGCGCAGTTTACTATAGCTCGCATTAATCAAGTTGCCATCTCTACAGAGAACCCACGTATTGCCGAACTTCAAGAACAAAATTTAGAAATTGATCGTCAGATTGAAAGTTTGCAATTACGTCGTACTGAATTAAGTAACGAAGATTATATCGAGCAACTACAAGCTCTGATCTTACAATCAGCCAGAATTAATGAAGAAATTGATCAACTTACACGTGAATAAACAAGCGAAGCTTAGCTCGTGAACGCTGTACTAAATAAATCCATGAATCATCTGGCTCCGCTAGTGGCTTATGGTGCCATAATATATAGTGCTTTTTTATTTGCTGCTCAAACCCAAGCTAGAGAACATCTTCTAGGCGCCTTAGATAACGAAACTTTATTAAATTGTGAAAATCTTTATTGGTCAGGCCAAAGTCTAGAAGCCAATGCCTGCTATCTGAGTATTGTGCGAACCGTTAATCCACCAGAAATTCAAGCCGAAGCTATGTGGGCATTAGGAGATCTCTATACAGCAGATGAACTATTAGAACAGGCGGCACAGTTGAGCCCCGATAACGCCATGGTCTTAGTAAGAACTGGCGAGCTTTATAATCGAACTTTTCAATACCAAGATGCATACAATTTTTTTAATCAAGCGCTTGCGCTTGAACCTGATAATGCATGGGCGCATATCGGTGCAGCTGAAGCACTTAGTTCTGGAAATAATGGGGAAGAAATAAATGCTCACATGGAAGCAGCACAATCACATTTTGCTGCTCCTTCTGGTGCTCGCTTACGTTCCATGATTATGTCGATTAACTCTGTCATGGAACGAGATATTTACGATGAGGCTAGAAACATGCTTGATCAGGCTTGGGATCTTGTTGAAGATGAAGGCTTGCCTAGCATGCAGCTCAATGCCCTCGAAGCCGCCTTAGCCTTTGTCACCAGAAGAACCGATGAAGTTCAACATTATATTGATGCAGCCCTAGAAGAAGCTCCACCATATGGTGACGCCTATGCTATTCCTGGTTATTTTGCTTCCATCACTCGTCGTTACTCAGAATCTGGTGAGTTCTATCAAAAAGCTGTAGAAATTGAACCCAACAGCTGGAATGCACACCTCGAGCTTGGCCAAAATTATTTACGCCTAAATCAAATTGATGCGGGTATCCGCCATATAGAAATTTCATATGAAGGCGATGGCTTTAATCCAAAAACACTGAATATGATGCGCTTGCTAGATACCTTTACTGAGAACTTTGTTGACCTAACATTCCCTAATCCACCTGAAGGTGATGGCATTCCAGAATTAGTGCTGCGCCTTGATCGGAATGAAGTAGATGTTCTTACTCCTTATGCTCAAGAGTTAGCCGAATCCAGCATGGCGGTTTTTGAAGAGCGTTATAACTTTCCTGCAAAAGAACCTGTTATCGTCGAAATTTTCCCCAACCATGAAGACTTTGTTGTGCGCTCAATTGGCATGCCAGGTGTTGGAATTCTTGGCGTAACTTTTGGTTATCTTTTTGCTATGGATTCACCTACCGGCCATCCCAATGAAACCTATCACTGGGGTACAACTCTATGGCATGAAATGGCGCATGTTTATACCGTAGAAGCTTCAGAGCATGGTGTGCCACGCTGGTACAGTGAAGGCATTTCAGTTTATGAGGAATGGAATACCGGCCCTATACCTGGCATAAAAATACCAGGGTACGTATTAAATTTTATGGCGGAAGGTGCTTTCTTGCCAGTCGCAGAACTAGACGATGGCTTCATGCGACCAACTTATGACGAGCAAGTCATTGTTTCTTATATGCAGGCCGGCTTAATCTTTCAATTTATCTCAGAAGAATATGGTCATGACAAAATAATCGACATGCTATACCAGTTTGTTGAAGGTACAGATGAAGTCACTGCAATAGAAACAGCACTGAATATCAGTGATAGCGAATTTGATCGCCACTTCAAACAATATGTCGATATCCAGTTCGGTCCGCTGCTAAATAATTTACCAATTTGGCAGCAAGATTTACAAACTACTTTGCAAGAGTTTGACGCCGGTAATTGGGAAGAAGCAATTGCTGCAGCGGATCGGGCAATTTTTACTTTTCCTGATTATGTTGAACAAGACAGCCCTTACATTGCAAAAGCACTTGCTCACTCTCAACTTGAACAGGACGATTTAAAATTTGAAACACTCGAAACCTTTTGGCAACTGGGCGGTTATTCAGCCCGTGCTTTAAAAGAACTTGCCGATGAATATATTGCTCGGGGACAAAAGACCGAAGCGATTAAAGTATTTAGAGACGTTCATTATGCAGATCCTTTCGATGAAACAACCCACGGCAAACTTGGTGACATTTATATAGAATTGGATCAACCAGCAGCGGCTCTACAAGAATATTTGGTTGGGCTAGCACTAAACCCTTTGGATCAAGCTACTGCTAATTACCGTATCGCATCAGCTTATAAAGCATTAAATGAACCAGCACAATCGATGGGATATTTAATGACTGCGTTGGACATTGCTCCACAATTTCGACCAGCTCAACAACTATTATTAGAATTAAGCCGAACTGAAAACTGAAATAGAAATTAAACAGAAATATAACCAATCAGGAATTATGAATATGAGTGAAGAAGTAGAAAGTTTTGGATCTGAAGAAACCCGTGCATTAGTCGACGATTTCCATATGGCCATCACAAATATCCGGGAACAAGTTGGCGGCACAATTGTTGGCCAGGATGAGGTTGTTGATGACCTGCTCATTACGCTTTTCGTCGGCGGGCATTGTTTGATTACTGGCTTGCCTGGTACGGCTAAAACATTGTTGGTGCAGACTTTGGCCAGCGCCTTGGGACTCGACTTTAAACGTATACAGTTTACTCCCGATCTAATGCCAACTGATATTACTGGTACTGACATGGTCGAAGAAGACCAAAGCACTGGCAAACGTAAATGGCGTTTTATCGAAGGTCCGGTATTCACCAACGTGCTACTTGCCGATGAGATTAATCGTACACCACCAAAAACTCAGGCAGCCTTGTTGGAAGCAATGCAAGAAAAAACAGTCACCGTTCGCGGCAAGAACCACGTCCTTGATAAACCTTTTATCGTGCTTGCAACACAAAACCCAATTGAACTGGAAGGCACCTACCCGCTACCAGAAGCCCAGCTTGACCGCTTTTTGTTTAATGTCATTCTTGATTATTTGGATACTGAACAAGAAGTCGCTGTTATTAATCGCTTTACTAAAAGCGTAGAAATGCCTCCTGTAAAAGCCTGCACCACAGCGCAAGAAATTATCAGATTTCAAAGTCTGGTCAGAGAAGTGCCTATATCTGATTCTTTAAATCGCTACGCCGTCGACATTGTTCGCGCCACCCGACCATCAGATGAATTGGCTACCAAAATGATTAAAAAGTATGCCAGCTTCGGATCCAGTATTCGTGCCACTATGAATTTAGTCTTAGCGGCCAAAACACGCGCGTTAATGGAAGGCCGCTATCATGTGCTGGCTGATGATATAAAAGCATTGGCTATCCCAATTCTGCGCCATCGAGTGATAGCGAATTATTATGCTGAATCAGACGGCATCACCATCGATGACATCCTGGTTGATTTACTGACTCATGTTCCAATAAACGAATGAGTAACGATAAACAATGCGAATAGGCCAAACCGACAATAAAAATGCTCCAACCCGCCTGCTAGATCCTAGTGTGCTGTCAAGCCTGTCCAATTTGGAATTGGTTGCAAAGGCTGTGGTTGAGGGTTTTGTGATGGGCCTGCATCGATCACCTAAATATGGCTTTAGCCAGGAATTCGTAGAATACAGAGCTTATACCGATGGTGATGATCCTCGCCATATTGACTGGAATGTCTATTCTCGTACCGACAAAACATTTATAAAATTATTTAAAGGTGAAACTAATAGTCACTTGATGCTGCTTTTAGATACTTCTGCCTCTATGGGCTTTGGCGCGACTCATACAAAACTTCAGTACGGCAAATATCTAGCAGCCAGTTTGGCTTATTTAGCCTCTCGTCAACATGATGCTATCGGGGCGATGATATTTAACGACGAAATTGTGCAATATCGACCACCAACATCAAAAAGTGGAACCTTGCATGGTGTTATCCATACTTTAGATAGCGCCGATGCTGTTGAAGGTACTGCAATGCATAAACCCTTCACGCGTTTTCGTGAACATGTGAAGAAACGTGGACTAGTTGCCGTTATTTCTGATTTTTATTGTGACCCTGAAGCCCTTATGGCTTATGTGCGTCCGCTGGCTCTACATGGTCAAGATGTCATCATGTTCCATTTATTAGATCCAGATGAGCTAAATCCAAATATCAAAGAATCTACTTTGTATGAAGACATGGAATCTGGTGAATTAATAGAGGTAGACCCAGTTTTTATGAAGCAAGATTATCCGCAACGAATAAAAGCTCATATTGCCGCTATTGAAAAAACGGCTAAAGGCATGAATGCTGATCACGTAATGTTGAATACCAACGATCCACTTGATCGCGCCCTTCACTCCTATCTGACGTTTAGGGAGAAACGCGCTTAATGTCCTTGCTTAGCCCCTTATTTTTGTTTGCCTTACTCGGAATCGCTCTGCCTATTTGGTTGCACCGCTTGCAAACAAACGCTACCGAAAGAGAAAAGTTTAGTTCGATCATGTTCATGGAGCAGAGCCAACGTAGAATTCATATTCAACGAAAATTGAAATATCTCATACTAATGGCCCTTCGAATTTTGTTTCTAGTTTTATTAGTGCTCGCCTTTACCAAGCCAGTATTTTTTGTCGCGCCAGAAGGCGCAGTAACAGAAGATACAACTCACCATATCATTGTTATAGATACCTCTTTCTCAATGCGTGAAGGTGACAGTTTTGATCAGGCGATTAGATTAGCTGAAGGCTTGGCGGATGATCTGGGCGCAGATGATATTGCCAGTCTTTATACCGCCAGCGGATCTGTCGAAACTATTGGTACTGCAACTGCCGACCCTGCCCTTATTCGAGGCGGCCTTAGGGATCTCGAAGCTGATTATGGCCGTCTAGATATCGGTGCTATGGTCTCTGCCTTAGATAGCTTAATTACTAGCAGCCAAGCAAATTTTATTATTCATTTCATCAGTGACTTTCAGCAAAGCGGTCAAGCAATGCGTTTTGCCGACATGATTCCAGATGTTATTAACGGTCGTCCGGTTTCACTTAGTATTCACCCAGTAAAAGCCGAAGATGTACCAAATTGGTCAGTAGCCTCCGTAGAAATTACCACTGTCGATAGCGTTCGCGTTGGTATAAAAAATAACAGTGCAGCAGATCAAAGCGCTGAAAAAACGCTTAGCTTAAGCATCAACGATATTGAGCAGCAAAGTCTTACTGAAACATTCGCCGCTCCTGCAGATGGAATCTCCTACCTTACTTTCGAGAATGTTTTGTTTGAAGAAGGCGATAACCGTCTGGACGTTAGTGCCTCTCCTAGCGATGGCTTACTAGAAGATGATACTCGTCACACCGTCTTTGATAACTCCCCACCTGCGCCAGTCATTCTACTAAGCTCAGATCTGGAATCTTTGGCTGTCACTTATATTACAACTGCGCTGGAAACTGCACCTCGCGGTTACGAAGTTGAACTGCAAAATATAAATGATTTTGACCCGCGAATTTTGCAGCGTTATCCATGGATTGTGGTCGATGACATCGGAGCGATTAATGACTCTCTAGCATCGGAATTACAATCTTATGTTGAAGCGGGTGGTGCGATACTGGCTGCAGTCGGTGAACGGGCACTTGGGCAAGCTAACATTCCTGTGGGTGAACAAACTATTGGAGGCGGCCTCACTTTTAGTCGCACTACTTCATACAATATTCAGCGTGTGAATTCAGCGCACCCTGTATTGGATGGCTCAGTTGGCTGGAATAACTTGGCCATCTCTAGGGTGCTGCCAATAGAAGTAGATAATACTAATAACGTACTGATTAATTTAAATGACAATATTCCATTTCTAATCGAACGTAACATTGGCCTTGGTCGTTTCCTCTTATTAAACACTGATCTAAATAACACTTGGAGTGATCTGCCAGTAAAACCTGTTTTCGTGAGTTTTATCGCTGAAGCTGCAAGGCATTTATCTAATGAAGAGTTGTTAGTGAAAGAACAAACTATCAATAGCTTCCTTCAGCTTGGTCAAAGTGGCGGCGCTTCCGGTCAAGTATATGATCCATCAGGGGACAGTTTGTTATCTTTAGCTGATACGACACAGGCGCAAAGCATTCAATTATCTGAAACCGGTTATTACAGAATCGTCACTTTAGGCCGGGACATATTAGTTGCTGTAAACCCAGATCCGCGCGAATCAGATTTAAGTATTATGGATGCTCAAGCCCTACAAAACTGGGAAACCATGGTGGCAGGCAGCACAGGAAATATGGAGTTAGTGAATGGAGTCGCAGTTAACTTAGCAGAAGAAGAGCCTGTCGCAATTGAAATTTGGCGTGTATTATTGATTTTACTTGCTGTTATTGTAATTTCCGAGTCCTCATTAGGTAATCGCTATCTACGGTTCAATATAGGAACTACCTAGTTATGAAAGCAACTGAAAAGCTTGAACTCTACCTGGCAGAATTTCGCCAGCGTCTAAAAAAATTAGTAATTCTGCAAGGTGTTGCTGCAGTCGCTGCTGTTTTCTTAATAATCTCGTTGATTGCCGCCTGGTTTTCACTTGAGAATGGTTATGCCAGCTCAACAGTCATTACCTTTCGTCTCTTACTTATTTTAACCTTAGCTGCAGTTGTGCTGTTCGGTATTCTCGAACCCTTAAAAAGAATTAAAGAAAATGTTAGTGCGCAAATTGAAAGTCGTAGTTCAAAAACAGACGGTAAGGGTTTTCAAGGTCGTGTAGAAACTTACGCACAAATGGAACACAGCAACCCCTTTCGCGATCTTCTAGCTGAAGATGCATTGAAGATTAGTGAATCTTTTCCCGCGACTGAACAAGTTAAAAACAAGGACATACAAATTGCCGGTCTAGCTGCGGCTGCAATGCTGGCAGTTCTAGTTTATATGGTCATCGGCACCGGTTTGATTTCCTATAGCTTGCAAAATTTTTTGGCAGGTTGGGCCAGTGATAGCTTTGTGCCTCCACAATCCATTATAGTTTTACCTGGTGATGAAAGTGTGCGTCGCGGTTCTAATTTAAGAATTAATGCGCAAATAGAAGGCTTCGACCCTGATGAAGCGACTCTTCATGTGCGAACGAATGGTGAAGACTGGCAGGAAGTTCCTTTAGTCCGAACCATGAATGGCTTTGAGTTTACCCTCTTCTCTTTACAAGAAGAGATGGACTACTACGTTTCAACTACTAGTTTACGTAGCCCAGATTTTAATGTGCAGGTGGTTGATTTACCTTCAATCGAAAATCTGGAATTAACCTACATTTTTCCTGAATGGACGGAGCGTGAATCAGAAATATCTAACCGTGGCGACATCGAAGCCTTAGCCGAAACTCGTATTGCTCTCAATATAACAACTTCAGGCCCGTTACCTGCAGGCGAGCTAATTCTGAATAACACTGCACAAGAATTAAGTATCAATGGCAACCAAGCGTCTACAGATTTTACGATTTTAGAAGAGGGCCAATATTATATTGCTGCGCTTGTTGGCGGTGAGCAAGTTCGTTTAAGTGACGATTACTTTATTAGTCTTGCCGAAGATGGCTCACCAATAATTAAGCTTATGCGACCTGGTCAGGATTGGAATGCTACCAATATTGAAGAAGTATTATCTCGAGTCGATGCCAGTGACGATTACGGTCTTGTAAGCTTACTAATTAAATATTCCATTAACGGTGGTGACTGGCAGGAAGTCGATTTATATGAAGCCGCTGATGAACTATCTGTCGAGCATATCTTCATGTTGGAAGACATGCGTACTGCTCAAGCTAGAACGGCGGTGGCTCCTCAATTAGAAGTGGGAGCCTTTGATATTGTACTAGGCGAATCTTTACTAGCTGAGTTGGAAGTCGAAGAGCAAATCATTACACCAGAACCTACCATTAAAGACATTGGGCCTATTTTCGATGAAATCCCCCTAAAGCCAGGTGATTTGATTTCCTACTATGCCGAAGCATCTGACCGCTCACAGGCCGTTCAAACGGATATGTATTTCATTCAGATACAAGCCTACAACCGACGATATTCGCAATCACAGCTTTCTGGTGGAGGCGGTGGAGGTGGCGGTGGCGGGCCAACCGATGAAATTTCTCAACGCCAACGCCAAATTGTAGTGTCTACTTGGAACCTCATACGTGAACAAGCTGAAGGGAATGATGGGCAGGTAGAAATTAACTCTAGCTTACTTTCTGAGTTGCAATTGACCCTAGCGGAACAGGCGCAAACGCTAACTGATCGTGCAAGAGCTCGTCAGCTTAATCAACAGGATGAAGAAATAGAGCGTTTTGTCGAAAGCATGGATCAAGCCATTCAGGCAATGTTCCCCAGCTCTGAGCGTTTAGCTGCAGTAGAGCTGCAAGATGCTATTCAACCTGCCCAAGAAGCCCTGCAGCATTTATTACAAGCAGAAGCTGTATTTAACGATATCCAAGTTGGGCAGCAGCAAGGTGGAGGCGATGGCGGCGGCGGTGGTCGCGCCGGACAAGACCTCGCTGAAATGTTCGAGCTAGAAATGGATATGGAACAAAATCAATACGAAACCGGTGAAAGTGCTTCGCCACAAGCTCAGCAAGAACAAGTTGAAGACATTATGGCTCAACTCGATGAGCTGGCGAGTCGGCAGGAACAATTAGCTAATAATATGCGCAATCAGCAGCAATTGACTGAAGCACAACAGTATCAGCAAGAAATGCTAAGACGCGAAGCCGAGCAGCTGCAAGAGCAATTGGAGCAGTTGCAGCAGGGGCAACAACAAGCCAATAACCAGCAGCAGGGACAACAAGGACAGCCCGGTCAGCAAGGTGAACCTGGACAACAAGGGCAACAAGGACAACAAACTGCCCAGAATGAATTACAACGTCGTTTGGAAAGCGCCATTCGTGCCATGAATGAAACAGAGGAAGCCATGGCAAATAACCCTGGCTCTGATGAGTTACAACGAGCAGCTGAAGAAGCTCAACGCCAACTTGAAGGCGCCAGAGATCAACTAGCCCAAGATCAAATTGCCAGTATGCAGGAATCATTTTCCAGTATGGCCGATCAATCTTCAGACATGCTACTTGCGCAAGAGCGTATGCAACAGCAACTCCAAGAAGCTATGGAGCGTGCATTAGCAGAGCGTGAAAGCGGTGAAGATCCAAACAGTCGTGGTATGAGCTTAATGGAAGAAATGGAACTGGCGGACAGCAAAGAAGAATTAGCTGCCGACCTTCAAGACCTACAACAACAAATGATGAGCACCATACAGCAATTTGGCGAAGAAACTCCTGCCGCATCGAGAGAGCTAGCAGAAGGTAACGAGACTATCGCTGAACGTGAATTAGAGTTGGCTCTGTCTGATGCCGCTCTTTATATCGATGCCGGTTATGCTTTATATATCGCTGGTAATGAACGCAATGTCACTGAAGGTATGCGAGCCTTAAATGAAAGCCTTGAGCTTGCAGAGCAATTAGCTTTAGGTGCATTAAATGGCAGTAGCGACATTGAGCAGGCGCTTGAACAAGCCGAAGAGTTGCGCGATCAATTAGCTCAGCTTTCTCAACAAGGACAAGACCAAAATGGTCAACAACCCGGCCAAGGTCAACAAGGCGAAGGCGGACAACAAGGCCAGGGTCAGCAGGGCGAAGGTGGACAGCAAAGCGGGTTTGGTGGCGGACCATATGGTGTAGCCAATGCTGGTTGGTCAGGCAATGGATCAGACAATATTTTTGATGGGCCAATTTCTATGCCGGACAACTTTTACGAAAATCTCGATAACCTTACTGATCTGACACGCGATGCTATTCCTGAAATGCAAATGACACAGGAGCAAATAGAAGAGTTGCTTGACGTAATTCGTGAATTAGAATTTAGCCGAGTTAATCGTAACGACGACATTGTGCTAGAAGAATACAACAACATGCTGGCACTATTTGAACAGCTAGAGCTTTCATTAAGGGCCGAAGGTAGTAATGCAAATAATCCCAACAATGTACGAACGGCTGTGTTGGACATGATTCCTGAAGAGTATCGAGAATCAGTTGCAGAATATTATCGCCGCTTGTCTCGCGAAAATAATTAATCTGATCTACATAACATTTTTTTCTAAACGGCTCGCTTAAACTGAGCTAATTATTTACTCATTTTAAAACCCAGGCCAATGGAAATCCGCCTAGTCAAAACAACAGATGCCGACATGCTGTCAGCCTACCATTTAAAAAATGCTGATCATTTCAAACAATGGGAACCTAAGCATGACGACGATTATTATTCTGCAAGCCAATTAAAAATAAGACTGGCTTCATTTGTAGTTGCTCAAGATGAAGGTAGAGCGGCTTATTTCATCGCTGTAGAAAATAGTGAAATTCTAGCTCATTGTTCTCTAACTAATATTATTTATGGTCCACTAAAAGGTTGTCACATTGGTTATGGTGTTGCTGAAGTATATGAAGGCAAAGGTCTTATGATGAAAGTTTGCAAGCAAGCTGTAGATCATGCATTTAATAAATTAAAGTTGAACAGACTTATGGCTGCCTATATGCCTCACAATTCTAGATCAGAAACCTTGCTTAATAAACTAGGCTTTAACCAAGAAGGTCTTGCCAAAAAGTATCTGCAAATAAATGGAGCTTGGGAAGATCACGTATTAACGTCGTTGCTTAATCCAAAAAACACCTAATAATATAAATAACTAATTTTAGTTTGTAACATTTCATTATGACTTATCACGAAGCACATAAATCTCATCGAACAGGCTGGCTGCGGGCTGCTGTATTGGGTGCTAATGATGGCATTGTTTCAACAGCTAGTTTGATTATTGGAGTAGCGGCAGCTAACGTTTCTCAAGAATATATTTTACTCACAGGTCTTGCCGGTCTAGTTGCCGGCGCCATGTCGATGGCGGCTGGTGAATATGTGTCAGTAAGTTCACAAGCTGATACTGAACAAGCAGACTTAGAACTAGAGCAGCAATCCTTAGATGACAATCCTGAATTTGAAACGGCAGAGCTTGCTAAAATTTATCAATCCCGTGGTTTAAATGAAGAACTTTCAAAAACTGTCGCTGAACAATTAATGCTTCATGACGCTCTGGGTGCGCATGCCAGAGATGAAATTGGAATTCTAGATGCTGGTAGAGCTCAGCCAATTCAAGCCGCCATATTTTCGGGCTTATCTTTTACTATTGGCGCCTTCCTGCCACTACTTGTAGCGTTGTTTACTCCTACAGACTTATTAATCGGATTAGTTGCAATCAGCTCATTACTTTTTCTTGCTTTATTAGGCGTGCTGGCTGCGCATGTTGGTGGAGCTTCTAGATTAAGAGGTAGCTTACGAGTAACTTTTTGGGGGGCGTTGGCAATGACACTTACTGCCTTTGTCGGTTCACTTTTTGGAATGACAGGTTAAAACTTATAATACTTTTTGTAATATTATTGGATATCACTAGTCTAATACTCACGACACTATTTAAGATTCTGACAGAATATACATTTCTGGAAAATCATCATTTGTTAAATTATTAGGAACTCAGTTTGAACAACAGCGACCTTGAGCAAGAAATGATTTCAGCTTTTACTGATGAGCCATTAGAAAAAAATTTCACACCAAAATTGGCTCTGTATATGACGCCCTTCTGTCCTTTTTGCATTTATGTTAAATCAGCAATAGCATCATTAGATATGGAAGTGGAAATGAGAAATATTTATGAGCAAGAACATTTCGAAGAATTAATCTCAGCCCGGAAACGGGCGACAGTACCAGTGCTTCGCATATCTACTCCCAATGAGGAAAGTTGGCTACCTGAGTCAACGGATATTGTTGAGTATTTAAAAGAATTAAAACAAGCGAATTAATATCAGGAAGTTATTCTTGAAGAGATAAAATTCCCGTCACTTCATCATCAATCAATTCAAGGATTTGAATTTGCCCGCCATAGGCGCGTGACATACCTACATCAGTAGCCCAAAGTTGGTTGCCACAATAAGAAGTTATTTCTCGATGTCGAGTATGAGCAACGATCATGCGCTTGGCACCAAGAATTCGTAGCGACTCTTCTAGCATCAGACAAGTCAATTCATCGATCCGAGAAGAAAAATGGCGCGCCCACATGACGCGATCACTGTCATCGACTTGTTGCGAAGAATCGGGTTCAGCTCGCTCGCCTCTGAGCCAGGCGCTTACTTCACCATTGATATTTTCTATACCATATTCGGCCCAGCGTGGAACAACACCACCGTGCACAAAAATTGTTTCTCCTAGTCTCAGCACAGTTGGAAATTCAGCTATTCGAACCGCATAGGGTCCGCCAGGCATCAAGGCAGCTCCACGAGGGCGCTGATTTGGCGGCAAGCGCAATAAGCGCGGATCATCTAAACTCAAACCTGTCATGCCAACATATGCAGGAAAAGGATTAGGGCCAACCGCCTGATTATCAACCCGGCCTCCCATGACTTCATGATTACCAATCAGGGCATAAACTTTACCGCCCTGCTGTTCAGCTTTTTCTTGAATGGCAAACATGAAATCCAGAACCTCACGCTCATCATCACTACGCCCAACCAAATCACCCAATTGAACTATCGTTAGCTCACCTCCTATCCATTCATCATTTTCATCAGTGGCTCCAGCTAAGCGGAAAACCTGCTGCATCACACCGATATCTGAATGAATATCGCCAATGGCGATTACGCGATTCGAATTTTCGGATGCTTGCTGCAATGATTCACTAGCCTGGCCACAGGAAAGAAGAAAAAATATAGAAATAAAGAATAAAAAATTTAATCGCATTATTTGAAAGCTTTTTATGTATCAGTTTTTATTCATAAGAGAATTTACTCGTGTTCTGACTTATTCATATTCAGACATAGGCGGACAAGCACAAACCAAATTTCTATCACCAAACACATTATCTACCCTGCCAACCGGTGGCCAATATTTATTGTCACGCAACGAAGCCAATGGATACACCGCTAACTCACGATCATAAGCGTGTTGCCAGTCATCCGTGCTTATCATATCTGCGGTATGAGGCGCGTTATGCAGGGGATTGTCATCTTTGGGTAAATCGCCTTTAGCAACACTACTTATCTCTTCACGAATTTGTTTCATGGCAGCACAAAAGCGATCTAGTTCCGCTAATGATTCACTTTCAGTTGGCTCTATCATCAAGGTGCCTGGTACAGGGAAAGACATTGTTGGCGCATGGAACCCGTAATCTATTAGACGTTTAGCAATATCATCTACTGTTACACCTGATTCATCCTGAATTGGGCGAACATCAATGATACATTCATGTGCTACTCGCCCATTACTGCCGGTATAAAGCACCGGAAAATCATTTTTAAGCTGATCTGCAATATAGTTGGCATTTAACATGGCAACTTCACTGGCTTGTTTAAGACCGTTAGCACCCATCATTTTTATATACATCCAGGTAATTGGTAATATGCCCGCACTACCCCAAGCCGCCGATGCTACGGCACCTACTTCACTATTGTCTAACATCTCATGCCCAGGCAAATATGGTGCTAAATGCTCAGCCACTGCCACGGGGCCTACTCCTGGACCACCGCCGCCATGAGGAATACAAAATGTTTTATGCAGGTTTAGATGCGAAACATCACCACCGAATTTTCCTGGCTGGCACAAACCAACCATTGCGTTTAGGTTTGCTCCATCCATATATACCTGACCACCATGATCATGCACTATGCCACAAAGCTCTTTTATGCTTTCTTCAAACACACCATGCGTGGAAGGATAGGTAACCATGATGGCAGCTAAATCATCTTTATGCTGTTCGGCTTTCTGTCTTAAATCATCAAGATCAATATCATGATCATCGCACTTCACAACTACCACTTTCATGCCGCACATTTGTGCTGAAGCCGGGTTAGTACCGTGGGCAGAACTTGGAATCAAACAGATATTGCGCTGGCCTTCACCTCTTGACTTGTGCCAGGCACGAATTGCCAGCAAGCCAGCATATTCACCTTGCGAACCGGCATTAGGCTGCAATGAAATGGCTGCATAGCCGGTGATTTTGCACAGCATATCTTCCAGCTCTTCGATCATAGACATATAGCCAGTCACTTGATCTAAGGGAACAAATGGATGAATTTGAGCAAACTCGGGCCAGGTGATTGGAACCATTTCTGAGGTAGCATTTAGTTTCATGGTGCAGGATCCCAGTGGAATCATGGCTCGATCTAATGCTATATCTTTGTCCGCCAGATTACACATATAGCGCAACATTTCTGTTTCAGAATGATGGCTGCTAAAAACTGGATGAGTGAGAATTTCACCCTGACGCTGCATAGCATCCTTGATGCCAGAGTTCATTTCAGCTTCGGCTTCATCAAGATCTATGTTTTCGTCACTAAATATAGACCACAGTTTTTTAATATCATCGGCAGTTGTAGTTTCATCCAGCGAAAGACCCAAGCTTGTTGCATCAATTACACGCAAATTTATTCCCTGCCTATTCGCTTTTTCGTGAATTGCTTCTGTTTTACTGCCTGTATCCAAGCTTAGAGTGTCAAAGAAAGTTGCGTTCTTAACTTTCACTTCCGCTTTCTGTAAACCAGCAGCTAAGATAGCCGTTAAGGTATGTACACGTTCTGCTATACGTTTTAAACCTTGTGGCCCATGGTAAACGGCATACATACCAGCAATCACAGCTAATAAAACTTGTGCCGTGCAAATATTACTGGTGGCCTTCTCACGACGGATATGTTGCTCTCGAGTTTGCAGTGCCAATCGATAAGCCGGCTTACCTCGGCTATCTTGAGATACACCAATCAACCTGCCAGGTATTGAACGTTTAAAACTTTCGCAGGTAGCCATAAAAGCAGCATGTGGTCCACCAAAACCCAGTGGCACACCAAAGCGCTGGCTTGAACCGATGACGACGTCTGCCCCCATAGCGCCAGGTGACTTTATTAATAATAAACTTAACAGATCAGCTGCAACAGTAACTAAAATTTTCTTTTCGTGAGCTTGCTCAATAAGCTTTGAGTAATCAGAAATTTCACCATCGGCACCTGGGTTTTGAATAAGTATGGCATAACAATCATGTTCTAATGCCTGCTCTACTTTGCCAATAATTAATTCAATGCCAAAAGCTTCCGCCCTTGTTTGAATTACATCGATTGTTTGGGGATAACAATTTTCATCAACATAAAAAAGTTCAGATTTTGATTTAGACATGCGCCTACATAATTTCATAGCTTCTGCTGCTGCGCTGCCCTCATCAAGCAATGAGGCATTGGATATATCCATTCCTGTCAAATCACTTACCATGGTTTGGAAATTTAATAAGGCCTCTAATCTACCTTGAGATATTTCTGCTTGATAAGGTGTATATGCTGTATACCAGGCAGGATTTTCTAAAATATTTCTGAGAATGACAGTTGGCGTCAAGGTGTTGTAGTAGCCCTGCCCTATATAAGATTTAAACACTTTATTCTGCTTAGCAAGATCTTGCAGTTCATTTAAAGCCTCTTCTTCACTAACACTACCTTGCATGTCCAACGCATCATGCATACGTATAGATGCAGGCACTACAGCCTGGATAAATTCATCCATATTGCTATAGCCAAGCTGAGTCAGCATGCTTTGTTGTTGTTCTGTATCAGGTCCTAAATGACGCGCAATAAATTCTTGATGTGTTTGCAATTCAGACAATGACTTCATATCTTTTAATAACTCTCTTAAATAAATTTTTAATTTTTTTACTGTATTTAGATTCGATAATAAGTTTGTGGCACAAATGGTAATTTAGACACTTCAGCAACTAAGCTTTTATTTCGAACTAAAGCCTGTAATTTCGTGCCAACTTCTGCGAATTCTTTATTAACAAATGCTAATGCAACTGGCGAACCTATTGTTGGCCCAAAACCGCCGCTACTAACTTCACCAATTACATCTCCAACACTTGACCTTAATTCAACGCCTTCACGTGCCGACATCCTGCCATCAATTTTTAAGCCTACCCGTTTTATAGAAGCACCATTTTGAATTTGTTCTAAAATTTTATTCGAGCCTAGAAAGCCGCCTTCTTTGTCACCGCCATTTCGACGATTTTTACTGATGCTCCAAATTAATCCTGCTTCTATAGGTGTAATATCTTCATTAAGCTCATGCCCGTACAAGCATAATCCTGATTCTAGTCTTAACGAATCTCTTGCCCCTAAACCTACAGCTTCAACTTCATTATGAGACAAAAGCATCCTTGCCAATCTTTCAGCATCTGAATTTTTGACAGAAATTTCAAAACCATCTTCACCGGTATATCCAGCCCTATTTAGATAGCAGCGAATACCTTCTATTTCTGCATCGACCCCCCACATGAAGCCAACACTATCGAGATTATCTATGTATCTAGCCATTACATTTTTTGCTTTAGGCCCTTGTAACGCTAAGAGAGCTTGATCTTCAAGCACTTCTATATCTAGACCCTGTAGATTTGCGCGTAAATGACTTATATCTTTTTCTTTGCAAGCGGCATTTATTACTAGGAAATATTTATTTTCTTCTAACCGGGTAATCATTAAATCATCAATGACTCCACCACTTTCATTAGTGAATAATGCGTAGCTTTGTTGATTTATAGCCAAGGCCTCAAGATCAACAGGCACCAATGTTTCTAGAGCTGAGGTGACACCATCTCCACTGATTATAAGTTGGCCCATATGAGAAACATCAAATAAACCAGCTTGTTCACGCGTATGCTGATGTTCTTTAATTATTCCTAGAGGGTAGGAAACAGGCATAGCATAGCCAGCAAAAGGCACCAGTTTGCCGTTAAGCTCTTCATGCAAATCATAAAGGGGGGTATGTTTTAAACTCAATTCTTATTCTTCCTATTAATTACTAGATCTAAATAACAAAATGAAACTAGCCAAAAAAGATTTAACTAAGCACTACAAACAAAGATTTTAAAAAGGTGATAGACCTAAAGAGCGTCATTGTATCATTTTCGTTTCTATAAATTAGTATTCCTACATCAAATTTTCTATGAGAATGGCACATACCAGAATATAAATTCTTTAATAACCCTATTGATGCATATTAAGAAACAACTTCATCTCAATAATTGGATAGCATAGACAAGGCCAATGGTAATTTTCAATGCCGCCTACTCTTCACTTTTAAACTATGTAAATTGCTTGTCAATTGCTCGAAACGCACATCTAGGCCAAATACTGATAGATTTTATCTATTTTATTAATAGGTTTTAATAGTTATATATGATCATTGCTCGCCAGCTAATTCATCCCGCACATTCTATTAAGCAGATTTAGCAGAAGTTCTGCCTATTTATATTAAATGCTAAATTTACGCTACTATACCTACTATACTTAACAGCAGATGTGACAATGACTGTAACAAAAGCATTTTTAAATAATCCTTATAAATAAAGTTTATTCTCCCACAATGCGTCATATTAAAATTTCTATTTATAAGGTATTTCTACTACTAAGCTTAGGCTTAACGCCGGTTTATGCTTGGAGCCAAGAAGCTGAAGCGCCTTCAGTGGTTATAGCTACAGAAGAAGATGTAGCACTTCAGGAATCCAATCAAAACAACAATACTAATTTTATTCCCTTAATTTTTGATGCTGTATTAATTGATTATGTAGAGCTCGCCGAAACAAATGATGACGGCGAATTACGCTTTAATACAATCGAGCTATCTGTTTTACCTTCCACACCAAACCCTGCGCCATTTGTAAATCTAGATAGCATTATTGGTAGTCTCGACCTCTTAGATTCTTCGATAACCCAGCTTCAAGAAAGCATCTTTCAATATGAACTTGAAGGCGGGGTTTATGATTATCGATTAAGTGAATTATATCTAAGCGTTGGTAATACCTACCAACAACTGGATAACCCTCAACTTGCCATAGATGCCTTCAACGAAGCTCTGCAATTAAGTAGGATAAATGGTGGGCTTTTTACTGAAGACCAAGTGCCAGTTGTCGAAAAACTTGTAGAAAGTTATTTAAATTTGGGAGATATACCTTCAGCAAATTTAAATCAAGAATATTTGTTTTACATACAACAGAAAATAAACGGGGCAGCTCACCCTATAATTCTCATTGATTTGTTGGAATATGCAGATTGGAATTTACATGCTGCTAGCCTCAGTTTGGGGTATTTCCCAGACATACAATCTTTACACTTCCGAACAAACTTTCTTGATGAAAACAATCTTTACCAATCCGAAAAAATTGAAAATTTATTAACTGCAGCAGTTTTTGCATATTCACAAGCCATTGCTATACAGCATGATTTAGAAGCGAAATTTAATGAAGAGCCTAATGATGTTAAAACAATAGAATTAAAAAACCAGTTAAATTATTCAGAAGATGACCTTGATATTGCAACAGCGGAGCAAAAGCTTGCCTACGCATTTTTCTTACAATATCAATTTGACCTAAACAATGTTGCTGTCAACTCCTTTGGCGAGGCCCCTTCTACTTACTTCTTGAACAGCGCTGTTAATGGCAGAAGAGCATTAGAAAGACGTTATGCCTACTTACAGAATTCAAACAGACCAGCTCTTGATGAAATTAAAGCCTTAGTAGATATTGCTGACTGGTATTTATATTTTGAAAGATGGACCACGGCTAAAGAAATCTACGTCCAAGTTTTTAACCTCATGGAGTCAAATGGGATAGGCAACATAGCTGGTCTTGCCTACCCAGAATTACCTACATATATCCCTAGCTTTTTAAGCTCTCCCTATACCCGAGGAAGTAACCGTCTAACACCTGAGGAAGGTTTAGAATACGAAGGTTATATTGATATCAACTTCTCACTATCTCGATATGCCAGACCTAACAGAATAAGAATTCAAAATATTTCCGATGGCACAACTCTAGAAACACAAAGAGCCTTAATTAGGAAGCTAAGATCTTCTACCTATAGAAGACAACTTGAAGATCAAACAGAATATAGCGAAGGGACTTATTCCGTTCGTTACTATTACACCGCTCAATTACCCGATATAGAATGAAAGGTGAATGAAAGGTGGTTGGTACTTTATTGATTCGCAATAAAAAGGCCCGCATGTTGTAGACATAGTGCTGGCCTTTTTAGTTTTTGTAGCAAACTACTTGCGAGTTAAACCAGTGTATAGCCTAATTCAGATAAAGGTGTTTTCCTGACACGCTCACCCGAAGCACTATAAATAGCATTGGCAATAGCAGGTAGAGCGGGAGGTAGTGCTGGTTCACCAGATCCTGATGGAAAAACATCAATTGGCTCTAAAAAGTGCGTATCAACTGCCGGAGCATTGGACATTCTTAATAAGGGGTATTGATGGAAATTACTTTGCTCAATAACAGCCCCTTCAAATGATATTTTTGCATACATAAGTTGGCTCAAGCCATCTAATACACTTCCTTGAACTTGGTTTTCTGCACCATTCAAGTTATGAATAAATCCAAAATCTGCGACTGACCAAACTTTATGTACTGTCATTTCTTTCTGCGAATTAACACTAACATCCGCCACTTGAGCAACATAACCACTGTGTGAATAATAAAAGGCCAGCCCCAAAGCACGACCTTCGGGCATTGCTCTGCCCCATTCAGCTCTATCTGTCACAGAAGCGATAACATTTCTGGCGCGCTCGTTACTAAAGGCTACTGGTGCTGGGAGGCCCGGTGGCATGCCTTCAGGCATTGGAGGTGCCGGCAGGTCTTCTCGATCAAGCATATCCAAAAGAAAGTCACGATAATCCTTCCCGGCCGCTTCTGCTACTTCATGCAAAAAGCTTTGAAAAGTGAAGGCGTAAGCATTAGAACCTGGCGCTCGCATATAACCTGTCTGGATAGCCGCTGGCTGCAGAGTTTGAGTAACTCTCACATTTTCCAGATGCTCCATAGGCAAAATATCAAGACTCAGATTAGCCGCTTCAATAGGCCTCTGACTATTTTCGTCTTGAGCTACAGTAATAAAATGATCAGAAAAAGCCACCATTATACCTTCGGCGTTCAGCGCGGCTTTATAAGAATGAAAGCCGCCAGGGCGATAAAAATCGAAGGCCATATCGTCTTCTCTAGTCCATTGTAATTTAACAGGAGTTCCTTCCATGAGTCGGGCTATGGCTGTGACCTCAAACGCGAAATCATTATTAAGACGACGACCAAAGCCTCCACCAATACGCGTTTGGTTTAACACTACATTTTCGGGGGAAATTCCAGCAATCGCTGCAACACCTGGCTCAGCAAATGTTGGAGTCTGGCTAGGCGCCCACAACTCAATCCGTCCATTTTCATAAAGTGCTGTACAATTTTGTGGCTCCAGATTGACATGGGATTGATAAGGAAATTCATAGAAGCTCTCGATAATCTGATCAGCATTTGCAAAGGCAGCATCAACGTCGCCGTTATTCAATAACTCCATTGGGCCATCTTGATCAGCAATGCTTTCTGCATTGGCAACAAGCTTGCTCCAACTAGCATTAGTATCTGCAGCACTATTATCCCACTCTACTTCAAGCTCCTGTTTGGCTTTCATGGCTGCCCAAGTTGAATTTGCCACAATAGCTACGCCGCCAAAAATCGCGGCTCCGTTCATCCCTTGACCAATAAGATCCCCTACTGGGGCTATGATAAAAGCATCAATAACCCCATTAAGAGATTTAATATGAACTTCGTTAAACGAAATTGCAGTTCCCCCTAAAGCAGGGCTTTTGGTATAAGTTGCATACGCCATATCTGGGCGGTTTTGATCAATACCAAACAAAGGTTTGCCAGTTACAAGTTCATGATTATCTACACCGGAATAGCGTTTCCCTAATAAAGTAAAATCAGAAGGGTCTTTTAAACTTAATTCTTCTACTGTGGGGATAGGCATCGTGGCTGCTAGCTCAGCAAACTCTGAATAGTTGTATTCATCGCCTGTAGTAGTATTGATAACTTTAGATTCACTAGTTCTTAATTCTGCAATAGGCACATAAAGTTGTTGAGCGGCAGCAGCTAAAATCATCAGTCTTGCAGTCGCACCAGCCTGACGCATGGCCGTCCAATTCATAGGTGTCGACATAGAGCCGCCAGCAAGCTGCATTCCATATTTAGTTGGATCTATATCCGCTTGAATAACATCAACATCTTCCCATCGAACATCAAGCTCTTCGGCAATAATCAGCGGTAAACCAGTTTTAATGCCCTGCCCACACTCAGGATTTTTAGAGAAAATATTTATACGTCCATTACTTTGAATTTGAACATAAGGGCTTAACTCAGACGGACCTTCAGCAATAAGTTGGGCATTTGCATGTTTCGAAGCGCTCATGCCTAAGCCAAGAACCAGTCCTCCTCCAGCCACACCTGAAACCTTGAAGAATTGTCTTCTATTAAGGTCAGTTACTTTTTTATCATCTTGTACTGAAAAAGGTTTCATAGGTGATCACCTAGCTAGATAAGCAATTCGGATTAAAAGTTTAATTTATGCTGTCTCTGGCTGACTAGTAGCATCATAAAATGCAGTGCCAGACGCTGTCTGGGCAGCAGTTTTAATAGCAGCCTTAATTCGAATATAAGTCGCACAACGACAAATATTGCCGGACATAGAAGCATCAATTTCGGCATCACTTGGATTTGAATTTTTACTTAGCAATGCTGTAGCGCTCATGATTTGGCCTGCCTGGCAGTAACCACACTGAGGCACATCATGCTCTATCCAAGCTTGCTGCACTGGATTTAAAGTACCGTCAGCAGTAGCCAACCCTTCAATAGTGGTAATTTGCTGATTCTCCAAAGTTCCTACCGGAATTTGGCAAGAACGAACCGGAGCGCCGTCTAAATGCACTGTGCAAGCGCCACATTGAGCTATCCCGCAGCCGTATTTAGTGCCCACCAAACCAAGTTCATCTCGCAATACCCAAAGTAATGGAGTCGAAGGGTCAAGCTCACCGATATCCATGCTTTGACCATTAATATTTAAAGTAGCCATATCAAATCTCTTTTATAAGTTTTTAATAATCTCTAGACTGAACAACGAAATATAAAATATCATTTAATCTTGCTGCTCAAACTAAACCACCTCTATATAAGAATCAAGATAAAACGAACTTCTTGCCCTGTATTTCATGCCTTTTTGTTTAAGTTTCGGTATGCTGCGCAGGCATGAAATCTAGTGTTTTCAATACACCTATTATCAACTCAATTTTCAGAGGCCTATCAAAAATAGGTTTATGGCTTAGCGGGTGGAAGGTAATTTCTCCTCCAGAGATCAAACCTCCCTATGTGGTTATTGGCGCCCCCCATACCAGCAACTGGGACTTTGCTTTAATGTTGGCCACAGTTTCCATAACTCGGATGGACGTAAAATGGATGGGGAAACATAGCCTGTTCCGGCCAATAATAGGAAGCATCTTACGATGGTTCGGCGGCATAGCAATAAATCGTAGTAAAAGTCATAACGTAGTCAATCAGATGGTTAAAGAGTTCCAAGATAAGCCGTCTCTAATTCTAGCTCTCGCCCCGGAGGGGACACGAAAAAAAGTGGGCCACTGGAAAAGCGGCTTTTATCATATTGCCCACAAAGCAGGAGTACCAATTGTATTAGGAGTGATTGATGCTGAGGCAAAAGAAATACGTTTCGCCGGCATTTTTAACCCAAGTGGCGATATTGAGAAAGATTTACCACTTATTCAAAAGCATTATCAGACCGGCAAAGGCATTAATTCGGAGAATGGCTAATGCTTGTCTAATTTTCAATGCCAAAGTATTACTCCGTAAGTCTAAGAATACTTTTCCATTTCATCGTATCCTGTTATCTTGTTGACACTTAATGCTTCATCTTAAAAAAGAAATTGTTGGGTCTTATCTCAGCCACAATAGACCTGTATTTTTAGCGCAATATTGGATAATAATCCAAACCCTAGGAGGGACGTATGAATCCTTTAAAATCAGTAACCGGCACTATCGTACTTGGTTTTGTTGTATCACTTATTGTAATTTTAGCGCTCGGTTCTGGTGCTTTTAGTCTTTGGTCAACGGTAACCTGGTTGCATGTTTTTGCCGGAGTTATATGGGTTGGTTTACTCTATTACTTTAACTTCATACAAGTACCTGCTGTTGGCGAAGCTGTCGCAGATGAAGGAGGCCCAGGACCAGCAGCTATTAATAAATACGTTGCTCCACGTGCTCTATTTTGGTTTCGTTGGGGAGCGCTAGCTACCTGGCTAACTGGTGCAGCTGCACTTGAGGCTGGACCCTTCGGTTTAATGAACGCATTCACTCTTTCTGCAGGCGTCCAAATAATTGGTTTAGGCGCTTGGTTAGGTACCATTATGCTGTTTAATGTTTGGGTGCTGATTTGGCCTAACCAGAAAAAGATTTTGGGAATAGTCGAAGCTTCAGCGGAAGAGATTGCTAAAGGAAAGGTCGTTGCTTTAATGGCTTCACGCACCAACACATTCTTATCCATACCAATGATAATGTGCATGGTTGGTCAAGGACATGGTTTACCTTTCTAGCGTCTTAGATTTATAAAATATATCGTATAAAAACCCGGCTATGCCGGGTTTTTTATCTTCTTAAAAGAAATCTACTTGGGCTCAATTGTTCTAAGGTGCCTAAGAACAGAAAGCCATGCGCCAAACCAGCCTAGAAAACCACATAACAATAGAACATTAAAAATATCACTGAGGCCTAATTTGATAAGGACAAAATCACCGTCATATAGTCCCGCTAATTGTGACACCGGCCCCTGCATAACTAGTTGCGCGCTCATCACTAAAACAGTTGCCAGCAAGCCTCCTCCAACACCATACCAAAGCCCCGTATATAAAAACGGGCGGGCTACATAAGAATTGGTGCCGCCAACAAGTTTCACTACAACAATTTCATCACGCCGATTTTCTATAGCCAGCCTTACTGTGTTACCAACCACTAAGGCAACACCAAAAGCCAATAAAACACCCAACATTAAAGTAAGGCGCTGTGCCAAATTCAAAATTTCATCAAGCCTTTGCAGCCAATCAAAGTCATATTGAACACTGTCGACCTTATTTAAGCTGCCTAACTCTTCTACCAAAGCTCTCACTTGATTTAAGAATCCAGAGTTAGGCGTTACAACAATAACTGCAGGTAAGGGATTTTCATTTAAACCACTAAGCACATCACCAAATCCTGATAAGGCCTGAAATTCTTCTAAAGCCTGACTTTGGCTAATAAGATTTGTTGATGAAATTGTTGGATGACTATTTAAAGAATTTTGAACTGCCAGCAACTCGGTTTCGCTGGTATCCAATTCCATATAAATAGAAATTTGTGTGGCTTCATCAATATTGCTGCCAAATTGCTGTAAATTTTGCAACACTAAAAAAAGAAAAAGTGGTAAAGCAACAGCGATGGCGATCATCGCCCAAGTTAAGATGCTGGCACCTGCAGTTGAAAATAAGCGATCAAGACTATCAACTGCAACATGTTGATGATTCCTCAACAACCCTGATAAAACACCAGACTTTACATGTTTCGAGCGCTTTGGTTTATCCACTATATGCGGCTTTTTTCTTTTTGTTGCTTTCGGAGAGGCTGCCATTTTAAATATCGGTAATTGCCGGCTTACTAGTGCCTTGCATCATCCTGCCATGATCAAGCGTTAATGTTCGATGCTGAAGCTTCGCAATCAGGCTTAAATCATGACTGGCAATTAATATGCTCACACCAACTCGGTTAAACTCTTCAAACAGTTCCATTATTTCGCCAGATAAAAACGGGTCAAGATTACCTGTGGGTTCATCTGCCAACAACAATGCCGGTTTATTAACCACAGCTCTGGCAATACCAACACGTTGTTGCTCGCCTCCGGAAAGTGCTATTGGGTTTTGATTCTCTTTTTTAAGCAAGCCTACTTTGTCTAATGCCGCACTAACTCGGCGAGCGGCCTCTCTGGAATCAAATCCTGCAATCTGCAAAGGTAAGGCAACATTTTCAAAAACTGAACGATCAAACAACAATTGATGGTCTTGAAAAACCAAACCAATATTTCGACGGAAATACGGCAGCTGGCGTTTTGATAAACGATTTAAATTTTGATTGTTAACAAAAACTTGGCCTGAGCTGGCCTTTTCCATTTGCATGATGAGCTTTAGTAAGGTGCTTTTACCAGCGCCAGAATGGCCAGTAAGAAAAGCAATCTCACCTTTTTCTATATGAAAATTGATATTGTTTAGTGCTTCGTGCCCACCTGGATAACGTTTACTGACAGCATCAAATTTAATCATTTTTGCTGGTGCTTTCTCTGACGCCTTCGCTAAAAAGTGCCTCTACAAAATCATGCGCATTGAAAGGCCTTAGGTCATCAAGCTTTTCACCAATACCAATATATCGAAGCGGTAAACCCAGCTGTTTCGCAATCGCAAACACCATGCCACCTTTGGCTGTACCATCTAGCTTACTTAAACTTAAACCACTAACCTGAACTGCTGCTGAAAAATGTTCTGCCTGACTTAAAGCATTCTGACCAGTAGTGGCATCCAGCACCAACATGATTTCTTGTGGTATATCTTCGTCCAGTTTTTTCAAAACTCGGACAACTTTTTCTAACTCCTGCATTAAATTATCTTTGTTGTGCAAACGCCCGGCTGTATCAGCTATCAAGATATCCACTTTTTTAGCCTGTGCTGACTGATAGGCATCAAAGATCACCGAGGCACTATCTGCGCCTGTATGTTGAGCAACCACAGGCACATCATTGCGTTCACCCCATACTTCAAGCTGCTCAACGGCGGCAGCTCGGAAGGTATCCCCTGCTGCCAGCATTACTGAACGGCCTTCACTCTGAAAGCTCTTTGCCAGCTTGCCGATAGTTGTGGTCTTACCGACTCCATTCACACCGACCATTAAAATCACAAAAGGTTTGTCCAAACCTTTAGTGATTTCCAATGGCTTTTCGCAAACGGCTATCTGTTCCAGTAATACTTCCTTTAGTGTGTGATAAAGCACATCTGCATCAGCAAGGTCTTTACGTTTTAGTCGCTGAGACAGTTCATCAATAATTGTTGAGGTCGCTGCCATACCCACATCTGAAGTCAATAAGCGCGTTTCGATCTCTTCTAGCAGTTCATCATTAATTTCTTTTTTGCCTAGTAATAATGAACCTAGACCATCAGTGAATCCGGAGCGAGTACGACCCAGCCCGACTTTTAATCGAGAGAAGAGTGAGCTCTTAGTTGGCTCTTCTTGAGGTAATTCAGCTGCTTTTTCAGGCTCTTTTTCAGCCTTTGAGCTGGAACGTTTTCCAAAACCGAACATATGATTTTAATACTACTTTTAATACTGTTACTGAGAGGGCTCATGCTAACAGCAGCTCAGATTCTTCGCTAGGACTTAGCATTATAAAGGGGCTTTATAATGGGATTAATTAATAAAGATAATAAAACCAATCTGGTATAACTACTCTGAATCGTTTAATTTTGCTGTTATATAATTTTTAGTTGGAACCAGTGTGAATCAATTACGCATCATTGCCGGAAAATGGCGAGGTAGAAAAATTTCATTTATGGATCAAGAAGGTTTACGACCGAGCCCTGATCGCGTGCGTGAAGCTTTATTTAACTGGCTACAAAATGAAATAGTCGGCGCACAATGCCTAGACCTGTTTGCTGGCAGTGGCGCTTTATCTCTTGAGGCCGCTTCAAGGGGAGCTGGCCACGTAACCTGTATAGAACTCAATGCCGAATCCGCAGCATGTATTAAAGAAAATATTGCTCTTATACAGGCAAACCAAATCACTCTGCTCCAACAAGACGCACTTAACTATTTAAAAACAGGTAAAGCAGAAAGCAATTACGATCTAGTTCTCTTAGATCCACCTTTTAATGAGAACTTATTAGAAGAAAGTTGTGAGTTGCTCGAAAGCAACTCTTGGTTGACTGCTTCAGCTTTAATTTATTTGGAATCAGATCAAGCACTAGAAAAATATGAGCTTCCCTCTAACTGGACGCTTATAAAAGATAAAAAAGCTGGGCAGGTTTATTACGGCTTATGCCAACGATCTGAATTATGATTTTTTAATTCAAGAGATCTATTCTTATAAAAAACAAATTCCATTTCCACTAATGCATTTACAGGTAATGCAGAAACTCCAACCGCGGCTCTTGCAGGTGGCACAACATTTTCTGTAAACACTTCTTCCCAGGCTTGGTTAATTAATGGAAATTGATCAAACTTTGTAGAGTAAATTCTGACACTCACTAAATCATCCAATTCTAGTGCAAACTCTTGCATTAGAATTTTTAAATTTTCCAATATCTTGACTGCCTGCTCACCGCTATCGCCTTCAACTAATTTCCCACTATCGTTATCCAATGCAATCATACCGCTACAAACATAGTTTGGACCGGCTTTTATTAATTGGCTATAGCGGAAAAGTGGTGCGCTTAATTTTTTTGATATAAGGGCTTGTCTCATATTTAATCTGCCAATAATAAATTAATAAAGACTACTGCTAAAACTAAAGTAATTACGTAACGCAGCATAAACATCCAGAGCTTAAACCAAAGGCTCTCTTTTAGTACGTTCAATTCCTCATAGGAAATTCTATTTGGCAATACCCAGCCAATAAAAATTGCTACACATAAACCGCCAAGTGGCAACATTAAGTTATTACTTAGATAATCAAAAAAGTCAAAAAAGTTTCTCTCAACCCCTATAAATCCTAATGGGAAAAAATCAGCTAAATGATTCAACGATAGAACCGGCAATATGCCCAAGCACCAAACTGCTAGCGCCCCCACCCATGCCGCTTTTTTTCTACTCCATCCATCTTTGGATTCTAGCCAGGCTACTGGCGCTTCCAGTAAACTTATTGCCGAAGTAATAGCAGCAAAGGCTAATAAAACAAAAAACAAAGTGCCCACAAATTGGCCCCCCGGCATATGCCCAAATGCCAAAGGCACTGTTGCAAAAACTAAACTCGGCCCTGCTGCCGGATTTAAACCAAAAGCAAAAACAATTGGGAAAATTGCCAAGCCAGATAGCAAGGCAACAAAGGTATCAGCACTCGCTACTATAATTGATGAGTTAACAATAGAATCTCCACGGTTCATATAAGAGCCATAAGCCATCAAAATAGTTGCCCCTGCTCCAACTGAAAAAAATGCTTGCCCGAATGCTGCAACAATAACTTCAATATTTATTTTGCTGAAATCCGGCTGAAATAAATAACTTATCGATTGAGCAAAGCTTCCTGTTACCGCCGCATAAATTACCATCGCAATTAAAATTATAAACAAAGAAGGCATTAAATATTTCACTGCTATCTCAACACCGCCTGAGATACCTCGAGATGAAACCCACCCCATTCCACAAACAAATAATGTGTGAGCAAAAATAACCAAAAGTAAGTTCGCATTGTATTCAGCAGACATTGCTAAAGACTGTTCTACTTCAAGATCAACAAACTGACCGCTGATATTTTTAACTGCATATATCACCGTCTCTCCGCCTATCACACTGTAAAAAGACAATATGAGTAGCGCAGTCGCGATTCCAAAGTAACCTAGCCATGACCAATATGGACTAGCGTTAGCTTCTTTTGCTATGGCTCGTAAGCCCACAGGAGGGCAGGCCTGCCCGCGTCGACCTAGCATTAACTCTCCCATCAATAGAGGCATAGCTAGAAAAAAGACTGCAGCAAGGTAAATTAAAACAAAAGCTCCACCTCCATTTTCACCAGCAGTAAATGGAAAGCGCCATATGTTCGCCAAGCCGACTGAGGAGCCAACTGTGGCCATAATAAACAGCCATTGTGAGGACCAATTTGCATGTTGTTTTTGTTCTTGCATTGGTAATACTTCTCCTTAGTTTAAAGATCAAATTTTAAGATATATTACAAAAAGTCGAACTAGACTAGGTTATTCTCTTAAAGATAGAAAGCATCATTCAACGCTTTTTTCTATTTCAGTAAAAGCGCAACTCAATGAAAAAATAATTGCTGTATAATTAACACTCACTTTTAGTTGAAGTCATTATGAAAACTGTAGTTTATCCTGGCACCTTTAACCCTATTACCAATGGTCATACCGATTTGGTAAAACGCGCCGCTGGTCTTTTCGATCATGTCATTGTTGCTATTGGCTCTAGTGCACAAAAATCCACAGATGTCTCCATGGATCTCAGAATTGAACTGGCCACTGAAGTATTAGCGGAAATACCGAATGTTGAAGTGGTTGGATTCAGTGGCCTGTTAACCAACTTTGTAAAATCCCGAGGATCTAACTTGATCCTTCGCGGATTGCGAACCGTGGCTGATTTTGAATATGAGTTCCAGTTAGTCGGTATGAATAGAGTATTGGATCCAAGTATAGAAACGGTCTTTCTAGCTCCAGCTGAACACTTGGCCTATATCTCTTCGACCCTAGTTAGAGAAATTGCATCTTTAGGTGGTGACGTCAGCCAATTTGTAGACCCGGCTGTCGCCAAGGCAATGCCAGAGATGCTTAAGAGCAACGAATAATGGCATTATTGATTACAGACGAATGCATTAATTGTGATGTCTGTGAGCCAGAGTGTCCGAACGAAGCAATTACAATGGGCCCTGATTATTACCAAATTAACCCTGCTTTATGTACGGAGTGTGTTGGGCATTTTGAAACTTCCCAATGCGTAGAAGTCTGTCCTGTTGAATGCATTCCTTTGGACCCCCAAAATAGTGAAAGCCAGGAAGAATTAATGCAGAAGTATTATAAATTAATTGGCAGTAATGCCTAATACTCATATCAGTTCTAGAGCCACTTCAGGCACTTTTACTTCTGACAAACCGGGCAATACACAGTAGAGCGCTGTCCCAATCGAATTTCTTTAAGTAAGGTTTTGCAATTTATACAAGCTTCTCCACCTCGTCCGTAAACAGATAACGACTGCTTAAAATACCCAGGCTTACCATCACCACCAACGAAATCACGCAAAGTTGTACCGCCCTGCTCTATTGCTTCGGCCAATATCGCTTTGATTGCAGCAACTAATTTTATATAAGCTGATTTACTAACTTTGCCTGCCTGGCGCTTAGGCCTTATACCAGCAGAAAACAGCGCTTCATTTGCATAAATATTTCCCACCCCGACGACGTTATGACTATCCATGATAAAAGTTTTAATGGCAGAGCTGCGCTTTCTGGAAAGAGCAAAAAGATGTTCTGCATTAAAGTCATCAGTCAGGGGCTCTGGCCCAAGTTTTTCCAATAGCACATGTTTATAAGGTTCGCTCCCGGCCCAAAGCATACAGCCGAAGCGTCTAGGGTCATGATAGCGTAATATATCGCCATTTTTTAAGACAATGTCCACATGATCGTGTTTTTTAAGCGCTTCTGCGGTTTTTACTATGCGCAAACTGCCAGACATGCCCAAATGAATTAAGGCGTAGCCAGCGTCTGACTCCAGCAATATATATTTGCCCCGCCGGCTAACTTTTCTTATTCGTTGACCAGGTAACAAATTTTTTAGCTCGGGCGAAACCGGCCAACGCAATTTGGGCTGCCTAATAATTACATCTACGACGGTTTTACCTTCAATATGGGCTTGAATGCCGCGACAGGTAGTTTCAACTTCAGGTAATTCAGGCATTATATTCTTCCGTAATTTTTATAACCCGTTATTCGTTTAAAGTATTCACGTATAATCAGCCTTCCCAACATAGCCAATAACAGCCATGAAACCTCAATTAAAACCGCCATCAGCAGCACTTGGAATAGATACAGGCGGAACATTCACCGATTTTGTCCTGATTCAGCAAGGCAAACTGCAAACGCACAAAGTGCTTTCTACTCCAGATGCGCCAGAGCGAGCCATTCTACAAGGCATTACTGAATTGGGTCTAGCAAAGGCTGTTAGTACTGGTGAAATATCTCTTGTCCACGGAAGCACTGTCGCAACCAATGCCGCCCTAGAAAGAAAGGGTGTCTTAACTGCCTTCATCACTAATAAGGGCTTTAAGGACATGCTGACTATTGCCCGACAAACCCGGCCTCAGCTCTACAGCTTAGAAACTCCACCGCTGGCGCCGCCAGTTACTGAAGATCTATGCTTTGAAGTTAATGGGAGACTAGATGCCTTTGGGCAAGAGCTGGAAAAACCTAGTGAAACGAGCCTGTTTTCTCTGTTGCAACAACTCGAGGCTGCTTGCCCAGACGCTATTGCTATCAATCTGCTGTTTTCGTTTATAGATAACCAGCATGAAACACTAGTAGCAGATTACCTTCGCGATAATCTAAGTTGGCAGCCCTTTATTTGTTGCTCATCTAGTGTCCTCACAGAATATAAAGAGTATGAGCGTGGCATTGCTTGCTGGCTCAATGCTTCATTAAGCCCTCTGGTGCAAAATTATTTATTGAAACTTAAGACCGAAACAACACCTTCACCACTTTCAATTATGCAGTCTTCTGGTGGCACAATTAGTGCTGAGCAGGCCGCCAATAAAGCTGTAAATTTACTATTATCTGGTCCCGCTGGCGGTCTAGCTGCTGCAAGCTATCTCTGCAAAAAGTTGGGTATCCCAGGATTGATGACTTTTGATATGGGTGGAACATCTACAGATGCGGCTTTACTTGCTGATGGTGAAATACAACTCAGTAATGAAGGTTCAGTTGGCGCATATCCAGTGGGTGTCCCCATGGTAGATATGCATACTATCGGTGCGGGCGGCGGCTCAGTTGCTTATTTAGATGCCGGCTCTTTGTTACATGTAGGCCCAGAATCTGCGGGAGCCAGCCCAGGACCAGCTTGTTATGGGCAGGGCGGAATTAATGCAACAGTTACAGATGCGAATTTAATTTTAGGACGCTTACAGGCTGAGTCATTTATGGGCGGCGGAATTCAACTTAATTATACCGCAGCACAAGAGGCCATTAAAACTATTGCATTAAAGTTAGCGCTTACTATCGAAGAAGTATCAATAGGAATAATAGATGTTGCCAACTCCCATATGGCTCAAGCACTAAGAGCCATCTCCGTTGAAAAAGGTTATGACCCTAAACAATTCCGCTTATGCTGCTTTGGAGGTGCCGGTGGTTTGCATATTTGTGCACTAGCGAACGCTTTAGGAATGGGTCAAGCATTGATCCCTCGCCATGCTGGTGTATTTTCAGCGCTGGGCATGCTTATGGCTCCTGTAAAGCGCAACCTAAGTCAAAGTTATCAATGTTTATTATCAGACTCTAATGAAAAAACAATTGAAGAGCATTATTCTGAAATGGAAGCACATGCTCTCCAAGAGCTGAATCAAGAACAAATAAATAGTTCAAATACCCTCATTGAATACAGCGTAGACATTCGCTATTCAGGCCAGTCTTCTAGTTTAAACCTTAACTGGAAAGGTTTAAAAGCAACAGCTCATGATTTTCACAATTTACATAAAAAGCGTTATGGTCACCAATTACAAACTGAACCAGAATTAGTTAATTTGCGTGTTTCAGTAAAGGCTCAGAAACAAGATTTTGAGCTCGAGCTCTTAGCTCAAAAAAAGCCTGCAAAAGCAATTAAACAGCTAAGCCTCTATTGCTTTAAAGAAAAAGTTAATGTTTACGATAGAGAGAGTTTGATGGCGCAACAGATAATTACTGGCCCCGCCTTAATATTAGAGAAAAATTCGACAACATTAATTGGAACTGAATGGTGCGCCAGAACCGATCAATTTGGTCACTTGTTTCTTGACAAGCAGGGGGCTTGCGCGGAGGATAAAGCCTAATATAAATGGCTTTTCCCCATCCTTGAGATTGGGCTTAACAATGAATATAAATCTAGTTAAAAAAGTAGTTAGCACAAGTATCTTAGCAACAGCCCTTGGCTTGAGTGCTTGCCAGACTTCAGTTTCTACTAGCTCGCCGCAAGAGTCGTCTAGTAGCAGCTCTTCGTCGTCTTCTAGTTCTTCGTCATCTTCTAGCTCTTCGTCCAGCTCATCAAGTTCGTCATCGAGCTCAAGCTCTTCTTCCAGTAGCTCTTCGTCTAATCAGTCATCTTCAGGTCAAACTGGTTCTGCCTCATCATCTGGAATGCCATCAACTGCATCGACGCCTTCTCCATCCGGGTCTCAACCTAGTAGTCAGCCTTCTCAATCAGCACCAAACTCTGGCCAGATGCCTTCAGAAGGAGAAAACGGCAGCTTTGATCAAAGCTCAGATAGTTCTGAATCTGGTGATATAGCAGGGGCCAATACTCCCGGCACATCCAGCTCTTCACAAAGCTCTGACTCTCAACAAAGCTCTGGCAGCTCACAAGGCTCTACCGCGGATGCAAACGGTGACATTGCAAATTCACAAAATGGAACAGAAACAATGGGTGGTATGGAAGGCGGCCTTCCTGGCTCACAACCCGGCAGTAACATGCCCGGCTCAACAGCCTCTAATTCAGCAGGGGATAGTGATAATGGAGATGGTGGAATAGATGTAAGCGTTCAAGCTGCTGGTTTGCCTGGTTTAGACCCTTTCCCTGGCGGCCTGCCAGGCACTGGAGGGCTGGAAGATATATTTGGTTCGGGAACACAAGGAACAGGCACCATAAATGGCAATTCTGGCACTCAGGGTACTGGCGGGGCAACTGCTGGTACTGGTAGCGGCAATGACCCATCAGCAGAAGTTGGAGCCATGGGTGGCGGCAGCGGAGAGCAGGGCGATGACCCGTTTGGCGGCGCAAGTTCTAGTGGCACAATTGCAACTGGAGGTCCCGGAGGAACAGGTGATGACCCTTTTGGTGATTTGGCTAATGGCAGAAGCCAGCCCTCGACTGTCGCAGATAGGCAAGCTGTATTGAATGGCAGACTAGATGAAAGCATGGCCGTTTTTGATGGCATGATTCTCACTGAGCGAGAACAAGCTCAAGGCGCTGCTAATGAAAACGGTGCTGGCGGAGTGGCTGGCGGCAGTGCCGGTGGAGCAGGGGGAACTGGAGGATCAGGCAATGATGGTGACGGCAATGGCGATAGCCCTATTGTTATAGCTTCCGCTCCTGAATCGACTTCTGGCAACGGTAGAATGCCGAATATGGGCAGAAACAGAGAAGGGGACTTTGAGAATGCTGATCAAGAAGACTTCCCTGCACCTGCAGACATACCTAGCGGTAATGATGACGATGTAGTCGCTCGACAATTACGTGAAGCCGCAATGAGTGAAACAGACCCAGAATTAAGAGAAAGACTTTGGAATGAATATAGATCCTATACCGGGTTACCCATTCCACAAGAAACAATTGCCGAGTTTGACGCTATAGATTAAGTCAAAGCTCTTGAACTTTTAAGGTATGAAAATGAACAAGAAATCATATTTATTTTTTATTTGCATGGCACTGTTTGGGCTAAATGCATGCAGTACTCAAACTGTAAAATCTACCACTATTACAGAAGCGCTTATTGAGCAAAGCAACATCGTAGAGGATGAATTGCTGGATATTGGAGTTGCTGTATTTAACCCCGGATTTGATGAAATCGATGAAGATCAGCAAGAACTGACTTTTGGCGATGTCAGAATGGCGGAAACCTATTACACCGCGAATCTTTTATCTGACACATTGCAAAGTACCGGTAATTGGGGCGTTGTCAGAGTAATCCCTGATGAGCTTAGCAGTTCCGATATCGCTGTGCGTGGAACCATTCTACAATCCGATGGCGAAACTATGTTGGTTCATATAACTGTGCATGATTCCAGTGGCCAGCTCTGGATTGATAAAGACTATGAAGAAGTCGTAAGTCGTTACAGTTATGACAATCGTCTGCAAAGTTCGAGGGATTCATTTCAAGGTTTGTATAACCGTATAGCTAACGACATCCTGCGTTATCGCCAACAAAACTTATCTCGTGATGACCTGCTCAATATCCGCACTATTTCTCAAATACAATTTGCTCGTAGTTTTGCACCGCAAGCTTTTGATGAATATTTGAGTACTGATTCCAATGGGATACTTCAAGTTCAGCGTTTACCAGCACAAAATGACCCTATGCTGTCACGCATCGAAACTATACGTGAACGTGATTATCTCTACGTCGATACCATGCAGGATTACTATACAAATTTTGTACGACAGATGGAAGATCCTTACACTGAATTTCGTCGTTTAAGTTATGACGAAGTCATGAAACTTGACCGCCTTCAGCGTGAATCACGCCGCAATATGATTCTGGGCATAGCTGCTATCGTTGGCGGCCTGGCAGCCACACAAAGTAATAGCAGTGTAGCTGGAATCGGTACATATGCCGGGATACTCGGTGGTGGTTGGCTAATTAAAGAATCCTTCCGAGCTGGCGATGAAGCTTTATTCCATGTTGAAACACTAGCTGAGCTAGGGCAATCATTGAGCAACGAAGTTGCTCCACAAACTATTGAGCTTGAAGAGACCAGCGTGACATTGTCTGGTAATGTTGAAACCCAATATGAGCAGTGGCGTGAAATTCTTGCTGACATGTATGCAAATGAAATCGGCGCACCTGTAAACTCAGAAGATATGTGACGCAAAGCTTAGCCCGTAGTATTATTCAGCATGAATGATAAACCCTCAAATCAAACTGAGCCTCAAATTCCCCCGCAAGAGACCCCAGCTCAGATTTTTGGAATGGGCGACGTAGAGTCCCATAAAACTAAGCAACAACAGCAAACCAAAATTCTATGGGGAATTTTTTCCCTTTTGCTGGTTTTGGTTCTTGGTGTAGTTCTTTTATTACCACGTTTAATCTCAGCTCCAGGCTCAGCAACTGTAGCCCCAGTGATAATTCCGGTAGAAAGATCAACACCACAAGATGCTTTCTCTCCCTTTGAAGAAGCTCAACTTCTACGAGAACGAGAACAAGCCCAAGAAGTACTGGCACTAATCCTTGATTTCCAGGAACAGCTTGAAGAAATCAATGTAGAAATTTGGGCTGGCGAAGCTTATCTTGAATCTCTTGCCATTGCGGCCGAAGGCGATGTTGCCTATCGAGAACAAGACTTCTTAGGTTCACAAGAAATTTATCAGCGCAGCCTTTTGTCGCTACAAAGCCTCGAAACCTTAAGCCTGGAAGTATTAAACACATCAATTGATCTCGGCTACATTGCTATTGAATCAGGATTGCCGGCTGCAGCTAAAGAAGAATTTACTACTGCTTTGCTAATAAACGACGAATCTGAAACTGCTCTAGTCGGTTTAGAAAGAGCACAGCTGCTGCCAGAGGTCCTTGCCTTACTAGAGCAGGGGGATACCTGGCGAGAAAATAACAATTTAGAATCAGCATTAGACTTTTATACTCAAGCCTCCGTAGTTGACCCAGCTCATACCAGGGCAACTAATGCGGTTGCTCAAACTAACATTGATATTCTAGATCGTGACTTCCTAATTTTTATGTCCAATGGTTTCAGCTCCATCCAAGACAACAGCCCGGGAAATGCGCTTGTATCCTTTAACCAGGCATTGACATTGAAGCCTGAATCTTCAGACGCTCTTTCGGCTATAACCCAAGCAGAAACCATGATCACTTCGCGTGATTTGACTGTTCAATTAAACGCTGCTCAAGGGCATGTTGCCGGTGAACGCTGGCAGGAAGCGCTAGAGGCCTTCAACAATGCTATAGCTATAGATGCAAATCTCGTCGCGGCCTTAAACGGCAGTGAACGTGCCCAAACCCGGGCTAATCTGGATGTTTATTTAAACAATATTGTTAATGCGCCATTGCGTCTTGCAGATGAAGAGGTTTACCAGCAAAGCATAAATGTTTACAACGAAGCCTTAACTTTAGTGGAGAATAATAGCCGACTATATGATCAGTTAGTTGCATTGAGAGGCTATTTAGATAAAGCCCGAGTGCCTATCACAGTGACCTTAACTTCAGATGGCCTGACGAATGTCACAATCTATCGTGTTAGTGAGCTTGGCAGTTTTGCTTCGCAAACTCTTAACCTTAACCCTGGAACCTATACAGCCGTGGGAGTAAGATCAGGATATCGCGATGTAAGATCAGAATTCATTGTGCCTTTTTCCGGGGAAGAACCAGTTGTCACAGTTATTTGTAATGAGCCTGTTTAGAATCGCACAAAAGAGCTAATACAAATGAGTCAAGACAAACTTTCCCAAAACAAAACACAGGATGAAATCATCACGCCGATTGATTTCACACCCCACGACAGTAGTGCTGATAAATTTTCCTTTCGCCCCAGCCCCGTTAAAGTCGCTATTTCGTTTGTGCTTGTCTGTTTTGCGTTGACCGCATGGTTTGTACTGTCTGCCAAATCAATATTTATTGATGCGCAGCCATTAGGTAGCATCGTCGAAGTAAAATCACCATTGGCTATAAAAATCGGTCCTCGTTATCTCGTCTTAGCAGGGGGGCATGAAATTTATGTTAATGCCCCTGGCTATTATGATGTCGACACAACGATCACTGTTGGAGATGCCCAAGCACAAACCTTTCAGATTCTCTTACTACCTTTACCTGGCTATTTAAATCTTGATAGTAATGTTGAAGCTGCCAGTGTTTTTATTGATGGCGAAGAGCTCGGCCTGACACCATTAAGCAATATTGAATTAGCAGCTGGGGAGCATGAAGTTCTAGTACGTAAAGATCGCTACGAAGCTATACAGCAGCTTGTTGGTATAGAAGGGCGTGAGCAAGAACAAAACCTAACTGTTGAGCTTCTTGAGGCCTGGGCAAATGTTAGTTTTTCAACTTTCCCGGCAGGAGCGGCCGTTACTATTAACGGCAAAGAAGTTGGCTTAACGCCGCTAAGCGCGGAAATATTAGAAGGTGAACATGAAGTACTTATTAAACTAAATGCTCATAAAGCTTGGACCGAAAGTTTAAGCGTTACTGCACGGATTGATCAAAACTTACCTTCAATCGAACTAGAGGAGGCTGACGGTTTAGTACTATTGCAATCATCACCTAGCAATGCCGGCGTAACTCTAGATGGCGCTTATCAAGGTCAAACTCCTCTGGAACTGACTATAGCGCCAGGTGAAAGTCATGAATTGACTTTCTTTTTAAATGGCTATGAAGAACTTCAGCGCAATATACAAACTCAAGCCGATCAAGAATTGGCTTTAGATGTTAGCCTCGATCCGATTTTAAGTTCCGTTGCCATCATTGCTAATCCTCCAGATGCTGAACTTTTTATAAATGGGGAATCTCAAGGCACTGCCAATCAAACTATTGAATTACTCGCAGCATCACAGTTAATAGAAATAAGAGCAGAAGGATTTGTGCCTTTTACACAAGAGTTTGTTTCACGGCCGGGACTAGAACAGCAGCTCAATGTTTCCCTAGTTACTCTAGAACAAGAGCGTATAAACAATATCCAGCCTATGATCACCAGTTCTAGTGGCCAAGAGTTAAAATTATTATACCCAGGCAATTTTGTAATGGGCGCATCAAGACGAGAAGCTGGCCGCCAAGCGAATGAGTCCTTACGTTCAATTAGTTTAACTAAAGCCTATTATTTATCTTTAACCGAAGTAACCAATGCTCAATTTAAACAATTTGATCCAGAGCATTCATCAGGTGTCATTGATCGAATCTCATTAAGCAATAATAACCAGCCTGTTGTAGAAATTACCTGGGAACAAGCGGCGATGTATTGCAACTGGCTTAGTCAACAAGAAGGTTTGCCACCTTTTTATACAATACAAAATAGCAGGGTAGCAGGCTCTGACCCAAATAGTTCGGGTTACCGATTGCCTACTGAGGCAGAATGGGCTTGGGCAGCTAGGGTAGAAAGCGAAGACCCAACAAGTTTATTAAAATTTCCTTGGGGAGCCGAACTTCCTCCTCCACCTAACCACGGCAACTATGCAGATTTAAGTGCTGCTTCAATACTTGGAAGAATACTCGTCAATTACAACGATAGTTTTGTAGGCTCATCCCCCATTGCCTCCTTCCCACCTAATGCTAATGGTTTTTACGACCTTGGCGGGAATGTTTCAGAGTGGGTTCATGATTATTATGGAACTGCCATCCAACTAGGCAACAATATCGTAACTGACCCGTACGGCCCTGAGACTGGGACATATCATGTTGTAAGAGGGTCTAGTTGGGCTCATGGATCAGTTACTGAACTACGGCTTTCATATCGAGACTACAGTAATGAAACCAGAGATGATGTTGGTTTTAGAGTTGCTCGGACGCTAGTTCCATAAACTAAAAAGAAATAAAGGGGCTCAACCCTAATGTTTAAAATAGTATTATTATTTTCCAGCCTATTTTCAATTACCGCGTGTTCCGAGGATATAGAAACTCAAATGCCAAATGACTTAAGCTCCTTAGCCAAATTTAATGCCCTTATCAGTGAGATTTCTCCTGATCAATATTCATCAACAAGTGGCAACAGCTTTGAAGGTGCTAGCCCTTATTTTGTTGTTAAAGACAACATTCATGTTGCTGGTGTCGCCAATACGGCTGGCACCCCGGGATTACAAAACTTTGTTCCAACTGAAAACAATGCTGTAGTGCAGCGTCTAATAGATGCAGGGGCCATTCCAGTAGCAAAAGCCAACATGCACGAACTTGCCTTTGGTGTAACCAGTAACAACGCTGCATTTGGACCTGTACGAAATTACCATGACGAAACCCGTTTCGCTGGCGGTAGTAGCGGCGGCACTGCTGTAGCAATTGCCAGTGGATTAGTGGACTGGGGTCTTTGTACTGATACTGGTGGTTCATGTCGTATCCCCGCAGCATTTAATGGCGTTGTAGGCTTTCGTCCTTCACCTGGACGCTATCCCTCAGAGGAGGCCACTCCACTATCTCATACTCATGACACCATTGGCTTAATGACAAAAAATATCGAATTGCTCGCTAATATCGACGCTGTTGTAACCGGCGATAGTTCAAATTCAAATGCCAATAACGCTTTCAGGATCGGCATTCCGCGTGACTATTATTACCAAAATCTAGAATCTGGCGTGGCTGCCTCTATAGAGGCATTTTTAGAAAAGCTCCAAGCTAACGGTATAGAGCCAGTAGATGTTGATATCTCAACTTTTGTTGAGCAAGTAGCTGCCGCTAGTTTAACTATTGTGCTTTATGAAACGCCCAATGATCTTAGGAATTATCTGCAAAGGTTTTTCCCACAACTGACACTAGAAGAACTTATAAACCAGATTGCCAGCCCTGATGTCGCCGGCGTGCTCAACTTTGCGACATCTGAGCCTGTAGCTAGAGAAGATTATGAACAGGCGCTGTTATTACGTGATGAGTTAATCGCTGATCTCTCAGCCTTTTATGCGGAGCAATCCATCGACGCCATAGCCTACCCAACACTGCCTGTTACAGCTAGACTGATTGAGGAAGAATCTGACAACCTTGTTTTAAATGGTGAAAGTGTGCCAACCTTTAATGCTGTAACTAGAAATACTAACCCCGCAAGCCTATTAGCTCTACCGGCAATAACATTGCCTTCTGGGATTGCTTCAAATGGCTTACCTGTTGGCATTGAAATAGCTGGGCCAAATGGAAGCGATAGAAATTTGATAGATGTAGCAAGACAAATAGAGAGAATATTCAATAACTAAGAATAAATACAAAGCAAGTTTTTTACTATGAATCAAAAGGCATGCCTTAATTGCAATAACGAAAGCGAAGCTCACTACTGCCCAGTATGCGGGCAGTCGAAGGCTGTAAAGGTATCTTCTGTTTGGCATTTCATCAATGAAATCTTAGAAGTCATTTATGATTTAGATTCAAAAATTTGGAAAAGCGTACTGCCTCTGATTTTCAAACCAGGAAAACTTACCACCGAATATATTGCCGGCCGAAGAGTTAAATATCTGCCTCCGTTCAGAATTTATTTAATTCTCAGTATATTTTTTTCCTGGTAGCAGCTATTCCTGACTTTACTGGTTTCGACGATATATCCCCCGAGGATCGCGAAGAGTTAGTTCAAGACCTACAGGATTCAGGGCTAGCTATCAATGAATTCATTCAGGAAGAAATTGAGCAGATTAGTCAAAATTTACCGGATGAAGACTCCGCGGAATTAGCTCAGCTCCTTCAGAATTCCGGAGATTTTATCAATGGCCTCACCCTGGAAGAACCTGCACAGATTAGTCAAAGTTTGCCAGACGAAGAAATCGTTAATGATGCTGAAAATCCTGATGTAAATTCAGTTTTAACTCCACTGGCAACTTCCCCTGAAGGAGTAGTTCCCCTTGAGCCTTTGGAAATTGATTTAGGCGGGGATGTTCCTATAACTACAGTAGATGGCTGCATTAATGTGGCATGGCATGAATTTATTGGAGAACTCCTAGGCGCTCGAGCGCGCAACGCCTGTCAGGAAGTTTTCTCAGATAATGGCGTTAGCTTGATGCAATCATTTATAGATACCCTGCCAATAATGATGTTTGTTTGTGTTCCGTTGCTTGCTGTATTTATGAAATTTTTATATTTATTCAAGCGCAGAAAATACGTTGAGCATCTAATGTTTCTATTTCATACCCATTCATTTATTTTTGCACTGGCTATAATAACTATTGCCCTTGTTAAACTTAGCGGCCCCTTCCCAGTAGTTAATAATTTCATAGCGCCATTGACAACTTTTATCTGGCTGTATGCTGTCTTTTACGTTTTTGTGGCAATGAGAAGAGTCTACAACCAGGGCCGGTTTGCGACATCATTTAAAATGTTAATGCTCTTGCCAAGCTATACTATTTGTTTGGCAATTACGTTTGTCTCGGGTTTATTTCTCGCCTTTATTACAATTTAGTTTGAAACCCTCAGTACGCTGAAAGCTAATCTGAAAAACTAATTGTTAGCTTTTTGTATCTATAATATTCGTTTTTTATTTTCTTTATTAACTAATGGATTCGCTTCATTTTCTTCTCTTAATTTGTGTTCCCAAGTTCGACGAAAATGCGCAAAGGCTTCATCAGCTTCGATAAAGCGTGGCACAAAATCAGGGCTTTCCACCAAGAGTTTCTGCTGTTCTTCGATAAATAATTTATCTTCCATAAATCCTTCAAGTAATGACTCTTTTAACGATTTAGATATTTCTGGATTATCCAATTCAAAACCATGTAGGTAGTCCCAGAAAAAATGCGTTGCGTTGCGTGTTTCTGGCGTCATGAATTGGCAATTTCGATATTCACGGCAATTACTACGATCATTTTTGTCTGCATCCCATCCCGCTGGCGCAAATATAGTTTCCATCAAGAAAACACCTGGAATATACATCTCTGTAATATTACATCGATCTAGTTGATTATCTAATTCATCTTCCGGAATGTTTTTGGCGTGAAAAGGGGCCGCTTTGCTGCCTTTATCCCAGCGCGACATAGAAAAACCATTTTCCATTTTTTCTATATTTTCTGGAATCGTATTATAAGCATATGCTTCTGAACCGCCTAAAGTATTGGTATGCACAAAGGCGACATGAGAAAAGTCACTTAAGTTGTCAACAATCAACAGCCAATTGGCATCGTAATGTAAATAATCCGGTTTATCGAAACCTCTCCATTTATCTGGCTGGTTGCGAGGCGGAAAATCGTAAATGTCATCTTCGTTGGCCAATTCAGGATCGCCCATCCATATCCATAACATCCCTGCTTTTGAACATAAAGGATAAGATCTAACTTTCATTGATGCCGGGATTTTGGTTTGCCCTGGTATCTCAATAACTTTACCACTAGGGTCATAGACCAGACCGTGATACATGCAACGGATACAGTTGCCTTCAACCCGTCCAATTGATAATGGGGCCGCACGATGACAACACCTGTCGTCCAAAGCGACATAACCTTGATCTTCGGTTTTAAAAATAACTATAGGCAATTCACAAATAATTCTCGCCATGCAGCCATCATTATCGTCCACCTCGGTTTCCCAAGCAGCGGCATACCAAGTGTTTTCTACGAATATTCTTTTCCCACCATCTAAGGCACTAGTCATTTGAAACTCCTCTACTACTTATACTTTCTTATTCTTTTTCTAATCAAAACTTTCAATCAGATTAAATATATCTTTTACTATTCTAATATCAGCGTACATGTATGCTGTAAGCGATTATGCCACCTAAAATCACAGGTACAGAAAAAATATAAAAATTAGCAGACATATCAAAGCCGGCGGCTATAAGGAACCCAGCTGCCCCCGGGCCTATAACTGCACCAGCACGCCCTAGTCCAATTGCCCAGCCAACCCCAGTGCTGCGGAATGAAACAGGGTAAACTTTAGCTGCTATAGCATAAAGCCCAGTAAATCCTCCTTGGAATAAAATACCTATAGCAAGCACTAAAGATAACAGCAGGGTTTCTTGATTTGGCGAAGACGCAAACACTATTAACAAAAATGCCGATGACAACAAGAAGCTGCTCACAATATTGCTAAGTTTGGCTTTGGTAGAAATTGCGCCCAGCAACCAAATACCGATAACTCCACCCAGATTAAATAAGAAAAAAGCTGTACGCCCTGTTGCCGCTGTAAACCCAGAGTACTCCATTAAGGCAGGTATCCAGGTCATTAAAAAGTACATGGTGCTAAAGCAAAGTAAAAAACTAGTCCAGATGATAATAGTCTTATTCCTATACTCCTCTCGAAATAAATCCTGAAAATTATCAATTGCACTGGCTGAATTGCCTTTGTCTTGTGAATTACCGATATCAGGTAATTCACTAATAATGGTGCTGCCCAGTTTTTGCAATGTGCGATTTATTTTCTCTAGCGCGTCTTTAGGGCGTCGGTTTACCAGAAATTGCAGTGATTCTGGAAGCAATACCCATGTCACAGCACACATAAACAGCGTTAAGCCGCCGCCAAACCAGAACATACCGCGCCAACCGTATTCTGGCATGATAAAGCCGCCAATAACTGCCGTCATCATTGCGCCTAAAGGGTAGCCGGAGGTGACAAGCGCGACCGACAAAGCTTTATATTTTTCCGGGCTATATTCTATGGCCAATGCCGCCTGACTGGCCAACATGGCACCAGCGCCTAAACCGCTGAGCATTCTTAATAATATGAATGCTGTGAGTGAATTGGCATTTGCAGTCAGCATTATCGAAACGCTAACCATAAATACACTACCAATAATTACGTTCCTACGTCCAAAAATATCGGAAAGCGGGGCTATAAACATTGCTCCACAAGCCATACCGAATAAGGCGGCACTGGAGATAAGCCCTAGTCTATCAGGTGTTAAATCTAATTCTGCACCAACAGCAGTATTAACAATAGACATTGCAGTGATGTCAAAGCCATCTAGCATATTCAAAAACAGGCATAAACCAATAACCAGAATTTGCTGGCCCGAGGCCTTGCCATTATCAATAATATCAGCAGCAAAACTCGCGCTTGGATTTGCAATAGTGGTCATTAAATAATCCCCTGGATTTTATTTTTAGTTTGCAGCTTTATTTATATTGATAGTTTAAACTGAACTGTTTTTGTTTTACTGTCATCTCAACAACGATATTCAGCAAAAGATAATATCAATTAATAGACTAACTACCTAGCTTGCTTTATCCGCTAATTGAGAACTTAGCAACTGTGCAACCAACTGCAAATATTGGTAACTCTCCAGTATAAAATTGCAGCTCTCCTTTGCCTTTTGCTGCGGCAGCGGCAGCGATATATGTACGAATCTCAAAACCGCCCTGGCCAGCTTCATTGTACGTTTCCTCATCGGTGTATCTAAGCAGAGCTTCTTTATCCTGATTCATCAGGCTGTCGAGAAACTCTCTATCCCAGGGCTCGTTAATTTTCCCAGAATCCGGGGTAGCCGGCCAATGAGAAATGCCACCAGTTCCAACTAAGGCAACTTTTTCAGGCACTGAGTCACATGCGCGTCTTAGGGCTGCACCAAACTCCCAAGCCCTATTTAAGGGAGTAAGTGGCGGCCCCTGACAATTGATATTCACCGGAATAATCGGCATGTCATATCGCGGGGTCAAGAAATTCAATGGAATCATAATGCCGTGATCAAATTTCCATTCCTCTGCATATGCAGTATCAACAGTCTTCATGACTTCTTTTGTCAATCGAGTTGCTAAATCAGGTGAGCCAGGAACATCAGTTTTATCAATTTTAAGCCACGCTGGATCCTCTATCGGGCCTTCATAACGATTGCCTATCCCAATACAATAGGCGGGCATATTGTTCATAAAAAAATTAGCGAAGTGCTCTGCTGCAATAACAATTAAGGCTTCAGCGCCTGAATCTTCAATTTCCTGCCTCTGCTTATCTAAGGCCGCGTAAAATTCATCTCGCTTTTCTGTATTTTTAACTAAATCAGCGCGTCCAGTAATGCCCGGGGCATGACTCAAGACGCCCGCATATACCAGACTCATTGTTCTTTTCCTTCTGCAGTGTAACTTTCTCCGCCGCCTGTCATTGCGTAGACCCCGGCGCGAACTGATCCATATTTATTTATGCCTTCACGCATCATCTCTAAATAATCGAACCACTCAATGCCTAACAAGGCAGCAAAGTGCATAAGAATTTGGCCATTAACGCCCAATACATATAAAAGCCCAATATCTCCCTCACGCAATGCATTATTTTCCTCAGCGCTTAAGTCAAACTGGCTAAGTAAAGCATCAAGATCACTGTGGTACTTTTCTTTTACGGAATCATCTCGATTAAGTTCATAAAGAAATTTTTGTAGGTGGTAAAGGCTCATTTTATTCCTAAGGTCTTTCTTAAATATGCCCTATCTAGGTGGGCTTTAGTTGTAACTTTTAAGGCTCTTTAATTCATTAAGGGGCACATAGCTTAACGTCAAACCTTAAAGAACAAAAGCATTATGAATGCCTTTCTAGATTTGTTTGTGTAATATAGCCCCAAGATTAATATTCATATTGCAGCACACGTAAAGAGAGGTTCTAAATGCTCGAATTTAACATGACTATAGGCGGCCAGCAGGTCCCTACAAAAGAAACATTTGACGTTATCAATCCTGCAACTGGTGAACTTGTTGCTCAGTGCCCAAATGCCATTGCTGAAGACCTTGATGCGGCTGTTGCCGCTGCAAAAGAAGCTTTCCCTGCCTGGTCAAGTTTGCCCGACCCAGAGCGAAAGGCAATCTGTGCGTCGCTAGCTGGTAAATTGGAAGAAGAAGCAGAAAATATTGCTCAAACCTTAACCAAAGAACAAGGTAAACCGCTTGGAGGACTGGGCTCTCGCTTTGAAATGGGCGGTGCTCAAGCATGGGCAGGCCATACTGCAAGCCTTTCTCTGCCTGTTAAGGTTCTCCAAGACGATGACCAAGCTCTTATCGAATTGCATCGTAAACCAATAGGTGTTGTGGGCTCTATTACACCCTGGAATTGGCCGGTTATGATTGCCATCTGGCACATTGTCCCAGCGCTTCGTGCAGGCAACACAGTGGTCATAAAGCCATCCCATTTCACGCCGCTTTCGACCTTACAGGCAGTTCAGGCGATGAACGAAATGCTACCACCTGGCGTGTTAAATGTTGTTAGTTCGGACGGCAAACTCGCTAATATTGGTGCCGCTATGTCTGCTCATCCAGACATAAATAAAATTGTTTTCACTGGCTCTTGTGGTACTGGCGAAAAAATAATGCAATCCGCCGCCAAAACCATGAAGCGCTTAACGCTCGAAATGGGCGGAAATGATGCTGGTATCGTTCTTCCAGATTGTGACCCTAAAGAAATAGCTGAAGGCTTGTTCTGGGGTGCTTTTATTAATTCAGGTCAAACTTGTGCTTGCATGAAACGTCTTTACGTCCACGACAGCATTCATGATGAGGTTTGTGAAGAGCTAGTGAATTTCGCTAAAACCATCCCTATGGGTAACGGTTTAGACGAAGCCAACATTCTTGGCCCAATCAACAACCAATTGCAGTTTGACACTGTTTCTCGTCTAGTTGCAGACGGCGCCAAGCATGGCAAAGTTTTATTAGGCGGTGAGCCTGGAGAAGGCTTGTTTTTCCCGATTACAATAATTTCAGATTTACCAGCCGATGCACCTTTGATTGTTGAGGAGCAATTTGGGCCTGCTTTGCCAGTGATTCGTTACACCGACCTTGAAGACGCTATTACAGCTGCAAACAATTCTGATAACGGTCTCGGTGGGTCCGTCTGGTCGAAGGACAAAGAAAAAGCCAAGGGAATTGCTAACCGTATGGAATGCGGCACAGTTTGGATTAATGGTCATGGCGGAATTCAGCCTAATGCTCCTTTTGGCGGTGTAAAAAAGTCTTCACTCGGTGTTGAGTTTGGCGAAGAAGGCTTACTAGAAAATACAAATATTCAGGTAGTTTTTAGCTAAAACAAAACCACACAAGCGCGATTGAAGAAAAACAGAATCTTTGATCCGTGTCATTAATCTAAGAAGCCAAACATAGATAAAGTTTGGCTTCTTCTTGCTGTAAGAGCTTTGAAATAATAAAGGATGCTGCTTATGGAAATCTTTGGTCTTAATATTCTTGGGGTAATAGTCGCAACATTTATCGGCATGATCTTAGGAGCCTTATGGTATTCACCAGTACTATTTGGCAAACAGTGGATGAATTGTATCGGTAAAACGCCTGAATCTTTGGGCAGTGCTACCGGGCCTATGATTGGCAGCATAATAGCCAGTTTGATGACGGCTATTGGTATTTCTCTTATATTTTCTTTAATAGCAGTTGAAAGCCTTTCTCAAGGCATTACCGTTGGGCTGACATTAGGGGTACTGATTATATTCCCTGCAATGTTATCTGATAGTTTATTTTGTGGCTGGGGAAATCGTTTGTTAATTATTCAGTCTGGTTATCGTGTTATTAGCGTATTACTTATGTCTATTGCTCTTGTCTACATAGTTTAACTAAGCTTTTCATTTTCAAAAAATCAAAAGAGCACTCATGAACGAACATGGAAAAATAAACTACGTAGAATTTGCTTCAGCAAATATTCCTGCCACAAAGAATTTTTTTACTGCCGCATTTGGCTGGGCATTTGAAGATTACGGTCCAGATTACACAGCTTTTTCTAATCAAGGACTTGATGGTGGTTTTTATTCAGCCGAACTTTCTGCTTCAGCGGCTAAGGGCTCAGCCTTAATTATTTTTTACAGCAATGAACTAGAAAAAACTCAGGAACAAGTTCTCTTAGCAGGTGGTGCTATTACTAAAGAAATTTTTGCTTTCCCCGGCGGCCGCCGCTTTGAATTTACAGAGCCCGCAGGAAATGAGTTTGCTGTTTGGTCAGATATTTAAAATTAATATTGCTAATTAATCCCAAGTAGATCTGACTGCCTGGTAATTGAAAGCCATACTCTCTGGATCATGTGGCACTTTGAAAAAGCCATGGAATTCTCCATTTGGATTAATCAACACAATTTCTCCGCTATGGCTTACCAGATAATCCTCATCTTCTCCTGGCGCATAAGCAAAGGCAATATTGAGCTGGGAAGCAAATTTAAATATTTCGATATATTCACCGCTTAAGCCCAAATAATCATCATTAAAAAACCCAACATATTCTTCTAATTTTTCTGGCGTATCTCGTCGCGGATCAACGCTGACCATTATAATTTGAGTGTCATCAGCATAACTCCCTTCCTCATTTAATATGCCGCTAAACTGATTTAAAATTGACATGGTTAATGGGCAAATGTCCGGACAATAAGTATAACCAAAAAATATCAGGGTCCATTGATTTTGTAAAAGACCTGAATTAATTGAATTATTATTTTGATCAATCAGAGAAAACTCATTTAAAGGCCTCGGTACATCATGAATGTAGAGGCCATTCTCAGAGAGCTCTTCATTGGTCATTTCGCTCGGCCGCAGAATTAGAACCAATAACAGCATTAATATAGCAACAGATGAAATAGCGGTGATTACGATTTGTTTTTTCATTTAGATATAGTGGTCAATTAATAAGGCGCTAAACAAAGCTAGCAAATAGAAAATTGAAAAGCGAAAGGTCTTCATCGCAAAGGCCGGATTCGTTCCAACCATCAATTCAATTGAATGATACAAAAAGCCTCCTCCTAGAACCAATGCAACTATCAGATATGGCAGCCCTCTCATTCCCGTTAAAAAGCGCAGAATACTGACAATCACCATAATGATGGTATACAGCAAAGAATGTAGTTTGGTTAACGCATCTCCATGAGTAACCGGCAACATAGGAATATCGGTTTTGGCGTAATCCTTTTTCCGATGTATAGCTAAAGGCCAAAAATGAGGAGGGGTCCATGCGAAAATAATTAACACTAGCAGTAAGCCGTTGGGATCTACCGTTCCGGTGACTGCTGACCAGCCTAATAAAGGCGGCATCGCTCCTGACAACCCACCTATGACAATATTTTGCGGCGTCGCTCTTTTCAAATAACCTGTGTAAATAATGGCATAGCCTATAAAAGAGGCAAGTGTTAACCAACCACAAAGAGGGTTAACCAGGAATATGAGTATAAGCATCCCTAGTAAACAAATAAGCATGGCAAAAATTAAAGCCTGCCTAGGTGTCACCTTGCCTTGGGGGATAGGTCGTTTCAAGGTGCGCTGCATGACCATGTCTATACGGCGGTCAATCAGATGGTTAATTACAGCACCAGCACTAGCAACTAAAGCAATACCCAAGTTGCCCCACACCAGAACTGAAATTGACACCATTCCAGGCACTGCTAAAAACATACCGACCAATGACGTCATGATCATCATCATAACAACACGCGGTTTACACATTTCGTAATAATCACGCCAAGAAGCTTTCTTGTTTATGCTTTCTATGGTGCTTTTGCCAAGGCTTAAGTCAGTCATATTCAAATCATTGTTGCCGTGCTTTTTTGTAAGCGATAATTTAACGTGACCAAACTCAACAATAGAAATGCGCCGAAACCATTGTGCGCAACTGCCACCCATAAAGGTAAAGACCAGATTACATTACTGATACCCAATCCAACCTGAATTATCAACAGAGCAAGAATTATGTGAGTAAGGCCTTTCAAGGGGGTATTACCATGACTTCTATAAAGTTGCAGAATTAAGAACAGCATAAAAAACGTGACGGCTAGAGCACCAACTCTATGAGTAAAATGAATAGCGACACGTGCTTCACCGTCCATTTGTCCGCCCAAATAGTTCGGTCCAATATCCTGAAAAATATTAAAACCATTTCCAAAGTCCATTTCCGGAACCAATTGATTCTGGCAAGTCGGAAAATCGGGACAAGCTAAAGCGGCATAATTAGAGCTAAGCCAGCCACCTAGTGCAATTTGGATAATAAGTAGGGTCATGGCAATCATTGCTAGAGGCTTTAAAGTTGCCCAATGGCGGATAGGGATAGAAGGCTGTGGCCATGGCCTATCACTCAGACGCATACTGAGCAACCAAAGCAAGCTCAATGTTGTAAAGCCTCCAAGTAAATGTGCAGTCACCACTTGCGGCCACAAATTAAGCGTCACTGTCCACATGCCAAACAAGCCTTGTAGTATGACTAGTAAGAGCAAGTAAAAGGGCAATTTCTTAGGTTGATCCGTGCGATGTCGATGCTTCCAATTAAAGACATTGATCAGAATGATAACGAAGCCTAGTGTGCTGGCAAAATAGCGGTGCACCATTTCAGGCCAAGCCTTTTCTGATTCAAAGGGCGCATGTGGGTATAGTTCTTCTGCCTGAATAATCTCATCTGGGGTTTCAGGCATCCACATGAAACCATAACAGCCTGGCCAATCCGGGCAACCCAGGCCTGCATCTGATAAACGTGTAAAAGCTCCAAGTACTACCACAATAACCGCCAGTAATGTGGCGCATAAAGTTAAATAATAAGTTGGTTTGTGACTTTTCATCTCTTCTTTTCCTGGCTGGGCTGATTCAATAATTTTATAAAGGGGGCTGACCCCACACCTGGCTGTCTATAATCGGAGCATCTAGAGTGCCAAGAAATAATTCTATTTGTTGTAATTGTCTTCTACTCAGAGCCAAAGGCTCTGCTTCATTATGCCCGATTAACGCAAGCTCAGCTTGGTTATAGTGTTTTAACACTTCTGCAAGGTTAGGAATCTGTCCCTTGTGCATGTAAGGTGCAGTAGCACTGATATTCCTTAGCGTTGGGGTTCTCATTGCTCCAAGTAATTCCGTTCTATTAGTTCTCATATAAGTAAGCTCTGTGCATTGCTCAATGCCTGCATCGCTAAAACCTCCATAACAATTAAAGGGGTCTTCTAATAATAGTTGCAAGACTCTAGTGCGTCCTTGGTCAGGAAGCTCTCCTGGGCTTGGTAGCAAACCAGTATTATGGAATTCATTATTAGTAAAAAGAGGGCCGTTATGACATTCAATACATCGAGCCTCACCTATAAATAATCGCAATCCATTTGCTTCATCCATCGTGAGTAGTGATGGCTCAAGGTCATTATCTTCATCCAATAAACTTGCTACGTAAGCATCAAAGCGAGTTTCACTTGGCATTAACCGTGTTTCATAAGCAGCAAGAATTTTGCCTATGTTTGAAAAAACTCGATTCACTTGAGCCCGATTATCCTCAGTCATCATTTGCCATGCAGCATTCCACTCTGGGTTCTGCACTGGGCCAGCATTTACTGGAAATATACTTTCATCAGAAAAATCTGGCAGATTACCAAATAGAGCTTCGTACTCAATACGGTAGGACTCATCTGAACCCATCAATCTCGCGTATTGCATACGGTTACCACCATGCTCTTTAGGGTCTTCTAATGGCCCTAATGCTTGTGACCACTGACTGTCTTTTCGTCCATCCCAATAGAACCATGGACTGTATGCTACTCCCACGATACTTGGTGTATGCCTAGCTGTTTGACCGATAGCAAAAGCTTTATTTAGGCCATCGCTGAAATATAACTGTGGCTGGTGACAGGTAGCACAACTAATCTCGCCGTTTATACTAAACTGAGAATCAAAAAATATTTGCTGCCCAAGCTTTGCCGCCGCAGTTGAATCAACAATTGCATTACTTTGATCTGGAGATAGAGGAGGCAAGCTTTCCAACCAAAGCGATTGTAGAATTTCAAGCTCTTCAGAAGACCAATCTACAAATTGACTATAGTTCGATCTCCAGATAAATAATACTAAAAATACAGAGCAAACTAATAAAATCAACAATCCAATTTTATGGCGTCCGAGTTTATTAGCTTTACCTATCATATCCTTAGAGGAATGAGCACTGTCTCATTAAGGTTATCTATAGAAAGGGTCAAAGTAATTTCCCATTCTCCCATCATATGAAAACGCATGCCTTCTATTAGAAAATCACCTTCACCAAGGTATTCGGTTGCAACCGGACTTGTAGGTAAGCCGTGATCATGAAGTGGCATACCTCCAATCAATTCGATGCTAATTCCACTAACAGAGTCCCCGCTTGTTGATTCTATATGCAAAACCCATTGATGGATTTGATTAATTGGAATAGGTACAAGTTTACTTGTGTAACTAACATTGAATGATCCTCCATCAGACGCCCAAACTTCCTCAGCAGAAATTGCGCTTACTGTGCCAAATAGAAAATATATTGCAGCAATTAATTTGATAGATAAGTGCTTAAAGTTCAACTTGCTCTACTCCTTTAAGCTTAATTTTATTATTTTTCCTATCCTGCCATTTAGAAAACCCACCAGTAGAAGCCCAATAGGCAAATTGAGTCAAAACTCCAAGCATAATAAATAGCGGTAAAAAACCAAAACGTGTGTAGCCAACTTGAAATGGAAATACCGCCGTATAAAGCTGTCCAGTTTCAGGATGTCTTGCTGTGACAATCCCTAAGAAGTCGCCACTCTCTTCGAATTTATGCATTACAGTAAAGACATCGGATTCTATAATAGGGCCCTGATAGAAAACTGTAGCAGCTTCAATATTCTCAATTTCTTGCACATCTTGAAGTCCAGCGAATAGTCCTAGGCCTGTAACATTATTGATGATTCTAAAATCAATGGGGATGCTTCCTAGCCCTTGATGCAAATATTCCATGACAAATATTGATTCCCCGAAATCTGGAATATCTTCACAAAACTCTTGCGCTTCACTTGTAACAGGTTGAAATATTTTAAAGTGTGCTCTATAGAAACCGATCTGAATAACGCAAATGTCACCGTCAGCTGTAATACTACCATGAGCATATGTAAGAGGAGGAAAGAACACTTCACCCGCTAATAAAATTAATAGAAGAAAAACAAATGAGGTATAGCGTTTGGCTTTCATAAAGAAGGCTGCTTTGCCGATTAGGCAGAGACGAGGTGATTTACTTATTAATTATCTGTGGGCTATCTATGAGCTATCTATAAAATCTATGCACTATTTAACAACTCACTACACATACTTTGTGTGCTGCCCTAGTGCTCTGCTTCTTCCTCTAGGTGCACGTCACTAACGTGAATTCTTTCTGCATTTGCCGGCTGACCTAGATAATCAATACGCGTACCCTTAACATATTCACCCTCTGAAGCCATCAAGCCAATCAAGACCAGTATAACTGTGGGTGGCCCAAGTATTGTTGTAATCAGAGTCATACGTTCCCACATAACGTGCATGAAAATGGCAATAATAAAGCCAGCTTTCAAAAACATAAAAATGAGAATCAGCGTCCAACGCACCATGCCCTGAAAATCAAGAAAATCTACCATGTATGAAAATCCACTCAAGACAAAAAGTAAAATCCATACCTTTAAATAAACGCCAATAGGGTGCTGCTGATCATCAGCATGATCCGCTTCACCACTTACATTATTTTCTACAATGCTTTCGCTCATAACTATCTACTCTCTTCTGTCTTGTATTTTCTGTCTACCACAAATAGAAAAATGCAAAAATGAATACCCAAACTAAGTCAACAAAATGCCAGTAAAGACCTGTAATTTCGACAATTTCATAGTTATCCTTTTTATCGTAGTCGCCTCTATTAACTTTAAAAGCAACTATTGAAAGGTAAATAACACCTATTGATACATGCAGACCATGGAAGCCTGTAACCATAAAAAAGATTGATCCAAACTGGTGAGCACCAAATGGATTTGCCCATGGTCTAACTCCTTCAGAAATAAGTTTGGTCCACTCAAAAGCTTGCATACCAACAAAGCTAAGGCCAAATAGGGCCGTTATTAACATTAGTATGGCAATTTTTTTCCTATCCCGGAAATGCGCATATCTCACAGCTAACGCCATAGTGCCGCTACTCGTTATCAGAATAAACGTCATAATCGCAATTAGAATCAGTGGAATATTTTGACCGAAAAGCTCCAAAGCAAATACTTCACTAGGATAAGGCCATGGTTCAGTTGCTGACATTCTGACATTCATATAGCCAACTAAAAAACAGCTGAAAATGAAAGTGTCACTGATCAGGAATATCCACATCATCAATTTGCCCCAGGGCACATGATAAGCTTGCTTATCATTGCTCCAGTCATCTACGATGTTTTGCATGTGGCCTTGATTATTTAGAGCTTGTTCAGTCATATGTCTTTCCTAAATTACAAATAAAAGTGCAGATAAATATACTGCCTTATGTATAAGAAACTAATGCAAATAAAACCAACCAGACTAGCAAGAGGAAATGCCAGTATAAGGCGCATAGCTCTGTGCTTAGTTCTAATTCTTCATGTTCTGCACCGGACCAATATTTAACTATTGTTTTAGTCCAAACAAATAAACCGCCCAGCACATGTATGGCATGAATCCCAGTAAGTACATAGAAAAAGGCGTTAGCAGGGTTGTTGTAAAGATAATAACCCGCTTCTTGCATCTGGCCCCACACTGTTATTTGTCCGTATACAAACGCGACTGTAAACAAGGCGCCTAAAATTAGCCCTATCTTAAATTGTTTATCCTGGCCTTTCTTTAATACATTGTGTGTCCATTGCAATGTAAAACTACTTAGGAACAATAACACTGTATTCAGCCATAATAATTGAGACTCTGGCATTGGCCGCCAATCATCTAGTTCCATTCGGACAAAATAAGCCGTAATAAATAACGCAAACATGACAGCAACAACTGCTATAAAAAATAACAGTCCTACTTTTTGTGGCGGAGTAACTGAACCATAGTCACCCTCCGCAGGCAGCCCAGACGCAGTCTGTTGTTTCCAGGGCTTTTCTAGTATGGCTCGGAACAGGCTCATTCTTAGTGTTCCTCACTCCGGTCCACGTATTTGCCTTCACCTTCAAGCATCTCCACATCTTCAGGTGCAATCGATTGAGGTACAAAATCATCTTTAGCACCAGGCACGCTGTACTCATAAGCCCATCGATAAACAACTGGTAATTTCTCACCCCAATTGCCATGTACCGGTGGATTATCAGGTGTTTGCCATTCCAAAGAAGTCGCATCCCATGGGTTTGGATCAGATTTTTTGCCGTACTTAAGGCTCCATATAACATTAAAGATAAATACCAACTGCATAATCCCTACAAAAATTGCCGCTTGAGTAATATTGGCATTCAACGCTTGAGCTGAATCAGGAATAAAATCAGTATTGCCCATTGCATAGTAACGTCGTGGTACACCCAAAAAGCCAAGATAATGCATTGGCAGGTATATTGCGTATGTGCCTAAGAATGTAGCCCAAAAATGAATCTTGCCCAATGTTACATTGAACATCTTACCGGTTATTTTTGGATACCAATGATAAAGCGCGGCATATAAAACTAGGACTGGAGAAACGCCCATCACCATATGGAAATGCGCAACTACAAAGTAAGTATCAGAAAGTGGTAAATCTACGGTCACATTACCCAAGAAAATACCTGTTAGTCCGCCATGAATAAATGTAAAGATGAATCCAATTGCGAACAGCATGGGAACCGTCAGCCTAATATTCCCCTCCCATAAAGTCAGGACCCAGTTATAGACTTTAATGGCTGTGGGCACCGCAATAATTAATGTAGTAAAGGCAAAGAAAAATCCAAAATACGGATTCATACCACTAACGTACATGTGATGAGCCCAGACTATAAAGCTTAATGCCCCGATAATAATAATTGCCCACACCATCAGACGGTAACCGAAAATGTTCTTACGAGCGTGGCAACTCAAGACATCAGAAACCAAACCAAAGGCGGGTAATGCAACAATGTAAACTTCTGGATGCCCAAAAAACCAAAACAAATGCTGAAATAGTACCGGACTGCCACCAGCAGTATTTAATGTCTCACCAAGAGACTGGATAGCGGGCATAAAGAAACTGGTACCTAGTAACTTATCGAAAGTCATCATAATGGCGCTAACAAACAAGGCCGGGAAAGCAAAAAGACCTAAGATTGTTGCAACAAAGATACCCCAAACCGACAAAGGCATGCGCATTAAAGTCATGCCGTTAGTTCTCGCTTGTAAAACAGTCGTTACATAATTTAAGCCACCCATGGTAAAGGCAACTACAAATACTGCGAGTGATGCCAGCATCAACATGATGCCCATATCAGCTCCAGGTGTCCCTCTTAAAATGGCTTGCGGTGGATATAAGGTCCAGCCGGCTCCAGTTGGCCCGCCCGGAACAAAGAAGCTAGCCAATAGAATAATTACAGACAATAGATAAAACCAATAACTCAACATATTGAGATAAGGAAATACCATGTCCCTTGCTCCTATTTGTAGAGGAATCAGGTAATTCCCAAAACCGCCAAGAAACAGAGCCGTCAAAAGATAAATCACCATTATCATGCCGTGCATGGTTACAAACTGGTAATAATCAGCGGGGTCAATGAATGAAAACGTATCCGGATATCCAAGCTGCAAACGCATTAAGGCAGACAGAACCAACGCTATTAGACCAACAAATATTGCAGTCGAACCATACTGTATTGCAATTACTTTATGATCCTGACTCCAGACATACTTGCTTATAAAAGTATGTGGATCATGGAGTTCATTGGGTTGATCCGCTATAGGGATATAAGTCATTTTCTTAATGCTCCTAAAATTTGCCTGCTTTTTGAGTCAATCTTTACTGTCTAAACTAATAACAAATTACTTAAAACTTAAACTAATACCCTTAATTCTTACCTTAAGGTATTAATATAAGAAACAACATCATTGATTGCTTCGTCATCTCTCAATGCTGAGACCATAGATGTCATTTGAAAACCATATTCATCGTCTTGGTGTGCTCCACGCACGCCAGATTTAAAATTTTGTAGTTGTCGAACTAGATATGAATCACTCATACCTGCAAGTGCCGGCGCATTAACAGCCCAAATCCCAGCACCTTCTTCGCTGTGGCAAATTCCACAAACTGGCTCATACAATGCTCTACCAACCTCAACATCACCAGCAACAGTTGTTGGGGACGAAACATCTGGAAGTGTATCAATATAGGCGGCCACATTATTAATCGCAGCATCATCTGCCAATATCGCAGCCATTGGCGCCATAGCCATACCAACAACATCATCTGCACCGCCGCGGACACCCGTTTTATAATAATTAATTTGTCGTTTTATATACCAAGGTTCAAGGCCTGTAAGGTTTGGCGCATTTAAGGCATCGTTACCTTCGCCATTTGCGCCATGGCATGCTGAACAAACTGCATATAAAGCCTGCCCGATTTGCGGATTCCCAGCCGCCTGAGCGTTTAATTGAGCATAGGTCATTTGAGAATCTAACCAATTGCTGTAACTCTCTTCATCTTCTACAACAACTTTGCCGCGCATAACAAAATGTCCTATGCCACAAAGCTCTTCACAAAGAATATCGTATGTACCTTCTCGTGTAGGTGTTAACCACATGTAGCTGACTGAGCCTGGCACCATATCCATTTTTACGCGAAATTGCGCCACCGTATAATTATGTAAAACGTCCTTAGATCGGAGTAATAATTTTACTGGACGGTCAAGCGGCAAATGCATTTCCTTGCTAGACACTAATAAATCGTCTTGACCGTTAGGATCATCAGGAACCATACCGAAAGGATTATCAGGGGTTATATTACTGGCATCTGCAGCACCAAGTAGACCGTCAGCACCAGGATAACGAAAACTCCACTGCCATTGCTGGCCTACCACTTCAACTTCATGTGCATCTTCAGGAACATTAACGAAGTCTGCCCAAACAAAAAGACCTGGCGTCAATAATGCAGCAACACCTACTGCGGTTATACCTGTTAACCATATCTCTAGTTTCTTGTTTTCAGGCTCATAGATGGCTCGCCTGTTTTTATTGTAGCCAAATTTGTATATGCAATAGGCCATGAAAAGATTTATGGCAATAAAGACGAAGCCAGCCACCCAAAACGTAATTTCGATAGTGTTATCGATGCCGCCCCAATTGGAAGCAATCGGGGTAAACCACCATGGGCTCATGAAGTGAAATAAAACAGATCCAATAACTAAAAGTACTATTGCTATGGCAATCAGCATAAATTTCTAATCCTTATACTTTACTCAGAAATAAAACAGACTTAATCCCAATTCCGCCCATACTAACAGAACAGCTCCTTGGGGAAAACAAGGACTCGCAAGGGCGAAAACTATTCAATTGGAAGGCATAAAAAGAATCTATGAAGGAAGAAAAAACTGCATAAATACAAGTTGATACATACTTATTTTTCATTTTTTGTATGGCTTCAATCTTTAACATGTAGCAGTTTTTATAAAATGGATAATTCATTTATCCAAGCTTCTTTCCCTTAAAAATAATAGCGCGCATGCTATAGCAACGGCTTAAAAATCGCAAGCAATTTGACCCCAAGAGCCTAACAATTTGTCTTTAAATATAACCTATAAGCCATTGTGTTAAATATACTTATTCCTTTTCTACTTTCAAGCTGAAGGTTTGTAACTGACTTCAACTTTATGTGCTATAAATGGGCACCTTATTCCTGACTTAAATTGTCTTCAGCTTTAATCCGTTTTTTTGCGGCACGAAAGCTAAATTTGGCCATTGCAAAAAAAAGAAATCCGATGACCATTGAGCCAAAGGCGGACTCTACAGCTGCGATTGTGGTATTTACCGTAAAAGCATAAACCATAGCCAGCAACGCAGCTCCAAAAAGTAAATAGAGTAACGCTGATAGTACTATTAACAAATATCCAATAATTTGATCTGACACAAATAGTTACCTCTTCTTTTCACTGCAGCCTAATTCAAAAAATTTATTAAACGAATAGAATAATTATATTCCAAAAATTGACATCTAGTGACCTTTTTTATAGCAGTTTCTTTAGCCTTCTTATTTGCATGCTCAGCCTCCTCTAGAAATATTCGCATGCGCCTTCCTACACTGCTAAAATGTCCGCGGTTCAGGATCTGAAATATGAAAATTAATCGAGTAATTCCCACACCAAGCCATACATTAGCGCTTGCAGATTACTTCGCCCTAATAAAATCTCGCCTTTTATTATTAGTTCTTATTTCAGTCTGTATGGGCTTTTTCATTAGCCTTATCGAAGAAACCTCATTAATTTCTTTGCTGTGGACTTTAATTGGTGTTTATTGTGTTGGGGGCGGTGCCAATACTCTCAATCAATGGATAGAGATAGATTCGGATATTTTAATGGCCCGAACGCAAAATCGGCCATTACCAAGTAAACGTATTACACCCCGCAGCGCGCTCATATTTGGCCTCGCTATATCATTAGTCGGTTTTATCATTATTGCCTTGTTGGTAAATGCTATTACGCTGTTGATTAGCTTTCTTTCATGGCTAAGCTATCTCATTATTTACACTCCACTTAAAAAGCGCACGCCTTTAAACACCTGGATTGGTGCCGTGCCTGGCTCTCTACCTGCTGTATTAGGTTGCACAGCTGCTTCGGGGAAAGTTTCTGAACCCGCGTTCATAATATTTTTGATTTTGTTTGTATGGCAAATGCCACACTTCTTTGCCATTTCATGGGTCTACCGGCAAGATTATCTTAAAGGCGGATTTAAAATGTTATCCTGGAATGATGATTTAGGCACCACGACTTCTCGACATATTTTTATCCATAGCCTACTTTTATTGCCAGTGAGCACAAGTTTATTTTTTTTGGGGCATTCTGGATTAGTTTACTTTCTGATTGCTATAACTATTAGTTTAATTTTTATATTTTACTCGGTGATTTTTTATAAATCTCTAACCATCAAAGCAGCTAAAAAAGTATTTTGCTTTTCTATTATTTATTTACCTATACTTTTTATAGCTATAATTTTTGATAAATTTATTATCTATTTTTTATAATAGTTCATTCGATAATTTCTATTCTCATCCAGGCTTAACTTAAATTGTCATGACAACTAAAGCATTAATATTTGGCAAATTGAAAATCCGTTTCAACTGGGTAATTGCAATTTGCATTTTGCTGGGCCTGTCTGGATTAATCCGATTAGGGGTATGGCAACTCAGTCGCGCCCAAGAAAAAATCCAATCCCAAGAATCCTTTCAAGAGTTAAGTGAGCAACAAGCAACGCTAATAGAAAATGTGCCAGTGGCTGGTCGCGAATTTGATGCCCTTCAACATCAGAATCGGCAAGTAGAATTAACAGGTCAATACCTGAATAACAATTCGATTTTTCTAATTTACCAAACCTATGAAGAACAGCTTGGTTTTGAAATAGTGACTCCTTTTAAGCTATCACCTTTAGACTTGATCGTAATGGTCAGCCGGGGTTGGACTAGTATTACTTCTGAAGAAGAGCTAGCTAGGGTTCTGCCTAATATATTTGAAGAGGTAACGCTGCAAGGCCAAATTTACGTCCCTACTGAAAAAGAGTTGGCTAGGACCAGCAATGTTGAAAATATAAGTTGGCCATTAACGACCCGCTATCTAAATATCAATGAACTTTCTAGCAATTTTGAATCTCCACTTTTCCCTTATGTTATTAGACTCGGTGTTGATCAGCCTGGAGTTCTTGTGCGCCACTGGCCAGCTGTGACGTCTGATACCAGTCAAAATTTCTCATATGCCTTACAGTGGTTTTCAATGGCAATTGCTTTATTCATGGTCAGTTTAATACTCAGTAGTAATATTATGGCTCTGGTGAAGCAGAAAATTAAGCCTTTGTAAAAGCTTTTGCTTTCTCAAGGCCGATTAAGAGTGGTAAACTTCGCGCCGTATTGGAACGCATCAATAAAAGAGAGAAACATGCAAGAAAGTATAGAAAATGCTACGACTGAGAGCGATCTAAACACTATAGACTCAAATTCTCATCACGATAAATTTGAACCACAAGACGATACCGATGCTGACGCATTCGCAACCTTGAGCCTATTGTTAATTATTGCATGTACTATTGTTTATTATCTTGGTACTTAATTCTTTTTTTCTTATCTGAACTTTTAACATCCGCATTTAAATATTTTCTATTAAGCTAACTTCCATAGAATGCCATTGGCTGGGCCATGGCAGTTTTTGAAGTGTATTATGCAAGACCTTGGATGGAAGGAATAGCCATGGCGATTAAAATTAAAATCGGGATTATAGTCCATAAAATTTCTGTGGCTATGTTCCTGTGAAAATGATCTGCATTGGCTTTGCGGTACTTAATTAACGACCACATTAAAATGCCGTATGCGATCACGCTTATAACCGCACATAAAATGGTAATGAATAAGTTCAAATCGAAGCCGCGCTTGCATGTGAGCTAATAACAGCAAGGCCCGTAATCAACACTCCCAGCAAAAACTTGCACTTTGGCAACATTTTTAATTTCTCTCTTTTTATTATTTGGCTCTTCACTTAGAGGACAATCTGTTTCTCCATGCAATACTTAGCTTAAACTAATACCTCATGGGGAATAATTTATAAGTTCTTGATGCATGCAGAAAATTTTGCAGCGCAGTATAACAATATCTCTCTTTTAATGGCTACGTAGCTTGTAACCTTAATTTAATCTATATCAACAATGCATTTTCTTTATTTTCTCGCATTAAATCTCTCCTCCATCAAACATGGCATAATTATAAAATTAACTTTTAGCACTGAGAACTTTTATGGCAGTACGTAAATACTTGGACTCCTCTCCATCTTTAGGAAAAGACGTTTTTATTGATGATAGCGCTGTGGTTATTGGCAGAGTTAGCATTGGCAAAGACTCATCTGTTTGGCCCCTAACAGTCATTCGCGGTGACGTGCATGACATAAAAATTGGCGAGTGTACTAATATTCAAGACGGCTCTGTTTTACATTGCACTTCTCCAGACTCCTTTGGCCCAAATGGATTCGCCCTGACAATTGGCAATGATGTAACTATAGGTCACCGTGTTGTATTACATGGCTGCACTATTCATGATCGCGTCTTGATCGGCATGGGCGCCATTATTATGGACGGATCTGTTATTGAGTCTGATGTGATAGTTGGCGCAGGCAGTGTTGTATCGCCAGGCAAATCACTCGAAAGTGGAGGGCTTTATGTTGGCTCTCCAGCAAAGCGGGTTCGAGATTTAAAGCAAGAAGAGTTGGATTTTCTGGTCTATAGCGCCGCTCACTATGTAAAGCTTAAAAACCTACATCAAGGCGGCTCCTAGTATTTAGATAGTATTAAATTCCTTTTTGCAGGCTTTGAATAAGGCTTGCAGTATCCGGCCTGATACCGCGCCATAGATAAAACGATTCTGCTGCCTGCTCAACCAGCATACCTATTCCATCCATAACCTTTAATACACCGCCTTGTCGTGCCCACTGGCAAAACACAGTTTCTACCTGCGCATACATTAAGTCATAACAAGCAGCATCATTACTTAAAATGTCATATGGCAAGTGAGGCAGATCACCTTGTAGGCTCGCTGAGCTTGCATTAATTATCCAATCGACTTGCTTGCCTTTAGCTTCCTTCAAGTCTTCAAGCCCGCAAGCAGAGAGTTTGCCATATTTTCCAAACAATGCAGCTAGTTCTTCAGCTTTACTTATAGTTCGGTTCGCAATACAGATATTGGCGGGCCGTTCATTAAGTAAGGGCAGCAAAATTCCTCTTGTCGCGCCACCAGCGCCAAGCACGAGAATATTTTTTCCTTCTAAATTAAAATCGTGATTATGTTTGATGTCACGAATCAGCCCTTTGCCGTCGGTATTATGGCCTTGGATCTTTCCATCTTTAGCCTTGAAAAGAGTATTAGCAGCTCCGGCTATTTCTGCTTCTATACTTAAATCTTCAGCAAATGCCCAAGCTTCTTGTTTGAAAGGAACAGTTACATTAAGGCCCTTGCCGCCTTCTGAAAAAAAGTTAGAAACATCTTGCGGGAATTCTCCGGGTTCTATCAACATGGCGTTATAAGTCAATTGCTGCTTAGTGTCGTCAGCAAAAACTTTATGGATGCTAGGAGAAAGGCTGTGCCCTATGGGGTTGCCCACAACAGCATATCTATCCACTACTGACTCCTGTAAAGCCATTTATACCCAGTCTCTGGGGCTCAGATAATCAGTATATAACTTTTCTTCGGCGGAGCCTGGTTCAGGGTGCCAATCATAGATCCAGCGAACTTGTGGAGGCAATGACATAAGAATAGATTCAATACGGCCAACTCCAGATTGCAGTCCAAATATCGTGCCTCTATCTATTGCCAAATTAAATTCAGCATAACGTCCTCTTCTGTACTGCTGAAAGAACTGCTCATTTTCAGTAAACGGCATGTTTTTCCTACGCTCTATAATCGGCAAATATGCTTCAAGAAACGAGTTCCCAACTGACTGCATAAATGCAAAGCTCTTTTCAAACCCCCATTCATTTAAGTCATCAAAAAATAATCCGCCTATTCCACGAGTCTCTTTACGATGAGGTAAATAAAAATATTCGTCACACCATTTTTTATACTTCGTGTGCACAGATTCACCAAAAGGTTCACAACACTTTTTTGCCGTTTGATGCCAATGTATACAATCTTCATCGAACGCATAATAAGGCGTTAAATCATAACCGCCGCCAAACCACCAAACTGGTTCTATGCCTTCTTTTTCAGCAATAAAAAATCTAACATTCGCATGCGATGTTGGGCAATATGGATTTTCAGGGTGAATTACTAAAGAAACTCCCATCGCTTGAAAAGTGCCACCTACAAGCTCAGGTCTTAATTCAGTCGCAGCAGCAGGCAAAGAATCACCAAAAACGTGAGAGAAGTTTACCCCGCCTTTTTCAATAACGGCGCCGTCGCCAATTACTCTGGTTTTACCACTGCCTCCCTTCTCTCTATCCCATCTATCTTCACGGAAACTAGCCTTGCCATCGACTTGTTCAAGCCCTTCACATATGTTGTTTTGTAATTGCAGTAAATAATTTTTTACTGCTTGAGTATCTACATCTAGCACTTTGTCTTCTTCTCCTAAAATTAATCTCTAACCACTATCTGACTCAGTAAATCTCTAATGCGGCTTGGCTTACGTTGCCCTCCAAGCTCACCAGGCACAATAATCAATTTTTCTTTTTCGAAATAAAGCTCAACTTGTTCTTGCGAAAGCGCTGGTTCTCTACCAGAAGGGTTGGCTGATGTTGAAACTAACAGGCCGACTCTTTCACATAAACTCTTCACCAAAGGATGCTTGCTTACTCTAATAGCTACTGTATCAAAATTTCCTTTTATCCAGGAAGGAATCGCTTGATCTGTATCAGGAATTAACCAGGTATCCGGACCCGGGCAAGAGGCTTCTAGTAAGTCACGTGCGCTTTGAGATAGGGGCTTAATTAAGAACTTGATTTGACCCAAGTTAGCAGCAACTAGTACTAAGCCTTTATCAATCTCACGATCTTTGATAGCGAGAATTGTTTTCACAGAAACTTCGTTATAGGGGTCGCAACCAAGGCCCCATACACCTTCCGTAGGGTAGGCAATAATTCCACCTTTTTTTAAATGGGCTTCAGCTACAGTAAAATCAATAGAGCCTTTCATAGGATCGGGATTATCACTTATGCTGGTGATAATGAATAGCCTCCTTGTCTAGAAATAATAAGCCCTTCAAGCTCTAACTCTATAAGCATGCTACTAATTAGCCCAGCGTTAATACCCGTCTGATGAATAAGTAGGTCAACATTTGTTACTTCATAATCTATATGTTTCAGTAGGGCCTGTTCAGTTTTATTTAAGTGCTTAGTTTCCTTCACTTTGCTCGACAACTGTTCTCGCTCCAATTCTATAAAGGCGCCTAATTCTTCAATAATGTCTGCTGCATTCTCAACAAGCTTTGCTCCATTCTTTAATAAATAATGGCTGCCTTTTGCTTGTGGGTTATGAGGAGAACCTGGCACTGCAAAAACTTCCCTACCTTGTTCTAAAGCATAACGCGCAGTAATCAAAGAGCCGCTTTGCAATGCCGCTTCTACAACTACAACACCTTGGCTCAGACCGCTGATAATGCGGTTTCGTTTTGGAAAGTGCCATGGCTTAGGCGACGTTCCTAATGAGAACTCAGAAACAAGAGCGCCTTGTTGGGCTAGCTGCCTTACAAGATTCTTATTTGATTGGGGGTAAATTCGGTCAATGCCACAGCCCAGCACCGCAACACTTACACCTTGATTGTCCAATGCCCCTATATGACTTTCTGAATCTATCCCCATTGCCATCCCGCTACAAATTGAATACCCGCTATTCGCTAGATCTTCAGCAAGACGCTTTGCCATCACCTTGCCGCCTGGGCACTCCCAACTATGGCTATTTGAGGCAATCTCAATGCTTTTAAAGAACCAATGATATATAGGAGTAACGGCGGATCGGGAATTTCTTTTAATAAAGGCGGATACGTATCACAGTGGATTGAAATTAAATGATGATTATCTTGTTGTCGCCAATCCAGAGCTTGTTGAACTTTTTTAATCGTTGAAGGTTTAGACTTATGATTTCGGCAACGTTCAATTAAACGTAAGGTGTCTTTCCGTTTTACCTCTAATGGAAGGTTTTTACTGTCAAAAATTTGTGCGGCATTCTCAAAGTGCTGAAGCAAGAAATGAATATATTTATTGCCTATATTTGGAGTTTGGCAAAGGCTCAGCCATGCGGAAAGTTCTTGGTCTTCCTTGATGATCATCCATGATCAATATGCGAACTGTTTATTTAAGGTGTTATTACTCTGTCATCAAGATTGACTGGGCGGTCACTGCTCAAGACTAATGCAAAACTATGATTTTCGAACACTTTATAGATTAGTATTCTTCCATAAATTTCGCCACTAAAAGTCAGCACATTTTGCCCGCCATCAATTCTTAGAGGTCTGTTAACAGTAGGATCTTCAATTACATTGTCTTCTTTTTAAAAAGAAAGCAGATGGCCGGACTCTATTTGGTCTTGTTCGCCAAGATTAACAATCACGGTATCGTCTTTACCGCCAACTTGACGACCAAAATTTATATCAATAATTCTGGCATTTACATTAAATGAAGGCGGAACTGGAAAATATTGAGAAGATAAAGCCATTGATTCACCAACAACAAAATAATCACCTTGGCGAACTTCTTCCAAATTGCTATTGATTATAAGCGTGGCCTCACCATTGTCGTTATTAAGGATCGTCGCTGTACCAATCAATTTAGCCTGTAAAGCAATTATCTCTCCTGATTGGGGATCCTCTATTTCACCATTTGGCCTTAATATTTCATAAGTCGATATGCCTCGCGCCCATGCGCCCTTAGCAAAACGATATCACCTTCGCTAGAAAACCTCGTGTCAGATCTAGATCCCAGTAAAATTGGGGAATTTATCAAATCTGAAACACCAACAATGCGATTGTTGCTTAGCAAGGGGCTAATAGACTCTAGAGAGATTGCAGGTATGGGGCTCAATAATTGTTCTCTTCGTACCTGAGGAGATAAGACAACTACGGGTAAATCAGTATCATTGATATTATCTCTATTGCCTGCGCTGCCTGACACATTGCCGCCTCGTTGTAAGGTAATTCGTGGTTGCCCATCAACATAATAAAGCTCGATGTTATCCCCAGGATAAATCAAGTCTGGATTTTGAATCTGCGGATTTAATTGCCAAATCTCAGGCCAAAGCCAAGGCTCTTCAAGGAAAATACCTGCGATATCCCATAAAGTGTCTCCTTCAATTACTAAGTAATTTTGAGGAGAGTCATCACGAATTATAAGATCTCCATTCTGCTGGGCCATAACGGCAGAAGAAAATGGAAATAAGGCTGACAGGCATAAAACCGCCAATGTAATTTTTAATCTGAAGTGAGTTAAAAGCATCCTCAGCCTCTCATCAAAAGCACCACAATACTGTGCGCTACTTGAATTTTATTTTGGCACATCTTATCAATAAGTTATGTAATTATATATGCTTAGAGCGCTTTGTTTAGGTAAATTGTAATTTGTTTAAAGTTCTTAGACTCGAAGGTTTAATAATTTGAGTGAAAAAAGCGTATTATTGGCATCCCTAAACAGCTGTTAACGCCACAAAACTATGAGTTTGCTTGAAATACTAGAATTCCCAGACCCCAGGCTTAGAAAAAAAGCACTACCTGTAAACAAGGTTGATGCTGCTATTAAGCAGACCATCGATAATATGTTTGAGACCATGTATTCGGCATCAGGTATAGGTTTAGCAGCTACTCAAGTAAATATCCAAAAAAGATTGCTAATAATAGATATAGCTGATGAAGAAGAAGATCCAAATCCACTGGTGTTCATTAACCCTGAAATTACTGTGATTGACCCAGAGCCTTATCGCCATGAAGAGGGCTGCCTTTCTGTCCCTGGTTATTACGAGTTCGTTGAAAGACCGACAAAAGTATTAGTGAAAGCCTTAAACCGTGAGGGAGACCCGATTGAAATGGAAGCTGAAGGCTTATTAGCAGTTTGTATTCAACATGAAATTGATCATCTCAATGGCAAACTATTTGTTGATTACCTTTCTGTCTTAAAACGTCAGCGCATTAAATCAAAGCTTGAAAAAGAGCATAAGCAAAAAGCTTCTGCTTAACCGCATTAGCTTATTGAACGAGCGATACCTAAAATCATGAATACGCCTGCTCTTCGAATTGGCTTTGCTGGTACACCAGATTTTGCGGCCTCACATTTAGACGCTTTGCTAAACGCCAAATATAATATTCTCGGGGTTTATACTCAACCCGATCGCCCTGCTGGCCGAGGCAAGAAAGACAAACCCAGCCCTGTAAAAACTCTCTCTCTTAAATCAAACTTACCAATCTTTCAGCCCCAAAGTTTAAAAAATGAAGAGGCACAAGAACAACTACAAAAATTAAATTTGGACGTTTTAGTTGTTGTTGCTTACGGATTAATTTTACCGCAAGAAATTTTAGATATGCCCCGCTACGGCTGCATTAATGTTCATGCCTCCCTCCTGCCAAGATGGCGTGGGGCTGCACCTATTGAAAGAGCCATTCTGGCCGGCGACAAAATTACCGGAGTTACCATCATGCAAATGGATGCTGGTTTAGATACCGGGGATATATTGTTAAGTAGTGAAACGCCAATCGATGCTAATGATAATAGTGCAAGCTTAACGGCCCGATTAAAAAGCATTGGCCAAGATGCTTTACTTGATGTTCTTAAAGAAATTCAATCCAACTCTATAAAGTGCCTTAAACAAAATAATGACATAAGCACCTATGCATCTAAATTAAGCAAAGAAGAAGCGTTAATTTCCTGGGATAAAAGTGCTGAAGAAATTCTGCGCCAAGTTAACGCTTTCTATCCTCGTTCGCCGGCATACTGTTTTTATCACGGACAGCGATTAAGAATTATCCAAGCATCAGCTCTTACTAAAAACTCAGCTGGGAGTACTGGAACTATAGGTCAAATTAGCCATAATGGCATCGAAATAAACTGTGCGGATTCTTCTCTTTTGGTAAATAGAATTCAGCTTCCTGGCAAGGCTGAAATCAGTATTAAAGATTTTTTAAATGGCCGCAAAGACTACTTTTCACAAGATAAATCATTTAGTTCATCACCTCAACAAGATCAATAAAATCAATAAAATCAGGATATAAAAAGTGGCTAGTGATTCTACACGCTTAACTGCAATTAAAATTATGCAGCAGTTACTACTTCAGAAAGGGTCGCTTTCTACTTTGTTAGACAAATATAATCCAAAAGAAGATAGCGAAAACAAAGCATTGCTACAAGCTATTTGCTATGGCCTTTGCCGACACTATGAGCAATTAGATTTTATTTCTAAAAAATTTATAAATAAGCCGTTAAGAAAAAAAGATAAAGATATCCATTGCTTAATTTTAATTGGTGTTTATCAATTATTTTTTATGCGAATGCCTGACTACGCAATCATTAATGAATCAGTTGCAACTTGTAGTCAACTTAAAAAAGTCTGGGCTAAAAAATTAGTGAATGCTGTTTTACGGTCTGTCCAACGCGAAATGGATTCTTTGACTGCTGAGCTGGATACCAGACCGGAAATAAAGTATTCACACCCTGCTTGGTTAATATCTTTACTTAAAAAAGATTGGCCAGAAGATTATCAGTCAATTATGCAAAACAATAATCAACAAGCTCCGATGACCCTAAGAGTTAATAAAGCAAACAATAACATTAAGCAATATCAAAGCAGCCTTGAACAAGCCCAAATACATTCATCAGCAGGCCATCTAACAGACACTGCTCTTATTTTGCATGAACCAGTTTTAGTAAATGATTTACCAGGATTTTCAGACGGCATAGTTAGCGTGCAAGATGAAGCCTCGCAGTTAGCAATCTCTCTTTTAAACCCAATGAATAATGAAATAATTTTAGATGCTTGTGCTGCTCCAGGAGGAAAAAGTTGTGCCATTCTTGAAAGGACTTCTGGAGTTTCACTTTATGCAGTTGATAATGATGCACTTCGCCTCAAACGTGTGGAAGAGAACCTAGAAAGAACTCAAACTAAAGCCACTCTAATCCATAAAGATATCATTGAACAAGCCAATATTTGGCAACGAGAAAATATGCTTTTTGATCGTATACTATTAGATGTCCCCTGTTCGGCTACTGGTGTAATCCGCCGTCACCCTGATATCAAATTATTACGTCAACCTGAAGACATCAATAAACTTGCTCCTTTACAACAAGATATTCTTAATGCTGTTTGGCCTTTATTAAAAAAAGGCGGCATTCTACTTTATTCAACTTGCTCAGTACTTAAAACAGAAAATTCTGATCAACTTCTAACGTTTATTTCATCAACTAATGATGCACAAGAAGTTTCAATAAAAGCTTCTTGGGGGGTTGCCTGTGAATATGGTCGGCAACTGCTACCTATGTCTAATTCACATGACGGTTTCTATTATGCTTTGTTGCAAAAGTGTTAGACTATAAACATCCAAAGCAATGGCTTTTTATTAAAGTTATGGATCAACAATGAAAATAATAATTCTTGGCGCTAATAAAATTGGCGCAAGTTTGGCAGAAAATCTCGAAAAAGAAGCCAACGACATCACTGTCGTCGACCCTGATGTTGACCGCTTAAATGAGCTTAAAGACAAATTAGATATTGCTACTGCTGTTGGACAGCCTTCTTTCCCTGATGTGCTTGCCAATGCCGGTGCACAAGATGCTGACATGCTGATTGCTGTAACCGATAGTGACGAAACCAATCTTGTCGCTTGCCAAGTTGCTTTTAGTATATTTCGTACGCCAAAAAAAATCTGTCGTTTACGCGCAAATTCTTATGTTAACTCCCCAAAACTATTTGCCGCTGAAGCAATACCTATTGACGTGGTTATCAGCCCAGAAGAAATTGCATCACACTACATAAAAAGCTTACTCGATTTACCCGGCTCCTTACAGGTCATGGATTTCGCAAATGGTCTTGTACAGCTTGTTGCAGTCAAAGCAGAAGATGGCGGGCCATTAATTAACCAAGAAATCAAAACCTTACGCGAACACATGCCTCATGTAGATACTCGAGTCGCTGCAATTTTCCGCAGAGACAGGCCAATAATTCCTCAAGGTGATACTGTCATTGAGCGTGATGACGAAGTTTTTTTTATTGCTGCCAAAGAAAATATACGTTCAGTAATGAGCGAAATGCGTGAAGTAGATAGCCCATATAAACGAATTATAATTGCTGGTGGTGGCAACATTGGAGAAAGACTCGCTGCAGCTATAGAAACAAAATATCGCACAAAGCTACTCGAAATCAGTCTGCAACGCTGTGAAATTTTAGCTGAATCTTTAAATCATACTACTGTTCTTCATGCTGACGCATCTCACAGGGAGATCTTATTAGAAGAAGGAATTGACTCTGCTGATGTGTTTTTAGCGCTTACTAATAATGATGAAGCTAATATCATGTCTTCATTATTAGCTAAACGTCTTGGTGCTGGCCGAGTAATGACCTTAATTGCTAACCCTTCTTATGTTGACTTAGTGCAGGGCGGAGAAATTGATATTGCTATCTCTCCACAACAAGCCACTATAGGCAGCCTGCTTACTCATATACGTCGTGGTGACATTGTTAATGTTCACTCATTACGTAGAGGAGCAGCTGAAGCAATAGAAGTAATTGCTCATGGTGATAAATCTACTTCAAAGGTTGTTGGTAAAACAATAGACGATATTGATTTGCCTACTGGAACAACTATTGGCGCCATCGTCAGAGATGACAATGTGTTAATTGCTCATGACAACATTGTTGTTGAGACCGACGACCATGTGATTCTATTTATGGTTGATAAACGTAAAATTTCCGAAGTTGAAACTTTATTTCAGGTTGGATTTACTTTTTTTTAAGAGCTCGTTTAGATAGAAACTATGCATTTTCGTGTAATTTTTCGAATATTAGGCATCTTATTGATGCTTTTCAGTCTAACTTTGCTGCCACCAGCAGGTTTAGCTTTACTGTTTCAAGATGGCGCTTGGCCCGCTTTCCTAAGCGCTTTTCTTATCACAATATTCTGCGGGCTCGCTTGTTGGCTCCCAACACACAATGATAAAGCTGACTTAAGAACTCGTGATGGCTTTTTAATTGTTACTTTATTCTGGACCGTACTTGGCTTATTCGGCAGCATTCCGTTCTTGATGTCTGAAGGGATGCAAATGACATTCACAGATGCCTTGTTTGAATCTATCTCTGGACTAACGACAACTGGCGCAACCGTTTTATCCGGCCTTGATGATTTGCCAAAATCAATTCTTTATTACCGCCAACAGCTACAGTGGCTTGGAGGAATGGGAATTGTAGCAATTGCAGTTGCGATATTGCCCATGCTTGGAATCGGTGGCATGCAGCTTTATAAAGCTGAAAGCCCAGGTCCAGTTAAAGACAATAAACTTCTTCCACGTGTAACGGAAACTGCAAAAGCTCTACTATTTGTATATGTAAGTCTAACGGTGCTTTGTGCCGGTGCCTATTATTTTGCTGGGATGGACGCCTTTGATGCAATTACACACAGTTATTCAACGGTTGCCATTGGTGGTTTCTCTACACATGATGACAGCATTGGTTATTTTCAAAATCCGGCAATAGAACTAATTGCTGTTTTCTTTATGATTATTTCAGGAATTAATTTTGCTTTGCATTTTCTTGCCTTGCGCTCGCGCAGTTTAAAAAGTTATTGGCCTGATACTGAATTAAAATTTTATTTGTTTTTACTATTTAGTATTTCCTTAATTACCATCTTTGTTCTCATTGCTTCAGGCACTTATCCTGTTAACGAAGCCATACTTAAAGGCTTGTTTGAAGTTGTATCAATAAGTACTACCACCGGGTTTAGTTCTGCAGATTTTAGTTCTTGGCCTAATTTTCTGCCCTTCTTATTGTTTTATATGGCAATCATAGGGTCGTGTGCTGGCTCTACAGGCGGCGGCATGAAAGTCATCCGAATTGTGCTAATTATTAAACAAGGCTTTCGAGAACTGGAAAGACTTATACACCCAAATGCAGTTATTCCTATCAAACTTGGTAGCAACAAGGTGCCAGACAGAGTTATGGAATCAGTTTGGGGCTTCTTTTCCGTTTATGTGATGGCTTATATGTTTATGCTTCTGGCTTTGTTGGCCACTGGCCTAGATATTACAACTGCTTTTACTGCGGTAGGCGCAAGCATCAATAACCTTGGGCCTGGCCTTGGTGAAGTATCTGAAACATACGGGAATATGCCGGTTTCAAGTAAATGGGTGTTATGCCTAGGCATGCTACTTGGCCGCCTCGAAGTTTTTACTTTACTGGTTCTTCTAACCCCAAATTTCTGGCGTGATTAATAAGGCTCTTGCTTGCCCTCTGGCTGATAACGAAAACGTTTATATTCCCACTGATATTGTTCAGGCTCATCTTTTGCAGCAAGCTCAATCGTTTTGCTTAAGCCTAACAATGAAGTTGGCATATGCTCGGCATATATATCATTGTCTGGCTCTTTAATAACAATGTTAAAGCCTTGTTCTGTTCGCTTTGCATATGTAAGGAAGGCTTTTGCGCCGGTTTTTTGGATTAGGCGCGAAATCAAGGTCATGGTATAAGCATCATTACCAAAAAAAGGCACAAAATCCCCCGCTTTAGGCCCAGGTATTTGATCCGGAAGTATTCCTACCATTTCACCTTTTTTTAACGCGCCCAGCACAGCAGCCACCCCTTTGGTATTAGCTGGGTACATTTTTGCGCTGCCCCTGGATCTAGCCATATACAGCAAAGCATCAAGACCTTTATGTTTTGGCACCTGATATAACACGCTGCATTCTCCCAAAGTGCTCAAATACACACCCAAAAGCTCCCAGTTGCCATGATGAGGCCCTATTAAGATTACCCCTTTACCTGCACTGCGAGCTCTTTGAAGCAGGTCGACACCTTCAATATTGTGTACCTTATCCATGATTTTCTCTACCGGCCAAAGCCAAACAGGTCCACATTCAGCTAGCATCATTCCAGTTTGCATCATGCTTTTACGCGCCAGAGTTTTTCGATCTTGCAGATTCAAGTCAGGGAAGCATAACTGCAAGTTACAGAGACTGGTTTTATATAACCTAGAATTTATAATATAGGCGCAATATCCTAGAATTTTTCCAGAATTTCTCGCCATTTTTAGCGAAAATAGTGACATAAGCTTAATAAAGGCAATGCTTATTTTAATTTTCAATGCTGCAAACCACCGACTTCTCGCAATAAATTTTGGACAAAAGCATACTCTCTTAACGATGGTTGGGCCAAGTTATTCTCGCTATCATAGTCAGTTTTTAGGATAATTACCGACCTTGAAGGCTTAGGCCATTTAAACTCCACATAAGTTGAACATTAGTATTTTGAACAAAACATCAGATATCGACACATCCACATTCCAGGGTTTAATTCTGGCCTTGCAACAATATTGGGCTGAACAAGGCTGCGTGATTGTACAGCCTCTTGATTTAGAAGTTGGGGCAGGCACATTTCACCCTGCAACTTTCCTTAAAGCTATTGGCCCTGAAAGTTGGCATTCCGCTTATGTGCAACCATGCCGAAGACCTACTGACGGCCGCTACGGTGAAAACCCCATGCGTCTCCAGCACTATTACCAATTTCAGGTGATCATTAAACCCTCACCCTTAAATATACAAGAATTGTATCTAAATTCTCTTAAAATTATAGGAATTGACGCAAATGTTCATGATATACGCTTTGTTGAGGACAACTGGGAGTCTCCTACTTTGGGGGCGTGGGGTTTAGGTTGGGAAGTTTGGCTCAATGGTATGGAAGTTACCCAATTTACTTATTTTCAGCAGGTTGGAGGCTTAGAGTGCTATCCAGTAAGTGGAGAAATCACCTATGGCCTGGAACGCCTAGCTATGTATTTACAAGGAAAAGACTCAATTTTTGATATTGTCTGGGCAAATTCTCCTGCTGGCCCAGTTACTTATGGTGATGTTTTTCATCAAAACGAAGTTGAAATGTCTGCTTATAACTTCGAACACGCTGATATAAACACTCTTTTTAAACATTTTGATGATTATGAAAGCCAATGCCAGGATTTAATTGAAAAATCTTTAGTTTTACCTGCATATGAGATGGTTCTAAAAGCTTCGCATTACTTCAATTTGCTAGATGCTCGCTCCGCTATTTCTGTAACCGAACGCCAACGTTTTATTTTAAGGGTTAGAACACTTGCTCGGCTGGTAGCACAGGCATATTACGATTCAAGGGAAAAATTAGGTTTCCCTTTGGCCCCAAAAGCTTTAAGAGAAGAGCGCATAAAACAAGAAGGGGGCAAATAAACAGTGTCTACTTCAGATTTATTAATTGAAATTGGTACTGAAGAACTACCTCCAAAAGCCTTACTGTCTCTATCTAGCTCTTTCAAGCAGGAAATAGAAAGCAGGCTGACAAAAGCAAAATTAAATTTTACTACTATTGAACCTTTTGCAACACCACGGCGTTTGGCACTTAAAGTTATATCTCTTGATGCGAAGCAACCGGACATGCGCCTCGATCGTTTTGGCCCTGCCATAAAAGCCGCATTTGATAATGAAGGAAACCCTAGTAAAGCTGCTGAAGGTTTCGCTCGATCTTGTGGAGTTGAAGTTAATCAGTTAGATAAAAAAAGTGATGGTAAAGTTGATAAGCTTTTTTTCAGTTCTAATAACCCCGGAGAATTTACAAGCAGCCTCTTACCAGAAATGATCAACCTCTCTCTTGCCGCATTACCAATTCCAAAACGAATGCGCTGGGGTAGTTCGCGTGAGGAGTTTGTCCGCCCTGCACACTGGATTGTATTATTATTTGGTACAGAATTAATTTCTGCCGATATACTTGGTCTACCTACAACTACTAGCACATTCGGTCACCGGTTTTTACATCCTGAATCAATAAAGCTTAATTCTGCCGATGAATATCCAGAAAAACTTAGAAAAGAAGGTGTTGTTGAACCTTCATTCCAACAGAGAAAAGAATTAATTCGTGAACAAGTATTACATGAAGCAAAAGTTAAAAAAGCTACTGCAATTATTAATGAAAATTTGTTAGATGAAGTTACGGGGCTTGTTGAATGGCCGGTCGCTCTAACTGGAAATTTTGACCCAGCATTTTTAGAAGTGCCAAAAGAAGCTTTAATTTCTTCATTAGAAAAACATCAAAAATATTTTTATTTGCTCGATAAAAATAAAAATCTTTTGCCGCATTTCATCACTATCTCAAATTTAATTAGTGCCGATCCTGAGCAAGTTATAAAGGGCAATGAAAAAGTAATAGGCCCACGCCTTGCTGATGCCGCATTCTTTTATGATAAAGATAAGAGCCGAAAACTTGATTCGCATATCGACACATTGAAGCGTGTCGTTTTTCAAAAAGAATTAGGGTCATTATTCGATAAATCACAAAGAGTTAAAAAACTTTCTGTATTTATTGCAAAAAACTTATCTCTTAACTCTACTTCAGTTGCCCGTGCTGCAGAACTTTCTAAATGTGACTTATTAAGCAATATGGTTGGTGAATTTGCTGACTTGCAAGGCATCATGGGTCATTACTATGCAATAAACGATGGTGAAGAAGAATCTGTTGCGCTGGCTATTGAGGAGCAATACCTGCCTCGCTTCGCAGGCGATATTCTACCATCCGGTGAAAACGGCATCGTGCTGGCACTTGCTGAGCGCCTAGATACAATTACCGGCCTATTTGGAATAGGGCAACCGCCAAGCGGATCAAAAGACCCTTTTGCTTTACGTCGTGCTGCACTTGGCATGCTTAGGATCATAATAGAAAAAGAATTATCATTAGACATCTATAGTTGTATAAACCAGTCCATTAGCGCTTTTGATTCTTTCCAAAAACAAGAAAATTTAGCACAAGAAATATTGGATTTTATTTTTGACCGCTTACGGGCACATTATGCTGATCTAGATATCAACACATCTATTTTTCAGGCAGTTGACGCAGTAAGGCCAAATAGCCCACTTACTTTTAACCAACGATTAAATGCCGTTAACCACTTTTCAAAACTTCCTGAAGCAGAAGCGCTGGCAGCGGCTAACAAAAGAGTTGCCAATATACTGTCTAAGTTAAAAATAAAACCTGTTACATCCATAAATAGCTCATTACTTTGTGAACCTGCAGAAATTAATTTACATGAGAAATTACAACAAGTTGTGAAGCAAACAGCTCCTTTAATTAAGAATGATAAGTATCAAGAAGCCTTGTCGCAAATGGCTTTGTTGCAAACCCCATTAGATCAATTTTTTGATAAAGTCATGGTTAATGCCGATGATGTTAAACTAAAAGAAAATCGGCAGGCTCTACTCTATCAAATCCGTCAATTATTTTTACAAGTTGCTGATATTTCATTTTTGCAATCCGCTTAAATGATGCCTCAATCACTCGTTATTCTGGATCGTGACGGCGTTATAAACCATGACTCTGACAACTATATAAAATCAGTTGATGAATGGATCCCAATTCCAAACAGTATTGATGCAATAGCTCGCTTGTCGCAAGCCGGCTTTACAGTAGTAGTAGTTACTAATCAATCAGGTTTGGCTCGTGGTTTTTTTGATGAAATAACTTTAGCTAATATACACAGCTATATGTGCTCATTAGTTGAAGATTGTGGTGGTAAAATTGAAGCTATCTTTTATTGCCCACATGCACCAAATGATGGCTGTTCTTGTCGAAAGCCATTGCCAGGAATGCTAAACCAAATAGAAGAAGAGTTTAATTTAAGTGTTCAAAATGCTTATTTTGTTGGTGATACTGAAAAAGATATAGATGTTGCTTTGACTAAATCTTGTCAGCCAATATTAGTAAGAACGGGAAAGGGAGCCGTTGTTGAAAAACAGTTAAGCCCAGAAAAAAAAGAACGTGTTGTTATTGTTGATAATTTAAACTTTGCCGTCGATTTCATTTTAGAGTAATGACTTTTTACCTCATACATAAATGTTAAAAATATTTTTATTTATTCGAACTTGTGTTTTTTATTTGGGCTTTTTTAGCTCACTAATTCTCTGTACTCTTTTTTGTATTACTATCGGAAACTTTTTATCTCTTAAAAACCGATACCATTATTTCCTATATTGGAATAAGTTCGTAACAAAGTGGTTAACGTTTTGCTGTGGTGTAAAAATTGCTATAAGCGGACAAGAAAACATACCAAAGCATCCTGTAGTTATACTTAGCAACCACCAAAGTCCTTGGGAAACTATATTCCTTTATCATTTTTTTTCCCCAGTATCAGCCATCCTAAAGAAAGAGCTTTTAAGTATTCCCTTATTTGGTTGGTCGTTAGCCATGCTTAAACCCATAGCAATCGATCGCAAACGAAAACTCAATGCAAGACAAGCAATACTCGAACAAGGCAAAAAGCTGCTTGATCAAAAAATTTCAATTTTGATATTTCCAGAAGGGACTCGAGTTAGTCCCGGAGAAAATAAAAAATACCAATCGGGAGGAGCTGTGCTTGCCATTGAAGCCGGTGCAACGGTTTTACCCGTTTCACATAATGCTGGCTATTACTGGCCGAGCGGTAAATTTATAAAATCCCCTGGCACGATTAAGGTAACTATCGGTAAGCCAATTGATACTGCAGGGCGTTCAGCTCGAGAATTAATTGATGAAGTTGAGGGTTGGATCAGGCAGTCTTTGCAGAAATCATAACAATTATATTTATTATCCCTCAAGCCCAAGCCCAAGCCCAAGCCCAAGCCCAAGCTGTGTCGTGAGAGAAATGAGATCAAGGCAAAGTTCGGTATGGGCGAGAGATTTTACATTTATAGTAAATGAACGAGTCCATGTCGAGCTTTTACGCAGATATCGCTTCTCACAGGCCGGCCCAGCTTTATATATCGAGGTTAGAGACTGTTAAAGCATTCGACTCAATAAACTCTCTTCTTGGTTCAACCTGGTCACCCATTAAGGTAGCAAATAACTGATCTGCGGCCATCGCATCGTCAATAGTGACCTGAGCCATTCTACGAAAGCTTGGATCCATAGTTGTTTCCCAAAGCTGCCCAGGATTCATCTCACCAAGACCTTTATAACGCTGTAAGTAATGCCCTTTCATACCATCAGCCATTAACCAATCCAAAGCATCTTTAAAATTAGTAACTGGCTGTTGCTTCTCTCCTCTTTGTACATTAGCGCCTTCTTCAAAAAGTCCATCTAATGTTTCACCGAGCCGTATAATTTCCTTATAATCCAATGACTTAAAGAACTCTGGAGTAATTGCCACCTTGCGTTTAACACCATGAATCGTTGATGTAATGAGAGGCTCATATAATTTTTCTTCTTCATCATATTTGCTTGAAAAAACAAAGAGCGCGCCTGACACATTCGCCGCAGCAACCTTTGCTTGTAACTCTTCAATCCAGGCCTGAACTTTTTCTTCCGACCTTAGGTCTTCACTCGTTAATGCTCGTAATGACACAAAAGCATGGAGAACTTCCTCAGGATAGTGCTGGGAATGGCGTTTGATAATACGTTGTACATCTCTATATTGATTTACCAGCTCTTCTAAGGCTTGATCATTAATGCCTGGGGCATTTTTGCTTACATAAAGGCTTGCGTCTTCTAGCGCTATTTGTGTTTGGAATAGAGTTAACTCTGCATCATCCTTTAGGTATTGTTCTTGTTTGCCTTTACGGATTTTGTAAAGAGGCGGTTGAGCAATAAAGATATGTCCTCGGTCTACTAATTCACGCATTTGACGGAAAAAGAAAGTAAGCAGTAACGTTCGAATATGTGAGCCGTCGACATCAGCATCTGTCATTATGATTATACTGTGGTATCTAAGTGCATCAGGGTCAAACTCTTCACCGCCAATTCCGCAACCTAAGGCCTTGATTAATGTGCCGATTTCAACAGAGCTCAGCATTTTATCAAAGCGAGCTTTCTCAACATTCAATATTTTGCCTTTTAGGGGTAAGATTGCCTGATTTTTACGATTGCGGCCTTGTTTAGCAGACCCTCCCGCTGAATCACCCTCCACAATATATATTTCTGATAAAGCTGGGTCTTTTTCCTGACAGTCTGCTAGCTTTCCTGGCAACCCGGCAATGTCTAAAGCCCCTTTGCGGCGGGTCATTTCCCGAGCCTTTCGAGCAGCTTCTCTTGCAAGAGCAGCATCCAACATTTTATTAACGATATTTTTTGCTTCTATGGGGTTTTCTAATAAGTAATCCGAAAAGTATTTACCCATTTCTTGTTCAACGGCAGTTTTTACTTCTGATGAAACAAGCTTATCTTTAGTTTGAGATGAAAACTTGGGGTCAGGCACCTTGACAGAAATAATAGCTGTTAAGCCTTCGCGGGCATCATCTCCTGAAGTGTTCACTTCTTTACCCTTTCTACTAGCCATTTCTTTATCTATGTAAGATTTTAATACTCGAGTTAATGCCCCACGGAACCCAGCAATATGGGTTCCCCCGTCCCTTTGTGGGATATTGTTGGTATAAGGGTATATATTTTCCTGGTAGCCATCATTCCATTGCATGGCAATTTCTATACCAATACTTTCATCAGTTTCTGTCGAAAAATGAAAGACCTTATTTACCATTGTTTTATTCACATTCAGATAATCAACAAATGCTTTGAGGCCACCTTCGTACTTGAATGTTTCAACTTGCTCTGAACGTTCATCACTTAGCTCAATACAAATGCCGGCGTTTAAAAAAGCTAACTCTCGAAGTTTTTTTGCCAAAATCTCATAATGGAACTCAATGTTAGTAAATGTATCTGATGAGGGTTTAAAGTGGCATAAAGTGCCTGTTTGATCTGTATCGCCAGCTTCTTCTAGTGGCTTTTCTGGGACGCCATGATGGTAGGTTTGCTCATGGATTTTGCCTTCGCGATAAATAGTTAGTTTTAAATAGGAAGACAAGGCATTTACAACTGAAACACCCACGCCATGAAGCCCTCCAGAGACTTTATAGCTATTATCATCAAACTTTCCACCAGCATGAAGCACAGTCATGATAACTTCAGCAGCAGATACGCCCTCTTCATGAATTTCCGTCGGAATACCCCGGCCATTATCTGAAACACTCACGGTTTCATCGCTATGAATAACCACCTTTATTAAATCACAGTGTCCTGCTAAAGCCTCATCAATTGAGTTATCTACCAGCTCAAAGACCATATGATGCAAACCAGTTCCATCATCTGTGTCTCCAATGTACATGCCTGGTCTTTTGCGTACAGCATCTAACCCTTTTAGGACTTTAATGCTCGACGAACCATAATTGTTTTCTTCTTCTGCCATTTATCTTCCCCAAGGCTATCCGTTATGCCCAAATCACTCTTTTAGACCCCTGCTAAGCCCAATGAACATGGGGCATAGGTAGCAAGTTTTAATATGCGCTATTCAGTGCTTATTTTACCATGTTCCACGTGAAACAGCTTCAATTCTTTCTCTTTTTGTAGAGGCTCAAAGAGCTGTTCTTTTTCAATACCAGTAACAAAAACCTGCTCCCCAATTTGGGCCAGTATCGCTAACACTTTTGCCCTATTAGCACTATCAAGCTCAGCCGGCAAATCATCTACTAAGAACAAGCACCCTTTACCCAAAACTTTTTTTAACGCTAATGCCTGCGCTAATTTCATAGCGATGACTAAAAGCTTTTGCTGCCCTCTTGATAAAACATCAGCAGCTGAGTTTTTGCCAATCTGAATTCTTAAGTCTGCACGGTGAGGCCCTGCACTTGTGAACCCATTGCGAACGTCTCTTTGTATGTTGCTCTTTAATATATCTTCTAGTTTATGCTCATCATCCCAGCCCTTAAAATAATGAATAGAAAAGTTATCCAAGATCAATAAATTTTCTAATATCTCAGCCAGGCAATTTTCAAGCTGAATAGCATGCTCATTTCGAAATGCATCAATTTTCTCTGCATGCTGGCAAAGTTCACGCGTCCAGGGCCTAACCTCTGCGGGATTGACTATTTTATTTTTTAACAAGCTGTTTCTATTTTGTAAGGCTCTTTGCGCCTGCCTCCAATGAAGAATAAAAGATTGTTCCACGTGGAACACCCCCCAATCTAGATAGGCCCTTCTGACGCTTGGGCCGCCTTCTAAAATTTTGAAAGCGTCTGCATTAAGAATTTGCAGTGGAAGCACTTGCGCAAGCTCTGCTCTGCTTGCTGTTTTTTCTCCGTTTATGTGAGTTTTTTGCTCACCCTGCCTAAGCTTGCTAAACCCAAGGGTCTCCCCATCGTCTAATTCACAAAAAACAACGCTTTCATCTGCATTATTTTGAATAACTGGGGCTTTGGAGCTGCTACGAAATGTCTTCCCTCTACCCAATAGATAAATTGCCTCAAGCAGGGAAGTCTTGCCGCTACCATTTTTACCATATATAAGGTTAAAGCCCGGAGAGGGCGTGAGCGAGACTGAGTCCAAATTGCGTAATTTGGAAACTCTCAGTTTTGTTAGAAAGGGCATAATTTAGAGGCAGACTGCCTCGGCTGGTATGTTTATAGCCGCATAGGCATTACAACATAAAGCGCGCTGCTGCCATCTGCCCCTTGAATCAGGGCGCTGCTATTTGAGTCTGAAACTATAACTTGAACTGTTTCAGTATCAAGCACAGTAAGAACATCAATTAGATAGCTTACATTGAAGCCTATTTCTAATGAGTCACCTTTATATTCGACTGCTACGATTTCTTCCGCTTCTTCCTGTTCTGGATTATTCGCAAGAATTTTAATTTCATCATCTAGCAAGGTTAAACGAATGCCTCGAAACTTCTCATTAGAAAGGATCGCTGTTCTGCTTAAGGATTGTCTAAGTTCGTTGCGGTCAGCAATAATCTTCTTATCCCCGCCTTTAGGAAGCACTCGGTCATAGTCAGGAAATTTACCGTCTACTAATTTTGATGTGAAAGTGAAATTAGCAGTTTTTGCGCGAATGTGGTTTGAGCCTATAACAATATCTACACTGTCTTCTCCTTCGGCTAATAGGCGAGCAAGCTCTAAAATGCCCTTGCGCGGCACAATTACTTGTATAATTTTATCTGCTGAAGTGCTCATGTCTTCAGTATCCATCGCCAGACGATGCCCGTCAGTTGCTACTACACGGAGGAAGTTAGGGCTAACTTCAAATAATAGGCCGTTTAAATAATAGCGAACATCTTGCTGCGCCATTGCAAAACTGGTGCTATCTAACATTTCTTTCAGCCTTTCCTGAGAAATTGAAAACTCTAAGGCCTCAGAAGACTCTTCTGCACTAGGGAAATCAGAAGGCGGCAAGGTAGATAGGGTAAATCGGCTTCTGCCAGATCGAATTACCAGTTTATTATCATCAAGCTCCATTTTTAAACTTGCGCTATCAGGAAGAGACTTACAAATATCCATAAGCTTTCTAGCTGGAACAGTAACTTCTCCGCTTTGGGAGCCGTTTTCAATCTCTACACGGCCAATTAGCTCTACTTCTAGATCCGTTCCCGTCATCGAAAGTTGATTACCATCAAGCACTAGCAAAACATTGGATAAAACTGGCAATGTTTGACGTCTTTCCACCACGCCAGTTACTAGTTGCAGGGGCTTAATCAATGTTTCTCGAGAAATTTCAAATTGCATTGCTATACTCTTTTGTCTGATTAACTTGCATCTAAATTAACTGGATAATGACCGCAATAAATTTTGATAATCCTCATAAGTATCTGAAGAGGATTTTTTCAATTCATTTATCTTACGGCAGGCGTGAAGAACCGTAGTATGATCGCGATCCCCATACATAGTGCCAATTTCTGGCAAGCTATGATTAGTCAAATCTTTAGATAGACACATTGCCATTTGTCGAGGCCTTGCGATTGATCGATTGCGCCTTTTCGATATCATATCAGTCATTTTAATTTTGTAATACTCTGCAACGGTACGTTGAATATTATCAACACTAATAAGCTTGTTTTGAATCGCAAGTAGATCTTTTAAGGCTTCCTTAATTAGAGGAATAGAAATTTCGCTTCCGGTAAAACGCGCGTGAGCTATAACTTTTTTCAAGGCGCCTTCTAGTTCACGCACATTAGATCTGAGTTTTTGAGCCATAAACATGGCTTCTTGATTTGGCAAGAATACATTGTCCCGATTAGCTTTATTAATAAGGATTGCCGCCCTTGTTTCTAACTCTGGGGGCTCTACGGCTACTGACAAGCCCCAGCCAAAACGAGACTTTAATCTTTCTTCTAAGCCATTGATTTCACTATGGTATTTGTCACAAGTCATGATTATTTGGCGACCACCTTCAAAGATAGCATTAAAGGTGTGAAAAAATTCTTCCTGTGACCTTTCTTTGTTGGCAAAAAACTGGATATCGTCAATAAGCAGAGCATCAACCGAGTGATAATATCGCTTAAATTCGTTTATTGCGTTTAACTGCAAAGCTGACACCATGCTGCCGACAAAAGTTTGGGAATGAAGATAAACCACATTTGCATTTGGGTTTTGTTTGATTAACTGATTGCCAATACTATGCATCAAATGCGTTTTGCCTAGCCCGACTCCTCCATATATAAAAAGCGGGTTATAGGCTCCACCAGGATTGTCGGCTACTTGGGCAGCAGCAGCTCGGGCAAGCTGGTTAGATTTGCCTTCAATAAAGTTATTAAAGGTATAGCTTTTATTAAGCTCTCCTTTATAACGAAGGCGGCCACCAAGTTTATTGCTAAATGCTGAAGAACTAGAAGGTTGCTGAGTATGTTGATCACTAGTGCGCTGGTGGAATGACAGGCTTGATTGAATCGGGCTTGCTTCTTCATAGGATTGTTGAAACAAACTTTGCTTATCTTCACAAAAACTTTGATTAAGAGGGATGTCATTAACTACAGGTCCAACGGCCTTTTTAGTAAAAGGTGCGCTTTGCTGTTGTTCAGCTTGATCAAAACTATCAGGCGCTTGTAAATTACTTAAATCAGCCGTGCTTATAGCCTCGTCCAAATTAAAGTCTGAATTGCTTACAACGTCTAAGCGTATGCCAAGTGGGGCTTGCTCACTAAGCTCTTCCATTAGCTCAATTATTCGATCGAGGAAATTTTCTTTTATCCATTCAAGTACAAATTTATTAGGTGAAAGCAGATAAAGGCAATCTGTGCTTGGCGTTAAACCTTCGGCATCATGCTCAGCTTTTACAGCAATTATTTTTAATGGTCTTATCCAGGTGTTGAACTGTTGTGCCGGGAGTTCATTTTTTAGGCAATAAATACACTTCTGCCAAGTAGCTACAATCACAATGCTAAAGACTCCAAGGTTGATTTTTCTTATTAGGTTTTGGCTTAATTCTACTGATTGAAGGCATGCTTATCCACATAAAAACTAAAAAAACTCGATATTTTCATCACCAAAAATATACATACTTATCAGTGTGTTAAATTGCAAATGCTGAAAAATACCGAACTAAAAAAGCGACACAATTCGTCCTATGTTCGAAGCAATTCCTGTGTATAACTTGTGCAAAACTTGTTGAGATAAAAAATCGCTTGAGCATTTGTTTTTTTTCGATAAAGATTGTTAGAGTTTTAAGCTTGGTTGTTTGTGAGCTAGCCTCTGCAAGGCGTTATTTTTTAGTGCATTTCTTGCTTTCCCTAAGTGAACCATTTAGAATCCCGACCCCTGTTTAAGGCAGCCCTTAACTTAATGGTCTAGGCCTTTTTAATTATCAAGTATAGAGTTTGTTATGAAAAGAACATTTCAGCCAAGCGTATTGAAACGAGCCAGAACTCATGGTTTCCGATCAAGAATGGCAACTAAAGGCGGACGACACGTCCTCAACCGCAGAAGAGCCAAAGGTAGAGCTAGACTTTCAGCTTAAGACCTAGAATTTTTTAATGCATTAAGTTTTAAAGGCCCGGTTATTAGCCGCCAATGTGCATCATTAATAATTCATTTATCCTACTTCGCTTTCTGGCATTCTTCATCAGCAAGGAGAAACCAATGGGTAAGCAAGGTTTTAGTAAAGCTTCCCGCCTGTTGGGTCCTTCACAATACAGCACGGTTTTTAAAAAAGCGGATTTTAAACTGTCGGCCGCTACGATATTAATGCTCGTTAGTAAGTCAGCCTTACCACCTCGTCTTGGTGTTGTTATTGCCAAAAAGAATGTAAAAAGCGCTGTACAACGAAATAGATTAAAAAGACTAGTTCGCGAAACTTTTCGGCTTAGGCAAGAAGAGTTTGGTACAATTGACATGGTTGTTCTGGCTCGACAAAGTCTGGACAAAATGAATAACCAAGAAGTGCTGACTCAAATAAATAAATTATTTGACGAGCTAATTATCAAACTTAATAAAATTTAATAATGCCTACTCATAAACCTTCATTTCTTGCCAGAGCTTTTTTAGGACTAATAAATACATACCGATATTTAATTAGCCCTATAATCGGGCAACATTGCCGATATTACCCAAGCTGCTCTTCGTTTACTAAAGAGGCTATCTGTGAACACGGCGCATTGAAAGGAGGCTGGCTTGGCATAAAAAGAATTTGCCGTTGCCACCCTTACCATCAAGGCGGGTACGACCCCGTTCCTCAAACACCCGAATTAACTAATCAGAAGTAAGATACCTTATGAACCATACCCGTAACGCATTACTTGCTGGCTTAGCGCTTGTTTCCTATTTAATGTTATTAGCCTGGAATGGAGATTATCCTCAACAGGTTCAGCAAAGTGTTGAAATAGCTAGCGCGCCGATACCAAATTCAATTGACCTTCCTCAGGCGATAAATAGCAATCAAGCAGAAGACTTACCACAGGTACAAGCTCGCTCTGAGCCCGTTAATACACCAGCAGCTACTGATAATAGCTCATTAATAACAGTTTCAACGCCATCACATAAAGTAACAATAAACCTGTTAGGTGGAGACATAGTTTCAATAGCCCTGCCGAAATATCCGACTAACTTAGATACCCCAAATGACCCTTTCGTTCTATTAAGAAACGATAATGCTGGCGTCTATGTCTCACAAAGCGGCTTGATCGGGGAGAATGGCCCTGATGCAAACGCTTCGGGAAGACCGCTATACCAATCACAACAATCAGAATACGCTATTGTTTCTGGTGAATTATCTGTTGATCTACTATTTACAGATCTATCTGGTGTACAGATAACCAAGCGTTTTACTTTTACTGCTGAAGATTATCTCATTGATGTTGAGTACTTAATAAATAATCAAAGCCAAAACAGTTGGTCTGCTAATCTATTTGGTCAAATAAAAAGGGATGGCTCTCCTGACCCTAGCACTACAGGTGGTTTTGGTTTAAGAGACTACTTGGGCGCAGCCATTACCCTGGAAGATGATCCGTATAAAAAAATAGATTTTGGTGACATTGATAGTGGAGAGCCTACTTATAACGTTAATGGCGGCTGGATAGCATTTTCTCAGCATTATTTCTTAAGTAGCTGGATTCCTCAACAAGAACAAATAAATACATATACGACCAGAAAAAATAATGCCGGACAATATCTCATCGGTTTTGTTAGTCCAGCAACCTCAGTTGCACCAGGCCAAACTCAATCTATTAGAGCAGGTTTCTGGGCTGGCCCAAAAGACCAATACCGTTTAGGAGAAATCCATCAAGACCTCGATTTAACAATCGATTATGGTTGGCTATGGTTTATTGCCCAACCAATCTTTTGGTTATTAGTACAAATAAATCACGCAATAGGAAATTTTGGTTTTTCAATTATTGGCTTAACAATCGTAATTAAAATTTTATTTATGCGGCTATCTGCTTCAAGTTATCGGTCTATGGCTAAAATGAGGCGCCTGGCACCTAAGGTTGCACAACTAAAGGACAGGTATGGCGAGGACAAACAAAAACTCATGCAAGCACAAATGGACCTATGGAAAAAAGAAAAAGTAAACCCTTTAGGGGGTTGTTTGCCTATGTTGCTGCAAATGCCTGTACTTATCGGTATTTATTGGGTCTTAATGAAGAGTGTTGAATTACGACAGGCGCCATTTTTACTGTGGTATAACGACCTGTCTGTAATGGACCCTTATTTTATTCTACCTTTAATTATGGGCGCATCCATGTTTGTCTCTCAAATGTTATCTCCTATGGCAACAGCAGATCCAGTTCAAGCTAAAGTAATGAAATTAATGCCGGTCGTTTTTACAGTGTTTTTCTTATGGTTCCCAGCTGGCTTGGTTTTATACTGGTTAGTTAGTAACGTTTTCAATATAGCCCAACAATCTTATATTATTCGAAGCGTTAACAGATCATACGAGAATAAAGCTGCATAGTTATATAATTAAATAACCGTTCATGCCAAATGTCAGCGGACAAAGTACTGATACTATTTGCGCAATAGCAACGCCTAGCGGTATTGGTGGTGTTGGTATTGTTCGTGTATCTGGCCCATTAGTAGAAGCTATTGTTGTAAGTATTATTGGTGAAATCCCTCCTGCTAGGTATGCCCACTATTCGACATTTATCAATGCCAACAAAGAAATTCTTGATAAAGGCATAAGTCTCTTTTTCCCATCGCCAAATTCTTTCACTGGCGAAGATGTGCTTGAGTTTCAGGCTCATGGTGGTCCGATTATTCTTGATCAACTTATGCAAACTATTCTTGCTTGCGGAGCTAGAATTGCTAGGCCGGGAGAGTTCTCCGAACGCGCTTTTCTAAATAACAAAATAGATTTAACCCAAGCTGAAGCTATTGCTGATTTAATAGAAAGTCATTCTGTTTTAGCGGCTAGGCATGCGCTGCGTTCTTTACAAGGAGAATTTTCATCACTGATAAATGCTTTGCTCTCTTCTATTATAGAATTACGTGTTTTTGTTGAAGCTGCTATAGATTTTCCTGAAGAAGAAATTGACTTTCTTGCCTCTTCAGATGTTAAAGATAAGCTTGTCATTCTTTTACAGGAGTTAGATAAAATTCTAGCTCAAGCAAAAACTGGCAGCATATTAAAAGAAGGGCTTTCTATTGTAATAGTTGGTGAACCAAATGTTGGAAAATCTAGCCTTTTAAATATTCTAAGCGGAAACGATTCAGCTATAGTTACTAACATTCCTGGAACCACTCGAGATACTCTGAAAGAGTTAATTGATTTAGATGGCCTTCCTGCTCATTTTATAGATACAGCTGGATTAAGGAAAAGCGCTGATATTGTAGAACAAGAAGGCATGAGGCGAACTTGGGATGCTGTAAAAAAAGCTGATCATATTTTATTGCTAGTTGATAGTAATAAAGATACTGCTTTAAACAATCATCCAATGTTGCAAGAGCTAATAAAAGAAAGCCCAGATCTCGATAAAATAACAATAGTTAAAAATAAAATAGATTTAAATTCACAAAAAGCCGGCATTAACTTTAATGATGAAATTAAAGTTCATTGTGTCTCTGTTTCAGTATTAAAAAACATTGGCATAGAAAACCTTATCTCTCATTTAAAGCATGTGTCTGGGTTTACAATAAATGAAGAAGGAGGCTTTATCGCGAGGCGGCGCCATGTGGATGCGCTCAATAGGGCAAAATTGTCAGTAGAAAAAGCACAAGAACAACTGCTTAAATATAAAGCCGGTGAATTACTGGCTGATGATCTTCGTCAGGCTCAATTAGCCCTATCTGAAATAACCGGAGAATTTAGCTCCGATGATCTGCTTGGTGAAATATTCTCTTCTTTTTGCATAGGTAAGTAATAGGTAAGTAACGGGCAAACAGCAAATAAGTAAGCTGCGACAAAAAGTGATTATTCCCGCTTTAATAAGCTGTTAAAAACTAGGCTTATTTTTCTAGTTCTTTATGTATAAATTTGTAATTCTTTTGTAAGGTGAAAAATCAACGCAAAGCATACATAAATATCACCAGTTAATCCCTAGCAAACAAGCAGGATGAACCCAGCATTCCCACAAAGATATATATTTACAACTCTTTGAATATTAAAGGAAATAACTACTTTTAAACAAGTCAAAGCCTTACTAATAATAGTAATAACATTAGAATAATAACTAATATAACAATATAGTCTCTTCTATCTTTATTATTTATATAAAGAAGGAAACAGGAAGATAACTCTATAAATTTCCCTGTGAAACCGTATACTTAGCGCCCCTTTAATTTAGAGCTGCTTTAACAAAATATTATGCAAGAGAATTTTGGTGTCATTGTAGTAGGAGGCGGCCATGCTGGAACAGAAGCAGCCCTTGCTGCTGCGCGTAAAGGCGTTTCTACTCTCTTAGTAAGTCATAATATAGAAACCTTAGGTCAGATGTCCTGTAATCCAGCAATTGGTGGAATTGGTAAAACTCACCTAGTTAAAGAAATAGACGCTTTAGGCGGGGCAATGGCTAGAGCAGCTGATAAGGCTGGTATTCAATTTCGAATATTAAATGCTAGTAAAGGTCCTGCGGTAAGGGCTACACGCGCTCAAGCAGATAGAGTTTTATACAAAGCTGCTATTCGAGAAATACTAGAAAACCAACCAAACCTTCAAATTTTTCAACAAGGGATTGATGATCTAATTATAGAGGGCGACAGTGTCCGAGGCGTAGTTACACAAATGGGTCAGAGCTTTTATGCTTCGCAAGTGGTGTTAACAACAGGGACCTTTTTAGGTGGAAAAATCCATATTGGACTAGAGAACTATGCTGGAGGCCGTGCTGGAGATGAACCATCGATAGCGTTAGCACATCGCCTTAGAGAGTTACCTTTTCGAGTTGGCAGGTTAAAAACTGGCACCCCGCCCAGAATAGATGCACGCAGTGTTAATTTTGACTTAATGCAAGAACAACCGGGTGACGACCCTTTACCTGTGATGTCTTATCTCGGGAAAGTAGAAGAGCATCCTCAACAAGTTAGTTGTTATATCACTGCTACTAATGAACGCTGTCATGAAATTATCCGAGAAGGCCTGAAATATTCACCTATGTATACCGGAGAAATTGAAGGTGTTGGGCCTCGATACTGTCCTTCGATTGAAGACAAAGTAGTACGTTTTTCTGATCGCAACAGCCATCAAATTTTTGTAGAACCCGAAGGCTTACGCACGCATGAGTTATATCCAAATGGAATTTCAACCAGCTTACCTTTTGAAGTGCAAAAGCAACTTATTGCTGAAATTAAAGGTTTTGAAAATGCACACATTATTCGCCCGGGTTATGCTATCGAATATGATTATTTTGATCCTAGGGATTTAAAATATTCATTAGAAACAAAATTTATTAATGGCTTGTATTTTGCTGGTCAGATTAACGGAACTACGGGCTATGAAGAAGCTGGAGCACAGGGGCTTTTGGCAGGTATCAATGCAGCATTAGCTGCGCAAGAAAAGGATTATTGGTGTCCTGGCAGAGATCAAGCATATCTGGGCGTTTTAGTAGATGATCTGATTTCACAAGGCACGCAAGAGCCTTACCGAATGTTTACTAGTCGAGCAGAATACCGGTTAATGTTACGCCAGGATAATGCTGACTTACGTTTAACTGAGAAAGGTAGAGAGTTGGGCTTAGTTAATGATGAACGCTGGCAATCTTTTCAAATTAAAAGCGAGGCAGTCGCAAAAGAAGAAGCACGCTTACGGCAAACATGGGTTCAATCAAACTCAGCATTAGCGGTAAGCATTAATCAGCTTTTAGAGAAACCTTTAAGTCGAGAGTACACACTAGCTGATATTCTGGCGAGGCCTGGCGTCACTATTGATAAATTAAACCAAGCATGTGTTGACCTTGCTTTACTTGAACAAGAGCCTAAAGCAGAAGTGAGCGAGCAAGTAGAAATTACAATTAAATATCAAGGTTATATAAACCGCCAACAAAATGAAATCGAAAAATTAAAAAACCAGGAGCATGCAATCTTACCAGCGGATTTCGATTATGGTTCTATCTCTGGATTATCTAATGAGTTAAAACAGAAGCTTTCAGAAGCACGGCCAGACACTGTTGGTAAGGCATCTAGAATACCAGGAATAACCCCTGCAGCGATTTCTCTTTTGCTTATTTATTTAAAGAAGCACCATGCTTTGAAGAAAGGTTTTGTTAAATCGGAAAAAGTAACACAAACTGCCTAATGAGCGTTTTTTCGGAAGAACAAAAAGATTTATTAAGCGGGGTTTTAGAAGCAGGAATTAAGCAGCTTAATTTAAAAATAGATCTACAAAAACAAGAACTTTTATTGGCCTATCTAGAACAACTGGTAAAATGGAATAAAGCCTATAACCTTTCTGGAATTAAAGAGCCTGAACGCATGCTTTCGCTTCACATCCTAGATAGTTTGAGCGTCCTTCCGTTTATTAACGAAAATTCAGTGTTAGATGTTGGCGCAGGAGCGGGTCTTCCAGGTATACCATTAGCGATTTGTAATCCAAACAAAGAAATAAGCTTGATAGATAGTGTCGGGAAAAAAACACGCTTTCTTTTTCAAGTAAGCTCTCAGTTAAATATAAAAAATGTTGCTGTTATTAACGACAGGGTAGAAAACTATCGAAGCGAGCAAAGCTTTGATATTGTTATTAGTAGGGCTTACTCTTCATTATCTCAGTTTGTAGCTCAGACTCGACATTTACTCGGAGAAAAGAGTAAGCTGCTGGCAATGAAAGGGCTTTACCCGCAAGCAGAAATAAACGACCTGCCAGATGATTTTAAACTTCTCAATGCACATGAACTGCAAATACCCGGCGAAGCAGGAGCTAGACATTTGCTGGAATTAACTAAGGTTTAAGAAAGCCCAATAGAATGACAAGAATTATTGCTATTGCAAACCAGAAAGGCGGTGTAGGTAAAACCACCACCACAATAAATCTAGCTGCTTCATTGGCTCGAGCGGGCCGCAATGTTTTACTAATAGACCTTGATCCGCAGGGTAATGCCACTATGGGAAGCGGCATAGAAAAGACTGAATTAGAATGTTCTGTTTATGATTTATTGACAGATCAAGCAGATTTTTCTGACGTGGTTACCTATGCTGATAAGGCAGGCTATGAAATTTTACCTGCAAATGCTGATCTTACTGCCGCTGAAGTAGCCTTGCTTCATACAGAAGAAAAAGAACTTATATTGAAAAGAATACTAGAGGAAAATAAAGATCAATTTGAGTTTGTCTTGATAGATTGTCCGCCATCTTTAAACATGCTCACTGTAAATGCTCTAGTTGCAGCAGACAGTGTGCTGATAACAATGCAGTGTGAATACTATGCATTGGAAGGGTTAACAGCCTTAACTGAAACAATTCAAGCGATAACTGATAGATATAACCCGGACCTAGAATTAGAAGGTATTTTACGCACCATGTATGATCCGAGAAATCGTTTAACCCTTGATGTTTCCGAGCAATTAAAAGAACATTTTGGGAATAAGGTTTACCGCACGGTTATACCACGAAACATCCGTTTAGCTGAGGCGCCGAGTTATGGCTTACCTGTGATGGTTTATGATAAGTCTTCAAGAGGGGCTTTGGCATATATTGCCTTAGCAGGAGAAATTCTTCGTCAATATGCCCAAGAAGAGAATCAGAAAAAGCATGAGCAAAAACATTAAAAGAGTAAAGATATGGCTTTAAAAAAACGCGGTTTGGGCCGAGGCTTAGATGCCTTATTAGGCGCCCAGTCAAAACAAGCAAAAACAGAACTAGAAACCATAAACAATGCGAATGAAACCATTCCTGTATTGATAGATTCTACTAGTGGAGATTTAAAGAATCTGCCAATAGAACTGATCCAGCCCGGAAAATACCAGCCACGTCTGGATATGCACCCAGAAAGCTTAGAGGAGTTATCCGCATCAATTAAAGCGCAAGGCTTAATGCAACCAATAGTGGTTCGGCCAATAAGTAGCAGCAAGTATGAAATCATTGCTGGTGAGCGGCGCTGGCGCGCTTGCCAAATGGCAGGACTTGATTCAATTCCTGTCATTATCAAAGATGTGCCAGATGACACCGCGATAGCGATGGCATTAATTGAGAATATTCAACGCGAAGATCTTAACCCCATTGAAGAAGCTACAGCACTTAAACGCCTGCAGGATGAATTTGAGCTAACTCAACAAGAGGTGGCAGATGCTGTTGGAAAATCTAGAACAACTGTCACCAATTTGATTCGCTTAATGAGCTTAAATCCTGATGTTCGAATATCCTTAGAACATGGCGATTTGGAAATGGGACACGCCAGAGCTTTATTGGCCTTAAATGGAGAAAATCAAACCAAAGCTGCAAAAACCGTTATTGGCAAAGGCATGTCTGTTCGCCAAACTGAAGCCTTGGTGAGACGGCTGCAGAAAACACCTAAAAACAAATCAGGAAAAACAGGTTTAGACCCAGATATTAGGCAACTTCAAGATGGTCTTTCTGAAAAGCTAGGCGCTGAAGTGTTGATTCAACATACAGCTAAAGGTAAAGGGAAAGTTATTCTTAAATACGGATCCTTAGATCAACTGGACGGTATTCTTAATCATATTAAGTAATTGCCTTCTTGTTATTGCCTGTCGACATTAAAATCTTTATAATCCGCCTCGTCGAAAAACACCGAAGCATTTATACGCCAGGATGAGCAAGACAGAAGAGCCTACACCTATTGTAGCCAACCTCAAAGCTCCTCCGATTTACAAGATATTTGTTACTCAGTCTATCGCCACTTTAATAGCGGCGTTGAGTGCCTTTGTTTTGTTTGACCTTGTCACAGGGTGTTCTGTATTTCTTGGTGGAATGACAAGCACTCTGCCAAATGCTTATTTTGCGATTAAGGCCTTTAGATACAGGGGTGCTAGGCAAATAGCACAAGCTGTAAAGTCGTTTTACGCGGGAGAAAGCGGGAAAATGATTATTACAGCAGTGATGTTTGCTATGGTGTTTGCTGGCGTTAAGCCCTTGAATGAACTGGCAGTAATAATTAGTTATATTTTAATCTTAATAAGTGGCTTAATTGCTACAGCAACCCTAGGGTTAAAAAAGAATTAAAATCTTAGAAAATGCTGCCAAAAGACACTAAAAGTATTTAAAAACAGGGAAAACGCTAGAATATGGCTGAATCAGCTGGCGAAATGGCTCATGAAGCAGTAGAGCACACCCAAACCCAGGGTGAGTATATACAGCATCATCTACAGTTTCTTACTTTTGGTAAAGATGCTGAAGGCCATTGGGGTATAGCCCATGGCGCAGAAGCTGTTGCTGAGATGGGATTTTGGTCCTTCCATGTTGATATGCTGGGCTGGTCTATAGGTCTTGGCCTAATCTTCGTAATAATGTTTAGAAGCGCAGCAAAAAATGCCACATCTGGCGTTCCTGGTGGATTTCAGAATTTTATAGAATGGGTTTTAGAGTTTGTTGAAACCAGCGTAAAAGATACTTTCCATGGCACCAATGCCTTAATAGCGCCGCTCGCATTGACTATTTTCTGCTGGGTTATGCTTATGAACACCATGGATATAGTTCCGGTAGACTTATTCCCGTGGATAGCCCAGCAAGTAAGCGGCGATCCTGAAATTGCATTTAGAGTTGTCCCTACAACAGATCCAAATATCACACTGGGAATGTCGATCTCTATTTTCCTACTCATTATTTTTTATAGCATTAAAGTTAAAGGCGTAGGTGGGTTTTTAAAAGAGCTGGCTTTTCAGCCTTTTGGGCCAAAAATGCTGCCCTTTAATTTATTAATTGAAGTGCCTACATTGTTAGCAAAGCCTGTTTCATTGGGCTTGCGACTTTATGGTAATCTTTATGCGGGCGAACTGGTATTCTTATTGATAGCCCTCTTTGGGGCCTTTCAATTGCCGGTTCATTTTATTTGGGCCGCATTTCATTTATTAGTTATACCCTTACAAGCCTTTATTTTTATGATGCTCACGATTGTGTATCTAAGCCAGGCCTGTGAGGACCACTAATAAGCAACACTGTAAATTTAATAGAAACGTTTTTAACATTAGGCAAGTCCTTTAAAACTGGAGAAATAAAATGGAGCTAATATTAGCTAATACGGTACTTGGTGTATTGTTGGTACTGGGCCTCGGCGCACTAGGCACAGCAATTGGTTTTGGTATTCTGGGTGGAAAAATGCTGGAAGGTTCAGCACGCCAACCGGAGCTAGCACCGATGCTACAAGGTAAAATGTTTTTGGTTGCTGGTTTGATTGATGCGATCACCATGATCGGTCTTGCAATCGGCATGTGGTTCACTTTTGCTAACCCTTTTACTGCTGCGCTAACTACTGCGCTTGCTGGTTAAAGCAAACAGAAAACGTAAGTTAAGCAAGAGGTATAACCGTGAATATCAATGCAACTTTGTTTGGTCAGATGATAGCCTTCGCATTCTTCGTGTGGTTTTGCATGAAATATGTGTGGCCACCATTGACTGCTGCATTGTCAGAAAGGCAGAAAAGAATTGCTGATGGCCTGGAAGCAGCAGATAAGGCAGGTAAAGATCTAGAGCAGGCACAAGAGAGGGTTGCTGAGCAGCTTAAAGAAGCTAAGACACAAGCAGCCGGCATAATAGATCAGGCGAATAAACGTTCTACTCAGATTGTTGAAGAAGCTAAGAATCAAGGTAGAGAAGAGGGCCAGCGTATGATTACTGGCGCTCAGGCTGAGATTGAACAAGAGATAAACAGGGCTAAAGAGCAACTTCGAGAGCAAGTAGCAAGTATAGCTATTGCTGGCGCAGAAAAAATTCTAGAAGCATCAATTGATGAATCTGCTCACGCTAAAATAACTGAAAAACTGGCTGAGAGTCTGTAACGGGAAGCAAGCGAATATGGCCGAGCTCACAACTTTAGCAAGACCCTACGCAAAAGCTGCTTTTGAAGTAGCCGCTTTTGCTGATAGCTTGCAAACCTGGTCCGGCATGCTGTCACAAGTAGCGAATGTTGTCAGCAATAAGAATGTTTCAGAGCTTTTAGCTAAACCATCATTGACTGGGGAAAGTCAGGCGAAAATTGTTATTGATATTTGCGGCGATGAAATAAATGTCCAAGTGCAAAATTTTGTCACCGTTCTATCTGAAAATAAGCGCCTTTCGTTGCTGCCAGAAATTGTTGGCTTATTTGATATTTTGAAAGCCGAACAGGAAAAAACTGTTGATGTTGAAATCAGTACGGCATTTGCCCTTATTGATGAAACAGAGAAGAAGCTGGCTGAAGCAATAAAAGCAAAATTGAACAGGGATGTAAAAATACACAGCCAAATTGATAAAAATTTAATCGGCGGCATAGTGATTCGTGCTGGTGATTTGGTAATTGATGACTCCGTGCGTGGCAAACTGCATAAACTCGCGGAAGCAATGGGCTCCTAGTTAATAAATAGCCGAATAAGCAGCCGGGTAAAAGGTCGAGGAAAATAGAATGCAACAACTGAATCCTTCAGAAATAAGTGAAATTATTAAACAGCGGATCGATAAGCTGGATGTTTCTGCGCAAGCGCAAAATGAAGGCACTATCGTGTCCGTCTCTGACGGTATTATCCGTATTCATGGTCTTGCCGACGTAATGTACGGGGAAATGATTGAATTTGAAGGCGGCCTTTATGGCATGGCGCTTAACTTAGAGCGCGACTCTGTTGGCGCAGTTGTTCTAGGTGATTACCAAAGCCTGGCCGAAGGTCAAACTTGCCGTTGCACTAAACGAATTCTAGAGGTTCCCGTTGGCCCTGAGCTAGAAGGCCGTGTTGTTGATGCGCTGGGTAACCCAATTGATGGTAAAGGCCCCATTAACGCAAAACAAACTGATGCTGTTGAAAAAGTTGCACCAGGTGTAATCGCCCGTCAAGGAGTTGCGCAACCAGTCCAAACCGGCTTGAAAGCTATCGATGCTATGGTGCCAATCGGGCGCGGACAGCGAGAGTTAATTATTGGAGACAGGCAGGTTGGTAAAACCGCGGTTGCTGTTGATGCCATTATTAATCAGAAAGGCACAGGCGTTAAATGTATTTATGTGGCTATTGGGCAGAAACAGTCTTCTATTGCGTCAGTGGTTAGAAAGCTAGAAGAGCATGGCGCTATGGACCATACCATTGTGGTTGCTGCAGGCGCTTCAGACCCAGCTGCGATGCAGTTTATTGCCCCATATTCTGGCTGCACTATGGGCGAGTATTACAGAGATAGAGGCCAAGACGCTCTGATTATTTATGATGACCTGACTAAGCAGGCATGGGCATATCGCCAAATTTCATTGTTGTTACGTCGACCACCAGGCCGTGAAGCGTATCCTGGAGATGTGTTCTATTTGCATTCACGCCTACTTGAAAGAGCGGCTCGTGTAAGCGCAGAACATGTAGGAAAAATTACAAATGGCGATGTTAAGGGCCAAACAGGCTCACTAACCGCATTGCCTATTATTGAAACTCAGGCCGGAGACGTAAGTGCGTTCGTACCTACCAATGTAATCTCTATTACCGATGGCCAGATATTCCTGGAAACCTCGTTGTTTAATGCAGGAGTTCGCCCAGCTATGAATGCTGGCGTTTCAGTATCTCGAGTAGGCGGTGCGGCTCAGACTAAAATTATTAAAAAGCTAGGTGGTGGTATTCGTCTAGCGCTAGCACAATATCGAGAGTTAGCGGCTTTCGCTCAATTTGCCTCAGACCTTGATGATGCTACCCGTGATCAGCTAGAACACGGTCAGCGTGTAACAGAGCTGATGAAGCAGGCGCAATATTCACCACAGTCAGTAGCAGAAATGGGTGTCGTGCTTTATGCAGCAAACGAAGGTTATTTGAAAGAAATAGAGATCAATAAAATTGGCGATTTTGAATCTGCTCTTTTATCTTATATGAATAGTGAAAATGCTGACCTGATGAATGGAATCAATGAAACTGGTGATTATAGTGATGATATTGAAGCAAAATTCAAAGCTGCACTAGATAAGTTTATAGAAACTCAAACCTGGTAAATATTAATGGCTGCCGGAAAAGAAATACGCAACCAGATTGGGAGTATTAAGAATACTCAAAAGATCACCAGCGCTATGGAGATGGTCGCTGCGAGCAAAATGCGTAAAGCGCAGGACCGCATGCAATTGGGCAAACCTTATGCCACGAATATTCGAAATGTGGTCAGTCATATTGCAGCATCTTCGGCAGAGTATAGACACATCTTTATGGAAGAGCGTGAAGTTAAGCGCATAGGCTATATCGTAGTATCAACAGATCGAGGCCTTTGTGGCGGGCTAAACATTAATTTATTTAAAGCGATGATTAAGTCTATGAAAGCCTGGCATGATGAAGGCGCTGAAGTTGATATTTGCACGGTTGGCTCAAAAGGCTCAGCTTTTTTTAATAGTTATGGAGGCAATGTTATAGCGGCTGTTCGAAACTTAGGCGATAGGCCAACAGCCGAAGATGTTGTCGGAGCTGTAAAAGTGATGCTAGACAGTTTCGGCTCAGGCGAAATAGATAAGCTTTTTTTGGTTGGCAACGAATTTGTTAACACCATGACGCAGACGCCAACCATTCATCAGCTATTGCCATTAAACCCGGCAGAAGATGAAGATATGAAGCACCATTGGGATTATTTATATGAGCCAGATGCTAAAGAATTATTGGACGGTCTACTGACTCGCTATATTGAGTCGCAGGTTTATCAAGCAGTGGTCGAGAACAATGCATGTGAACAGGCAGCCCGTATGATCGCGATGAAAAGCGCTACGGATAATGCTGGCGACATTATTGATGAGCTTCAACTTATTTATAACAAAGCAAGACAAGCAGCAATTACACAAGAGCTGTCTGAAATAGTTAGCGGCGCAGCAGCCGTTTAGAAAAAATAAAAGCGTAAAGAACATTAGATTTTAATAAGCAAAGAGAAATACATAGAGGACAAGACATGAGCAGCGGTCGAATCGTACAAATTATTGGCCCAGTTATTGATGTGGAATTTCCTAGGGATTCTGTGCCTAAGGTTTATGAAGCACTGATAATTGCGGATAAAGAAATCACGCTGGAAGTTCAACAACAGTTAGGCGACGGCATTGTGCGCACAATTGCCATGGGCTCAACAGAAGGCTTGAGTCGTGGATTAAGTGTTAACGATACCGGTTCTCCTATTAGCGTTCCTGTTGGAGAGGAAACGCTTGGCCGCATTATGGACGTTCTTGGCAACCCAATTGATGATTGTGGCCCGATTGGTGAAAAAGAGAAGATGCCGATTCACCGCAAAGCGCCTAGTTATGATGAGCAAGCTGCGTCAGAAGAAGTTTTAGAAACGGGCATTAAAGTAATTGATCTGGTTTGTCCATTTGCGAAAGGCGGCAAAGTTGGTTTGTTTGGTGGAGCCGGCGTAGGAAAAACCGTAAATATGATGGAGCTGATTAATAATATTGCCACAGGCCGTGGCGGGTTATCGGTATTTGCTGGTGTGGGAGAGCGTACTCGTGAGGGTAATGACTTTTATCATGAAATGCAGGAAGCTAAAGTTATTGATACTGAAGATTTTAAAAATTCAAAAGTATCAATGGTTTATGGTCAAATGAATGAGCCGCCAGGAAACAGATTGCGTGTAGCATTGACCGGATTGACGATGGCAGAAAAATTTCGTGATGAAGGCCGCGATGTATTACTTTTCATTGATAATATTTATCGTTACACCTTAGCAGGAACAGAAGTATCGGCCTTGTTGGGGCGAATGCCTTCAGCAGTAGGGTATCAGCCCACACTGGCTGAAGAAATGGGCGCCTTACAAGAGCGTATTACATCGACGAAAACGGGCTCAATCACTTCGATTCAAGCAGTATACGTGCCAGCAGATGACTTGACTGACCCTTCGCCAGCAACAACCTTTGCGCATTTGGATGCAACCGTTGTACTGTCTCGTGATATTGCCTCATTGGGTATTTATCCAGCTGTTGACCCTCTTGATTCAACCTCGCGCCAGCTTGATCCTCTTGCGATCGGTCAAGAACATTATGATGTGGCTCGCGGTGTACAATCAATTTTGCAGCGTTATAAAGAGCTTAAAGATATTATTGCTATTCTGGGCATGGATGAATTATCAGAAGAAGATAAACTAGCTGTAAGTAGAGCTCGTAAAGTAGAACGATTTTTCTCACAGCCATTTACTGTTGCTGAGGTTTTTACAGGCTCACCAGGAAAATATGTTAGCTTGAAAGATACTATCAGCGGCTTTAAAGCTATTCTGGAAGGTGAATATGATGATTTGCCAGAACAGGCTTTCTATATGGTAGGCGGCATTGAAGAAGCCGTAGAAAAAGCTAAAACTTTGTAAGCTTGGTTTGAGTAACTAGAGAAATATTATGGCAACATCTTTTCATTGTGATATCGCTAGTGCTGAAGATAGTATTTTTTCAGGCGAAGTTGAATCATTAGTTGCTGCCGGAAGCTTGGGCGATTTAGGCATTTATCCAGGCCATGCGCCATTATTGACGGCACTGATACCGGGACCGGTTAGAATTGTTATGGCCGGTGGCGATGAAGATATTTATTATGTATCTGGCGGATTTTTGGAAGTTCAGCCCGGGAAAGTTAATATTCTAGCCGATACTGCAATTCGTGCTAGTGATGTTGATGAAGCAACTGCGGAAAAAGCGCGTCAAGAAGCCGAAGCCGCAATAGCTAATCAAGATGCTGAATTTGAATACTCAAGAGCAGCATCTCAATTAGCTGAAGCAGCAGCTCAAATTCGAACAATTCAGCAGCTCCGCAAAAAGCTTGGTGGCTAAAACCTAGCTCTAAAAAGTTACCTTTTATTGATTTTCAATATACGCAGTTAGCGCTTTAATAATTGCGTGTTTTGATTTCACATGCAAAAAATTAATAATCCTGATATTTATAATAATTAGATTAAAGAATAAGGATTGCAGCACTATTTTTTGCTATGCTGATGGCTCTAAAATCATTGATTCAAGTTTCAAGATCACCGGCATAGCGGGTAAAAATCTAAATGTCTCTTAAATTAAATGTTGTTATTCTGGCTGCCGGCAAAGGCACCAGAATGTATTCTGAAAAACCTAAAGTGCTGCATGAATTGGCTGGCCTTAGTCTAGTAGAGCATGTTATTGCCGCGGCAAAAAATTTAAACCCCGAAAATATAACGTTAGTCGTTGGGCATCAGGCAGAAGATCTTGAGTCTCATCTTGCTGAAGGGGGATATAACTTTGTCTTACAAAAAGAGCAAAAAGGAACGGCACATGCTCTTGAACAGGCATTACCATTTTTAGACGATAACGCTTATGCCATCATTCTATACGGAGATGTGCCTCTAACTAAAAAGGCCAGTCTGGAGGAACTTATCGCGCTTACAAATGAGTCCACCATGGCAGTTTTAACAAGCGTAGTAAAAGAGCCCCAAGGTTTAGGAAGAATTATTCGTGATGATGAAAACAATATAGAGTTTATAATTGAAGAAAAAGATGCAAACGAAAGACAAAAGCTTATAAAGGAAATTAATACAGGCATCATGGCTTTTCCTGTAAAAAAATTGAAAGATTGGCTGCCTTTAATTAAAAATAATAATTCACAAAATGAATTTTATTTGACGGATATTGTTAGTTTAGCTTTAGAAGATAAATGTCAGGTGAAAACCAGTTTTTGCACTTATGAGTATGAAGCCTATGGTGTTAATAATATGGTACAGCTGGCTGAATTAGAAAAAATATATCAACAAGAGCGCGCTTCTGAATATATGTTAAAAGGTGTAAAAATTTCTGACCCATCTCGGTTTGATCTGCGGGGAGAGGCGGAAATTTCTGCAGATGTAAAAATTGATATAAATGTAATTTTGGAAGGAAAGGTTAAAATTGAAAAAAATGTAAAAATCGGTGCAAATTGTATATTGAAAAATTGCACAATAAAACAGGGCTCAGAAATTTTTCCCAACACGATAATCGAAGATTCTTTTATAGGCGAATATTGCAATATTGGCCCTTTTGCCAGAATACGACCAGGTACAGAGCTTAAAGACCATGCAAAAATTGGCAATTTTGTTGAAACTAAAAAAACGATAATAGGACAAGGGAGTAAGGTCAACCATTTGAGTTATGTAGGAGACAGTGAGCTGGGTGAGGGCGTTAATATAGGTGCCGGCACCATTACCTGCAATTACGATGGGGTTAATAAATTTAAAACAACAATAGGCAACAATGTTTTTATTGGCTCAAATACAGCATTAGTCGCTCCTGTTATTGTTGGTAATGGCGCAACAGTTGGTGCAGGTTCGACAATTACAAAAGATGTAAAAGCAGACCAGTTGGCCCTAACTAGAAATAAACAAAATAATATTGATGGTTGGAAACGTCCAAGCAAGAAGTAAAACGGGAATTGTATGAGCGATAGAATATGTGTGGAATAGTTGGCGCTATTGGGCAAAGAAAAGTTACAGATATTCTGATTGAAGGCTTAAAGCGGCTTGAATATCGCGGTTATGATTCTGCAGGCATGGCGGTTCTTGATAAGGAAAAAGGACGAATCAACTGTATAAAAAAGCTTGGCAAAGTAGCCGCCCTTGAAGAAGCTGTTGCGCACAGTTCAGCTAAAGGGATGCTTGGAATTGCACACACTCGCTGGGCAACACACGGCAAGCCTTCTGAGGCTAATGCACACCCACATTGCTCTTCAGATGGTTTAGCTCTTGTTCATAATGGCATCATTGAAAATTATCTTTCACTAAAAGAAGGCCTTATAAAAAGCGGCTATGAATTTATTACTGAAACGGATACTGAAGTAATAGTCCATTTAATTCATGCTGAACTGAATAAAAGTGACGTTGGTGTTACGCAAGCAGTAAAAAATGTAGTTAGCGTATTGGAAGGCGCATATGGACTGGCAATTATTAGTAAAGACGATCCAGACAAAATAGTTGTCGCGCGCAGTGGCAGCCCATTGGTTATTGGAGTTGGGATAGGAGAAAATTTTATTGCTTCAGATCCTTCAGCCTTAGGCCAGGTAACTGACAGGTTTATATATCTTGAAGAAGGTGATATTGCAGAAGTTACTAATAAAAAAATAACAATTTGGAATGAAGGTGTCGAGTTGAAGCGCAACATCGTTCGCTTACGCGATGAAATGGAAGACACTGTCAAAGGTGACTACCGTCACTTTATGCTAAAAGAAATATTTGAACAGAAAAGCGCAATAACAAATACTTTAGCGGGTAAGTTAAGTAAAACACACGTGCTAGAGCAAGCATTTGGACTTGAGGCTCAGGCTATTTTTGAAAAAACTAAAAGTGTCCAAATAGTGGCATGTGGTACTAGTTATCATGCGGGAATGATAGCCAAGTTTTGGTTTGAAAATATTGCTCGGATGCCATGCTCGGTGGATATTGCCAGTGAGTATCGCTATAGAAATATATTGGTACCTGAGAATTGTCTTTTCGTGACTGTTTCCCAGTCCGGAGAAACTGCAGATACTTTGGCGGCGTTAAAGTACGCCAAGGAGTCTGGTTATGAGGGCACATTAGCCATATGCAATGTGCCTAGTAGTTCTTTAGTCAGAGAATCAAACCTTTCAATCATGACCGTCGCGGGAAAAGAGATTGGCGTTGCTTCCACTAAAGCATTTACAACGCAGTTAAGTATTTTATCTTTATTGGCGATTAGCTTGGCGCGTCATAGAGGGCTAGCTGAGCAAGAAGAAGCTCTTTTAGTTGAAGATCTACAACATTTGCCAGGAATTATTGAAGAAACTCTAAAACTTGATGGATTAATAGCTAAGATATCTCACGACTTTGCTGAAAAAAATCATGCTCTTTTTTTAGGTAGAGGAGTGCAATATCCTGTAGCAAAGGAGGGGGCGCTTAAGCTAAAAGAAATTTCTTATATTCATGCCGAAGCGTATCCAGCGGGAGAACTCAAGCATGGACCGTTAGCATTAGTCGATAATGAAATGCCAGTGATAGCTATCGCGCCAAATGATGAGCTGTTGGAAAAATTAAAATCTAATTTACAAGAGGTTATTGCTAGAGGTGGTCGACTCTATGTGTTTGCGGATGCAGATGCTGGTTTTTCAAATGACCCAGCAACGACCGTGATTAATATCCCGCACTGCAGTGATTTTTTAAGCCCCATTATATATACCATTCCTTTGCAGCTTCTTTCATATCATGTGGCAGTTATAAAAGGAACCGATGTTGATCAGCCAAGAAATTTGGCGAAATCTGTAACAGTTGAATAAGGAAAGGTTTCTCGATTGATCAAGACCAATCTAAAAAGAATCTTTTCCAACTTGCCTTCATAACAATATATAAATCTTATACATAATAAAAATACCAACCACTGAACTATTAAAGTAATTCTCAGTCTATATTTAATACGTAACTTACTTATAAAAATACATATGAAACAAAACTATGGATATCTAATTATTCTGGTGACTGCTCTTGTAGGATGTGGCGGAGGTGGCGCAGCCAATACGACATCACCGCCACCGGCGTTGCCAGTTTTGTCTTTGTCATCCTCACAGGACCAGGTTCAGGTTAACACGGAATTGGTTCTGACTTGGTCATCCTCGAATGCTACCTCTTGCTCCGCATTGGGGGACTGGAGCGGTGATAAGGCGCTCTCTGGCAGTGAATCGGTTACGGTTGTATAGCTGTTGCTATGAAAGCGCCGGCAAAAATTAGCATCATCATTGCTGTCGTGTTTTTACTTTTAGCAGCGGCGTTATCTCTTGTCGCAAGAAATCAAGCATTAAGCCTGGTTTATCATCCTTTGCACGAGCGCAATCTTCTGAGCAAAACGCCAGCCGATTTCTCTTTGCAATATCGTGATGTAAGCGTTCAATCCACCGACGGCAATACTATTCATGGCTGGTATATCCCCTCAGAAAACGGAGCCGGGATAATTCTCCAGCATGGCTTTAAATCAGATAGAGAAGAGCTTTTAGAAGAAGCCGCAATCTTGGCAAATAAAGGCTATGGTGTTTTAGTGTCATCCATCAGGGCGCATGATGTTAACGAAGGTGAGTTAATAGCGTTTGGTCTAAAGGAAATGCCAGATCTTGATGCGTGGGTGAATTTTTTACAAGAACAGGAAGGAATTGCAAGTATCGGTATGCTTGGGAATTCCTTAGGAGGCTCCCTGATAATACAATATGCTGCTGCAAATGAAGATATCAAAGCAGTTGTTGCTCATAGTGCGTTCTCATCAATGCGAGACACCATAAACACCAGCGTAATATATTTCACAGACCTTCCAGCATTTCCTTTTGCATCCTTAATTGGGTTTTGGGCAGAGCAGGAAATTGAAGGAGATATTGATGATATTGATGCTACTAAGTGGATAGGCAATATTAGCCCCAGGCCGATTTTAATCTTACACAGCATTTCAGATATTGCGATATCTTCAGACAGCGGGGAATTACTATTTGCCGCTGCGGCTCAACCAAAAGAGCTTTGGCAAGTAGAAGGCGTTGATCATGCCGCTTTTGACACTCAGTTGCCGGAAGAATTTGAGAATAGGGTGTTAAGTTTTTTTGACCGGTCTTTACTTGGCGGGGAAGAAAGGTGAACTATTTGTTTTTATGAGTTTTGCTGGTGCGTAAAGAACGCAAACTAACGCTTAAGCGTTTTAAATGCTCTTTAAGTTCGGCGCTACGATGCTGAGCAACACCCATAGCAAGCACATCAATTACAACTAAGTGAGCAATACGCGAAGAAACGGGAGTGAACTCTAGATGGTTCTCTTCCATATTAATATGAATAGGGAAATCACATAGGTCCGATAAAGCAGTATTCTCAGGAGCAAGACCAATCACAGTAGCGCCAGCTTTCCTCGCCAGATTTACACTTTGAATTAGCGCTTTTGAGCGGCCAGATTGCGAGATAGCAACAATTACATCTGTGGGCTTTAAAGAAATTGCTGACATGTGCTGAATATGCGGGTCAGTATAAGCTGCAGCTGAAACTTGTAGCCGGAAGAACTTATGTTGAGCATCAATAGCCACAGAGCCTGATGCCCCGAAGCCATAAAACTCCACTCTCTCAGCAGAACTTAAGGCATTAATGGCGTTTTCTAGCTCGCTGGCATCAATTTCATCTCTTACATTAATAAGAGAGCCAATGGTGCTATCAAAAACTTTTTTATTTACATCCGCAATTGAATCATCGGGGCTTACTTGAAACTGACTAAAACTCCCGCTACTGCCAATATGTTGAGCAAGTTCTAGTTTAAACGCCTGAAAACCATCAAATTCTATAGCGCGACAAAAACGAATAACGGTAGGCTCACTTACTTCAGCCCCATTGGCGAGGTCAATGATGCGCATATTTATTATCTTGGCGGGGTCGGCAAGAATAAACTCAGCAACCTTACGTTCGGATTTACGGAGCTTATCAAGACTCTGGGTGATTTTTCTGATGAGGTTGCTTTTATCCACTGATGTTTACTAGTTTTCCAAATAATTTGAGAAGTAAATAAAAATTTTGAAAGGCAACTAGGAACTTCGAACGTCTATATATAAGATGATTAGTTTTTTGCGGCCGAACAAGAACTATAGCTCTTACTATTTCTTTTGAAAGAATAAGGCCTGTAAAAAAATAAATGCCCGAAAGGGCAAGTCAAACCTAAAGCGTTTTAGTCAGCGCTAGCTGGCTGTACGTTTTCAGCTTGGGGGCCCTTTTCACCCTGAGTCACAGTCATTGTGACTTTTTGTCCTTCATATAAGGTACGACGACCTTCACCTGTTATGGCGCTATAGTGTACGAAGACATCTTTACCGTCAGCTTGCTCAATAAAACCAAAACCTTTTTCATCATTGAACCACTTAACGGTACCTTCCACTTGATCTGACATATTTCTGTATTACTCTCTTAGCATTACCAATTTCTTGGTATATATTTTATGTTAAATCTTAATAAATAAGTTTAACTGTTATTATAAATAATGAGCTTGAGGAGGCTTTCACAAGCATGCTTCAAGTCAGTATTTTCACGGCATTAGCTGGGGGTTTTATAGCCAGCTGATACAACTGCCATCGATAGTAGCAAGTTTTAATTGAAATGCAAACGAGTTGCCAATACTAATCTGCATTTTATTTGGCCTATAGGTCAAAGATTGCCTGAGTCTTTGTTAGAATAAGCGGCAATGGATATCTCCCACATTTTAAATCCCCTTAATGATAGACAGCGTCAAGCGGTGGCAGCCGAAGCGTCTAATTTATTAGTTTTGGCCGGTGCAGGAAGCGGTAAAACTCGAGTTCTTGTGCATCGCATTGCCTGGTTGATTGCGACTGAAGGCCTTTCTCCGCATGGAATTTTAGCAGTAACCTTTACCAATAAAGCAGCTAACGAAATGCGAATACGCATTGAAGAGTTATTGCAAAGGCCAATTGGCGGAATGTGGGTAGGAACATTTCACGGCTTGGCCCATAGGCTTTTAAGAGCGCATTGGAAAGAAGCTGGCTTACAAGAAAAATTTCAAATATTAGATGCAGATGATCAATACCGCTTAATTAAGCGAGTACATAAAACGCTCGAGATTGATGAAAGTAAATGGCCAGCAAAACAATGCCAATGGTTCATCAACGAACAAAAAGATGAAGGCTTGCGAGCGGCTAGCATTGAGACATACGAAGATGAATATACTGCGAATATGGCAATGGTTTATGCAGCTTATGAGCAGGCTTGTGACCGAGGAGGGATGGTTGATTTTGGAGAATTATTGCTGCGTTCACATGAGTTATGGCTAAAATCTCCAACTTTATTAGCGCATTATCAAAAGCGCTTTCAACAAATACTGGTCGATGAATTTCAAGATACCAACGCTATTCAATATGCCTGGCTAAGAGTATTAGCTGGAGGCAAATCACAGGTTACCGCTGTTGGAGATGATGATCAGTCTATTTATGGTTGGCGTGGCGCCAGAATTGAAAATATCCAACATTTTACTCAGGACTTTACCGGAGTAGAAACAGTTCGTTTGGAGCAAAATTATCGCTCCAGCGCCAATATTCTTAAAGCCGCTAACACACTTATAGCGAATAATAAGGACCGATTGGGCAAAGAGCTTTGGACCGAAGACTTGGAAGGGGAACCTATTTCGCTTTACTCAGGATTTAACGAGCAAGACGAAGCCCGTTTTGTTTGTGGACAAATAGAAAAATGGATTAATAGCGGCAATAAGGCAAGTGAAGCGGCAATTCTTTATCGTTCTAATGCGCAATCACGAGAACTTGAAGAAGCATTATTAAGGGTCAATATGCCTTATCGAATTTATGGTGGCTTTCGATTCTACGAACGCTTGGAAATTCGAAATGCTATGGCTTATATGCGATTAGTCGCGAATCGCAATGATGATGCAGGGACGGAGCGAGTTATTAATACACCTGTTAGAGGCATAGGAAATAAAACATTGGAATTCCTGCGCTCACTAGCAAGAACTGAAAATTTATCTCTTTGGCAATCCGCGCTTAAAGCAATCACTGAGGGCTTGCTACCATCTAGGGCGACTCTTAGCATAACGGGCTTCCTAAATTTAATTAATGAGCTTGAAGATTTTGCAGATGGAAAAGATTTACATGAGCTGTGTGACCAAACTATTAAACTCAGCGGCCTAATACAACACCATGAAAAAGAAGGTGGCGAAAAAGCCATTATTAGAAAGGAGAATCTGACGGAACTGGTTAATGCAGCAAAATCTTTCACGCTTGATGAAATTGGCGATGAAGAGGAAGGCTCTATTATGACTGTATTAGGCGCTTTTATAGATAAAGTTGCCTTAGATGCTGGCGATACACAAGCCGGAGTAGGAGAAGATGCAGTGCAATTGATGACACTGCACTCGGCCAAAGGGTTAGAGTTTCCAACAGTCTTCATTGCCGGCCTCGAAGAGGGATTATTCCCTCACAAGATGTCAATGGACTCAGAGTCTGGCTTGGAAGAAGAGAGAAGGCTTTGTTATGTCGGAATTACACGCGCAGAACAAAAATTAACGCTCAGCTATGCTGAGTCCCGAAGGTTGTATGGTGAAGAAAATTTAACTAGGCCTTCTCGATTTCTAGCAGAATTGCCACAAGAGTTGCTTGAAGAAGTAAGGCTGCAAGGCAGTATAACACGTAGTACTTACTTCAATGATTACGCCAAAAACAAGGATAATTCTATCGGCCATGATACTATTCTGGCTTCTGAAAAAACGGGATCATCAGGTGATAGCTCAGCTGACTCGATAAACTTAGGACAACGTGTAAAGCATCCTAAGTTTGGCGAGGGTATAGTGTTGAATTATGAAGGCAAGGGTAAAAATGCCCGAGTGCAGATCAACTTTGATGAAGTTGGCGGTAAATGGCTGGTAATGTCTTATGCGAGACTTGAAGCTATTTGAATTAGCTTTTAGCAAAAGAACAGAAAAAATTCTTAAATGGAGCAATTAAAAATAATGAAACTTAAAGCGACTATTCTAAGAACAGCCTTAGTTTTTTGTAGTGTAATGTTAGCTGCTTGTGGCGGTGAATCTGAACCGACCGGCGTTGCAGGGGTATCTACGCAATCTCAACAGACCTACGAATGGAAACTAGTTACTACTTGGCCGAAAAATTTCCCAGGGCTTGGTGAGACTCCGGAACGATTTGCCGAACTGGTTGAAGAAATGTCAAATGGGCGAATGAGCATTAGAGTCTATGGAGCAGGGGAAATTGTTCCGGCGCTTGAAGTTTTTGATGCGGTAAGTGCTGGCACTGCTGAAATGGGTCATAGCGCAGCATATTATTGGCGAGGAAAAGCCCCCGAGGCTCAGTTTTTTGGTGCTGTTCCTTTTGGGTTAAATGCAGAAGAAATGGAAAGCTGGATTAGTTTTGGCGGGGGCCAAGAGTTGTGGGAAGAAGTTTATGCTCCGTTTAATTTAGTTCCTATGCTCGGTGGAAATACTGGAGTGCAAATGGGAGGCTGGTTTAATAAAGAGATCAATAGCCTAGAAGATTTTCAAGGTTTAACTATGCGCATTCCAGGATTAGGCGGTGAAGTTGTCGAGCGCATAGGTGGGGTTCCAGTAAACCTAGCAGCTGGAGATATCTATACCTCTTTACAGACTGGAGTAATTGACGCCACCGAGTTTGTCGGACCCCAGAATGATCTTGCTTTAGGGTTCTATGATGTTGCTGACTATTATTATTTTCCTGGCTGGCATGAGGCAGGGTCGCTACAGGAATTTATGTTGAATAAAGAAATCTTTGAAGCGCTTCCAGTGGATTTACAAACCATCATCCGCACAGCGGCTACCGCAGTTAGCTCGACGATGGCCGATCAATTTAGGGTTCAAAATAGCTACGCATTTGCCACATTAGTTGAAGAGCATGGTGTAGATGTGCGCCAATTTCCAGATGATTTAACGGCCGAATTGTATAATGTTTCTCAGGAAGTCATTAATGAGTTAGGGCAGAGCAGCGAAATTGCACAGCGTATATTGGCATCCTATCGAGCATTTGAAGCGCAAATTAAGGATTATCAAGATATCTCAGAAGAAGCTTATATCAGGGTTAGGGCGCAGCAACGGTAAAAATTTGAATTGATTATTAAAAAGAACTAAAGCTTGGTATTCGCTAGTTCATTTAGTACTAGTTCGTATTAAGAGCGGATATTTTTTGTTTAAGTCTTTGGAATTGCCCGAGTACGCCCATTGCTATCAAACGCGACAAAAGTAAAAACCCCTTCAGAAACTTTTCTCCATTCTTCACCTTTTACAACGTGGCTTACCCAAGCTTCAGTTGATACGCGAATTGAAGACCAACCGCCATGAATTTCACCGTCTTGATTAGTATCAGCAGGTAAAGCAATAGTTTGGGTGGCAAGCTCGCCTTCGGGATGGGGGTTTGGATCTAGGTCTAGATTTTCATTATCGTTGTTCATTTTGTGGGTCCGGCCTTAGATTATAGTTAGAGCATAGAAGGTAGCCAGGTGGTAAGAGCTGGCCACATTGCTAGCAGTGCTAGCATAAGTACTTGAATCAGGATAAAAGGGATGACGCCTTTATAAATATCTTTTGTAAGAATATTGTCTGGAGCTGCTCCGCGTAAATAAAACAAAGCAAAACCGAAAGGCGGGGTTAAGAATGAGGTTTGTAAGTTAACAGCCAGCATAATTCCTAGCCAAATGGGGTCTATTCCCATTGCTAAAAGAATAGGACCAACAATGGGGACGACCATATAAGTTATTTCAATAAAGTCTAAAATAAAGCCGAGCAAAAAAACCACTAGCATTACTAGAGACACGGCCATAACTACACCGCCTGGTAAACTTTCAAAAAACTCTTCAACCAAGATGTCGCCGGAAAAACCTCGGAATACCAAGGAAAAAATAGCCGCGCCAATAAGAATCATATAGACCATAGAACTAACTTTGGCTGTAGAGATTGAAACTTCTTTAAAAATTTTCAGGTTTAATTGGCCTTTTGCTAAGGCTAATAACATTGCGCCAAGCCCGCCGACTCCTGCAGCTTCCGTAGGAGTAGCTGCGCCAAATAGAATAGAGCCAAGAACAGCAATTATTAATATCAGTGGCGGCAACAAACCTTTTACTATTTTTTCAAAGATGCTGCTGTTTGCTTTAATAGCGTCTATATCTTCCTGTTTAGCCGGAGGTGCATAATCATCTCTAAAAAAAGCAATTCCTAGCGTGTACAAGGAATACAAAACTACTAACAACAGGCCAGGAATAATGGCGCCAGCAAATAGGTCGCCAACCGAAACAGTTTGAGTTGAAAAAACACCCATATTAATTTGAGCCTGCTGGTAGGCGTTAGAGATGACGTCGCCAAGTAAAACTAATGCAATGGAAGGGGGGATAATTTGCCCCAGTGTTCCGGTTGCACAAATGGTTCCTGTTGCCAGAGATGGTTTGTAACCAGCTTTCAACATGGTAGGCAGTGAAAGTACACTCATGGTTACGACTGTAGCGCCAACAATGCCGGTGCTTGCGGCCAATAACATGCCGACAATAATAACTGAGAGCCCTAAACCTCCTCGCATTCGACCAAAAAGGAGAGCCATGCCACCGAGCAGGTCTTCGGCAATTTTAGACTTTTCCAACATTACGCCCATAAATACAAACATAGGAACAGCAAACAGCGTTGTGTTCGCAATAACACTGCCGTAGATGCGATTAGGCACAGCGTTTAAAAAAGCAGTATCAAAGGTGCCAGTTAATACGCCAATGCCAGCGAATAATATAGAGGTGCCCGCTAAAGAAAAAGCAACCGGATAACCGGCAAGTAGAACTAGACAGATGCAAATAAAGAGAAGAAAAGGCATTAATTCCATCATAGAGCGCTGCCTTCCTCTTCTTCAAAAGGCAAGGGGGAAGTCTCTTTGGAAAATAGGTAGCAAAAACTCTTAAGGATCTCAGCAAGGCCTTGGAGCAACAGTAAAAAGCACATTACCAGGATCATGCTTTTGAGCAGAAAAACGCCTGGCAAACCATTGGCTTCCGGCGAGCCCTCTAGAATCGTCCAAGAGGAAATGACGTAGTCCCAACAGTATAAAAGAATAAAAAAGGTAACAGGCATCAATAAAAATATTGAACCTAAGAAATTAACCCATGCTTTATAACGGGTAGATGATGGCCCATAAATAACATCAACACGGACATGTCCGTTGTGTTTGAGGGTATAACCAACTGTGCCAAAAACCACAATGGCATTTATATAAAGAACAGATTCTTGGATTGCAATTGAGCCAGTGTTGAAAACATATCGGGTGATAACGACATAGCAGGTGACAAGAACCATTAATGCCGCAAAATATGCCGAGCCTCTGCCTACTAGCTCTGAAAACCCATCTAAGTATTTATTTAGAGTGTTTATTTTATTCATTTAGTAATCTAAAAAGTTATTTTGATTTTGTTAAAAGCAGCTTAGATTTACAGCAATAGTTAGGTGTTAGAAAAGCGTGAGAATAGCATAATTTGCTTTTACAAAGGCAGCTAAATTAAAAGCAGTCGCAGGCTTAACCAGATTAACAATATGCCTACAAAGAGAACAACTAATGCTAAAAAAGAAAAAAAGAAAAGTTTTAAATGACTAAGCATGCGCTGAAAAAAAGGGTCAATAGCTAAAACCGGATCAGGTAGTTTCAAAAATAATTCTGTACACGCCAATAGCAACATTCCCCATAAGGAAGCCACTATAGAAGGCTCAAGAGCATTAAACGTGAAAGAATTTCGGACTAAAAGCGAATAAGCAGTGAGCAGAAGAACAATAAAAGTTAAAACGGCCATAACAAGGCGGATAGGTCTAAGCAGTTTAGCCAAGCGGTTAAGGTAAAGTAATAACTTTCTCAATGACGCGATCGCACAGCAGCTTCAATTGCAGCGGCAAGGTCAGCAGGCTCTACTTCAACGCCATCTAAATCGGCATCCCAGTTGAGGCCCGCCATTACATTATCTTCATGCATGCCTGGTAGCCAGTCTTCAAGAAAAGACTCAAGTGGAATGGATTCAGGCTGGTAACCATTCCAATCATCAGAGCAAAGTGAAGAGGCGTTTCCTTTGCTGGAAAAAAACGGCAACACATCAGTCTCCTCAAACTCTATTGAAGGACATAAGGCCCAGCCTTGCTCAGCTTTTAGCCCCCAAACTTCTGCATTAGAAAAGACCTTGGCCGCAAATGCGGAGAGCACTTCTTGTTCTTCATGTGTCGCCAATAATTTGCCTCAAATATGTACAGTAAGTAAATCACAATTAATACCGTGGGCAACACCAGTTGATGTTGAGCCAAATAATAATTCCCAGCCATGACGGCCATGGTTTCCCATTATAATTAAATCGGCTTCTATTTCATTAGCCAATTCCTTAATTTCTCTGGCAGGCTGACCTAAAAGTGTGTGCATACGCTCTGCAGGAATATCGATATTCCTGCCCATTTCCATGAGAGACTGCTTGGCCTGCTCGGTAGCCTCCTGATGCAAACCTTCAACATCGATGCTTGAGATTTCTATAGCGTAGCCAACTGCTATTGGCTCAATAACATGGATCAGGTCTAACTGGGCTTCATAGGATTTGGCAATGCCGCGCGCTTTATCAAGAATTACAGCGGAGTCCTGAGAAAGATCAACAGCGACAAGTATATTTTTATAGAGGTTCATTTCATGCTCCTTTAGCTCAAACAGAAACTAGATTGATTAATAGTGTAGTTATTACACATCGCTACTACAAGTGAGTAGTTGATGCAGCTCAATACATGCTTTTCTGGTAATATTCGTTTTTCAGGAGAATAGCTTTGAAACAGGAACAACAAGCACTAATACAACTTCCTGCCGGGCAAGATAGCGATGGGCAGCAAGTTTTGGAAAAGATTGAAGTCTTTGTGATGGAGCAAGCAGATCACTACGAATTGAAGCAGTCTCCTTTACTTGTTCGGGGTCTAGCCAAAGGCGATATTATTTGTGTAGATCAACAATATGCAAATAAGTTTAAAGTAGTAAAACATAGCGGCAATTTGACGGTAAGGGTTTTCCGTAAATCTGACATTGAGATATTAGAAAGCAGTTTAACTCCTCAAGTTGAGATGCATGATGGATCACTCGACATTAAAACTGATCGAGCTTTAAGTTATTCAATACATGTCAATTTAGGATTCTCAGCTATAGAGTCTTTATTTGATAATGCTATGGCCACTTATCCAGATTCAGTCTGGTATTATGGTAATGTTTACGATCTGGTTGACGGCGTTACACCATTAAATTGGTGGGATAGTTTTATAAACCAAGTATAAAAACCAAGTAAAAAAGGTAAAAGAAAAGCATGCTTATTGTTATATCCCCAGCAAAAACATTAGATTATGAAAGCCCTTTGCCTTCTAAGAAATTCTCTCAACCACAATTTCTTGAAGAATCTGGCAAGCTTATAAAAGAATTAAGGCGATTAGAGCCAGATGACGTTCAGGATTTAATGCATATTAGTATTAAGCTGGCTGAACAAAATGTTTCACGATATTTAAATTGGGAGCAGCCTTTTTCACCAAAAAATTCTAGGCCTGCAATATTTGCTTTTAAAGGTGATGTTTATGCCGGACTTGAAGCTGAACAATACGAAGCCGCTGATCTGGACTATGCCCAAAAACATTTGCGCATATTATCGGGGCTTTACGGCGTCTTACGTCCTTTAGATTTAATTCAACCTTATCGTTTAGAAATGGGAATAGATTTGAAAAACAGTCGAGGGAGCTCCCTTTATAAATTCTGGGGAGAACAACTTGGCGCCGCAATTACTCAGGCATTAAAAGAACAAAAAGATAATCTATTAATTAACTTAGCTTCTATTGAATATTTTAAAGCAATAAAAGGCAAGACAGATGGAGCTGAAATCATAACGCCAGTCTTTAAAGATTATAAAAATGGGCAATATAAAGTAATCAGTTTTTTTGCAAAAAAAGCTAGAGGCTTAATGAGCACTTACATTATAAAAAATCGAGTAAAAGACATTGCTGAATTGGTAAAGTTTAAGGGTGATGGATATTGCTATAGTAAAAAAGATTCTACTAGTAAAGAATTGGTGTTTTTACGAAAGCAAAGCTAAAGGCTTTATAAAAGTAGTTTTAAAGGCCTAGGCGGCCTAATGATTCAACTATTTCAAGCGCAATTCTGGCAGCTTTAGGGTGCTTTTCTTCTAGCTCTACTAACAGCTCATCAATCACATCTTTGATATCACCATTGGCTGGTTTGGGTCCTTCCCAGCTGTCGAGCTGAGCATTTAGTTGCGCTAAAAGCAATTCTTGCTGCGGACTAGTATCGGAAGCATTAATTTTTTCATGCAACTCTGAAATTAAACCTGTAATTTTTTCTTTAGGCAAAATAGCCTCCGCTTGATAACAACTTAAGCTTATGTTGATTGATTCTTTATCGCAAGGAATACACTTGCGCTCGATCAAATGAGGTTAATTTTTTTTAAAGGGTAGGTGTTTGCTTGCTAATTGTTGATATTTGGAAAGATGATTTGTTTCTTCTTTTATAAACTGATCAATAGCAGCACTAAATTGCGGGTGTGATATCCAATGATTGGAATAAGTTAAAACAGGCTCAAATCCGCGTTGAATTTTATGTTCACCTTGAGCCCCAGAATCAAATTTTAGTAAATTATGTTTAATGCAGTATTCGATACCCTGGTAATAGCAGGTTTCAAAATGAAGGAATTGCCACTCCTCATCACAACCCCAGTATCGCCCATAAAGGGTATTTTCATCCTTAAAACTTAAAGCGCCAGCGATATATGCATCGTCTTTTTTGGCTAATACCAACAGAATCTGTTCCGGCATTAAACGGGCTATTTCGAGAAAAAAAGGTAAAGTTAAATAGGCAGAACGCCCACGCACTAGATAAGTGTTTTGATAAAATTTATAAAAGCATTGCCACTGTTCAGCTGATACTTCTTTACCTTCTAGCCACTCAAACTGAATGTTACTTTCGTGTATTTTCTTTCTTTCTTTTTTTAAATTTTTTCGCTTTCTTGAGGAAAAACTTTCTAGAAAATTATCAAAACCTGTATAGTTTTTATTAAACCATTGATACTGACAGCCTTGTCTTTGGACTAGGCTTAGTGTTGAAAGCGAATCTGATAGATCTTTATCTGGAAATAAAACATGCCAACTTGAACAATTAAGAAGCTCTGCTTCTTTCTTGATGCTATTTACGATTGAGTTTATTAATTCATCTCTGTTTTCTTTTGAGTCTAGGCAGATTCTAGGCCCTGCTGAGGGCGTAAAAGGAGCTGAAGTAACAAACTTTGGATAGTACTCAATGCCATGTTGGTAGTAAGCATCCGCCCAGGACCAATCAAAAACATACTCACCCATGGAGTTGTTTTTTAAGTACAAAGGCATCACAGCTATTAACTTATCAGATTTATTTTTAATTGCTAAGTGATATGGCTTCCAGCCCGAGTGCGCCGTAGTACAGCCACTTTCTTCTAAGGCAAATAAAAATTCATGTTGTATAAAAGGATAGTCAGACCCGACAAGCTTGTTCCAGCTTTCAGGTGCTACTTTGGTAATGCTGTCTAAAAATTCTGTTTTATATTCTTGATGCATGACCAGGCGGCTGTTTATTGGAAATCGAATATGGGTTAAGGTGCAAACAAGCTGAAGTGACAGCTGCAATGAGTTTACAAGATTGGGAATCATGAACAAAGGTTTAGCTAAAATATTAGCAGAAACTGAAAAGGTTTCGGTGCATGGAGGGCATAGCGGTCAGTTTTGTCAACATGCACAAGACGACTTGGAAAACATAGTAAAAGCGTATGTTGACCAAGGTTTTGCATGGGTTGGTATAACTGAGCATATTCCTCCTCTTTCCGATGAGATGCGCTATCCTGATGAGGCTGAAGCAAACTTAAGTGCTGATTTTCTACAACAACGTTTTAGCCAATATTTTGAACTGGGTCGAGAGTTGCAGAAAAAATATGCCGATAAAATTGAGCTATTACTGGCTTTTGAAATTGAAACTTATTCTGGTGCTGGGGATTATGTGAATAGCCTTATTAATCAATTTCAGCCAGATTATTTAGTTGGCTCATTGCATCATGTTAATGGTATAGGAATTGATTACAGCAGAGACTTTTATCAGCAAGCACTCACCAAGGCCGGCAACATTAAGCAGCTATACTGTGATTATTTTGATTCACAATACCAAATGATGAAAGAATTTAAACCTGCGGTTGTGGCACACTTTGATTTAATTCGAGCCTTTGATCCAGGTTATTTAAGCACCCTTGCCGAACCAGACATAATTGAAAAAGTTGAACGTAATCTTGATTATATCGCGGACAATAAACTGATAATGGATTTTAACCTTAGAGGTTTTGATAAAGGTTTAGAGCAGTATCCTTCGTTGTCTATCTTGAAAAAAGCTATAACTAAAGGCATAGCAATAGTGCCAGGTGACGATTCACATGGTGTTAAATCTGTAGGCCGAAATTATGATCAAGGATTGACTGTGTTGGCTAATTTAGGTGTTTCTTTGCAATGGCAAAAGCCCGCGCTCATAAGTTATTAACGAAAAAGCTACTATCGAAAAAGAAAGTCCAGCACGGTAAATATAAATATTACTGCTCCTACCCAATTGTTATTTAAAAAGGCTTTAAAGCACTGTTCTGGCCTGCGGTCCCAGGTTAAGGTGTGTTGATAGATGAAAAGTCCCGCTGCTATTAAAAGGCCAAATTGAAACAAGTTTCCTAATTCAAAATAATTAGCGCAAAAAGCTAGCGTGACCAGAGCAAACACCTGCAAAAAAGCAATAACGAAAATGTCTCCCTCAGCAAAAAGAATAGCTGTAGATTTCACTCCAATCTTTAAATCATCTTCACGATCAACCATGGCATATTGAGTATCAAAAGCAATGGTCCATAACAAAGTGGCTATGTATAAAAGCCATGCCTGTGCAGGCAAGGCCCCTGTTTGTGCTGTGAATGCCATTAGCCCCCCCCAAGAAAAGGCAGCGCCTAGAACGACCTGTGGCAGGTGTGTGTAGCGTTTCATAAAGGGGTAAATCACAGTGAGGCCTAAGGCTGCAAATGCCATTAAGATAGTTAATGTGTTTGTCATTAATACCAGCATGAAGGCAATTAAGCACAAAGAGGCACAAAGCAGTAAGGCCTCCCGTGGTTTTATTTTCTGTGTTGCGATAGGGCGATATTTGGTTCGAGTAACATGTGCATCAAAATCTCGATCTGCGTAATCATTCATGCAGCAGCCCGCTGCTCTCATTATTACTGTTCCAATGCAAAAAATAATTACTAATTTGAGCTCTGGCATGCCATTCCCGGCAATCCAAAGGCACCATAGTGTGGGCCATAAGACCAACAGGAAGCCAATCGGGCGATTCATCCGTGTCAGATCCCAGTAGATAGGTAGCTTTGATGCAATGATGGGCAGGCGTTGTTGAATTAACTGCCAGAGCTTTAATTGGGCTAAGTTGAGTTTTTGCTTAACTTTTTGCAATTGAGGGTTTGAGTGCATATCGACAACTTAATAAATGAGCGACAATTATAAACAGTCTTTGGCCAGCATTGAATAAAAGAAATTGCGCTGTTTAAATGGTGCTAATGCATCGGAGTAAATCATGATAAAAATCAAACTACATTGGCAAATCCTAATAGCAATCCTCCTGGCTTTTATTTGCGGACAGCTTACTGGCACTGAGCTTAGTATTTTTGGCATCACTTTTTATGCCATGTATGATTTTATCGGCACTATGTTTCTGAATGCATTGCGCATGATTATTGTTCCTTTAATTTTGTCTTCTATTATTTGTGGTGTAGCGAACATGGGCGGGCGTAGTGATCTAGGAAAGCTTGGCGGCTTAACGCTTGGATACTATGCTTTGACCAGTACCCTGGCAATTTTAGTTGGACTCTTTTTTGTAAATGTAATAAGTCCTGGGATAGCAAATGGTATGGCTGTTGGCAGCAGTTTGAATCTGAGCTTAGATGAAGGAACACTAGCAACTGCTGTTGCCAGTGTAGAAGGCCGTGGTGGCGGAGATATTGCTGCAATTTTTTTGCGAATGATTCCAACTAACATTGTAGCTGCAGCAGCAGAAGGCCAGATGCTTGGTCTTATCTTTTTTGCTCTTGTTTTTGGTTATTTTATGTCGCAGATTCCTAATCGACAGGGTGAGGTCTTGCTTAATTTTTGGCAAGGTATTTCAGAGACTATGATGCGCATTACGATGTGGATCATGCGTTTTGCACCATATGGCGTATTTGGTCTAGTTGCTGGCACTGTAGCCGCTACTGGTTTTGCTGCGTTCCAGCCTATGCTGATCTTTTTTATAACGGTAATGCTAGCCCTAGCTACGCATGTTTTTGTGATACTACCTTTATTATTGAAATATGTTGGAGGCGTCAGCCCTTTGGCTCATTTCAAAGTAATGGCGCCAGTGCTTTTAACGGGGTTTTCTACAGCTTCGTCATCAGCCACCTTGCCTTTAACTATGGAGCGCGTGGAAAAAAATGCCGGGGTGTCGGAAAAAACTACCAGTTTTGTTCTGCCTTTGGGAGCCACTGTGAATATGGACGGCACCGCCTTATATGAGTGTGTAGCTGCAATTTTTCTAGCTCAGGCTTATGGGCTGGAATTGAGTTTTGCAACCCAGTTTACGGTGGTCTTAATTGCATTATTGACCTCAATAGGTGTGGCAGGTATTCCTGCAGCAAGCCTAGTAGCTATTACGGTGATATTAACGGCTATTGGCTTACCAATTGAAGCTATTGGATTGTTATTGGTCACAGACCGAGTCCTTGATATGTTCAGAACAGCAATTAATATTTTTAGTGATTCCTGCGGGGCTGTTATTATCGCTAAGCGGCAAGGTGAACTAGGGATATTAGAGTCTTAAACGTTTCCATATTGTTGGTTCACTGAAAGCCAGCGATCAATCAAGGGGTCAATATTGTTTGAATGTTGATCCCGTAAACTTTCTCCCCAGGCTTTGACGTCATCAAGCAAGTGGGAGTCTCGACCCAGATTGGCAATTTTGTGTTCCATTAGCCCAGTTTGCCTCGTACCAAGCACTTCTCCTGGCCCCCGAATTTCCATGTCTTTTTGTGCAATGTAAAAACCATCATTACTGCTACGCATAATTTCAAGACGCTTCTTACTCAAGTCGGATAAAGGTTTTTGATAAAGCAGTAAGCAATGACTTTTTTCACTACCTCTGCCGACTCTGCCACGTAACTGGTGTAATTGTGCCAGCCCCAGCCGTTCGGGGTTTTCAATGATCATCAAAGAAGCGTCCGGCACATCGACACCGACTTCGATAACGGTGGTAGCTACCAATAACTGGATTTCTCCGGCTTTAAACTGATTCATGATCTCTGACTTTTCTTTGGGCTTCATTCGCCCATGTATTAAGGAAACTTTTATGTTTTTCAGTTGTTGTTGTAAATGATCGAAAGTTACTTCAGCTGCCTGACATTGCAGAAGCTCAGACTCTTCTATTAAGGTGCATACCCAGTAAGCCTGTCTTCCTTTAGAGCAAGCTTCCTGGATTCTCTCTATCACCTGTGAGCGTCGACTCTCGGCTAATAAGACGGTGTTGACCGGAGTCCTACCCGGCGGCAGCTCATCAATAACAGAACAGTCTAGATCTGTATAAGCGCTCATCATTAAAGTTCTAGGTATAGGGGTTGCTGTCATGATGAGCTGGTGAGGGCTTTCTCCAATGCTTCTGCCTTTTTCACGAAGTGCCAAGCGCTGATGTACACCAAAGCGATGCTGCTCATCGATGACCATTAATCCTAGCTTTTTAAACTGTACTTCATCTTGAAAAAGAGCATGAGTGCCAATAATGATTTGAGACTCCCCAGAACTGATTAGCTTAAGAGCTTCAACGCGCTTTTTGCCTTTGATTTTGCCGCTTAGAAAGGTGATTTCAATACCGAGGTCTGCCAATAATTCGGTAAAATTTAAATAGTGTTGTTCTGCTAGGATTTCGGTAGGAGCCATCACGGCTACTTGGTGCCCATTTTCAAATGCTTGTAGAGCTGCAAGGATAGCGATTATGGTTTTGCCTGAACCAACATCACCTTGCACTAATCTAAGCATTGGCTTGTTAACTGCAAGGTCTTCACTGACTTCGGAAAATACTTTTTGTTGTGCTTTAGTTAGCTCAAACGGCAAACGATTTAGCAAAGCAGGAATTAGTGTTGAATTGGGTGTTAGTTCGGGTGCTTTTTCCTGCTGAGTATTATCTCTTAGTCGACGTAAACATAAATAGTGGGCTAAAAGTTCTTCAAACGCCAAGCGCTGTTGCGCGGGATGCATGCCAGCTTCCAATGGCGAAAGTTGAGCATTTTTTGGAGGCTGATGGATATAGAGCAAGGCATCTTTCAAGCTGCTAATACTAAATTTTTGATTCAGTTCAGCGGGCAAGTAGTCAATTAAGGTTGAACTCTGCTTTAGTAACATTAATGCCTGCTCAATCGTATTACGTAAACGGTTCTGTTGTAGGCCTTCTGTGCTTGGATAAATAGCTGTTAAGGTAGATGTAATAGGGAATTGGTCTTGCTCATCAATAATTTTGTATTCAGGGTGAAACAACTCAACACCACTACGCCCCCACCTAACTTCACCAAAACAACGAATACGTTTTCCTTCAGCTAAGCTTGCTTTTTGAGCTGCGCTAAAATGAAAGAATCTTAAATTAGCCACAGCGCTTTGATCTTGGATTTTGACTAACAGGCTTCTGCGTCGACCAAAGACTATTGCGCTGCCTAAGATACGACCCTCAATAACTACGTCAGAACCAACTTGCAAAGCGGCAATTGAGGTAACCCGAGTCCTATCTTGATAGCGGAACGGCAAGTGAAAAAGCAAATCGAGCACAAAGCGAATATTAAGGCTGGCAAACTTTTTCTCAAGTGCGGGGCCTACCCCTTGTAGGCGGACCAAAGGCATATGAGTTATATCGGCAGAAGAAGTTTTAGTGCTTTTTGAGGGCATAGCTTAATTATAGTTTAATTCTAAGAGTTTTTGACTGGGGACTAATTTCTGGTGAACAAAAGTAAGGGGAAAGGTGTATCCCGTCAGCACTAGTTGGACCAATTAGCCAGATTGCTTAAGAGATAGTTTTAGCTCATCGTTCACTGAAGGGGTGGTATTACTTGTCAACGGTGCTGGATGATTACTCACGTTATATTGTTGCCTGGCGCTTATGTACCAGCATGAGTGCCAGAGATGTCACTGATACCCTTGATGACGCGCTTAACTATAGTGGCTTGTGTGAAATTAA
>JAQWMX010000013.1 GCA_029246545.1 Gammaproteobacteria bacterium
GTACTTATTTAAGCTGCAAAAGCATCCATAGAAGGTAGGCGAGAGGCGATGTCGCTTCCGGTTTTGTCTGCAACCCAGCCGTCCTCAGTTGGGAAAAAACGAATTAGTTTAAAGTCGGGGTTATCTCCCATATCAAACCAATGGTTGATTTCAGCTGGGACACTAATCAAGTCACCTTTTTCACAAAGCAGAAGGTAAACTGTTTCATTGAGATGGAAATAAAACAAACCCCTGCCTTCAACGAAAAATCGAACTTCAAAATCGCTGTGAGTGTGCTCAAAATTGAATTGTTGGCGTATCTCATTTTTCTTTGGATTGTCAGGGCTTAAAATCGCTACATCTACCAGCTCAAATCCGTAAGCATTATTGAGTTTGTCGACAGAATCCTTATAAGCTTCTAGTATGGTTTCTTGTGTGGCATCTTCAGGCAAAACCGCAGTCGTCTCCCAGCGTTCAAAAATAATATTGAGCTCATTCATCTGAGTGATAATAGTGTCAACATCAGTGGTCGATTCTGACAATGGTTGACCAGCTTCGTCAAAAACTTGTAATGAACTCATTTTGTGAACCTTTTTGATTCAAATTTTTAAAGAGATTAAATTTAAACCCATATTTAACACGGAGGCAAATATCATGAACTTTATAAAGCCGTTTTTAAAAGCGCACTCAACAACATGTTTATTTTGAGCAACAGTGCTCTGTCTCAATTTTAATAGTCAGTTGACCAGTCTAATAAAACAATAGAAAGTAAACTAAGCGTCAATACACTTATAGGTAACATAATTGTGTGTAATCCTTCGCTTGTAGAAAATAAGGGTAAGCTTGAGGACAGGGAAGTGGAAAAATAGGTAAAAGAAGCATTAATAGTATAATTAAAAGTAGAGACAAGAGTTTGAAGTTGAGGGAATAAGAAAATAGTGCAGATTCCAATTATCACTGATAGTACAATGGTTCGAATAAGTAATTCCTGATTTATTTTTTGCATTACCCTTTGAATAAAGAGCCCACTATTTAGCTCATTATCAGTTCCTGAGTTATTATTTTTGAATAATTTCAGTAAAGTTTCTTCATCGATGATTGAATCTTCATCCATCATGATTTTTTCCTATTTTAAATTTGCTCTGAATTTTATTAATTCCACGTCTTATATGAGACTTAACTGTTCCTAAGTGTAATTTAGTTATCGTGCTTATCTCAGTATGGCTATATCCGTGACTATAACAAAGCACCATACAGGCTTTCTCTTCCAGTGATAATACAGTCAATAGCTTCTGTAAATCTGGCAAAGCATGATTGTCTGTAGTTTGTACTTCTTCAATTTTATAAATTTTACTTTCTTGAATTATTTTATTCCTTGCTTTTGCCTTTCTAAGATATTGCAGGAAATGGGTATAAGCAATTTTCATTAGCCAGCTTTTAAATTCGCCATCTCCTCGAAATGTATGCATATTATTCCAAGTGGAGATAAAAGTGTCCTGTGCAATGTCGTCCGCTTTACTAGAATGACCGCTAAGTTGCTTAAGCCAGATTTGAAATGCATTCTGATGCCGTCTGACTAATTCCTCAAACGCGATTGTATCTTTGGTTGCTGCAACTCTAGCGGCTAGCTCTTTATCGCTTAATTCTTTCATTTAACCTAGAGGTTCATAAACTGATTTCTTGATTAGTATCTCTATCAGAAGATGCCATAAATTTCCAAAACCCAATATAAGTTAAACCTAACACAATAAAGACTGTGAAAAAATTGATTAAAAATAATATGCTGCCAGTAATGGCAGATTCTGCTATGAATATAAATAAGGAAATTATAGAAATTGCAACACCTATACTTACCAGAATAACTCCACGTTTTAAATCTTTAGCTCTACTGCTGGTGAAATTGTTGCCTAGGCTTTTTAATAATTCTGGTGAGAGCTGGTGACCCTTTTCAATCATAGCGCGCAAGGTAATTTGAATTTCCTGGTTTCTCCGGTGACGGAAATTTTGGATAATCCAAATTATTGTCGATATAAAGATGAAAAAGCCCAGTGGTACTAAAATATTTCCGTCCATTAATATCTCCGTTTCCATTTTATTTTCCTCGTCAAAGTTAGAATAATGTGTGTTCCTATATTTAATGATGCAGGCTGAGAGTAAATTGGATGCATTAATTATAAAAAAACTCCATTTCAACAAATAATACTTGTTTTATCGGGCTTTTTGCTGTGAAAAAGTGTATCCACCCGCGGATCTATGCTATATTTCGCACCCCGTCATTATTGGCGTAGGAGCAAACCAGTTAACTATTAATATGCATGGTTAATCTGGCTTTATAAGGACATAAATAAAGTAATGGCATATTCATAGGAGAGTAAGATGGCTTTATCTGTCGAAGAAAAAGCAGAAATCGTCCAAGATTTCGCCCTGGCTGAAGGTGACACAGGTTCCCCTGAAGTTCAGGTTGCATTATTAACCCATAATATCAATCACTTACAAGATCACTTCAAAGAGCATAACCATGATCGTCATTCCCGTCGTGGACTGATTCGTATGGTTAATACTCGTCGTAAGTTACTTGATTACCTCAAGCGTAAAAACCTTGAGCGTTATAGCACGCTGATCAAAAGACTAGGTCTACGTCGTTAATCAAACCTTCTCACCTGGATGGCATTGGGTCAGCCAGGCTCATACGTTAGGAAAAAATATATGTTAAATCCGATAAGGAAAGAATTTAAATACGGCAACGATACTGTTGTCATGGAAACGGGTAAAGTTGCTCGTCAGGCTACCGGAGCAGTTATTGTATCTATTGGTGGCACTTCAGTTTTAACCACAGTTGTTGGTAGAAAAACTGCCAAATCAGGGCAGGATTTCTTCCCGTTAACCGTCAATTATCAAGAAAAAACCTATGCTGCTGGTAAAATACCAGGTGGTTTCTTTAAGCGTGAAGGCCGACCTACTGAAAAAGAAACCTTAACCTCTCGTCTAATCGATAGACCTATCAGACCTTTGTTTCCAAAAGGCTTCATGAATGAAGTACAGGTTGTTTGTTCAGTAATCTCTGCAGAAAAGAATGTTGATCCGGATATTGCCGGAATGATTGGAACATCAGCAGCACTAGCTATATCAGGTATTCCTTTTGCAGGCCCTATTGGCGCTGCTCGTGTTGGTTTTACTGAAGCTGACGGTTACGTTCTAAACCCGACTTACGAAACGCTCGAAAGTTCAGATTTGGAAATGGTAGTAGCTGGTACTGAATCTGCTGTATTGATGGTGGAGTCTGAAGCTAAAGAGCTAAGCGAAGATTTAATGCTGGGTGCTGTTTTATTTGCACATCAGGAAATGCAGGTAATTGTAAAAGCAGTTAACGAACTTAAAGCAGAAGCAGGCAAGCCTGAATGGGAATGGATAGCAGAAGAGAAAAATACTGCACTAATTGATTCTATTTCTGGTGCCTATGGTGCTGGAATTACTGAAGCCTATGCTATTTCTGACAAGATGCAGCGTCAAGATAAACTAGGTGAACTCAAAGGTCAGGCTGTAGAACAGTTTGCTAATGAAGATTCTGATCCCGCTGTAAATGCAGGTGAAGTTCAGGATATTTTCGCTTCACTAGAGAAGAGCACTGTTCGCAGCAATATTATTGCAGGGCAACCACGTATAGATGGTCGAGATAACACTACAGTTAGAGCAATTTATGTAGAAACAGATGTTCTACCTAAAACACACGGCTCTGCTCTATTTACGCGTGGTGAAACTCAGGCTTTGGTTGTTGCAACCTTGGGGCCTGTTCGTGATGCGCAAATGATTGAAGGGCTTGCAGGAACTATTAAAGATCCTTTCATGTTGCATTATAACTTTCCTCCTTTCAGTGTTGGTGAAACCGGCTTTATGAGTGGCCCAAAACGTCGTGAAATCGGCCATGGCCGATTAGCACGTCGTGGTGTTGCCGCGGTATTACCTAAAGAAGAAGATTTTCCTTATGCAATTCGTGTTGTATCTGAGATTACTGAATCTAACGGATCTTCTTCAATGGCATCAGTCTGCGGTACTAGTTTAGCTTTGATGGACGCTGGTGTGCCTTTGAAGGCTCCAGTTGCAGGAATCGCAATGGGCTTAATTAAAGAAGATAACGGCTTTGCTGTATTGACCGATATTCTGGGTGATGAAGATCACCTTGGTGATATGGATTTTAAAGTAGCTGGTTCAGCTGCTGGTATTACTGCACTGCAAATGGACATTAAAATTCAGGGTATTACTGAAGAAATAATGGAAACTGCTTTGGAGCAAGCCAATACAGCCAGAATGTTTATTCTGGAAGAAATGAATAAAGTGATTTCGAGTTCTCGTGAAAACGTTTCTGAAAATGCGCCAAGTATGGGCATGATTAAAGTACATCCAGATAAGATTCGTGATGTTATCGGTAAGGGTGGTGTAACTATCCGGTCAATTACCGAAGAAACTGGGGCTTCAGTTGATATCGATGATGACGGTAATGTTCGCATTTATGGTGAAGATGCCGCCTCTCGTGATGCTGCTGTGGCAATGGTAGAAGAAATTACTGCCGAAGCTGAAATTGGGAGAATCTATAAAGGTCTTGTTTCAAACATTGTCGATTTTGGCGCCTTTGTAACTATTCTTCCTGGTAAAGATGGATTAGTGCATATTTCTCAAATCGCCCAAGAGCGCGTGGAGAAAGTAACTGATCATTTAAGTGAAGGCCAAGAAATTGCCGTAAAAGTACTTAAAGTAGATGATCGCGGCAAAGTCAGCTTGAGTATGAAAGAAGTTACAGAAGAGGAATCATCTGAAGTGTTATCGTAAACTTTTTCTCTTAAAAAAAGCCCGATATTCTGTTTGAAATCGGGCTTTTTTGTGTCTGAAAAACTATTTTTGTCAGTATTCCGTCAGAATTCAATAAACATGATTAAACTAGCAGGTAGGAATAGAAGCCTGCTGGTCATAAGATCGCGGCCTGAGTTAGCAATTATTAAATCTTCGGGAATAATATGAACGACAATAAATTAATTTTTTCTCTAGCCATTGGGGTTATCTTTTTATTTGGCTTGTTTATTTTATTAACCGGAGATGAGCAGGAAGCAGTAACGGTAATAGTCAGTAATGAGTCGGTACAAGAAGAAACCCAAGTAGTCTCTCAGCCTGCAATTCCTAATAATAATGAGGAAGTGTTTGCTTCTAATATAGAAGAATTAATTGAAGAAACAGTTGAAGAGATTATTGATGAAACCTTAATGCCATTAGAAGAAGTGGTCGTTGTAATTGAACCCGTGATAGAGCCTGAAGCTACAGTGCCAACATTACCTAGTTTGAATGAAAGCGATTCTTTTGTATTTGAAGAATTAATAAATATAGAAGGTGGTTCATCAATTTTAATGCATTTGGTTTCTGAAGAGCTGGTCAGAAAATTTGTCATTATGGTTGAAAATATTAGCCGTGGAGAATTCCCTGAGCAAAATCTACCAATGCTTTTCCCAGAAGAAAGAATGTCGGTAACTGATTTGGGGAGTGAATTTTATTTGATAGATGAACAATCTTATCAACGGTTTAATGGTTTAGTTTTAAGTTTGACAAATATTAGTACTGAAACCGCAGTAGATTTTTATCAGCTAATGAAACCACTTTTTCGTGAAGCTTATGCAGAATTAGCACTTAGAGATAGTGATTTTAATGATGTATTTATGTTGGCTATCGATAATGTGGTTAATGCCAGGACTGCGCTCCAACCTCAGCAATTAATTCGGCCAAATTTGAATTATTTGTATGCTAATCCAGAAATAGAAAATTACAGCGCTGTTGATAAATTACTACTACGCTTGGGCCCAGAAAATACAGAGAGCCTGCAGCGCAGACTTGAGTTCTTCAAACGTCGATTAGAGCTTGATGCTTCTCTCTTAAACTAAAGTATTTGTTTTAATAGATCTTGGTGTTGCTCTGTAGGTAAGCGTGGACCGAATTGACTTACGATAGTAGCGGCACTAAGACTTGCCAAGCGTCCTGCAGTCTCAAAATCTAAACCTGTTGAAATGCCATATAAAAAAGCACCGGCAAACATGTCTCCTGCTCCATTTGAATCAAGTGCTGTTATTTTATGAGATGAAATATCAATATAATTTTCGCCGTCAAATAATAAAGCGCCTTTAGAACCTAAGGTGATAACATAAGTTTTTGCGATGGTTTTTAAAGTCTCAGCAGCAGCTTCGATAGTCTCCTCGCCGGTCCAAGTTAAAGCTTCCACTTGATTAGAAAATAGTAAATCGACACCATTTCCAATCATTGCTTCTAAACCACCACGAAAAAATTGAACCATGCCCGGGTCAGATAAAGTTATTGCGGTTAATACACCTTGTTGCTCGGCTATTTTTTTGGCCTCAACACATGCTTCAAGCGCAGTTGGTGAAGTAACTAAATAACCTTCAAGGTATAAATATTTAGAATTAGCCAAGGCATCTTTATTTATATCATTGCTAGTTAAATTTTCTGATACACCTAAATAAGTCAGCATGGTGCGTTCTGCATCAGGGCTTACCATAACCAAACACTTTCCGGTGACGCCGTTATCACTTCTTATGCTGCCTAAGTTGGTATCTATATTGTTATCCCCCAACTCATTTAAGTAAAAATCTCCAAATTCATCATTAGCTACTTTGCAGGAATAAAAAGTATTCGCGCCAAACTGTGAGGCAGCATATAAAGTGTTTGCAGCTGATCCACCACCGGCACGTTTTTTTAAGCCATATTTTTCCATCAGACGTTGCAATAACGTGCTTTGAGATTCACCATCAACTAGAGTCATAAGACCTTTTTGAATGCTTTCGTGCTGAAAAAAATCATCTTCGACTTCAAATTCTTTATCGACAAGCGCATTACCTAATGCATAAATATGGTAGTTCTTCATGTGATTTCCTTTAAAGAGTTTCTTCAATTTTTTATTAAGATACTTCAATAATTATTTATCGAGAGAGAGACGAAAATGCAACGGCAGCTGCATCTAAAGTTAGTTGTATTTCTTTATCATTATGAGCAGAAGATAAAAAGCCTACTTCGAATGCAGAAGGAGCCAGATAGACCCCCTGGTCCAACATGCTATGAAAGTACTGTTTAAATCGTTCAACATCACATTGCATAACCTGCTCGAATGTTGAAATATTCTTTTCGCTCGAAAAGAAACAACCAAACATAGCGCCAACTTGATTGGTGCTAAATGCTATGCCGGCAGCGTCAGCCCGTTCTTGTAAGCCTTGTAATAAAACAGAAGTTTTTTCTGTTAATTTATCGTAAAAGCCCGGCTGAGAAACTTCTTTGAGCATCACCAGGCCAGCTGAAACCGCTAAAGGGTTACCTGATAAGGTTCCTGCCTGATAAACTGGACCCAATGGAGCAAGTAAATCCATATACTCTTTCTTACCCCCAAAGGCTCCAACCGGCATACCACCGCCGATAACTTTGCCTAAAGTGGTTAGATCAGGATCAATATTATAAATACTTTGTGCGCCGCCAAGAGCAACCCTAAACCCTGTCATCACTTCATCGAATATAAGCAAACTTCCAGAAGCAGAAGTAGTTTTCCGTAGGCTCTCCAAAAATCCTGGGAGTGGGGGAACACAATTCATATTTCCAGCGACTGGTTCTACGATAATGCAGGCAATTTCATGGGCATGCTGTTTAAACAATTCTTCAACTTTTTCACTATCGTTATAAGGCAATATATAAGTTTGTAGGGCAGTGCTTTCAGGAATGCCAGCAGAGTCTGGAGAACCCATGGTTAAGGCACCTGAGCCTGCTTTAACTAATAAAGAATCCACATGGCCGTGATAGCAACCTTCGAATTTAACGACCTTATCACGCTTAGTAACACCTCGGGCCAGCCTAATTGCACTCATGGTAGCTTCGGTGCCAGAGTTCACAAGTCTTACGCTTTCAATAGATGGTACTAACTGACAAATAAGCTCAGCCATTTCAATTTCTTTTTCAGTTGGAGCACCAAATGCTAAACCAAGTTCTATTTGTTCTTTTAGGGCATTGATTACTTTAGGGTAACAATGGCCAAGAATTAATGGCCCCCAGGCGCCGATATAATCAACATAAGCGTTATTATCTTCATCGTAAACATAAGCCCCTTCACCGCGAGAAAAGAAAACTGGACTGCCTTCAACTCCCTTAAAAGCTCGGACAGGCGAATTTACACCACCTGGAATATGTTTCTGTGCTTGCACAAATAAAGCTTCAGAACGTGAGTAAGTTTTACTCTCAGACATAGAGATTTCCTAAAAAGGTTTTACGACTACAAAAATAATAATGGCGAGTAATAAAATGACAGGTGCTTCATTGAACCATCGGTAAAATTTATGTGAACGTGTATTTTTATTCGCCTTGAAAATTTTCAAAAAGTGCCAGCACAAAATATGATAAATAATGAGCAAGAATACACAAAACAGCTTGGCATGCATCCAGCCAGATTGCATGTAAAATTGGAAATTGGTGCTAAACAATAAGCAGCCAAAAATAACTGTTAAAACTGCCGAAGGGGTCATAATGCCCCAGAAAAGTTTTCGCTCCATTATTTTAAAACGATCGAGGCTTGTTTCATCATCTGCCATAGAATGATAAACATAGAGTCTTGGTAAATAGAAAATTCCTGCAAACCAACAAGTCATTGCAATTAGATGGAAAGCTTTAAACCAGAGATATGCCATTTCGTTCTTTGTTCTTAAAACAAGGAGGCAATAATAACATCATTGCATGAATGGCTGTATGCCGAGAGCGACATTAGTAATGCCTCTACTATATGGCCTAATAAGTTAAGTGAGAGTTGGTTTTTTAGGAGAAGAGTAAAGTACAGCGAACTGCAAAGCAGCTTGAAGGATGATTATTAGCCCTTTTTAGGTCTAAATATGAGATATAGAAGCATTAGTAGTGGCTTAGGGGTGAGATTTGCTATTATAGCGCCCCGAATTTAAAGACAGAGCAGTATAGAGCTAAGAAAATGATTAAAGTAGCTGTTGTAGGAGCAACTGGGTATACCGGCGTAGAGTTATTACGCATCCTGGTTCAACATCCAGAAGTTACAATACAAATGGTTACTTCCAGAGCGGAAAAAGGCAAGGCTGTGTCTTCTGTTTTCCCAAACTTAAGGGAGCATTTAGAACTAAATTTTTGTGATCCTGACCCAAAACTACTTGCTGCATGTGATTTAGTTTTTTTTGCGACCCCGCATGGTACTGCGATGGCATTAGTACCTGAATTGTTAGCAAAAGGGGTTAAAGTTATAGACTTGTCTGCTGACTTTAGAATAAAGGATGCCAAGCTTTGGGCTCATTGGTATGGGGTCAATCACACCTGTCCAGAATTATTAGATGAAGCAGTATACGGTTTGCCAGAAATAAACAGAGAGTTGATTAAATCAGCTTCACTCATTGCTAACCCTGGCTGCTACCCCACTGCAGTACAATTAGGTTTTATTCCTTTGTTAAAAAATAATCTGGTTGATCCCAATTCTTTAATTGCTGATGTAAAGTCAGGAGTCAGTGGTGCTGGAAGAAAAGCAGCTATGGGTACATTACTCTGTGAAACCAGTGAGAATTTTAAAGCTTATGCAATAAATGGGCATAGGCATCAACCTGAAATTGTGCAGGGTTTAAACGAACAAAGTGATGCACCTGTTAATCTAACATTTATGCCGCATTTAGTTCCGATGATTAGAGGTATCCAAGCAAGTTTGTATGCTTCGTTATTAAATGAAGATGTGAATTTACAAAGTTTGTATGAAGACTTTTATCAAGATGAAGTATTTGTAGATGTAATGGAGGCTGGTAATAGCCCTGAAACTAGATCAGTAAGAGGCAGTAATATGTGCCGAATTGCGATTACCCGATCAGAAGGTGGTGATAAAGTTGTGATCTTAGTTGCTGAAGATAATTTAGTGAAAGGTGCTGCAGGTCAGGCAATTCAAAACATGAATATTATGTATGGTTTTGATGAAGTGCTTGGTTTAAATATTGTTTCGGTATTGCCGTAAAAGATATGGATTAAAGAAATGGCAGTAGTAAAAGGTAGTAAACAAATACAAATGGTAGTAGTTCCGCACAGACCTTGGCGGAGCATATCGCTATCTTTGGGCGCATTCTTTGTGGCTGTAATTTTGGCTGTAGCGGGAATATATTATGGCTACACACGAGGTACTGATGAAAATATAAGTGTGCGTATTGAGCGTGATCTCTTAAGTACTAATATGAATGTTCTGCAAGCGCAAATGGAAATACTTCAACAAGATTTTGTTAATGTTGAACAAGCAAGTTTGGTTGATAGACAAGCTTTGGTGGAAGTACAAGATATGTTGGTGGGCTTGCGTGAAATAAATGCACAATTAGAAGAAGACGTATTGTTTTATCGACAAATAATGTCTCCTGAAAATGATGAAAGTGGATTAGACATTGGCCAACTTGACCTGCGTGCTACCGAAGAGGAGAATCGAATTCGTTACCATATTGAATTGAAACAATTCGCTGATAACGAAAACGTCATCAACGGTTATGCGAATGTTAATATCTTAGGCATGCAAAATGGTAATGAAGTTTCATTCCCTCTACGTAGTATCGCGCCAGAAGAGAGCCAGCTAGATATAAGATTGCAATTTAGATACTTTCAAAATATAGAAGGTGAATTAATAATTCCTGATGATTTTGTGCCAGAAACAGTTCAAATATTGGCAGTATCTCAGGGTGAAGATTCAAAAACCATACAGAAAAATTTTGTTTGGCTAGTAGAACGTTAATACAATATCTTTTAAAAGTAATTGTAAGAATATTTAATTTTAAAGAGACAGCTTGTGAAAAATAAATTTAGTGAAACATCAACAACCTTGATTTCAAAATCAACTGAAATTAATGGTGATTTACATTTTTCTGGCGCTCTAGAAATTGAAGGTAAAATTAGAGGGAATATTTATGCGGATCCTGAAGTCCCCGCAAAAGTTAGAATCCTCGAAAGTGGGCTGGTTCAAGGTGAAATAAAAGCACCATTAATTGTTGTTAATGGTCTAGTAGAAGGTGATGTTTATTCAAGTGAACATATTGAGTTAGCGGCGAAAGCAAGAGTAGTAGGTAATGTGTATTACCATATGATTGAAATGGTCATGGGCTCAGAGGTAAACGGTAGTCTTTGCCACCGAACACCCGCTGAACTTAAACCCAAGCAACTCGATATTCAGCCTAATGAACAGCAGGGTTCTCAGAATGAAGTTCATCATGAAGCTCAGCATTCTTCGGTTGAACCAGAAATAGAAGTAGTGGTTGAGGTCGCTAAATCATCCAACTAATACTTGACTAATTTACTTGGTTATTGCCATAATAGCCTTGTTTTAAGCATTCCATCTTGTAAAAGAATCTTTTAATTAAAGCTATTATATAAACTATGTCTGTAGTCCAAACACATGATGCTGCCGCAATGGCGCTGACCGATAGCGCAGCAGAAAAGGTCAGTACACTGATTACTGAAGAAGGTAATCCAGAGCTTAAACTGCGCGTATTTGTTACAGGTGGTGGATGTTCAGGTTTTCAGTATGGCTTTTCTTTTGACGAAGCCGTAAATGATGATGACACTATTATTTCTAATAATGGTGCTAAATTATTAATTGATCCTTTGAGTTTTCAATATTTAGTTGGTTCTCAGGTTGATTATACGGAAGGGTTGGAAGGATCACGTTTCATAGTCAACAACCCCCTAGCTACAACTACCTGCGGCTGCGGCATGTCATTCTCGATTTAGCTACTGCCCTCATGGATACGTCGTTATCCACTTAAATTAGATCAGTCACTTACTGAGTTGTAAGCTCCTTCATTTAAAAAATATTTTTCCCTCGTCTTGGCTTCGCTTATTACGCCACATAAAAATTTCTATTTTCTAGTTTTAAAACGTCCCGGTTACATTTCGCTCGTGTCGCTAAATTATTAATATGAGTTTATTTTAAATTGAAAGCCAGAGATTTCTGGTGGTTAGTTGGGATAATAAATTCCACCCATAATATGAGGTCTGGATGAACCTGTAATCGAGGTGAAGTCGATGAGATTTTTTTGTAGGGTTTGTTTAGCGAACCAAGCGAATGCAAATGCTTCTAGTGCATCGCTGTCGACATCGTAATTGTTACTACTGGAAACTTTAAACGGATTAAGTTGAGTAGTTAAACTTTTTATTAAGTGTTTATTCCTAGCACCACCACCACAAACTATTACTTCACCAATTTCTATCAGTTTCTTTATTTCTTGTGCAATACTTATTGCTGTTAGTTCGCACAAAGTAGCTTGTACATCTTGTGGAGAAATTTCTTTGGCGTAATCATTAAAAACTTTATCGATCCATTTTTTATTAAAATATTCTCGGCCAGTACTTTTTGGTGGAGGAGTTGAAAAATAAGGGTCATCTAGCATGAACTCTAAGAGTTCAGAATTAAACTCTCCGCTAGCAGCCCAGTCGCCGTTACTATCAAAATTCTGATTTAAATTATTTTGAATCCAGGAATCTAAAAGAATATTGCCAGGGCCGGTATCAAATCCTTTGATCTGATTATCATCTTTACGAAGTAAAGTGATATTGGCCATTCCACCTATATTTAAAATAATTCGATCAGTTTCAGTGCTTTTAAAAAGGCGTTGATGAAATGCTGGTAGTAATGGTGCGCCTTGACCACCTAGAGCAATATCTTTTTTTCTGAAGTCAGCAACCGTAGTTATTCCAGTTAAGGCTGCTATGGTATTAGGGTCGGCGATTTGGATAGAGAAAGGATTGTCAGATTGGCCTGGTGGTTGGTGGCGGATGGTCTGGCCATGAGAACCGATGGCTTGAATTTGTTCAGCGTTTATTTGATTTTTTTCGAGTAGAGAAATGACAGAGCTGGCGAAAAGTTTGCCAAGAGCGATATCAGTTTCACCAAGAGCCTTAATTTGGTTCTCGCCACTTTCCTGGCAAAGGTCAAGAATGTTTTGTTTTAGTGACGCTGGTATATCGACATTGATGAAGTCAATAACTTGCATTGAGTCAGATAGGTCAGCTAAAACACAATCTACAGCATCCATGCTGGTGCCGGACATTAGACCTATATAGAGCTGGGAGCTCATTCTCCAGTGCTAGCAGATAGTGTGGTAGTAGAGAGAGTATTTTGAGCGAGTGTGGGAGCTGAGGTAATGGAATTCAATTGAGTCATTAAAATTTGCGATTGCTGATTAAAGCGATCCATTTCTTCTGCTGGGACCGACTCGGCTTTAGGTAATTGATCGTGTACAGTGCGAGGATTTCTGTGAGCGCCATCCATTATAAATTCATAGTGAAGATGTGGTCCTGTAGCGCCACCCGTCGAGCCGACATAACCAATAGTGTCCCCTTGTTTTACTCGCGAACCAACACGTACGCCACGAGCATATGATGATAGATGCGCATATTTGGTTTCAAATCTCTCGCCATGTTTAACTACAACTAGGTTTCCAAACGAGCCATTGCGTGATGCCCAAGTTACGCGCCCATCTCCGGAAGCGACAACTGGAGTGCCAGTAGGTGCAGCATAGTCAGTCCCTTTATGCGCGCGAATAGTATTTAGAATTGGGTGCCGTCTGGAAAGGGTGAAGTTAGAGCTGATACGTGTGAAATCAACAGGATTCCTTATAAAGGCTTTGCGCATACTTTCACCCAGAGGGTTATAGTAATCAACTTCGCCATTTAAATTAACATAACGTATGGCTGTAAAGTTTTCTCCTTGATTGGTGTATTGCGCCACTTGGATAGAACCATTACCGATGTATTCACCATCTAAATGGCGCTCGTCATAAAATACGTTAAAGTTATCTCCCACCCGTGTATCCAACATAAAATCAACAACACCACCAAAAATACCAGCAATCTCCATGGTGATAGCAGCAGAGATTCCACCACGTTGAGCGGCTAAGAATAATGAATCATTAATAGTAGCCTCTTTATAAATAGGAATAAGCTGTGGGTCGCGCAGTACATGTGTAATATCAAAATTGTAAGCGCTATTTAGTTCAAATACATAACTTTCCAGAGGGTTGATAATGACCTCGAGCTCATTTAATTCTCCTTCACTATCTATATCAAAATCTAAGCTATAACCAGGGTAAAGTCGGGTGAGAATACTTGCATCACCAGCACTATTGGAAACGCGGTATACATCCTGAGGTGATAGACCAACTCGATCAAAGATCAATGATAGATTATCGCCAGAACGAACTTCTGCAATTGTTATTGAGTCATTCTCAAGACTTTGTTGAATTCCAACATTTGCTTCAACTGTTTCGATGGTTGCTTCTATTTCATAAACTGAATTTAATTCTGTTGCAGTGTTAAGAGGGTCGAAGGTCGACGTTGAGAAAGCAGAATTATCAAGGACTAAGTTTTGATTGGGGTTTTGTGACTCTGGGGCGATTGATTCAGAATTTGGCAATAAAAGTAAAATAAGCAGTGTAAGAACTAAGCCTAAACAAGCATTGCGGTGCTTGTATGATAGTCTAATTTTTATCAGCTTATTGAGCAGCTGTTTAGTAAAATCAATAAGATTCATTTTAATCCTATAGTATCTTATTCAGTATATAAGCTAAGCTACTGGAAACTCGATGGATTTTATCTTGGTTGAATTGATCTGCCAAGCATTTATTTCAATAAAAGATTGCAATGAGGTCAGGTATTTTGGGCTACAAGGTAATTATTCCTTGTAATTACAGAGCTATCTTGTAAAGTTGCCGCTTTTATTTTTAAGATATTTTATGACAAACGTAAATTTAAATATCGTCGAAGAGCTCAAAAGCCGCGGTTTACTGGCCCAAACAGCCGGTGAAGATGAGCTAGAAGATCACTTGCTTTCAGACAGCCGCGCAGTCTACTGTGGCTTTGATCCAACAGCAGATAGCCTACATATAGGGAGTTTGGTGCCTTTATTGGCACTTAAGCGATTCCAATTAGCGGGACATAAACCTATAGCGGTTGCTGGTGGCGCTACTGGATTGATTGGCGATCCCAGCTTCAAATCACAAGAACGCAAGCTGAATACAGCTGAAATTACCCAAGCTTGGACTGCAAGCATCAAAGAGCAGCTAGAGCAGTTTATAGATTTTGACAGTGGTGAAAACTCTGCCTTAGTAGTGAATAACCTACATTGGACAGAAAACCTCGATTTAATTCCTTTCTTGCGTGATATTGGCAAACACTTCTCAGTAAATGCCATGATTCAAAAAGAAAGCGTGAAACAACGTATAGAACGTGAAGGAGAAGGTATTTCCTTTACTGAATTCACCTATATGATTTTGCAATCTTACGACTTTGCAGAATTAAATCGAATGTTCGAGTGCACTTTACAGATTGGTGGCAGTGATCAATGGGGCAATATTACCTCTGGTATTGATCTAACTCGGCGTCTTAATCAAAAACAGGTTTTCGGCCTTACTTTACCTTTAGTGACTAAAGCTGATGGTAGTAAGTTTGGTAAAACTGAAGAAGGCACAATCTGGCTCGATTCGTCTCGCACATCTTGTTATGCCTTTTATCAATTCTGGATTAATACTGCTGATGCAGATGCTTATCGATTTTTAAAATATTTTACTTTCATGGATGTTGCTGAAATTGATGCTCTAGAGGAAAAAGATAAAAATGCCCAAGGTAGACCTGAAGCGCAAGGTGTTTTAGCAAAAGAAGTAACGCGTCTAGTACATGGAGAAGAGGGCCTTGTAGCGGCAGAACGTATCTCAGCAGCGCTGTTTAGTGGTGATATTTCTAAATTAACCGAGAGTGACTTTGAGCAGTTAAAACAGGATGGATTGCCAGCCTCAGGTTCAACTGAAACATTATTTCCACTGGTTCAAGCGTTAGTTGAAAGTGAATTAGCTAAATCAAACAAAATGGCACGAGAATTTATTGGAAATGGAGCAGTCACTGTTAATGGTGAGAAGGTTTCTGATAATGCTATCGAATTAACTTGGGACACAGCCTTTTTTGGAAAATACTTTCTTTTAAAGCGCGGGAAAAAGCTTTTTCACCTGCTTTATAAAGATTAATTTAGCTTCAATTCAACTCTAGCTATTTACCGTTCTCATAAGCTCTTGTCTGGAATCGCTGACTATGTATAATGCGCGTTCCTCATTCTGAGGACTTCCAAACATTTCAGTTTGGGTCTGTAGCTCAGTTGGTTAGAGCGCACCCCTGATAAGGGTGAGGTCGGTGGTTCAAATCCACCCAGACCCACCAGTTTTTATAATATATTCAAGTGGTTGGGTATATAAAAATTGGAGCCTAATTCATCTCCTATACTTTTTCTTTTTTGTGTGACCAATATGTGGCCATTAGAAGTTGCCACAATTACCCTTATGTCCGCTATTGACCGAAAACGGTCCTCCCCAGAACCATTAACATGTTAATTTCTTGGCAGAATCAAGATGTAGATGCTTACTTCAATCACTACCAGAACAACTTTAGGTCATATAATTTTTTGAATACCAACGCTTGGGAACAAGACCGTATCACTAAAATAAACCGCCCTTCCTATATTGAATTAAGGATGTCGGACTTTGAAGTGCTTCAGGAAACAACCACTGAAGCGATTATTCAATTCAGTCTTGAATATCGTTCTGCCTATTATGCAGATAGAACGCTTAAGGAGATTCTCATCACTAGAGATAGCAGGGAGAATTTGCAGATTTCTAATGAGCTTAATCGTCAAATAGAAACCCTACCTATCTATAGACGAATGAACAATGTGGTTAGTTCAATCTTTTAAGTTAAATTTTCATACTATTACCTAACTATACCCCCAAACTAAAATCTTTCTAATCGCCGACTTCACTAGATTTTAATGAGCAGTCCGATTATGCTTTCTTTTAAAGAATAATCTGAGAGCTTCATTGAAAAACTATTCAAGAATATCAATTTCAACCTTGCTGTTTTTACTCCTAAGTATGCAAATTCAGGCGCAACAGCTAACTACTTATGAGCGTTTACCTGCGGAAATTTTGCCTGTAAACCCACCTTCATCGAGGGTAAGTGGCGATCCCGGTCAGATGCAAATTGTTGACCGAAGCTGTAGTTCATTACCAAGATCTGAAGTTAGACGGCGAATGGTAGATATCGCCGTTCAAGAATGGGCATATTTTGGTCTGAGTGTGGAAGATATGACCAGCATTAATGAATCAGAATTGTCACCGCGAGATGCTAATGGGCGCAGGCGTTATTATCGCCCTGGCTTTGAAGAAGCAGCTAGAGTAGCCAATTCTATTGCGGGATACTGGTCTGCGGCTCCAGATAGCAGCTGGATTCTGGCTAAGCAGAATCAAAACTGGCAACTTGACGGGCTAGGTGCAAGGTGGCGTGATTTTTGGTCTGCGGCCTTTGTTTCTTGGGTTGCATGCGAAAGTGGATTAGGTGAAATGAGAGAGTTTTCAAGGGCAATCGCTCATCACACCTATATTGATCAAGCAATCCTGGCTAGAGATGGAATTACAACTAGCGCGGCATATAGTGCGTTCGATATAGGTGAGGCAGAAATAAATCCTGGTGATTTGCTTTGCAGAGGCTCTAGACCAGAATACAGTAATCTAGAGCAACGCCGAGGTCATCTTGGGGAAGGTGCTCGAACCCATTGTGACATTGTAGTTTCTGTAGACGAATCTGCTGGCGAAATAAAAGCAATTGGGGGGAATGTAAGAGCTTCAGTTAGGCTTAAAATTTTTCCAGCGGCAAAGGTCGAAAATGATTATTTTGCGCCAGTACCATATGCCGGGCGACATTTATTTGCACACCTTCAATTACAGGCAGATCCAATTGAAGAGGATGCCATGAATAACAGTCCTACACTGCAAAATTTAGAATCTCTGTTATCGACAATAATTCCTGATAAAACACTAGCAAGCCGATCAGCAAATTAGACTGGTTTTATTAACTATGGTTTAAATTTTGGCTTAATTATTTTAAGGGCGCAGAATATGGTAATGGTTGGAGTTGAGTAGTGTCTAACAGGCAAGAGGAATCTTTAGCTAATTTACCTAATCATAAAGGCTTTCGAATGCGTGGAGAGAGTATGACACGCTTGGAGGTTTTTTCCGACGCAGCCTTTGCTTTGCTGTCACCACATTAGTTGTGACGTCTGGCGAAATTCCTGGAAATTATGAAGAACTAATACTGGCACTTAAAAAGGTGCCTAGTTTTGCACTTAGTTTTGCTCAAATTATGGTGTTTTGGATGACACATCGGTCATGGAGTCAACGCTATGGTTTAGAAGATTTCTGGACGACTTTTCTAAGTATGATTATGATATTCACTGTTTTGGTATATGTTTTTCCAGTGCGTTTGATGTTTTCTATGTTTATAGGCTTGATAGTATCTCCAGAATTGCTAACTTCAGAATTTGAAGTAAATAGCATAGAAGAAGTAGTTGGGCTTTTTATTATTTATGGTGTTGGCTTTGCAGTCTTAAGTGGAGTATTAATGCTTTTGTATTGGCGAGCACTTAATTGCAAAGATTTATTGGCATTAGACGAGCGTGAAGTAATTCACACTAAACTTGGGATAGGAATTTGGACTATTCAGTTTTTGACTGGAGTATTTGCAGTGCTTTTAGCTTGGCTATTTCCTGCAGAGATAGGAGTATTTTCACCTTACCTATAGCGACATCTCTTTGCGCAATACATTTTTCAAAACAGGCTAAACTGCTAGATTGATATTTTAGGGACCTTTCGATTCCATGTAATTAGTTGACCCAAAATACACATATAGTTCTATAATCTTATTTTTGAATAATCTGTCTAATAAATGAATAAGCCGTTTCAAACCAACTCCGAAGAGCCTCTTTGGGCTGTACCAGATAAAATTTCTGAAAGGTTGCAATCAAGGCAAAGAAATTCTGAATATACTGCTTTTATATTTTGCGGTGTTTACTGTGCTGTCGTTATACTTTTCCTCATGGTTTTTGGCTTTGCAGCCTTAATGAGAGAAGAGGTATTTTATTCTTATGTGCTTTTTGGTTTTGCAATAACTACGGCATTAATATATGGCAGTATTTGGATGAGTGGTTATTATTTTTTATCAGATCATCTCATTGCTGTATTAATGGGGTCTCTTTGTCTCTATCTTTTTTATACCGGAGGAACTGAAGCTACAGGACCTGTCTTCTATATGGTTTTTCCTATGGTTGCAGTATTACTAAAAGGGTTTGCCGTAGGAATTATATATATTGCTCTTCTTGCTTTTGTATCAGTCTTTATTTATTCCGCTTCGTTGTGGGGGTTTGATAGGGAAATGTACGATATGGTTTTAAATTTAGTATTATGCTCATTAGTATAAATTCATACTCCCGAGTCATTCAGCAGTATGGGCAAGAAGTAGCCGATTTTATGTTTAGCGATGTTGCAACAATAGTCCAAACAGAATTAAGGGAGCCGGATACCCTAGCTTTATGGGAGAGGGAAGTATTTATTTTATTATTGCCATATACAGATAAAGAAAAATCGCAATTAGTAGCAGAAAGGATATGCAATAAAATATCTGCTCATGATTTTTTTGTTGGCACAAAAATAGAAAAAGCTGTTGCGAGTGTTGGACTAACAGAGGTTAGTGAAGCAAGCTTAAAAAGTACCATTCAGAAATTAGAGCTGCAACATTATCAGGCCACCAAACAGCCGAACTCAAGTATTATTAGTGAATAATTAACAAAACCGGCCTATAAAATAATGCTGAAATGCACAATAATTATTCCTAATTATAATGGTGAGAAGCTCTTACAAGAAAACTTACCATTCGTTATAAAAGAAAGTGAAGTTTTCAACAGTGATTCTGAAATAATCGTTGTTGATGACGCTTCAACAGATAATAGTGTATTAGTTCTTCAAGAAAAATTCCCCGAAGTTAAGTTAGTTCAACATGAGGTTAATAAGGGTTTTGCCGAAGGCATTCATTCTGGGGTTAGTGCAGCAAGTTATGAATTGGTATTTTTATTAAACTCTGATGTTCAATTAGTAGAAGGGTGCTTAAATAAACTAGAAAAATATTTTGGTCGAGAAGACACCTTTGCAGTAAATCCGTTAATTCTTAATCAGGATAACGAAGTTAGTCAAAGCTCTTGGACTAGATCTCAATTTTCTCATGGCCGACTAAAATTACAGCCTTGGGAAAACTCAGATTTACCTGCTATGAAACAATCAAAAAAGGGGTTTTTAACGCTTTATTGTTCAGGTGGATCAGTAATGATGCGTAAAGCTATGTTTGAAGAGCTTGGTGGTTTTGGTGAGATGTATAAACCTTTTTATTATGAAGATTTCGATTTAGGTCTTCGTGCGTGGTATAGAGGTTGGCCATCTTACTTTAATCCTAGCGCTGAAGTTATTCATGCCGATAAAGGCACAATCGAAGATCATTTTAAATCAGATTTAATCAAAAGCACTCAACGACGTAATCGTTACTTTCTGGAGTGGACCCACTTTCCATTATCACGACTTTTATTTTCAACCATTCCTTTTTCATTGCTGCAATTACTTGGTGAACTAGTTTTAATTGATAAAAAGAATGTAAAAGCTTTTTTTGCAGCTTTGAAGGAAGTAAGTGAAGTTAGAAAAAATAGAAAAGCTATAAAAACTAAGAAAATACAGCTTAGTGAAATTATAAAAAATATAAATAATTAAATGTTATAGATAACCGCATAAAGGGTTTTTATATATATAAATATATTCAAATATTTAAAAAAGGTGAGCTTAATGCTTAAAAAATTTATAAATATTGCACTTTTATTTTCTAGTTGGTCTTTAGTCTCAATAGCTATGGCGCAAGATACCACTTTGTTGTGTGAAACGATGAACTCACAAACATTAAGTGGTGGAGTTATAGCTCATACCGAATTTGTTGAAGCTGGTAGTTTTAACCTTCCAGCAGGTGTTAACCCAAGAAGCTTTGATGACTATCCTAACTTAAGAGCTTTTTGCCGTATAAGTGCTGTTTTGTCTCCCGTTGAAGGGTCCAATATCCGAATTGAGCTTTGGATGCCGGCTGAAAATTGGAATGAAAAATTGCTTGCAGTTGGTAATGGCGGTTTTGCTGGTTCAATTAGCTATAATGCATTAGCTGAAGCGCTTGTCGATGGCTTTGCTGCTGTTAGTACCAATACAGGCCATGAAGGAAATGATCCCGACTTTTTATTGAACGATGAGCAGCTGACAGATTTTGCTCACCGGGCAATTCATGAAATGACAGTAGCTGCTAAAAGTCTAGCGGCAAGCTATTACTCGGTGACTCCACGTTTTACTTATTTTAATGGCTGCTCGACTGGCGGTAGGCAGGCTTTGACTGCAGCGCAACGTTATCCCAATGATTTCGATGCCATTGTGGCAGGCGCTCCTGCTAACTCAACAGTACGTATGACTATGCAGCAGTTGTGGAATAGTCGCATCGTTAACGATACGCCTGGTTTAGATTTATCCGTTGATGATTTTGCTCTATTAAATGATGAAGTATTAAAAACCTGTGATGGCCTAGACGGGCTTTTAGATGGAATTATTGAGAATCCATCTATTTGCATGGCTGAACCTTCAAGTATAGAAGGATTGAGCGCTTTTGAGGTCGACGCGATTAATAAAGTTTACCAAGGTGCTATGAATCCAGAAAGTGGGGAATTAATTCTTCCCGGTTTTGCTAAGGGCAGTGAGCTTGGCTGGACTGCAGTAGTTAACCGACAGCCTTTTGCTTATTCAAATGGGATACAAAGTTATGTGGTGAATCAAGATCCTACTTGGGATTTTATGAACCTGAATTTTGCCAGAGACCTAAATGTATTAGATGAACGAATTAATGCGCTTGGTATGCAAGCTATAGACCCTGATATTAGTGATTTCATTAATAACGGCGGGAAATTGCTACTTTATCATGGTTGGAATGACCCGCTAATCTCACCTTTTAATTCGATCAACTACTATAACGAGGTGTTAGCAACGGTTACTGCGAGCGCAGCAGAGTCAGTGCGTCTTTTTATGATGCCTGGCGTTAATCATTGTCGAGGTGGAATTGGGTTCGATACCTGGAGCAAACTTCAAACAATAGCCGACTGGCGCGAATCTGGAGTAGCTCCTGAACGTATAAATGCAGCGCATATTGAAGATGGAGTTGAAAGCACACGGCCTCTTTGTGCATATCCACAAGTAGCAGTATATACTTCTGGCGCAGATAGTAGTGCTGCTGCAAGCTTTCAATGTAGATAGAGTTAATTAGAGTAGAAAAATCGTAATACATTCATTTTGAAGCTTCTTTTGGAATTAAAGCTTCTGTTTTTTAATTGAGGATAAATATGGGGTTACTAGTAAAGGGTGTGTGGAGTACGCAGTGGTATGATACGGAATCGTCTGGTGGAGAGTTCGTCCGTAAGGACGCTCAATACAGAAATCAAATTGGTGATGTAAATTTCCCTGCTGAAGCGGGCCGCTATCATTTATTTGTATCTCTTGCCTGCCCTTGGGCTCATCGTACTTTAATATTACGCACCATAAAGAAGCTAGAATCTATTATTGGGGTGAGTGTTGTAGAAGCTGAAATGCTTGATCATGGATGGGTTCTAAGTGATAAAGAAAGCATTAAATATGGATTTGAAGCCAGCCCTATCCCTAATATTAAATATATGTATGAAGTGTATACGACGCACCAGTCCGACTATTCCGGCCGGGTAACAGTGCCAGTATTATGGGATAAAAAGAATAACTGCATCGTGAATAATGAATCTTCTGAAATTATTCGGATGTTAAACACAGAGTTCAATGATTTTACTGATGATCAGACTGACTATTACCCAGAACCCTTGCGTGTTGCTATAGATGAGATTAATGAGCTGGTTTACCACAATATTAATAATGGGGTTTATAAGTGCGGTTTCGCCACGAAGCAAGATGTCTACGAAAAACACTATGAAAATTTATTTACTGCAATGGATCAAGTTGAAGATATTTTAAGCCAGCAAAGATACCTTGCTGGAAGCCAGATAACAGAGGCTGATTGGCGTATATTTACAACCTTAATTAGATTTGATTGTGTTTATTATGGTCACTTCAAAACGAATAAAAAGCGCATTGAGGACTACCCAAATATATCAAACTACGTACGAGAGCTATATCAAGTGCCTGGTGTGAAGGAAACTGTAAGCTTTAGACATATAAAGGTTCACTATTATTACAGCCACGATATGATTAACCCAACTCAAGTGGTCCCTGCGGGACCTGAATTAGACTACGATAGGGCACATAACAGAAATTGATATATAATACTTTTTATTGGGAAACAGCCTAGAAGGCTTTATTTGAGAGCAAAGTAGGCGTATTTTAATTATTTTAAGTTATTGATAAATATAAATAAAAGTTAATTATGCAGTAATTAGCATCTGATTGTGTAAATACCGTGAAACTATAACTATCAAGCAGATTTATGTTGCAGTTCTATCTGGCTTTAGTAATAATCGGATTCAGGTGTTATTAGAAGTACAAAGACAAATTTAGTTAAACTTTAAAAAGATCAATCGGAAAGGGGACAAAAATAATGTTCATCACTAAAAAATCACTACCAAGACGTACAGTTTTAAAAGGCGCTGGTGTAGCTATGGGCTTGCCAATGTTGGAAGCAATGATTCCAGCAGCTAGTGCGCAAGACTCAGCTGATCCACAGCTTAGATTTGCTTCTATATATACTCCTCATGGTGTGATACTTGATGAGTATGTTCCTACAACAGAAGGTTCAGATTATGAGATGACTCAAATTCTGAAGCCTCTTGAACCTTTCCGTGATCAGATGCAGGTTTTCAGTAATATGAAACTGAATACTGATAATATTACAGGTTCAGGCCATGCTACTTCTAGCTGTACTTGGATGAGTGGCGCTATCGCTAAAGACACCTCTGGTGCTGACGTTGAAGCGGGTAAAACAATTGACCAAATGATCGCAGATCAAATTGGTCAAGATACGCCATTGCCTTCTCTTGAATTAGCTATTGAAGATGCTGGTGCAATGATTGGTGCCTGCGATGGAACCAGTAGTTGTGGCTACATCAATACAATTTCTTGGGCTGAGGCTACTAAGCCATTACCAATGGAAATTAATCCTCGTGTCGTTTTCGAACGTATGTTCGGATATGGCGCTACAACTGCAGAACGCCTGTCTAGAGCTCAAACAGATAAGAGTTTATTAGATTCAATCATGGTTTCTGCTGCTAATATGGAAAGCAGGCTTGGTATTCGTGACCAACAGCGCATTAATGACTTCTTAGAGAATGTTCGTGAAGTTGAGCGTCGTATTGGTAACCTTGAAAGTCGCATGAGAGAGCAAGGTTCTAACTTGTCGGCTGCTCCAGTTGAAATTCCAGAGCTTTATGATGATCACGTTCGTACACAGTTTGATTTAATGGCTTTGGCTTTCCAAACTGATACTACTCGTGTTACTTCTATGATGCTTTCTAGAGAGCTGAACCAGCGTACTTATCCACAAATTGGAGTACCTGAGCAGCATCATGGTGTTTCTCACCATGGCTATAATCCAGAAAGAGAACAGTTACATGCATTAATTAACACTTATCATGCAAAACTAGTTTCTGACTACTTAGTTGCGAAGCTGGCTGATATTGAAGATGTTAATGGCAGCCTTCTAGATAACACTGTTATTTATTACGGTGCTGGCATGGGCGATGGTAACGTGCATAGTAAAGATCCTTTGTCTAATGTCATTATTGGTGGCGGTGCTGGTCAACTTCGCAGTGGACATCATACTGATGTAATCGCTGAGAATGGTGACTCTACTCCAAATGCTAACTTGCTACTAAGCATCTTGGACGTATATGGTATCCACCTTGATGAGCTAGGACACAGTACTGGTCGTATCAGTATTACTTAAGCTTTAACAAGTATCTGATAGAGAAATATTAAAACCCGTTATACCTTAAGGTATAACGGGTTTTTTTTGCTCTATGAGTTATCAAATCTGCTTGGCTACGTGATATTGAATGTATATACTTATTCCACTTGTTTTAATCCTTTTTGGAATTATCCATGGGCAAAGAAAAAAAGAAGAAAAAAAATAGTCAGTTGATAATTCGCCTTAATAAAGAGGAAAAGGATGCGTTTATTGATCTTTGCGAAGATCTTGATACTAGCGCAGCAAGAGAAGTACGGCATTTTATTCGAAAGTTTCTAATACAGAATGAAGAAGATTAGGTTTACTTTCGATTCCAAGAATTTAAACCTGTAAATATAAAGCCCTATGATCTAGTAAATTATCGGGTGTTCTGCTGCATAAACCTTAGCTTAATAATAAACGCATAAACCCCCTGCTGTCATTGATGTTTCTTCAATTAGAAGTAAACTGTGAAGAACTACTATCTATCTGGGACAAAGCGTTATATTGAACCTTGTGATGCCTAATAAATTAACTTTGTTACCTTATGAGTTTGCACGTACTAACAGAGTGCTAGTTCGTCCTGGTCAAAGTGAGCTTTTACATACGTCGACAATTGAAAATTGGGTTATTAACGAGGTCAGCCGTTGTAATAATTCAGATTTATATCTTGTCAAGGTTAATGATGAGGTATTTGATGAGCTACTAAGTGAGCTATATCAAAACCAGCAATCTTCGTCAGAAGTTGTTATGGCTGGAATTAAAGATTTTGTCGATCTTGAAGAAGCCGCAGCAGAACTTGAAGAGTCAGCTGATTTACTTGATTCTGAAAATGATGCTCCAATAATTCGTCTACTAAACTCCATCTTGGCTGAAGCATTAAAAGAACATGCCTCAGATATCCACATCGAGCCCTATGAGAAGCAAGCCGCAGTGAGATTTCGCCTTGATGGTGTATTACGGACGGTATTAAACCCTTCCGTACAAATTGCGCCATTTCTTATATCGAGAATAAAAGTAATGTCTCGGCTGGATATAGCTGAAAAACGTTTACCACAAGACGGGCGTATGGCAGTCAAACTTGGAGGCAGGAGTATTGATTTACGTGTTTCTACCATGCCTTCTAGTTATGGTGAAAGGGTAGTTATGCGTTTACTGGATAAGGATGCCGGTAAAATGCAGACAGAAGATTTGGGTATGCCTGCAGATACTAAAGCTAGATTAGAAGAGCTTATTCAACGCCCACACGGAATTATCCTAGTAACAGGGCCAACTGGTTCAGGTAAAACTACAACTCTGTATGCTGCTTTACAGCAAATGAATCGTCAGGAACGAAATATCATGACGGTAGAAGACCCTGTGGAATATGACTTGCCAGGCATTAGTCAAACACAAATTAACATCCGTGCAGGCATGACTTTTGCGAAAGGTTTACGGGCGATATTACGACAAGATCCAGATGTCATTTTAATTGGCGAAATTAGAGATAAAGAAACCGCCGAAATTGCTACTCAGGCAAGCTTAACTGGTCACTTGGTATTGTCGACTTTGCATACAAATACTGCTTCAGGGGCAATTACTCGGCTACAAGATATTGGTATTGATAGTTTTTTACTGGCCTCTACGATAAGAGGAATAGTTGCACAAAGGTTGTTGCGAAAACTTTGCCAGCATTGCCGACAAGAAATTGGCTGTGATGAATTTCAATCTAAACTGTTAGAGGTTGAAAAAGATACTAGCATCTTCCAGGCTGTAGGTTGCCAACATTGTAATAATACTGGGTTCCATGGACGACAGGCTTTATTTGAATTAATAGAGATTGATACAGAGCTACAGCACCTCATTCATGAAGACGCTGGAGAAATTGCTTTAGAAGCAGCAGTTCGTAGAAAAACGCCAAGTATTAAAAATGCAGGTTTTGAACAAGTAAGGCTTGGTGCAACAACAATTGAAGAAGTGCTAAGAGTGACCTCACTTTAGGTTAATGATATGCCAGCATATGATTACTCAGCTTATAACATAACTGGCAAACAGGTCAGCGGCATCATTGAAGCAGATTCGGATCGCCAAGCCCGGCGCTTGCTTAAAGATAAAAAATTATTGCCATTAGATGTTAGTGAAATTAACCAATTTGAGAAAGCTATTGGCAAAGGTACTAGACAGAAGACAAATCGCCTTAGTACCTTTGATTTATCCCTTCTATTAAGACAGTTAGCAATTTTGATTCAATCGGGTCTTTCTGTAGAAGAAGCTATGAGAATGACTATTGAACAAGCTGAGACCGTCAAGCAAGCCAGAATCATGCAAAGTTGGCGTAGCGAGATTGTTGAAGGTAGAAGTTTTTCAGAAGCCCTAAGTCGTTGCCCTTATAAAATTCCAGACAGTGTTATTGCTGGCGTGGGCGTTGGAGAAGAAAGTGGCCATTTGCATGAAATTCTTATGCGACTGGCAGACGAACTAGAAAGCAACATGGAGAATCGACAAACTGTATCGCGAGCACTGATTTATCCACTAACATTAATAGCGACATCCATCGTCGTAGTGACAGTTATGATGTTATGGGTAGTGCCGAAAATCACTGTAGTATTTGCGTCATCAAATCGTGAACTGCCATTTATTACAAAAGTAATTATTGGATTGAGCGAGTTCACTCAAAACTACGGTTTATACTTATTTCTCTTAGCAATGTTGGGTTTTATATTGGCGCAGCAAGCTTTAAAAAATCCTCTAAGAAAGAAGCGTTGGCATGCTTTTATATTAGGCCTTCCAGGAATTGGCTCATGGACACGCATGTCAAATATTGCCGACTGGTCGCGCAGCTTAGGAATTTTACTTTCTAGTGGTGTGCCTGCGTTATCAGCTTTGAAGATTTCATCTGCAACAATGAATAATTTATTTCTAAGAAATAAAATGGAAGCTGTAACAGAAAGTATGCGTCAGGGTAGTAGCCTACAAAAAGCACTCACAGAAAATGAATTAGGTAGCGGTTTTTTAAATCATATGGTGGGTAGTGGAGAAGAATCCAGTCAGCTAGATCAAATGTTATTGAGAGTTGCTGATTATTATTCTTTACGTTTAAAAAATGCAGTAGAAGTATTTTTGAAAATATTTAACCCCATACTCATCATAATTATGGGAATGATTATTCTGTCTATTGTTGCCGCAGTTATGTTGCCAATAATGGATATGAACAACATGATTTAACTAGTTAGCTGGTTAACTGGAGAGACTAATGAATAGAATATACAAATCGCACAATGGGTTCACCTTGATTGAGATAATGGTTGTCGTTGCAGTTATTGCTTTGTTAGGAGCGATGATCGGACCTACTCTATTTAACAAGGTGCAACAAGCAGAAGAAACGAGAGTTGCACAAGATATTCGTGCTATAGAAAGTGCGCTTAGGTTCTATCGATTGGATAATTATCGTTATCCAACCCAAGGTCAGGGGCTTAATGCCTTAATAAATACACCCGCCGATGCAGAAGATAGATGGAATGGGCCATATCTTGAATCAATGCCACTTGATCCTTGGGGGCAAACTTATCTATATGCATACCCTAGTACAAATGGCAGAGATTTTGACGTTTATACCCTAGGCGCTGATCAACAAGAAAATGGTGAAGGTACTGATCAAGATTGGGGTAACTGGAACATTCAATAACAATTATGTTGCGTAATTCAAAACAACTAGGCTTTACCCTTTTAGAAATAATGGTCGTGGTATTTATTGTTGCGACTATGGCAGGTCTTAGCTTTTTTGCTTTAAATCAGGCTAGTGATAGACGATATTCTAGTCAAGCAAAAGACTTTTTAGTTTGGCTCGAGCAACTTTCTGATCTTGCAATGCTTGAAGGGTCTGCATATGGAGTTGCAGCTGCTGAGCAAGGTTTCCAGGCTGTGGTTTTTTATAATTATGATTGGTATGAAGTTAGTTTGCCTGAGCCATTTTATTTCGATGATGAAGTAAGATTATCACTTGTTGAAGGAAATGATTATGAAGGAGAAGTCATTAATCGGAAGAATAACAGTGTTAACCAAAATCGTGCTCAGCTTCCGAGTATTATTATGCAGGCTGATGGCTACATTGAACCTGATGCCAATTTGAGTCTAGCTTTTGAAAACTATTCCCCAATGTTTATTTATCGCCAAGAGGAAAACGGTTTTGAACTTGCGATTGAGCGTAGCCTTAGATGAGAAAATTCAATAGAGATCATGGGTTCACGTTAATAGAAGTGGTTGTGGCTTTAACAATTCTGTCATGGGTGCTAGGCAGTGTGCTTTTTTTGGTTTCGCAATACGCCGATGAACGCCTCATGATGAGGGAACGTTTTTATGGTAATCAAGTAGCATGGAATCAATTGTTAAATAATTATCAAAAATCCAAGGGTTGGGTTTCTCTTACTCAGAGTATAGAGGTAGAACTTAACGGCCGCGAACAACAAGGAGGTCAAGACTGGGATTGGCAATTAGAGGTTGCTCCTGCCATGGGAAGAGATCTTTTTAGATACCAGACAAATGTCAATTCAGCTTCAGGGAGTGATATTGAAAGTTCTTTAACAATGTATTTGCAAAGTGCCCAGAGTGGACAAGAAGGTGGACAAAGCAGAATTGCGGAAGAGGGTAATGTGAATCCATGAGCTTTAAAAACTCACAAGGTTTTACATTACTGGAAACAATAGTCTCTTTGTTTTTATTGGCAGTGATGTCAGTTATGGCATACCAGGCGATTGAGTCTGTATTAGGTGCTAATCAACGCAGTCAGGAAGAATTGGAAGATGAGCAACAATTACAATTAGCTTGGCAAATTATTTCCAACGATTTTTTGCATCTGCGAGCTAGGCAATACCCTGATGGGTTTGGCGGTATCGAAGCCGCTTACCAGACAAGCAATAGTGACATTCTTTTAAGCTTTACCCGTGGGGGAGGCGCCTTACTGGAATCTAATCCAACGGGTCTGACAAGAATTCAATATAGTCTTGATGATGAAGGTCGCTTAGTTCGAACAGTTTGGCCGGTATTCGTCTCTATAAGAGATTCAGAAGGGCAACAACGTGTATTGTTAAATGAAGTCAGTAATGTTGATTTTAATAATTTAACCGCACTGGGATATTACTCGTTGAATTGGCCGCCAATAGATGTTGATTTTGAAGATAATCTTTTGAGCTTGCCATTGATGGTTGAAGTTAGCATCTTACTGGAAGATGGCACATTGAGTAGCCGGTTACTTCCGGGTGTAGAAAGTAATGGTTAAAGTTAGCTTACAAAAACAAACTGGCGTGGCCTTACTTGCTGCGCTAATTTTTATGTTGGCGATAGTATTAACACTGGGAAATATTTTTTATTCTCACCAACTCGATGTAGCTAGATTAACTAAAAATTTACATAGTGATCAGGCTTTATTATTAGCGTTAAGTGCAGAGAGCTGGGCACGACAATTATTGTCATCTGATCAAGATGATAGGACCGTCGACAACTTACAGGAAAATTGGGCTATCGCTGTACCTGTCTTACCAGTAGAGGGTGGTTTTTTGAGAGGATGTTTGCAAGATTTACAGGGCAGAGTAAATCTAAGTTCTTTTTCAACATATGATGGTGAAAAACTCAGAGCTGAGATGGAAAATCAGGCTAATGGTTTAGTTAGGGTTTGGTTAGCTTTACTTCGGGCCAGAGAGCTGCCGTTTAATGAGGCTTCTGTAGCAACGATAATTGATTGGGTAGATAGTGATAATGCAGTAGTCAGTGAATGGGGCGCAGAACAACAAAATTACGAGGCGAATCGAGAGCTAGTTATGGTTGCTAATTCTGCATTAACAGATGTTGAGGAATTAGCAATAATGAGAGGTTATGGAGCAACTACAGTTAGTTTGTTAAAACCATGGATTTCAGCGCTGCCTAAAGCTACCAGCATTAATATTAATACTGCACCAGAGCAATTGTTATTTGCTATGGGAGGAGAGTCTCCCCAAGTTTTTACTGATTATGTATTAAGGCAAAGACCTTTTTATAGCCTGGATAATTTCCATGAAGGCTTGAGTGTCGCCTTAAACATGGAGCAACAACAAGTTGTAGCGTTCTGGCCAAATGATTTCGTGGGAATTACGACAGACTATTTTCAGCTTCAATTAGAAGTTACTCTTGGTGAATCACAGCTAAGAATTAATAGTGTATTAAGCCGTTCAGACAGAGATGAACCGGTAGTTATCTCAAGAACAGTAACAATGGTACCAGCAATAATTGGTCGACTTGGCGATGATCAAGACAATGCACCAATATTACCAACTGGATTTTGTGAGCATTTGGAATCAAGTTAATGAACAGTCATTTGGGTGACATAGCAAATTTTTCTCAAGCCTTAATTTCTACTAAGGATGTGTGTATTTGGGTGCCATCAAAATTAATTGTGGTGCATCATTTGCCTGTGCCTAAAGCTCCAAGGCGCAAATGGTCAGAATTGGTGCCTTGGATGTTGGAAGATAAACTTTTACAAACGCCTGAAGATATGCATTTTGTAATTGTCGGTAAAAGTAAAGATAAACTGACTGTTTATGCCGCTGCTAAAAACCAAATGCAGGAATGGCAAGGCAGCGTGAAGACTTTAGGCTCAGAAAGTTTTCAATTTATTCCAGACTATCTGGCCTTACCCTGGCATTCAGGATTGTTGAGTATAGGTAAACGTGATGAGCATTACTTAGTACGCTACGGCGAGTATGAAGGATTTTCGACGAACGCAGAATTAGCTTGGCACATGATAGAAGATATATTACAAGAATCAGAAACCCCGTTGAGTTTATCGATAAGCATGCCAATTGATGAGTTACCTGAAGGGATTCCAGAAGAGCTAATTGACAAAATTGAAATAAAACATCTAGAAATTGATTGGCAACAATCCAGCTTTCCTAAAAATGCTAATTTGCTGCAAGGTGAATTCTCTCTTGGGCCTAACTCATACGGTTTAATGTCATGGTTAAAAACAGCTGCATTGTTGGTACTAGCACTTATTTTGAGTTTCGCTACTTTGAATATAGAAAATAATCGATTGGAAGATGAAATCGTTTACTTAGGAGAGCAAAACCGTTCTGCTTTTTACAGCTTATTTCCTGGCCTTACAATACGGGCAGGTGATATCCGTGCAACTGTAGAGACTTATATTTCTAATCGCTTCAGGCAACGAGAAAGTTTAGAAAGTGAAGCTATGCAAACTTTAACAATATTGGATAGTGCCATGTCAGAATGTGACTGTGAAATAAAGGGCATAAGGTGGAATAATAAAAGTTTGGAATTAATATTACCGCAATCTTTAATAAGTGTGGTTGAGCAGTTAGATTTTGATGGATATAGAAAACAGATCAATACCGAGCCTGGAGATAATATTAGGCTAACTCTGAACCAGGAGTATGGGCGATGAGTGATAAGTTTTTACAGTTTTGGTCAAATTTACAAGCTCGGGAACAAATGACTATTGTCATTGGCAGTACACTCGTCATAGCAACGGCTCTTTTTTTACTTTTTTCTGGTCTATGGGAGGTTCGTACTTCACTTATTCAAGAGAGAACCGAACTCATTGAAGAAAGAGAATGGATGCAGGAACAAGTGGTTTTAACAGAGCAGTTAACAAATAACTGCCGGGAAAGTCAGTTTCTAGCATTAGGGAATTCGGAACTGCTCGAATTACTTGCTAGTAGAAATCAGTTGGTACTAGCAAATTTCAGAGAGAGTTTGATAAATAATGGTACAACTTATTCAATGAGTGTTGAGAGCAATGATGGTAATAGTATTTTAAGCTTTATCCATCAAAGTGCATGTCAGGGATTTGGTTTGGCAAATGTACAGATAAACATAGGTGATTCAGAGTCCTCATATTCTGGTCAAGTGGAATTCAGTCATGAAGGTTAATACTCTGCAATTGAGTTTAAATATTATTTTATCAGTGGTTTGTTTGACCTTGATGGTTTTAATGCTTTGGCAATACTTATTCAATACAGATCAAAATGATCAAGCTGGGATTCAACTGATACAAGCAACAGTAACTTCAGAAGAAAACTATAGTTGGCGCTGGTTTGGGACAAACAATGCATCTACTGAGCAGAGTATGAGATTGCGGCAGGAAGCCGAAGAACAACTTGCAGAAGCAAGTATCAATGCCGAATTAGTCGGTGTTGTAATGACACAAAATTTTGCTACGGCGACAATAAGGGTAAATGGCCAACTGGGAAAAGTTTTTTCAATCGGTGATGAGCTTCAACCAGGTGTAGAACTATTGAATGTAGGTACTTCCAGAGTTGTTTTGAGAGAGCGAGGTAGAGAAGTGCAATTAACAATGAGAAAGCCGGATGAAATGCCAGTACAACTAAGCAATCAATTAAGAGCTAATGTTAGTAATTCAGCATTACTTCAAGATGGATTTTCGCTGGCTAACATGTTTGATGCTCTACCAGTGCAGTTAGACAATGCCGCTACGGGTATTCAGCTGGGAGGTATTTCTGAAGAAATGCTGTCTCTTAGTGAGTTGCAAGATGGCGATGTAGTGATTCAAATTGGCGAGACCTCAATGGATGAATTGATGTCAAATCCGGGTCAATGGATGAGCTATACCACTGAGACAACTTTGCCAGTGACTGTCATGCGAAATGGGCAGGAAACTACTTTATTTGTGAATGCTTTTAGTTTGTCCGCAAGAATATTACCTAATTTAACTAGCGAGTTGATGCAATAAATGAAACAAAGTCATTTTAAATTATTAGTACTCTTTATAGCGCTTACCTTTTCAGCTTTATTGCGGGCACAGGAACAAGCCAGCATAAATTTCCGTGATGCTGATATAAATACATTGATAGAAAGTGTTGCAGAAATTACTGGCAGGTCTTTTGTAGTAGATCCTCGCGTTCGTGGCAACGTCACCATTATCGCTCCAAATACAATAGATGCCGATATGCTTTACCAAGCGTTTTTATCAGCGCTTCAGGTGCAGGGATTTCAGGCAGTAGATGATGGAGCCATCGTCCGTATAGTGCCGTTTAACCAGGCCTTTGGTGTGATGGGTGGTGGTGATAATGAAATCGAAACTAGATTGATTAAAGTTGAATATGTCGATGCCCAAGGATTAGCCCCAGTTATCAGGCAAGTGATTAGCACAAACGCAAGAGTTCAGGCTTTTGCCGAAAGTAATTATCTAGTGGTTTCAGATATTCGTTCTAACGTAGAAGAAGTAGTGCGTATGATTGCAGAAATGGATCAGCCTTCTGAGGCGGAAATCGAAGTAATCAACCTCGAGAATATTTCAGCAGGAGAAGCGGTTTATATTGTAGAAGAGCTACAACAAATTCAAGAACAAGGTTTATCGATTGTTGAAGACACTTTAAATAACCGCGTCATAATTTCTGGTCCCAGTTCTTTGCGCTTAGCGTTTAGGAATATGTTGAGATCCCTGGATATTCCGAATGAACGTGAATCAGGCGTTGCAGTTATTAATTTAAATTATGCAAGAGCACTTAGTTTAAAACCTATTTTAGATAGCATGATGCAATCAGAAACTTTTTTGATGTCTGCTGGTGAGAGTGATGGAGGAGAAACAGGCCAGGGCCAAGGTTCTTATCGTGTGGAAGTAGATGAATCGAATAACGCCTTAGTCATTGCTGCTTCACCTAGTGTGCTTCGGGAAATAAGATCGGTCATTGCACAATTAGATATTCGTAAACCTCAAGTGTTGATCGAGGCCGTGATTGCCGAAGTTTCACGAGATCAGGCACAAAGAATGAGTGCCCAATTAATTTATGCAGATCAACAAGCAGGCGGTTATTTAACTCAGTTTGATAACCTGCTTACTACCATCATCGGAGTTGGCAGTGGCGAGCTTGAATCTACTTCTGATACTGCGACTGCAGCACTTAGTGCTGTCCAGGGTGTAGCTATTGGTGGAGGAGATTTCGATTCTGCTGATGGTAGCGGTTTTGGTTTATTAATACAGGCATTAGAAACTGATACCAGTACAAGAGTATTGTCGACTCCTTCCATTGTTACGCTGGATAATGAAGAAGGCTATATAGCTGTAGGTACTGAAGTGCCATTTATTACCGGTAGCTTCACTTCCTCTAACAATAACGCCAGCAACCCTTTCCAGACTATTGATCGTGAAACAGTTGGTATAGAACTAACAGTAACTCCGCAAGTAAGTGAAGGCACCTTAGTACGTCTTACAATACAGCAGAAATCATCAAGCTTGCTGGCTACGCCTGCTCAGTTAGGTACAGCGGATGTTGTTACTGCAGAGCGTGAAATTACGACGAATGTGTTAGTGGAAGATGGTCAATTTCTTATATTGGGTGGCCTAATGGATGATCAATACGAGAATATAGAATCCAGAGTGCCTATTCTCGGCAGTATACCTTTGTTGGGCCCGTTGTTTCGCTCAACTAGTAATGGGGATGATCAAGGTGTATTAATGGTTTTTATTCGTCCAACGATTATTCGGGATAGCCAAAGTGCTAATGATTTATCTGCAGATCGATTTCAGTATTTGATTAGCCGCGAATTGGAAGTTAGTGATGAAGATGAAGAATCCACACCGTTTAGCGAAAGTATTGAAGAAATAAGAGATCAAGAATAATATTTTTTGAAAGAAAAAAACGCCACTCTTAGAGTGGCGTTTTTGTTTCTATCTAAAAAGTTAATAGCTTAGATAGTTAAGTGCTAAGAAGGGAGTTTAGTTGACAAACTCAGGATAGGCTTCTACACCACACTCTGCCAGATCAACACCTTCTGCTTCTTCTTCTTCCGATACTCGGATACCCATGACCATTTTGAGTATGAACCAGACAATAAAGCTGGCGCCAAATACCCAGACAAAGATAGTAAGTAAACCAACAAGCTGCCCGGTAACACTAGCGCCGCCGGTTACACATACTGCCATCACACCGAATATACCAACTACACCATGAACTGACATTGCACCGACTGGGTCATCAATTCTTAATTTATCAAAAGTGATGATGCTAAATACAACAATGATGCCGCCGATGAGACCAACAATAGTTGAAACCAGAGGGCTTGGAGATGCAGGATCAGCAGTTATTGCAACCAAGCCAGTCAATGCGCCGTTCAAGATCATAGTTAAATCAGCTTTACCAAACATAAGGCGAGATACGATCAAGGCGCCTATTAAACCGCCGGCCGCTGCAGCATTAGTATTAAGAAATACATTAGCGACTTCGTTAGCGACACCTATACCACCCAGTTTCAGAGTTGACCCGCCATTAAATCCAAACCATCCCATCCAGAGGATGAAAGTACCTAAAGTAGCCAATGGCATATTGGCTCCTGGGATTGGCCTAACTGAACCATCGGCAGCATATTTACCTTTACGTGGGCCTAAAATAAGCACACCGGCAAGAGCAGCAGATGCACCAGCTAAATGCACAATTCCTGAACCAGCATAATCACTGTAATTCAAATCAAACAGTCCAAAAACCGAAGCGCCACCCCAAGTCCAACTACCTTCGAGAGGATAGATCAAACCTGTCATGACAACGGCAAATGCAAGGAATGCCCAGAGTTTCATGCGTTCCGCGACGGCGCCAGATACAATCGACATGGCCGTTGCAACGAAGACAACCTGGAAGAAGAAATCAGATGCGCCTGAATACTCGGCCATATCAGCAAAACCTGCTTCAGCAGAGGCTGCTAATATTGCAGCAGTAGCTGCGTCATCCATTTCGGCAACAGTTGTTATGCCACTTAGGAAAATGCCACCGTCATACATAATGGCATATCCACAAACCATGTACATGGTGCAAGCGATTGCAAACAAGGACACGTTTTTAGCAAGTATTTCTGTTGTGTTTTTAGAACGAACCAATCCCGCTTCCAACATTGCAAAGCCGGCGGCCATCCACATAACTAAGGCACCAGTCACCAAGAAATAAAAAGTATCCATGGCGTACTGAAGTTCAAAAATATAATCTAAGTTGTTTTCCATACTAAGCCCTCCTAAAAGCTTGGTATAACAGTGAGTTCAACAAGTTCAATTGCTTAAATAGCTTCGTCACCTGATTCGCCAGTTCGGATGCGAATGGCCTGAGAAATATCGGAGACAAAGATTTTGCCATCTCCAATCTTGCCGGTATTGGCTGCTTTAGTGATAGTTTCAATGGTTTGATCTAGTGCTGAGTCTGTAACAGCCACCTCAATTTTTAGTTTGGGAAGAAAGTCCACAACGTACTCCGCACCACGATAAAGCTCTGTGTGACCTTTTTGTCGGCCAAAGCCTTTCACTTCTGTAACAGTGATCCCTTGAACTCCTATTTCTGATAGTGCTTCCCTGACGTCATCAAGTTTGAATGGCTTGATAATCGCATTGATCATTTTCATTTCATTCTCCTGCAATTAGTTTTAGCAGCTATTTCTTGATTGATAATTGGCTGCTGTGTAACAAAGTGTTAATTATTAGCTTCTGAAAGCTGCATTATAGAAATAGCAATCGCTATGCCAACATTAAAATACTTTTAAAAAACAAATAGTTATGTTTATTTTAATGATTATTGGTTGATAAAGTGGCTAGGAATGCACACCTTTGGTGCGATTACTGTAGTAAATGCTCTCAAAAAGGTTGGTTTAATTTTCGGTCTGAATTTGAATAGAATGTTTTTAAAGTTAGCTATGGCTATTTCAGAAAATGAAACAGCCAAAACTCTTGTCTTTAGAACAGCCTTTACTTTATGCTCTATCTTACATTTGCTTTAACAGTTTTTAGTTTTATAGTTCTAAGAATGGAGCATGGCTAGACTATCTAAAACACCTATCAATTAAATTAGAATAAAAATGATTCTGAAGGGGAAAATAATGAGGAATATATTTAATCCAAGCTTATTGATACTGGGTCTTATAATGTTGCCAGGTTTTAGCTTTGCTCAGGAAGTCGATGGAGCAGATACTGCCTGGATAATGACTTCTACCGCCTTAGTTCTTTTTATGACTATCCCAGGTTTGTCACTTTTCTATGGTGGACTTGTTAGAGTTAGAAATGTTCTTTCAGTATTAATGCAATGCTTTGCAATTACTTGTGTAGCTTCAATTGTTTGGTTGGTATGTGGATATAGTTTAGCCTTTGGTGAGGGAAATGCCTTTATTGGTGACTTTAGTAATGTGATGTTTGCTGGTATTCAAGAAGACACAGTTTCTGGCACTATTCCAGAATCTGTATTTGCATTATTTCAAATGACTTTCGCGATTATTACACCGGCACTCATTTTTGGTAGTTTTGCTGAGCGAGTGAAATTTGGCTCTGTTATGTTATTTAGTATCCTTTGGTTGCTATTGGTTTATGTCCCAATTACTCATTGGGTTTGGGGCGGCGGATGGCTAGGCTCTATGGGCTTACTGGACTTTGCTGGTGGAACAGTTGTACATATTACAGCTGGCGTAGCAGCACTGGTTTGTGCTCTTACCATAGGTACTAGAAGTGGCTTTGGTAAAACGCCAATGCCACCACATAACATGACGATGACTGTTACAGGTGCAGGTATGCTCTGGATAGGTTGGTTTGGTTTTAATGGAGGTAGCGCCTTGGCGGCTAATGGTGATGCGGGTATGGCGATGCTAGTAACTCACATTTCTGCAGCGGCGGGTTCAATTGCCTGGATGATGATGGAGAAAATTAAATTTGGTAAGCCATCAGTGTTGGGTATTGTTACCGGAATGGTAGCAGGCCTAGGCACTATCACTCCTGCCTCAGGTTTTGTTGGTCCTGGCGGAGCGCTTGTTATTGGGTTATGTGCTGGTGTAGTTTGTTTTTTCGCCACTCAGTATTTAAAACAGGTATTGAAAATTGATGATTCGCTTGATGTTTTTCCAGTGCATGGTGTTGGCGGAATGCTAGGTACATTTTTTGCGGGCATATTTGCTTCTGCCGGCTTAGGTGTTTTTAGTGGTCAAGGTTATAACGAAGGTATGACAATGGGTTCCCAAGTTGGTGTTCAATTTGTTGGAATAATAAGTACTGTCGTTTATACAGCACTTTTAACATTCATTATTGTAAAATTTGTTACTGCAATAAATGGTTTCCGAGTTGCTGAAGACGATGAGAATTCAGGGCTGGACATCGTACTACATGATGAAAAAGGTTATGATCTTTAAACCTATCTTTAACAACTCTTATTAACTTTGTCCAAAATTCATTCTAAACTTTGGATGTAAAATTATAAATTGGGAAGCTTTAGCTTCCCAATTTTTTATCTATAAATCTTATGCATTTTGAATTACTCAAATTACTTGCGGATGGTAAATTTCACTCTGGTGAAGATCTTGCGACTATGCTCGAAGTTAGTCGAACATCTATTTGGAATATGGTTTCAAAGATTGAGAAGTTAGGCCTTGAATTGCATTCAGTAAAAGGCAAAGGATACAAACTTCTCGAACCGTTAAACTTACTAGAACAAGAAAAAATATTTAAATTTATTCCTGCAGATTCAAAAGAGAAAATTCAAGACCTTCAAATATTTCAAAGTATTGCTTCAACCTCGACCCATGTTATGGAGCTTTCACGAAAAGGTGAATTAAGCTTAAGTGAAAAGAAAATATTTGTATGTATAGCTGAACAACAAACTGCGGGCAAAGGTAGAAGGGGAAGGCCTTGGGTTAGCCCATATGGGCACAATCTTTATTTTACTATTGCGCGCGAGTTCAATGCGGGAATTAGCGAACTTGAAGGGTTGAGTTTGGTTATTGCATTAGCTGTTACTAGAGTGTTGGGGCGAAAGCAGGTTCAAGGATTGGGTATTAAGTGGCCCAATGACATTCTCTGGCAGGGTAAAAAACTCGCGGGAATATTATTGGAAATTTCTGGAGATCCAACTGGTCTCTCCCAAGTGCTTATTGGACTAGGTTTGAATGTCAGTGCAAATCCCGATTCAATGGTAGATGTAGATCAAGCATGGGTGGACTTAAAAACTATTTCTGGCAATGTTCCTGACAGGAATGAAGTTATGGCAGATTTAATTGTTGAGATTGCTAAGGTGATCGACGAATTTGAAGAAAAAGGTTTTACTACTTTTAAAAGTGAGTGGGATAATAACGATGCGCTACGAAATCAAGAAGTGGAATTAAAGACGCACAGTAATCAGCCGACTGGAATTGTGGGCAAAGTATTGGGCGTTAATAACCAAGGAGCGCTGTTGTTACAAACAAAGGATGGTGAAGAAACATTTCACGGTGGTGAATTGTCGCCGAGGATAGTTGAGAAAAAGCAAGGCCAAGAAAATCAAGTGCAAGGAAGGCAAGAGAAAGGAAGTGAGTCTCTATGAACATACTTGAAATAGATGCTGGTAATACTCGTATAAAGTGGCGCTTAATAGAATATAAAAAACAACAAAAGAAAAAAATTCATTCTGGTGATGCTTTGGCTCAAAACCTGATAGATGAATTACCTCAAGATTTTTGCCGGCAGCTTCTCGAATTAACTAATAAAAATATTAAAAAAATAAGCGTATCAAATGTACGAGATGTAGGCTTTGCCAATGCTCTATCTTCTTTTTGTGAAAAGCATTTCTCAGTAAGCGTTAATTTCGCTCTTGTTAGTTCAGAACATGCTGGATTAACGAACGCCTATCAAAATTTTGAGACTTTAGGCGTGGATCGTTGGTTAGCCATGCTGGCTGCCTGGGATTCTGCGAAATCAGCAATTTGTATTGTAGATTGTGGTAGCGCAATTACCATAGATTTAATAAGTGCTGAGGGCCAGCATGAAGGCGGCTATATAGTACCCGGTTTGCAAACGATGCAGCGTAGTCTAGGGGATCAAACGGTAAATTTAACATATCAACCTGAGTCGATTAGTAACCTTGAGCCCGGTAAAAATACAGTAGATGCTATAAACCATGGTGTCTTAAATATGGTGTTGGGAATGTTGGAAAAGGTAGATCAAAAAAGGAGGACAGATAAGGCCGTAGATAGGAGTTGGTATTTGTGTGGTGGTGACGCAGCTACTCTTTCCAAATTTATTAAATGGGAACATGAAGTTAAGCCAGAATTAGTTATGGACGGTCTAGTAATTGCCTGTGTTTATTCGGAAGATGGTGATCAAGTTAAATGAGAAACTTTGCGATCTGTTTAGTGGTATTGAACCTGCTTTATCTAACTTGGAATATGGGTTTTTTGCCTGGTTTGAGTAATGAAGATGTCATTGTCATTCGAGAGCCTACTCAACAAGCACCTCAAAGTTTAGTCATGCTAAATAAGCTTTCAGATCTTCAGCCTGCAGAAACTAGTCTATCTGACTCAGTAATTGAAGAAGCTGTTGAAGATGTAGCCCTAGAGCCGACTAATACAGTTGCAAGCGGTGAATCAAATCTTGTATGTCTTGCAATTGGTGATTTTGAAAATGCCGCTGTAAGTAATGCATTAGTGAGTGAGTTAAGGAGTCAGGGCTTACAAGCTAGGATTGAATTACAGGAGCAAATTGAATCTGAATATCGAGTATATATGCCACCTTTTAGCTCTGATGCTGCTGCTAGGCAGACATTGGCAAGTTTATTAGGAAGTGGCATAGATAGTTTTCTAATAACGGATGGTGATCTTGCACGTGGTATATCTTTAGGCGTATTTTCAGTGCAAACATCTGCTTTCATTTTACAAGAAGAACTAGCTTCAGAAGGTTATGCCACAAATATTCAAGAAACTGTTCGTAGCAATACAGAGTTTTGGATTGTAATAAACTCAACAAGCTCAGAACTAGAGGCTTTGTGGCTAACTTTGTTAAATTCCCGGCCAGCATTAAAACAATCAGAAAATCTCTGTCAAATCATTGCACCTGAAGACTAATTCCCATAGAATGCCGCCTCTGTGTAAAAGAGAGCCAGAAAAAAGCTTGTCTGATGTTCTTTTTGGAGGGGTTCCCGAGTGGTCAAAGGGATCAGACTGTAAATCTGACGCGTAAGCTTCGGTGGTTCAAATCCACCCCCCTCCACCAGTCAGATAGAGGGTTTCTGGATTATCCAGATGGGGTTTAACCCAAGGATTGAATAGCAGAAAACAGTGGACCAGGGAAGTAATGACTTATAGTTTAATAGTTCCTGGTCCTCTGTTTTTTGTATGTGAGCCTTGTGTAATGGCGCGGTGAGGGTTGGTTTTGCGGTTGGATTTCGCGATCTGCCGTAGATTTAGCTCGGGATTAAAGCGGGTATAGTTCAATGGTAGAACTCCAGCCTTCCAAGCTGATCATGCGGGTTCGATTCCCGCTACCCGCTCCAGAGTCGAGTTTTAGGCTGTTTGGATTGAGAGTTGAACAAAGTTGAAACAGGATGATGTGAGATCTTTGTTAGAGCTCGCATAGCTCAGGTGGTAGAGCGCATCATTGGTAATGATGAGGTCCCCAGTTCGACTCTGGGTGTGAGCACCATCTCTCTTTAACATAGAAAATTAGATTGTAAGTTTAAGCAAGATAAAATAAGTAAATACACATATTAAATAGTTATTAAATAAGTCGGAGGCATTTTCGATGTCAAAGGAAAAATTTGAAAGAAATAAACCCCACGTAAATGTGGGCACAATTGGTCATGTTGACCATGGTAAAACAACACTTACAGCAGCGTTAACACGTGTATGTGCTGAAACCTGGGGCGGTGAAGCAGTTGACTTCGCTGGTATCGATAATGCACCTGAAGAAAGAGAACGCGGTATTACTATCGCTACTTCTCACGTTGAGTATGACTCTCCAAACCGTCACTATGCTCACGTTGACTGTCCTGGCCATGCCGACTACGTAAAAAACATGATTACTGGTGCGGCACAAATGGATGGTGCAATTTTGGTTTGTTCTGCAGCTGATGGTCCAATGCCTCAGACGCGTGAACACATCCTGTTGTCACGTCAGGTTGGTGTACCTTACATCGTAGTATTCATGAATAAAGCCGACATGGTTGATGATGAAGAACTGCTTGAGTTGGTTGAAATGGAGATTCGTGAGTTATTGGATCAATATGAATTCCCAGGTGATGATACGCCTATTATTATCGGTTCTGCTTTAAAAGCATTGGAAGGTGATACTTCTGATATTGGTATGCCTGCTGTACAAAAACTCGTGGAAACTCTAGATTCATACATTCCTGAACCAGAGCGTGATATTGAGAAACCATTCTTGATGCCAATTGAGGACGTATTCTCTATTTCTGGTCGTGGAACAGTAGTGACTGGTCGTATTGCTCGCGGACTTGTTAAAGTTGGTGAGGAAATAGAGATTGTTGGTATTAAGGATACAAATACTACTACCTGTACTGGTGTAGAGATGTTCCGTAAATTACTAGACGAAGGTCGTGCTGGTGAAAACGTTGGAGTTCTATTACGTGGCACCAAGCGTGAAGAAGTTGAGCGCGGTCAAGTACTAGCTAAGCCGGGTTCAATCACTCCGCATACCAAATTTGAAGGTGAGGTTTATGTTCTATCTAAAGATGAGGGTGGACGTCATACCCCTTTCTTTAAAGGATATCGTCCTCAATTCTATTTCGAAACTACTGATGTGACTGGCGCTTGTGAGTTACCAGAAGGTGTAGAAATGGTTATGCCTGGTGATAATGTGAAGATGGAAGTTGAACTGATTGCTCCTATTGCGATGGAAGAAGGTCAGCGTTTTGCTGTTCGGGAAGGTGGTAGAACAGTTGGAGCTGGTGTAGTCGCTAAAATCATTAAATAAATCGTTTTAGCTTTAAGTTAAGCCGAGATCGCTGCTAACAGTTTTCTCGGCTTAGTTGTCTTTTGAAATAAGATGAAGAACGATGATAAGAGTTGTATAGGCCAGTAGCTCAATTGGCAGAGCAGCGGTCTCCAAAACCGCAGGTTGGGGGTTCGATTCCCTCCTGGCCTGCCATTAAATAAAAGTTAAAGTCAGCAAAATGAACGAAAAAGTTGGAAAAGCGGCAAAAAGCCAGGGTGGTAAGGACGGAAGTTTAGATCCTGTGCTTTGGGTAATCGTGGTGCTACTGGTAGTAGCAGGCGTTTATGGCAATAGCTATTTTGCTGCAGAGTCCACTTTGTATCGAGTTATAGGTTTGTTGGTACTAGCTGGTGTTACTGGCTGGTTAGCAACACTTACTGCAAAAGGTAAAGCCTTTGTTACTTTATGTCTGGAAGCTAAGACAGAAATTAGAAAGGTAGTATGGCCAACTCGAGCAGAGACTACACAAACGACATTAATCGTTGTTGTAGTTGTCATGATAGTGGCTTTAATTCTTTGGGCCTTGGACTCACTCTTAAGTTGGGTGATCACGTTTATTATTGGTTAGGAAAAAATAAGAATGTCTGCTTCTGAAAATGATAAGCGTTGGTATGTAGTTCATGCTTATTCAGGTTATGAGCGCAAAGTTAAACAAGCGCTAGAAGAAAGAATTGCCTTATCCGGTAGTCCGGAGATGTTTGGCGATGTGTTGGTGCCAACAGAAGAAGTGTTGGAAATGCGTGGTGGTCAAAAGCGAAAAAGTGAACGTAAATTTTTCCCTGGCTACGTATTAATTAATATGGAGTTAAACGATATAACTTGGCATTTAGTTAAAGATACGCCAAGAGTCATGGGTTTTATTGGTGGTAAAGCAGATAAGCCAGCGCCGATTACTCAGCGCGAAGTGGATGAGATTGTAAATCGCTTGGAAGAGACGGTTGATAAACCTACTCATAAGACAGTTTATGAGCCTGGTGAAATGGTACGTGTTACTGACGGTCCGTTTAACGACTTCACAGGTACAGTAGAAGAAGTAAATTACGGAAAAAGCCGCGTAAGAGTAGCGGTATTGATTTTTGGTAGATCTACACCTGTCGAGCTTGAATTCTCTCAAGTTGAGAAAGGTTAAGAATTAAAGAAATTTGGCTGAAACTTTCTTTTAGAAAGTTTCTTAAATAAAAAGTCGTCTCATTGAGGCGCCAGGGGAGCTGAAAGGCGTTAATACCCGCAGGAGTAAGAAATGGCTAAAAAAGTACTAGCTTACATAAAGCTGCAAGTTGCCGCAGGTAAAGCTAACCCTAGTCCGCCAGTTGGTCCAGCACTTGGTCAGCATGGTGTGAATATCATGGATTTTTGTAAAGCGTTCAATGCTGAAACTCAAAGCGTTGAGCCTGGGTTACCAATCCCGGTAGTAATTACTGTCTATGCAGACAGAAGCTTTACCTTCATTACTAAAACACCGCCAGCCGCCGTTTTGTTGCAAAAAGCAGCGGGTCTGAAAAAAGGTAGTGGTCGTCCTAATACTGAAAAAGTTGGCAAGGTAACTCGTGCCCAGCTTGAAGAAATAGCGACTTTAAAAATGCCTGATCTCACAGCAGCTGATATGGATGCTGCAGTTCGTACATTGGCAGGTAGTGCCAGAAGTGCGGGAATAGAAACTGAGGGGGTCAAGTAATGGCTAATTTATCCAAAAAAGCTAAATTAATTGCTGAAAAGGTTGAGTTTGGTAAATCTTACTCGATAACAGAAGCTGTAGCCTTAATTGCTGAGTTTTCAACTCCAAAATTCAAAGAATCAATCGATGTCAGTATTAATCTAGGCATTGATGCACGTAAATCTGACCAAGCTGTCAGAGGCGCAACTAATTTGCCGCACGGTACAGGTAAAGATATAAAAGTGGCTGTTTTCGCTCAAGGCGAGAATGCTGATAAGGCTAAGGCTGCTGGTGCTGATGTGGTTGGCTTTGAAGATTTAGCCGAAAGCATCAAGGGCGGCGACCTTAATTTTGATGTAGTGATTGCAAGCCCAGACGCTATGCGCGTAGTTGGTCAATTGGGCACAATTCTTGGTCCTAAAGGTTTGATGCCAAATCCTAAAGTTGGAACTGTGACGCCTGACGTTGAGGGCGCTGTCAAAAATGCTAAATCTGGCCAAGTGCGCTATCGAACAGATAAAAACGGTATTGTTCATGGTGGCATCGGTAAATCTGATTTTGATGTAAATGCGGTAAAAGGTAATTTAGAAGCTTTGCTAGTTGACTTAAAGAAAGCTAAACCAGCTTCTGCTAAAGGAACCTATTTTAAGAAGATTGTACTGTCTTCAACAATGGGTCCAGGCATACAGATAGATCAATCAACACTAGAGTTTTAATAGGTATTAAAAGAATTAGGAGGTTTTGAATAAGTTTTCAAAATTTCCACAAAGACTTTGGGGTGTTGTTTTCTTCGGAAAACAAGACTGTCAAAGACCGCAGGTGAAGGTAGATGTTGAAGTATTGTCTGCTTTCTTAATCTCCTGCGCAGATGGTGAAACCCGACTCAAGAAGGTTTGAGTTATTCACCGAATAAGAGCCTGCTTTTATTTAAATAAAAACAGGAAATTGAGATCGGTTTACCGATTTCTTAACTGGTTGTCGACTTAATAGCGTTATAAGTGAAACTAGGACTAGGCAAAAAGCTGTGAATAGGCGGAATTTACACTTTAGTAAATGAGCACTACGAGTAGATTTTTAACGACGTACTGGTGAGTGTAGTAGCTATAGTGATGATCAAAACTTAGGAGTATTAGAGTGGCTATTCGTATAGAGGACAAAAGGCAGATAGTTGCCGAAGTCAACGAAGCTGCTAAAGGTGCTTTATCAGCAGTACTTGCCGATTATCGGGGAGTTTCTGTTAGTGAGCTTACTGATCTGCGAAAAACAGCACGTGAAAACAATGTGTATCTGAGAGTTGTAAGAAACACTTTGTTAAAACGCGCTATTGAAGGTACTGAATATGAGTGCCTGAATGAAGCTTTGGTAGGCCCTACAATTTTAGCATTTTCTCAGGAAGATCCAGGTGCCGCTGCACGCGTACTTAAAGACTTTTCTAAAGAGAATGATGAATTTGATGTTAAAGCCCTTGCTGTTGGTGGAAGCTTGCTAGCTGCAGACCAGATCGATGTATTGGCGAAACTGCCAACTTATGATCAGGCAATCGCGACCTTAATGAGCGTGATATTAGCACCAGTTACCAAACTGGTTAGAACAGTCAATGAGGTGCCTACTAAGGCTACTCGTGTTGTAGCAGCTGTTCGTGACCAGAAACAGGAAGCAGCTTAAGGCGTAAAAGACACATAACAATCAACATAGTTTTTTAAATGTTGTTTAAATTAATTAAAAATTGAAAAGGAGAGTCTAAATGTCTCTATCTAAAGAAGAAATATTAGAAGGTATTGCTGAACTGTCGGTCATGGATGTGGTCGAACTAGTTTCATCTATGGAAGAAAAATTCGGTGTTTCTGCTGCGGCTGCTGTTGCCGTTGCTGCTCCAGCTGCTGGTGGAGACGCCGGTGGATCTGCTGATGAGCAAACTGAGTTTGATGTAATTCTTACTGCTGCTGGAGAAAAGAAAGTTAGTACCATTAAAGCTGTTCGGGGAATTACTGGACTTGGCCTTAAAGAAGCTAAAGATTTGGTTGATGGCGCGCCATCTCCAATCAAAGAAGGTGCTACTAAAGAAGAAGCAGAAGACTTTAAAAAGCAGCTTGAAGAAGCTGGTGCTTCAGTCGAGCTTAAATAAATCAGCCGTAAAAGTTGATTTAGAAGGTGGAAGTCCATTGTGTCTAAATGGCTTCCGCCTTTCTGCGCTTTATCAATATGCTTATTAGCTTATTGGATGTATCAAGAAATGATGTATCAAAAAATAAAGTGCGATAGAAAATGCTGGGGCTACTTTTTAAACAAGATTTATTTTAGACAAGATTAAAAAGTAACAAGATTCAGAAAATTCGCTGATTAGGGACCACTGATGGCATATTCATATACTGAGAAAAAACGTATCCGTAAAGACTTTAGCAAACTGCAAAGTCCAATGGATATACCTTACCTTCTGGCTATCCAGATTGATTCATATAAACAATTTACCCAGGCGACTACTAAACCAGAAGATCGTATGGAGCAAGGCCTGCATGCCGCTTTTAAATCAGTATTTCCAATAGTTTCATATTCCGGTAAAGCCTTACTGGAATATGTAAGTTATCGTCTTGGTAAGCCTGAGTTTGATGTCAGTGAATGCATGTTGCGTGGCGCGACATATGCTGTTTCTTTACGCGTTAAAGCTCGGTTGATTATTTACGAAAAAGAATCTACTGACAAAGTTATAAAAGATATAAAAGAACAAGAAGTCTACATGGGTGAGATTCCTTTGATGACTGATAGTGGCACATTTGTCATTAATGGGACTGAGCGTGTAGTAGTTTCTCAGCTGCATCGTTCGCCAGGTGTGTTTTTTGATCACGATAAAGGTAAAACGCATAGTTCAGGTAAACTCCTGTATTCAGCTCGTATTATTCCTTACCGTGGCTCTTGGTTGGATGTTGAATTTGATCCGAAAGATCAGGTTTTTGTGCGAATTGACCGCAGAAGAAAACTTCCAGCATCTATATTGTTAAAAGCGCTTGATTATAGTGCTCAGGACATTCTTGAAATGTTCTATGACAATAATAAATATTTTATCGGAAAAGATGGTGCTCTTTCAGTTGAACTGGTGCCTTCACGTTTACGTGGTGTCGTTCTTAATTTTGATGTTAAAAATAAACGTACAGTAATTGTTCCTTCTGGTTCGAGGATTACAGCGCGTCATATTCGTGATATTGAGAAAGCTAAGCTAACCAAGCTGGATGTTCCTGCTGAGTTTTTATTAGGTAATGCTATAGCAACCGATATCATCGATACTGATACCGGTGAAATTTTGGTGCCGTGTAATGCTGAAATTACAGAAGAAGTATTAGAGGCTTTAGTCAGTTCAGGAATTAAAGAGTTTGAGACCATTTACACTAACGATCTAGATTGTGGTCCTTTTATTTCACATACCTTAAGAACTGACTCAACTACAAATAGGCTTGAGGCGCTGGTAGAAATTTATCGAATGATGCGTCCAGGGGAGCCTCCGACAAAAGAATCTGCAGAGAATTTATTCTCTAATCTGTTTTTCTCAGAAGATCGCTACGACTTATCAGTTGTAGGTCGTATGAAATTTAACCGTCGTCTTGGCAGAGAAGAATCTGAAGGCTCTGGTGTCCTTAGTAAAGAAGATATCGTCGCGGTTATTAAAACCTTGGTTGATATCCGAAATGGTTTTGGCACAGTAGATGATATTGATCATTTAGGTAATCGCAGAATTCGTTCTGTTGGTGAAATGGCTGAGAATCAATTCCGTGTTGGATTAGTACGTGTTGAACGTGCAGTAAAAGAGCGTTTATCAATGGCTGACAGTGAAGGCTTAATGCCTCAGGATATGATTAATGCAAAACCTGTCGCTGCAGCGATCAAAGAATTCTTTGGTTCTAGCCAACTGTCACAGTTTATGGATCAAAATAACCCCTTATCAGAAGTTACCCATAAACGTCGAATTTCTGCTTTAGGGCCTGGTGGTTTAACGCGTGAACGTGCTGGTTTTGAAGTGCGTGACGTACATCCGACTCACTATGGTCGCGTATGTCCAATTGAAACACCTGAGGGTCCAAATATTGGTTTGATTAACTCTTTAGCAACATATGCGCAAACCAATAGATATGGCTTTTTAGAAAGTCCGGTGAGGAAAGTTGTCAAGGGCATTGTGACTGATGAGATTGTTTATCTGTCCGCTATTGAAGAAAGTAATTATGCAATTGCTCAAGCAAGCTCGCCTTTAAATAAGAAAAGTAAATTTACTGAAGATATGGTGTCAGTACGTCACCAAAATGAATTTACCTTGGTAAGTAATGATCAGATTGATTTCATGGATGTAAGCCCCCAGCAGGTTGTATCAGTTGCTGCTTCTTTGATTCCTTTCCTTGAGCATGATGATGCTAACAGAGCCTTAATGGGATCGAACATGCAACGTCAAGCTGTACCTACTTTGATTGCACAAAAGCCATTGGTAGGAACAGGCATGGAAAGATACGTAGCACGTGATTCCGGCGTCTGTGTGGTTTCAAATCGTGGTGGAGTTATTGATAGCGTTGATGCAGCACGCATTATCGTGCGTGTACATGATAAAGAAACTGTGGCTGGTGAAGCCGGTGTTGATATTTACAACCTGACTAAATATACCCGTTCAAATCAAAATACCTGTATAAACCAGCGTCCATTGGTGAAAGTCGGCGATTCTATAGCGACTGGCGATATTATTGCTGATGGGCCATCCATTGATATGGGCGAATTGGCATTGGGTCAAAATATGCGCATCGCGTTTATGCCTTGGAATGGTTATAACTTCGAAGACTCGATTTTGATCTCTGAGCGTGTCGTTAAAGAAGATCGTTTTACTTCTATTCATATACAGGAATTAACTTGTATCGCTCGTGATACTAAGTTGGGGTCCGAAGAAGTTACTGCTGACATCCCGAATGTTGGTGAGAGTGCTCTGGGACGCTTAGATGAATCCGGTGTTGTGTATATCGGTGCAGAAGTAAACGCAGGCGATATTCTGGTTGGTAAAGTAACGCCAAAAGGCGAAACTCAGTTGACACCAGAAGAAAAACTATTACGCGCAATTTTCGGTGAAAAAGCCTCAGATGTGAAAGATACTTCACTGCGTGTACCTAGCTCGGTAAAAGGTACAGTTATTGATGTACAGATTTTCACACGTGACGGACTAGAAAAAGATAAGCGTGCGCTTGAGATTGAAGAAGAACAACTTTCTAAAGTTCGAAAAGATATAGAAGACGAGTTTAGAATTGTAGAAGAAGCTACTTTTCAGCGTTTACGCAAAGCCTTAAGCGATAAAAAAGTTTCTGGTGGACCTAAATTGAAAAAAGGTGACACACTAAGCGCTGAATATTTAGATGATCTTGGTTCTGAAGAGTGGTTTAAGCTGCGCTTGGTTGATGACAAGCTTAGTGAACAATTAGAAAACGCCGCTGTACAGTTAAAAGAACGCCGTGAAGAATTAGATGAGCGCTTTGAAGATAAGAAACGCAAACTAACTCAAGGCGATAACCTAGCACCAGGCGTGTTGAAAATTGTTAAAGTTTATTTGGCAATCAAACGCCGTATTCAACCTGGTGACAAGATGGCTGGTCGTCATGGTAATAAAGGTGTTATCTCCGTCATTATGCCGGTTGAAGATATGCCCTATGACGAAAAAGGTAACCCGATTGATATCGTATTGAACCCCTTAGGTGTTCCATCACGTATGAACGTAGGTCAGGTACTGGAAACGCATTTAGGTGCAGCAGCTAAAGGCTTAGGTGAAAAAATTGACGGCATGGTGCAGCAGCAACAAAAAATTGCTGACATCAGGAAGCTCTTAGACCAAATCTACAATGGCATCGGTAATTCTATACGTCAGGAAGATCTGTCTAGTTTAAATGATGCTGAAATTATGGAGCTAGCCGGAAATTTAAAAGATGGTGTGCCTATGGCAACTACCGTTTTTGATGGCGCCAGTGAAGCAGAAGTAAAGCAGATGTTACAACTTGCTGATATGGATGATGATGGTCAGATCACTCTTTATGATGGCCGTACTGGTGATACATTCGACCGTAAAGTGACTGTAGGCATCATGTACATGTTGAAATTGAATCATCTGGTTGATGACAAAATGCATGCACGTTCTACAGGATCGTACTCTCTTGTTACACAGCAACCACTGGGCGGTAAAGCACAGTTCGGTGGTCAGCGTTTTGGTGAAATGGAGGTTTGGGCACTAGAAGCATATGGAGCTGCTTACACTCTACAGGAAATGCTTACTGTGAAATCTGATGATGTCGCAGGTCGTACTAAGATGTATAAAAACATCGTTGATGGCGATCACCGAATGGAACCTGGTATGCCAGAATCCTTTAACGTACTAGTTAAAGAGATTCGTTCTTTAGGCATCGACATGGATCTAGAAAGCGAAAACTAAAACCAATTTTTCCTGGCTGTGTACTTACTAGAGTAGCAGCAGGCGGAGGACGAGAATGAGAGACCTATTAGGTTTATTAAAGTCACAATCACAAGCTAAAGACTTTGATTCGATTCGAATTGGTTTGGCGTCGCCACAATTAATTCGTTCTTGGTCATTTGGCGAAGTTAAAAAGCCTGAGACCATAAACTATCGTACGTTTAAGCCAGAAAGAGAAGGTTTATTCTGCGCGAAAATATTTGGTCCAGTAAAAGACTACGAATGTTTGTGCGGCAAATATAAACGCCTGAAACACAGAGGTGTCATTTGCGAAAAATGTGGCGTGGAAGTCGCTCTTTCAAAAGTGCGCCGTGAACGTATGGGGCACATTGATCTAGCAAGTCCTGTTGCACACATCTGGTTTCTCAAATCCTTACCATCGCGTATTGGATTATTGTTGGATATGACATTGCGTTATATCGAACGTATTTTGTATTTTGAGTCTTTCGTTGTTACTGAACCAGGTATGACTACCTTAGAAAGAGGTCAGTTGTTAAATGACGAACAGTATTACGATTCACTAGAAGAATTTGGTGATGATTTTCAAGCGAAAATGGGTGCTGAAGCTATCCAAGATCTGATGACAGATTTGGATATAAATGATGAAGCAAACACTCTTCGTGAAGAAATTCCAAACACTAACAGTGAAACTAAACTGAAAAAACTTTCCAAACGATTGAAGTTATTAGATGGCTTTATTAATTCAGGTAATAAGCCTGAATGGATGGTTTTATCAGTTTTACCAGTATTACCACCTGATTTACGTCCTTTAGTTCCGCTAGACGGCGGCCGCTTCGCCACATCAGATCTGAATGATTTGTACAGACGAGTTATTAACCGTAATAACCGTTTAAAACGTCTACTGGATTTAAATGCGCCAGATATTATTGTACGGAACGAAAAACGTATGTTGCAGGAATCGGTTGATGCGCTGCTAGATAATGGTCGTCGTGGACGAGCTATTACTGGATCTAACAAGCGTCCATTAAAATCATTAGCTGACATGATTAAAGGTAAGCAAGGACGTTTCCGTCAAAACTTACTGGGTAAACGTGTCGACTACTCTGGTCGCTCCGTGATCGTAGTTGGGCCAACCTTGAAACTGCATCAAGCAGGTCTGCCTAAGAAAATGGCTTTGGAGTTATTCAAACCATTTATTCTGGGTAAATTGATTCTACGTGGTGCTGCCACAACAATTAAAGCTGCCAAGAAAATGGTAGAAAAAGAAACATCAGATGTTTGGGATATTCTTGCTGAAGTTATCCGTGAGCATCCGATTCTTTTAAACCGTGCTCCAACTCTTCATAGATTAGGTATTCAGGCTTTTGAGCCAGTACTAATTGAGGGTAAAGCAATCCAGTTACATCCTTTGGTTTGTGCGGCGTATAACGCTGACTTCGATGGTGATCAGATGGCTGTGCATATTCCTCTGACAATTGAGGCTCAGTTAGAAGCTCGAACCTTGATGATGTCAACCAATAACATATTATCTCCAGCATCTGGAGAGCCAATTATTGTGCCGTCTCAGGATGTTGTACTTGGGCTTTACTACATGACTCGCTCTCGTGTTAATGCTCAAGGTGAAGGCATGATTTTTGCTGACACTGATGAAGTGTTGAAAGCTTATAGTTCTAAGAATGCACACTTGCAGGCGCGTATTAAAGTTCGGTTGAAAGAAGTACTGTTCACTGAAGATGGAGAGCGTACTGAAACAACTTCAATTGTAGATACTACAGTTGGACGCGTACTGTTCTTTGATATTGTTCCTGATGGCCTGCCTTTTGAATTGGCTAACCAGAAAATGTCGAAGAAACAAATTTCCAACATTATTAATACTTGCTATCGCAACGTTGGTTTGAAAGAGACAGTTATTTTTGCCGACCAATTAATGTACATGGGATATAAATATTCTACATATTCTGGCTCATCAATCGGTGTGAATGATTTTGTTATTCCTGATGAGAAAGCTACTTTAATTGCAAAAGCTGAAGCTGAAGTGGCAGAAATAGAATCACAATTTTCTTCAGGTCTAGTAACTCAAGGCGAGAAATACAATAAAGTTATTGATATTTGGTCGCGTGCTAATGATCAAGTAGCTAAGTCTATGATGGACGGTCTTTCTACTGAAAAAGTAATTAACAGTGAAGGTGAAGAGGAAGATCAAGAGTCTTTTAACTCGGTCTATATTTATGCTGACTCTGGTGCCAGGGGTTCCCCCGCACAGATTCGACAGTTAGCAGGTATGCGCGGTTTGATGGCCAAGCCAGACGGCTCGATTATTGAAACGCCTATTACTGCAAACTTCCGTGAAGGTTTGAATATTCTTCAATACTTTATTTCGACTCACGGAGCGCGTAAAGGTTTGGCTGATACGGCACTAAAAACTGCTAACTCAGGTTACTTAACACGTAGACTGGTAGACATTTCTCAAGACTTGGTTATCAAGGAAGCTGATTGCGGAACTGAGACTGGATTAATCATGACGCCTGTCATCGAAGGTGGCGACATCATCGCACCTCTAGGTGAACGTGTGTTGGGCCGAGTTGTGGCACAGGATGTGGTTAACGGTGAGAATGAAACAGTTATTGCTGCCGGCACATTGATTGACGAAAAAATGATCGACACTTTGGAAACTAATAGTATTGACCAAATTATCGTACGTTCAGCTATTACCTGTGAAGCTGATCAAGGTATATGCCGACTTTGTTACGGTCGTGACTTGGGTCGTGGTCATCTAGCTAATATAGGTGAGGCAGTTGGTGTTGTTGCTGCTCAATCTATCGGTGAGCCAGGCACCCAGTTAACTATGCGTACCTTCCATATTGGTGGTGCGGCCTCTAGAGCAACTGCTGCTGACAGCGTTCAGGTTAAAACTACGGGTACTATTCACTTACACAATATGAAAACTGTGAAAAAAGTGAGTGGCGAGCTAGTCGTGGTATCACGCTCTGGTGAGTTGTATATTAATGATACTCATGGTCGTGAGCGCGAACGTTACAAATTACCCTATGGTGCCGTTATTAATGGCGAAGATAAATCTGAAGTGGAAATTGGTCAAGTTGTTGCTACCTGGGATCCACATACTCATCCAATCGTCGTTGAAGTAGCAGGCAAAGTGAAATTCGATGGTATGGAAGAAGGTTTGAGTGTGACACATCAGACTGATGAAATTACTGGATTATCTAGTATTTCAGTGATGGATACTGCTGAAAGGTCTTCCGCTGGTAAAGATTTGCGTCCAGCTATCACTTTATTGGATGGTAAAGGTAAAGAACTTACCCTGCCGGGCACTACAGTTCCTGCACATTACTTTCTTCCTGCAAAAGCTATTGTTGGTGTGGAAGATGGCGTTAAGGTCAATATTGGTGACGTTATTGCGCGTATACCTCAGGAAGGTTCTAAAACACGTGATATTACTGGTGGTCTGCCACGAGTAGCTGATTTATTTGAAGCACGAAAACCGAAAGAGCCAGCCATACTGGCTGAAATATCCGGTACGGTTAGTTTTGGTAAAGAAACTAAAGGTAAACGACGACTGGTTATTACACCAACTGATGGCAGTGATCATTATGAAGTGTTGATTCCAAAATGGCGTCAGATGACCGTGTTTGAAGGTGAGTTTATTGAGAAAGGTGAGATTGTTTCTGATGGACCTCCTACTCCGCATGACATTCTACGGCTTAAAGGTGTTGAAGCATTAGCAAATTTTATTGTTAATGAAGTGCAAGATGTTTATCGCTTACAAGGTGTACGCATAAACGACAAACACATCGAAGTTATTGTACGGCAGATGCTGCGTAAAGCTGAGATCACAGATATGGGAGATTCTTCTTTCATTAAAGGTGAACAGGTTGAGTACATCAGAGTAAGAACTGAAAACAAAAAGCTGAGAGAAGAAAGCAAGCAGCCTGCTAAATTTGAACGTGTGCTTTTAGGTATTACGAAAGCGTCTCTGGCAACAGAGTCATTCATTTCGGCAGCTTCTTTCCAAGAAACAACTCGAGTACTTACAGAAGCAGCAGTTACAGGGAAAAAAGACTTTTTGCATGGTTTGAAAGAGAACGTAGTAGTAGGACGTTTGATTCCTGCCGGTACAGGTCTGACTTATCATGAAACTAGACGTTTACAAGCCGAAGCTAAACGTAATGCTGCACAAGAATCAGACAGCGTATCGGCGAGTGATGTTGAAGCAGCGTTGAGTGAAGCTTTGAAGTCTGAAGTTGAATCTGCTTCTGCTGAAGGTACTGAAGACTAGATTTAGATAATGGTATTAGAGTAAAAACAATTTACTCTGATGCCTTGTTTAAGTTGACTATAGAGGTGCGGCTCTTTAAAATCGCGCCTCTTTGTGAAGGATCGAAGAAATAATATAAATAATGCGTTGGTTAAAAATTAAGTGACGCATTAAAAAGTGCAGGAGTTATGAATGGCAACCGTTAACCAATTGGTTAGAAAGCCTAGAAAAAGCAAAATTGAAAAAAGTGATGTGCCAGCCCTTCAGGGTTGCCCACAGCGTAGAGGTGTGTGTACTCGTGTTTATACGACTACACCTAAAAAACCTAACTCGGCACTTCGAAAAGTTTGTCGTGTACGTCTTACTAATTCTTATGAAGTAACTTCATATATTGGTGGTGAAGGCCATAACCTACAAGAGCACTCGGTGGTATTGATTAGAGGCGGTAGGGTAAAAGATTTGCCTGGTGTGCGTTATCACACTGTTAGAGGCAGCCTAGATACTTCTGGCGTTGCTGATCGAAAACAAGGTCGATCCAAATACGGAACCAAACGACCTAAATCTTAATTTATCTTTATTGTAATTTTATAACAGTAAGGCCAGGTGAGGAATCATCCTTAATCCTGGATAACCTGAAGAGAGGAAAGCATGCCTAGAAGACGAGTCGTCGCCAAACGCGAAGTTCTGCCTGATCCAAAATTCGGTAATAAAATTCTTGCTAAGTTCATGAATCATGTAATGGTTGATGGTAAGAAATCTGTTGCTGAAAAAATTGTTTATGGTGCCTTAGATGTAGTTTCTGAAAAAGCAGAGACTGAAGCATTAGAAACTTTTGAAACTGCTCTAGATAATATAGCTCCCCTGGTTGAAGTTAAATCACGCCGTGTTGGTGGTGCTACTTATCAAGTGCCTGTAGAAGTAAGACCAGAACGCCGAAATGCTCTAGCAATGCGCTGGTTAGTTGAGCATTCACGTAAGCGTGGCGAAAAATCTATGGCCTTACGTTTAGCAGGTGAGATTATTGATGCTGCACAAGGTCGCGGTAGTGCTGTGAAAAAACGTGAAGATGTGCATCGCATGGCTGAAGCTAACAAAGCTTTCTCGCATTATCGTTTCTAAGAATTTTTTATTTTTATAATCAACTTATTTATTGAGGTCTAGACTGTGGCTAGAAAAACCCCCATCAATCGCTATCGTAATATTGGTATTGTTGCCCATGTGGACGCGGGTAAAACCACGACTACCGAGCGTGTGCTTTTTTATACTGGTATTTCTCACAAAATCGGTGAGGTTCATGACGGTGCTGCGACAATGGACTGGATGGAGCAGGAACAAGAGCGTGGTATTACCATTACTTCTGCTGCTACTACCTGTTTCTGGCAAGGGATGAACAAACAGTTCGATGAATACCGTATTAATATTATTGATACACCTGGACACGTTGACTTCACCATTGAAGTAGAACGTTCATTACGAGTACTTGATGGGGCTGTAGTAGTACTTTGTGCTAGTTCTGGTGTTCAACCACAAACTGAAACTGTATGGCGCCAAGCAAATCGTTATGAAGTGCCTCGCATGGTATTTGTTAACAAGATGGATCGCGCGGGTGCTGATTTCCTAAAAGTAGTACAGCAGATGAAAGAAAGATTAGGCGCTAACCCTATTCCTATTCAGTTAGCTATTGGTGCCGAAGATGAGTTTAAGGGTGTTATTGACCTAGTAAAAATGAAACAAATTCTATGGAATGAAGACGATCAAGGTGCAACTTTTGAATATACCGACATTCCTGAAAATATGGTTTCAGAATCTGAAAAGTGGCATGAAGTAATGGTGGAAGCCGCTGCTGAAGGTACAGATGAATTAATGGAGAAATATCTTGATGGCGGTGTTTTAACTGAAGAAGAGCTTAAAGAAGGATTGCGGGCTCGTACTCTTGCCAATGAGATTGTCCCGACTCTATGTGGTTCTGCATTTAAAAACAAAGGTGTCCAAGCTGTATTGGATGCGGTAATTGAATATCTGCCATCGCCAACTGAAGTAAAAGCCATTCAAGGCGTATTAGAAGATGAAGAAACAGTTGAAGCGCGTGAAGCTGAAGATGATGCCCCTTTTGCAGCATTAGCCTTTAAGATTGCTACTGACCCCTTTGTCGGTACATTGACCTTCTTTAGAGTTTACTCAGGTACTCTGAAGTCTGGTGATACTGTATATAACCCGATAAAACACAAAAAAGAACGTGTGGGACGTATGGTACAAATGCACGCCAATTCCCGTGAAGAGATTAAAGAAGTATTGGCAGGAGATATAGCTGCTGCGATTGGTTTAAAAGATGTCACTACGGGTGAGACTTTATGTGCTGAGAATAAGCAAATTACCTTAGAGAAAATGGATTTCCCGGAACCGGTAATATCGGTTGCTGTTGAGCCAAAAACTAAAGCAGACCAAGAAAAAATGGGTATCGCTTTAGGCAAACTTGCACAAGAGGATCCGTCATTCCGAGTGGAAACTGACGAGGAATCAGGTCAAACAATCATCTCTGGTATGGGCGAATTGCATTTGGATGTACTAGTCGACCGTATGCGTCGTGAATTCAGTGTTGAAGCTAATATTGGTAAACCTCAAGTTGCTTACCGTGAAACCATTCGTAAAATCGTGGAAGTTGAAGGTAAGCACGTTAAACAGTCTGGTGGTCGCGGTCAGTATGGTCACGTATGGCTCAAACTAGAACCATTGCCAGCAGATTCTGAATACGAATTTGTTAATGAAATTGTCGGTGGAACAATTCCACGTGAATATATTCCTGCCGTTGATAAAGGCGTACAAGAACAAATGAAAAACGGTTGTTTAGCTGGTTATCCTTTGTTGGCTATGAAAGTTACCTTATATGATGGTTCTTTCCATGATGTCGACTCTTCGGAAATGGCATTTAAAATTGCAGGCTCTATGGCTCTGAAAAAAGGCGCTTTGGATGCTGATGCTGCTTTACTTGAACCTATATTTGCTGTTGAAGTTGTGACGCCTGAAGAATACATGGGTGATGTGATGGGCGATTTAAATCGTCGTAGAGGTATTGTTCAAGGTATGGAAGATACCGTAGCAGGTAAAGTTATTACTGCAGAAGTACCTTTAGCCGAAATGTTTGGTTATTCAACTGATTTACGTTCTGCTACGCAGGGTAGAGCTACTTATACGATGGAATTTAATAAGTATGCTGAAGTACCAACAAATGTAGCCGAGACTGTAATGAAAGGTTAATAGCTTTTCTTTTATTAAAAAAAAGCCCTCAATTGAGGGCTTTTTTATGTCTAGCTTTTCTTATTTATTGCTCAGGTAATTCAAATACCCAAACTGATGAACTTGAGGTTGCTGGTAATGAAATTTCAGGTACTAATCCAGGAAAGGATGCAGCTTGAGCTCCGCCATAACCAACGACCATTGCAATATATTGTTTACCACCGACAGCAAATGATATTGGGTTAGAGTTCGGCACATCAGAAAGTTTAACTTGCCATAATGGCTCACCAGTCATGTCATCATACGCTGTGAGGTTTCGGTCGAGCGCACCAGCAAAAATCAGACCACCAGCTGTCGCCAATATGCCAGTAGATTGAGGTGCACGTTGGCGTTCAGTCCACGACTGAGTCATAGTCTCATTTACATTGAAAGCTTGGATATGACCATATAGACCATCACTATCTGGGCGTGGGCGAAGAGTCCAATTATACCCAGCAGATAGAGCGCCAGAACCCAATCCCTCTCCAGTTGGAATCATGTCCATACAGACTTCTACGGCAGGGACATACATAGTTTGGGTTTCTGGGTTATAAGCGCCAGGAAGCCAACTACGCCCACCACCTGCATGCGGACAAACCATTTTTCGTTCGCCATCTGGGTAGAGTGACATATCGACAATTTTCATGTCGGTTTCTGGGTCGACCCCAAGTATGAAGTTTTGCAGGCCCATATCGTAAGAAAGTAGATATTCGCCAGTTACAGCATCATTGGCATCATAAAAGCCTTGCTTACCAGCAGTCATAGAGACTCGTCGGTCAGTGCCGCCTATATTGATATCCATGATAATTCGTTCAAAAATCCAATCGGCATCGAACTGATCATTATTCATATGTTGGAAATACCAGACCAGTTCACCAGTTTCAGGTCTCAAAGCCAGGGTTGCGTTGGTAAACAAAGCGTCATTTGTAATACCGGGCTGATTTATAGGGTTTACCGTTAAAGCGGTGTCATAAGTTGGTGAAGGAGCGAAATAAGCCAGGCCGGTTTCAGAGTCAAATGAGCCCGATACCCAAAAAGACCCACCATTTCTTTCATCATAGGGCACTCCATTCCAAGTATTACCACCTAATTCGTCAGGTTCTGGAATAGAATTAAAACGCCAAAGTTTTTCGCCGGTCTCTGCATCCAAACCTTGAACAAAGCCGCCTCCAGGTACAACATTTGGTTTTCGAGTCATCATTGTGCCTTGCATAACTACGCCATTTGCTACTGTTGGTCCGCCTGATATAGCACCGTCAATTTCAGTTTCCCAAACCAGGGCGCCAGTCCGCATATTGAGAGCGATAACTTTCCTGTCAGAAGTTGCTGCATATATTTTGTCATCATAAATGGAAATATTGCGCATCAGCCTGGGGTTTATACCCTCTGCTAAATTATTACTGTAATGCCAAAGTTCATCACCTGTAATCGCATTTAAAGCCATGATGTGATCACCATAACTATGCACAAACATAACACCTTCATGAATCAATGGTGTCGATTCATTAGGTCCTGCTGGAAGCGCCAAACTCCAAGCAAGGCGAAGGTCATCAACATTATCTTTGTTGATTTGACTCAGTGGGCTGTAACCAGTTGCGTTATGAGTTCCACGCCATGTCAACCATGATTCTGCAGGCGGGTTAGCCAGCATACTATTAGTTACATCAGAGATATTTGCTAGAGGGCTTAGAGCTGTTTCCCATTCAGGGATCACCACACCAGGAGCAAAACCACCGGCAGGACCACCTCTTCTTCTTGCTGCTTGGCCAGAATTCAGGGAGTCGCCTGGTACGAACAATGTTGCTAACTGAGTTGCATTTGTAGGTAAGGCATCGTCACCAGCAGGAATATCGTTTTCTTGCAGTATAAAAGCAATCAAATCGGCGTATTGCTCTCTACTCAAACTATTTGTTTGGCCAGGTGGCATTTCAGTTGTTTCTTCAAATAAGGCATCCATGCTAGCGCCAGCCCAACGAATAGAGAAAGAAGTTCCCCTTAAAGGCGCGCCAAATTCACCATCATTTAAATTCTCGCCATGGCAAATGACACAAGATTCTCTGTAAAGTGCCTCACCTCGCTCAGCCTGCTCAGCTGTGAAGTGTGCGGGGTCTTCAGGCAATGGAGCGAGTCCAGGTTGTGCTGTGGCACTATAAGACACACTCATAGCCATAAGAGCGCCTACTATCAGGGAATAAATTTTTCTAGTTTTCACTTGTAAAACTCCTATGTACACGATGCTTGGATTTCAGTCGAACAAGCATACCAATTCTAGGGCTTTGTTCAATATTAATCTTTTGATTCCTTTGAATTTGAACAATTCTGGCTTGATTATTTGCTCTAATGGTTGAATGATTACACCTTAATGTAATTGTGACCACAGAAAGTAGAAGTTAACTAATAAAAAGAGTCTTAAGCGACATACTCGATTTGATCAGTTAAAGTCTAATAAAACAAAACCATGTCGATTCTCATAGGGGGAAATATGACCTTATCTAAACACTTTAAAATTATTGTGCTGAGTGCAAGCTTGACTACTTCAGGTGCTGTCTTTGCTCAACCTGGGCAAGGTAGCCTGCCTGATGCCATTCCATTTCCGATGGAATTTGAATCTTCAAGAGAACATTACGATTATTTATTGGATCATTACAAAGGTGGTGTTCAGCATGATTATCTGAGTGTGCCTAAATGGGAAGGGCTTTGGTCTTCTGCAGCCCATCAAGCAAGGAATAACATATTATTTATGGATGAAGATGATGAAATTCTTCCGGGCGTGTTAACTGATGAATATGAAGCTGCTTTTCGATATCGTCTTGACCTGGGGAATGAGGCTTTTAACGCGGGAGTGGATTATGACCGATTGACCACCTGTGAACCAGCTGGCATCCCACGTTGGTATCGAGAGCCATATGTCCGAGAATTTATAAACACGCCGACATATTCTTTATGGCATAACGATTTAGCCAATGACACGCGACGAATTTATATTAATCAAGAGCATCTCAATGTTGATGGGACCCATTATGCCGTTGGAGACAGTATTGGGTTTTGGGCGGAGGATGATGAACTTGGTGATGTTTTGGTTATACATACAGTAGATATCTACCCGGGAGATTTTTTCCGTGGGATGCCGCCGACTAGTAATCAGGCCGAGACAGTAGAGGTTTGGTATGAATGGTGGGATGCGGAAAGTGATCAAATGAAGGTAGTGGCTAATATCTATTTTTATGATGCCTTGATGCTAGAAGAGCCGCTGAATATCATTTATTCCTTTCGTCATCGTCAAGATATGGAAGATGCGGGCTTAAGAATACGCTATTGGGAATGCGCGCAAAACCAAAATACCTATCTGACTTTTGATGAAGAAGGTCGCCCGAACACGCAATACCGTTTACCAGGTGATCCAGGGTATCTTGATCCACGGGGCACGCCTGCGACTCGAAATCCAGATTTGCCTGCAGACTTAACTGGTCAGGAAAAAAGCCCTGTATTTGACGATCAATTTGATTTTGTCTTTTAGTATAGCTATAAAAATTCGAGGAAATATTTTATGAAAAATTCATTAAAAACATTATCAACTCTTACACTAGCAGCGCTAACATTTGGAGCTGTAGACCTTGCTTCTGCACATCATAGCTTTGCCATGTTTGATCGCAGTAAGGAAGAAGTCTTGTCTGGTGAGGTGGTTCGTTGGGCATTTAATAGCCCGCATGTTGCACTTTATATAAGAGATGAAGCTGGTACAATTTTCGCGTTTGAAGGTGCTGCACCACCACGAATGATTGAATCTAGTCCATCGATGACGGGTTTTACTTTTCAACCGGGCGATCAGGTCATGGTTGTTAAATGCCCTTTACGCGATGGTAGAAACGGTGGTGCTGTTGGTTTAGTTTTAAAAGATGATATTTGGTATGACCCTAGTGACGGTGGTTGTGGCGCGGATAGCGATGCATGGCAGGATTGGTATGCCAAAGGCTATACCTCTAAGCAGGAAGCTATGGACGCTGGCGAAGAGGTGCCCTAACAATTTGATTCTGTTAGAAAAAAGGGCTTCAATTGAAGCCCTTTTTTATTAATCAATAAGCAGCTTGCTAGGGTTTTACTTTTCAGGCTAGAGTTAGGCTGATGTTTAACAAAACAATTTTCCGATTAAATATATTGTTCTGCAGCATTTGTATAGCTGCTTTATCTTCTGCTGCAAATTTCACCTACGATGGTGTTCACCGGCGTGATCCAATTAGTGAGGTGGAGCGAAATACAATTGAGGCAACCGGCGAGATATTTTGCAGATCTCCAATAACAAATGATTTAAAAGCTAGCACTGGATTCTTAATCGATTTGGGTCAAATCAGCGGGGATACTATATTGATCACATCAGGTCATAGCTTTCGTGAGATAAGTGATAATGAAAATCGCACTGATTGTAACTTCAAGCCTTATGGCTCTGAGCAAAGAATCCCACTAAACAACAATGTTACTGGAAATATTGTGCAGGAAAACCCTGCTGCATTCATTAAGAATGATTGGGGTGTGAGTATTTTGCCTCCTGACATAGGTGTTGCCAGAAACGCTATCCCAATTAGCAATAAAAGCCATGAAGAATTACATAATTTACTTCGAGCCGGTCTAGCCGAAATTAAATTCTATGGCGGGAATCAAATACCAGAACTAGGTGAAGCCCGAATACAAATTTCAGATAACTGCTCTATTTGGGAGGCAACGCCCAGAGCTATCTTAGGTGCAGGTCATTCTATTTATACAAATTGCGATTCAACCGGTTCAAGCTCTGGTGGAGCATTAGTTATAGAGTTAGATGACGGCTCGGTTGAAGCAATAGGTATAATGTTTGGTGCTATTCATACCGTTGCAACGGTTAATCGCATATTAGGAGATGACGCCTCAACGATGACAATTAAAGATGTTGAGCATGAGATTAATTTTATTCCCAGTCCAGAAACCATTATTAATATTGCTGTGCCCCTAATTCCGGATATGAGGGAGCAGGGTTTGAGCGATATTTTTGATGAATTTATGGGCTTATGAGCCTAATTTAGCCCAAATCCTCCAATAGCCTGAAAATATTCACTTTCAAGAGCATTCAGTGCTTGACAGTGCTATGCCGCATCCTTACAATTTGCGCTCTTTTTTCGTGGTGGAAAAGGGTCTTGCCTGCTTCTCCACTTAAAAATAGTTCTTTAACAATAAACAGGAGATGTTGGTCGCATGCAGAACCAGCGAATCAGAATTCGGCTTAAAGCCTTTGATCATGGGCTTATTGATAAGTCCACTCAGGAAATAGTCGATACTGTAAAACGTACTGGCGCACAAGTGAAGGGACCTATTCCTTTGCCGACCCGTAAAGAGCGTTTCACTATATTAGTTTCGCCGCATGTTAATAAAGATGCACGTGACCAGTATGAAATTAGAACGCATAAACGTCTCTTGGATATTGTAGAGCCAACGGAAAAAACCGTTGATGCTTTGATGAAGCTAGATCTGGCTGCCGGTGTTGAAGTGCAAATCAGTCTAGGTTAGTCAGAAGTTAAGATTAAAGTTAGAAAGTTTTAGTGGTAAGTGTCTGTTTTTCATAAGGCTGGCACTTTAAATACAACAAATAGTTATCCCTTGATTTTTAAAGGGATGCAAAACATAACATGGTGTAATGCGTAAGCAGCCATAGTGGGTTAAAGCCCCATACACGATGAGGTTATTATAATGTCGATTGGTTTAGTCGGTCGAAAAAGCGGGATGACTCGCATTTTCACCGAAACAGGGTCCTCTATACCCGTAACAGTTGTGGAAGTTCTTCCTAACCGAGTAACGCAGATTAAAACCGTAGAAATTGATGGCTATAGTGCTATTCAAGTTACTGCTGGTTTGGTTAAGGCTTCGCATGTTTCTAAATCAGAAGCGGGTCACTTTGCTAAAGCAGGTGTCGATGCAGGTCATGGCCTTTGGGAATTCCGCGCTGAAGCTACAGAGTTATCTGAACAGGAAATTCTAGAAGGTTCTGAGCTTACCGTAGAAAAGTTTGAGGCTGGTCAGATGGTTGATGTGACTGGTACTTCAAAGGGTAAGGGCTTCCAAGGTGTTATCAAGCGTTATAACTTCGGCATGCAGGACGCAACTCACGGTAATTCACTTTCTCATAGAGCGCCAGGTTCAATCGGTCAATGCCAAACACCTGGTAGAGTATGGAAAGGTAAGAAAATGGCAGGCCATATGGGTAGTGCCAGAGTCACTACACAAGGGCTCGAGGTTGTAAGAGTTGATACTGAAAACAATCTACTATTGATCAAAGGTGCTGTACCGGGTGCAACCGGAGCAGATGTGATCATTTCTCCAGCAATCAAAGCTAAGTCTTTAAAGGGGTAAGCAATGGATATTAATGTTGCAGCGCCCGGTAAGAAGACCGGCAAAAAAGTTTCAATTTCTGATGAGAGTTTCGCTAAAGAATATAACGAAAGCCTAGTTCATCAGGTAGTTGTGACCTATTTAGCAGGTGCTCGTCAGGGCTCTGTTAAGCAAAAGACACGATCTGAAGTTAATGGCGGTGGTAAAAAACCATGGCGTCAAAAAGGTACCGGTCGAGCTCGTGCAGGAACCTCAAGAGGTCCAATCTGGCGTTCCGGTGGTGTTACATTTGCCGCAAGACCTCAAGATCACTCAAAGAAAATTAATAAAAAAATGTATCGTGGCGCTCTTCGCTGCATCCTTTCAGAATTAATCCGACAAGAAAGACTCCTAATCGTAGACGATTTCACACTAGAAGATCACAAGACTAAAGGTTTAGTGCAAAAACTATCCGAGTTTGATTTGAAAGATGTGTTAATTGTTAGTGAAGAAATAGATAAAAATTTATATCTGGCATCACGCAACCTTTATAAGGTCGACGTCCGTGATGCAGCAGCCGTTGATCCTGTCAGTTTAATCGAGTTTGATAAAGTGTTGATGACATTGCCAGCACTGAAGAAAGTAGAGGGGATGCTGGCATGAATCAGGAACGCATACTAACCATTATTTATGGGCCGCATATTTCTGAAAAAACATCGATTATTTCTGAACAAAATAATCAAGTGACTTTCAGAGTGGCAAACGACGCAACTAAACCTGAAATTAAAGAAGCTGTAGAGAGTTTGTTTGATGTGCAAGTTAAAGATGTGCAGGTTTTAAATGTTAAAGGCAAAACCAAAAGATCAGCTCGTGGAAAAATCCGCAGCCGTTCAGATTGGAAGAAAGCCTATATTAGATTAGAACAAGGTCAAGAAATTGATTTTGCTGAACTGGGTTAAGGGGTAGGAGAAGATCATGCCAGTTTTAAAGAGTAAACCTACTTCACCAGGACGCCGTTTTGTAGTTAGGGTCGTTAATCCTGACCTTCATAAAGGTCAGCCTTATGGGCCATTGCTTGAGAAGAAATCAAAGACTGGTGGACGAAATAATGCTGGACGTATTACAACGCGTCATATTGGTGGCGGACATAAGCAAAAATACCGAATTATAGATTTCAAACGCGATAAAGATGGTATCCCGGCTGTAATAGAGAGGCTTGAATATGATCCCAATCGTACTGCCAATATAGCATTACTTAGGTATGCAGACGGTGAGCGCAGATACATAATTGCGCCAGGTAAAGTAAGCGCTGGTGATGAGGTTATATCTGGAACAGGTGCGCCGATGAAGCCAGGAAATTGTCTGGCTTTGCGTGACATTCCTGTTGGTAGCACAGTTCATTGTATTGAATTGAAGCCTGGTAAAGGTGCTCAAATAGCTCGTAGTGCTGGCACATCAGTTCAATTGGTTGCTAGAGAAGGGCAGTATGCCACCTTGAGATTACGTTCAGGTGAAATGCGAAAAGTATTGTCAGATTGCAGAGCTGTATTAGGCGAAGTGTCAAATAGTGAGCATAGTTTGCGCTCATTAGGTAAAGCTGGTGCTAGACGCTGGCGAGGTGTTAGGCCGACTGTTCGTGGTGTTGCCATGAACCCGGTTGATCATCCGCATGGTGGTGGTGAAGGTAGAACTTCTGGTGGCCGTCATCCTGTTTCACCATGGGGTACGCCAACTAAAGGTTATAAAACTAGAACTAACAAACGTACGAATAACATGATTGTTCGTCGTAGAAACGCTAATAGATAAGGGTAGGTAGAACAGTGCCAAGATCGCTAAAGAAAGGGCCTTTTATTGATCTTCATTTATTGAAGAAAGTACAAGTTGCCGCTGATAAAAATGACAGAAGACCAATTAAAACTTGGTCTAGACGCTCTATGGTTTCTCCAGAAATGTTGGGACTAACGATTGCTGTTCATAATGGTCGGCAGCATGTGCCAATTTTGATTTCTGAAGACATGGTTGGTCATAAGTTAGGAGAGTTTGTAGTAACTCGTACTTATCGTGGACACACTTCGGATAGAAAAGCGGATTAAGTATAAACATGATAATTAGTTTTGAGGCTTAGAAGATAATGGAAGTAACAGCGAAACTAAAAGGTGCAAGCCTTTCAGCACAAAAAGCGCGACTGGTAGCAGACCAGATTCGTGGCCTTGGTGTTGAAGCCGCGCTGGAAATATTAACCTTTAGTCCTAGAAAAGGCGCTGAGGTTATTAAGAAAGTTTTGGATTCCGCCATAGCTAATGCTGAGCATAATGAAGGGCTAGACATTGATGAACTTCGAGTCAGTACTATTTATGTGGATGAAGGAACAACTTTAAAAAGAATTCGCCCTAGAGCTAAAGGCCGGGCAGATAGAATATTAAAACGCTATTGTCACATTACTGTAAAAGTTGCAGACGACAGCGCTAACTAGGTTAACTGGAGAGAAGGGGCAAACATGGGGCAGAAAGTAAACCCAACAGGTATAAGACTCGGTATTGTTAAAAAACATACTTCAGTCTGGTATGCCAGTGGTAAAGATTATGCAGATCATTTGTTGCAGGATATGGAAATTCGCGACATGTTGAAAAAGAAACTGGTTGCAGCTTCAGTTTCACGTGTCGAGATTGAACGTCCGGCTCAAACTGCAAGAATTACTATTTACACAGCCCGCCCCGGTATTGTAATTGGTAAAAAAGGTGAAGATGTTGAGAAATTAAGGTCAGAACTTACAGCAAAAATGGGTGTGCCAGTACACATAAATATTGAAGAAATTCGCAAGCCGGATTTAGATGCACAGTTAGTAGCCGATAATGTTGCTCAACAATTAGAGCGTCGTGTGATGTTTCGTCGCGCAATGAAACGTGTTATGCAAAATGCAAAGCGTCAAGGTGCAGAAGGTATCAAGGTGCAGGTAAGTGGTCGTTTAGGTGGAGCTGAAATCGCTCGTTCTGAACGCTATCACGAAGGCCGCGTGCCTTTGCATACTTTACGCGCTGACATTGATTATGCCACTAGTGAGGCTTTAACCACTTACGGAATTATCGGTGTGAAAGTTTGGATATTTAAAGGTGAAGTTTTTAGCTTTGCTGAAGAACCTGAAGTTGTAGTAGAGACCAAATAAACAATAAACGGCTTTAGAAAGAAAAGAATTGAGTAAGAGGTAGGCGAGAGATGTTACAACCAAAGCGAACAAAATTCCGCAAGCAGATGAAAGGCCGTAATCGTGGTCTTGCTCATCGCGGTAGCTCCGTGAGTTTTGGCGAATATGGTCTTAAAGCAATTGGCCGTGGTCGTTTAACAGCTCGTCAGATTGAGTCAGCACGTCGTGCATTAACTCGACATGTGAAACGTGGCGGTAAAATCTGGATTCGCGTATTTCCAGACAAGCCAATTACCAAGAAGCCTTTAGAAGTTCGTCAAGGTAAAGGTAAAGGTAGTGTTGAATACTGGGTAGCTCAGATTCAGCCAGGTAAAATGTTATTCGAAATGGAAGGTGTGACCGAAGAATTAGCTATAGAAGCATTTGCTTTGGCAGCTGCAAAATTACCGTTCGAAACCAAATTTGCTAAAAGGGTGGTGATGTAATGGCCGGTTTAGATACGACAGAACTTAGAGAAAAATCTGTTGATGAACTTAACGAGATTTTACTAGGCTTATTACGTGATCAGTTTAATCACAGAATGCAAAAATCGACTGGTCAGTTGAACCAGACTCATTTGCTGCCTGTAGTGAGAAAAGATATTGCCAGAGTTAAAACTCTGATTACTGAAAAAGCAGGTTCTTAAAAGATGTCAGAAACTAAATCAACAGAAAATACATCAGTAGAAAAAAGTGCGCGTACAGCTACGGGTAGAGTAGTTAGTAACAAGATGGATAAAACAGTTACTGTCTTGGTTGAAAGGCGTGTAAAGCATCCAGTTTATGGGAAATATGTGACTAAGTCTTCAAAGTTGCATGCACATGATGAAAGTAATGAGTGTATGCCAGGTGATGCAGTGACTATAAAAGAAGTAAGACCTATTTCTAAAATGAAAACTTGGGCATTAGTTTCTGTTGACGAGAAAGCAGTACAAGTTTAAGTAACAAAAGTATTAATAGCAGGATTGAGAGGCGCGGAGAAATTAGATGATTCAAACACAATCTTATTTAGATGTGGCAGATAACAGTGGTGCAAGACGTGTCATGTGCATCAAGGTGTTGGGCGGTTCTCATAGACGTTATGCCAGAGTGGGTGATGTTATAAAAGTTACTGTGAAAGAAGCTATTCCACGTGGAAAGGTAAAGAAAGGTCAAGTATTAAGTGCCTTAGTGGTTCGTACCAGGAGTGGCGTTAGACGACAGGATGGCTCATTGATCAAATTTGATGACAATGCAGCAATTTTATTGAATGCCCAGGATGCACCGATTGGTACCCGTGTATTCGGCCCAGTAACTCGTGAATTACGAAATGAGAAATTTATGAAAATAATTTCTCTAGCACCTGAAGTTTTATAGAAAGAATTTAAGTTAGAGGTTGAGAACAGGTTAATGCTAAAGCTGAAAAGAGATGATGAAGTGATCGTGATTGCTGGCCGTGATAAAGGCAAGCGTGGCAAGGTTACTCGCGTGTTAGATAATGGCCGTTTAATTATCTCTGGAATTAATATGATTAAACGTCATACACGCCCGAATCCGAATGCCGGTCAACAGGGTGGTATTGTTGAAAAAGAAGCAGGTATTCAGATTTCAAACATTGCCATATTTAATCCGAAATCAGAAAAAGCAGATCGTGTTGGTTTTAAAGTTGAAGAAGACGGCACGAAAGTTCGCATATTTAAATCAGACAGTTCGCTGGTTGATTAACAGATAGCAAGTTTAGTGAGATAAAGAGATGGCTCGATTAAGAGATTTATATAGAAACGAAGTGGTGCCAGCATTGACTGAGCAGTTCGCCTATAAAAACCCTATGGAAGTACCAAAAGTTACTAAAGTGGTACTGAATATGGGTAATGGTGACTTTGGTGATAAGAAAGTATTGGAAAATGCTTTAAATGATTTGACTCAAATCACCGGGCAGAAACCTATCGTCATTAATGCACGTAAATCTGTTGCGGGTTTTAAAGTTCGTGAAGGTTGGCCAGTTGGTGCCAAAGTAACACTGCGTGGTGTTCGCATGTATGAGTTTTTAGATCGCCTGGTTAGCATTGCTATTCCACGTATTCGTGATTTCCGTGGTCTTAACCCGAAATCATTTGATGGGCGCGGTAACTTTGCATTGGGTGTAACTGAACAAATTATTTTCCCTGAAATTGATTACGACAAGATTGATACCTTGAGAGGTATGGATATTACGATTACCACAACAGCTAGAACTGATGATGAAGGCAGAGCCTTATTACGAGAATTACAGTTCCCACTTAAAGGCGGCGAAACGGCCGCTGAGCAAGTATAAGCGATAAAAGCAGAGGATAGTTTAAAGATGGCTAAAGCATCAATGATCGCAAGAGAAAATAAACGAACCAAGCTCACAGCTCGTTATGCTGAAAAGCGTGCTGGATTGAAAGCAACAATCGTTAGCACGACTGCTTCTGATGAAGAGAAATGGGAAGCTCAGATTAAGCTACAAAAATTACCACGTGATGCTAGCCCTGTGAGGCAGGTGCGCCGTTGCCAAATTACCGGACGTCCACATGGTGTATATAGAAAATTTAAGATGTGTAGAAATAAAATACGTGAAGCTGCAATGCGTGGTGATCTGCCAGGTTTAACTAAGGCAAGCTGGTAGTTGCTAAGGCGATAGTAGGAGAGATAAAAACATGAGTATGTCTGATCCAATAGCGGACCTTCTGACCAGAGTCAGAAATGCCCAGTTAGTACAAAAAGAAAGCGTTGAATGTCCTGCTTCAAAAATTAAGCTGGCAATTCTTGATGTGCTAAAACAAGAAGGTTATATAAACGGCTATCAGGTGAGTGAAGATCTTGTTAAGCCTGTAGTAACGGTTGATCTTAAATATTTTAAAGGCAAAGCTGTTATTGAAGAATTACACAGAGGTAGTCGACCTGGACTGCGTAATTATGTTGCAAATGAAAATTTGCCAGAAGTGCGAGCTGGGTTAGGCGTAGCAATAGTGTCTACCAATAAAGGTGTGATGACAGGTAAAGCTGCTAGTCAGGCTGGTATTGGCGGCGAAGTTCTTTGTACTGTTTTTTAATTTTATAGATTTGATGATTTAAAAGAGCAAGATTATGTCCAGAATAGCGAACAGTCCAGTAGATTTACCAAGCGGTGTAGAAGCCAATATAGCTAATGGTTTGATATCCCTTAAAGGTAGTCAGGGCACACTTGAACTCAGTATGCATGAGCAAGTTGACATTGTTAATGAAGATAACCAGTTGAAGCTGAAAGCTAAAAATAAGAACTCTGTAGCAATTACTGGAACTTTCCGTTCACTTGTTAACAATATGGTTATAGGTGTCAGTAAGGGTTATGAGAAAAAACTGACATTGATTGGTGTTGGGTATCGTGCAAAAGCTCAAGGTAAAATCTTAAATTTGATCGTCGGATATTCTCACCCGATTGATTACAGTTTGCCAGAGGGTGTAACAGCAGAAACACCAAGTCAGACTGAAATAATTATTAAAGGCGCTGACAAACAACTTGTTGGTCAAGTTGCCGCTGAAATTAGAGAATTTAGACCACCTGAGCCATATAAAGGTAAAGGTATTCGTTACACAGATGAATATGTCTATCGTAAAGAAGCTAAGAAGAAATAAGAGTAGCTAGAAGCTAATATTGAGGCAATAGAAGAGCAATGAACGACAAGAAAAAATCACGTTTACGTCGGGCAAAAAGAGCACGGGCTAAAATCAGCGAATTACGTGTTAATAGGCTGAGTGTTTATCGTAGTCCACGGCATATCTATGCGCAGATTATTTCTCCGGATAACCAGATTCTGGCAACTGCTACTTCCCTAGGTGCTAAGAAAACTGGAAATGTTGAGTCTGCTGTTGAAATTGGTAAGCAGATTGCTGAAAAAGCAAAAACTGCTGGTGTAACTAAGGTTGCTTTTGACCGCAGTGGTTACCGGTACCATGGCAGAGTTAAAGCGTTAGCTGATGCGGCGCGTGAAGGCGGACTGGAGTTTTAGAATATGGCATATACAAACGATCAAAATAAAAACGATGAAGGCCTGCAAGAAAAGCTTATTCAGGTTAACCGTGTAGCAAAAGTTGTTAAAGGTGGCCGTATTTTTGGTTTCACTGCTTTGACAGCTGTCGGCGACGGTAATGGAAAAGTTGGCTTTGGACGTGGTAAAGCCCGTGAAGTGCCATTAGCAATCCAAAAAGCTATGGAAGCAGCTCGCCGAAATATGATTTCTGTAAAACTGGATGGTGGCACTTTGCAATATCCGGTTAAAGCTCGTCATGGCGCTTCAAATGTATACATGCAGCCTGCATCTGAAGGTACTGGGGTAATTGCCGGTGGTGCAATGCGTGCAATTCTAGAACTTGCTGGCGTACATAATGTGTTAGCCAAATGTTATGGCTCTACTAATCCAGTAAATGTAGTTCGTGCTACTTTCAAAGGTTTACAGCATATGCGTGCCCCTGAAGAAATAGCAGCGAAACGTGGCAAGAAAATTGAAGAGATAGTGGGCTAAAAATAGTTGGTTGAGACCAAGAACTAAGAAAACGTACAAACCAACACAAAAGATAAGAACAGGTAAGTAGTGATGGCAACAAAAACAGTAAAAGTGACTTTAGTTAAAAGCCCAATTGGTGCTTTGCCTAAGCACAAGGCTTGTGTAACAGGTCTAGGCTTGCGTCGTATTCGTCACCAAGTTGAAGTTGAAGATACTGCTTCTGTTCGTGGCATGATTAATAAAATCCGTCACCTGCTTCTGGTGGAGGGAGAGTAGTAATGAGATTAAATACAATAAGTAATGTACCTGGCGCTAGCACTTCTAAGAAACGAGTAGGTCGTGGTATTGGTAGTGGTAATGGTAAGACTGCTGGTCGTGGTCATAAAGGCCAAAAATCACGTACTGGTGGTGGTGTAAAACCAGGTTTTGAAGGCGGTCAAATGCCTTTACAAAAGCGTTTACCTAAATTCGGTTTTACTTCACGAATTGGCATGGTAACTACTGAAGTTCGTACATCAGAACTTAATAAAGTTGACGCTGATGTAATTGATATTGCAGCACTAGAAAAAGCAGACATCATTAACCGTAATATTAAGCGTGTGAAAGTAATGTTGTCAGGTGAAGTAACTAAAGCAGTTACTGTCAAAGGTTTACGAGTTACAAAAGGTGCCAGAGTTGCTATTGAAGCTGCTGGTGGCAAGATAGAAGAGTAAGCAAGTAAAGAAAATGGCTAAGAAAGGCGTAGCAAAAGCAGGAATGCAAGCAGGTAAAGGAGACGGTCTAGCAGAATTAAAAGCTAGGTTGTTTTTCGTGCTGTTTGCGATATTTGTCTACCGAATTGGTACGCATATCCCTGTGCCGGGAATTAATCCTGATCAGCTACAAGCTTTATTTAACCAAAATCAGGGGACCTTTTTAGGCCTTTTCAATATGTTTTCTGGTGGTGCTATTGAGCGTATGAGTATTTTTGCTCTGGGCATCATGCCTTACATTACTTCCTCGATTATTATGCAATTATTAACCGCAACTACCCCTTCATTAGAACAGCTTAAGAAAGAAGGTGAGTCTGGACGCCGTAAAATAAGTCAATACACCCGCTATGGCGCCTTAATGTTTGCCAGTGTTCAGGCTGTAGCTATCACTACTGGTTTATTAGCGCCGATATCTTTTGAGCCTAACTTTAGTTTTTACTTTACTGCGATAGTTTCTTTAATAACTGGTGCGATGTTCTTGATGTGGCTAGGAGAGCAGATCACTGAACGCGGTGTTGGTAATGGAATTTCTTTGTTAATTTTTGCGGGAATCGTTGCAAGTTTACCAGCTGCCATCGGTCAAGCATTAGAACAGGCAGCTGAAGGTCAGATATCTCCTTTAGCCTTATTTGTAGTTGCCGTTCTTGCTGCTGTAGTTATTGCTTGTGTTGTGTTTGTTGAAAGAGGTCAGCGCCGTATTACTGTTAATTATGCACCTCGCCAACAGGGCCGAAAGATGTATCAGGGCCAATCTAGTCATTTACCACTTAAAGTTAATATGGCTGGTGTTATTCCAGCAATTTTTGCCAGCTCATTTTTATTGTTCCCGCAATCTCTAGGAACTTGGTTTGGTAATAGCGAAGGTTATGAGTTTTTAGCTGATATAGCTCTTGTTCTTGGTCCAGGACAGCCATTAAATATTTTATTGTTCACAGTTTTGATTGTAACTTTTTGCTTCTTTTATACATCCTTGGTTTTTAATCCAAAGGAAATATCAGAAAATTTAAAACGCTCTGGTGCATTTATTCCTGGTATTCGTCCAGGTGAGCAGACTGCAAGTTATGTTGATAGTGTGATGACGCGTCTTACTATGTTTGGTGCCGCCTACATTACTTTAATTTGTTTAATGCCTCAGTTTTTACAAACCTCAGCCAATGTTCCGTTTCAGTTGGGCGGTACTTCATTATTGATTGTGGTCGTTGTATGTATGGATTTTATGGCGCAAGTGCAATCGCATTTGATGTCACATCAATACGAATCGTTGATGAAAAAATCCAATATTGGCTCGTTCAAACGTTAGAGCCTGATAAGAATTTAGGAGTAGAACCATGAAAGTTAGAGCTTCAGTAAAAAAAATGTGCAGAGATTGCAAAGTAGTAAGACGCAATGGCACTGTGCGAGTGATCTGTAAAGAGCCTCGTCATAAGCAGCGTCAGGGCTAGTAGAGCTCTTGCTTGATTTTGCTGAGGGCAGGGTATAAGCTATCGCGCCTTTTAACTCGGCAAGATAGAAATTTAAGAATTAAGTGTTTGATTTTATTTATAAAAATAACGAAGATTAGAAGTTAAAAAGAGAATTGGAGTAAAAATATGGCCCGTATTGCCGGAGTCAACATACCAGATAATAAGCATGTAGTGATTTCACTAAGCTATGTTTATGGCGTTGGTGCCACAATTGCTAAGCAGCTTTGTGAAACTACAGGCATTGCGCCGGATACTAAAGTTAGTGATTTAAGTGAAGAATCCCTGGATTCGCTACGTTCTGAGATAACTAAATTGAATGTTGAAGGCGATTTGCGCCGTGAAATATCCATGAACATTAAGCGTTTGATGGATTTAGGTACTTATCGTGGAATACGTCATCGTCGTAGTTTGCCGGTGAATGGACAACGAACTAAAACTAATGCCAGAACCCGTAAAGGGCCGCGTAAACCAATACGTAATTAACAGAATTTAATAAGATTTATAAATAAGGTACTAAGTTAATGGCTAAACCTGAAGTGCAAGGGCGTAAAAAAGCAAGAACATCAGTTTCTGATGGTGTTGCTCATATCCATGCCTCGTTTAACAACACTATTATCACGATTACTGATCGTCAGGGTAATGCCTTGAGCTGGGCTACTTCCGGTGGGTCTGGTTTCCGTGGTTCAAGAAAAAGTACTCCTTTCGCAGCACAGGTTGCCGCAGAGAAAGCAGGTAAAGCAGCTGTTGATTTATATAGTTTGAAAAATGTGGATGTTAGGGTGAATGGCCCCGGCCCAGGACGTGAATCAGCAGTTCGCGCTTTAAATTCCTGTGGTCTTAAAGTAAGCAACATCACTGACGTTACCCCGATTCCTCATAATGGTTGCCGGCCACCAAAAAGACGTCGCGTATAAGCAGCCAGATAAAGTAGACAGGAGAAGAACTTATGGCCCGTTATATAGGCCCGAAATGTAAATTATCTAGAAGAGAAAGTACCGATCTTTTTCTTAAGAGTGGTGTGCGTTCTCTAGAAGATAAATGTAAAGCCGAAACGATTCCTGGTCAGCATGGCCAACGTCGTACTCGCCTTTCTGACTACGGTGTACAGTTGCGTGAAAAGCAAAAAGTACGTCGTATGTATGGCGTTCTAGAGAAGCAGTTCCGTTCTTATTATAAAGAAGCTGCTAGATTAAAAGGCGCTACTGGTGAAAATCTTTTACAACTTTTAGAAAGCCGCCTTGATAATGTTGTTTATCGTATAGGCTTCGGTTCAACTCGCTCAGAATCGAGACAGTTAGTTGCACATAAATCCATCCTAGTTAATGGTGTAGTCGTTAACATTGCTTCTTATCAGGTACAAGAAGGTGATGTGGTCTCAGTTCGTGAGAAAGCTAAAGAACAATTGCGTATTAAATCTGCTCTGGATTTAGCTGCTACTCGCGCACCATCTGAATGGATTGACGTTAATGTCAGTAAGCTAGAAGGCCAGTTTAAACAAAAGCCTGAGCGTAGTGAGTTACCAGCTGAGATTAACGAAAGCTTGATTGTAGAGTTGTACTCTAAGTAAACCTTAGGTTTATCAGAGCAGCTTTAAACAAAAAATTTAATTTAATATTAACTAAGCCAAATAAAAGAGGATCTACATGCAGATTTCCCTAGCAAACTTTCTGACCCCTCAAGTAATCCAGGTGGAGGAATTGGATAAGTACCGTTCCAAAGTGGTTTTAGAGCCGCTTGAGAGAGGATTTGGTCATACTTTAGGTAATGCCCTGAGAAGAATACTTCTTTCTTCAATGCCTGGTTTTGCTGTCGAAGAAGTTGAAATTGATGGCGTGGTCCATGAATACAGCACTATCGAAGGTGTTCAAGAGGATGTTATTGAAATCATCCTTAACTTGAAGGGCCTGGCAATTGCTTTAAACGCACAGACTGAAGTTGTTTTAAGCTTGAGTAAATCTGGTAAAGGACCGGTTACAGCCGCAGACATTACATTAGATCATGATGTTGAAATTGTAGACCCTGATCACCTGATTTGTAACCTAAATGAAAACGGATCAATCAATATGCGTATTAAAGTGGGCTCAGGACGTGGTTATGTTCCTGCTGATGCACGCATAAGTGAAGAAGATGAAACTCGTTCAGTTGGCAAGCTTATGCTTGACGCTTCTTACACTCCAGTGAATCAAGTGACCTACACAGTTGAAAATGCACGTGTTGAACAACGAACTGATTTAGATAAACTCCTTCTTGAATTAGAAACAAATGGCACGATGGATGCTGAAGAAGCCATCCGTCAAGCAGCAACTATTTTGCAACATCAACTTAGTGTATTCGTTGATTTACAAAGTGATGTGGTTAATGAGCCTGAAGAACTTGAAGATAAAATCGATCCAATATTGTTGCGTCCAGTTGATGATTTGGAACTTACAGTGCGTTCCGCAAACTGTTTGAAAGCAGAAAATATTTATTACATCGGTGATTTAATTCAGCGTACAGAAGTAGAACTTTTGAAAACGCCAAATCTCGGTAAGAAATCATTAACTGAAATAAAAGACGTGCTAGCTTCTAGAGGCCTTTCTCTGGGCTTGCGTCTTGAAAACTGGCCACCATCTTCTTTAAAAGGTGATGAGCGAGCAGCTTAAAAAGATTTAAATAGAAATTAAAAATTAGGAATAGTAGTCATGCGTCACCGTCATTCAGGACGTCAACTTAACAGAAACAGTAGTCATCGCAAGGCCATGTTCCGGAATATGGCTACGTCTCTTGTTGAGCACGAAATTATTAAAACAACTTTGGCTAAAGCTAAAGAATTAAGGTCTTATGCTGAGCCTTTAATTACTTTGGCTAAAAAAGACAGTGTAGCTAATCGACGCCTGGCTTTTAGCCGTGTACAAGATAAAGCTGCAGTAGGTAAATTATTCACAGAGCTAGGACCACGCTATCAAGAGCGTCCTGGCGGCTATCTGCGCGTTATAAAGTGTGGCCTGCGTACTGGTGATAAAGCGCCTATGGCTTATGTTGAGCTGGTTGATCGTCCAGAAGTAGATTTTGAAGCAGACGATATTGAAGATTATGTTGATGAGTCTGATGAAGAAGTCGTCGTCGAGGCTGAACCTGAAGCTGAAGAAGAAGTAGAGGCAGAGGCAGAGGCAGAAGAAGTAGCAGAAACGACTCCTGAGGCAGAAGAGCCTGTACAAGCAGAAGAGCCTAAAGAAGAAGACGCAGAAGAAGATACAGAAGAAACTAAAGAAGATAAATAACAATATCTAGATTAAAAAAGCCGCTGATCCAGCGGCTTTTTTTTGCCTGTTACTTATTTTGTTGTTAAACATAAATAGACGGAGAACGCTTATGACTGTATTAAAACTAAAATTTTCTAAGATACTATTAATAATGGGTCTTTGCTTGCTAGCAAATCAAGCAGCTTCTCATCATGGTTGGCCTTGGTACACGGACGATGAATTCACATTAACAGCAACAGTCGTTCAAATTCAGTTTGCTAATCCACATGACAGAATGTCAGTAGAAGCTGATGGCCGCATTTGGAATTTACTCCTTAGTCCTCCATCTAGAACCCGTCGAGCTGGGTTATCAGAAGATATGATACAGGTAGGCGATACCATTACAGCTTATGGCCACCGTCATGGTGATACAGATAATTTAGAAATGAAAACAGAAAGATTACAGGTAGGTGAAACCCTATATAATCTTTATCCTCGTAGGGATTAAATATCCAAGCAGAGATTAAGATTAGTCTTTCTCCTAACCTTTCAATATTTCGGTAGGGAAACCATCAATCGAGTGTTGGTTTTTTTCCTGCCAATAGTCTTCAATAGCTTCGCCGCTTTTTTGATTGGACCACTTAACCAGCGCTTCGCGATCTTCAATGAATTCATAATAAGGCACGGCGAAGCCACAGGAAGTCTGAACTAAATCAATATCCATGGTAAAGAATTGTCGGGCACCTGTTGATTCGGGAAATAGTTTCAAATATTCATCCCACTGATCATCTCTTGGGTGTACTGCTCGAGCTTGGCCATAAAGCCGTAAAATAAGCGGTTTCTTTTCAAAAGAACAAAGCATAATTGTCATGCGCGGATTCTCAAGGATATGAGCAGCTGATTCATTGCCACTGCCGGTGTAATTAAGCCAAACTAACTCTTTTGAGTTTAGAATTTTAAGCGAGTTCATGCCTTTAGGCGAAAGATTAACTGTTCCAGTGGTGCGAGCTGTACCGACGAAAAACACATGTTGTTTTTCAATAAAAGAAGTTAATGACGAACTCAGTTCAGAGAATTTTTCAGACATGTCTATGTGCTTAAAAGGTAAATGTATTAAACGGGCATACCAAAGTAAAAGATGATTAAAGCATAGGCAACTTTAGAAAGAATATGCAGTGCTTGGTCTTGATGCAGGTTAATAATCTTATCGCATTTAACAAAGTCAATTAGCCAATGGCTCATAAATTCAACGATGAGAAAAATAATACTGCCTGTACAGAAATAAACAATCAGACCATGTGTATAAGCGTGGGCCGATAACCAGTAATACCATGGTGGAAAACCATCATCGAATTGCTCTCGAGTTTTATTTCGGTTTTTGCCGGAGCTCATAGGGCCAGGTTGTAGAACAAAATCTCATACGAAATGGCCGGCTAACATGAGCACTAAAATTGAGATTACTTCCATAATCAGTTCTCGTTTTTATCATGGCTGTAAAGTTTAGATTTCAACCTACTATAAAGCATTTTACTAAGTGCTTTAGTGAATCTTTCTGAACAGAAGGTCTAAATCATTATCTCTGCATTTTTCAAGCAATACAATGATTTAACTTTGACCCGGGTCTCATTTATAGCGGAATTTTAAGGTGTTAAGCCGTTGTTCATATTGATCTTGTTAACCTTCTAGGCAATAACAGAAAGAGATGAAATTTTATTTATAGTGAGAAAGGGGAGAGTTATGAAGGCAATAATAAATGTAAGAACAGCTGTTTTAACGGCGTTGTTAAGCGCTGGACTGGTTCCTCTAGCTTCTGCGTCAACTAGATATTATGAGGCAGATGTACTTCAGAGCACAGCTATATACCGTACAGTGGAATCATCAACGCCAAGACGAGAATGTTGGTTGGAAGAGGTCGTTCGAGAAAGTCGTCCCCAATACAATTCCCATACTCCGAATATTTTGGGAGCTGTCATTGGGGGCGCAATTGGTAATGCAGTTGGGCATAATAAGAGTAATCAACGTGTCGGTACTGTCGTTGGTGCTGTTATAGGAGCATCTGTAGCGCGAGATATCAGTTATTCGAATAGGTCTCGAGAAGTTCGTTACGAAACAGTAGAGCGCTGTGAGACTGTATACGATACCTACCTTGAAGACAGATTAGTTGGATATGATGTCGTCTACAGCTACAATAACCAGGAACATACAGTTCGTACTCAACGTGACCCAGGTGCTACTATGAGGGTCAGAGTAAACGTAGAGCCCATATTTTAATCTTGTAAAAGTGAAGCCCTGTGGCAAATAAGATTTTAACAATATTGATGATAGCTGCTTTGGTTATTTCACCTTTGGCAGTAGCTCAGACCCCACGGGACGGCCCTGAGGGTGCACCACCACCTGGCCAGCCTCCTTTTAGAGGCCCCGGCAATAGTTTAGCCCCGCCTTTGCAGGATTCAGCGACTTCAATTTCCAGACAACAAGCATTAAACCTAGCCCGTGGCAGGTTCCAAGGCAGAGTATTGAGTGTACGTATAGATGGGAGTAATTGGCGAGTGCGAATTGATCAAAACGGTACTGTATTTAATGTTTTTGTCGATGGGCGTACTGGTGAAGTAAGCCGTTCCCCTGATTAACATCAATCTATTCATCACTGTATTTAAGGGACTAGCATGCGTCTGTTATTAGTAGAAGATGAAGATCTCTTAAGAGCTCAATTAGTTAAAGCATTGGAAGATAATGACTATATTGTAGATAGCGTACAAGATGGTGAATTGGGCTTATTCCAGGCTAATGAATTTGCTTATGATGCGGCGATCATAGATTTAGGCCTTCCTAAAATTAACGGCATAGATCTTATTAAGGCGATTAGGGCAGAAGGCAAAGTTTTCCCAATACTTATATTAACTGCGCGTGACAAATGGACAGATAAAGTAGAAGGCCTAGATGCTGGTGCTGATGACTATGTAGTTAAGCCCTTTCAAATAGAAGAAATTAAAGCTCGTTTAAATGCTTTGCTTAGAAGAGCAGCAGGCTTTGCCAAACCTAGTTTGGATTTTGCACATTTGAGCTTGGATACCTCGGCAAAGAAATTAATGGTTTCTGATAATCAAGTAGAGCTAACTGCCTACGAATATAAAGTATTGGAATACTTGATGTTGCACCCCGGGCAAGTGGTTTCCAAGATGGAATTGACAGAACATCTTTATGAGCAGGATTATGATCGAGACAGCAATGTGCTCGAAGTGTTTGTACGCCGACTACGACAAAAGCTCGATCCAGAAGAATCATTAAAACCTATCGATACCGTGCGTGGTCAAGGTTATCGTTTTAATGTCCCACCAAACTAACTCTCAGACTAAGTACTCTTTACAACATCGCCTAGTATTGGCTTTCGGCATATTGCTGATTTTGTTTTTAGGGCTAACTGGTCTGGTGCTAAATCAGGCATTTCAAGAAAGCATCGCTGCTTCAGTTGAGGAACGTCTTCAATTGCAGGTCTATGCTGTGCTTGGTGTAGCTGAGCCTGATACAGACATGAGATTTTTTGTGCCGGATCTAGAAGAAGCACGCTTTTCACAAATTGATTCTGGCTTGTATGCCTTTATTTTCAATCAACAGGCCAACGAAGTCTGGCGTAGCCCTTCAGCAGTAAATATGAACCCCATGGATTTAAATATGGCAGGACCAGATATCACCCCTGGGCAAATGATATACGGCAGCGCACAGACAGAAGAACAAGGGCCTATGTCTTTTGCTAGCTATGGTACGTATTGGTCAGGCCTGGATCAGGAATTTAGTTTTGTCGTGATGGAGTCTGTTGCACCGACTGATGCTGAAATAAATGAATTTCAATCCAACCTTCGGCTTTGGCTTGGCGGTTTAGCTATATTTTTATCATTGGCTCAATTTGCATTATTACGCTGGAGCATGACTCCCTTAAAACGTTTGGCACAAGATTTGGCGGAAATTGAAGCAGGTAATAAAGAACAGTTAGGCGAGGATTACCCTAGTGAGCTGCATAATCTCAGTAATAACATGAATATGCTTATACAAAGCGAGCGACAAAGACAGACTAAGTATCGGACAACACTGGGTGATTTGGCCCACAGTTTAAAAACACCCTTAGCCGTTATATCTGGAGTCGTACAACAAGATCGCAAGCTCGATAAAAAAGATATGGTCGATGTATCTGAGCAGGTTGATCGAATGAATCAGATCGTTTCATATCAATTAAATCGAGCGACCAAAACCAGTCAAAGTAAAATGCTGGCTTCACCTGTGTTAATCAATCCTGTGGTTGAAAAAATCTGTGGGGCATTAAATAAAGTTTACTTGGATAAAAAAGTTCATTTGGAAGTTTCAGTTAGCGAAAAAGCGACTTTTTATGGTGAAGCAAGTGATCTAACAGAGCTCTTAGGTAACCTGATGGATAATGCGTATAAATATTGCCAACAACAGGTTCACATTCGAATTCAAGATAGTGATAAAAGCTTACAAATAGAGATAGATGATGATGGTCTAGGGATTGCTGAACAAGATCGTCACTGGGTACTTGAGCGCGGAGCAAGGGCCGATTCCCGTGAATCAGGGCAGGGTATTGGTCTGGCTGTAGCTTTAGATATTATCAGTTCTTATGGCGGAGAATTAAAAGTAGAAAGCAGTGCACTAGGTGGTGCTTCTTTCCTCGTCACCCTAAAAGCTGCTTAGTTTCTGCACAAGTACCCATCTTAATGCCTGCAAGCTGAAGCGGGTAAGCTTCTTTCAGTATAATTACCGTATCGATCATAATAGCTTTCATAGCAAGAACTACCATAGCGATGATGTCCATCAGAACGATAGTTGTTACCGCTTAAGCGGTTACTTCCATTTCTATAAGAGTATGAGAATCCGTTTCTATAGCTATTTCTGTAACCATTTTGGTAGATGCGATTGGTGGAACTACGACCATTATAATGTCTGTCTTGTAGGCCAATAATGCTATTACGATTGCGAAAAGCAATCCCAGAGATGAGACTTTTTGAGGGGTAATAGGAAGAATAGCGTGATGGATAGTAGGAAGAATAGTGTGAAGAATAGTGTGAAGGATAGGAATACGAGTTTGAAAAACCTAGTCCAATATAAGTTCCAAATCGATTGTTCTGGTAGCCATGAGCTTGCACATTAAAACTCAGTAAAGCAAAAGTCAGACTAGCGATGATTATGGTTAATTTTTTCATAATGCGGCCCCTGTCATATTGTTGAGTATGTAAGGATTATGAGTGGGCTAGCATGAATTTAAGCTGAATAATGCTTGAAGCTAAATTTTCAATTCCCAGACTAAAGTAAAGATTGTAAATTTTCAGGATTAAAAACAGTGATTGAATCTTCCTGACCTTGGTGAATTTTTTTACCCCAATTAGGATCACCTATTAATGCCCTACCGACAGCAACTAGATCAAACTCTTCTTGATCTAACCTAGTTAGTAAATTTTCGATACCGGTACTTTTTGATTCAGCTCCACCAAAACTAGACATGAAATCTACATCAAGGCCTACACTACCTACTGCAATCGTAGGCTTGCCACTTATCTTTTTAGCCCATCCAGCAAGAGTTAGCTCAGAGTCGGCAAATTCAGCTTCCCAGAAACGACGAGCACTTGCATGAAAAATATCAACGCCAGCATCAATCAAAGGGCTAATAAATTCATCAAGCTCTTTAGGAGTCTTTGCAATTTTTGCATCGTAAACTGGAATTTTAAATTGAGAAAAACGCAATATAATTGGAAAGTTGGCACCAACCTCATGTCGAATGGCTTCGACTATCTCAACTACAAAACGAGTACGTGCAGCAATAGATCCTGCATATTTATCATTTCGTTTATTTTGTTTTGCCCAGAAAAATTGGTCTAACAAATAACCATGGGCGCCATGTAATTCAATGCCATCAAAGTTTAGTGCTTTGGCACTGATAGCAGCATTAACGAAAGCACCGATGACATCATCAATATCATGCTGCGTCATTGCTTTAGCTGTTTGTTCCCCAGTAGTGGATAAACCAGAAGGTCCCATTGAGTCTAATTCTGGATTAGGCCCTGTGCCGCTTTCGCGCTGGGCGCCCATATGCCATAGCTGAGGGCAAATTTTACCGCCAGCAGTATGTACTGCTTCTACAACTTTTCCCCAACCGGCCAGTGCTGCATCACCATGAAAGAATGGAACATTTACATCGTTACTGGCAACTGAATGATCAACGGTTGTGCCTTCAGTAATTATTAAGCCAACTTCTCCTGCAGCTCGACGTTGATAGTATTCAACGACATCTTGCCCAGGTGTGCCGTTAGGGCTGTGGTTCCGCGTCATGGGAGCCATCACTAAACGGTTTTTTAAATTTAATTTTGGATTTTGGAAGGGGGTAAAAAGTGAGTCAGCTGTAAAAGCCATATAGATTCCTTGGAATAAAGTTTAAAAGATCGATAAGAAAAAGTAATTAAGTTAAGCAGTTAGGGTCAAAAGTATAGACTCCCTGTAACCATTCTATAATTTCTTTAGCTATAGGGTGCTCCGCATAAGACAAATATTTATCTAAGTAGACTTGTTTATCATGTTCATTCATAGCAGCTAGTCCCTGTTGTTGAAACAAAGGGGCATCATCAAGTATGAATGTGGTTAGAGCAGCAGGGCAAAGTGCTTCACAGGCTTTTTGTAAGAGATTAGTAGCTGAATTGCCTTGGTAGTACTGACTTAATGAGAACAGGGGTAATTGAGAAAGAAAAGCCTGATTCATAGGGTTGGCCAGGTGCCCAGAAGTAAATTCTCGCATGACCGATGCTTGATTCGGGAAGGGCTCTAGGTGTAAAAAATCAGTCAAACGTTTCGCATCATTTACCGGGTAGTTGTCCCAGATTAATGGCTTTCTTTTTAACTTTTCAGTCACTTCTTGTAAATGTTGCGCTGGATAAGTTCCTGAAAAAACTTTTGGCCCGGTCCAGAAAATATCTATAGCAGGATCAAGTGAGCTTCCGATATCTTCCAGATAATGTTCTGGTTGGCTGCCAAAATGAGTAACTAATAAAGGGTCGTCAGAATAATAAGTCGGACAAAAAATAAAATGTGAGGCCTGGCTATGTTGAATAATGAAATTGGTTATTTCAACTTGCTGTGTAGCCATGGCATTAAGGTCACCCTGCATATCGTCAAACAAAATACAGAGAATGGATGGGTTAATAGCATTAATCTGGTCTAGTTTAGCTTTTAGCAGATCTTTTTTCTCAGAATTAAAATTTCTGTAAAGCTCAAACGGGCTTAGACCAATTCCAAAATTAAGATTTTTCCTTTGATAAACAAGCGCCAGTTCTTTTAGTTTTCCCAACTGCTCCTTTGGAAAAGGCAGATGCCAATCTTGACGTAATAAACGATCGCTTTTCGGCGCATAAAGATAAGTGTTGAAACCAGAAAGGCTAATAAAGTCTGCGTAGGATATTCTGGCATCCCAAGACCAAGGTATGCCAAAAAAACCCTCTACAACGCCAAGTTTAAAGGTCTTATCTGAAGTTTGCGCCATGCTAGCTAATCTTCTTGAAAACCTGGGCCATTGATAATCTGTCCAGGTCTAGCAGCAGTTACTATCCCCTCATCCAGAGCCAAGGTGCCATTTATAATGACATAGTCAACGCCTTCTGCATATTGATGAGGATCTTCAAAAGTCGCCATATCGCGGATTTCGGCAGCATTAAAAATACTAATGTCAGCAAAATAACCTTCTCTTAATATGCCTCGATCTCGAATTCCTAATCGCTGTGCAGTCGCGCCACTCATTTTTCTGACGGCATTTTCTAAGGTAATAATGCCGCGTTCACGTACATATCTTCCTAGGACTCGAGCAAAGGTGCCATATTGGCGTGGGTGAGGAGCACCAGCGCCGAAAACAGTGAGAGTACCGTCAGAGCCAATCGCTGTAGCAGGGTGTTGCATAATCCGCTCGATATCTTCTTCAGCCATAGCATGGTAAACAGCAGTAGCACCGCCCTTACTAATGATATCCATAGCAATTTCAGCTGCATTCCCTAGTGAAGCTTCTATTCCGCGTGAAACTGCAATGTCAGCTAGACTCATACCTTCAAGTGAGGGGTCCCAAGCAGAAAATGAGATGACTATGTTTGCAGGTGATCCTCCCCCACGGTCATATAGAATTCTATCTACAATACCCATTTTAAGTTCTTGTCTAAGGGCGTTGCTATTCCATATCTCAAGTAATGCCTCTGTACCACCTTCCTGTGCCCATTGCGGCACAATTGAAGTCATACCACTTTGGGCAGCAGTATAAGGATATTGATCCATAGTGATATCGATGCCGCGTGCACGTGCTTCATCGATCATGGCGAGTGTATCGACACTTTGGCCCCAATTCTGGCGAGCCATCACTTTATGATGGGTAATTTGAACAGGAAGTCCTGCTTGCTCTCCGATGAGAATGGTTTCATTAACGGAATCAAAAAGACCATCTACTTCATCACGCATATGAGAAATATAAATACCATCATAGTCAGCAACTACGCGTGAGAGCTCGACAACTTCTTCAGTAGGGGTGTAGTTACCTGGCACATAAAATAACCCAGTCGAAATACCCATAGCACCTTGTTGCATAGCCTCCGCTACTAAGTTTTTCATTTGCTGTAATTCACTAGCATTAGCGGCTCGATTCTCAAGGCCCATTACTATTTCACGGATGGTTCCCTGACCTACGAATGTCGACCAGTTAGTACTTATACCTCGGTCTCTAATTGCCTGGTAATGTTCATCAATGGGAAAGGGCGAAGAGCCGTCATTGCCTTCTAGTAAAGTTGTAATTCCTTGGCGTAAAGAGCTTTCGGCTGTTGGGTTATCAAAAATACCGCGAATTGCATGGGTATGCGGATCAATAAAGCCAGGAGAGACAATCAAACCAGTAGCATCAATTATTCTAGAGGCCTGTGCACCTTCTAGATTACCTATACTGACGATGTGCTGGTCAATAATGCCAACATCAGCTTCAAACCAGGGATTGCCAGTACCATCGATAATTTGACCATTGAGAATCAAGATATCAAATGATTCCTGTGCATTAGCATTTATGCTAATTAGTGAAATAAAACAAATACTATAAATCGATAGGAATTTTATTATTTTTTTCATTTAATCCTCGTTTGACATTGGATCTTATTTGAATAAATTAACAATTGAGTTTAGCAGTCATTAAATCGTTTATTCTCAATAGTGCATTTTCAATATTCTCAGTACTACTGGCGTAACTAAAACGGATATAACCTTCACCCAAATGTCCAAAGCTGGTACCTGCAACAGTAGCAACACCTACCTCATCAAGCAAAATTTCTTCTAGTTCTTTGGATTTCAAACCAGTTCCTGTGATATTCGGGAAGGCATAAAATGCTCCCTTAGGCTCGATACAGGAAAAGCCAGGCACTTCATTAAGCAGCTTAACAATCAGTTTACGTCGTTCATTGAATGTTTGGAGCATCATATCTACTGCATCCTGCGGACCAGTTAAAGCTTCTATACCCGCGACTTGCACTGGAGCAGAAGGGCATGAATTACTGTTTATTTGCAGTCGCTCAGCGTGATCGATTAAAGCAGCCGGCCAGACACCATAACCAAGTCGCCATCCTGTCATGGAGTAAGTTTTACTCCAGCCGTCCAGAAGAATAGTTCGATCACGAATTGACTCATATTCTAGCAAACTCACGTGCTGAAGGCCGTCATAGAGTAAACGAGAATATATTTCGTCAGCTAACAAAAAAACATTAGGGTGGTTCTCCAAACCAGCAACGAAACGATCAATAGCATCTCTTTCCAGCACTCCGCCAGTTGGGTTTGCCGGAGTATTTAAAATAATAAGTCGAGTTTTGTCATTGACCTGGGCTAGGACGCGATCGGGATCAAAGGCAAAGCCGCTGCTTTCTAATAGCTCGATAGGTACTGCTTTAGCACCGCTATACTCAATCATGGATTCATAAATTGGAAAGCCGGGATTTGGATACATAATTTCCGTACCTTCTTCACCGAACATAGAAATAGCAAAAAACATGGTGGGTTTGCCACCCGGTACAATCATCACATTTTCTTTATTGACCGTAACACCATGATATTTTTGAATATCATTAACCACAGCATCACGTAGTTCAGGTATGCCTCTTGCTGGAGTGTAAAAATGAAAACCGTCATCTAAGGCTTTTTTACCGGCGGCAATAATATTGTCGGGTGTTCGAAAATCAGGTGCGCCTATTCCTAAATTGATAATGTCATGGCCTGCTGCTTCTAGTGCCTTAGCTTTCGCAAGAATTTTGAAGGCTGATTCTGTCCCAAGTCTGGACATGCGTGTTGCTAGAGTCATGTACTAATCTCGAAAATTGTATTTTTTTAATGCTCGCAGAACAGCAAATTATACACGCTACTTATATAGACTACTTATACAAATTAGACCTCATAATTGCGGCTTAACGCATGATTTATGCTTAAATAAAGGCTAGAATGCGCGCTTTCAAACTACAGTGGATCAATCATGATTAAAAAGTTAAATATCGGGCTACCACTAATTTTATTTCTTGTATTAAGTAAATCTGTTTTTGCACAAGATGAGGAAGAAAGACCTTATGATGCGAGCGTTGCTTTAGGCTATGTGGGAACATCTGGAAACACAGATGTAACCACAGTTAATACAGAATTTTTGCTGACCTATTTTGATGAAGGTTGGACGCATAATTTTGAATTTAGCTCTTTAGCTTCCAGTGAAAATAATACGGGAAGAGCTGAACGATATTTTATTGGTAATAAGTCTGATTATGCTTTGATGGATGAAGATAATTACCTTTATATTCAAGCTTCTTATACTGATGATCGATTTAGTGGTTTTGATTACCAAGCATTGCTTACTTCTGGTTATGGCCAATATATATTGCGAGGAAACGGCAAAGATTTACAGGGTTTTATCGGTCTTGGTTATCGTGAGAATGATTCTAAAACAACAGGGTCAGAAGGCGAAGCTGTTATAACACTTGGTGAAGAATATGACTGGGCGATTAGCGAAACCTCGGCATTAACGGAGTCACTTACATTCAATATTGGTGATAAGCGAACGATCACAACATTTGAAGTTGGTCTTGAATCTAACATTATTGACCGTATTTCAACCAAGATTGCTTTCCAGTATAGAAATAACTCTGATGTACCAACAGGCATTGATAAGACTGATACTCAGACTAGTATTAGTCTGGTCTACACCTTCTAGAAGAAAAACTATTACACTTACCAATACGTCGTTAAAGTTTCTCTTTAAATGCTCATTTACTGCTCAGTAAACTGCGCTTTTTCGAGAAACTTTGCCTCATCTTTGGCTGCGTTCGTAACGTTTTTAAGATTTATTGTTTTTTCTAGAGTAATTTATTAAAGCATTAGTAGAAGCATCAAAGCTGGAGCAGTTCTCATCACTGCTAATGGCTTGAAATAATTCAGAACCTAATTGCTTGCCAAGTTCAACTCCCCACTGATCAAAAGCATTTACACCAAGAATCATGCTTTGTGTATAAACCTTATGCTCATAAGCCGCTATTAGAGCACCTAAAGCAGATGGCGTTAAAGCTTGCATCATAATTGTGCTACTAGGCTTATTGCCTGCGATCACTTTGTGTGGAGCCAGGGCTTCAACTTCAACTTCATTATGGCCTTGTGCCGACAATTCCGTTTTAGCTTCTTCTAGTGATTTCCCTTGCATAAGCGCCTTGCTCTGAGCAAAACAATTTGCCAATAAATGTTGGTGTTGTTCAGAATTTTTAGTTGAGCTGATTGCACAAGCGATGAAATCAGCCGGCACCATATGTGTGCCCTGATGCAATAACTGATGAAAAGAATGCTGACCATTGGTGCCAGCACTTCCCCAAACTAAACCGCCACTTTTAACATCGAGACTTTGGCCGTCTTTAGAAACTGATTTACCTAAACTTTCCATATCTAATTGCTGTAAGAACGCAGGAAACAGGTGTAGGTTTTGCACATAGGGCAGGATCACTTGAGTTTCGACTTTGTAAAAATTCAAATACCAAATATTTAACAGTGCCATTAACACAGGCATATTATTTTCCAGAGGCGAGTTTTTGTAATGTTCATCCATCGCATGAGCTCCGCTTAATAATTCACGGAAACATTGCATGTTGCTACCAAGTGCTATTGGTAGCCCTATAGCTGACCATAATGAATAGCGGCCACCCACCCAATCCCACATGGGGAATATATTTTTCTCATCAATTCCAAAAGCTTGAGCTTGTTCAATATTGGAAGAAACAGCAACGAAATGTTTAGCTAAATCATCATTAGAAGATAGTGACTGTTGTATCCACTGTTTTGCTACTTGGGCATTTTGTATTGTTTCCAAAGTAGTAAATGTTTTAGAGGCAATAATGAATAAGGTTGATTCAGGTTTCAGTTCAGTAAGTGTTTGTTCAAGGTGGCTAGGGTCAACATTAGACACAAAATGACAGCGTAGCTTGGTTGTATGATTATGAGATAAAGCTTCATACGCCATGGCAGGGCCTAAGTCCGATCCGCCAATTCCGATGTTAATTACATCAGTAACAGGCAAGCCGCTAGATCCAGTCCATTCTCCGTTTTGGACCTTTGCTACAAAGGCTTCAATTTTAGATAGGGCAAGGTGAACAGCCTTTTCTTCTGCAGTATTTTTGTGTGGGCTGCGCAGCGCAACATGCAAAGCAGGGCGCTTTTCGGTGTTGTTGATCAACTCGCCTTCAAATATTTCATTGATGGCTTTTTCTAATCCGGATTGTTTAACCAGATCGATCAAAAGCTCTAAAGTTTCTGAAGTAATTAAGTGCTTGGAATAATCAAAAAGTAGTTCAGGCGCTTGCGCGCTGAAATTTTCAAAACGGTTTGGATCATCAGTAAAGAAATCACTGATCCTGCTTTTTGAGATTTGCTGATGATGCTTTTCGAGTGCCTTCCAAGCGGAAGTAGCCTCAATAGGAGTAGTATCCGAGGAGGGCATCAATAAACCTTATTAATTAGAGCCATAATCCAATAATTCTACCTTAAAATATTGATCAATAGGATGGAGATAGGTATTATTCGCGCCCTAAGCCGCTATAGCTCAGTCGTAGATAAAGAGAAGCAACTGACTTTGGCAATGTAAGATAAAGAATTTAACTGTTTTAGCCGCTTTAGTTCAGTCGTAGATAAAGAGAAGCAACTGACTTTGGCAATGTAAGATAAAGAATTTAACTGTTTTAGCCGCTATAGCTCAGCCGTGGTAGAGCAACTGACTTGTAATCAGTAGGTCCCGAGTTCGACTCTTGGTGGCGGCACCATACAAATAAAGGGATACAGAGATGTATCCCTTTTTTTTATGTTCGAAAAATATTGTATATGTAGCATATATGTAGCAGATCATTTCTTAATTTTATGCTTCAGTTAGCTCTGCCATTTCAATTGCATCGTCAACCTCTATACCCAAGTATCTAACTGTACTTTCTAATTTCGTATGTCCAAGGAGTAATTGGACTGCTCGTAAGTTCTTAGTTCGCTTATATATTAAGGAGGCTTTTGTGCGCCTCATAGTGTGAGTCCCGTAATCAGATACATCTAACCCAATCAACCCTATCCATTGATCTACAATCCTAGAGTATTGCCTCGTGCTTAAATGATCCCATTCCTTTACTCTGCTCGCAAATAAGTAATTATTCTGAGTTAGATTCTTATACTTCATCCACACTATCACTGCGTCCCTGGTGCTAGGTGTAATTTCAAATTGGACAGGTCTCTTGGTTTTCTGCTGCAGGATTGTGGCTCTTTTTAAGACTTGGTTGCCATGGCAAATATCTTTAACGCGTAATTTTACTAAATCACAGGCTCTTAATTTACTATCTATACCTAGATTAAATAAGGCTAAATTTCTTAGGTTTTTCTGGATTTGAAGTCTTATCCGAATGGCCCATATTTCTTTGAGCTTGAGGGGTAATTTTTGACCTAATAACTTCCCTTTATTCCAGGGGATGAACTCAGCGTGTTTTCTAAATAGATTTTTCATATTAGCTCCACTTGTTATTTGGAGCTGAAGATTAATACTTTTTGCTAACGTCTGCTTTCGGCCAAAAGCGGACGTTAGAGAATCGATAATTCACTATGTCAGCAACCCTTGCTGCCACCGCTCTCGCTCTGTTATTGATTTCGTGTAAGATAAGCAATAATGTCATCAAGCTCAGAATCGCTAACTTCCGTCTTGCGTGTTATCGGCATACCAAATAAGCCACCACGAACAACGATTCGTATAAATTCTGGAGCAAGATCAGTCCGTTCTTCAAGCAGTGCTGGGAGCGCCCCTTCATATTTAATACCGAGTGAAAAAGTACCAGGAAGAGGCCCTCTATCCATTTCACCATGGCAATGAATACACCACTCATTGAATACGGCTCTTCCATTTTCCTCCGAAGAATCTGATTGCCCAAAAGCAGGCATAACAAACACAGTAACTAATAAACAGAGCAAGCGTAATATTTGTTTCATCCTCGATTATTCCTCATGTTGGCTGGCCAAATACCATAACGGCCTGGTGATATAATTCCATTAGGATCGATGCCATCTTTTAGTTTTTCCTGGAATCTGAGTAGTGAACTATCATTGTATGAATATTTACTGATCACTTGATCCTGGAAAGCTGGAGCAGTTCTATAACTTCCCCAACCATGCTCCGCACTGCGATCAATTAATCGAGAAAATATTTCACGGCTGTTACGATTTCTTTCAGGATCTCGCCAGGTTGGTACTACTGCTACCCTGGCGAAGGTGCGAGGGGTGAGAGTTGAAGGCGTGCTAAAAGGACTGGTTGTTGGATTCAACCCTAACTCCCTATATGTTTCGGCAAATACTCGAGCTGATTCCCAATTTGCCTGTGGAGTTCTCGGTATTATGATGAAAAGATCAGCATGGCCGTCCGCAGGATTTGCTGCTGTTCTCGGATTTCTCCCAACCATAGTAAAGATTTCAAGAGATGGAATGCCAAATCGAGTTTTCCCGGTAATATTAGCTTCATCTTCTGGTGGGATAGGTAGCGTTAAAAGTTCTCCTTCCTCAAATACCGCGCCTGCAATACTACTGCTAAAACGCCTTTTAGCGGCCTCCCAACTGCCTCGGATTGTTTCCTCTGGGCCGTAGAACTGAAGGTTTACTGACCAGGCGGGAAGGTCTTGTGACCTTACGAAATTCTCAATTTGTTCAGTTGATGGCCAGCCATTTTCCATCAAGCTAGCAAGTGCTGGAGGAAGCCCTCTAAAACCTCCTCCTAAAGGACTACTATATCTTGGCAAACCAATTAAGCTTGAATCTTCCAGGTAGTTAACTTCTTCAATTAAAGGAATTAAATCCTGATAATTAGGTACAGATACTCTTCCACTCAAATAAGCTTCTGGTAACGGCATGAGAGAAAAGCCCATTTTAGTAACAATGCCGAAATTTGATTGGGCAAAAAGACCGTCAACTGAAGGTCCAGCACCATAAGGGTAATCTTGCCAGGAATCTGAACCTGGTAGAGCGCCCATTCCAGTACGAATAATTTCTCCATCTGGAGTAACTACTTCCATGCCACAATGAGTAGCAAAATGGTCCCTAAAAGATGCAGATGTGTAACCTAAACCGTGATCCAGACTATTACCTACAGGGCTGCCCCAACCTGGATCAGGAATATCAAGCATTACTTTCAAACCACGTTCAGTAATATGGTTATAAAGATCAAAATAAGAAACACCAGGTTCGACTAAGGCAAAATTCCTTTTATCGTCAACTTCTAAAATACGATTCATGCGTTTTAGATCGACTATTACACTTCCTGAAAGGGTTGGTGAAGAGCCCCCATAAGTTAAATTTCTTCCCGTCGAAATGGGGTAGAGTGGGATACGATAGCGATTGGCAATACGGACGATTTGCTGAACTTCTTCTACATTAGCAGGAGCAACTGCAGCTGATGCTACCCTTTCGTCTTCTTCTCCCCATAATATTGAGTAAGAATCACGATAAAGGTCCACATCTTCATCAGAACTAAAAACCCAGTCTGAACCAACGGCACTCACAAATTCATTGAGGGCTGAAGCAAATTCAGTTTCACTAATATTTGGAGGTAGAGCCATTTTAAATTTCCTTTGTTTTAATTTTTATTTTATTTAAAAACTATCTGCATTATTAAATTAACTAATTTTTTGCCTATAAAAAGAATACTTTTAAACCATCACCCAGGATACCAGAGCAGTTTGGTTATCAAGCGAATAAGGACCAGTCCTTTTCTGGGCAGAGTTTCCTGCATTAGACCCGTTTAAAATATATTGATTGGAAAGCTCAGCCATAGCCTGTCCGAAACCTAATTTGGGCTGCAACTCTTTAACCTTCTCTACTAACGAAGTCGGTCCCAGGGCTAAGTGTTGAACAATTCCATTAGCATCTATTAAATGATCAACCCTAAAAAACATCTTCATCCCAACATCTCTTGCCAACTCT
>JAQWMX010000007.1 GCA_029246545.1 Gammaproteobacteria bacterium
AAGGGTATGGCTGTTCGCCATTTAAAGTGGTACGCGAGCTGGGTTTAGAACGTCGTGAGACAGTTCGGTCCCTATCTGCCGTGCGCGTTGGAAAATTGAGAAGAGTTGCTCCTAGTACGAGAGGACCGGAGTGAACGAACCTCTGGTGTTCGGGTTGTCATGCCAATGGCATTGCCCGGTAGCTATGTTCGGAAAGGATAACCGCTGAAAGCATCTAAGCGGGAAGCCTCCTTCAAGACTAGATCTCCCTGGAACTTTAAGTTCCCTAAAGTGCCGTTCAAGACTAGGACGTTGATAGGCTGGGTGTGTAAGGGCTGCGAGGCCTTGAGCTAACCAGTACTAATTGCACGTGAGACTTGACCATATAATCGCAGGCTTTTTATAATAAAGTCAGAATTAGATTATATGTTCGTAGCAAGACACTATAAGCAACGCATATAGCAAAGCTGTTTTAAATAAACGGCAACTTGTACAGAACTAAGAAATAGATGAGATATGTCAACGATTTGGTTTTTTTCGCTTTAAATATAAAGCGCTGAAAGCAAAAAGAATTGCCTGACGACAATAGCAAGTGTGAACCACCTGATCCCATGCCGAACTCAGAAGTGAAACCACTTAGCGCCGATGGTAGTGTGGGGTTTCCCCATGTGAGAGTAGGACATTGTCAGGCATTTAAATATAAAAACCCATCTAGCGAAGCTAGGTGGGTTTTTTTATTTCCGTTACTTAATGTTCTACTTGATGTATGAGAGGAGGGTAAAAGCGGTAGAAGTCAAAGCCAAAAATTTGGCATTGGTGTAATAAATTAATGTAATAGTTATTAGTCTGTTTCTTTTATGACTTTACTTAATGTCTCGAAAATTTGATCAATTTGTTTCTTTTCGATAATGAGAGGTGGGCTAAGGGCAATAATGTCTGCAGTTACTCTGATTAATAAATCTTCATCAAAAAAGCATTTGGTAAATACGTCGTAAGCACGTGATCCCGGTTTTCCTTCCCTGCTAGATAATTCAATTGCGGCAACCAGGCCATAGTTTCGAATATCGATGACGTTATCGAGTCCTTTTAATGAATGAGCGGCATCTTCCCAGTAGGATTCCAGCTCAATAGTGCGTTCAAATAACCCTTCTTGCTCATAAATATCCAAAGTTGCTAGAGCCGCAGCAGCTGCTACGGGATGTCCGGAATATGTATAACCGTGAAAGAGCTCGATTATATTTTCAGGGCCTTGCATAAAGGCATCATGAATAGAATCATTTACAAAGACAGCGCCCATGGGGATTGCACCACTAGTGAGCCCTTTTGCTGTTGTAATAATATCTGGTTTAACGTCATATCTTTCTGCAGCAAATGCCTTGCCAACTCGACCAAAACCGGTAATGACTTCATCAAATATCAATAAAATACCATGCTTATCGCAAATATCCCGCAGTCTTTTCAGATATCCTTTAGGTGGTAAAATTACCCCTCCTGACCCGGCAATGGGCTCTATAATAATTGCAGCAATTGTGGTGGGATCATGTAAGAGACAAAGCCTTTCCAGATCTTCTGCCAATTCAATACCATGTTCAGGTAAGCCTCTGCTGAATGCATTTTTTTCTATGTCTAATGTATGACATATATGATCGGTACCTGGTAATAGATTACCGAATGCTTTTCGGTTTGCCGCTAATCCGCCGACACTAAGTCCGCCAAATCCGACACCATGATACCCCTTCTCTCTGCCTATCAATCGCGTGCGTCCTTGATCACCACGAACCTGATGATATGCAAGAGCAATTTTAAGAGCTGTATCGACAGATTCTGAGCCTGAATTGGTAAAGAAAACCTTGTTCAAACCGTCAGGTGAAATCTTGCTTAATCTTTGCGCCAACTTAAAGGGTAAAGGGTGTCCCATTTGGAAAGTGGGTGCAAAATCTAACTGATTAATCTGCTGATGCACAGCATCAGTTATAGTTTTACGACCATGTCCTGCATTACAGCACCACAGCCCAGCGGTTCCATCAAGGATTTTTCTATTATCATCAGATTGATAATACATCCCATCCGCAGAAACTAGGATTCTAGGCTTAGCTTTAAATTGTTTATTTGCAGTGAAAGGCATCCAGAATTCCTGAAAACTCGGGATTTCTGATGCTTGGCTTGGAGAATCGCTCACAATTAAATCCTTTGTGCTGATTGGAAATTGAAGAAATGTTAAATATAATTTACAAAAATGTCTACTATTAGCCGATTTTATGTTTAAAATAATTAACTCTAGCTTAAAGATTTGAGATTATGACTATTGAGATTGGTCCGCGATTAAAGACCGTTCGTAAGAACTTTCAGCTATCTCAACGGGAGTTGGCGAAGAAATCTGGCGTAACAAACGCCACTATTTCATTAATTGAAAAGAATAAGGTCAGCCCTTCAGTAAGCTCACTAAAAAAAGTGCTAGACGGTTTACCAATGTCCTTAGCTGAATTTTTTACATTTGAATCGGAAGAGATTTCGGAGCAGGTTTATTACAAACAATCGGACCAGCCAGATGTTGGTAGTGGTGAGATACATTTCCATTTAATAGGAGCGAATCGGTTTAACCGAAAAATGTGTGTGCTTCGTGAGATATTACTTCCGGGAGCAGACACTGGTGAGGAAATGTTACAGCATGATGGAGAGGAATCTGGCGTCATAATGAAAGGACAAATTGAATTAACTGTCGGAGAAAAGGTTCGTGTCCTTACTGAAGGTGAAGGGTATTATTTTGATAGCCATATTCCTCATCGCTTCAGAAATGTAGGCGATGAAGAAGCCATTATTGTAAGCGCCAATACACCAGCAAGTTTTTAATGCAGAGTCATTAATAGTTATTAAATGAAATTGGTGCTATTCATTATAAGCTGGTTGATATTTGGAAAATGGATCAATCAGCACTAGAATTTGTTTCTCCTACAGCCCAATTTATGGGGGGTATAGAACTTACAGTAAGAGTTTCTGAATAAAGGTGTCGACTTAATAAAAAGAGAAGGATCAAATAAGTAGCTGATTCAAAAAAGAACTTTTATACTTCTTATATTATGGTTAAACATGTATTTATGGCTAATCTGGGCCTAAGTATTTGATGGAAATGGTAAAGTTGCTGGTGCATCGAATTGGACTGACATGTCACGGCAATATTGATTTTTAATAGTTGTTGTAAGGTTTTGGCCTTAATTGTTTTACCCATCATGATCAATAAAATTCTTAAGGAAAAATAAATGAGAACTAGAATACTTATATTAAACTTAGCTATATTTTTACTATGAGTATTATTCCTCGTTTTTTTCCATTGATAGCAATCATTTTTGCGGCATTAGGTTTTTTTCTGCCGCAAGCTTTCATTCCATTATCAGGTTTTATCGTTCCTTTATTAGCCTTAATAATGTTTGCTATGGGCTTAACATTGACCTTAGGTGATTTCCAAAGGGTATTACAAGAGCCATTAAAAATTGTATTTGGTACCTTACTGCAATTTATTTTGATGCCTCTAGCAGCATACATAATCAGTAATTTTCTTGAACTTGAAAGAGAACTGATTATTGGATTGGTATTGGTAGGTTGTTGCCCTGGAGGGACTTCTTCTAATGTAATTTGTTATCTGGCAAAGGGAAATCTTGCTCTATCTATTTCTTTAACGATGGTTTCAACTTTATTGTCAGTTGTAGCAACGCCACTTTTAACTCTTTTTTATTTGGGGCAGGCCATTGAAGTTCCCATTTTAGACATGATGCTTAGCATTTTACAGATGGTCATTGTACCGGTATTTTTAGGAGTTTTATTAAATACTTATTTTGGAGGCAGGGTTAGTAAACTAAGACCGGTGCTTCCTGCTATATCAATATTAGCTATCGTATTAATTATTGCTATCGTCTTTGCGTTAAACAGTAGCAATCTGGTGGCGATTGGAGGGCTGGTAGTAGTTGCAGTAGTTCTTCACAACCTATTTGGAATTTGTAGTGCTTACGGTTTATCCAAGTTGTGTCGCTATGATGAAAGTACCTGTCGAACTATCGCAATAGAGGTTGGTATGCAGAATTCAGCTTTGGGTTCGGCATTGGCTTCTCAATTTTATACTACTGTAGCAACTTTGCCTGGGGCAATATTTAGTCTTTGGCATAACTTATCTGGGTCTGTACTTGCGAGTTTCTGGTCTAAAACCAAAAGTTAAGGCGTTTTGTTTTGAATGGATAAACCACGTAAAAGAAAGGACATAAAATAGGAAATTTATTATTAACTATGCCTATTTCTAGGCTGAAGAGCATATGACTTCCAGAGACTGGACTTTTATTCACAGATGTTACTCTAGCCGAATCATATAGTTATCTCAAGATGGCGTAGCAGTTTTCTCAAAGGATGCTGAGATCGAACAGCTTATCAGTGTAGAATTAGAAGGCGCAACTAATGTGACTTTCGGTGGTGCTAGTCTAGATGTTTTTACATTACCGATGGTAATAAAATCTGGACTGTTGTTGCATTAGCTCTAGGCTATGTTGCTGGTTTAAGTCCCAGTCGTTAGAGTAACGCAAAAAAATATAAAAGACCGAGAGATCGGATCAATGAGGCCTTAACTTGTTCAATAAAATTCAGAATTACAAAAGTGATCCTATTGAATCTCTATTTGATAGGCTAGCTGCAGATAGTGACCCCGCTAAAATTGACCTTGGAATCGGTGTTTATCGTGACGATTCCGGCAAGGTCCCTGTCATGCAAGCCGTACTTCGTGCTGAGCAGCAGTTAATTGAAAGAGGTTTGCCTAAGTCCTACCTTTCACCACTCGGAAATGCGGCATATTGTGAAGATATTGAAAAGCTCGCCCTAGGTGCTGACCATCCAATTCTAATAGAAAAACGTATTGTGTCGGCACAAACTCCGGGGGCAGGAAGTGCTCTAAGGGCAGGGGCTGAACTAGTTAATAGTCTAAGTCCAGAATCTGCATTGTGGGCGTCACAGCCTATTTGGGGGCATCAGCTTGAGTTTTTCGACAAGGTAGGCATGGATATTCATAGCTATCGTTACTATGACCAGCAGAACTCTGTACTAGACTTTGATGGAATGCTGGAAGACCTACAAGGTATGCGCCCTGACGACCTTCTGCTCGTACATGGCTGTTGCCACAACCCAACTGGGCAAGATTTGAATCTCCAGCAATGGCAGCAGCTTGCTGATGTGGTTATTCAAACTGGGGCTCTGCCTTTTCTTGATGTCGCTTACCAGGGCTTTGGCGAAGGTATAGAGGAAGATGTGGCAGGTATTCGCTTGTTCGCTGAACGAGTTCCGCAACTGTTATTAACTGTTTCTTCTTCTAAGTCATTTGGTATTTATAGGGAGAGGGCTGGGCTTTTATCCGTCATTGTTTCCGCTGATGATGGAACAGATATTCAAAGTGTACGCCTTAAACTACGAGATACACTACGACAACTCTATTTTATGGCTCCTGATCATGGTGCGGCTGTCGTACACGAGATATTGTCGACACCAGAGCTAGAGAAGCTTTGGCGTAAAGAGCTTGATGAGATTAGGCTTCATATCAATAAAATGAGAAAGATGTTGCGCCAAGCAATTGAATTGGCAAACTCGGATTTCGACGCAGAATTTATTGAGCGTCAACATGGTATGTTTTCCTGTTTGCCAATTACTGAAGATGAGCAAAAGCATATAGAGCAAAAGTATCATATTTACATGCTACCAAATGCGCGTATGAACGTAGCGGCAATGAAAGACGAACAGGCAGCCGTACTTGCAGAAGTTTTTGCTAAAGTCAGAGCAGCACGACAGTAGTTAATTCGAGATAGGGCTTTAAACATTGACGCATATCTTTATTAATGTGTGTTGGTTTTCAAGGAGTTTGAAATGAGTAGATTTTTAGGAGTTGCCCTGGCGCTGGGAGTGGGTTTATTAATAGGTTTATTAGGTAGCCAGATGATGATGTCGAAAAGTGAAAGTTCGGTATCGATGTCAATAGAACCTTCTGTACAAACAACTTCTGCGGAGTTAATTAGTTTTAGTGCTGTCCCCGATGCAATTGGTGCACAAGATATTTCTGGTCCTTATGATGTAGTTGAGGGTTGGCCGCAGGACTTAGCTTCTCTCCCAGGGCACGAAGATTGGACTTATGGTGGTGCCAGAGGGATTTACGCTGAAAGTCCAGATCGTGTATTTCTTCTTGGAGGTGGTGAATTACCTAATATTCAGCGTCCACAGATGCGACAGCTAACTGATATTGGTCCTAATGTGCTATTCCCGGTTGGTGGTTTACCTTGGCGAAATGCTAATCTCGCTACTCCCCCAGGCAGCGGAGGCTCACGTCAAGATCCATCTGTAGGGATGGATGCATGGCGCGGTTCAGAACCTCCTTATCGTGCCTTGGGGGTTGATGCGCGCTGGCACCATTCAATTATTGTTGTGAATCGTGAAGGAGAAATTATTGAGGATTGGTCACAATGGGATGATCTACTTAAACGTCCCCATTCTATTTATATTAGTCCTTACGATTCAGAGAAAAGAGTATGGATTGTGGATGATCATTCTCATGCTGTTTATATATTTTCAAATGATGGGCAGGAATTAGTGCAGACACTTGGAACTCCAAATGTTGCCGGTGCGGATGCTACACATTTTAATCGTCCTACTTTTCTTGCTTGGGCACCTGACGGCAGTGTTTATGTCGCCGATGGTTATAACGGCACTCGTGTTGCTAAATTTGATTCGGAAGGCAATTTTCTTTTAGATTTTGGCTTGGATGGTAATCCGGGAAGTGAAACTCGGCCAGGTTATATGAATAATGTTCACGGTGTGGCGGTTGATGCTAAAACTGAACGTGTCTTCGTCAATGATCGCGACAACCATCGAATTCAAATTTTCGATGCTGAGGGTAATTATTTATCTGAATGGAGTATAAATGTTAGCCCTTCAAGTCTTCATTTTATTCAAATTGGCGCTGACGGCCATGCTGTAGTGTTCGATCGTAATACTCATAAAATGTTGAAATACGACCTTGAAGGCCGTTTGATTTATTCATGGGGTACGATTGGCAATTTTCCTGGTACTCTCTGGGGTGTGCACGGCATTTCAACTGATCAAGAAGGGAATCTTTATGTCGCTGAAGTCGATGCTGGACGTTTTCAAAAATTCCGACCACGTGAAGGTGCTAATCCAGCTACATTAATTGGTAAACCTGTCTATGCGGCTTGGGAATAGGACTTTATAAAATCTTTGGTTGTGATTTAAGTGATTTGAAAATGCTAGTTTGTGTGGCTTTCTTTTATAATTAAGGACAAAAGCCTCAACATTTATATCAATTTTTAAATACCAAAAAAATATGCAATTATCTTTGAACTTGGTGGCTACCTAAAGTTTAAACCTTCTACCCAGCTAACCATCGCGTGCCTTTCCCCTTGTGTTACTGGTGTAACCATATGTCTGACAAAGGATGGAAAAATTATCACAGTTCCTAGCTTGCGTACGGAATCTTTTGGCGGGCATAACTCTTCAGGTAAATCAAAAATTAAGTCGCCACCTTCATAGCTGTCAGGGTCGGATAACTGAGCCGAAAAAGAAAGCTTGCGTTGAAACATATTTTGGTTACACCAGGTTATATCTTCATGCCAGTTATAAAAGCCTTTTTCATTGGCCAAATATTTCGTGTATTGAACATCTATAGCTTGTTGGATTTCGAAACCAAAAGTAGATCGATTTGCGGCAATTGCATGATCAAACACTATATCAAATAGAACTTTATGCCTTGGGGTGCTGTAATCAAAAAATTTTACATTTGAACGTCTCGAGTTTTCTTTTGCATCACCATCATTGCCAGTTTCTTTTCTTTTCCCAACCAGGCCTTCAGTATCAGGTATCTCTGCACCCATACGTTTAATTTCTTCGCATAGTTCAGGAGATAATCTGTTTTCCCAGACACAGTACCAGTTTTTCATACTTGCTTATTCTCTTGTTGTTATAAAGCTTTAGTAAATATTACTTGTTACTTTAATGGTTTTAATCTAATTGGTATTCAATCGTTACTAGATTCTAGAAATTCTAGCAGCGCCCTTGGTAAATAACTAATTATAAATACATCAATATGTTGGTTTAAATCAATTTGTACTGAAAATTATCTTGGGCAAAAAAAACGGCCACCCTTCAAAGAAGGATGGCCGCTTTAGTTTTAGCTTACTAAAGAACTACAGTTTTAGAAGTTATATTTAGCTCTAATACCATAAGTTCTTGGATCACCATACCCAACTACTTGGGCTCTAGCAGATGCAATATAAACCTCATCAGCTAAGTTTCTGACATAAGCTTGCACTGTCCAATTCTCGTTCTCAAAAGTGAGTGAGAAATTAGTCAGACTACGCTCATCATTCATGTTATATGGCTGTTGATCTAGATGCGCATAGTTCTCATCAGTATAGGAATAATCCAAACGAGGAGTTAAGGTTCCACTACCAAATGGGAATACATAGTCAATACCTAAGTTATATGACACATCAGGCGCCTGAATTTGCTGTTGACCGCTGAAGTTCAGCTCATATGCAGAATAGTCAAAGCAATCGCCATTAGGCACACCAGCTGAAATCATTGCAGTAGATGGCGTTGTTCCACCGACACCACATTGTGGCAGACGAGAGAAGCCGTTATTGATTGCTGTAGCTGTATTAGCCCATGTTGGTAGAGATGCCAAAACCACATCCGATGCCGTTCCAATTTCTGAATCAGCAAAAGCGAATGAAGCATTTATACCCAGATCACCAATATAAGCCTGGAATGAACCTTCGATACCCATCAACTCAGCATCAGCGATGTTAGAGTTGGTGAATGAAGAACCTATAGGATTGGTTCTCACGAAAGTCTCACCTTGCATATCGGTATAGTCCATGAAGTAGAAACCTAAGTCACCAGTCACAGCTCCATCAAACAAGGAACCTTTCCAACCAAACTCGTAATCATCGATTGATTCTGGGGCTACGCCGTTACCTTGCCCGCTGGGGGCTTTATAGCCTTTAGCGTAGAAAGCATAGAAATAGTCAGTGTCAGTTGGTGACCAGTTCAAGCCGACTTTATAAGTAGGCGTTTCATTATCAACGTTAAAGTCTTCGAGAGTGTTAACAGGCTGCGCTATACCAAAACAACCTTGAGAAGGCTGTGTACCATTAATATCTGGAACACCTAGGTTAGTACCATTAATACCGACTTCATTACAGCCAGCAGCAGTAAATGGGCCAACACCATTTGGACCACGTGGAACTACACGCGTTTGGCGATGACTGTCATCGAAATTGTAGCGAGCGCCAATGGCCAACTCTAACTCATCGGTAATTGCATAGTTGTATTGACCAAAAATTGCGTCATGTTCAACAGCTGCTGGTGAGATAATGTGTGTCCACGTAGATGGCACTACAAGTGCACCACAAGGTACATGCACACCAGTATTTTGCCATCCACAGGCCTGATTAACGCCTTGTTGGCCTGGAATTTGAAGATTCACCGGTGTTACTCGTTGCTGGTGAAATAAACCCACAATCCAGTTAGTAGGGCCGTCCGCAGAGGCAATATTTATTTCTTGGGTCCAAGAACGGTTATCTTCATCCAGACTGAAATACGTTGGGAAAATAGGTACAGCGTTGTTACCGCCACTAGTATCACCACTCAACCATGTGAGCTGATCAGTATACAGTTTGTTATGACCAGTATTGGACATAATGGTCATACCATTTTGAAATTCATAGGTAAGACGCATAGACCACTGCTGGTTTTCCTGATTATCCGTACTTGGGAAGTTCTGAGAGAGTTCGAAAGGATCAGTTGGTGAATATTCACGGTATTGTGAAAAAGTTGTTATTGCAACCGGCAGACCTGTAACTGGGTCTGGAATTGAAACATTTAGAGGTAGTGTTTTTGGCTTACGGTGGTCACCACCATGGTTAACGGCATTCTGCTCAACTTTGAAGACTGCTTCAAACTGATCAGTTGGCTGCCATAACAAGCTCAAACGAACTTGGCGGTTATCCAATATCCCTGGGGATACATCACTGTGTTGAGAGCCATTACCGTATATCTGTCCGCGTGTGTTTAGAAAATAGCTATCGCGTTCTTCAGTGTTCCAGGCAATACGAGCTGCCCAGGTATCACTCATTGGAAGGTTAAGAGCGCCAGTTACAGCATTATGCTGATAGTTACCCAGTCTGCCTTCTACATAGCCGTTTATGCCATCAAAGTTAGGATTAGCTGAGTTAATCAGGATCGCGCCACCAGCAGCAGATTGTCCTACGAATGTACCCTGTGGTCCACGAAGAACCTCAATTGTACCAACGTCGAAGAAACCACCGTTCAAGCCCATTGGCTCACCGTGGGTTAGACCATCATTTACAACCTGCACACCCATCTGAACAGAAGGAGAGAAAGTGTTATTACCAACACCCCTGATGTTAATGTCATTACCTACACCATTATTAGTAATCTGAATACCAGGCATTGCATCTTGCAAATCCTGAAGTTCAGTAATGGAGTTAGCTGATAATGCATCTTGAGTAAATACTTCCATCGAAATAGAAGTCGTTTGTTCTGTAGCTTCACGACGTTCCGCCGTAACTACCACTTCTTCAATCTGTCGCTGTGCAAAGCCGGCGTTGGCACCCAAGCCAACAGCTACTGCGGTAGCGATAGAAAGTGTAAGCGGTTTAATCTTGTAAGATTTGGATTTCATGGAACCCACCCCCTTTAATTAGACATTTATTTATTTTTAGAAAGTTATAAAAACCAAATTTTTAAACGACTCAAATATGCTGAAAAGCCATACTTAAGCTGTGTAAAAATTGTGGATTTCTACATCCAAGTGCCATCTTGCCATGGATTTACATTAAATAAAAGTTTTTATTAAGATATTATATGTCAGTCATGCGCTTGACAGTTGCCAATCTTTCATTCTTGATTCAAATTAATAAAATTATCTGCTTAAACAAGCTTTGAAATCACTTATATAATTTAGTTTAGTGTTTCGAGGTGAATCTTGGCTAGTTTGAAGGTTGGCATTAGCTTGACTGCTACTTGTTCTTCATGAAAATATTACTATTCTGCACATTATATTCAACAATGGGAAAAATCTATCTAGCTTACTTGTTAGATTCTGTAAATCATAAGAACAGTTTTATTGGAATAAAGTATTTGCTTAGTTTAATTGTAACTGAGACTGTGAGCCCAACGGGCTATGCTAGTCTTTATAAAAAAGGGTATTTATACTTTGCTTTAATCAAAAACAGTCAATTAAAATAATAATAGGCTAGGAGTAGAAATGAAAAAGTATCAAGTAGTAGCCATGATGACCTTGTTTATCAGCACTTCACTATCAGCTCAGCTATTTCCAACAGGATACGTAGATCCTGAACCGCTTCTGGCTGCTGTCGCCGAAGAAATCGGTGAAGCAAATTTACAATGTATCAGCTACTCAGGTACAGGCTATAACGGCGCAGTAGGACAGACTTTTGAAAATGCCGTTAATATTGACTGGCCACGACCTAATGCGCTAAACAACTATACAAGAACCATTAACTGGGAAACTGGCACTAGTGTAGAAACTTTTGACCGTGAACCCGGTTTGAATCCAGCATCTTGGAAATATGGTCTTGGCTGGGTTGGGGGGACGCCGACTCAACAAGAGAGTAGACAAACACATATTGTTAATGGTGAATACGCCTGGCATATAGACGGTAGCGGAGAACCAGTAGCAGTGTCGCCAGAGATAGCCGAGATATATAGGATGGATATGTGGCTAAATCCGCATGGTTTCCTAAAAGCGGCGCGAATGCCCGATGCTAATCCAGTAGCAGTTTGGCGCTGGGAGCAAATTGAGAAGGGTAGAGACGGAAATGTTGTATATCCACAAAAGATGTATGTGGTAGCGATCACGATGTTTGGTAAATACAGAGTTGATGCAACCATTAACGCTCAAAATCAGATCCAGCGAATCAAGACAACCGTTGATATACCAACGCTTGGTGATTTTAATATTGAACATGAATCAACCAATCAACTCACTTTTGGTGATGTGAAATGGCCAATTCGTTGGCATTCGCACCAAGGCTGGGATGATAACTGGCAATTTTACCGCCACAGTACTGGACATAATGCCTACGGAGGTGATTTTCCTGATGTAGTACCACATGCCTGTGGTGATCCGGTACCCGTCCCCCAAGTAGTAGCAGATGCAACTTTTGAAGTAGAAGTAACAGTTGATGAAATTGCTGATGGCGTCTATTTATTAGGCGGTGGTCCAGCTAATAGCTATATGATTGAATTTACTGATTTTGTCGCTGTATTTGAGTCGCCAGGCAATGAAGAAAGAAGCTTGAAGGTGATTGATGAAATTACAAAATTAGCACCAAACAAGCCAATACGCTGGCTAATCACTTCCCACCCTCACTTTGACCATATTGGAGGTCTCCGGACATACCTTCACATTGGTTCTACGATAGTAACCCATATGATTAATCTAGATTTTTTAAATCATGATGTACTGAGCTATGAGCCCCGTACAGTTAAACCAGATATGGTTTCAATGTGGCCGCCCACTGAGCTTGCTGAGGGATACAATTATGAAGCCGTCCAAGAGAGTTATGTCATAGCTGATGATTCTCGAATTTTGCGAGTTTCTTATGTACAGCCACTGGGCCATGTCGCCGGCATGCTGATGGCATATTTGCCTGAAGAAGGGATAGTCTTTCAAGCAGATTTATTCGACACCCATGAAGCCCCAAAAGCAGCTCAACTGCCCGCTATGCAAAGCCTCAGCAACCAGGTCCAACGCATGGACATGAATGTTGAAACACTAGCACCTGTTCATGGTGAACCAGTGCCTTGGAGCGTATTTGAAGAAGCATTGGAAACCCTAGAGGGCGGTAATTAATAGTAATTTAAAGGTTCTGTATTGAAGTATAGAATACTGTGTAGCTCAGTTAACTTGTTAATAGAGGGGCTACACAACTTTACTGGGTAAAGTTACACCTGCAAAGAAAGCATCTAAATTATCTACAGCAAGCATTCCCATCGCGGTTCTCACTTCTACAGTAGCTGAACCGATATGCGGCAATAGGGTTACATTGTCCAACTTTCTTAATTCGTCAGGAACATTTGGTTCTTGCGTGTAAACATCTAAGCCAGCACCAGCTATTTGGTTTTCAGTTAAAGCTTTTATGAGGGCGGTTTGGTCAACGCAATCCCCACGGGCAGTATTAATCAAATAGGCAGTGGGTTTTAGTTTGGCAATGTGGCTTGCGTTAATCAAATGAGAAGAACCTCCACCAGGTACATGTATTGAAACAACATCAGCTGATGCCATCACTTCATCAATGGTGTCCATTTGTGTGGCTTCAAAATCTAGATTGGTAATAACGGATCGATTAAAGAAAATCACTTTCATGCCTAAACCAAAAATCGCGCGTTTAGCTGTAGCTTGACCAATACGTCCCATCCCTATAATCCCTAAAACTTTCCCTTGCACACTAGAGCCTAAGCCTTGTACTAATGAGAATTCATTCCACTGATTTTCTCGTAATTTCTTCTCAGCCGCATAAGCGCCTCGAGTTGCAGCAAGAATTAATAACAGTGCAATATCAGCAGTAGCATCAGTCAACACATCTGGAGTGTTTGAAACAGTAATACTTTCGGAGCGGGCAGTATTGGTATCTATGTTGCTATAACCAACGCCGACGTTAGCAATCATATGGACTTTACGACCGGTTGTGCACAGGATGTCTTTATCTAGTCGGTCACTGATTGTTGAGACAAGAGCGTTATATTGTGTCATTGCCCTAGATAGCTCATCTTTACTTAAGAATTTATTATCAGTATTTAGAGTCACGTCATAAGTTGAACTTAATCTTGATTCTACGGCTTCGGGTAATTTGACAGTGGCTAAAACTTTTGGACGTGGTTCTTTCATAAAATATTTTCAGTTAAAGTTGTTTCAACAAACAGATTATTCCAGTATGAATTTCTACGCAATTATTTGTATAGTTAGATATTCAATAAAAGGCTGATTATTTTTATGATAAATCCACTTTTAAATAAATTAAGCATTAAATTATTTCTTATATCCTCCTTTGTGTTTTTATCGTCAGGGGCATGGGCGCAAGCACAATCTTCTAAACCTAGTTTTGAATTAGACCTTTTGTGGCCGCAAGTTCCAATGAATGGAAATTGGCTCACTGGTGGTTTAGGTGGAATGTGTATGGGTCATGATGATGAGGTCTATTTAATGAACCGGCAGAATGTCGTGGAAGCTGACCTTGATGCCGCTTTACTTGCGCCACCGGTGGTTGTGCTAAATAAACAAGGCGAAGTCATAGATGGTTGGGGTGATCCTGATGTCATAGGTGGGCGCTTGCACGATTGCCATGTTGATAGCTTAGGAAATGTTTGGATAGTTGCTGCAGCGACTGGTTATATTCAAAAGTATTCTTCTGCTGGAGAACTTCTGCTTCAGTTAGGCGAAAGTGGGAGGTTTGACTCTTCTGATGGCACAAACGAAGGCATGCCTCTAAATTCGAATAGCGCACGTTTTTTTCTTCCATCTTCAATTGATGTCGATAGCAGAAATGGTGAGATTTATGTCGCCGATGGTGAAGTACCTGGTGGGAATACCCGAATTGCTGTGTTTAATAATGATGGCGATTTTTTAAGACAATGGAGCCTTCATAGACAAGTTGGAAAAGAAGATATATTTGCAGGTCCACATTGCCTTCGTCTCTCCAATGATGGTTTGGTTTATGTCTGCGATCGATTTGCTAACCGCATTCAAGTGTTTGATAGTGAAGGTCAGTTACAGCAGATTATTGATGTGGGCTTTGAGCCTCTCACTACGCCAATCGGCAGGCAAAGTGGAGAGCGGGGCAATGTAGTTGTTCTAGCGTTTTCTTCAGATCCAGAACAACGTTATTTATATGTTTTGAATCAAAACGCAGTTCGAGTAGAAGTTCTTGATCGATTAAGCGGCGAGGTACTAACTAGTTTTGGTGATGGGCCTGGACGGTATAGAGGTCAGTTTGAATTGCCGCATGGAATTGGAGTTGATTCAGAAGGCAATGTAATTATCGCTGAGCAAGAAGGTCGCCGAGTGCAAAAATTTAATTTCTTAGGTTTGACACTTTAAGTGAAATAAAAAACAAAATAAAAACTTTTAAAAAATAAAAAGCCCACTTAAGGCTAACTAAGTGGGCTTTGTTTTATGTGAAACTTAATGCTGTTGCTTTAGAAAGGGTAATGCTCAGGCTGAGTAGCCACAGTAATCCAACGCAATTCTGTAAATGCATCAATACCTGCTTTCCCACCAAAACGGCCATAACCAGAATTCTTTACACCACCAAAGGGAATCTGAGCCTGATCTTGAACTGTAGGACCATTCACATGGCATATACCAGAGTTAATTTTACGAGCTACTTGCAGACCACGTGCAATGTCACGAGTGAAAACAGCAGCTGATAAACCATACTCACTATCGTTAGCAATTTTAATTGCTTCTTCTTCATCTGCCGCTCGAATCACACCGACAACTGGTCCAAAAGACTCTTCACTGTAAATTCTCATCTCAGGTGTTAATTCTGAAACCACATTGGCTGGCATTAATACACCATCAGCATCGCTACCGCAAAGTCTGGTAGCACCTTTGTCTACAGCATCAGCAATCAAACTCTCAACGTGATCAACTGATTTTTGATGCACCACGGCACCCAAAGGCGTTTTACCTTCTGCAGGATCACCAACAGCAAGTTGATCAACTTTAGTTTTAAATTTCGCAAGGAAATCATCGGCAATTGCATCAACTACGACGACTCTTTCAGTGGACATACATATTTGGCCTTGATTCATGAATGCACCAAATGCAGCCGCATCAACAGCAGCATCTAGGTCTGCATCATCCAATACAACCAAAGGTGCTTTGCCACCTAATTCAAGCAATACTGGCTTAAGGTTTCTTGCCGCACGTTCAGCAATAATTCTTCCTACATTGGATGAGCCCGTGAAATTAATTCTTCGCACTGCCGGATGATCAATTAATGCCCCTACAATTTCGCCAGCATCTTCAGGCGTGTTAGTGATGAAATTAACAACACCATCACCCAAGCCAGCTTCCATAAAGGCACTGGCAATAAGAAAATGTGTCCGTGGACATAGTTCAGAGCCTTTAAAAATAACCGTGTTACCACAGGCGAGAGGTACAGCAATAGATCTGACACCTAGAATAATTGGAGCATTCCATGGAGCTATGCCTAAGATGACCCCCACAGGCTCTCTCAATCCCATTGACAATTGACCTGGCTTGTCTGAAGGAATCACTTCTCCACTAATCTGGGTAGTCAGAGAAGCTGCTTCTCGAATAATTGAAGCAGCCAGCATTAAGTTAAAACGTGCCCAACCCTCTGTTGCGCCGATTTCTTCCATCATGGCTGAAACGAAATCATCTGCTTTAGCTTCAAGAGCATTTGCAGCATTATTAAGTGCCGCTCTTCGGGCATTTGGGGTTTGTGCTGACCATTCCGGGAAAGCTGCGCCTGCAGCTTCTGCTGCACTATTTGCATCGGCAACTGATGCTGCCGCTGCTACAGTGACTAAGTCTCCTGACAATGCACTTTTAATTTCTAAGTGCTTGCTAGTGTCTTGGCTTTTGCCGCCTATTAATAATGGAATGTTTGATGTAGACATTATTGCTCCTTAGAAAATGATTTTTTATGTAATTTGGTGAACTTTTGACTGATTATTAGCTGATTAATTAAATGCTATTAGCATATTAACTTCGAGCCAGCCAATATAGTGGTAGGTATAGGATAATTCAATTAACATTTAAGCTTCCTAATATAAGTTTTTGAGAAGAGCTTTAAATTTAAGAGTTGATTATCTTCCTCTATTTAATAATTAAAATACGGCTGTTAGCTGGGTATAGCCATTCAACTCCTCTTTCAGTCACTATTGCATCATCTTCAAGAGGAATTCGGATTTTTGCATTATCCCAGTCAGGGTTAGCTGTGTAGGCAAATAGTTCGATAGAAATAAGCGTTGAAGGCCTTAGTTCATAAGTTAGTTGTTCGGGGTTAAAAAATGCCAGAGAAGGGCCAATACCATGACCCCAGTTACCTACAGAGTGAGGTCCTATTACTACATCGGTTACCGAAGAGTCTGAACTTGGCTGATTGAAGGCTATTTGATTAAAACCAGCAGCAGTAATAGCAGCTAAAGTTACATCAAGTGCAATTTGTGCTGAAGCCGCAGGCTTGATGCTCGTCTTCATAACGTTTCGAACTTCGAGAGCCTGATCGAAGGCAAATTGAATACCTTGTGGTGCTTCAGTTTCACCATCGCGCAATACATAGGCGATTCTTTTCATATCTGTGTAAAAGTCTAAATAACCAACACCCCAATCAAGCATAAGCAAGTCGCCTCGCTGAATGATTCTGTCAGTTGAGGTTGCAGCAATACCTTCTGGGCCCGTTATATAAACAGAAGGCATGTCGAAGGAAGATTCCAAACCTCGTTCTAATTGTTGGTCAGACATCCACCAGGCAACATCTTCTAGGGTAGTTACTCCAGGAGTAATGACTTCGTTTGAAAATGCCCTTTCAGCGATCTCACGACTAATTTCACCTGCTTCAGCGAAGGCAGCGATTTCTATGGCAGTGCGAGTTGATCGGAAATCTGAAACAAAACGTTCCGCTGAAACTAAGCGATTACCATAAGTGCCAAGTGTCTCTGTTAGATGTAAATAGGATGTGTGTGATAACCCATCGGCGCCGCCAATAGAATTTGCCATGTTGATACCAATGCGATCAGGATTCCTAGCTGCAACATAGTCTGTAAGTTCATCAGGACCTCCAAAATAATCGTAAACGCCGCATTGTTCTAAGCGATAACCGCCTACTCCTAATACTGCTCGTTCAACTCTATCGCCTTGATTAGTAAATATATAATAAGCCCAGCCGGTCACATAACCTCTACCAAGAGCTTCCCAAAGGGGGTCAAGATTGCCTTCTCGCATCACCACTATCCACATATCAAGATTATTGTCTTGCATGGCTGCCGGCATAATCAGATCAAATTTTTCAGCGCGTATTTGGCACATGCGCTCCCAGCGGGCGCGAGCTTCTTGAGAATATGCAGGACTAGAAACTAATAATGAAATGGATGCCAGAAATAAGGTGACAGAAATGAGTCGTTTGATCATGTTAATCCTGTTGGGGTAGTTAAAGGGCTATGGGAGCTTATTAAATATTTCTCTTTTTAACAAATTAAAGTTAATTAGAATTCTATATTGGGCTATTTCTCATTTCAGTTAAAGCCCAATATTCAGATAGGGGTTTAATGCTAATACCTAAATTTAATATTACTGGTCAAAATTGGAATACCTTTTTATATACCAATGGTTTATATTCTTTTACATAGTTATTGTCATTCCCATTGGAAGGAGTAAGTATTGAAAATCATAAAAATTATTTGCTTGCCATTTAGTTTGCTGTTCTTAAATTCGGCAGGCTGGTCGCAATCAGCCAACGATTGGGAATCAGGCGAGCAAATTTTCGATAAGGTATGCCAGTATTGTCATATTAATGATGTTGGGCCGATCTTAACGGGCCGTAATTTACCTCCAATTTATTTTTCTACCATTGCTCGCAATGGGCAAAACGCAATGCCAGCTTTTAGGCCGACTGAATTATCTGCTGCAGACCTTGAAAAAGTCGCAAATTTTCTGAGTCAAAGTCTTAGTGAGGAAAACCAATGAGTGTTGAGTTTTCCAGACGCCAAAGTTTGAAAATGATTGGTGCTGCTGGAATACTATCAATCATGCCTTTGGATGCGGTTTCCGCTGGTGATTCAAATCATGCATTTATCATTTTCAGTAAAGAAAATGAAATGGATGTTTTTACACAGACTATAAATAAGTCAATAGATACAAGTACTATCCAAGTTAACCTCAAAAGTTATGAAAGCTTTTTATCAATATCTGATTTGCCTAAAGGGACACTACTTATAGGCTTAGTTAATGAAGCTGAAAAAGTATTGATCGATGCTATTGTGCAAAATCGAAGTGGGATCATAAATACCACGGCACGTGTTAATGCTATGAATACTGAAAACTCAATTGCTTTAATTCCGGAAATTGCCGATTCGACAGTTAATTCTGCGCTCTCTTTTTCAAGCGATCACAATTTTGATGAAGTCCAAAATAGTGAGTTATCTTCGGGTTCCTTAATTAGTTTTTATGCTTATTTGTAAGCCTATTCAGTAACGATTTACTAACACCACAAAATTTATAGTTTAGGAGATTTTAATGGCTGAATTCAATGTTTTACCTGATGGCGTTTCTGCTGAAGATTTCGGTAATGCTATCGAAGAATTTGCTGCAATTGTTGGCGACGAAAATGTATTTGTTGCTGCTGATAATCTAAGCAGCTACAACAAAATAATGATTCCAGCTGACAGTGATGATCACGCAGCTTCAGGTGCGCTGGCACCTGCTTCGACTGAAGAAGTTCAGGCGATCATCGGGGTTTGCGATAAATATATTATTCCGGTTTGGCCTATATCTACAGGTAAAAACTTTGGTTATGGATCGGCTGCTGCTGCAACTAGGGGTCAGTTGATTCTTGATTTACGCCGTATGAATAAAATTATTGAAGTTGATGCTGAACTGGGTACTGCACTCATAGAGCCGGGAGTTACCTATAAACAATTAAAAGACTACCTGGTTGAAAATGAAATTCCATTATGGCTTTCACCACCAGCGCCTTCTGCTCTTGTAAGCCCAGTTGGCAATGCTGTAGACAGAGGTGTTGGTTATACCCCTTATGGTGATAATTTTTTTATGTCATGTGGAATGGAAGTAGTGTTAGCAGATGGTCAAGTTCTTCGTACTGGTATGGGTTCAATGCCAAACTCCACAAGCTGGCAGGTATTCAAATGGGGTTATGGGCCATCTTTAGATGGCATATTTACTCAATCCAATTATGGCATAGTGACCAAACTTGGTATGTGGTTGATGCCACAACCTCCGGCGTTTAAAGCATTTGTTATTCGATTCCCTGATGATGCAGATATTGAAAGAGCCGTAGAAATTTTGAGACCTTTACGGATTAATCAAATTATTCCTAATGCTGTTGTTATAGCGCATGCTCTTTGGGAAGGCGGGGCAGAGGTAGTGCGCTCTGACTATTACCAAGGTGAGGGATCAATTTCTGATGAGGCTGTTGAAACCATGAAATCTGATTTAGGTATGGGTGCCTGGAATATTTATGCCGGCCTTTATGGTACACCTGATCAGATTGAGCTTAACTGGAATATTGTGAAAGGTGCTTTCGAAGGCTCTGGGGCAATTATTCAGGAAGAAGAAGATATGGTAGGGAATGCTTCTTTCGAATATCGCGCTAAATTGATGCGTGGCGAAATGACCTTAAAAGAGTTTGGGCTTTATAACTGGCGAGGAGGCGGTGGTTCAGCCTGGTTTGCGCCAGTCGCTCAGGCCAAGGGTCCCGAAGCTCTGAGTCAAATGGAGCTAGCTAAAGAAATATTAGGTAAGTATGGATTTGATTATGTGGCTGAGTACATTATTGGTTGGCGTGAAGGGCATCATATTATTGACCTGTTGTTTGATAAAACTAATGCAGAAGAAACTGCGAAAGCAGGTCAGTGTTTTGATGAGCTTTTAAGGGAATTTAGTGAGCGTGGCTGGGGATCTTATCGCACGAATATTGCTTACATGGATAAGGTTGCTGATACCTTTGGGCCAGTTAAAAAAGATGTTAATCAACGTATTAAACGGGCCTTGGATCCAAAAGGCATCATAGCTCCTGGTAAATCTGGTATTTATACTTAAGCTTGGTCGTTGTCATCGATTAACTCTTAGTTAATAATTAATGCTAATAGGTAAATCGGTAACCTTGTATTAAGTATGTTAATCCATGAAAAAAGTCATAATAGACCTGTAGAACTTGGCTCTTACCCGCTAGAGGCTTTAACTCAAGACCTAAGCATTATTGAACAGGAAAGCCAGCGTCCAGCTATAGCAGGCTCACTTTATCTTGGTTCAGAAAAAAAATTAGCCCAAGCTTCTAATGCCTATTTAGGCTATTTAGCTCCTTTCTCACAAGGCGATATTGTTCCGCATAAAGCACCAGTGCCTGACTCTTTAGAGCGCAGGTCTGTTGATATAAAGGGCGCGATATATTTTCTCGATGCTTCTCATGCAGGTATCTGCAAAATTCCTCAAAATAGCTGCCTAACTAATACTGAGCGATGTGAGCACACATTTGCCATTATCATCCTTGTAGCCTATGGCAGATTACCCGAACAGGAAAACCTAGCGTATGAGTGGTTAAGCGGAGTCGAGCATGACATTGCTCGATTGCGCTGTGTTGAAATTGGTGCTTCGATTTCAGGCTACATTCGGAATTTAGGTTTTGAAGCCAGGTCTCACTTTGAAGGTAATACTTTACTTGATTTAAATCGTCTGGCTGTCTTATCTGGGGTAGCTGAACGCACAGAAAATCAGTTAGATGTCCAAAGTCCATTTTTAGGAAAAAGTTTTGCTTTGGCGGTTATTTCTACTAACTATGAATTGGCTGTAGATATACCCTACAAAACAGGCTCCAGAGTTGGTCAATTTTCTCACTGGCGCGGAATTAGCGGCGCGATGTCATCGCGTGAAATTAGTCGAAGGAAAAAGCGCCAAAGTCATCTCAGCCGTTACCCAATGGAGCAAGTAAAAAGAATAGACCGACCGACAACACTTATTCTTGATGATGAAGTTCCTCGCGTACCAAAGCGTGCAGCATTTTTTGCACGAGCAGCTCATGGCGATTTGGGTGCTAAGGCACAAAAAGAAGTGACAAGGTTTGCCTATAAACATCCTATGACTGGGGGCATGATGCCCTTATTAAGGACGCTTGCTGGCAAGCAGGAGGGTGAAGTAACACAACTACAAAGCACAGACTTAACTGATCCAAATGCCAACGCAAAAGCCCTGAAGTCACTTGCTTATCATTTGGGAGCAGATTTAACCGGCATTTGTGAAATTCCTCGCTATGCTTGGTATAGCCATCATATGGATGGCAGAGAAATTGAAACTTATCATCGTTATGCCGTTGTTATGCTGATTGATCAGGGACACGGGACTATGGAAGGCGCGAGCGGTGATGATTGGGTATCAGGCGGGCAGTCTATGCGTGGTTACCTGCGTGGTGCAGAGATTGCTGGCGTTATGTCAGAGTTTCTGCGAGCAAAAGGGCACTCTGCTCGGCCACATACCCAAGCTGATAGTGACGTTTTACATATTCCGCTGGTCTTGTGGGCGGGTTTAGGTGAGCTAAGCAGGATAGGGGAGTTGGTGCTCAACCCTTATGTTGGTCCTAGATTTAAATCAGTCGTATTAACAACAGATATTCCGCTCGAAATTGATAAGCCGATAGATTTTGGACTGCAGTATTTTTGTCAAAACTGTTTAAAGTGCGCGCGCGAATGTCCGGTTAGTGCAATTCCTTTTAAAGAAAAAGTGATGTTCAATGGTTACGAAATATGGAAGCCGGATGTTGAGCGTTGTACACGATATCGGGTAACAAACCAGAAAGGTTCGGCTTGTGGTCGCTGTATGAAAACGTGCCCTTTGAATAAAGTTGTCACGGCAGATGGATCAATATTACATCGAGTTGGTACCTGGTTAGGGGTTCATGCGCGCTGGCTCAAACCAATTATGGTGCCAATCGCTGTGTTTTTTGATGACTGGTTAGGTTATGGCAAGCGTAATCTTGTTAAAAAATGGTGGTTAGACCTAGAAGTGGTTGATGGTGTTTGTGTTATACCCAAGGCCACTAATGAGCGGGATATTGATGTGACTAGAGATACCTCTGGTGATAAATCTCCAGTAGGCTATTATCCTGCCAATGTCATGCCGCCACCTAATTCAACCGAACCGGTTTTGATTAATCATCGTGATGCAATTAAACGCAGTGCGGAAGTAGAAACTGTCAATGCTGCATTCACTAGGCACAATAATAAAGGTGCAAAACCTGAACACTATATTCCGACAAAAAATATTTAACTTTTTAAAATTATTAGAATTAATACATATAAAAATGGAGTTAGCCCAATGAAAAAAATAAAAATAATATTACTCATTCTTTTGTTTCCCTCAACATTATTGGTTGCTCAGGAACAAGCCTTTACAGGTCTCAAGGCAGATGCTGTGGATGCAGTTGATGACATGGAAAAACTTACTCAAGTGGTCGTTGATACTCTATTTTCTTATTCTGAATTAGGCTTTCAGGAATTTGAAACCCAAGCTTATTTAACAGGAATACTTGAAGAAAATGGCTTTGATGTGGAGCTTGGTGTTGCCGGTATTCCTTCAGCATGGTTGGCTAGCTGGGGTAGCGGCTCACCCGTCATAGCATTAGGTTCTGATGTCGATGGAATTCCAAGAGCCTCTCAGATGCCGGGAGTAGCCTATCGACAACCAATGATTGAAGGTGCACCTGGACATGGAGAAGGACATAACTCTGGTCAGGCAGTGAACCTTGTGGCTGCTCTTGCGGTGAAAGAAATCATGGAGCGAGAGAATTTACCTGGCACAATTGTTTTGTGGCCTGGCATTGCAGAGGAACTGTTAGGAACTAAAGCCTGGTATGCCAGAGATGGGATGTTTGATGGGGTGGACGCTGTTTTATTCACACACGTAGCCAACAATTTGGGCGTTAGTTGGGGCAGAGGTCGTGGCACTGGCTTAGTCTCAGTAGAGTATATGTTTGATGGAGTAGCTGCTCATGGAGCAGGAGATCCTTGGCAAGGACGCAGTGCCTTGGATGCCGTTGAACTGATGAATGTGGCTTGGAATTTCCGACGTGAACATTTGCACCCATTACAACGATCTCATTACGTCATCAGCAATGGTGGTGATCAGCCAAATGTCGTTCCAAGTTACGCCAGTGTTTGGTACTTCATTCGAGAAATTACTGCCGAGGGTATTCGTGAGAATTTCGCAACTCTGCAGCGTATTGCTGAAGGTGCAGCAATGATGACTGACACTCAAGTTAGTAGACGTATTGTTGGTGCAGCCTATCCACGTCATTTTAATCGCCCTATAGCTTTAGCGATGGATGAGAATATCCAAAACGTTGGGTTACCTATTTGGTCAGAGGATGATCAACAATTCGCTGTTGCCTTACAAGAATTGATGGGTTCTGAAGAAACTGAAGGATTGGCAACAGAACTTACGGGTATAGGAGAGCCATTAGAGAATCCTGTCTCTGGAGGCTCTGATGATATCGGCGACGTTTCTTGGAATGTTCCAACGGTGACACTCAGATTTCCTTCGAATGTTGGTGGCTTGCAAGGCCATCATTGGTCTAGTGCAATGGCCATGGCAACGCCTATAGCCCACAAAGGAGCAGTTGCTGGTGCAAAAGTTATTGCAACAACCATGATTGATTTATTACAAGATGAAACTCTTGTAGAAGAGGCGCATAACTATTTTGAAAATGTACAGACAGCTGAAGAACAATACGTGTCTTTTGTTGGGCCGGACGATGCACCAGCTATTGAAAAGAATGCTGAAATCATGGAGCAATATCGTCCTTTGTTAGAAGAGTTTTATTTCGATTCTACACAGTACGATACTTATCTTGAGCAGTTAGGAATCGAATACCCGCAATTAGAACCAAACACCATTCAGCCTGGTCAATAAATAGAGTAATTTTTTATAGCGATTAAGGACAAGTAATGAGTAATGCGTCGTACAAACCTGGAAGGCATTTTTTGCAAATTCCAGGACCTTCTAATGTCCCAGATAGTGTTTTACGAGCCATGGCGCAGCCAGTGATGGATCACAGGGGGCCAGATTTCCCTGCTTTAACCTTTAATATTCTTGAGCAAATTAAACCTGTTTTTAATACGGAGTCACCCGTTTTTATTTACCCTGCATCAGGTACTGGGGGTTGGGAGTGTGCTTTGCTAAACACGCTATCTCCTGGTGATAAAGTCCTGGCTTTTGAGACGGGACATTTTGCAACTTTATGGAAAGAAGTGGCAGACAAGTTGGGTTTAGAAGTGCAGTGGGTTACGGGTGACTGGCGCCATGGCGTAGATCCTGCAAAAGTTGAAGAGGTTTTGAGAGAGGACAGTGAGCACAACATTAAAGCTGTACTTGCTGTGCACACTGAAACATCTACTGGTGTTACCAGTCGGATAGATAAAGTTCGTCAAGCTATTGATGCAGCTGCTCATCCAGCTTTATTTTTTGTCGACGCTGTTTCATCTTTAGCCTGTACAGAATATTTCCATGATGAATGGAAAGTTGATGTCACAGTCAGCGGATCACAAAAAGGCTTAATGCTTCCTCCTGGATTAAGTTTTAATGCAGTAAGTGAAAAAGCCTTGGCAGCATCAAAACAGTCTAAATCTCACCATTCTTATTGGCGTTGGGATGCGATGCTCAGCTTTAACGCAAAAGGTTATTATCCCTACACGCCAAGTACAAACCTGATGTATGGCCTTGAAGAAGCGCTTTCCCTATTACACCAAGAAGGTTTAGCTAATGTTTTTGCTCGGCATCATCGATTTGCGGAAGCTACTCGACGGGCTGTAGGCGCTTGGGGCTTAGAAAATATTTGTTTAAACCCTGATGAGTTTTGTAATTCAACAACGGCTGTTTTAGTGCCTGAAGGAAGTGATGCTGATGCATTACGCACAATAATTTTAGAGCGTTTTGATATGTCTCTGGGTACTGGCTTAGGTAAACTGAAAGGGAAAATATTTAGAATAGGCCACATTGGGGACTTCAACGAATTAATGCTAGCAGGCACACTCGGTGGCGTTGAAATGGGTCTCAGTCTTTCTGATATTCCTTATCAAAAGGGAGGTGTCAATGCTGCATTGGACTACCTCGCTCAAAGCTAAGAGCCAAACTAACAAATAATCTAAAGGGAAACATTGATGGATGCTTCTACAGCGGTAAGTAATAGCGCCACAGTTTCATTGATTGGTTTTGCGATTGTTATTTTTCTATTGCTGTTTCTTATAGCTAAATGGAAATGGCATGTGTTTTTCGCTTTGCTCATTCCTATTATGTTGTTCGGTATTTTACCGGGCGTTCAACAAAATAATTTTATCGATGCTTTTGAAAGCGGTTTTGGTAATACGCTAGGTTCAATAGGTGTTGTGATTGTGCTTGGTTCAATTATTGCGGAGGCCTTAAAGCATACTGGTGCGATACAAGTCATTACCAAATCGATGGTTAACCTGGTGGGCACAAAACGTATGCCATTGGCACTTACGCTTACAGGTTTTGTGATTGGTATAGCGATTTTTTCAGACGTAGCTTATGTCATATTAAACCCTTTAGTGCACTCGGCGGCTAAAACTATGGGCGTAGGTATTGCCACAATGTCGACCGGTTTAGTTGGGGCATTGCAATTAACCCATGCCATTGTTCCGCCAACACCAGGGCCATTAGCAGCGGCTGCAATTGTTGGTGCAGATATAGGCAAGACAATTATTTTTGGTGGGATTGCTTGTTTCTTTGGTTCACTCGCAGGCTGGGCATGGGGCGCTTATATAGCAGGCCCTCGTATTAGCACCCAGGCAAGTGATGAGTTTGAAGGGATTTCCATTGATGATCTTGATGCTGATGGTCCGTCTGAATTACCCAGTGCTCTTAGTTCTTATATGCCAATTCTTATTCCTATCATCTTAATCGGTACGCAAAGTGTTGTTTCTCTTGTATTTGAAGATGGGCATATTCTCAGAACGATATTCGCCTATCTCGGTTGGCCAGTGATCGCGTTATCAGTCGGTGTGTGGCTGGCTTATCGAAATATTAAAAGTGAGGATGATAAGGATAAAGCCAAAGATGAGTGGGTTGAATCGGCCTTGAAGACTTCAGCCATGATACTCGTGGTGACCGGGTTAGGAGGATCATTAAGTGCCATTCTTCGTGGAACTCCGGCAGTTGATTATATCGCGGCAATTTTCACGGATTACGGTTTGCCTACCATCATGTTACCATTTGTTATTGGCATAATTGGCAATATGATAACGGGCTCAACAACTGTAGGTGTAATAACTGCAGCTTCATTAGTGGCGCCTATGCTTGGTACTCTTGGACTTTCGCCTGAAGCAGCTATGCTTGCTGGTGCTAGTGGTTCGGTCATCATTAAATACGTGAATAGCAGCTACTTTTGGGTTTGTACTTCGCTATCACGTTTAAGTGTAGCGGATGCAGTTTTCAGTTATGGCGGTGCAACCCTAGTCGGTGGTTTGGTGTCTTTTATGACAGTTTGCATCATGTGGATGATTGGATTGATTTAGAATTTTAAAATGCAAAGGATTTCAATGTATTGGTAAAAATAAAGGAGTTGGTAATGGTATTAAAACTGGTAGTAATCGCTTCCATTTTCCTCTTTTTATCTGCCTGTGGTGGAGGGGGAGGAGGAGCTCCCGCAGCTATTGCGCCAGTTGTTGTACCACCTCAAATTAACGGACGAGAAATTCCAGATGTCTCAAGCTTTGATGCAGCTTCTTTCGAATCTCCGGATTATTATGAGGCATTTTGTGAAAACCCAAGGTCGGGCACCACAGATCTACAAGGTAGTTTATTGACAGAAAACTATTGGTTGAGGTCTTGGACGCAATTATTCTACCTTTGGTATGGTGAGGTTGATTATCAAAATCCTGAATTATTTGACGATAAACTTGATTACTTTGATGTTCTTAAAACAAATGGGTTAACACCATCAGGGGCACCTCTTGATAAGTTCCATTTCACCTTTGATACAGAAGAGTGGGAGCAGTTGTCACAATCAGGCGTAAGCACGGGATATGGTATGTCCTTTATTACGCTTAATGCTTCTTTACCAAGACAAGTCTATATTCGATATGTGCAACCTGGCTCACCTGCATTTAATGCAGGTATTAGGCGGGGCAGTAGAATTATTGAAGTTGATGGTGCCGATTTACTAAACGGCAATACTCAAACTGATTTTAATGCTTTTAATGCAGGCTTGTTTCCAGCAAGTAGTGGCGAGTCTCATGCTTTTGTCATGCTTCATCCTGGTGATGCAAGTAATAGTAGTTTTAGTATGAGTTCAGCCAATGTAGTTTCTTCACCTGTACTTGCTCAGGAGGTAATTACAACTGCTTCCGGTAAAGTCGGCTACCTAATGTTCAATGATCATATTGCAACGGCTGAAGAGCAATTAGTTGATGCGTTTACGGACTTTCAGGCTGAAGGTTTGTCAGATCTCGTATTGGATTTGCGTTATAACGGAGGAGGCTTCCTTGCGATTTCCTCACAGCTAGCCTATATGATTACAGGAACGGCAGATACAACTGGCAAAACTTTTGAATCCCAGGTTTTTAATGATCAGCATCAAGTGCTGAATCCTTTTAGTGGACAAACGCTCGAACCTTTACCCTTTCTTGATGAAACTATTGGATTTTCATTAACAGCAGGACAGGCGTTGCCATCACTAGGCTTACGTAAAGTATATATTCTGACTGGAAGTGGCACTTGCTCTGCTAGTGAGTCAGTCATAAACAGCTTACGAGGTATAAACGTTGAAGTTGTTCAGATTGGTACTACTACTTGTGGCAAGCCTTATGGTTTTTACCCGACCGATAATTGCGGTACGACCTATTTTAGTATTCATTTTCGAGGAGAAAATGATATTGGTTTTGGAGACTATGCTGCTGGATTCAGCCCTGCAAATACAAACGGCCTTGTCGGTGAATTAGTAACAGGTTGTGCGGTGTTAGATGATTTAGGCAACCCGTTTGGTGATATTAATGAGGCACTGTTTGCTACCGCATTACAGCACAGGTTGACGATGACTTGTCCGGCACCTCCTGTTGCAACAATTTTTGCTGTAGAAGGGCTATCCCTAAATGTAATTGAACGTAATAATTTACAACAGTCTTTCGCATTAGATAATAAAGTTCTTGGGATGCCAAAATGAAAAGTATATTTCCATATGGCTTAATACTTTTTCTTCTCGCCTGTAGTTCTACTGAGTTGGCACCATCTTTGAGAAGGCCTGCGCTAAGCAATAATATAAATGTCGAACGTATGCTATTAGAAACAGCTATCAGCGAAATGATGAATGGTACAGATATAATTGTTGCTGATGATGCTTTTGTAAATAGTTCAGATCTGATAATTGAAAGGCGTCTGCAAAGTTCAGGGAGAGACTTTGATATGCCAGATCATTTTAGATTATGGAAGCGGGGAGAAAGCTGTTTGCTAGAACATGTAGAGTCTGGTGAGATGAAAAATATCGAAGAATTAAATTGCGTGAAAAATACAAACTAATTTTCTTTCTAAGTCTAACTAATCAATGCCATTTGTATGACTCTGGCGACATGCACGGCTTCACGTCCAGTCCCATGTTGGATCTGGCTACGGCAACTAGTGCCATCAGCGACGATAATGCTATCACTTGTATCAGCTTTAATTGCTGGGAATAATGAAAGTTCAGCCATTTGCATGGATACATCATAGTGTTCAACTTCATAGCCAAACGATCCTGCCATCCCGCAGCAAGAACTATCAATAGTTTTAACTTCAAGCTCTGGAATTAATTCAAGAACTTGCTGCACAGGTGACATAGCAGCGAAAGCTTTCTGGTGACAATGACCATGCAATAAGACTTGTTTGTTTGCGATTGGATTTAACTTAAGATTTAATTTTCCAGCGTCCTTTTCTTTCGCGAAAAACTCTTCAAATAAATAAGCATTCTCTGAAAGAGTCTGAGATTTTTCTCCAGGCAGTAAGGCAAGATATTCATCTCTTAGTGTGAGCAAACAAGATGGCTCAAGTCCAATCACTGGAACACCACGTGATACAAAAGGCAATAGGGAGTCAATCATTCTATTAGCTTCAACACGTGCTTCATCGAGTAAACCATTACTGAAAAAGGTTCTGCCGCAGCACAAAGGACGGCCCTTATCGGCAGGACTTGGGCAGATGACTTTATAGCCAGCGGCAGTAAGTACTTCAAATGCCGCATTAGCATTTTCGGTTTCAAAACAGCTGTTAAAAGTATCTACCAGCAGGACAACCTCCGGCTTATTCTCAGAGCTACTTAAATTCTTTGGGCCAGCTTTGAAATGATCTGTACGCCATTTTGGTAGTTTACGTTTACTGCTTACACCCAAGGCCCATTCTGAAATTTTTGCAAAACCGGGAATCTGATCACGAAGGTTTAATAAGAAGCTAAAATATTTCAACTTTGGCGCATAGCGAGGTAAATAAGCGAAAATTCGATCTCTAAGTGTTAAGCCATTTTTTTGATGATAATGGTGCAGAAATTCTGTCTTCATTTTAGCCATATCGATGCCAGTAGGACACTCGCGTTTACAACCTTTACAGCCAACACAAAGGTCCATGGTCTCGTACATCGTATCGGAGGTAAAAGCGTCTTCACCTAACTGACCAGTTATGGCAAGGCGTAAAGTATTGGCGCGGCCCCGGGTTAAATGTTGCTCATTTTTGGTGACGCGATAAGAAGGGCACATGACACCGACATTAGATTTACGGCAGGCACCATTGTTATTGCACATCTCAATGGCGCGATCAAAACCATCCCAGTCGGACCAGTCTAAGCTGGGTTTTATTTCTATTGGTGCATAGCCTGGAGCGAAGCGCATGATGGTTCGATCGTCCATTTTATGGGGGTTAACGATCTTGCCTGGATTAAATAAACCGGTTGGATCAAAGTGGCGTTTCACCTCTTCAAAATTTTCAACCATGCGTCGACCAAACATAGGTTCATGAAATTCAGAGCGAGAAATACCATCACCATGTTCACCTGAATGAGATCCTTTATATTCACGTACAATCTCCATAGTTTCTTCAACTATGTCGCGCATTTTGGTAGCACCGCTTTCTTCTTTCATATTTAAAACAGGTCTGACATGCAGAGTGCCTACAGACGCATGCGCATAGAAAGTGCCAGTTGTCCCATGTTTGTGAAAAATGTCGGTTAGTCGTCGTGTGTATTCTGCTAGATCTTCTAGGCGAACGGCGCAATCTTCAATAAAAGAAATGGGTTTTCCATCACCCTTCATTGACATCATAATATTTAGGCCGGATTTTCGAACTTCCCAAATTTCATTTTGAAAATCGTCAGTTGCTTCAACAACAGCGTTTGGAAAACCGAGGTCAGCCATTAACTCAACTAGTTGCTTTAGGCCTTTAAGTTGTTCGTCATAATCTTCACCAGCAAATTCTACTAATAAGAGTGCTTGTGGCTCACCCTGAACGAAACGATTTACGATTGGTGCATAGATGGAAATGTCGCGGGCCAAATCAATCATGGTTCGGTCAATCAACTCAACTGCTGAAGGATTAAGTTTCACAATATGCTGTGTATTTTCCATGGCTTCATAAAAAGTTGGGAAATGGCAAACACCAAGAACTTTATTTTTTGGAATGGGTTGCAGATTTAAATGAATACGTTGAAAGAAACCTAGCGTTCCTTCAGAGCCAACTAATAGACTTGCTAGATTAGGGTCGGCTTTCGCTAACTCATCAATATTGTATCCACCTACCCGTCTTAATAAATCTGGAAAACGTTCTGCTATTTCATTAGCTTCTCTCTGACCAAGTGCAAGTAGTTGATTAACTAATTCTTGGTGGTTTGCATTTGAATATGATTCGCCATTGAGCTTTTTGAAATGAGCACGACTACCATCGGCCATTAATGCTTCAATTGATCTGACATTGTGAACCATATTGCCATAGCGAATTGAGCGCGCACCGCAGCTGTTATTACCAGTCATGCCGCCTATAGTGGCGCGGTTAGCTGTTGATACATCTACTGGATACCAAAGGCCGTCGACTTTTAATTTTCGATTAAGCTCATCCAAGACCATGCCAGGCTGAACACATACTGTGGATTTTTCTTTATTAAAATCAATTAGTTGGTTCAGGTTACGGGTAGTATCAATCATCAGCGCTTCACCGATGGCTTGGCCGTTTTGTGAAGTACCACCGCCTCTTGGTAAGACTGGTACACCTTCTTCTGCGGCTATTTGAACCGCGATTTCAACATCCTCTTCTGATGCGGGAATAACAATACCTAAAGGAAATAATTGGTATATAGATGCGTCAGTGCTGTAGCGCCCTCTGGAAAAGTTATCGCTGAGAACATCTCCTTGAATTTCTTGTTGTAAGCGGCGAAACATTGGACTGTTATTTTTATTTGATTTCATAAGACTCTATTCAAAAATAAAAAAGACCTCTTAGCTAAACTGACCTCAACCACGTCGTTCTAAATTCTACCTTAAAAGTATGGCCTTACCTATGCATGCTATTCATAATCTCTTTAGATATTTATGGCTCTCTTAGCTAGTTTAACGATCAGGATTGTCAGGTCTAAAGAGTCCAAGTAAACTATCTGAATGAGGGTCGAAAAGGGTGCGGTATATGGGCAAGCAGCGGTAATAAAACGCCTTGGTTGAATGTAGATGGTGTTGGAAGTAAACCGATGATTGTGCATTTTCAGATGAGACCACAGCCTTTAGCAGATTAATATTACAATGGCTGATAAATAGCTGATAGAACAATAGCTGATTAATAGAGGATAAAATTGTGGCAATTAGGCCTGAGTTTATAGAAGAATTAAAATTATTAAGTCTGTTTAATCTGGACAGCGTTCAGGAAGGCATCAAAATTCATCATGATGCCGGTGCTGAAAAAATTCAGGCAGCTGAGCGCTTATTTGAAAAAGGTATTATTTCCCAGGTTGACGGTGGCTATTTAACTAGCCTGGGCATTGAGGCAGCTGAGCATGCTCATGCCCTGATTAATATATTAATGCTAGTTGAACATTAAAGAGTATTAGTCGAGATTATTAATAGAGAGTATTAATTCCTAACCGAGATATGCATAACATACTCTTTTTCATTAGGAATCCCACCACCAAAAGTTTCACGTATTGAGCTATCAAAAAACTCTTCTACATACTCCATGGCTTCTCGACCTCGACGAACTAACAAAGTAAGTTCAATAGTGTCGCCAGCAGTTATTGAATCTTCGATTTCATTTAATTGAATATGCATGCCGCCAGAACCCATAACTAAACGTTCTCTTGGTAGAACTTCGATATATTCAAGCTCTTCGTTATTACTGTTTTTCAAAGTAGCATTCCCAAAAATCTCGCCACTTGCGCTTAAGATAAGGATGGGCTCATGGTGTAGATTAGTCAGAGTAAGATACGCGCTTGCAGAATCAGAATCTGATGCTTCAATGTATGAGCTTTCTATTCCTAAAAATCCGGGAATAACGAGCGGTTCAGCAAATGCGGTTGATTGAATAAACACTATTGCGAGTGTAGTTGCTATGCACTTACGTAGAATATTGATGCCTAAGTTCATTCTTCACCTCTAATGGTTTGATGATTGTAATGACTTCTTATTTTGCTGTTTCAGAATCTATCACTTATCTAATAATTTACAAGTCATTTATTTAACTAATATGCTTGGAAGTAATTTTTACTGTCCTAGCTTGGAAGTGCTTAACATGTTAACTTTCGTGTCATTGTATGAATCATCTACATTCTTTGAACTACTAATTTTATTATTCAAAAGGTTTTTTTAATGACTAAAAATATGACAGGTGGCGAAGCCATGGCAATGGCGGCAAAAGCCAACGGAATCAAGCAGGTTTTCGGTATTCCAGGTGCACAAATTTATCCGTTATTTGATGCTTTTGCGCGTGAAGATTTTGATGTGATTGTTCCGCGGCATGAGCAAACAGCCGGTTATATGGCAATGGGTGCAGCTAAATCGACAGGCAAGCCTTCTGCGATGGCTGTTGTCCCTGGGCCAGGTGTTTTAAATGCCTCAGCAGCACTTTGTACCGCCATGGGGAATTGTTCAGAAGTTCTTTGTTTGGTTGGGCAGGTGCCATCAACTTACCTTGGTGTTGGTAGGGGGCATTTGCATGAACTAGCGGATCAGGCCGGTACACTTAATAGCATTATCAAGGATGCTGTCCGCATCGATAAAGTTGAAGACTCTTCGGCTGTTATGAACGCTGCTTTCGAAACAATGACTAGTGGTCGGCCTGGGCCAGTTTCTGTAGAAATGTGCTGGGACACAATGGCTCAGAATTGGGATGTCGATATTGGTGCTGGTGCAAAACAAGGAAATAAACCTGAGCTTGATTTAGACCTTATAAAAGCTGCTGCCAAGGCAATTAGTAGTGCGAAAAAACCTATGATCATGTGTGGTTCTGGTGCGCAAGATGCAAGTGCTGAAGTAAAGGCCTTAGCAGAGCTTTTAAATTGTCCGGTAACAGCTTTTAGAAGCGGACGGGGGGTCGTAGCTGAGGATCATCCTTTAAGTATGCCACCTGTAGCTGCTCGCGTGCTTTGGGACGAATGTGACTTATTAATTGGTGTTGGATCTCGGCTTGAAATGCCCTACATGCGATGGGTTGCAGGGTCGGTTTATCATAAAGAGCCTACCGATGATCGTACTTTGGTTCGCATTGAGATAGACCAAGATGAGCTTGATCGTTTTGTGCCAGATTTTGGCTTATTGGCTGATTCAGCTGATGCTTGTCAGGCTCTGATATCTGAGCTGGAATCTCAAGTTAATCCAGACTCTTGGCGCCGCGATGAAATTGCCGAGGTTAAGGCAAAGGCATGGAAACTTATTCACAAAGTGCAGCCACAAATGGATTACTTGAATGTGATTAGAGAAGTCTTACCAAGAGATGGTTGTTATATCCCAGAGCTTTCTCAAATGGGTTTTGCTACTTGGGCTGGCGGTATGCCGATTTATGAGCCAAGAACTTATATTTCTGAGGGATTCCAAGGTAACTTAGGTTTTGGTTTTCCAACAGCGCTTGGCGTAAAAGCCGCTAATCCTGATCGTGCCGTGGTTTCTGTAACTGGTGATGGCGGATTTATGTTTGGTATGCAGGATTTAGCCACAGCGGCTCAGTACGGGATCGGCTTAGTCACCTTAGTTTTTAATAATAATTCATTTGGTAATGTGCGCAGAGATCAGCAAATGGGATTTGGTGGCAGACTCATTGGCGCAGATTTAGTAAATCCGGACTTTATGCTCTTGGCTGAAAGTTTTGGTGTTACTGGTTATAGAGTCTCTACACCTGAAGAACTGAAGCCGGTGTTGGCGAAAGCTATTGATGATGATAAACCAGCGCTAATCGAAGTGATGACAGAAACTGGATCTGAAGCTGCGGCTTGGGAATTTATTAATATTTATGACACACCTGAGTTAGGTTAAATTTATCTAAGTATTTGAGTTCTTCCATATGAAAAAAGTTATCTACAAAACTTTAGATATTTCGCTTTTGCCCTTTGTGTATTTTTCAGCATGGCTGTTAAAAGCTGTTCGGAAAAAAGGCGTTCATCGTTTGCCGTATATCAAACGGGCTCTGTTTCAAGTTGGGGTCTTTCCAATTCGCAATCATTACTATGAACCGCAATTCGATTTCCGTGCGCCTCATAAAGAGTTTTCCTTAGATAGAAGTCTGCCAGGAATTAAAATAAATAAAGAAATGCAGCTAGCTTATTTAGAAAAATATTCTTTTAGTAAAGAGCTTGAAAATATATCTATAGATAAAGTTGATGAGCTTGATTTTTATTTAAACAATGGCTCTTTTGGGCCGGGAGATGCAGAGTATTGGTATCAAGTTGTACGAAGCACAAAGCCAAAAAGAATAATTGAAATTGGTAGCGGCAATTCAACTCTGATGGCGATTAAAGCTATTGAACAAAACCAAACAGAAGATTCTAGTTATACCTGCGAGCATACCTGTATTGAACCTTATGAAATGCCTTGGTTGGAAAAAACATCAGTGTCAGTGCTTCGAGAAAAAGTAGAAGAAGTTGATGTTGAGTTTTTTTCTCAGCTTGAGGAAAACGATATTTTATTTATTGATTCATCTCATGTTATTCGTCCACAAGGCGATGTCTTATTTGAGTATTTGGAGTTACTACCAACGCTTAAAAAAGGTGTAATCGTTCATGTGCATGATATTTTTCTTCCAAAGAATTATTCGAAAGCTTGGTTGGAGGACAAGGTAACTTTTTGGAATGAGCAATACTTACTAGAAGCTTTTCTAAGCCATAATGATAGCTGGGAAATTATTGGTGCATTAAATTATCTGAGCCACAATCATTTTGATGACTTGAAACGTGTGACTCCTTTTTTAACGCCTGCACATGAGCCTGGTTCTTTTTACATGAAAAAGACTGCCTAGGCTCAGTTGCGTTAGAACGAATTTATTTTTATTTAATTACTCTTGGCTCGCTGCAAATTCTTGTCTAGTCATTATGTAATGTCGCACAGCCTCGGCATCTTCTGCATCTAGTTCTGAGCCAAAACCAACCATGCCTTGATCGGCAAAAATACCATCTAATACAACTGTAGCAAAAGCTGCAGAGTCAGATGGAAATGCACTATAGCGTAGGTCTTGTATTACACCGCTACCTACCGCACCAGCTCCATGGCATGCACCACAATAACGATCATAAACGGCAAAGCCTTGTTCAGCGAGTTCTCGGTCAATTTCGACATTCGTTAAGTCAGGAAGATCTGGAGAGCTTAATTCAAAATCAGGTAAGGTAGCTTCACCACCGATTTTGAAAGTTAGTATGCGGCTGTTATCAAGAGTTTGACCAGAGCTAAGTGAAAGCGGCCCGGTGATAATAGTAAATATTCCTCCCCATCCAGCCATAACGGTCAGGTATTGTTCACCATCAACTTCATAAGTAACTGGTGGAGCAACAATGCCTGCTTGAGTAGGGTATTCCCATAGTTCAGTGCCATCATTGACGTCATAGGCTTTAAGAAAGCCTGCTGCTGTACCCTGAAAAAGCAAATCACTCGCGGTAGTTAGGACGCCACCATTCCATGGCCCTGGATATTGCACACGCCATCTTTCTTCTTGAGCTACTGGATCCCACGCTAAGAGATGACCAAGTGTGCCAGCTTTTACAGCTTCAATGACCGCTGGATCATCAGGTAAGCGTGCAGCAGAAGTATCGACACCCAGATTAGCCGCCAAATTTTTTGCTTCAAAGTTATTATCTGCCAAATAAGGGAAGCTCATTTCTTGAGCAGGCAAATAGACAAGACCTGTTTCCGGACTGTAAGACATTGGATGCCAGTTGTGGCCGCCTAAAAAAGCAGGTGATTGCAAAGAAACTTCGCCAGTTTCCCAATATTTCGCAGAGTCAACGACATTTGGTCTGCCGGTTTCATAATCAATGCCATCTGCCCAGGTGACAGGTACAAAATTTTCACCAGAAATAAATTCACCAGTGGCTCTATCAATGACATAAAAGAAACCGTTTTTTGGTGCTTGCATAAGAACTTGACGCAAAGCTCCATCAATTTCTAAATCAGCAAGGATCATGTGTTGAGTAGCAGTGTAATCCCAAGCATCACCGGGCGTGGTTTGGTAATGCCAAACATAATCACCAGTGTCGGCGTCTAAGGCGACAATAGATGAAACAAACAAGTTATCGCCAACACCTTCACTTCTAATTAATGGGTTCCAAGGCGAGGAATTGCCAGTGCCAATATATAAAAGACCGAGGTCAGGATCATAGGCCATCGAGTCCCAAGCAGTTCCACCACCACCTAATTCCCACCATTCACCTTGCCAAGTTTCAGCTGCCATCTCCATGGTATCTGATTCAAAGCCATAAGCAGGGTTGCCAGGAACAGTATAGAAACGCCAGCGCTGTTCGCCCGTTTCAATGTCATAGGCTGTGACATAGCCTCTGACGCCAAACTCCGCGCCACCATTACCAATAAAAACTAAACCTTCAGCCACACGCGGTGCGCCGGTGATGGTATAGGCTTGAGATAAATCTACTGTAAGCCTTGACCAAATCTCCTCGCCAGTTTCGGTGTCTATAGCAATTAGTCGTCCATCTAAAGTGCCTACAATGACGCGATCTTCCCACCAAGCAACGCCACGACTAACTGCATCGCAACAACCTTTGACCGCATGAGAACGGTCAACTTCGGGGTCATAACGCCAGAGCTCTTCCCCGGTGGCTGCATTAAGTGCATAAACCACACTCCATGCGGCAGTGGTGTACATAATGCCATCAACAATAATTGGGGATGCTTCCTGACCACGGCTTTCGGGTAAATCAACATACCAAGCCAGAGACAAGTCGCTGACAGTTTCTGGGTTGATTTCTTCTAGAGGACTGAAGCGTTGCTCGGACCAAGTGCGACCATGCGCAAGCCAATCGCCCGGACGATTTTCAGCATCAGCAAGAGTTGGGCTAGTAGATTGAATCGTGGATGGTGGAGGGGACATAGCAGAATTTGTGTCTGCAGTATTATCAACAGCCTCTTGACTGCAACTAGCGACAAACAAAATTGTTAAAGTTAACCCTGAAATAAATTTCAATTTCTTAACTGTATTTATAATTAACTGCTGCATTTGTTACTCTAACTCCATGCTTAGACTAAGGTTTATGTAATTATTAGGCTGTTTATAAATTGCCTCGTGCTCGTTCAGCTTGGGCAGCTTCAGAGGCTTCCATCCATTCTTCATACCACTTGAAAACATTGCCAGTAAGGCTGCCAATATAGATTTCCCCGTTAGAACTTACATCTAACCAATGCCCAGGGCTTTCCATAGCGCCGAGTATTTCACCCGTATCGATATCAATTCTCATGATGCGGCCGGCCAAGGTGTCATAAGTTATATTTTCTACACTGTCTCGGTGAGTCATTACCCAAACTTCATCGGCAGGTGTGATAAAGATGTTTTGAGTTGCGCCGAGGTGAGTCCACATTCTGAGGAGGTTGCCATCTTCATCGAAAATTTGAATACGGTTGTTTTCCCTGTCAGCAACGTAAACATTGCCGACCGAATCAGTTGCTATGGAATGCACTAAATCAAATTGACCTGGCTCAGAACCTGGGGTTCCCCAAGTCCTGACAAAATTACCGTCAGAGTCGTACTTCACAACTCGGCTATTGCCATAACCATCGGCAACATAAAGCTCATCGTTTGGGCCAAAAGCAATATCTGCTGGACGACCAAAGGTCTCATCGGTGACGCCATCTTGTCCGGGAATGCCAAGTGTCATTAACACTTCGCCCTCATTGCTTAATTTCATCACGGTGTGATTGCGATTATCGGTAACCCAAACATTGTCATATTTATCGATACGCATGCCATGTTCATTAACGAAATCGATATCACCACCGATTGAGCGTAGATAGGTGCCTTCGCTATCAAAAATTATAATTGGGTCAGCAACGTTATCGCGTTGAAATACGTAGACATCATTGTTGGAGTCTGTGGCGACTGCTGATACACGCCCGAAATACCAGCCTGTTGGCATGGTGTTAGGCTCCATACCGAAACGAATATCGACACTGTATTCCATTAGCCCACCTTCATGAGGGTACCAACCAAGTTGTCCTTGAGCGTCGATAACTTGCCCAACTGCATTGTTTCGATCAATGTCTCTGCCGGGTGCAGGTTGAGCAGGTTGGAGTACTTGCATCTCTGACATTTCAGGAGCAGCTGAGACTTCAACGGTATTAGTTTCAACACTACAAGCAGTTAGCATAAAAAATGAAATACTAGTGAATGCTAAAGCAATTTTTTGTTTTTGGCTGGTTGTTCGATAGGTCATTCAATTCTCCAATCTACTCTCAAGCAAGGATGAAAATTTATTATTAAAAAGTTAGCAAGCATATTAACTTAATTTTAAAACTGGCGGGAGTTTGCTGTAAAAAATATGATGATCTAATTAATTAGCAGAATGTGCATATGTTCAGTATTTCTTGATTTAGGAATGCTTACTCTGGTCAGATCTTTTATCTTTCTTATATACTCGCAACACTTTAAGCAACTAATATAAATAATTAACTCAAGTTATTGATGGAGAGGGGAAATGCAAAAAAGAACAAAAAGAGTAGTTAAGGCGCTTGCCTTAGGACTTATACCGTTATTAGCCTTTGATGCTATGGCGCAAGATTTAACGATCACCAATGCGCGTATCATAATGGCACCAGGCAATGTTATAGAGAACGGTTCTATTGTCGTTGAAGACGGTCGTATCTCTTCAGTAAGTTCTGGAGCGCCAGGTCAAACTGTTGGTCAAGTTATTAACGCAGAAGGCATGACAGCAATGGCGGGGTTTATCGATGACCACAAACATGTGAGAGAAAATCCAGACTTTGCAGCTCAAATGATGTCTTTATTAGAGGCAGGCTATACCACCGTCTTAAATGGCAGTGGAGAAACAGAAGTTAATCTTCGTTTGAGCAATTTGATATCTAGTGGTGAAGTGGTAGGACCTAATTTGATTCCATCTGTCAGCATCAGCTTACGCCAGACGCCTGCTGAAGCTAGGGCAGCTATCCGCGCCATGGCAGATGCAGGGGTTTATCACACTGGTGAAATTGCCTTAACGCCTGAACCCGGTCCATCTTCAGCAGAATTAACAGTGTTAAGTGCAATTTTAGATGAAGCAGAGCAAGTTGGTGTGCAAGTTAATGTACATGCAGTTAGTAGCCCTGCGACAGTGGCAGCCGCTGAAATAGGTGTTACCCGTTTTGTGCATTTACCTAATAAAGATTGGACTAGTTATGATCAAGCAGAGGTTCTAGCAGAAAATGGTGCAATCATTTCAGGTCTTATCGCCTTTGGAGCGCCAACGCTTGAAAGAGAGTCTGCAGCGCCAGCACCAGTTCAATACCCTAGAGACAATATGCCACGATTTCGTGATGGCAATGCTTGGCCAGAAGCCATTGCTGGTGCAAACCGTGACACGCAAGGTCGTGCTACGGGTACTGAAGGTGGTTACACCATCATCAATGCACGTCGTGTTTGGGATGCAGATCCATCTCACCGCACAATCTCTTATTCTACTGACCAGAACTTTGCCGATATCTCTGTTCTTGAGCATGAATTAAAGTCTTTTAGTATTGTCTTCTCGATGACAGATATTCATCAGATTATGGGGCCAAATTCAGCACGCTATCTTGATATGGAAGATGAAATTGGCACGCTTGAACCTGGTAAACGCGCCGATATTATTTTGCAGTCTGGCGATCCGACTGAAAATATCTATGGCATGCTAACTAACATGCTTACCATTGTTGGTGGTGAAGTCGTCGTTGATAAGAGGTGAGGTAAGGCGATAAGCGCTAAAATAATCTAAGTAACATCTAAAAAGCGTAGAGTTTAGGCTCTACGTTTTTTTTTGCTTAATATAAAACGCCAGTTTAATCTGTGCTCTCATATGCCTATACTTACAAACCTAATTTAAGGCATAAAATAATGTATAGAATTAAAGGGTAAATCCATGATGAATAGATTTTTAGTCGCTTGCTCTTTGGCTTGTGTTTTTATTCCTGGTGTTCAAGCTCAGCAAGTAGATGCCAGTCGTGGTGCTACAGTTTTCCAAGCAGAATGTATTCGCTGTCATATCCCTTTAGAAATTAATGCCCGTTTACAGAACGATTGGGTCGGTCGCAGTGCTCAAGAATTACATGATCAATTAAGTCGAACCATGCCAGCTGAAAACCCAGGTGGATTAAATACTCAGCAATACCTTGATGTCACCGCTTTTTTACTAGAGACAGCAAGAATCGATTTACCTGAAAATGCAACAAGTGCAATGTTCTCCTCGATTCAGATTGACCCACCTTCTCAAATTATGACAAGCGGTGAAACAGTTAATTGGACTCATTTGGGTGGTGATGAAGCGTCCACTCGCTATTCACCTTTGGAGCAAATTAACGCAGATAATGTTGAATCACTTGAAGTGGCCTGGATGTTTGATATTGGTCCCTTTGGACCATTTCCTGAAACTGACAGCGTCACCACACCTTTAATGGTGGATGGCATTTTGTATGCCACAGCCGGAGCAACTAGAAATATTGTCGCGCTTGACCCGTCTACTGGGCAGTTACTATGGATGTGGCGACCTCAAGAAGGCGAACGTTTCACTGTTGCGCCACGTAAAGGCTCTGGTAAAGGCTTGTCTTATTATAATAATGCCGGGCAAGAAACTATTTTTACTGTCACCCCTGGCTATTATCTTGTCGCACTGAATGCTCGAACCGGTTTACCTAGAGAAGACTTTGGTGCGGGCGGTTTTATAGATTTAAAAAATGGCTTGCGACTTGCGATTGATAGAGATGTTATTGATATCGGTATCTCATTTCCACCACTGGTGGTGGAGGATGTCATCATCGTTGGTGCTGCTCATACTGTTGGGTCTAGGCCTATAACAGCAAGTAATGTTAAAGGCGATATTCGTGGCTATGACGCCAATACCGGAGAGTTACTTTGGACCTTTCAATCAATTCCTGAAGCCGGAGAGCCAGGTTCTGAATCTTGGATTACAGGTCTAGATATTACTGGTAACGCTGGGGCTTGGGCGCCTTTATCAGCCGACCCTGAATTAGATTTGGTTTATATACCAGTAGAAGCCCCAACAGGCGATTACTATGGTGGAGATAGGCATGGTGATAATTTGTATTCCAGCTCAACCGTTGCAGTAAATTATCGTACTGGTGAGATGGTTTGGAATTTTCAAACTACCCGCCATGATATCTGGGATTTCGATACGCCGGCTGCGCCAGTTGTTGCAGATCTGCCTGATGGCACGCCAATAGTGATACAAATGCTCAAGCAGAGCCATCTTTTTGCCTTTGATCGAAGCACTGGTGAACCATTATTCCCAGTAGAAGATAGAAGGGTGCCTTTATCCGATGTGCCAGGTGAATGGACAGCAGCAGTACAGCCATTTCCATTATTACCAGCGCCTTATGATAGACAAGGTGTTCAGCAAGAAGATCTAGTTGATTTCACACCTGAAATCGCAGCGATGGCCAGAGAGATTGCGGCAAATTATCGTTTCAGTAGCTTGTTTACGCCACCGAGTGTTTATCAAGATCCTAATGATGGCACCTTAGGCACTTTGCATTTACCACATGCTACTGGCGGCTCAAATTGGGAAGGGGCGGCTTATGATCCAGAAACTGGCATGGTCTACATTCCAACCATTACCCGAGTTCATGTAAAAGCCCTGCAAAACTTGCCGGATGTTTCTACGATTGATTATGTGATGTATGAAGGTGTTGGCTCACCTACAGTTGAAGGTATACCGTTGATAAAACCGCCTTATGGACGTATCACTGCTATAGATATGGTTTCTGGTGAGCACGCTTGGATGCAAGTAAATGGCGATACCCCCGATGAAATTAAAAACCATCCACTGTTGGAAGGTGTTGATATACCTCCAACCGGTAAAGACACGCATTCGACATTATTGTTAACTAAAACTTTATTATTTCAAGGTGAAGGCCAAGGTGGCGCATCAGGCTTATGGGTAAGAGATAAAGCTACTGGCGAGGTGATTACACATATTGAATTACCTGGAACAGTTTCTGGAATGCCAATGACCTTCATGCTGGATGGCACGCAATATATTGTTGCCGGCTTGAGTGATTCGAGCACAACGGCTAAATTGGTTGCCTTACGATTGTCAGATTAAAATAAAAATTTAAATCAGAGGAGTAATAAGTATGAATCTTAAATATGTAGCTAGAGTTTTTGCTTTGTTATTAACAGTATTCTTGATGTCTTGTTCGAGTATGACTAGCAATCAAAATGCAGTAGATAACACCGTCTGGATTGATGTCAGAACGGTAGAAGAGTACACAAATGATCACATCAATGGTGATGCAAATATACCGATACAAACTTTCAGTGCTGCTTCTATAGCTTCACAACTGGGTTTGGATCAGGATACTAAAATAGGTCTTTACTGTGCTTCAGGCGGGCGCGCTGGCCGTGCCTTAATTATGTTAGAAGAAGCAGGGTTCACCAATGCTTTTAATGCTGGCGGTATTAGTGATGCTCGTGAGCAGCGTGGGCTTTGATAAATAGAAGATAAATAAAAAAGCCCCTATGCTTTAAAGCTAGGGGCTTTTTTTGTCTTGATTTCTAGAAGGAAAAATCAGAAGTTAAAATCAGAAGTCAAAATCAGAATACAAAATCAGAATACAAAATCAAAGGCATCATCAAATACAGGGTTTTTTTCCTGGCCTGTTAGACCTTGAGGCAAATCAGGGTTACGAGTAGTCGGGACTCCTCGTGGATCAACATACCCTGGCTCACCAGGCAAGCGATATTGCGTGTTGGGCCGACCTTCTTCATCAAAGGTCAGATAGGTATTGTTGTTTTGCGCGCATTCCCAGTAGCGGATTCTAAAACCAGCATCTATCATATCTTGGCGATATTGATAGGTATAAACAAGGTCGACTGGTTTTTGGAGCATCAAATTATCATAAAAATAGACATTCACGGCTATTTTTATCATATCGTTTTCTGCATCCCACCATTCGTACCAAATCTCTACTGTTTCAGCCTGATTACTGGTTGGCGGTGTGCCGCGAAAAAAATCCGCAGGGTAAATATCCTCAGTATGCACAACTAGTACATCACCCAACTCTTCATCCACAGCCCAGAAACCTATGCTATCTCCCGCTGCAAAATGTGTACCGTCAATGTTGATGTGTTCCTGATTGATGTAAATACGACGGGTGTCATTTCCAAGGTCGTTATGCCATAGAGAATAGCTTGGTGTATTGAGAAACTCCCTAATATAAGGTTCCATGAACCAGCGTGGTAGCCCTGCAGGTTCACAGGTTGTTAATCGATCATAATCTACTCCGGCATTGAAGGCTTGATCCCCCAGGTTAAGGCGATATTCCCAGGCTGCTTTGTATTCCGGTGTGAGCACGCCATCTCTAATTTCTCCGTCTTCGTCCTTAAACAAGGCATTAGAACGGACGCCGCTATCACCACCGGCATTCCAGAGTCCAGGCCACTGTGGCACACTCGAAAAATCATGAGTGACGCCGCCTTCGTAGTGATCCAGCAAATAATCGTAATGTTCTCTGGATGTTTCAAACTCCATAGGAAAGGGAATCAATTCTGGAATGTTTCCACCACGTTGTGAAAAAGCCAGGCTTGAAAGAACCAGTGTGCTTCCCGCGATTAAAAGTTGTAAGTGAGTGTTAAGTTTCATGCTTTCCTCTTCTTAAGTTCGTTCATTATTTTTAAATCTGTAAAAGCCTAAAGCTACATGAATTTTTAGCTTCATGGTAGGGTTATAAGGTTAGGCTAATTAGAGCAATTATATTGCTGAGTAAGTTTTAAACTTGGTAGATTGTTAAATTAAGTGATTAGCAAGGGTATAACTTATTAAATCTTTACTGAAAGGTCGAAACTTATCCCGAATCTTAGCATTGCTGTCCTTAGTGATTGCTGGTGAAGCCATATTCCTATTACCTTTTGTTTTGTCTCGAGTTTTTCGGCCCACTTTTCTAGATATTTTTGGTATCTCCAATCTGCAATTAGGCACAGCATTTTCACTTTACGGTGTAGTAGCAATGTTTTCCTATTTCGCAGGTGGTCCACTTGCTGACAGATATTCAGCACGCCGTCTAATTGTTACTGCTATGTTATTCACTTCAGCAGGTGGTTTAGTGATGTCGACTATTCCTGCTTTAGGAATACTTAGCTGGCTTTATGCATTCTGGGGACTAACCACTATCTTTTTATTTTGGGGAGCCTTAATAAAAACCACGCGAGAGTTAGGTAGATCAAATCAAGGGCAGACGTTTGGATTATTAGATGGAGGGAGAGGTCTTTTTGCTGCTTTGTTATCATCGTTTTCTGTATTAATTTTTGCTGCCTTATTGCCTCAAGATGTTGAAACAGCGACATTTGAGCAACGCTCAGAAGCTCTTAGCACAATCATATTGATATTTTCTGGCCTTGGAGTTTTGTCTGCGATATTGGTTTGGGTTTTTGTTCCAGAAAATAAAAATGATGATGCTTCAGGCGATGTTCCAAAACCCCTGATAAATTTTCAAAGCTTAAAACAAGTAAGCTCAATGCCAACCGTTTGGCTACAAGCCTTAATTATCTTATGTGCCTATGTAGCGTATAAAAGCACTGATGATTTCTCTCTCTATGCAAGAGATGCTTTTGGTTTTAACGAAGTTGAGGCTGCACAAATTGGTACCTTATCATTTTGGATGCGACCGGTTGCTGCGATTGCAGTTGGCTTTCTGGCTGATAAGATAAGTAGCCAGGTGGCATTGTTAGGTAGCTTTTTAGTTGTAATGGCCGGCAGTTTAGTGATTTCGACAGGAATCTTAATACCTGGTATTACTTGGCTTTTGTTATTGACCATAGCGTCGACTAGCGCTGGTATATATGGGCTTAGAGGTTTATATTTTTCTATTCTTGGTGATGCTAAAGTTCCTTTAGCCTATACCGGTGTGGCAGTTGGTTTAGTTTCATTTATTGGTTATACACCAGATGTCTTTATGGGACCATTGATGGGGTATTTGTTAGATAGGTCTCCAGGGGCTGCTGGTCACCAACATGTATTTATGGTGATTTTTATTTTTGGACTGATTGGTTTTTTCGCTTCAATGTTATTTAACTATGCTAAGAATTTACATTCTGACAGAACAGAAAGTAAAACCGGAATTTATGAAAGTTAGCGCCTGAATTTCTAAGTGATAAGTTTTACTGGCCAAGCATTAGCCTTTAAATATTCTTGTAAATTTTTTGGTCGATACTTAGCATTATTTTCCCAGCGATCCTTCACTGACTGATGAATCAATATGTCACCGCAATTGTGATTAAGAGGGCGGTTAAATTTCTTCTTCACCCGGTAAAAAGTTCGACGTGAATTATGCAGAGTTGCCAAGGAATTGGGATTTATTTTTTGTATGAGGTGAGCTTCCATGCCTAAACCGGCTCTCTTGGCTTCTTTCAGCATCCAGGTCAATGGAATATCTGACAATAAACTCCCATCTTTGTCGGGTTTATAACTGCCGCCAATATTACTGTGCGCACCAGAAAACCAAACTTGCTGAATATCCATATTGGCTTGGGGTATCCAAATTGTTGGTTCGAAATCACTACGATGCTCATCAATTGCCATTGCATGGCGGGCGATGCTCACATTCTTGCCAATCTTGGTGTCGTAAAATTCGTCTTTGTCATTGAATAGCCCGAGAAATGACAGTGGTATACCCATCGCACCAACCGTATCCCAAACACCAACAAATTTTATTTGTCGAGATTTATGAGAGTATTTTTCTCTAAATTTTAAGGATTTCTCACCTTCTGGTGCATAAGCAGACCCGGGCTTTTTATAGTGATCAAAAGCAGTTTGAATCAATGCGGCGTCAGGTCTTTTTAAAATTCCGCAATTATTAATGAGACCGCATAAACAACGAATAGTATAAGAACCACGACTAAAACCGAAAAAGAAGAGCTCATCACCAGGCGAGTAATTTTGAACGATGTAACGATAATCGTCTTGTATATTCTTATGCAGGCCCTTGCCCGTAGAGCCTGCGACGACTTGGTCATGATAAGAACCAATGCCCCAATCATAAAAAACTTGTTGGTTAATATTTCCGGCAGCGCTAGGTTTAATTGCCCGGGCTAATTTAAGTACATTAGTGGGAAAGTCTTTACTTAAATCGTGCTCTGGTCGATTCCAGGTACCATCTGCACAAATTACAATTCTTTTCATGACGCATCCTTTCATTTTCCTTAATCAAAGGTATTTAATAAGGAGAGTGTTATTGCAAATTGAGCTAATTTAAAACTTGATTAGTTAGAGTGTTTATTCAATACAGTTTCAAGAGCGCTCAGGCAATAAAGTACATTGCCGCTATTCGCTGAATAACCCATTAAACCAATACGCCACAGTTTTCCTGCGCTATCGCCAAGTCCAGTGCCAATCTCAAGGTTATAGTCTGTTAACAAAAGGTTGCGGACTGTAGAGTCATCAACACCTTCGGGAATAATCACAGCGTTTAATTGTGGTAAACGTTCAGCCTCTGGCACGGATAACTCTAGGCCCATTCTTTCAAGACCAGCTTTAAGATCATTATGCTGCGCACGATGACGATCCCAGGAATTTTCAAGCCCTTCACTATACAAGATACAAAGTGCTTCATGTAGGCCATAAAGCGGGTTAATCGGAGCGGTGTGATGATAAGCACGCTTACCTTCACCATCCCAATAACCCAGCATAAGGTTTAAATCTAAAAACCATGATTGAACTTTAGATTGACGATTTTTAACTTTTGCCATTGCTCTTTCATTAAAAGTAACTGGTGAAAGGCCGGGTATGCAGGATAAGCATTTTTGCGTACCAGAATACACCGCATCCAATTCCCATTCGTCTACCTTAAGCGGAACTCCTGCCAATGATGTGACTGCATCAACAATTGTCAGGCAATCATATTCATGAGCAAGTTTTGTTAAAGCTTCGGCATCTGATAATGCGCCAGTAGATGTCTCTGCATGTACAAAGGCAAGAATACAGGCATCAGGATTAGCTTTAAGTGCTGCTTCTACTTTTGCTGGATCAACTGCACGTCCCCAGGGATCATCAACAATGATGGCTTCACCGCCGCAACGGATTACATTTTCTTTCATTCTGCCGCCAAAAGCGCCGTTGCAACAAACAATAACTTTGTCTCCAGGTTCGACTAAATTCGCGAAACAACATTCCATACCAGCTGAACCAGGTGCAGAAATTGGCAGTGTTACTTCATTCTCGGTTTGAAAGGTATAACGTAAAAGGTTTTTGAGTTCATCCATCATTCCTATGAATAAAGGATCAAGATGCCCAATAGTTGGACGTGATAAGGCCTCTAGTATTCGAGGGTTTACATCAGAAGGGCCAGGGCCCATGAGTTTACGTTGGGGCGGATGAAATGAACTATAACTACTTTGTTGCATGAGGAACCCTTAAGCTATTGTTTGATTACTGGCAGTCTGTTTTTAGCGTTAATACATTTTATATAGTTAAGATATATACGTAATGAATTAATAATCCAAGGCACGCACTATAAACGTCAAAGTATGAATCTTGCAATCAAGAAATGCGTCCTTGATAATGTTTTGAAGTGGATCAAAAGTCGATAACTGGCTCTTAATTTAAAAGGAAAAGTAAATTGAATACATTAACGCTTTCGTTACTTTCATTTCTTCCCATCCTTGTTGTCGCAATATTTTTAGTTGTTTTGAAATGGCCGGCAAGACGTGCTATGCCATTGGCTTATATAACTGCTGCGGGATTGGGCTTAGGCGTTTGGAAATTGCCATTCAATCAAGTTGCTGCCGCTACAGTGAATGGATTAATTGTTGCGTTAACACTGCTTTATATAATCTTTGGCGCCATATTGCTTTTGAATACCCTACAACAAAGTGGGGCGATACGTGCTATTCGCCAAGGCTTCATCGATATTTCTCCGGATAGACGGATTCAGGTCATTATTATTGCTTGGTTATTTGGATCTTTTATTGAGGGTTCTTCAGGATTTGGTACACCTGCAGCGGTAGCTGTGCCTTTGTTAGTAGGTCTTGGTTTCCCTGCAATGGCTGCTGTCGTTTCTGGTATGATAATTCAAAGTACACCGGTATCTTTTGGTGCACTTGGAACGCCAATGTTAGTCGGGGTAGGTACAGGACTTTCAGGTGATGACAGTGTTTATCAATTTATCCAGCAAGCGGGCATAGCTGGCGCCACAGCTGAGTCTGTTGGCCGACCCTTTGTAGAATTAATCGCGCAAAAAGTTGCAATATTGCATGCCATCACTGGTACGTTTATTCCTTTGTTTGTGGTCGCTTTGATGACACGTTTTTTTGGTGCCAAGAGATCATTTGTTGAAGGTCTTAAAGTCTGGAAATTTGCGTTATTTGCTGCTTTTTCGATGACTATCCCTTATGTCATTGCTGCACATATTTTTGGGCCAGAATTTCCTTCTATTGTTGGTGGCATGATTGGCTTGTTGATTGTTGTTCCGGCCGCAAAAGCTGGCTTGTTTATGCCGAAGGAAGATGAGATTTGGGACTTTCCCGATAAAGCTGATTGGGATCCTGAATGGAGCGGCCTAGTTGAATCTCAACCTGACCAGGCTGATGTTGAAGGCAAGAAACTGATGAACATTACCTTGGCCTGGGCGCCTTATCTAATTCTTGCATCGTTATTAATAATTACACGTGTGCCAGCACTTGGTGTGAATACTTTCTTACAGTCCTTTGCCTTTGATTGGTCAAATATTTTTAATTCAACAGTAGGCACAGGAAATATACAATTACTCTATTCACCTGCAGCTATATTTATTGTCGTATCTCTTTCAACCTTTTTCTTGCATAAAATGACCATACAATCCTATGGTCTAGCGGTTAAAGATTCTTGTAAAAATATAGTCAAAGTTTCATTGCCTTTGTTAACAACAGTTCCCATGGTGCAAGTTTTTCTTAATTCGCAAGATGGCTTAGCAGGCTTTGCAAAAATGCCGAATGCATTAGCCGAAGGTGTAGCAGAATTAGCTGGGTCTGCCTGGCCGATATTCTCGACATTTATTGGTGGCTTTGGTGCTTTTGTTGCAGGCAGTAATACTGTTAGTAATATGACTTTTTCTCTTTTCCAATTTGGTGTGGGTGAAAGGATTGGTGTTGACCCAACCTGGATTGTTGCATTACAGGCAGTCGGTGGTGCTGCTGGAAATGTTATTTGCGTTCACAATGTTGTTGCTGCATCTGCAGTGGTGGGGCTGTTAGGTAAAGAAGGTTTGGTTATTCGAAAAACTTTAGCGGCTTTTGTTTACTACGCCTTACTTGCTGGCTCGATGGGCTATGCAATTGTTTGGTCAGGTACCAAGGGCTGGCTCAATCTAGGTAGTATATTAAGTGTATTAATTGTAGTAAGTCTTGTTAGCTTCGTGAGTATGCAGTTAAAAAAGGAGCAGTAGTCTAGATGTTTAAACGCTTGAAAGATGTTCATAATATTTCAGATTTTCGCAGTTTGGCTAAGCAACGTTTGCCGGGGCCGATATTCCACTATATAGATGGAGCTGCTGATGATGAGGTGACCTACCGTCGCAACACATCAGCTTATGATGAAGTAGACCTGGTGCCTAATGTATTAGCTGGGGTAGAAGATATAGATTTATCAACAACTGTGATGGGCCAAAAAATTGATATGCCGTTGTTTTTATCACCGACTGCTTTGCAACGCTTATTCCATCATGATGGTGAAATGGCAGTTGCTCGCGCAGCAGAAAAATATAACACGATGTTTGGTGTTTCTTCTTTAGGTACGGTGAGTGTAGAAAAAATTGGTCGAGAAATTAGTACGCCTAAGATGTTCCAACTTTATTATCACAAAGACAAAGGTCTCACCACTAGTATGATTGAGCGCAGTAAAGCGGCAAATTTCGATGTTTTAGCGTTGACAGTTGATACTATTGTTGGCGGTAATCGTGAACGAGACTTACACACCGGTTTTACCACGCAACCAAAATTAACGTTAAAAAGTCTGATGAGTTTTGCAACACATCCGGCCTGGGCTTTTAATTATTTCACCCATGAAGCTTATGAGTTATCTCAATTAAAAGACTACGTTCAAGAAGGCACTAATATCTCTATCAGAATTGGAGATTACTTTAGTACAATGATCGACCAATCGATGAACTGGAAAGATGCTGAAGAGATAAATAAAAATTGGGGAAGAGCTTTTGTGCTTAAAGGTATTATGTCTGTAGAGGATGCCAAAAGAGCTGTAGATATCGGTGCTAGTGCCATAATGGTTTCCAATCATGGTGGCAGACAATTAGATGGTTCAAGGTCACCCTTTGACCAATTGGCTGAAATTGTTGATGCGGTAGGCGACAAGATAGATGTAATTTGTGACGGTGGCATTACTCGAGGCACCCATATTCTCAAGGCTTTATCTGTCGGTGCCAAGGCTTGTTCAGGCGGGCGATTATATCTTTATGCCCTTGCAGCTGCAGGGCAGGGCGGAGTTGAGAAGGCACTCTCGATATTGCATGCTGAATTAGTCAGGGATATGAAACTAATGGGCTGCACATCGATCAATGATTTACATCGCGGGAATCTCAGATTCAGATAAATGAGCATGTGTTATTATCTTTGAACTGAAAATTAATCTAGGACTTAAACTGAAAATTTTAATCTTTTAGTATTGATATATGAAAATAAGAAGTAGAGAAATAAATATATTTAGTATGTCGGCACTTGACCTTTTTGCGTCTGCGCTGGGTGCTTTTATGTTGCTAACTATTGCTGCTTTGCCCTTTTGGAGCAGATGAGTCAAGAGCTGTAAACTGTAGCTGATGCTCTGGAGCAGACTCAAATTGAATTGGCGATGTGTGAGGCGGCGGCTCAAAATATCCCTGAGATTATACTGACATTGTTGTTTCGGAACGTGCTGTTGATTCACACATGAGCCGACACGGTGATTTGCGCTTAAATATTTATGGGGAATGTGGGGATGATCCATTACCACCTCCAGGACCACCAACACTTCCTCCTCCAGGCACCTAATAGTCAAAATTAACGACTAAAGAGTAGTGTCGATTAAGCCTACGCTCTAGCTTCTAGTGCGTGGGCTTTTTAATTTTTGAAAGCTTGAAAAGTCAGAGTTTTGTTAACTTCATTTACTCTGCTCATAGACGGTTTCAGCTACAGTCTTAACCAGGGGATGGCCAGCGCCATTCCAATGTTAAGCCTACCATTTACAGCCATAGCCATATTCTTAATTGTCTGGCGTATACATGTAGCGTTTTCTTGAGGTTTTATTTGAGTTTCCGGAGCGCTTATTCCAGTTTTTAACTAATCAGAATGATTCAAAAAAACTGCAATGCCTTGTCAAGCCAGTTTACTATTAGGATCTGTGATACTTTATTGATTCCTATCTTCCTAGACAGTATCGAAACCCTTGCATACAATCTAGTACAAATACTTATTCGTTAACAATGAGGTTCCTATGAAACTTTTATCAGTGCTAACTGGTTTATTCACTTTTATTGCTTTCCCAGCATTCGCGCAAAATGTGTCAGATGCCTTCGACCCCAGCTATAGTTTGCAGTCTTGGCAAGATCCGCAATTAGCTAAGGTGCGTGCAAATTGTCGTAACCCTGCACCGGTCTTTGTCATTCCTGCAAGAGAACCTCAATCAGGTGCAATGGAAGCCCCTGCAATGGAAGTAATACCAACATCATCATCTATTCCAAATGTAGTAGGAGCAGATCAAGAATGGGAATTGGTATGGTCATGGAATGGCAATCAAGCCGATGGGCATATTGCAACTGAAGATGGCGGTTTAATGTTTGCTAATAATGATGCAAGCAATGTTATTCGCCTAAACCTTGATGGCTCAGCTGAAATTGTTTATGAAAATACCAACACAGGCGGTGCTTTATCTCGTAGCAAGAATGGGGATTTATTCTTGTTAAATAGAGGTTTGAATTCTTCAATCGTTAAACTTGAGCCTGAGCGTCATATTTTAGCTGATAAAATTAATGGTGATCCTCTAGATTGCCTCAGTGGCATTATGAATGATCTAGTTGCTGATAGTTTAGGTGGTGTGTATTTCACTATCTCAAGAGCGGGCTTTTTCTATGCTGATGCTGACGGAATAGTCACACAATATGGCGATGATGTGATTGCTACAAACGGCGTCATACTAAGCCCAGATGAAGACAAAGTTTATGTAACCAATGGCCCTGTAGTTGTTGCTTTTGATGTGGAAAGTAATGGATCGTTAAGTAATCAACGTGATTTTGGCAGGCTCAGTGTGGGTAATGGGGATGGAATGGCTATTGATGCTGAAGGACGTGTTTATGTTAGTACAGGTTCATCAGTTAATGTTTTTTCGCCTAATGGCGACTTCCTAGGAAATATTGCGGGGCCAAGAGGTTTACATGGTGTGGCATTTAGTGGCGAAGATAAACACTATATTTATGCAATTGTTCTCAATAATAATTTTGCACCCAACACCAGGCATAGAATTTTTAGAATGCCAATGCTAGCTCAAGGTTATTTAGGTCGAGCAAAATAATTAAGAAGCAAAGATATTTCTAATGACTCTGCTCATCATATATGTCGCAATTGCTTTGGTGTTTTCATTCCTTTGCTCTATAACTGAAGCTGTATTCCTGAGTGTATCCAAAGCTCATATTACCTTAATGGAGCAAAAAAATAGCTCTGGAGGTTTGATACTGCGTGAGCTAAAAGCCGATATTAATAAGCCATTAGCCGCCATTCTGACTTTAAATACTATTGCTCACACAATAGGTGCCGCTGGAGCTGGGGCACAAGCAGCTATTGTGTTTGGTAATGCTTGGGTTGGCTTAGCATCAGCGATACTAACGCTACTGATTCTGGTTTTCTCAGAAATAATCCCAAAAACTTTAGGCGCAGTTTATTGGCGTCAATTGTCTAATATGACTGCTCATGTCTTAAAGTTTTTAGTATGGGTGCTTTATCCTTTTGTTTGGTTTTCTGAAAAAATTACTAGAGGTTTTTCTAGCAACGAAGGACCTGAAGGTTTTTCGCGTGAAGAGTTTGCAGCGATGGCAGATCTTGGTGAGCAAGAGGGACAACTACAAGAGCAGGAGTCTCGCATATTAAAAAATATTTTTCTCCTAAATAAAACACCAGTAACCGCCGTGATGACGCCTAGAACAGTAGTTTTCTCAGTACCAGACTCCATGAAAGTGTCAGAATTTTTCAGCGCTTATGATGATACGCGTTTTTCACGTATACCTATTTATGATCATAACCGTGAACATCTGGATGGCTTTGTTCTTAAAAGTGATTTGCTGTTAGCGCAAATTCAAGGTAATTCTGAGAATAAGCTTAAACACTATCAGCGAGACCTTAAAGCCATGGTTGAAACCCAATCGGTTTATGATGCCTTTGAAGTATTTATAAAAGACCGTCTGCACATCATGCTGATTGTTGATGAATATGGCGGCATGGAAGGAATAATTACCCTAGAGGATATCCTGGAAACTTTGCTAGGTTTAGAAATAATAGATGAGAAAGATAAGCAGATGGATATGCAAGAACACGCGAGACGTCGATGGCGTAAACGGGCTGATAAAATGGGTCTAGATATTCCTGGGAGTGCTGAAGAGAAAAACTCTGATTCTTAGTAATGTATTACTAAATAATTTCGCCATCGGATATATAAGCGATAGGACCTTCTATTTCTTCTCCGCGAATTTTAGCTCGTACACTTCGCTGAGATTCACGATCGGGTAATAAATAGATGGATACAATTCTTCCAGGTCTTGATGGCTGGTTCAGTACCTGAACCAGATCAACATTTTTCCTTACTCTGGAATTTCTAGAAGAAATTTTAATTTGTTCAGTATATTTAATTGCCCAGACATTTCGATCTAAGATTAATAAATAAGATTGAGAAGGGTTAATATTGACAATGAGAGAGCGTGAATCAACAGCTTGCCATCCTCCTACTTGCCAGTAAAGAAAGTCATCCACTTGTTCAAGATCATCAAAGATATAGTTCTCATCATCTAAAACTGATGCTTTTAGAGAAAAAATAAAAGTGAAATTGAATATGATGAGTAAGATTACAATTGTTTTCTTCATAATTGCCTCTCAAATTGCTTCAGAATTTTAAACCAATTTTAATGTTCAAAAACAGTGTAAAAAAGCTGTGATGAATCCAAGCTTAACATGGGGGTGAAGAATAAAATGAAGGATTGGAATTTGACAATAAAAAAAGGGATCAAAGATTGATCCCTTTTTAAGGTATTACGATAACTTACTAGGTGTTAGTTACTGAAAGAGATAAACCCTTCAGGTGGCTCTACACTAGGAGGGACATTGTTGTCACGAGTTGCTGAATCCCAATGTTCTTGTACCAGGCCGTTTTCAACACGAAACATATCAAACCAGTTCCATTTATAAACTTCATTGTCTCTGGCAGGGTCTTCTGAATAGCGAGTCATGATGTATAGAGCGATATCATCGTGCGTTATGATCACTTCAGGTTCGTCAGGCCATGCATCTTGAATCGGCTGTGGGTCAGCAAATTGGCTGAAGAATTCAACAAAACCAGCGCGTCCATCAGGTACATTCGGATTATGCTGAATATAATCTTCAGCCATTACTTCCATTGCTAAATCAATATTTTGATACTGAAGAATATCTTTCATTTCAATAGTAACTAGGTCTTCAACAGCTTGTTCTGCCGCAGAATTTGCAGGTGCAACTGGTCGAGGACCTACACCAGGAGCAACTGGCATTACTGCTATGCCTTCTGGAGGTGTAGCGCGGAATACGCTGTCCCAATGTTCATCAACTTTGCCATCTTGCATACGCAAAACGTCGAAGAAACTGTAATCATAAGAGTCGCCAGTAGTTGGGTCTTCAGCTTGTCTTTCCCAGACAAATACCACGTAATCACCTTCAGCGAATTTCACATCAGTTGGTGGAAAGTCTTCAGGGATTGGTCCAGGTTGAGCAAAAGCACCGAAAAATTGTAAGAATCCATCACGCCCTGTAGAGACATCAGGGTTATGCTGTATATAACGTTCAGTCATGTATTGTTCAGCTTGATCAAGGCGTCCACCCATTAAAACAGTACGCCACCATTCTTCAGCTATGCGTAAATTCTCTTGCTCAGCAGCATTCATGCCACTTTGATCTTCTGTTGCTACTACTGCCACTTCAGAGGCCATATCTGCAGCCATGTCATTTGCCTGTTCAGGCATTGTTTCTTCTTGAGAGCAAGCCGCTACTGAAAGTGCAGTAAATAAGATTATTGCCACTTGCAAAGGATTTTTATAAATACTCATGTAAATTCTCCGTTGGAAACTTGTAGATTGATTGATAGCCGAGCAAGTATACGCTCCTTGGATGCTAGAGCAAGGGTTTGTTGTAGTAATACTCATCGATTTGATGTATCTATATAGCCTATTTCATTGTTTTATTATGGGTTATCATTATCGGCTCTATTTGAAATAGCAGCCGTTCAAATAAGTATAAGAATTTTAATAGAATTAAGACTTAAGGAGAGAAAATGAAAACAACATTAGTAGCAGCAGTTTTTTCAGTGTTATCGCTATCGGCATCCGCGCAAGAATTTCAAGTTGGTGAGCCGCTAGGTACTATAAATGAAGCCGGCATAAGAATGCAGATGTCTCAGAATGTAAAAGTATTTGGTAGCTTTAATTTTACTGAAAGCTGTACTTTTGACCCACATAAAAACCTTATCTTGTCTATGAATGCTGGTAGACGTGATGATGGTGCAGAAGCTGATGGTTATGTGTCACTGATTAACCCTGATGGCAGTGTACATACGTCTAAGTGGATTGGTGCCACTAGAGATGGCCTAGAATTAGCAAGCCCAATCGGCAGTGCTGTACAAAATGGTGTGCTTTATACCGTTGATTCTGGTTACTTGCGCTCTTTTGATTTGGCCAGTGGAGCACCTTTGAATTCAATTTTTGTTTCTGATGCTGGTTTTTTAAATGGTATAGGAGTGGCTGAGGATGGAACTGCCTATATTTCTGATTCACCTTCTGATTTGATCTATAAAGTCATGCCTAATGGCAATAGCTCGATTTTTGCAGAAGGCGGTCCTTTAGCAACGCCAAATGGTGTAGCCATGGATAACGATGGCAATGTCGTTGTTATTAATATTAATTCAAATGCTGTAATTACTTATGACACTGATGGCGAAATTATTAATACTGAATATGCAGCAGAAGCAGGTAACGATGGAGTTGTTGTAACAGCTGATGGGACTAAGTATGTCAGTAGTGTTCGCTTTGGTAGTGTATCAAAAATCGTTCCTGGTCAAGATGCACTAGTAATTGCGGTTGGTATTCCTAGTGCTGCATCCATGTGCTATGACTCAGTACAACATCAATTAGTTATTCCTATGAACCCTAATAATGCTTTAGCTTTCATTAAACTGTAAATGTGAAACAACCAGGGCCAGTTAATTATCAGCAAATTTTTCTGGCTCTGGATTCTTAGCTTTAAAACTCATAAATATAATATTGAGACATTCTTGAACTACGTTTACCTTCGAAGAAATTTTAAGAATTACTTTCTGTTTCTCATCTTAATGTCTATTACTCCTGTTTTAGCAAACGCCCAAGGAAGTGATTCTGTTGAATTTGTTTATTCCGATGCTTACGACCAACGTGGGCGGGATGAGCAGACTATCTTAACCTATGTGCACAGCAATACATGGGATATAGGCGATAATTTTTATTTTCTGGATCTTTCTAATCTCGGAAATTTTGAAAATGCAGGTAGCACTTATTTTGAGTGGAGGCCAAGGCTTAGTCCTGGCAAGATGTTTGGAGATGGGCCAACTAAGCTTGGTTTTATAAACGATTTTTACTTGACTGGTGAGTTTGATTACATAAAAAATAAAAGAGTTGAGAAAGCCGTTTTATTGGGTGGGCTGAGCGTTGATCTTGAGATTCCTGGTTTTCAATTCTTCAAGCTAAATCTCTTTAATAGAAATGACCCCACACTAATGGGCCACACACAGCAAATGACAATCGCTTGGAATTCACCTTTTAACTTATGGAGTCAAAATTTTTCTTTCAGCGGTTTTTTTGACTACACAGGCAGTGAAGGGAGAAATGCGAGTGGTTATCAAGGCCAGCCTCAACTTTTATGGCACATGAATGAGCAAGTATATTTAGGCTTGGAATACTTATACTGGCACAATAAATCTGGCAGGGAAGGTTTTAATGAGTCTGCTATGCAAGGTGTTTTTCGAATTAACTTTTAAACGTAATGGATTTTATAGAATAATTCTAAACGTTATTTCTAAAAGAGTTCTCGTTGGCATAGAAAAAAAGAAAATAAGGGAAAAGTAAAAATTAACTTTCCGTTTTTACAGTATTAATTAAAGTGCCAACCTGTCCAATAGAAACTTCAACTTTATCACCTGGTTTCATCCATAAAGGTGGTTTGCGAGCCGCGCCAACTCCACCTGGAGTGCCGGTTACAATTACATCGCCAGGATGTAGTTGAGTGAATGAAGAAATGTAATTTATGAGGTAGGGAATCGGAAATATTAAATCAGAAATTGGTTGGTCTTGAACAATTTCATTATTGAGTGTCGTAGCTACATGCTGATCCTCTAGATTTTTAATTTCATTTGGTGTGACTAAGTAAGGGCCAAAGCCGCCTGTGGATGGAAAATTCTTACCAGGGATATATTGGCTAGCGTGTCGTTGCCAATCTCGAATAGAAGCCTCGTTAAAGCAACTATAGCCAGCAATATGTTCAAAGGCATCTTGTTCAGCTATAGCGCGTCCACTCTTACCAATAACCACAGCCAATTCACCTTCATAATCAAGTTTAGTTGAAGCTAGGGGCTGTATTATTGGCTCATTATGAGCAACTAGAGTATCGGCAAAGCGAGAAAAAATAACCGGATAGCTTGAATCTTTTCCCAATCCCGTTTCATCTCGGTGAGATTTATAATTTAAGCCCACACATATAATTTTCGTAGGTTTTGGAATAGTTGGTAGAAAACTTATGTCACTCAGACTATAAGTCTGACCTTCAATAAGTTGGTTTAGAATGTTGTTAGTTAAGGCAGATTTTAAATCAGTAAGACTATTATTTTCTGCCAACAACTCAATGACAGAATTGTCTTTATTGTCACCAGCTAATTTCCCCATTGTGGCCTGACCATCAGGCCGAATAAAACTTAAATATCTCAACGTAGTGTTACCTTTTTATTCTATCTGCAAATACATGATGCTATTACGTGCATGCATAAAGTGTCAATGTATGCAGAATTTTCTATTATTATTCAATTTAATGATTTGTATCATGATTAGTCTTGATTACTCAGCTTCTTTTTCAAGTCGTTTCACAGCGGATTCTTTAGACATGTGAAACCAGAGTTTTATAATTATTACGCTGTCATTGGCGAGCATGCGCTCAAACTCACAGATATTTTTTAATCGTCTTTCAAATTCGGCTTCATCGATTTCATTAAATACTTTTTTGATGATTGGTTTTGTGTACCATGAACCAAATAAAATGCCTATATTGCCACGCGCAGGTAAGGTTCACCAAAATCGCCAATAATCCGGGCGCAATGCTTGTTCATCAGTTTCATCCCAAAAGGCATTAGTAGCAATACCGCGTGAATCAAGCCATTCATTGAGGCGATTAACAACCTCGCCCTTGCCAGCACCTTCCACCCCAGAAATAATAATGACGACTGAATGTCCGGACTTTTGTAATTTGAATTGTGCTTGCAGCAGGCGGGTATGTAACTGAGGTGCTAATTCATCAAACTGTTTTTTTGAAAGTTTATGACCTATTTCTGCGACTTCAAACATACAGTCTGCTCCATAGTTTCTATAAAAAATTTTGATTAAAAGTTACTAATATTGACAGGGAATTGCTTGATACGGGTCAAGTAAAAGCGTTAGAAAGAGGGGGGGATAAAAAAGCTTACTTAATTATAGACTTAAATTATATTGCTTAATGTGAATGGTCGTGGCTCATTTCTTTTTTAAGGAAATCGCTTTCTGCAACTTTTAAATCTTTATGCACTTTACCTCTGTCTTGGCGTTCACCAGATTCAGAGCGGCGCTTACTTTTTGTTGTGCGTATACCTGGGGCATTAAATAGCTTTTCCAGATCTGCGCTATTGCAAGATTCGCAATCAGGTGATTCATTAATCTTTACAATTTTTTCAAATTGATGTCCGCAGCTTCGGCATTTATATTCGTATATAGGCATAGCTGAATAATACACCATTAGTTTAAATTCCGGCTAGTGTTCTGCAAAAGATTATTGGCTTGTGATAATATTCATTTCCTTTAAGTTTTCGCGATAGCTCTCATAAGGAGTGCCAGCAATGCTAAAAATATATAGAACAACCCTAGCACTCTTCCTGCTTTTATTTTCAGTAACTATTTATGCTGCTGATGCGAGTTCGATGGATAGCTCGATGAATGGCTCAATGGAAAGTTGTGATAGTTCGGGAGAATTACATTTTATTTGTGGAATTAGCGCCCCTGAAGATTTAGTTATCGTCCCTGGGACTGACTGGGTTGTCTCTGGCGTTATGTCTACCGAAGATCAAACTGGGCTATTTCTAGTTAATTCGATTTCAAAGATGGCTAGCCCACTATATTCTGCTGAAGAAGGTAGAAATCGTTTTAATCGAAACCTCTATGGCGCATGTCCCGGAGCACCAGATCTGTCAAATTTCTCATCACATGGTTTGGCAATACAGACATATCCTAATGCTGAAGAAAATTATAATTTATATGCTGTAAGTCATGGTAGCCGAGAAGCGATAGAGGTTTTTGAGCTTGATGCTAGCTCGGATATGCCAGAAGTTACATGGATTGGCTGTGTGCTTATGCCAGAGGGTTTAGATGCCAACGACGTGAGCGCAATGCGCGACGGCACAATTTTAGCGACGGTATTAATGCATCCTGGCTTTAGCTTTGATGATTTATTATCGGGTGTTCCCGTCGGTGGCGTTTATAAATGGGAGCCAGGATCTGCTGGTTTTTATATGCTGGAAGGTTCTGAGCTGGCTGGAAACAACGGTCTTCAAGTGTCACTTGATGAATCAGAAATTTTTGTCGCGGCTTCAGGGTCGAATGCAATTTTTACGATCTCTAATACCAATCCAACTCGTATACTTAGAAGAACCAGAACCATGGATTTTGGACCGGATAATATTGTCTATGACAGTAATGGTTATTTACTTACCGGTGGCATGCGTAATGATGAGCCAGCTTGTGCAGGGCAGAGCCCGGTTAGTGGCTGCGCAAGAGGCTCAATAGCAAGCTATATTCACCCTGATACAATGGTAGATACAGTTATTGTAAATGCACCTGGAAACCCTGATTTTAATGGAGCAACCATGGCTATCATTCCAGGCGGTAGAGAAGTCTGGATGGGTTCATTTACTTCTTCACGAATAGCCTATCAATTATTAAATAATTGAGTAAAACCCTACTATAAAGTTTATTTAAACTCGAAATATTAATTTATAAATTAATCTGAAAACAAACCTAAGGAAATAAAATGGCTGAAATAACATTAAGAGGCAATCCAATTCAAACTAACGGTGAACTACCTGCTGCAGGTTCACAGGCGCCTGAATTCACATTGATAAAAACCGATTTGTCAGAATTGAGTAGCAATGACTTAAAAGGTCAACGTGTAATTCTGAATATTTTTCCAAGTATAGATACTCCTACTTGTCAGGCATCAACACGTGAATTTAATGCTAAAGCCAGTGCTTTAGAAAATACCACAGTGGTTTGTGCCTCAGTAGATTTACCCTTTGCTATGGATCGATTTTGTGGTGCTGAAGGCTTAGAAGATGTTGTGCCAGCTTCTGCCTTTCGTTCAGGCTTTGCTGCCGATTATGGCGTTAAACAAACTGACGGGCCCTTACAAGGTTTAACAGCTCGTGCCGTGGTTGTTATAGATGAAGAGGGCACTGTTAAATATTCTCAATTGGTTGGTGAAATTGCTGATGAGCCTGATTATGATGCAGCGATTGCGAGTTTGTCTTAAGCAAGATTTAATTAAGTTACTCTAAAAAAAGCCGCCTCCTAAGGCGGTTTTTTTTGAGCTTTAAACAAATTCTGTGGAGGTTTAGAGAAGTAAGTGATGTTTTCTCGGCTTCCCATACTCATCAGTTTTTCTCCGACAAAATAAAGTTTCCACCAAGCAATTAGAATGGGCACTGAGACGTTTAAAAAGAAAGTTGTTCCCATTAAGGTATAGAAAACGTCGGTTGTAATTATTTGGGTTTGTACATAACCGATATCCATTACCACAAAAGCCAGTTCTGCCCACCCCAGCATACCAAAGCCAATCATAATACTTTCGTGCCAAGCAAAATTGCCGGTATATCTTGCTGCCAAACCAGCTGAGACTATCTGTACGAAAAGCAAACCAAAGGTTAATAAAATAATCTGCGGGATGACGCTGACTAAAATGCTTTGCTCAAAGGCAATTTCAGTACCTAATTGAACAAAAAATACGGGGCCGATCCAGGAAAAAGCCACATTATCGACTATCTTTTCAGATTCTTTATAAGTGTCGCCAGGTACATCATGAAAATGAAAATATTCTTCTTTCATAATTAACCCTGCCATATAGGCGCCTACCGCAGGATGAAAACCAAAGTAATACGACAGCAGACCAATTAAGAGGGCGATAAGCAGTAAACCTAAGGTGGCATGCTGTCCGCCACCCATCTGCAAGAAACTTCTTATGCCAAAGCTGCGTAAAAAAGGAAATCTGTTGAAAAGTGTTAAGTTGCTCTTATGCGGAAATAAAATCAATTCAAACAATGTGATGATGAAAAAGAATAAAAAAGCCTTTGAGAGAATAGTAGCAATCCCTTATGTATTGGTAATGCAGCACTTTCTGATGGTGACTTTTTACATCAGGCCATCAAAAAAGCGGACCTGATTATAAATGTAGGTCACGACGTGGTCGAAAAGCCACCATTTTTTATGCGAGATAATGGTCTTAATGTTATTCACATTAATTTTAGTACTGCTGAGGTTGACCCAGTTTATTTTCCTCAGACTGAAATGATTGGGGATATTGCTAACAGTATCTGGCAGCTCAATGAAAGGTTATCTCCGCAAGCGCATTGGGATTTCACTTATTTCATGAAAGCCAGAGATGCCATGTTGGAGCATGAGCATAAAGGCATCGATGACCCACGTTTCCCCATGTATCCGCAGCGCTTGGTAGCAGATGTGCGCAAAGTCATGGGCAAGGAAGACATTATTGCTTTAGATAACGGCGTCTACAAAATATGGTTTGCTCGAAATTATCACGCCAATTCACCTAATACAGTATTACTGGATAATGCACTGGCATCCATGGGAGCAGGCTTGCCTTCTGCTATGGCCGCCAAGATGGTGAGCCCTGATAAAAAGGTGGTGGCTATCTGTGGTGATGGTGGCTTTATGATGAACTCTCAAGAATTATAAACGGCGGTTCGATTAAAACTCGATCTAGTGGTCCTAATTTTGAATGACAGCGCTTATGGCATGATCAAATGGAAACAAGCCAATATGGATTTTGAAGATTTTGGTTTGGATTTTAACAACCCTGATTTTATTAAATATGCCGAAAGTTATAGTGCTAAAGGTCATCGCTTAAGCAGTGCTGATGAATTAGCTCCCTTATTACAAAGCTGTCTTGATGAAGGTGGTGTACATTTAATTGACGCACCGGTGGATTACAGTGAGAATGATTTAATACTGAATCGGCAATTACCTGAGTTAACTAAAAATATTTAGATTAGAATGAATAAATAATAAAATTTGTGTAACAGCTTAAAAAATAGATTTTATTCCAAATTTTGAGGTTATGAACACAATGGATACACTCGTTAAAGACATGATGGTGAAAGCCAGAATTGCACAGAATGAATTTGCAACATACAACCAGCAGCAAGTAGACGAGATCGTTTGTGCGATTGGTAAAATTGTTTATGACAATGCTGAAGAGCTTGCTAAAGATGCGGTTGATGAAACACGTATGGGTGTGTACGAAGATAAGGTTCTTAAGAATAAAGGTAAATCTCGAAACATTTGGAACAATCTCAAAGGCAAGCGCTCCATTGGTGTTATCTCTGAGCGAGACGAAGAAGGCATCATCAAAGTAGCCAAGCCAGTCGGTGTAGTCAGCGCTGTAACGCCCACAACCAATCCAGTGGTTACACCTATGTGTAATGCCATGTTTGCATTAAAGGGTGGTAATGCGATTATTTGTGCGCCACATCCACGTTCGAAGAATGTCAGCAGCAAGACAATTGATTTAATGAACCAGGAAATTCGTAAGCTGGGCGGGCCGGAAAACCTGATTCAATGCATCTCGGAACCTTCATTGGAGCGCACTCAGGAACTAATGCGCACTTGCGACGTGTTAGTGGCTACAGGCGGCCCTGCAATGGTTCAAGCGGCATACAGCAGCGGTAAGCCATCCTTTGGTGTTGGTCCCGGTAACGTGCAGGTGATTATCGATACAGACGTGGATGCGGATGAAACAGCAGAGAAAGTCATCACCGGCCGTGCATTTGATAACGGCATTATCTGTTCTGGAGAGCAATCCGTTATTGCCCATAAAGATCAGTATCAGGCAGTGATTGAATCCTTTATTACTAAAGGTGCTTATTACATCGAAGATCAAGAGATTGCGGACAAACTGCGTGCAGTCTTGTTTGTCGATGGGCATATCAATGGCGAGGTTGTTGGACAAAGTGTTCAAACCATAGCGAAGATGGCAGGCATTGAGGTTCTAGAAGGCTCCCGAGTTATTCTGATTAAATCCAACGGTGCAGCAGATGACATTCTGCGTAAAGAGAAAATGTGCCCGGTTATGGTTGCCTTTGAATACGAAGACTTCGACGATGCAGTTGCCATCGCCAAATTCAACTTAGAACTTGAAGGGGCAGGACACTCAGCAGCTATTTATTCAAAGAATGATGCTCACATCAGGCAAGCTGGCGTTGCCTTACCCATTAGCCGTTTAGTCGTAAACGAGGCGAGTTCTCTTACTGCCGGTGGTTCACTACAGAATGGCTTTGCACCAACTACAACACTAGGTTGTGGTTCTTGGGGCAATAATTCAATCTCTGAAAACCTCGACTACAAACATCTGATCAATGTCTCTCGTATTGGCTATAAGAAAGATGCAGTAGTGCCAACGGACGAGCAAATTTGGGAAGCAACTAGCTAGTCTTCTAATTTTATTCAGGTAAGTAGGCGGAATATAAAAAGCGGAATAACTATGTTGAAAGAAAGCTATCCTTTTTATTTGGCGAACAAAGCGGTTCAACCAAATACTGACCTTAAAGTGATCGATAAGTTTACTGGTGAAGTAGCAACTCGTGTAGCTATGGCTTCACCAGATCATATTGATCAAGCAATAGTGGCAGCAGTTAAAGTTCAACCTACTCTTAATGCTATGCCCGCCTATGAACGCCAAGCGGTATTGCATCATTGTGTTGAGCGTTTTACTGAACGCTTTGAAGAATTAGCACAAGCCTATATATGCTTGTTAAAGTATCGAATTTTCTTGAATACGTAGGAGAGAACTATTAGTATCAATCTTTCAAAAATCGGGTTGAATTGATTTATTCCCATTATATTTTTATTTTAAAACGTGGAGCTTGATCCAGATCAATTGGATATTAGCACCTGAGAATTAACGCTCTAAAAACGGCGAAATTGAGGTAGTTACGTATTATGGAAACACTTGTTTGGAACACTGAAATGCTGGTTTCTGCGATCATTCTGGTCGTCACTTTCGTCGCTATTTTTACCGAAGGAATACATGGTGTTCATCGGGTGAAATCTGCCATGGCTGGCGCTGCAATAATGATTCTTGCTGGGCAAGTGTTTGGGTTTTATCATCCAGAAGAAGCGGTTGAGGCTATTGACTGGAATGTTGTGTTTTTACTCGGCGGCATGATGACGATTGTTGCGATCATGATTCCAACCGGTGGGTTTCAGCAACTGGCCTATAAGATTGCCGATTTTAGTAAGGGGCGTTTATTCCTTTTACTAGCTTTGATGGGAACACTGGTCACCGTACTTTCATTGTTATTAGATAACGTCACCACAGTGGTGATATTCGGACCGCTGATCATCTTAATTTGTCAGTCTTTAAGAGTGAGCGCTATACCGTTCTTGCTTGCTGCAGCTCTGTTATCGGATACCGGTGGTGTTGCTACTCTAGTAGGAGACCCACCCAATCTGATGATTGGTTCAGCAGCCGATATTGACTTTGTAACATTTGCAAAGCACATGTTTCCGATGGTGTTTGTAGCGTGGATTGCCATTCTGTTTTTTCTTCGCATTTTATTTAAAAAAGAATTAGCAGTAATACCACATGAGTTAGATTTAACTGACAGAGAGCCTTTGTCAGACCCTAAGACTTGGTATGGCGCTTTGGCTGTGCTGGGAATTATGGTTATTGGCTTTATTATGCACAGGCAATTGGATTGGGAACCCTGGTTTGTAACTGCTATAGGTTTAACATTACTAATATTTATCAGCAAGGATATCGACCTGGAAGAAAGTTTTGCAGAGATTGAACTTGCCTTATTGATGTTCTTTATTTCGCTATTCATTATTGTCGGCGGTGTGGAGCACAGTGAATTCCTGATGTACATCGGCCAATTTGTGATTCCATTTGTAGAGGATTATGGGCTATTAACAACCTGTATTATTCTTTTATGGGTGGCAGCAGTCATGTCGGCTGCCATTGATAACATCCCATTTACTGCCGCAATGATTCCAATAATTCTTGGCATGGAAGCTCAGGGTATTAATGTTTCACCAATGTGGTGGGCTCTTGCAGCTGGTGTTGGTATGGGTGGTAACGGCACGCATTTAGGCTCAACAGCTAACGTTTTCATTGTGACAATTTCTGAAAAAATGGCGAAAGATCAAGGTGATCCTAGTTTGGCGATTACACCAGGGCTCTGGTTCAGAAAAGGTTTGCCGGTCATGCTGATAACACTGGTTATCTGTACAATTATTATGACTACATTCTTTCCGTTCTTTGAAAACTCTGGGGTTTAAGCGCCTATTTTTAAAAGAACTATTTTTTTAAAAACTATAGTTTTAAGAATAGATAGTTTCAATAAATTAGAAGGGAGCAATTTAAAAGTTGCTCCCTTTTTTTATTTGTATTACATACATCTATTAAGATCGATTTAAATCAAGCTTAACTACTACTTTGCTACTAATAAGGGTTTTGCTATTTAGACAATGTAAAGAACCAGTTAAACTCCAAACTTTACGATCATCCTGGTTATAAAGATATGCTGAAAATCAGTTCTCTATCAGATACAGGGCTTGTTCGTTCTACGAATGAAGACTTTTATCTATTTAGCAGAGAGCATCGCATTATCATTGTAGCTGATGGGGTCGGTGGTTATGACTATGGTGAAGTAGCGAGCCGTTTGGCTGCAGAAAGTGCTTATGCTTTACTTGATAACGAATTTGATGAAGATTATCAAATAGAAACAGACGAACCAATTAAGCTTTTGAATGAAGCTGTTGTCTTTGCCAATAAGAAAGTTATTGATATGAAAGTGCAAAGACCATCCCATCAGCGTATGGGAACAACCTTGACCTGTTTGTATCTCGATAAAGATTTTGTATATTTTTCTTATATTGGAGATTCTCGGGTTTATCATATTGATCTTGATGATCAAACTATATCTCAGTTAACAACAGACCATACGCTTTCAAAAAACAAGCTCGACTCTAAAAAATTCCCAAACCTTCATGCTCGGGCTAATGATGTTTTGACAAGAATGATTGGGGCGGGCAATAATATTAATCCAGGCTTTGGAAAACGATCATTAAAACAAAGAGATATTATTCTTGCTTGTACGGATGGCTTATCAGACCTAATTTCAGATGAACAAATTTTAGAATGTGTTTTGCAGAATAAAGCCGATATGAATTCTTGCCTTAAGCTTTTATTAGAAGAGGTTAAGCAAGAAGGCGCCAGAGATAATATTACTGTTGTTATGGCCAGCTCTGATTAAGCTGGGAATAATCTATATCGAGTATTCCTGTAGTAAACGTCTCAACTCGTTCGCTGTTTGAATGCGCTCATCAGGATTTTTCTTCAGGCAGTTCATTGTGGTTTTTTCTAATAAAGGAGGTACATTAACTGAAACAAGACTAGACGGTAGAGCAGGTTCATTGTTTTTAATTTCATTAATTATTTGATCGATGGTGTTGCCGTTTGCAGTTGTTTTTCCGCAAAGAATTTCATAAATAATTGTACCTAGGCTATATATATCAGTGCGGTTATCAATGTTGGGATCTTTGGCTATCTGCTCTGGCGACATGTGAAGCACTGTACCTTGCAGTTTGCCTTGCCTAGTAATATTTAAATCAGATGAGTTTGTATCCTTTTGATTATTTGATAAGGGGGCATCGCTATCATCCGTTTTCCAGACTTTAGCCAATCCCCAATCGAGTAGCAAAACCTCACCGAAAGGGCCTATTAAAATATTTTCAGGTTTTATGTCTCGATGCACCACACCATGTGAGTGGGCATATTCCAATGCATGAGCTACTTGTATAACGACATCTATCAATTGGTTGAGGTCGTAACGTTCACGATAGTCTAGTACTTCACGTAAGGTGTAACCGTGAACCAGCTTCATAGTGAAATAATAATGGCCTTTGTTATTTCGTCCTAGCTCATAGGTAGGAACAGTATTTGGATGTTGCAGCATGGCAGATACCCGCGCTTCTCTGAGGAAACGTTGCTGCTCAATGGGGTCGTCTGCAAATTCAGCTAGTAATGTTTTATAGCAAATGACGCGAGATAAATGTAAGTCTTTGCAGGATTGAATAAGACATTTGCCGCCTTTTGCAATTGTTTTGAAGTAGGCGTAGCGGGTGCTTAAATTGATTTTTCCCGGTAATGCTTTATCGGTATCTTCGAGGTAGACGGATGCATAATCGATTTTTTGTTCTGGAAATTTCATGGGCTAATTTTGACAGAATAATGTGGGTTTCCCAAGGTTAATAATAGACAAAAAAAGGCCGGTCAATGACCAGCCTTTTTGAATACAAACAAAGAAGTTTTATGCTAAAGCTTCTTTAGTTGTTTTCACAATTGCAGCTGCAATTTTGTATGGATCGCCGTTAGAAGAAGGACGACGGTCTTCTAGACGTCCAAGCCATCCATCTTCCATAGTGCTAACTGGAATGCGGATTGAAGCACCACGGTCAGATACGCCATAGCTGAATTCATGAATTGATTGAGTTTCATGCAAGCCAGTTAAACGCTGGTCATTGTGAGCACCATAAACACTCATATGACGTTCAATGTTTTTACCAAACTCTTCACAAATTTTAGTGAATGTTTCTTCTTTACCAGATTCACGCATTGCTGAGTTAGAGAAGTTGGCATGCATACCAGAACCATTCCAGTCAGTATGACCAAGAGGTTTAGGATGCCAATCAATAGCTAGGCCATATTTTTCGCCTGTTCGCTCAAGAATGTAACGCGACAACCATATCTCATCACCAGCTGTTTTAGGGCTTTTGGCAAAGATTTGATATTCCCATTGTCCAGCGGCCACTTCAGCGTTGATACCTTCAACATTAAGGCCAGCTTCTAGACAAATGTCTAAATGTTCTTCGATCATATTGCGGCAATGTGCATTTTTAGCGCCAACAGAGCAATAGTAAGGGCCTTGAGGGGCAGGGTAGCCGCCAGGTGGGAAACCAGGTGGTAAGTTTGTTTCTGGATCCCAAAGGAAATACTCTTGTTCAAAACCAAACCAGAAATCTTCATCATCATCTTTTACGTCGATAGTTGCACGGCCATTGGTTTCATGAGGAGTGCCATCGGCGTTCAAGACTTCTGTCATTACTAAATAAGCATTGGTTCTGTCTGGATCAGGAATAATATGAACAGGCTTTAATAGGCAATCTGATGCGCCACCTTCAGCCTGATTAGTTGAACTACCGTCAAACATCCACATAGGGCAGTTTTCTAATTTACCGTCAAAATCACTTCTAACCATAGTCTTGCTTCGAAGGCCTTGTGTCGGCTCAGCGCCGTCAAGCCAGATATATTCCAACTTACTTTTCATTATGAGGTTAACTCCTTAGTTTTGTTTTCTAAATTCGTCATTTCTGTTTTACCTACTCTGCTCTGCAAAAACTGTTCCTGATATGCTCAAACTTATAATGATTTTTCAATTTCGGTTCAGAATGTCGGCAGAACAGCGAAGTATAAATGATTGGGTTCTATATGCCAGTACCAAAGATGAGATTTAAGCATCTCAACACCTGCAATATCGCCCTGCATTAGTGCGAAACGCACCACCATTAAGCATTTGCTATTTCATCCGTAAAACAAAAATATCATCGTTCTGAGTAGGGTCAGTAGCGGCTCTAATTTCAGCAACATCATCAATTCTAATAGCGGATGCTGAATTTCCCCAGGCGGAGCGGATATAAGTCAACACATCTGCTATTTGTTGGTCATTCAGTAGCTGTCTAAAATAAGGCATATCAGTTGAGACTGGGCCTTCTGATGAAACCAATCGCAATGATCCATTTAATGTCATATTAATTAAGGAACTTGAATCTGGATCAAGTACCCCAGGGTTTCCTGCAAGAGCTGGTTGATAGGGGTAATAGCCATTACCACTAGTCACATGACAGTTAGAGCAATATTCGTAGTAAATTTGAGCGCCCTGAGTTGAGAAATCCAAACTTAGTAAGCGCTGTGTTTCGGTATCATCATAGATAAATTCGCCTTCATCCTCAGATGCAGGAAATGAATTTAAATAGACAGCCACAGCGTTAACATCTTCAGTGCTCATATAACGAGTGCTGTTGTTAACAACTTCTACCATGGTGCCGATAGCAGTACCAAAACGATTCAGGCCAGTTAGTAGGAATTCTTCGTGGTCTTCAACTTCCCAACGGCCTCGGCCGGTTAAATTATTACCATGCAATGGTGAAGCAGACCAGAAATCTAGTGGAGCACCTGTAAGGAAGTCATCATCGCTGCTATCTAGGCCTTTTTCTTGCAGCATAATGCCCCGCGGAGTATGGCAAGCACCGCAATGTCCCAATCCTTCTGTTAAATAAGCACCTCGATTCCAGGCATCATTTTGATCACTAGCTATTTGATACGGGTCTTCATCATGTACCAGTAAATTCCAAATACCCATAGCCCAGCGCACATCTTTCCAGAAAGGAATATCTGCAGACAGGTTTGCTTGTTGAACTGGCTCAACTTCGGTCATTAAGAAGTCATATAAAGCACGCATATCCTGCTCTGACATTTTTGCATACGAAGTGTAAGGCATGGCGGGGTACATGCGATTGTCATCTTTGGTTTTACCTATACGCATAGCACGGTCAAAATCGGTAAAACTGTAGTTACCGATTCCTGTTTCAGCATCAGGCGTTATATTGGTGGTATAAATATTGCCAAGAAGAGGAACATTCATTTTGAGACCGCCTGCAAGAGGGGCTCCATCTTCTGTTGTATGGCAGGCTACACAATTACCAAGGCGTGCAACGTATTCGCCATGGGACAACCCAGCGGCCACTGCCTGTGCAGCGCTATCTGTAGCAAAAGTAGACTCAGTACTAACAGACTCGAATCCGCAGGCACCTAAAAGTGCACTTAAAGTAAAAATTTTAAACAGTTTGATATAACGCATAGATCCCCGCGGAACTTATTTTTATGTATATAAAGCAGCTAGAGAAGGTTACCATTTTCAATTGAGAAATCACATAAAGCTATTATTTACCGACACAGATGGATTTTGCCTCACCAACCCACTTTAAAGCCTTCCATGAACTTATTAACCCTGACTTTTATGGTTTGGGAACCATTATTGGTGCAGGAATATACGTATTAATTGGAGAAGTAGCAGGTGTTGCAGACAGCTATATGCCCTTATCGTTTCTATTGGCAGGCCTTATTGCTCTATTTACGGCCTTAAGTTATGCCGAACTGGCTTCACGTTATCCGGTAGCTGCCGGTGGAGCTGTCTATGTCGATAAAGCCTGGGGCTGCTCTTGGTTCTCCGCTTTAATCGGTTGGATGATTATTCTAACGGGTATCGTTTCGGCAGCAGCAATCTCTAATGGTTTCGCTGGGTATTTAAATATTTTCATTGACGTGGAAGCGCATTGGGCAATACTTTTTTTATGTATAGCTTTATGTGGAATTGCAGTTTATGGAATAAATTTATCAGCCAGTGCTGTTTTCATAATCACAGTTTTAGAGTTGGGGGGCTTAGCTTATGTAGTTTGGGTGGCGGAGGGCATGGATCCTGTCGCAGATCAGGCCAGCTTCGAAAATTTGACAGAAGCATCAAGCTTGAATGGTATTTTTATAGGTGCGTTTTTTACCATCAGTGAACCCAGATGGTTTATTAGATGGGCAGGCTGTTCGACAAAATGCTAGTGGAGTCGATTTAAATCGAAATTTCCCTAGTCAAGATTGGGAAGCAGCCGCCATAGAATATTGGCGTATTAACACAGGCGAAAACCCTAGACGTTATCATGGTGAAGCAGCAGCGAGTGAGCCAGAAGTGCGTTGGATGATTGAGCAGATAGAAAAGTTTGATCCAGAAGTTATCGTTTCTGTTCATGCGCCGTATCATTTACTCGATTTTGGTGGGCCTTCTCAAGCCCCCGATAAAATTGGCGATTTATATCTGCATCAACTCGGTGTATACCCCGGCTCTTTAGGTAATTATGCTGGACTCGACCTTGGTATACCGGTAGTTACACTTGAACTACCCTCAGCAGGCATCATGCCTTCAATAGAACAAATCGAAACAATGTGGATCGATATGGTGGCCTGGTTAAACACTCGTTCTCAGAGCGAGCAACAAGCGGCTGCTTTGTAACTTTTCACGCGCTATACCCTCTTTATACCTATACTTTAATTCTTGTCCTTAAATGAATAAAAAATAGGGATATTCTGCGCATATTAAGCAGGCTCACTTACTTTTAGTGGATGCGCGGTATATACTGCGCAGCTTCTCAAACAGGCCTAAAACTAAGATTGTTCTAATGAAATCAAAATCGGTTTTCATATTTATCAGTCTGGTTTTTTTTTCAAGCTCGCTACATGCGCAAATGCCACTTTCTGGCGATCTCGCTCAAAACTCTGATCGGACTCAATCCCAAGTAATCTATACAGATTTAGCACCTGATTTAGATGGTGTGCTAGATGATGAGATTTGGCAGCAAGCAACGCTAATAAGTGATTTTCATCAAACATCTCCCGTAGACCATGGCACTCCCACTCAAAGAACAGAAATTTATGTGGCTTATTCGCAGAACAATTTTTATGTGGGCGCTCGTATGTATGATAGCGACCCATCTGCAATAAGTGCACGTCAATTAATTCAGGGTCAAAGTACAGGCTTTGACGACAGTGTTGGTGTATTCCTAGATTCATTCAATAATTCAAGAACTGGGTTTTACTTTTCATCTAATCCAAACGGAATACGTAATGAGGGTGTTTGGGAATCTGCTAATTCTTACAACAGTGATTGGAGTGGTATTTGGCAGGTTGAAGCTAGGATTGATGAAGAAGGTTGGGTCGCAGAGTTTGCTATACCTTTTACTACATTGAACTTTGATCCCACTACGGAAGAATGGGGTTTTAATTTGGTTCGATCTATATCCAGTAATAATGAAGACATAGCCTGGTCATCATTTAATCGTAGTACTAATCCTGCAACTGCTGGGCAAATTTCTGGCATTAGGGATATCAGGCAAGGTGTGGGCTTAGATATTGTTCCTTCGGTAACTGTTGCTTCTCAAGAAGATTTTATAGCCGATACTTCGGATTCTAGATTTGATCCCTCTTTAGATGTGTTTTATAAATTTACGCCTAATCTCACCGGCGCCTTGACTATAAATACGGATTTTTCTGCAACTGAAGTGGATGATGTGCAAGTCAATTTAACGCGCTTTTCATTATCCTTTCCGGAAAAACGAGATTTTTTCTTGCAAGACTCTGAGATTTTCGGTTTTGGAGCGACTACAGGGCAAAGGTTTGGTCGCGGTGGCGGCGGGCCTAGTGATACAGACCCTTTTTATTCCAGAAAAATTGGTCTAGACCCGGCTACGGGTCAGCCAGTCGATATTGATGCTGGAGGAAAGCTTGCTGGTCGAGTGGGCGATTACAGTGTTGGCGTGCTGGCAGTTCAGCAGGGCGATAGAGTTGGACTTGACGGTCAAAATATCTTTATTGGTAGAGTGACACGAAACATCCTTGATGAATCCAGGGTTGGCTTTATTTTTACCGAGGGAGATCCAAATAGTGAAACTGATAACTCAGTAATGGGTACAGACTTTTCCTACCGCAATACTCGGTTTTCTGACTCCCACACATTGGCAGCAGCTGTTGATTATCAACAAACCGATACCCAAGGTATGGACGGAGACGACAAGGCCTACAATGCCAGTATCGATTTTTCTACTCAGAATACAGGTTTCAGCTATGGCGCTAATTATCGTTATGTTGGCGATGAATATAACCCGGCACTTGGTTTTGCCAGACGCAAAGGAATTGAGCGTGTTGGTTTATCTTTAATTGGGCGTTATTTCGTAAGAAACCATCCTCAAATACGACAACTATTTAACTTTTTACGTTATTCCAAGACAGATACTCTCGACACTAAGCAACTGCAAAGTGAATCTCTCGGTTTTACTATACTTGGTGTTCAGACGCATGATGGTGGTTTCCATCGCTTTACATTGAACCGTGAAACTGAAGGTCTTGAGCGGGACTTTCAAATTCGACCAGGCGTTGTTATTCCAACAGGTGAGTATACTTTTGATTCCTATAGTTTTTCGCTAAATTCATCTAGTCGACGGCAATTTGCTCCTGATTTCAGTTATGATTGGGGCGAGTTCTATAACGGTACAACAGAAGAATACGATTTGGGTATTGACTGGCGACCCAATGAGCATATATCGTTTGATTTCAGTTATAGGGTACAAAACACCGAGCTTCCTGCAGGAGACTTCACTATTCGTCAAATCTCGCTCGATGCGAATTATGCCTTTAATGCCAGATGGTCTTGGGTAAATCTGGTTCAATATGTTAATACCTCTGGAAATATAGGCCTAAACAGTCGTTTACGCTGGTCGCCAAGAGCCGGTGAAGACTTATACTTTGTAGTGAACTATAACTTCGATTCGATGGAAGCGGCGTTTGATGGTTTGAATGCTAAGAGTTCAGAGATAGTTCTTAAGTACACTCGCAACCTACGCTTCTAAAACTACTGCGCTCGGTAATGCTTCGTTGAAAGATTGATTTTCCTCAGTTACTTACTAATTGCAAGCTCCTTCATAAAATAAATCTTTCGTCTCGCCTAATCTGCGCTCGTAAAGTTTTAACTTTTAAAGCTATTGCGCTCATAACGTTTTTAAGGTTCCAAAAGATCTTCGTAAAATAAACTTTTCGTCTCTCCTGACCTCTGCTCATGATGCTTTAGGTCCCAAAATATAATCGAAAAATTATTCGATTATCTCTTTAGATTTATAATAATTAGTCAAAATCACTAATGTCTGCTTTCTATTCAAAGCGGACCTTAGGGCTTTTTTCTGAATACTTGGTTACACTCCAACTATAATAAGAATCTTAGAGTATGGATGACCTTTTAAACTCGTCCCAATAGGAGTGAACTCGTGATAAAAATTATAAATTGTTCAAGGTTATTTCACTTTACTTTATTTTTGGCCAACTTGATGTTGATTCAAACTGCATTTGCTCAAGGTTCAATAACTGGGAGTTTGATTGATCCTAATGGAGCCAATATTACTGGCTTAAACCAGGATGTTATTTTGATCAATACTGGCACTAATGAACAGTATTCCGGCTCAACCAACCTGGAGGGGAATTTTACTGTTACTGAGCTCCCAGCAGGCTCATACAATCTTAGCTTCCTATTTCGTACAGCCATGTATCAATCCTACTCTGAAGAAGGTGTGCTTATTAGCGATGGTGAAACTCTACAACATGACCTCAACATTGAATGGAGTATTAATTTAGGCACTATTGGTGATGACCCCGGGATGTTAGCAATAGATATGCTAAGAGATTCTGGTGACCTTACTGGCGCACCACCAAGATTATTTGATGGCAAAGTTGATTTTTCAGGCATGTGGGTTGATACACAAAATCCAGAGTATGCTCCTCAACAGCCTCCCTACCAGTCCTGGGCTGCTGAAATGAATGACGAATTACGTGCCATGAATTTTCAGAACCCTGGAGCTTATTGCCTGCCTCAAAGTGCTGTAATGTCGACAGATGGGTTTCCATGGCAAATAATACAAACACCAGACATGCTGATACAAATTATGGAATTCGTGACCCCGGGTTGGCGACAGGTTTTTCTGGATGGTAGAGAAATGCCGGAATTATGGAATCCTAGTTGGCAGGGGCATTCAAGAGGGCATTGGGAAGGAGACACCTTGGTTGTCGTGAGTACTGGCTTTAATGATTATACACCTGGGTTTGGAATTCATACTGATAATATGATTGTGACAGAGCGTTATGCTCGTCCGCAAATGGGGCGAATGTTAGTTGAAGTAACAGTGGAAGATCCAGAAGCACTGACTGACAGTTATACCAATGTCTATGAACATGGATTAGTACTTGGTGAAGAAATCCTTGAATTTGTTTGTGCTGAAGGTAATACCGATCCTGCTCACTGGGAGCAACCTGTTTGGCAGGGAAGACCGTGATGCTTAATTGTAATTAATCAAATAAAATTAACGTCTGCTTTTCGTCGAAAGCAGATTTTTGGTTATAATTAAATAGAGTTATAATAAGCCTTTCAAACTCTTATTTAATAAGTGGAGGAAGCAAATGACTGAACATGTTTCTGAAAAAGATTCCATTTCTTATATAATTGGTGATCGTAAATGCTTGCTCTATATGCATGAAGATCTGCTTTATAACGGCTTTATTAATTATGAGGCATTGCAAGAATGTAAAAGTTTGGCTGATGAGTTTACTTATCTGTGGGATAAACACAGCGTACTTGATCCTTCATTACGCACCATGTTGCTTTAGTTCTTCTATTTAGTTCTTCTATTTAGTTCTTCTATGTTGCTTTTAGTATATTAGGCTCTAATGATGAAATATAAGAAGCAGACATTCCTAGTATTAGTGTTGTTCCTGAGCACTTTATTTAGTTCACCTTTGAGCTATGCGCAACAATCTTTATTAGAGAGCCTAGTAGAGCAGGGTGAAATACGTGTCGGCACTACAGGTGATTACAAACCTTTTTCCTACTGGAATATTGAAACTGAATCTTACGAGGGTTTAGATATTGATGCAGCACAAATGTTGGCAAGAGAGCTTGGGATAAATGTTCGTTTTGTTGCAACGAGTTGGCAAACCTTAGCAGACGGCATTCTAGAAAACCGTTATGACATTGCCATGAGTGGAATTACGCGAACTCTGGCTCGTCAGAAAATTGTTGGAATGTCTGACCCTTATATCGATGTTGGAAAGGTCTTACTTATTCGTGATGAAGATAGAGATCGTTTTAAGTCTTTAGACGATATAAACCAAGCTGATATTCGTCTTGGTGTTAACCCGGGAGGAACTAATGAGTTATTTGTGCAAGAAAACATTACTCGTGCAAATGTTGTAATGATTGAAAGTAATCTGGAAATACCTGAACGAATTGCTAACGGTGATGTGGATGCAATGATCACGGATAATATTGAAGCAACGTTATATGCGAATATGTTGCCTGAGCTACACATTGTGAACCCAGATCAACCTTTCACGCGTAATAATGTTGGTTATATGACGCATCGAGATGATCAAGCTTTTCTTAATTGGCTAAACCTTTGGCTTGATCAGATGCAAAGAGACGGCTCTTACGATAATTTAAAGCTGCAATGGATAGGGCAGACAGCAGAAGGCGAATAGCCATCCAAGAACATTGTTCAATCACATATAACTGAAGAATTCAAAGTTCACTATTCTTGCATTATTCTCTTCTAATCTGACTTAAAAATTAAAGTAAATGCTGTAAAATGCGCCGTTATGAATTTGAGTACAGTAGTTAGTTCTATTTTGTTTCGCCTGCCTTGCTTCTTTAAAAATAAGCTTCGCTTTTTTACCAGCACTTTCAGTTTATGTATTCTTTTTCTATCTTGCCTCTCAGCTAATGCCTTCGGTCAAACCACACAGACTTCAGATCGAAAACAGATTGAAATTCCACGAACCGAATTAGTTCCGGTTATTGATGGTGTGCTTGATGATGAAATTTGGCAGCAAGCTGCTGTAATAACTGACTTGCATCAAATGAATCCTGTTGATCATGGTGAGCCATCTCAGTCTAGCGTTTTTTATGTCACATACAGTGATGATTATTTTTATGTAGCGGCTAGACTTTACGATTCAAACCCCGAAGAGATCAGAGCAATGTCATTACTGCATGATACTGAGCTAATGGGGGAAGATGACACGATTAACATAATTCTGGATACCTTCGACAATAGCCGTACAGGATTTAGATTTGTAGGTCATCCCAATGGGATTCGCGGGGATGGTGTTTATGAAGGGCCAGGTACGATTAATTGGAATTGGAATGGGATATGGCAAACAGAATCCAGTATTGATGATGAGGGTTGGGTTACAGAAATAGCTATCCCATTTACAACCTTAAACTTTGACCCAAATATCGATGAATGGGGGTTTAATCTGGAACGAGATATTCCACGCAACAATGAAGAAATTGCCTGGTCGTCATTCAACCGTAATAGCAACCCTTCTACAGCTGGATTGGCCTCGGGTATTAGTGACGTTAATCAAGGTCTCGGTCTGGATATTGTGCCTTCAATTACTATGGCTCAATCTCAAGACCATACCGCTAATACCAGTGATTCTCGCTTTGATCCCTCGCTTGATGTGTTCTACAAATTCACCCCAAATTTAACCGGGGCCTTAACTTTTAACACAGATTTTTCTGCCACAGAAGTGGATAACCGCCAAGTAAATCTGACTCGATTTTCCCTGTTCTTTCCTGAAAGACGGGATTTCTTTTTACAGGATTCTGAAATATTTACCTTCGGCGGGTTGTCTTCTGGTGGAGGTGGAGGTGGACCTGCAAATACTAATGGCATTCCTTTCCATTCCCGACGCATTGGCCTCGACCCAGCAACTGGTCAATCAGTTGATCTAGAAGTAGGGGGTAAAGTTACCGGTCGAGTTGGTGATGTCAGTATTGGTGCTTTAATGGTTCAACAAGGTGATCGTCTTGGTCTTGATGGACAGGATGTATTTGTTGGAAGGCTGGCTTCGAATGTACTTTCAGAGTCTAAAATTGGACTTATCATGACTGAAGGTGATCCGAATAGTGTAACTGACAGTACTTTAACTGGAGTTGATTTTAACTACCGTAATACACGTTTTTCGGATTCTCATACCTTAACCGGAGATTTTTGGTATCAGCAAAGTGATACAGAAGGAGTTGAAGGAGACGATAAGGCATATAGTCTACAAACTCAGATTTCGACTTCGGGCACGGGGCTTGGAGGAAGACTTAGATATAGCTATTTAGGGGATAAATTTGACCCTGCATTGGGTTTTGCAAACCGTACCGGAGTAGAGCAACTCACTGGATTTGTTAATTGGCGTTATTTTCTTAGAGACCATCCACTGATTCGAAATAATTTTGGGTTTTTTAGCTTCTCACGTACCAATAGAAATGATACTGGCGAGTTACAAAGTGAGAATCTTTTTTGGCGAGTAATAAGCATTAACACACACAGCGGAGATGCACTTGAATTTCAGGTTCAACAGGAGACTGAAGGTCTTATTGTTCCTTTTCAGATTAGACCAGGAATCATTATACCTGCTGGAGAATATAGCTTTAACTCCTTTGAGATAGCCTTGAGTACGACTAATCAGCGCGATTTTTCGCCGGATATATCATACAAGCAAGGTGACTTTTTTAATGGTGAGCGGCGTGAAGTTGGCTTAGGCATAAACTGGGCTGCCAGCCGAAATCTGACAATGGAATTCAGTTATGATTTTGCTGATGTGGAGATGCCTGAAGGTGATTTCGTTAGCCGTTTAATTAGTATGAATATGAATTTTGCTTTTAATGCCGATTGGTCTTGGGTAAATCTTATGCAATATGATAATGGCTCAGATACAGTCGGAATAAATAGCCGCTTGCGTTGGACTCCACGAGCCGGTGAAAATTTATATTTAGTACTTAATTACAACACTGATTCTCAAGATGGCGCATTTAGAGGCTTGCAAGTTCGTGATTCTGAAGTGGTACTAAAATACACCCGTAATTTTCGCTTTTAGAAGAACATAATATTTTTGTAGCTGAGATTATAATTATTAGCGTATCTATAAAATTATTGATAAAAAATTTAGGTAGCTGTATAAGTTAGTAACTTTTAGATATCTGACTGATGTGATTTATTGTTACTTACTTTCAAATATTATAATTCAAATTTAAAACCAAGAGGAAAGCTATATGATTTCCCGCAACTTTTCTTTAATTAAGTCACTTAGTTTTCTTGCTGCTTTATTTCTCAGCCCTAGTTTGCTGGCGCAGGAGATAGATTTTTCTGGCGATTGGCGACCACTTTATTTTGAAGATTTACCTGAACGAATTCCCGGTCCGCATCTGGCAGATTATTCTGGGATGCCGATTAATGACGCTGCTAGATTGCGTGGGGATAGCTACAACCCAAATCGTATCTCTGTGGTAAGTGAATATATTTGTCGCGAACATGGTGGTGATTATTCTATGCGTGGTGCAGCAGATATGAGAATAGAGCGTGTGGTTGATCCGCAAACTCAACAAGTTATTGCCTTTAACACTCGAATTGGCTTTATGGGTATGCAGCGAACAATCTGGTTGAATAACCCAGAACGCCCTGCCGATATAGCGCCACATACTTTCAGAGGTTTTTCCACTGGCAGTTTTGATGGCAACATGCTGAACATTCTTACTACGGATTTTAAAGAGAGTTATTTACGCCGCAATGGATTAGCTGCTAGTGCTGAAAGGACTACTACTGAACATTGGGTCATGCATGGTGATTATTTAACGGTTGTCACTGTCATTGATGACCCAGTGTTTTTGACCGAACCCATGGTAAGAAGCCAGTCTTGGGTGAGAGACGTGTCTGCCAGGCAAGCGCCCAGCTCCTGCGTGCCTTTACAAGAATTACCAATTAATGCATTAGGGCAAATTGTTCCCCATTTCTTACCTGGCCAGAACCCTTGGTTATTGGAGTTTGCTGAACGTTACCGCCTGCCTTATTCAGGCGTCCGTGGTGGCATCGAAACCATGTACCCAGAATATATGGATACGATGGAGGCGCCTGTTGGTGAACAGGAATTCTGTATAGAAGAGTGCATGTAAGCAGAGTACTTATCGAATTATTTAGTGTAAAAATTTAGAAAAATTAGAAACGTGGACAATATTATGTATAAACACAATTTCTTAAATTTATATTTTACGAAGCTAGTTTTATTCTGTTTTCTGTTTGGGACATCAGTAAATGCTGCTGAGATGGGCCTAGAATTAAGTTTATTTCATGTTAAAGGGCAGGTTTATGTTCTCACTGGCGCTGATGCTAATGTCACCGTTCAAATTGGCGATGAAGCTATAGTCTTTGTTGACACACCAGCCCCAGAATATGTCGAAGAAATGATGTCTCTTATTCGTGAGATTTCTAACGCACCCGTTCGTTACGCTATTACTACTGCGCTTGATCCACTCCATTTAGCAGGCAATGAAACCATCGAGAATTTGGGCTTTCGAGGTTTTGGTGGTAGAGGGGTAGGTGTAGATGTTGCCATTGGCGGTAATACAACAGGCGTGACACTACTTGCTCATGAAAATGTGTTAAATCGTTTTTACCTGGCAGAAAATGATGTCGAATCTTTGACCTTAACAACTACCTACTTTACAACAGATTTTGATATCTATTTAAATGATGAAGGCATTGCCATTTATCACATGCCAAATGCCCATACTGATGGCGATAGCATTGTGTTTTTTAGAAGCTCGGACGTTATCAGCTTAGGTGACCTTCTGGTTCAAGGACAATTCCCCGATATTGATGTCGAAGCTGGTGGCAGCGTTAATGGCTTCATCGACGCACTGAATTATACTTTAGAACTCGTGATCCCTGGCCCTAATGCTGAAGGTGGCACTTATGTAGTTCCTGGGCATGGTCGCATTGGTGATGAAATTGATGTTGTTGAATACCGTAATATGCTGGTTATCATTAGAGATCGTATTCAATACCAAATAGAGCAGGGAATGAGTTTTGATCAAATTATTGCCAGCGAACCTGCCCTTGATTATGACACTGAATATGGGGGGGCAAGAGGTGGGCCTTCAACCACAGAATTTATTACCTCAGTTTTTCAAAGTCTTCAAGAAGAGGTGGAGTAGATCATGAAATTCAGCAAAGCATTTTGTTCACTTATTCTTTTTCTAGGGCTTGGTTCTACAATAGCCAGTGCTCAAATTTCTTCGATACAAGTTAGACCAAGTGGCCCAGCACCCGGTAGAGCAGAAGCGCCAATTGATTTAACGGGTACTTGGGTTTCTATAGTTTCTGAAGATTGGCGTTGGCGTATGACAACACCACTGATAGGCGACTTTGCCAATATCCCTGAGAATGAAGCTGCTAGAGAAGTTGGCATGGCTTGGACTCCAGAAACGAATGTTGGCAATGAATGCATCGCATATGGTGCACCAGCCATTATGCACAGACCAGGCCGAATCAAAATCAACTGGGCAGACGATCTGACACTCAAAATGGAATTTGATGCTGGCATGCAAACAAGAATGTTTCACTTTGGAGAAACATTTTCGACTACAGCCTTATCTAGGCAAGGCTATACAGTTGCGAAATGGGAAGACGCACCTGCATCAACAACCTTCAATGGCTTGCGTATTGGTCAGACGCAAAGAGTCGGTACAAGCACTCGCTCATTAGAAGCAATAACCACAAATCTCGTTGCCGGTTATTTACGCAAAAATGGAATTCCACATAGTGATCAGGCAGTAGTAACAGAATACTTTGATGTGTTTGAGACGCCAGACGGAAGAAGTTGGTTTGTCGACACTATTATCGTTGATGACCCGGTTTACCTTGCAGAGCCTTGGGTGACTACTATGCATTTCATGAAGGAAACGGATGACTCTAAATGGAATCCAAAAGACTGTTTTGTAATGCATGAGAGTGAGCTTTAATAGGTTTGTAGCTAGAGAAAAGTTGGAAACATGATTTCTTTAAAGCAAATTTTATCTTTTGCACAAAGCAGTATGCTTAGAAGTGAATTAATTGATTCTTATCTCACTATTGATCGCTACATGGTCATTACCTGAACTTAGATATTCTTATATTTATCAAATAGTTAACTAGCTAGTTGAACTTCTCTCGCCTAATAAAGCCCAAAGCCCCCTTAAAACCCTACAAATTGCACATAAGGAAGACTGAAAGTGAAAATCATTTCATGAAATACTCAATATTTTATGTCCGCTTTCGACCCAAAGCAGAGGTTCATGAATACCTAATAAGATATATATGTATGTAAAAGAAATTAAATTCAATGGCGCTGAATACAAGGCTATATTAAAACTTAGATCGACTATTCTCAGAACACCATTAGGCAAGAAACTTTCATCCATAGATACAATTGGTGAGGAAGATCAGTTGCATTTTGGATGTATGAATAAAGACCAGCTAATTGGATGTATTGTCGTTAAACCCAGTGATAAAGAGGATTCTGCAAAATTACGACAGATGGCTGTCGACGCTTCATTTCAAGGTAAAGGCGTTGGTAAGCAACTTATATCTTATGCAGAAAATCACCTAAAAGAAAAAGGTTTTAAAAACTTGGAGTTATCGGCAAGAAAGTCGGCACAGGTGTTTTATAAAAAATTAGGTTATGAAACTATTGGTGAATTTTATTTGGAGCAGGGTATTGAGCATATTAAAATGTATAAAATTATCTAGCACCTGCTAACTTTTCAAATGGACAGTATTGAATGTCTTATATTAAACTAATAAAAATTTATAAAAATATTTTAGCAATATTTTTTAGTCTTGCGAGCGTTCAAACTCTTTCATAAATTCGGCTAGTTTTTCACAACCTGCGATTGGCATGGCATTGTAGATGGACGCTCTCACTCCGCCAACATTACGATGACCTTTAAGCGCATAGAGTCCATTGTCACCAGCCTGTTTTAAAAATGCGGCTGCTGCTTCATCATTAGGTAAAGTGAAGGTTACGTTCATAATAGAGCGATGATCAGTGTGGGCAGTACCCGTGTAATAAGAGCTTTGATCAATTACATCATAAAGTACAGCTGCTTTTGCTTCGTTGGATTTTTCTATTGCTGCAATACCACCTTGATCTTTCAGCCACTGCATTACCAAGCCCATGGTATAAACAGCAAAAGTGTTAATGGTATTAGCCATTGAATGAGATTTATCGTAGGTGGCGTAATCGATTAATGAGGGAGTTCTCTCCAAAGCGTGACCGATTAAATCCTCTCTTACAATAACCATCGCTGTGCCTGCTGGACCTAAGTTTTTCTGCATGCCAGCAAACATTAAGCCAATTTTAGAAAAATCCACTTCTCGAGAAAAAATATCCGAGGTGGCATCAATGGCCAGAGGCGTATCCCCAGTGTCGGGAAAATCATGATAACGAGTGCCGTAGATAGTGTTATTACTGGTGATGTAGGCATAAGAAGCGTCATCAGGAATCATATCTTTAGTAAAAGCTGGGATACGATCATAGTTTGTATCAACACTGGAGCTAGCAATAACAATCTCACCATAACGAGCAGCTTCTTTATTAGATAATTTAGAGAAATTACCCGTTTCGCTGTATACCGCTTTATGCGCAGGCTTTAACCCCATCAAGTTAAGAGGGACGCCAGCAAATTGCATTTGCGCGCCACCGTGGGTGTAAAGAATTTTATAGTTTTCAGGTAAATTGGCTAACTCTCTGATTAATTCATCACAGTTGTTGATGACAGCTTCGAACTCTTTAGAACGATGACTTAATTCAATTAGAGAAATACCCATGCCCTGGAAATTGAGAAAATCTTCCTGGATCTGCTGCATAACTGGTGCTGGCAACATTGCTGGTCCGGCACCAAAATTATAAACCTGCCTAGTCATTTACTTATCCGATTTAATTAATTGATAATATTTGGTTGAGAGTGAAAACGCCTAAACTATCCAAGCTTTTGTGACATGCTCAATTTTTTGAATGTCGGCAATAGTTGCGTCATCAGGTCGACTTTCAATATCGATCAAATTGTAAGCTATATCACCTAGGCTTTTGTTTGATAATTCCAAAACGTTAATGTGTTTATCAGCGAGTATTGAGGTGATTTCCCCCAATGTGCCAGTGATATTCTCATTAACGATAGCTAGGCGAACGCCACCATTCCTGTCCATTGCTATTTGAGGAAAATTAACTGAATTTTTTATATTGCCGTTTTCCAGGAAGTCTCTTATTTGATCAACTGCCATCACTGCACAGTTATCTTCAGCTTCTTCAGTACTGGCGCCAATATGTGGCATCAGTATAGCGTTCTCATGGTTGAGTAATTCTTCAGTAGGGAAATCACAGACATATTTACCAACTCGATCATTATTCATACCATCTAAAATGGCTTTAGTATTTACGATCGCATCGCGGGAAAAGTTAAGTAATACGCAACCGGGTTTGAATAAATTGACGGCTTTGTCATCAATGAGATTTCGAGTACTTTCCAGCATAGGCAAATGCAAAGTGACAAAGTCTGCTTTAGCTAATAATGCAGCCATGCTTTCTTGTTTCTTTACTTGGTTGGATAGACGCCAAGCCGCTTCAATAGAAATAGCTGGGTCATAGCCTATTACTTTCATACCAAGATCAATCGAGGCATTTGCAACCATGGCGCCGATGGCACCAAGACCAATCACACCTAAGGTCTTGCCAGCTAGCTCGGAGCCTTTGAAGTTTTTCTTACCAGCTTCTACTTGAGGGCCTAAGCCACTTAAATCCTCTTGCTCAGACAAAGAGTTAACCCAGTTAATACCCGGTACAATGCGGCGTGAAGAAAGTAACATGCTGCAGATGACAAGTTCTTTTACAGCATTTGCGTTGGCGCCTGGGGTGTTAAACACCACAATACCTTGTTTGGTGTAATCATCAACAGGAACATTGTTGACTCCGGCGCCAGCTCGACCAACGGCCTTCAGGTTAGGGGTAACATTATCCATGGATAATTTGAAACTGCGCAGAACGATAGCGTCCGCATTTTCAACTTCAGAAGAAACATCATAATCTGAGCTTGGAAAGCGTGACAGGCCTTTATCAGAAATTTGGTTAAACGTCTGAATCTTATGCATCTCTTGGGTATTCCTTTGCTGAAATATCTGGTCAATAAGTAGCCCAGATTTCGGATTGGTTTTTGAGCGGAGTTACCCTCAAAAAGGAGCCGCATTTATACAAGGAAATAGGTAAAATTTCCAGTGAAAGCATGTGTTTTTTTAATTTTTTTTAAAAATATCAAGGGCAGAGAATGTTAAGTGATCAAAACCCGGTTTGGAGCCTGTATTTAATCAAAACTGCGCAGGGGAAAATTTATACAGGAATCACTACAGATGTTAAGCGTCGCTTTGAGGAACATCAGGCTGGGGGCAGGCTTGCTGCAAAATTTTTACGAGGAAAGGGCCCTTTAAGTTTAGAATTCTTTGCCGAAGTGGGTGATAGAGCATTGGCTTCTCGTTTGGAATATCGAATTAAGAAACTACCAGCTGCAGAAAAGACAAAAATCATAAGTGGAAATCGTTCAATAACTGAGCTAATAAACACTGATTGACTTCTGAGTGATAAAGAAGACCTGTGCTCTGTTTTACAAAATTATCAGGTATAATCGCGCTTCTTTAAAAATTATGGATTTAAGAATGTCTGAAATTAAGGGCTTGATGCAGCAACTTGGGAAAAACGCCCGCACTGCATCCAGGGAAATGGCTACCGCCTCAGCAGAAGCAAAGAATCAAGCTTTGCACTTTACGGTAGAGGCAATTGAGACGAGCCGTGAGCAGCTCGTTAGTGCCAATGCTAAGGATTTGGCTGCGGGTAAAGAAAAAGGCTTATCAGCAGCAATGTTAGACAGGCTGGAATTAACCCCAACGCGTATAGACAGCATGATTGAAGGTATACAGCAAGTAGCCGCTCTAGTTGACCCTATAGGTGAAATTAGCGACTTGCGTTATATGCCAAGTGGTATTCAAGTAGGCCGCATGCGAGTTCCCCTGGGAGTCATTGGTATCATTTATGAGTCTCGCCCAAATGTAACAGCTGAAGCTGCAAGCTTATGCTTGAAATCAGGTAATGCCACTATTTTGCGTGGTGGTTCTGAAGCTATTCATTCCAATCAAGCGATAGCAAAGTGTATTAACCAAGGCCTAGAAAAAGCAGATTTACCTGCGGCAGCGGTTCAGGTGGTTGAAACGACAGACCGAGAAGCAGTAGGACACATGATTACAATGCCAGAATATATTGATGTGATTGTTCCTCGTGGTGGTAAAGGCCTAATTGAGCGTGTAAGTAAGGATGCCCGTGTACCAGTCATTAAACATCTTGATGGAATTTGTCACGTCTATGTTGATGACGGTGCTGATATGACTAAGGCGGTCAATATCGCTCTGAATGCAAAAACAAATAGATATGGCGTATGTAACGCGATGGAAACATTACTGGTTGCAGATTCAATGGCTGAAGAATTTTTGCCACAAATCATGCAGGTTTATGACGAGAAAGAAGTAGAGCTCCGAGGTTGTGAAAAGACGCTTAAACTTCTTCCAGGTATCAACGCCGCCACTAAAGAGGATTGGGTGACAGAATATCTAGCTCCTATCTTGGCGGTTAAAGTTGTTAGCGGTCTAGATGAAGCTATCGATCATATAAATACATATGGGTCACAACATACTGACACTATAGTGTCTGAAGATTACGCTAATGGTATGCGATTTCTACGAGAAGTAGACTCTAGTTCAGTTCTTATCAACGCTTCGACTCGCTTTGCCGATGGCTTTGAGTATGGTCTGGGCGCTGAGATAGGTATTTCAACGGACAAGATACACGCGAGAGGACCAGTTGGACTAGAAGGGCTGACATCCCAGAAATATATTGTCCTTGGTGATGGTCAAATCCGAAATTAGATGGGCATACCCGAAAAAAAAAATATAGGCATACTAGGCGGTACATTTGACCCTGTTCATTTCGGGCATTTACGTACCGCGTTAGCTGCGCAACAGGAATTCGCCTTAGATGAAGTGCGTTTAATCCCTTGCCACCATCCTGTACATAAAGAAGAACCCGAAGTTTCTGCTCAAGGTCGTATTGAGATGTTGCATAAGGCTACTAAGACTGAAAAACGCTTAGTGGTAGATGTACGCGAATGTATGCGTCCAGGTCCTTCCTATATGATTGAAACGCTGGAGTCTTTACGCACAGAATATCCAAAAGAGAGGTTGTTTTTGCTTTTAGGTGTTGATGCCTTTAATAATTTAGAAGCATGGAAAGACTGGCAAAAGATTTTCGAAATAGCACACCTCATTGTAATTACTCGACCTGGATGGGAAATAAACCCATCTTCATTGGTTAAGAAATTTTGTAAGAAGAGAATGGCTTCTAGTTTTTCTGAGATGTCTGAGGCGAAAAAAGGCAATGTACTAGCTTATAGTTTTATGCCTTTGATGATTTCGTCGAGCGAAATTCGCTCACTCTTGAAAGAAAACAAATCAGTGCGTTATTTAACTCCAAATAAAGTCATTAAATATATTAAAAAACATGAACTCTATAAATAATTTTACGAACGAGGTTAAGCATTGAAGGCAAATGAATTAAAAGTGTTGGCTATTAAAAGCCTGGAAGACGTGAAAGGTCAGAACATTGTTTGTTTAGATGTTAAAGAGATGACGTCTGTCTGCGACTACATGATTGTTGTAACTGGTACTTCGAATCGGCATTTAAAATCTTTGACTGATGAGCTGGGGAAAACAGTCAAGCAAGCAGGAGCTAAAGTTAATGGGATGGAAGGTCAGAACCAGACTGAATGGATATTAGTAGATTTGGGTGATGTAATTGTCCATGCCATGTTATCTGCTACCCGCGAGCTTTATGATCTTGAGGCGCTTTGGAGTATCACAGCTGAACGTGCTGAAAATGAAATCTTATAAAGCATGAAAATCCGCTTAATTGCAGTTGGCAATAAGATGCCTAGCTGGGTTGAAGCCGGAGTTGCAGAATATCAAAAACGCTTACCTTCAGACTTCAGTTTATCTATAACTGAAATTCCCTTAGCTAATCGAAGTAAAAACTCACCTCTCGCGCCTGCTATGGAAAAAGAAGCTAAGGCGCTTCTGGAGGCCTGTGGTAAAAATGATTATATAGTAGCTCTAGATGTTAAAGGTCAGAGTTTGAGCACTGAAAAACTGGCTGAAAAATTCAATGTAGTTAGAGAAGATGGGGAAAATATTTCATTACTTATTGGCGGGCCAGATGGCCTAACAAGCGCCTGTTTGGAAGCAGCAGACGCTCGTTGGTCTTTATCAGCGTTGACACTTCCTCACCCGATTGTGAGAGTGGTGTTAGTGGAACAAATCTATCGGGTATGGTCTATTTTAAATAACCATCCTTATCATAGATCTTAGTCATAGATCTCAATTTTAGAGCAGGCTAAAAAATTCCTGCAATCGCAATCCGTTAGCACCTAAATCACCACGTCCAACTCTTGAAAGTGAGCGCGCATCGATTCGAGTTTGATTACCTTCTGATTGAATACGAATAATCACGTCATCTTTAAAGCGGAACCAGAAAGTTGAGGCCACAGCTTCGATACGGCCTTCTTCGGGTACAGCAGCCGTGATTTCGAGTCCCATTGTTTCAAGCGCAGCCAAAGCACGATCAAAGACTTCTTGCGGGCTGCCATCTATTAGTTGAGGAACTAAATCTGGGAAAGCTTCTTGCTGCAGCTGGATGTGTTCTTCTAAGGTAAAACCTTCAACAGTGCCATATTCCATTGGGTTTGCAGCTTCTGCTCTAAGTGGCACATTAGTAACATACATTGGAGGATTTACTACATCGGTAGAAGCATCGTGAATTACCGGATAGACCAAGCGAGCTTGCACGGTGTTAGGGATGTACCAGGCAATAACTGCAGATAAAGTGCCTATTGCAGCTAAGGAACAAAGTTTGGCGGTATTCTTTGCTTTAGACTGTAAAGACATAACTATCACTGCAAGCAATCCAACTGCACACACAATAGCTATCCAAGGAGTGAAAGGGTCTAGCGTGATCAATATTTGGAAACCCGTACCAAACACCCAAAGGCCAAGCCAGGTTCCTGCTGGGGCGGAAAGTATGATAAGACCAATAATTAGCCCAACAGCTAATACGGCAATGGCTATCCAGTCCAGGTAGGTCTTTGAAGAAGTACTGTCATTCATGGTTTTATCCCCTACAGTTTTTATTTTATTTTTTGTTTTGTTGGATCACTATAATTCATAGAATTATTCGATGCTAGCTAGATTAAGGTTAAGTTTATTTTTAACTAAAGTAAGTTTAATGAAACAATAGTTGGCTAAATGGCTATAGAGATTTGATGTCTATCAAGAGACTTTTCCAAATTACTTTTAACTTAAGCTAAAAGCATCTAGATTTAATGCTTTAGATAATCACTGAACAGAGAAAAATGAAATTCCTGCAGCTCATAACACAGAATTTATTCAGTAAAATACTACTCATACTTTTATGTTTGGTTTCCTTGCCAGCATGGTCTCAGAATAATCTTGAGGCTCTTTTGCTGAACGCTTCACCCGAAACCATTCAAGCCAATCCCGAGCTTTTCGACTACATGAATAATCTTGCTGAGCCGGCTCTGGCTGATAATTGTACGTCTTGCCATGGTTCTGTGCTAACTGGTGGTGTTGGAGTGCCAAACCTGGTTGATTATGAATGGCTGTGGGGCATCGATGGATTTGAAATGACGGGTGTCGAGTCCGTAATGGAGATCATGCAAACTATTCTTTATGGCGTTAGGAATACCGACTGTGATGAAGAAATTAAAATGTTTGGTGGTTGTCCGGATACTCGTTATTCAGAAATGCCTGCTTATGCTGAATTGGGCTTTGATGAGGCAAGTCTTAATAATATGGTGGATTATGTTTTATCCTTAAGTGGTGAAGATGCAAACCCCTTTGCAGTTGAGGCCGCTTCCAGCCAATGGCCTTTATGTGTTGAATGCCACGGTGTCGATGGGACAGGTTACACTCCATTTGGAGGGCCTGATCTGACTGATGATATATGGCTTTTCGGTTCTAGTGGTCGAGATATCTATGATGTTGTGGCTAATGGACGAGTAGGTGTTTGTCCTGCCTGGTCTGAAGTGCTGGATGCAGCAACTATCAAGGCTTTAGCCACTTATATCTATTACAAGGCAAACGGTTTTATCTAAATAGGAAGAATGCGTTTTATAAGAACGCTAATGGCTGTTTAAAAGAACGCTAATGGCTTCTAATTCCTCGCACTTCTAACCCTTTCTTGCTATGATTCGCCGCTTTTCTTGCATAAGTGGCTACTCAGGCAGGCATGAAAGCATTCTATAAAGACTTCAAGTTAGGCATCCTCGGCGGCGGGCAATTAGGGCGCATGTTGATTCAAGCCTGCCCAAATTTCGATATTTATACATCTATACTAGACCCTTCAGCTAATGCTTCCTGTCAGGGGATTGCTAACGAGTTTCATCAAGGTTCATTTGATGATTACGAAACGGTTTACAATTTTGGTAAACAAGTCGATTTACTGACGATTGAAATTGAAAACGTAAACGTCGCCGCTCTATATCAGCTTGAGAAAGAAGGTTTAGCGGTTTACCCGCAACCTCGTGTAATCGAAATCATTCAGGATAAACGCAAACAGAAACAGTTTTATTTGGATAACGCTATTCCTACAGCAGAATTCGTACTAGTTGAAAATCGAGAAGACATTCATCGGCATGAAGCTTTCTTGCCGGCTTTTAATAAAATAGGGCAGGGTGGCTACGACGGTGGAGGGGTTACTAAGCTAAACAGCCTAGTTGATTTAGATAAGGCTTTTGATGCCCCTGGGCTGTTAGAAAAAGCAGTAGAACTTGATTGTGAAATTTCTGTCATTGCTGGGCGTAATGCCAGCGGTGATATAGCCGTGTTCCCAATTGTTGAGTGTGTTTTTCATCCAGAGCATAATTTAGTCGATTATCTAATTGCACCCACTACGCTTTCAGATGAAATTCAAAACAAAGCAAATGAAATAGCCAGTGATTTGGTCGAGAAACTGGATATCGTCGGAATTCTCGCAGTAGAAATGTTCATCACACCGGCTGGCGAAGTTCTGGTTAATGAGGCCGCACCGAGGCCGCACAATAGTGGACATCAAACAATTAATGCCAACGTCACTTCACAATATGAGCAGTTGTTACGTGCCATATTAAACTTACCATTAGGGTCTACCGCCATCAATAAACCTTCAGCTATGGTGAATTTGCTCGGAGAAGAAGGCTATACTGGACCTGTGCATTATGATGGGCTTAACGAATTGTTAACTATTCCTGATGTGCACTTATTCCTATATGGCAAAGCCGAAACACGGCCGCATCGTAAAATGGGTCATATCACCATAGTTGATGAAGACAGAAATAAGCTAATCAATAAGATTGAATTAGTGAAACAAACAATAAAAGCAGTGAGCCAAAATAAAGAGGAATCCTCGGATGACTAAGCCAGTAATTAACAGTCCAAAAGTCGGCATTATTATGGGTAGCAGTTCAGACCTGAATGTGATGCAGCAGGCAGCGGATATACTGAAAGAATTCGAAGTTGATTGCGAAGTATCTGTAGTTTCTGCGCATAGAACCCCAGAAGCGATGATAGATTACGCAAGTTCGGCCAGAGGTCGAGGGCTAACCGTTATTATTGCGGGTGCCGGTGGAGCAGCGCATTTACCAGGAATGGTTGCTTCTGTGACGACATTGCCGGTTATTGGCGTTCCCATAAAATCTTCAAACTCTATCGACGGTTGGGATTCAGTCTTATCAATTTTGCAAATGCCTGCGGGAATACCTGTAGCTACTGTTGCTTTAGATGGTGCTAAGAATGCGGGTATTTTAGCCGCTGAAATAATTGGTGCTTTTGATTCAGAAGTTGCTGACAAACTGTCTACTTATAAACAAACACTGAAAGAAAAAGTTCAGCGTATGAATGATGAGTTATAAATCAATCTAAAAGATAATTGAGCTTGCAGCTTAAGTGAGTTTCCGTCACTGCTTCTTATTGATATAATTTTAAATTGTTTCTGTCGAACAAAATTCTTTTAATTAATTAACGGATAATAAGATGTTTCAGTCTATCGAGCGCCGTCCTCCTGACACTATTCTAGGGCTTTCAGATACCTTTAAAAAAGATGCTAATCCAAACAAAATCGATTTGGGTGCTGGTGTATATAAGGACGTAAATAGTAATACACCAATAGTCTCTGCAATTAAAAAAGCTGAACAGAAGCTGTGGGAAACTGAAGATTCAAAATCTTATATCGCCCAGGCAGGGCCAGAAGGTTTTAATCGTCAAATTGTATCCATGATCCTTGGTGGAGACAGTGCTGCTGTAAAAGAACAACGGGCCATTAGTATTTTGGCACCCGGCGGTTCTGGCGCCTTGCGAATAACTGCAGAATTTGTGAATGCTAACTTCCCTGGCACACGCACTTGGATTAGCGCCCCTTCCTGGGCTAACCATGTACCAATACTGGGTTCAGCTGGACTGAGTCTGGTTGAATATCCTTACTACAACTATGATAAGCATGAAATTGATATTGATCAGATGATGGATACCTTAAAAGGTGCCACCACAGGTGATCTAGTATTGATCCATGGTTGTTGTCATAACCCTTGTGGTGGGGATTTAAATAAGGAGCAATGGCAGGCTTTTGCCGAAGCGGCTGAGAAGCAAGGCTTTATACCTTTTGTTGATTTGGCTTATCAGGGCTTGGGTGATGGCTTGGAAGAAGATGTCTACGGCGTCCGTTTACTGGCGGAAAAACTGCCAGAAGTGATTGTTGCCTCATCCTGCTCTAAAAATTTTGGTTTATACCGGGAAAGAACTGGAGCCGTGACCCTGATTGGAGAAACAGCTGATCAGATAAGTGCTTCTGTGTCACAGGTTATTTCAACAGCTAGACAAATGTATTCCATGCCACCATCACACGGTGCAGCAATGGTCGATATTGTGCTTTCTGATTCAGGACTCAAGCAAGAATGGATTTCCGAGCTAACAGAAATGCGTGAACGTATTGATGGTTTGCGAAGTCAATTAGTGGCTAAACTTAAATCAGTCGGTGTTGATCAAGACTTTTCATTTATTGAAAAAGAAAAAGGCATGTTTTCATTTTTGGGATTAAGTCCCGAACAAGTGCAGACTTTAATCAATGACTACAGTATTTACATGGTTAAATCGAGCCGCATCAATGTCGCTGGAATTAGTAGTAGAAATATTGATTATTTAGCTGAGTCTATTGCTAAGGTACTTAAATAAAAGGTACTTAAATAAAAGGACTTGTATAAAAAAGCATATAACCCAAGTGCGTTCTTAAGTACTTTGATTGAGGGGTCTTGAAGACTTTCTAGTAGCTTTAAACTTTTTTCCAATACTTGGAAGGTTTTTCTGATAAATAGATAAAGTGTATTGATGTCTATCTAATTAGTTTGAAGTTCTTAATCAAGGATACTAAAAGCTAAACTTTATGCATCCCTGATTAAGGTTTTTCTTGGTATTGCTTTAAAACTATAGAGCTTTTACTTGATTAGCGCATGGTCCTTTTTGACCTTGGCCAACTTCAAACTCAACTTGCTGTCCATCATTTAACGTTGCATATTCGCCACCAGATTGAATCTCTGAATGGTGAACAAAAAGGTCTTTACCGCCATCTTCTGGAGTAATAAAACCAAAGCCTTTATCTGGGTTGAACCACTTAACTGTACCTTTAGCCATAATGTAATCTTCTTTTATTGGTGATTAAAAAGGGCTATTTTTGCTGTCACCATCACAAAAGTAGCTTTGAGATTACTAATTAAACATAAGATTTAACATTACGAGAGGCAAATTCCTAGGAAAGAGATAAACCGTAATTCTTTCTTGTTTATGTACTGCATTAGCAAACACAACCCCCAGTATACTCTTTGTAGCAGAAAAATGCTTTTTTTGAGGCCAGACTATAGAAATTCCTACGAATGCTTCTAATGTTCATTTCGGATAGGAAACAGACCAAAAGTCGTTTTTTTGAATGGGGTCACCATTAAAAGCCAGAAAACTCTACCGTTAATCCACTGCTGTTTGATTAATACAACTGCGGTAAAGCTAAATCACTATGAAACTGCTATATGTTTTCCTCATTACAAGCTGTTTAAAAATCGCCGTTATTGATGATTTGATTTTAATTTCGCACCGCAATAGCTTACGACATAAATTCGCCGCTTTTAACAGACCAATCTGCTGGAGTGCTAAAGTATTTGTTGTAAAAATGCCGACCGATAATGAGTAATGGTTAGCCTCTGATGGGGAAGTGTTGTAAAATAAAGATTGTTAAAGCATAAGGACATAAGGACATAAGGAAAAGTGTAATGAATATGTTATTAAAAAAAGTAATTATAATGTTGTTGGCCGTGTCTATAGCAGTTTTTCCATCAATACGTGCTAGTGCTCAAGGTGGAGCAGGTTCTGGAACTATTGCCGGGGTTTCAACGTCAGCTATAGCTGTTGGACTCGGAATCCTAGTCGGCGCTTTTGTTATCGTAGAGGCCACTAATAATGGCGATGTGACTTTTGTGCCGTCGGTGGCGACGACAACGACAACGACAACGACAACGACAACTCAAGGTTCTGGCAGTACAACGACTACAACTACGAATTAATAGTTCAATTATATAAATAAAATTGATTGCAATATGAATAGTAACTAATCGATAAATACTTATTTATCCGTTAGTTACTTACTTATTCAGCTAAGCTACGTACCTTCCTCCCTTCCTTTCGTCCGTCACGATTCTTTTAAGTTACATCAATTTCTGTTTTTATTAACTTTGGCTAAAAGTGGACGTTAATAATTTTTCGATAAGCTTAGAACGAATAAGTTGCGTTTAGTCCAAATGTTCTTGGCGCGCCTGCTTGTTGATATATTTCATTCTGCCAGCCGTTACGGGCATCGGCAGCAAAATATAAACCGTGCACTGAATAGTCTTCATCTGTCAGGTTTCGGGCCCACAAAGTAAGTTCAACATCACCTAGTTGATAGTTAATGCTCGCATGCATCTGGTTGTAGCCATCGAGTTGACCATCGTGATAGTAGCCATAATAGCTTTGGTCTCTACCTTCCAATTCTACTTTAAGTTTTAAATTTGAATTAAAAGAATACTCACCGCCTACAGCATATTGCCAGCTAGGTGCTTTAGCTTGGTCACGATCGTTCCGCGAGACAAAAGCATTAGCATCTAGATCGAATACGCTGAGATTATTTATTTCAGTTTCTAGAAAGCCAAGACTAAGGAAATAACCCAGATCAGAGTTGGCTTGATAGTTAACTTCAATTTCAGCGCCATAATTACTCGCATCGCTGTTACTATCAAGATAACCAATCCAAAGGCCTGCGCCAGCATCCCACATCCAACTTTCTAATTGAGCTTGGTCTCTGTCTGTATGGAAGAGGGCAGCACGTAAGCTAAGTGCATCATTAAAAAAGTAACGTTTTAATCCAACTTCTTTATTCAGCAATGTTTCAGTTTCAAAACGTAACTTATCAGCTGTAAAAGCTTGAAATGGTGCTGACATCCAGATTGCATTAGCGCTAGTGGAAGTGTTTACACCACCAGGTTTCTCCGATTGGGTTAGGCCGGCATAAAGTAATGTGTCATTGATGCAATATTCCAGTCTTATCTCACCACCCCACAAATTTTCTTTACTGTCAGTTACAAAAAGGTTGGTGTCTGAATAATCATCAGAATAACGCTCAAAACGTAAGCCAGCTGTCAGAGTTAAATTGTCGCTAAGACTAAATTGATATTGACCATATAGTGCATAACGTAAGGCAGAATAGTCACTGTTTGAAGCAAAGTTGCCGAAAAATACACTGTTGTATTGATAGGCTAATTCTTCATCAGTTTTTTTCACATAAAAACCAGCAACTAATTTTTCGTTAACTGAATTAAGTCTTACATCCAACACGTTTTGTTTTGAATCTCTGACAAAGCCTTCACTGGCTTGGTCAAAATCAAATGCCGTACAAGCAGGGTCTGTGTTACAAAAACTATTGTTAACCCAGTCGGCATCATAGGCGTAGTCATTATTACTATCATTTAAGCTATAACTTGCGGTTAGTTCATAGTTGTCACTAATTGACCAAATAGAGCTAATTGAAGCTGCGTATAATTCATTTTCATCTTTACCTGGCTGATCTGATTGAGTATCTCTAATATTATCAAGTGACCAAGCGTCATAGCCGTTTTCACTATTAAAATGTATAAGGTTGAATGCAAAACTAAGATCATCGCTAACTTGCCAATCAAGCATTCCTCGAAAATTCTGCTCTCCATAAGCATTAGAATCATTAATGTTAAGAAAACGATTTTGCACAAAACCATTCCCCTGGTTTTGTTGTAAGGTTAAACGCCCAAGTAAATTATTGTTCAAAGCCCCGCTCGTGCTTAGCCCCAAGTTACGCTGGCCATAATTCCCAAAGCCAGTTGAAAGTGTTGTGTTGAATTCGTCAGTTGGGGGGATAGTTTTTAAATTAATTAAACCTGCATGACCCGAGCTTCCATAACGAGTTCCTTGCGGACCTCTTAAAACTTCTATTTGTTCAACACCAAATAATGAAGCTGCTGCTGCGTTAGAACCAAGTTCAATATTGTCCAGATTAATTCCGACTGAGGGGTAATATTTAGGATCTTGAAATTGTTCTAGGTCACCTATGCCTCTGAGTTGTATAAAACGGCTGCGCGACCCTGCTGAAGACCAATTAAGATTAGGTATTGATGAGAATGCTTCCTCAAGATGCTGTGCACCACGCATCTGTATAGCCCCACTGGAAATTGCGCTCACACTATTAGCACTTTGCATTAAAGGTGTATTGAAAAAATCAGCAGTGATTACTATTTCTTCGATTGATGGATTGCTTTGTTGTGCCAAAGTAAAAGCACTGTGCGCACTAAAGATTATTGTAGTAACTAGCGTTAGTAGGTATGAGGAAATTTGTCTCATGCATTCTCCGTTTAAATAGTATCGGAGAAAAAGGAAAAGTTGTTGATTTACAACTTATAAAACCCTATTCCTACGCCAGTATTAGCTGGTTCAGGTTCAAAGGGTTTGTTTCTTTATTAATCAAATTAACAGAAACATCTCAGGCATTAGCCACCCCTCAGGATGCTGGGCACTTTATTATAAGAATTGGTTTTTTACAAGTGTAGTTTCTGCTAAATTAAGTAATGTTTAATTCATCTTATTATTTTATTGATATCAATATGCCTTCATTCTAGTTATGCAATGAATCACTTAAAGTAATAGTTATGATTATACTATTCGTGCAGAATATATTAATAAATTTTGAAGAGCTTCAACATGGCTGTTAGTGGTACTCAATTATTTATAGATTATCTTTCATTAGAGTTAAATTTAGATAAGTCAGTTGCACCTGATCTGGGCAGCTGGGGTCGAGTGGGCACAACACTAGGCGCACTAAGTCTAAAGTTAAGCCTGATGGATATGGAAAAGATTAATAATTTGTTGGAAATTCAAGAACAATCTGGCGGGTTATTTGGAGATGTTGCGGTTGAGCTTGGTTACCTGACTCTGGGGCAAGTTGATAAATTATTAAATATTCAAAAATGGTGTAGACGAGAAGAAATCTTACATCGCCTTTTACTTTCCAGCACTATCAACGAAGATCAATACCGCAGGTTTGCACCTAAAGTTTACTTATTCTAATTAGGTAAAGTAATCTAAATTAAGCTATCGCAGCATGCACCTGATTGAATCTCTGCATATTACTGCCACTCACCGCAGTATATTCTATCGAGTAATCACCCAATTTATTTTGATATATGCGAAAAAGCTGCTCTCTATCTACTGGGTTTTCTCTAAGTGGATCAGGCTCCCAAGGAATTTGCCAATCACAAAGGATGTAATGCCGCGAATTGGTTTTGAGCTCCAGCTCAAATTGTTCAAGAATCCATTGCTCACAGCGGCCAAATTTAACTTCACTCCAAACGATTAAAACTAAAAGGTCAGTATCACAAACAAGGTGATTGGGTTTTTGAGTTAGCGCTTCGTGTTCTTTTTCGATGTGCTGTTTTGCAATGTTAAGAATATCTGATTGTTGATAGCTGAAAGAGTCGAAAACTGAGTCACTAGTTTTTTCTTCAAAGCTTTTTTTTTCTTGAAGATAGGCGCGAGACTGCTCTAGTAGAATAGGGGAGGACCAATAATTAGCTAGTGCAGATGCCAAAGTCGTCTTACCTGACGACTCTGGCCCAGTGAGGACATGGATTTGGGTCATAATCTTGTATGCTAAAGCCAGTTTTTAAAGAGGCTGGCCTTCGCTATCTAATTCTACGATGTTATATCCAAGGTCAATTAATGATTGCTCAATTAATGCCTTATCACCAACGACGACTAAAATCATTTCTTCAATTGGTAGATGTTCTCTGGCTAGGTCATTAACCCGATCCGAAGTCAGATCATTAATAATTTGTTGTTGTACGTTTACGAAGTTTCTATCCAAGTCATATTCAATAATCTGTCCAAGTAAGCGTGATTTTTGCCCTGGTGTTTCATAATCTAATGCTTCACTTTGGCCAATGGCACTCTTGGTGAAAGCAAGTTCTTCTGCTGTGATTCCTTGATCTCTGAACTGTGTTATTTCATTGGTAAATTGCACTATGGAGTCAGCGGTAGAATCTGCTCTAACACTGGCAGAGGCAGTAAAGGGCCCTGGGTATTGAGTGGCAGAAAATCGACTACGGGCGCCATAGGTATAGCCTTTATCTTCACGTAAATTAAGGTTTATTCTGCTGTTGAATGCGCCACCAAGGGTATAATTCATCAAATAGCGTTCAAAATATTCACCGGTAGGGTCATAGGTTAAATTGCCCATATGACCGATTCGAATTTCTGATTGTGGTGCTAGTGGTTTATCGATCAGATACAAAGTGTTTTCAGTTATTACTGGCGTCGATGGTAATCCAACAAGCTCAATTCCTTGGTTAGGGATATTTGTCAAAAAGTCTAATTTTGGCAAGATTTCATCTTGTTCAATATCGCCAATCACGATGACATCTAATACTTGAGAAACGAGGCTTTGACGACTGAAATTTTGAATGTCTTCAAGAGTAATAATCTCTAAGGTGTCAATTTCTCCAGCTGGAGAAACTGCAAAGGGGTGGCCTGCACCATAGATCAACTCCCGATAAACATTCGCAGCGATTGAACTTGGCTCTTCTTTATCGGCTTCAATACTTTCTATTGTTTGTTGGCGTAATCGGATTAAGTCATCTTCTGTAAAAACTGAAGAAAATAGTCGTTCTTCAAGCAATTCTAAAGTTGCATCAAGATTGCGACTTAAGCTACGCATACTGATAGTAGTACCTTGTGAACCAGCAGTAACGGAAATGCTACTGCCGAGTTTATCTAATTCAATCTCAAACGCTTCCGATGTGAAATTTCCAGTATTTTCATTCATCATGTCAGCGGTAAGACTAGCTAAGCCATATTTCTCTGGGCTCTCCAGTAAATGTCCGCCATCAAAACTCATTCTGATATTTACAGTAGGTATTTCATCACTCAATGCGCCTATGATATCGATGCCGTTATCCAAAGTGGTTTCCCAATATTCTGGCATGATGACTAAAGGACTAGGGCCGGCTTGAGGCTGAGAGGATCGATCAAAAGCAGACACAACTACGCGTTCTTCTAGGTTGCCATTACTGCTTTCTAAGCGGCTAAGTTGAGAGGGAATCATGAAGTTATCTGGTTGCGCCTGACCTTCTGGATCGTCACTAGGCACGACACTTAAAATGACTGCTGCTTTATCTTTAATATAGGTATTGAAAACACGAATGACATCTTCCTTAGTAAGATTTCGTATGGTTTCTAACTCATCAGGAATAATATTCGGGTTGTCATATAAATACTGGTAATAAGCTAATTGCGAGACTTTACCGCTGACACTAGCCAAGCTATTGATCAAGCTACTTTCTTGCTGTGCTTTATATATCTGTAGATCATCGTCAGAGATAGAATCGGCATCAAAGTTTGCCAGCACTGCTCGCATTTCCTCTTCAAACTGACTCAATGGCGTGCCAGGATAGGGTAATACAAGAAAGGTTAAGGATCCTGCTAGTTCCATATCGCGGTTAAAGCCACTTGCTTGGATAGCTTTATTGGTGAGAATAAACTCCTTATAGAAAAAAGATTTTCTGCCTACAGTAATTACTTCATTCAGGGCTTCAAGAGCAACACGATCAGGGTGATCAGAAGGCACTGTTGGAAAAGTAAAAAATAGCCCTGGAAATCGAATATTCTGATCGACATAGGAAACATAGCGATCGGCATCAAGTATCACAGGCTCTTGAGAATCTGGAAGTACTTCAGGTCCGGCAGGCATTTCTCCAAAATATTGGTTAACTAGATTCAGAACTTCGGTTTCATCAACGTTACCACCAATAGTCAGTGTGGCATTATTGGGGCCATACCAGCGCAGAAAAAATTGCTTTAAGTCGTCTAGAGTTGCAGCGTCTAAATCTTCAGTGAAACCAATTGTGGGCCATGAATAGGGGTGTTCAGGCGGATACAATGTTGAGTTATTAACTTCATTCCAGCGGCCATAAGGGCTGTTATCATAATTAACGCCACGCTCATTTTTGACGGTATCGCGTTGGTTTTCGAATTTCTCCTGAGTAACAGCGTCCAGTAGAAAACCCATACGATCAGATTCCAGCCACAACATCGTTTCTAATTGATTGCTGGGTACTGTCTGATAATAATTAGTGCGATCAAAGCTAGTAGTCCCGTTCATAGTACCGCCAGATTCAGTCACAATACGAAAGTGTTCTTCATCGCCAACATGTTCGGAACCCTGGAACATCATATGCTCAAAGAAATGAGCAAAACCCGAGCGCCGTGGTTCTTCACGGGCAGACCCGACATGATAAGTAACGTCAACTCTAACTAATGGGTCTGAGTGGTCTTCATGAATGACTATCTTTAAACCGTTTTCCAACTGAAATTTGCTATACGGGATAAGCAAGTCATCAGCTTCAGCTTCTACTCTTTCTAGCAGAGTAACGCCAATAGGAAGAGCATTACTTTCAGATGAGCTATCTGTTACAACCGAGATGTCGCCATCTACATTTGAATTTTCAGAAGCACCACAAGCAAATAGTAAAGTGCAGAGAACACTTAAAATTAGAGCTTTTAATGGAAGTTTTATTGTAGGGAGCATCCCGAGCCTCATGTTTATTAAAAGAAGGAAGTGAAGACGCAAGATTAAAGCATAAGATGCCTATTGCCGCTAGCCATAGGGGAGATAATCGGATAGCTTTGGAGTCCAATTACCTGGAGATAAATATGTTTAATGAGTTAATGCAAAAATTATCCGCATTGTTAGCTGAGAACCCTTTAACAGACTTGTTAAACCTGTCTTATTATAGTTTTCCAGTTGTTGAGGTCATTCATGTTGTGACCTATGGCACTTTTTTTGGCGGCATGATGATGTTGGATTTTCGCTTGTTAGGCATTGGTCGTTTCATTTCAAGTCAGCAAACTATCCGTCATATTTTAAATATTGCTTGGTTTGCGTTTGCTCTTGCAGTTTTAAGCGGCATTGTTTTTTTCTTTGTGACACCTTGGGAGTATCCAGTAAATCCAATATTCCAATACAAGATGCTGCTGATAGTGCTGGCAGGATTAAACGCCCTGTGGATGCATAAGTATCTATTAGCCGACATTGATCAATGGGATATGGGTGTTCTTCCGCCTATTAAAGTCAGGATTTCTGCTTTTGTTTCGATATGTCTGTGGGTGGGTGTAGTAGCCTGTGGCCGCCTTATTGCCTACAGTTCAAGCTATGGTTTGAATTATCCTGGTTTAGGTTTTTAGCGCTAGGTATTAACGAGTTCCTTCATAGGAAGTTTTATTGGCAGCTTTTTAACGAAAAGATTCATACTTCTTAACTGAAAAAGTTAATAAGCCTGCTACAAAAGCAAAGATCAACACAATAGTATCGATAAAGATTTTAAGGCATAGCCATAATACAAATTGAATTCTTCGCATCCAACTCAAATTTAAAAAGCCCTCGCCGCTGTCTAGATAACCTTTAATAATTCTATTTTTTCTAAGCCAACGGTCGAGGGAGGGTGAATGCCTGGCTGTAATCATGGCGGCTACTGCTTGAAAGTAAAATTGAACAAGAAGAAAAGTTAATTCAGTCACACATAGATGGCAGTGATGATGGTTTTAATTTTTTGCGAGAAAAAGAAAAACTCGATAGTAAATCTGATCAATTATTAGACAAATAAAGCCTTGCCGCGCTTTATAGTTTAATAAGCTTGCTGTAAATTCCATTCCATGGCTAAACAACTCTTAAAACTGCGTAATGTTCCGCAAGATGAACTCGCCGAAATCTACGAATTGCTGGAGTCTAATGAGATTGAATTTTATGAGACTAGTGCCGGTAATTGGGGAATTTCCATGCCGGCATTGTGGTTAGCTGATGATGAAGATTACCCTCAGGTACGTGCTATGTTGGATGACTACAGCGAGCAAAGATACCAACGTGCGCGTGAGGAATATGAATACTTGAAGCAATCGGGTAAAACCCGTAATTTTTTTGATATAGCTCGTGAAAACCCTTTTAAAGTCGGTCTATATTTGGTTATCGTATTTGTATTAGTGTATTTTTCAATTGCCCCATTCACATCCATAATGTGAACAATTCTTAATACTTTAGAGGAAGTACATCAGCAATGTCAGAAGCAATAATTAGTACACAAGTTTTAGGTTTACATTGGGAAGTTTCAGACCCTTTTCTATTTTGTGCATTTCACAACGATAAATTTCCAAAAGGCAATGATAATTTAGGGCCTGACGCCTCCTTAGAAGGTAGACCTATGGGTCAAGACTTTCAGCTTAAAGATGGCTGGCGTATGTATCACGGGCAACGTGTTGCAGGTTTTCCAGTGCACCCTCATAGGGGCTTTGAAACAGTCAGTATTGTTCCAGTAGGTCTGGTTGACCATGCTGATTCTATGGGAGCAGCTGGTCGTTACGGCAATGGTGACGTGCAGTGGCTTACAACAGGTAAAGGGGTGCAGCACAGTGAAATGTTTCCGCTGGTTAATAAAGAATCTGAAAACCCATTATTATTTTTCCAAATTTGGCTGAATATGCCAGCTGAAAGCAAAATGGCTAATCCTCATTTCGCCATGTTCTGGGATGAAGAAATTCCTATATATGAGACACAAGATGAAGCAGGCAATCAGATAAGGGCTAAAGTTATTGCCGGTGAAATAGATGGAGTAAAAGCGCTTACCCCTCCACCTGATTCTTGGGCTGCTAGAGCTGAAAGTAAAGTGACTATGTTATTAATTGATTTAGCTCCCGGAGCAAGCTGGACACTAGTTGCAGAAGACGCTGGTTTAAACCGTAGACTTTATTTTTATGATGGCAATAGTATACAAGCTGAAGGGCACACTATCGCTGTGAATACTGGTATGCATTTAAATTCTGATGTGGATCTTAATATTAAAAATACTGGCGAAAAAGCGGCACGCTTTTTGTTGCTGCAAGGTAAACCGATTGGAGAGCCTGTTGCGCAATATGGACCTTTCGTGATGAATACTCGTAATGAATTAGAACAAGCCTTTAGTGATTATCAGAAGGATCAGTTTGGTGGTTGGCCATGGCAAGATCAGGACCAGGTGCATGGCACAAGAGGGCGCTTTGCTATTCATGAAGATGGACGCGAAGAAGAGCCAACTTAATTAGTATTTAAAAATAAAATAAAGAAAAAGAGAAAATAATGTCTGACGAAATACAACAAGCAGAAGAACTTTACGACTTGATCATGTCATACCTAATTACTTATGGGTTCCAGGTGCTTGCGGCAATTGTAATTTTGCTTATCGGGATTTTTATTGCCGGTAAAATTGCAGGCATGCTGAATAAAATCATGGTCAGCAAAGAAATTGATGTAACGCTGAGTAAATTTACAGCCAATACGCTTAAGATAATAGTTATTGTTATGGTGGCCATTATGGCTTTGGGGCAGATTGGTATTAGTGTCACGCCCTTTCGTGGTAGGGGATACCATCATGGTGCAGGGTGTAAGTGGTGTAGTGGAAGAAATTAAGCTGGGTTATACCATTTTAACGAATGAGGATGATGTCAAAATTACCATTCCAAACCGGCATATTGTAGGTGAGATTATTCATAATTCCTTCGAGAGCAGTAGTTTAGAATTATCTATAGGTATCGCTTATCACTGTAATCCAGAACAAGCTATAACCGTTATTACAAAAGCATTGGAAGGAATGGAAGGGTTTGACCCAGCAAAAGCACCGCAAATTGGTATCGATGAATTTGCTGATAGCAGTATTAACATCAGTGTGCGCTGTTGGGTAAAAACGACAGAGTTATTCGATACAAAATACCGAATCAATATGGCAATGCATCAAGCACTTACTCAAAACAATATAGAAATTCCCTTTCCTCAGCGTGATGTGCATCTAATTCAAAGTGACCAGGAATCTAGTTCCTAAGTTAGCTGTGCACTATTTAATGCACTTTTAATATAATGCAATATTCAATTCTTCTAGCTGGTGGCTTGTCTTCACGAATGGGTGAAGATAAGGCAAAGCTGCAGTTTGAAGGAAAAAGTCTTCTACAAAGAGGCCTTAGCTTACTCGAGACAACTGATAATGATCTTATTCTAGTCAGTGGACGAGAAGGTTTTCCAAACTCCGTTGAAGATATCATTCCGCATTCAGGTCCACCGGGTGCACTTTATTCTTGCCTCAACTATTTGCTAAAACTAGAGAAGTTAGATGGCTCGCCATTATTAATAATCCCAGTGGACATGCCGTTATTAAATCAGGAGGTTCTAACTACATTGTTAACCATCGTGCAGGGGCATGATGCATGTAACTTCGAAGGAGAAATCTTTCCTTGTGTAGTTAGGGCTAGTGAAAATTTACGTCAGCATCTAGAAGAGCTATTTAACGAAAGTCACGAGCTAGGAAAAAAGCGATCAATGCGCGCTGTGCTTAAATTCTGCAGCAGTAAAGTTATACCAAAAAGTTTATTTGCAGATGAAATGTTTAAGAATATCAACACACCTGAAGATTATAAAAATGCGCTTTTAGATTAAAAGGTGAAAGAGAATAACAGGCCTCTAACCAGTTACCCGAGGCTTCGAATATCTGTGAGCGATCCACTTTCTAGATTGTTAACACTGCGTAGTTTTATAAATTGCCAGTTTGATAACCAATAAAACGCTAAGTACTGAAAGAATTACCCCAATAGTAATTACCATGTTGAAACCCAAAGATTGCTGAACTAATGCTGCTAAAGCGGGACCTGCTGCAAGGCCAGCACTACTAGAAACACTGGTTAGAATAATCAGTTTGCCTGTCATGTCTACAGCTGCAACACATGCCATAAGGTAAGGAAGAACAAAATTAAACATGGAGTTAAAAATACATGCCGCAATAAGAAATTGCTTAGCACTAAAATCATTTAGAAAAATAGTCATCGCTATAATTGATAAAGTGACGCCGATGGCTATTGGTAATAAACGGCCAAAACGTGAACTTAACATTGCCGCTCCTAAACTGCCGCCAATGCCAATTATCGTCGCTAAGCCTAGCGATTCTCCAATACTTTCTTGCCCTAAACCTACAGACGATCCAATACGGTCAATATAGGCCCATACACCAAACTGACCGGTATAGTAGACAAAAATTGAGAGTAAACCTGCCACGGCCCATAACAGTATTGGTTGCTGATTTTCTTCTTTATCTTTTGGCTCTTCACGTCCTCGATTAGGTAAAAAACGCAGCATAAATATCAGCAAGATAGTTAATGGGATAGTTAGGGTATAAACAAAGCCAAAACCCCAAGTAGGAAATAAAGTTGGTAAAACAAATAAACCAAGTGCGCCCATTATTAACTGGCCAGTTACCCAAAATCCAAAGGTGCGATCAGGGTCTGAAGTTAAACCAATAATTGATAAACAAATAGCCATGGAAAAACCTGCGGCTAAACCAAATAAAAATCGAGAAATTAATAAGGCTTGAAAAGTTTCTGTGGATGCAGAAATGAGGCCAAAGCAAATCATAAAGATTAGTGCTGATAAAACCCCTTTGCGCCAGCTGATTCTTTTTACGTAGTAAAGGGCTGGGAAAGTGGCTAGCAACATTCCTAATAATTCAGCTGAAATCACATAGCCTGCTTTGGCTTCTGTAAATCCGACTACTTCGACCATTGCCCCAATTAAAACCGGCGCTACATACAAAATCGCAATATTCACCATTCCCAATATCACAATGGTAAAAATACTGAGCTTACTGTCAATGTCTATAGTTTTATTTACTGAAAGAATTTTCTCTAGCATTGTGAGGTTTGTTGAATTCAAGCGGACTTTTCCGAAACAGATTCAGCAACCACACAAAGAATTTCCCACATCATCGTCGCAGCAACTAAGGCTGTGTTACCACTTGGGTCATAAGGGGGTGCAACTTCAACTACATCACCTCCGACCAAATTAAGCCCTCGCATACCTCGAATTAATTGCTGTACTTCTCGAGGTGTTAAGCCGCCAACTTCTGGCGTTCCTGTACCAGGGGTAAATGCTGGATCGATACCGTCAACATCAAAGGATATATACGTAGGTCCATCACCCACAACTCGACGCGCTTCTTCAATTACTTTATCCAAGCCCATTTGATAGAACTCTTCAATATGTACAACTCGCATGCCGCTGTCATAAGAAAAATCCCAATGCGGCTCGGCCCGACCACGAATACCTATTTGGATAGTTCGTTCAGGGTCTAATACGCCAGCCAATGCCGCATTTCGAAAAGGACCGCCGTGGTGAAACTTTGAACCATTAAAAGGGCCGCCCGTATCGGCATGTGCATCAATATGGATTAAACCAACAGGCTCATCTTTGCCCACAGCTTTTAAAATTGGGTAGCTAATAGAGTGATCCCCACCAGCAGAGATTGGAATTACGCCTGCATCGATGACCTTATGATAATAAGCTTCGATCTCTTCAATGCCTTGATCTAGATTATAAGTGCTAGCAAAGTTCACATCGCCATAATCGCCAAAGCGACAAAGTTGCGAAGGTATAATGCCGCTTTCATGATGCATTGGGCCATCAGCCATTGAGGAAACCTCTCTGATTTGTTGAGGCCCAAAACGTGCACCTGGTCGATTAGTAACACCGAAGTCAAAGGGCACACCAATCAAAGCAATTTCTAATTCTTCAAGGCTGGTATATTGTTGCGCTCTTAAAAGAGTTGAATAGCCTGCATACGGTTTTATGTTGGCAGAAGCTTCTTCCAAAGCTTGATAGTGTTGATTAAGCCTACTATCGTTAAAATCAATTTTTTCAGCTAACTCTTGTAGCTTTGCTAGTTTTTTCGAATCCATAAAGACTATTTCCGTTCTGTTAATTATTCTCTAGACTTAAGAATAAAAAAGCTGCTCAAGAGCAGCTTTTTTAAATCTTAAATTTTAGAAGATCTAAAGCGTTATTTTTAATTTGCTGCTGGTGTTGAAAAAGGTGGTGGTTGTATATCCATTTCGCCTTGTTCCTCTAATAAGCGTAGTGTTTCTGCAACGGCTGCTTCTAATTGAGGGTCTTCACCATTATTTAAAGATTGAGCGTCTTGATAAACGTCAATATCAGGTGTTATTCCTTCATTCTCTGCGACCCATCTATTGTTAAGGGGGTCAAAGATAGCATTATCAGGGGCCGTTAAAGCACCTCCATCGACTAAGCTATAATGTACTGAAGACTTTACAAGACCACCCCAAGAGCGTTTGCCAATTAATGGGCCAGCTTGCTGTTGGCGGAATATCCAAGGGAAGAAATCTCCGCCAGACATCGACATTTCATTGATCATCAATACTTTCGGTCCAAGAATGCCGCCTGGTATTCTCATTGGTGCTCCATTCGGGACCTCATTAGTAATGGCAACTCTTAGTTTTCGAGTCATCAAATCAACCATGTAGTCATCTAATTGGCCGCCGCCATTATATCTTTCATCGATAACCGCACCGGCTTTATCTTGCTGGGCAAAAAAGTAGCGGTTGAAAGAGACAAAACCAGGTGTGCTGGTATTTGGCACCCAAACATAGCCTAATTTACCACCAGAGAGTTCATCTACTTTGCGTCGGTTATCTTCAACCCAAGTGCGTTGTCTTAATGAATTTTCGCTACTGATGGGCACAACTGTTTCCAGCCAGGCATTATCAAAATTTGGTGAGTCATTAAGATGTAAAACTGTTTGTTGATCAGCAGTATCTTCTAAAAAAGCAAAAGGGTTATCGCTGGCGCTTAACTCTCTACCATTAATGCCAACCAAATAATAACCTTCTTCAATATCCAAGCCAGGTTGATCAAGAGGTCCTGTTAGTTCAGGATTCCAGCTTTCAGAAGTATAAATGCGCTCAATTCTCCAGCGATTACGTTCCGCTACTAAATCAGCACCAAGTAAGCCGACAGTAGATTCTTCTACTTCTGGGTAATCACCTCCGAAGACAAAGCTATGACCAACGGACATTTCACCGTTAACTTGGTCAAGAATATAAGTTAGCGCTGTACGATGTTTAATAAAAGGGATCAGTGGTGCATAACGGTCATAAACATCGTTCCAATCACGGCCATGCATGTTGGGGTCATAAAAATAATCTCTTTCATAACGCCAAGCTTCATCAAACATTTGCTGCCATTCAGCTTCTCGATCAAGCCTCATGGTTAAGTTCACTTCAAGATTTGTTGCGCCACCTTCATTTCCTCCCATGTAACCACTCGGGCTTGCGGCATCCAGAATTTGCCAAGCATTACCTTTGCTGACTAATAAGCTATTGCCATCTGCCGAAACAGATACCGCGCTGATACCATCGGTAAATGGTTGAGCTTCTCTTCCTTCAAGAGTGAATTTATGCAGAACCATTGCTTGGCTATTGGGTGATTGTTCACCAATAAATACTGAACCAGAAGGCCCGCTAATAGTTGTTCTATAGTTTCTTGCCGGGAGCGGGAGCGCCAAAATTCTACGTCCAATCCCTTCAATATCGATTACCACTGAAACAGCAGTAGGCTCACCCTCAGAATCAGCTTCTGTTGCAGCTACTTCTTGATTTGTTTCTTCATCACTTAAAGGTTCGAATGGCGAATTTGAAGTTTCATTGAGGTTAATTATGTAGGCTGCGTATTCAGGCTGAGATGGAATGGCACTGGTACTTGCCCAGCTAGAGCCTAAGGCTAAATCAGTACTGGCAAGAAAGTAAATATGTTTGCCATTTCTATCCCAGGAAGGAGCAAAAGCATCCGCGAAAGCATTAGTTAGCGGGCTAACATTGTTTTCTTCTCTCGACCAGGCAACTATTTGTCTGAAACTATTACTGCCGGTTTTCGAGTAGGCCAGCCAGTTTGAATCTGGCGACCAAGTTAAACCATTAAACCCTCTTTCTATATTGTTACCACCAACATCGATAGTCATGATTTCTTCGCTGTTTATATCTAACACACGAATTCTGACATCATCATCAACAAAGGCTATTAATTGCCCATCGGGTGACCAGCTAGGCTCCCAGGCCATCTTCGATTCACCGATAGAGATACTTTCAACTTCTGACATGCCGTCTTGATCAGCAATTAACAAACGATAAAATTCACCATTATTATCTGAAAACCAGGCAATTTTATCCCCTTGAGGAGACCATATTGGCGCACGATCAGCAGCATTTGAGCTTTGGGTGATATTTCGGGTGTCACCATTTTCTATAGGAACGGTAAATATTTCGCCTCTAGCAGCCATAATGGCTCGCTTACCGGAGGGTGATAGAGAAGCAGAGTCCACATTAGCACTGACATCTTCACGTTGGGTTTCTGCCCACGGAAAGTCACCGATAACGTCAATCTCTAATCGGCTTATCTCGTTGCTTTCTGGATCTAATGTATAGAGATAGCCACTTTGTTCAAAAGTAAGTAATTGGTTGTTACCCGAAAGCTGTTTTACATCACTGTCAGAAAATTCAGTGTGCTGTCTCAGAGAATTAGAGCTTGGAGAAAAAGACCAGACGTTAGATGTCCAATCACGATCAGATAAGAAATAAATGCTGTCGCCAAGCCAAAAGGGTTCTATATCAACCGATGACTCATTGGGTAATTGAATTTCAGCGTTATTATCTAAATCTAATATGACTAAAGGGGTGTTTTGGCCACCGCGATAGGCACGAAATTCCTCATCTCGACGAGTCATGCGATCGATGATTATTTGATCGCCGTCAGGAGAAAATGAGCCGTTATATCCCCATTGTTCAGATAATAAAACAGGGGCACCACCACTTAATGGAACGGTCCAGAGTCGATTAAACTCGATTGGTGCTGAGCCTCGGCTGGAAGCATATAAAACGTGCTCTCCATCAGGCGTCCAGCCTCGAGTTATGACTGGAGAAGGGTGCCAAGTAAGTCTGTTTACAGCTCCACCAGTAGCTGGAACTGTATATACAGAAGCCGTGCCGGAGCGATTTGAAGTAAATGCGATAGTTTGCCCGTCAGGTGAAAAATTCGGATCACTTTCAATTGCTGCTGTGCTAGTTATTCGAACGGCTTGTGATTGCCCTAATTCGGCAACCCAAATATCACCGCCATAAACAAAAGTAATATGTGAATCACTAATACTTGGTTGTCTGAGCAGGCGGGTGCCCTGTGCGTTGGCGGATAAAGAAAGTAGGGCGCTACAACAAAGAGTTATCATCAGAAATATGAAGCGGTTATAGGTTTTAGTATAAAAAAATCTAAAAAAATGAAGGTTGTTTATTTTTATTATCATATTAATCATCGCTCAATTTTCTCCGAATAAGAAAGTGCATGCTGCTTATCACTATTTATTATATTTGAATAATTTTGCTGCTCTAACAATATACATTATCAATTTGATACTGCTATTGGCAATAGAAAACACCGTCGTTAGGGTTATCTCGAATGCTAGTTTTAAAAGATAGCAGATTTTAGAGTCTGGCTATAGTCTGAACCTCCACTAGCGGTTTCGGGTTATGTTGATCGATACTCGCATCAAGAAGATGATAACTATACTCAGGCTGACGGGATACAGGATAGGGTTTTGGAAAAGTTATAAAGCTCAGAAATTCATCCTTAAACCAAGACTCGCGGTTCTATCTTTATTTGGTCTCGCACCATAAGGATGACGTCCCATAATGTTTTCTTCTGACGTAATATTTTCTATTCGCGTATAGATGTTTAGCGCGTCATTCACTTGATAGTTGGCAATTAAGTCGACTGTTAAAGTGTCATCAGTTCTTTCAAAAACATCACAACTGGCTCGAACACATACTTCATCAATATAGTTTGCCTTAGCTTGAATGCCCCAACGGTTAGATTCTAGCCCTAAAGAAATTTGTAGTTGATTTTTAGGTATATAAGGAATGGGGTCTCCAGCACTTACGTTACCATAAAAGTCTGTACTAGCAATGTCAGTATCAAACTCACCGTTAATGTGTGTGTAAGACAGCATCAAAGGAACGCTTAAGCCGTGGTTTAAATCTATGCTTGAAGATGCAATGAATTCGAGGCCTTGAACAGTCGCTGCATCACCATTAAAGGCATCGCCTATTGTGCAATCAGCACCAGAAGAAGCTGTGCATACGCCTAAAAGGTTTTCGTAGTCACTATGAAAACCTATAAGCTCAGTATTGATATAAGAATTTGAATAACGAATACCTGCTTCATAGTTTATTGCTTCTTCGGGGTTTACGCCTGGAGAGTTAGAAGGAGTTGTAAAACCTTTATGCGCACCAGCCAATAAAGTTATGCCTGAGTCAAAATTATAAGAAATACCTGCGCCGGGTAACCAGACTTGAGTGTCATTTTCACGACTATCTCTAATTGTTCGTGATACACCATTGTTGTACCGTGTCCGCTTAAGTTCTATGTCTTCGAAACGTATGCCGGGAGTGAATGCCCAGTTACCGAATTCAATTCGATCATAAATATAGATGGCAGTGGCGTCAGCTTCCTGTACTCGGTTTCCCGCTGCACCCAAGACACCAACATCATTCAAAACTAATGCGCCGGAAACTTGTTGATAGCTTGAATCATATTGCATGCGATCTTCTTCATCTTGATGCACGCGTATGCTGCCTTCTAGGGAGTGGGTGACATCTCCTATAGAGCCACTCCAGTTGAAACCTAATTGAATGCCGCGTGAAAAATATTCTCGATTATTAGAGCGCATATCTATACTGCCAACTGCGGTATCTAATTCTCCACTAAGAATTCTACTTAGGTCAGAGCTGGAAACACCATCACGTGAGCTATTGGTATTAATGTCATTAATAATATTTGACCAACTAGTTCTGCTTAAAGAATCAGCATCAGCACTACCATTTAAGTCGATGCCTTCAGTTTTGAACCAGTTTCTAGCATGTTCATTGTTGTAGGCTACGGCAGTGAAGCCAAGAGTGTCGCTGTAGTCATAGTTATAACGAAGGACTACCTGTTTATGCTCAGTCTTTATATTGTCTATAGCCGATATGCCATAACGTTGATAGGAGTCTTGTAGAAAGTCATTATCCGTTAAACCCAAATAGCTTTGATTAGAGTCTTGATCAACATATTGCAGCTTTAGTTCGATGCTGCTTTTTGAGTCAAGTGGGGCATAACCTAATTTTACCGTGTAATCATTTACTTCAAAGCCTGTGTCATTGCTGCTTCGGTTTATTTGCTGAAAACCGTCTGATGACCAGTTATGTGTTTCTACTAAGAAACCGAATCCAGACTCTGTGTAGCCACCGTAATTAGCGTGTAATCTGTTAGTGGAGTCTTGGCCGCTTTCCAATAAAATATTTCCTTCCATTTGATTAGGAATAGGCGTTGAAATCATATTTAATGCCCCACCAATTGTATAAGGGCCTTGTGTAATTGCAGAGGGTCCTTTAACCACTTCTACTGAATTAAGTCGTCCAGAAGTAGGGAAGTAATAGGCTGATGGAGCAGCATACGGGGCAGGGGCTATCAGTATGTTGTCTTCTAATAAAGTTATTCTTGAGCTGCGCTCAGTTGTTACACCTCTAATGCTGATGTTTGGCCTTAAACCGTAACCATCTTCAACTTGAATTGATACACCAGGAATTTCACGAATAATTCTTTGGATATCAGAATAAGAGAACGTTTCAAGTTGTTCTGTGCTAATTAAATAGGCTGACCCCGTAACGCTGGAAATATCATCCTGATGACCAATAATGGTGAATTCTTCAAAAAAGTGGTTTGATTTCTTTGCCTCTGATTCGTGTTGCGATAAGCCCGATGTTGCAGCAGTAGTTGTTACTAGCAGAGTGATTAAAGAAGGTAATATGGTTAGTGCAGAGCGTTTCATTTCAAGAATTGTTCAGCTGTTAAAAAGAAAGTAAATGATAATGATTATCATTTAGATTGTCAAGTGAAAATGAGCAATGCAAAGAAATAATTCGTTTTTAAAAAAACCTCGTGTTGTTAGGTATAAGAAGTGCTGATAAAACTAGAGATTAAGAATAGTGCCGATTCTCAAAGAGCTACTAAGCCACTTTGTTTGATGCCATCAATGATAAATTGAATAGCCAGAGCTGATAATAGAACACCCATGACTCTTGCGATTACATGCATACCAGTGACACCAAGTAGTTTTTGTAATTTGGCGGCAAGTATCAAACAGGCAAATGTTAATAACAAAATAGCCAGTAAAGATGCAATGATTATTGCCTGGCCGGTGACATCGCCTTCTTGATTGGCTATAAGTAATATGACAGCGCCCATAGCTCCGGGACCGGCGATTAGTGGGGTGGCTAAGGGGAAGACCGAGATATCAGATTTGGTGAAAGCTTCCTGTTCTTCTTCACTGGTAGTGGATGTGACCCCTGAAGAACGCGCAAAGACCATTTCAATACCAATGAGAAGTAGTAAAACACCGCCGGCGATTCTTAATGCGGCAAGGGAAATACCGAGACTCGATAAGAGAATCTCTCCGATTAGAGCAAATGTGACTAAAATAATAGTAGCGATTAATGTGCCACGAATGGCGGCAGACATTTTTTGTTGAGCATTATAGTCTGCTGTTAGTACGGCAAACATAGCGGCAACGTCCAACGACCCAATAGTGGCAAAAAAAGTAGTTAATGCAAGAATTGCAGTTTCAAGCATGCTTGTTATTTAGATGAGAAGCTTTCCTTATTATTGACCCAAAACCATGGTTACACGGTCTTGAGCCAATATCCAGAACCAAGTTATTTAGTTAGCAGGTAGTGCAATTAATTCACGATAGAGATCATTGCCATCAGCAGTCCAGTTGCCATCCCAGCCTTCTGGGACAACAAAAAAATCGCCAGCGTAAAAAGTCTGTGGCTCACCACCAACTTGAGTCAGGGTAGCAGAACCATTTAAGACATAAACAAATTCCTCACTCATATCTGTAAAATCAGCTGAATTAGGCGAAACATCCATTACCGTTATAGCTAATTCTGCGCCATCCCAAATAGTTTTTCTGTTTGATTCTGCATCAGGACCTGCCGGTGGAAATGAAGAAACATCCAGGCCTAAGCCTGACATGTAGGTAGGGCCAACCATTGTTGGGAAAGCGCCAGGAATAGCTTCACCACGCTCGTCACTAATGACTAGCAATACCTGATATAAATTGTTGCCTTGGGTAATAAAGGTGCCAGACCAACCTAATGGGATTACGAAGAAGTCCCCAGTATTAAAAGTCGCAGTTTGCCCATCTTTGCCTATAAAAGTTGCTGAACCATTAATAAGGTAGCAGAACTCTTGAATAGGAAAGCTGTCAACTTCAATGACCTCGATATTGTTGGGTCCATTACCAGCAGCCATAGAAACATTGAATTTGTCTCCATCGTAAAGTGTTTTCCCATAGCGCATGATGCCATTTTCGTCTGCGCCTCCCTCAAGTCCTAGTCCTGATAAGGTTGCTCTATCTAAGCGCAATACATCTTGAGCGAATAATTGTGAACTAAAAGCTAAGCCGAATAGGCAGGTTAAAAGTATTTTTATAGATTTCATTTTGATTTCTCTCATCTCTTTTTTAAGTGAACAATATTGCAATTTCGTTTGTCATTGTTGAGTCATACTCACATAAGCTTCTGTAATCGCGATCCAAGGTTCGCTGTTGTAAAAAACAATCCTAAACACTTGAGAAACTACGAGTGCGGTACCACCCCAAATATACGCTTTGTTTATCTTGCCGTGAACTACTTGATCGTAAATAACGCCTGCCAGAAGCGGAATATCAGCTCCAACATACATCCAGAATGACCCTATTGTTAAGGTATCTAATGATCCAAACATTGGTCTTAGCATTGGCCAGCGTAATACAGCTGCACCTAGAATTGTTAATGTTGTGAGAAGCATTAAGCGTTTATGCAGGTCCGATTTAGTCTGAAAGTATATTGCACTACAGAAAAATACTGTGAACATGATCATGTCGATGCCAGAGATGGCTAGAAGTCACGGTGGATAAAAATGCGTTTGTGCGCGTGCGGTAAACACAGTTGTACCTACGACAACTAATAATGCTGCAATAGCAACACCAAATACGCCTAGCTTGCGGTGAAAAGAAACGTTGCCTGTACGAACTAGAAAGGCTTGTACGATAAAAAGAATAATCCAGGCTGAAAATACTAATCCGTGAAGATGCACGCTAAGTCTTAACTCACGTGCATCTGTAAATTCTTTAAAGTAATAAGAAGGCCCAAAACCGACGATGACAATAAATGCTGCAAATAATGCAATTGCAGGGAAAAATATTCTATCTGCAGATCTGGGGTTGATATTCAGTGCTTGTTCAGTCATTAAAATTCTCTTTTAGGAATAAAGTTAAGGTAATAATTGGGATAGATTAATTTTTTAATGAAAATCGCCAAGACCTATTTTTCCCTTATAAAAAAACAGATCTTGGCGGCACTTACCCTACATTGCTACATTCGAGGAAAAAAAATGCAATAGGTGATTTACATCCGTAATACACCTGTGGTTAATCTAAAAAATCCTCATATGTAATGCAATACTTATGCAGATAATAGTCTGTTTATACCTAAAACTGAATTAAGTGAGGGTGCCATAAACTTGATTTTAGCAGCTACAGCAAGCGAATCTTCTGGAAGTGTATATAAAGTGACACTACCTAAGAGTGTTGGTAAAAAGGCCGGGGTGCACTTTCAACTAATTAGCCATAACTTACTAGCGAATAAGCTATGGTGGTGGTTCACCTTGCATTAGATGAGGTGGCAAGGTGTCTGTAATAGCTTCAGGGACGCCTAATGGGCCGGGGCCTGCTATGCCAAAACCTGGGCCTCTGGTCCACCATAAAAAAGTCGGAGAATAATCAGGAAATCGCGCAGCCATTATCGGTGCAAATTCACGTAAGGGTACACCCGGTTGTGCGACATCTTGATAAACTTGCATATAATTAATTGCTTCATCAAGCACTTCAGGTCCGCCATTTGGACCATGTCCAGGGTAAACCAGGTTGATAGGTGAGAATGCTTGTACTGATTCAAGTGCTCCGATCCAGCTTGCAGGATTGTTTAAATCAGCAAAGTAGGGATGCATTTGCGCGAAGATTAAATCGCCAGTAATTAATGCCTCTAATGATGGAATATAAAAGACCATTGCATCCATGGTTTCTGCTGGGATCAAATCCATAAACTGGATTTCATAGTCTTCTAGGAAAATGTTATTGCCAATTAGAAGCTCAGGAATAACTGGTTGTATTGGAAGCTGAGAGCCATAAAGCGGCTCCCAATGTACCCATTTAGATTGAAATTGTGTGGAAATTTCATCGATCACTGGCTGGCGGGCTAAAACCTGAACGTCTGGAAAAGCTTCGACAAGTGGGGCGAGCCCCATATAGTGATCAGGATGGCCATGGGTTAATAAAATATGGGTAAGTTCACGACCATTACTTTTTAATCTTTCAGCAAGTATTTCCCCGTCGCCTAGCAACCAAGGTGAATCAATTTGGATAGCTTCATTTTCGCCGAGCAGGGTAAAAGAGTTTTCTCCGATACCGCTATACTGACCTGTATAAACCTCTAGTTGTAGTCCATTCGATTCAGCCGCACAGGCTGATAATTGAAATGAAATAAATATAATTAAAGCTGGGTATGTAAATAATTTATTAGTTTTTATCATTTTATTTTTACCATATTTATTGTGTTAAATATTTTTAATTTAAAGTTTAAATAATTCGGGTATCTAACCTGGCACGCGTATATCTTCAACCATCGCTTGTACTTCTTGCGGTGGTGCTGCGGTAAAATGGCAAACAACAAAAGCCGTTACGAAATTTAGTAGGGTGCCAAGTGTCCCAACACCTTCTGGCGAAATACCAAGCCACCAACCATCAGCGTTATCAGCTGCTGGGTTAATAAAGGTGTAATAAATAATGTAGCTTGCTGTAAAGATGATTCCCACCAGCATGCCAGAAATGGCACCTTCTTTATTCATGCGCTTATAGAAAATCCCCAATACTATGGCAGGGAAGAAGGAAGAACTCGCAAGACCGAAGGCGAACGCTACAACCTCTGCAACAAAGCCAGGCGGATTAATGCCAAAATAACCAGCAATACAAACTGCGAAAAATATAGCGATACGCGCTGAAAGCAATTCTTTTTTCTCACTAATATTGGGCATCAAATTTGATTTTAATAAATCGTGAGAAATGGCAGATGATATGACTAAGAGTAAGCCGGCAGCTGTGGAAAGTGCAGCAGCAAGTCCTCCCGCTGCAACTAAGGCAACCACCCAATTTGGTAGCTGAGCTATTTCTGGATTCGCCAATACAATAATATCCCGGTCTACTGTAAGTTCGTTATCTTGTGGGTCAGCAAGATACTGAATGATTCCATCATTATTTTTGTCTTCGAAGCTGATGAGATTTGTTGCTTCCCAAGTTTTAAACCATTCCGGCATGGCACTGTATTCAACATTACTAACAGTATTAATTAAATTTGCTCTGGCAAAAGCTGAAATAGTTGGAGCAGTGGTATACAAAATGGCAATAAAAAATATTGCATAAAGTGCTGACTTCCGTGCAGCTCTAACACTAGGCACCGTAAAAAAACGAATAATGACATGAGGTAAACCGGCTGTACCAAACATTAGTGCAGCTGTAATAAAAAATACATCTAACTTGCTGCGGATACTTTCGGTATATGCCGCAAAGCCTAATTCCTGATTTAAGCCATCTAAGCGATCAAGTAGATAGCCGCCACCATATTCAGGATTTAATTCTGCACCAAAACCAATATGGGGAATGACATTGCCTGTCATTAATAGTGAGATAAAAATGGCTGGCACCATAAACGCAAAGATCAACACACAATATTGCGCTACCTGGGTATAAGTAATGCCTTTCATGCCGCCTAGCACCGCATAAAAGAACACAATGGTCATGCCAATTAAAACACCAATGTTAATGTCGACTTCCAAGAAGCGAGAAAAGACTACACCAACGCCACGCATTTGTCCGGCAACGTAGGTAAAAGAAATGAAAACTGCACAAAGCAAAGCCACGATTCTAGCGGTCTGAGAGTAATAACGTTCACCAATAAAGTCGGGCACGGTAAATTTACCAAAGTCACGTAAATAAGGGGCAATCAACATGGCAAGCAGCACGTAGCCGCCAGTCCAGCCCATTAGGTAAACAGAGCCGTCGCGCCCCATAAAAGAAATAATGCCTGCCATAGAAATAAATGAAGCCGCCGACATCCAGTCAGCAGCAGTAGCTAGTCCATTTGCAAGCGGCGGGACATGCGCTCCGGCGATATAAAAATCACTGGTTGAAGAGGCGCGGGATTTGATAGCAATTGTGATGTACAGCAGAAAAGTTATGCCGACAAAAAGGTAGGTCATTTCCTGAACGGACATTTTTATCTATTCCTCATCATTAAGCTTGTACTTATCGTCGAGCTTATCCATCGCTTTAAGGTAGAAATAGATTAGAAATACATAAATAAAAATGGCGCCTTGTTGTGAAATCCAGAAGCCCAATTTGAAACCGGCAAAACGAAAGTTGTCGAGCACATCGACGAAAATAATGCCTAATAAAAAGGAAACGACAAACCAGATGCCTAGTAAGATTTTCACTAGACGTATATTTTCCTGCCAGTAGCCAGGAGAGTCTTTTTCAGTATGCTTCATTCGCCCGATTATACTTATGCGGCTAAAAATCGAAAGTTTATCATGAAAGAGTTAAGACACCCTGCTTAACTTTACTGAGAACTTTTTCGGAAGTATTACCACGCATTAACGCAGCGGCACCTTTTCTATGCATCGTGCCAATTACTACCAAATCGGCATTGATCTCTTCAGCATAGCGGGAAATAACTTCAGCGGGATCACCTTCTTCTAAATGTACATTTTCTGTATCAAGACCAGTGAATTTAAGTAATTGTTCTCGATCCGGGTAATGCATACTGTCTTTATAGGAATTGATGGCATAAAGTTCAGCATTATAAAGGGATGCAACCCTATCGGCGTGTTTAAGAATTTTTTCATTTAATTCTATATATTTTGATTTTTCAGTTCTGATATTCAAAGCCGCGAGAATAACTTTCCTTTGGCTCCTGGATTCGGGTCGTACGATCGTCACAGGACAGGGTGATTTGCGTAATAAATCCCATTTAGAATTAGTGAACATGCTGCGGCGTACAGTAGCGTTGTAATCAGGAATGAAAATAACGTCCGGTTGAATACGATCGGCGCAATTTAAAACCGCTTCTGACCATTCCATTGTCCAACATAGCTCATAGCTAAAATCCAGGCCTGATTCAACTGCAGGTTTGGTGAGTTCATCCAGCCACTTACTGTCTCTGTATAAACCCTGATTGCGGGCTTTAAGGTCGGTATTGTCTACATCAGGGCAGATGAATAAATGCAATTTTGGTGGCACTTTTCTAGCTTTTAAGGTAACTAGCGCGCGATCAAGAGCAATATGGGTATCTTGACTTGGTTCGATAATAACGAGTATGTAATCCTGTGCGCTCATGTTAAAACTCCAGATTAATGCCTTACTTATTTATTAAAAGTTAATAGATAAATGGTAATACTAATTATCTAAAGTGAATATGATCGAGATCATATGAATTGTAATTGATGAAAAATAAAAGGTGAATAACAAAAAGTTGCTAATCGGTGCGCAAAACTTTCAGAAGAGGTTTAAAACATTTGGGATTAGCAAAAACCAATTGATTGCTTTGTAGGCAATCTGGGTTGCCCTGATGATCGCTGATTAAACCGCCAGCTTCCTGAATTAATAGGATTCCTGCAGCTACGTCCCACTGCTTGAGACCAGAAACCCAACCTGCATCTAGTTTACCACTTGCGACATATGCTAGATCGAGAGCGGCTGAACCAGTAACGCGAATCCCGCCGATGTTATCTTTGATCTTTTTTTGCAGAGCGAGTGCCAGTTCATAGTGATCACCACCGGCAAAGCTCATGCTAAGAGCAACTTCTTGTAATTTAGTTTTCTTGCCAACTCTAATGCGAGTGTCATTTAAACGCGAGCCTTCGCCTTTCGTGGCAGTAAACTCATCTTGCCGAATTGGATCAAGAATTACTGCATGTTCAAGCTTGTTATTTTTTACACAGGCCATGGAAATGCAGAAATGTGGAAAGCCACGCATGAAATTCCGAGTGCCATCTATAGGGTCTATATACCATATTGTTGATTTATCTTCACCCTCGATCAGGCCGGATTCCTCTCCAAGAAAACTATGTTCCGGATACGCTTTTTGAATAGAGCTAATCAGAAGTGTTTCGACTTCTTGATCAACGTTAGTGACGTAATCATTATCGCCTTTATCAAACACCTGTATCCGATCAAGTCTATCTGAAGCTTGAACAATAATATCTGATGCTTCTCGGGCGGCGCGAAGAGCGATATTTACAATCGGATGCATGTGGTTTAAGCCTTATGGTGAACGGGATAAAAATCGGGCGCTATAATATCAGAGCCAGCCGGTTTCTGCTAAGATGCGCGCTCTGTAACTTTCAGCAAAATAGCTCAGCCAAAGAAATTGCACTTAGATAACATCCGCATTGTACTAGTAAACACTTCTCATCCAGGAAATATCGGAGCAGCCGCGCGTGCCATGAAAAATATGGGGCTGTCGAAACTTTATTTGGTCACCCCTAAAGATTACCCTTCTGGAGTTGCAATAGGTAGAGCATCATCAGCTCTGGATATTCTTGATAATGCTGTCCTTTGTGAAGATTTAACGGAAGCCATCGCTGATTGCAGTTTGGTGGTTGGCACCAGCGCCCGATCCAGAAGAATTCCTTGGCCAGTAGTTGATCCTGGAACTTGCGCAAAGAAATTAGTCGAAGAAGGCCAGCAGCAGAAAGTAGCGCTAGTGTTTGGGCGTGAAGACAGGGGCTTAAGTAATGAAGAGTTGCAGCTTTGCCATTTTCATGTGCAGATTGCGGCAAACCCAGAATACAGTTCTTTAAATCTAGCCGCAGCAGTGATGGTGCTCAGTCATGAGATATACCAGTTAAAAGAACAGCTTGAAGAAGGTAATCAGGAAGTAACAGAAAGTTGGGATAATGATTTAGCCACAGTCGCTGAAGTTGAGACCTATCTAGAGCATCTTGAACAAATGCTTATCCAAATCGACTTTCATGATCCTGAGAACCCTCGACATTTAATGCCTAGGTTGAGACGGCTCTATAATCGTGTGCGTGTAGATAAAATGGAAATTAATATCCTGCATGGCATTGTTTCGGAAACACGGAAAATGCTGAATAAGCTAAGTAAAAAATAAGCTGCATAAGTAAGAGTAGGGCGAAAAGGGCGATTAACTGCATTTCACTGAATGCTTAGCTACTTGTTTAATACTTGACCAAAAGAGTTGGTTATTAGATAATACCTGAGTAATTTAATCAGGATTAGATACAGAGTTAAAAAGACAACTATGCGTCTTACTACAAAAGGTCGTTATGCCGTTACAGCGATGCTGGATTTAAGCATTAACGCTAGTGATGGCCCAGTTAGCTTGGTTGATATTTCACAACGCCAGGATATCTCACTGTCTTATCTAGAACAGCTGTTCTCTAAGTTGCGTAAGAAAGAGTTAGTTAATAGTGTGCGTGGTCCAGGTGGAGGCTATCAATTAAGCCGAGCTGAAAGTGATATTGATATGGCCGAAATTATTGATGCCGTTAGTGAATCCTTGGATACAACCAAGTGTCAGGGTTCCGGTGATTGTCAGAATGGTTCTATCTGTTTAACCCATCATTTATGGGAGGATTTAAGTGAGCAGATATATAGTTATTTAAGCAATATTTCTCTGGCGGACCTAATCTCAAAAAGAGAAATCAGTCAGATAGCGCAAAGCCAACAAGATAGGCATATAGAAAAACTAGAAAAAAGTTTTGACACTATTGCCAGTAGTACTAGCTAGTTAAATTAAAAGTAAAAAAGTTAGAAAAAGTAATAACAATTAGCAAACAAGAGGTTTAAGAAGTAGACGTTATGCGAGAACCAATTTATTTTGATTATTCAGCTACTACACCGGTCGATCCACGTGTGATGGATGCCATGATGAAATGCCTGACTCTGGAGGGCAATTTCGGTAATGCGGCTTCACGTTCTCACGTATTTGGCTGGAAAGCAGAAGAAGCCGTTGAAGAAGCACGTCAACACGTGGCTGACCTTATGCATTGTGATCCGCGTGAAATTGTCTGGACCTCTGGTGCTACAGAATCTGACAACTTAGCCCTTAAAGGTGTTGCTCATTTCTATCAGAGCAAAGGCAAGCACATAATCACATCAAAAATTGAACACAAAGCTGTGCTGGATTCTTGTCGTCAACTTGAACGTGAAGGTTTTGAAGTAACTTATCTGGACCCAGATGAAAAAGGTTTGATACAGCCTGAAGAAGTTGGCAAAGCCATAAAAGAAGACACAATTTTGGTTTCCCTGATGCATGTTAATAATGAAATCGGTGTTATCAATGATATCGCTGCTATTGGAGAAATAACGCGTGAGAAAAAAGTGTTATTCCATGTTGATGCCGCGCAAAGTGTCGGCAAAATTGCCATTGATATGGAAAATATGAAAGTCGACCTAATGTCAGTAACAGCGCATAAAGTGTATGGACCTAAAGGTATTGGTGCACTTTATGTACGTCGTAAACCGCGCGTGCGCCTGGAAGCACAAATGCACGGCGGTGGTCATGAAAGAGGTATGCGGTCAGGCACCTTGGCGACTCATCAAATAGTTGGTATGGGTGAAGCTTATCGAATTGCCTTAGAGGAAATGCAATCAGATGCAGAACACAGTTTGGCACTAAGGCAACGTTTTCTTAAGGGGCTAGAAGGGATGGAAGAGATTTATATCAATGGTGATATTGATCAGCGAGTGCCGAGCAATTTGAATGTCAGTTTTAATTTTGTCGAAGGTGAGTCACTTATCATGGCATTAAAAGATCTTGCGGTTTCTTCGGGCTCTGCTTGTACATCAGCCAGCCTAGAGCCTTCTTACGTGCTAAGAGCAATTGGTCTTAATGATGAACTGGCGCATAGTTCATTACGTATTACTATTGGCCGATTCAGCACTGAAGAAGACGTCGACTTTGCAGTTGAAAAAGTGAAAGAAGCTGTAACCAAATTAAGAGAGTTGTCGCCACTTTGGGATATGTACAAGGATGGCGTCGACATTAGTAAAATTCAATGGGCAGCCCATTAGGAGGTGTTAAAGCGATTGCGCTTATCAATGCGGCGTTAAAAATTTTATTAAAATGCTCATTTACAAAACTGTAAACTGCGCTTTTTCAAAAATTTTTGCCTAGCCTTGATTTCGCTCTTGACGCTTTAAAACCTCCTAACAAGAAAAGATTAGAAGTGAAAAAAAGAGACGGTTAAATTTAGAAATTTAATAAGTTAAAAAGGTAAATATTATGGCTTATTCAGAAAAAGTTTTAGATCATTATGAAAATCCACGCAATGTCGGCAAGTTAGATGATGACGACAAAAATGTCGGTACCGGTATGGTCGGTGCACCTGCATGTGGTGATGTTATGCGATTGCAAATTAAGGTTAGTGAAGAGGGTGTAATTGAGGATGCTAAATTTAAAACCTACGGTTGTGGATCTGCAATTGCATCAAGCTCATTGTTAACTGAATGGGTTAAAGGCCGCACGCTTGATGACGCACAGCAAATTAAAAATAGTGAAATTGCTGAAGAGTTGGGTCTGCCTCCAGTTAAAATTCATTGTTATGTGTTAGCAGAAGATGCAATTAAAGCGGCTATTGCAGATGTAAAAGAAAAACGTGGGTATACCCAAAAAGAAGAGGCTGCTGAACACTAGGCAAGAAGAAAAGAATTAGAAATAGGAAAGAATAGTACATGGCTATAACAATGAGTGAATCTGCGGCGGAACATGTCGCATCCCAGATGGCAAGCAGAGGCAAAGGCTTGGGTATCCGCGTAGGTGTTACAACCACCGGCTGTTCGGGTATGGCCTATGTGCTAGAGTTTGTTGATGATTTAAAAGAAAGTGATGAAGTGTTTGAAGACCACGGTATCAAAATCGTGGTTGACCCTAAAAGCCTGGTTTATATAGATGGCACAGAAATGGATTTTGTAAAATCAGGCATCAATGAAGGCTTCGAATTCCGCAACCCGAATGTAAAAGGTGAGTGCGGGTGCGGAGAATCCTTCTCAATTTAATTTAGTACATGCATAGCGATCCCATCGCGTCTTTAATTTTTTAAAAGGCAAGTCTCTTGAGTATTAATAGCAAAAATTATTTTGAAATATTTTCTTTGCAAGAAAATTTTGATTTAGATTTAGACAGAATTTCTGCTGAATATAAAAATCTACAATCACAATATCATCCAGATAAATATAGCGATGCTGATGATGCAACTAGATTACATGCCTTGCAATCTAGCTCAATCATTAACGATGCTTTTAATACCTTGAAATCACCATTAAGAAGAGCCGGTTATTTGCTGATCATAAATGGTGTTGATCCGGAAGAGAATAATCAAAATCATTTGACTGAAGATTTTTTGTTACAACAAATGAGTTGGCGAGATATTTTAGATGATGCGACTCAAGATGAAAATTTAAATACGATTGAGCTTTTAAAACAAGAAGTGGTTGAAGAGCATCAAAATTGCATTATTGAATTCCAAGATTTTGCAAATGCATTTAATTTTATGGAAGCAAAACCGATATATAACAAATTGCAATTTGTCGAAAAAATGTTGGACGAGATTAACCGTTCTGAAGAAAAAATTCTTGATTATTAAAACTGATTCCTAAAGATAAAGATGGCCTTACTCAACATTTCAGAACCAGGACAAAGCCCTCGGCGCAAGCAAGATAGCAAGCATGCTCTAGGTATTGATCTTGGCACAACTAACTCCTTAGTTGCATCGGCATCAGAAGGTGGACCATTCATTATTTCTGATTCAAAAGAATCCGCACTTTTACCTTCAGTTGTTGCTTATTCTAATGATGAAAATATTCTAGTAGGGCAAGCAGCCCTCAAATCAAATGAGCATATTAGTTCTGTAAAACGTTTGATGGGTCGTGGTGCTGGCGATATTAAACATGAACTTTCTTACACCTTAGTTGAATCTGAAAGCAGCGGAATGCCCTTAATAGAAACCCCTGTGGGCTTAAAAAGTCCAGTTGAGGTCTCTGCAGAAATACTTAAAGTGCTCGCTGCAAGAGGAGCAAAGCATTTTGAAAAAGAAGTGGGCAATGAAGAAGAACAAAAAGAAATTGAAGGTGTCGTAATAACAGTGCCAGCTTACTTTGATGAAGCACAACGCCAGGCAACCAAAGACGCTGCCCGTATTGCTGATTTGAATGTATTGCGTTTATTGAGTGAACCTACGGCTGCAGCTGTGGCTTATGGTTTAGATAAAAAGCTTGAAGGTAATGTCATTATTTTTGATTTGGGTGGAGGCACTTTTGATGTCTCTTTAATGCATCTTGAGAAAGGTGTTTTTGAAGTATTAGCGACCGGGGGCGATACTGCACTGGGCGGTGATGATTTTGATCGAACAATTATGCAATGGATAAAAACAGAATCTAAAATTGAAATAAAACAAAATCATCTAGCTGAATTATCTACTTGTGCAAGAAATGCAAAACATGACTTGAGCGAAACTGATGCAGTTGAGGTTAATTTTGCAGATTGGTCTGGCGAGCTAGACATAGGAAAGTATTATCAGTTTATCGATCCGTTAATTGATCGTACGATAAAAGCCTGCAGAAGAGTGCTTAGAGATGCATCAATGAGCATTGAAGATATTACCGATGTAGTGATGGTAGGCGGTTCAACCCGTTCACCACGTGTGCAAGAAAAAGTACAAGATTTTTTCAAACAACCATTGCTTAATGAGCTTGATCCTGATCAGGTCGTAGCGCTTGGTGCAGCGATTCAAGCTGATATTTTAGTGGGTAATAAATACGACAGTGATTTATTGTTGCTCGATGTTAATCCTTTATCCCTTGGTATTGAGACTATGGGGAGTTTGGTTGAGAAAATTATTCCTAGGAATACAACAATTCCAGTAAGTCGGGCCCAAGAATTTACAACTTTTAAAGATGGTCAAACTGTTATGAGTTTGCATGTTTTACAAGGTGAAAGAGAGTTAGTAGAAGACTGTCGTTCACTCGCTAAATTTGAATTACGCGGTATACCGCCTATGGTTGCTGGAGCCGCTGTTATCCGTGTTTCATTTCAGGTTGATGCTGATGGATTGCTTTCTGTTGAAGCTGAAGAGCAATCTTCTGGCGTGAAAAGTAGTATCGTAGTGAAACCTTCCTTTGGATTAGAAGAAAAAGAAATTGAATCTGTGATTAGAGCTTCTCACAGTGAAGCTGAGCATGATCGAGATCTGAGAAGATTAAAAGAAAATGAAGTTGAAGCATTGCGGATAATTGAAGCCACTGATTCGGCTTTAGCACAAGATGCCGAATTATTAGATGCAGATGAATTAAAAGCCATACAAGAAGGTTTGATTTCTTTGCAAGAATCTTTGAAGAGTGCTGATGCTGATTTAATTCAACAACAATCAGAAGCACTCAATGAATTAAGTGTCACTTTCGCCGCCAGACGTATGGATAGTCAAATTAAGTCCGCGTTCAAAGGTAAAAAATTAGAAGAGGTCGATCGTTAATGACAAAGCTTACCTTTTTACCGCATCCTGAGCGTTGCCCAGATGGTTTAGAAGTTGATGCAGAACCAGGCGAGACAATTCTAAATGTTGCTCTTAAAAATGGTTTAGATATAGAGCATGCGTGTGAAAAGGCCTGTGCATGTACAACTTGTCATGTTGTTATCCGACAAGGTTTTGATTCGCTGGAAGAGTCTGACGAGAATGAAGATGATATGTTGGATAAAGCCTGGGGCTTAGAGCCAGACTCGCGATTAAGTTGTCAGGCTTTAGTGGCCGATGATGATTTGGTTATCGAAATACCCAAATACAACCTAAATATGGTTTCGGAAGGGCATTAGTCGTTGTCTTGAGGGGTGGTAAAACTATGCTCAATATGGATTTCGCAGAACGAGTAGTTATTAATACTGAAGATCAAGAATGGCTAGCTAGCCCAATGTCGGGAGTATGGCGTAAGCCATTAGCAAGAGAATCTAAAGAGCAAGGCCATGCCACCAGTATTGTTAGATATGATGCTGACTCGGCATTTTCAGAGCATGACCACCCAAAAGGCGAAGAAATATTGGTATTAGAAGGCACCTTTTCTGATCACACTGGTGATTATACTAAGGGGCAATATTTTAGAAATCCTGAAGGATTTATCCACGCTCCATTCAGCAAAGAAGGTTGTGTAATTTTAGTAAAATTGCATCAATTTCAAGCTGATGATAAACAACACCTCTTAATAAATACTGAAAATAATGAATGGTTGCCGGGGCAGGGTGACTTAAAAGTGATGCCCTTACACAGCCATTTAACTGAGTCTACAGCACTTGTTTATTGGCCAGCAGGAACAAAGTTTAAAGTGCATACTCACTTTGGTGGTGAAGAAATTTATGTTATTAGTGGTGAATTTATCGATGAGCTAGGTCACTATCCGGCTGGTACTTGGATAAGAAGTCCTCATACTAGCCAACACAACCCGTATGTAGAGCAAGACACCTTGATTTGGGTAAAAACAGGTCATTTATAAGTTTATTTTCAATGAGTTCTAGTTAATTATTAGGTTATCAATATGAAATGGACAGATACGATAGATATAGCAATAGAGCTGTTTGAAAAATATCCGGATATTGATCCGCAATATGTGAACTTTGTTGATCTGCGAAAATGGGTCTGTGAGCTGGAAGGCTTTGATGATGATCCTGATAGAAGTGGTGAAAAGATACTTGAAGCTATACAAATGGCTTGGATCGATGAGCTTTAGCTGCTGCGCTTACCGAAACTTCGTTATTAGTTAAATTTATTTCAGTCACTTATTATCCGCATAAGCTCCCTCACTCAATATGCAGCTAAGCGATTAAAAAACATACAAAAAATCCCTAAACATGCGTATAATACGCGCACTTAAATTTAAGCATGTTATTTCTTTATTTGGGAGCTTTTGATGGCCATGGAACGAACTTTATCTATTATTAAACCTGATGCAATTGCCAAAAACGTTATTGGTGAAATAGTCAGCCGTTTTGAGAAAGGCGGACTTAAGATTGTCGCATCAAAAATGCTGCAATTAGATGACGCCCTAGCTGGTGGTTTTTATGCTGAGCATAAGGAACGTCCTTTTTATAATGATTTAGTTGAATTCATGACTTCAGGGCCAGTAGTTGTTCAGGTTTTGGAAGGTGAAGATGCGATTACTAAAAATCGTGACTTAATGGGTGCAACTAACCCAGCTGAAGCAGATGCAGGCACTATTCGCGCAGATTTCGCACAGTCTATTGATGCCAATGCGGTACATGGTTCAGATTCTCCAACTTCAGCAGAAAGAGAAATTTCATATTTCTTTAATTCTGAGGAAGTTTGTCCTCGACAATTTTAGGGTAAGGAACAACAAAAGGGGCAAATATCCTGGTAAGCAGGAATAAGTTATGCCAACACAACTAACCAATTTATTGGGTCTTAGTAAAACTAAAATGGAGGCTTTTCTTCTTGAACTAGGAGAAAAGCCTTTTCGCGCTATACAGTTGATGAAATGGATTCATCAACAGGGCGAGACAAATTTTGATGAGATGACCAATATCAGTAAATCCTTGCGTGCCAGTCTCAAGGAGTGCGCTGAGATTCGCCCACCGCTACTTAAAGAATGCTATGAATCGAAAGATGGTTGCTACAAATGGATTGTCGAAGTTGCTAGCGGTAGTTCCGTTGAAATGGTCTACATTCCTGAAGCCGGTAGAGGTACCTTGTGTATTTCTTCACAGGCGGGCTGCAGTTTAGACTGTAAGTTCTGCGCCACAGGTAAGCAGGGTTTTAACAGTGATTTAACAACTGCTGAAATTATTGGCCAGCTCTGGCTAGTTAACCAAACCTTTAATACTTTTGGGCATAAAGTTCAACGTAAAGTCACCAATGTTGTGATGATGGGTATGGGTGAACCATTAATGAATTTTGACAATGTCATGGATGCTGTCGGCATTATGATGGAAGATAATTGTTATGGCCTATCCAAGCGGCGTGTCACTATAAGCACTTCAGGTGTAGTGCCGAAAATATATGAAATGCAAGAACACACTGATGCTTCTATTGCTGTTTCCTTACATGCACCTAATGATGAATTACGTAGTGAAATTGTCCCGATCAATCGAAAATATCCGATTAATGAATTGCTTACTAGTGTTAATGCTTATCTAGATTCCTTGACTGATAATCGAGTTGCAACAATTGAATATATTTTGATTTCTGGGGTGAATGATCATCGTGAACATGCCCGAGAATTAGCGGAAGTATTAAAGACAACCCCATGCAAAATTAATTTAATACCTTTTAATCCATTTGAAGGCTCGGACTATAATCGATCAAAAGACTCAACAATTAGCAATTTTCGTAAAATTTTGCAGGAAGCCGGCTACATAGTCACTATTCGTACAACTCGTGGTGATGAGATTGGCGCTGCTTGTGGTCAGCTTGTAGGACAGGTCGACGATACCACGCGTCGCAGTGCACGACATTTGGCAGCACAGCAACTAAAATTGCAGCAAAACAGTGGCGATCAAGCTCTACCTGTGTCAATAAAAGTTCAATAATATGTTAGGCTAGCAGGTATAAATTGATTCTAAAAACGGTAAAGATAATGCAAAGATCGGCAAGTGTATTCATCATATCTTTGAGTATCATACTTGCATCGTGTGTGAGTGAAACCACAGGTGGTTTTAATCAAGCTGATCCTGAAGAGAGGCTTAATGGATATCTAGAGCTGGCACTTGGCTATGTTGAACTGCAAGACTTTAGTCAAGCTCGTAGACATTTAATCAATGCATCAGAGATCGATCCGAATAACAGTGATATTTACGGTATATGGGGTTTAGTCTACACATTAGAAGGTGATCTAAATTTAGCTGATGAGAGTTTTCTTCGAGACTTACGTTTGGATTCTGGTAATTCTCAAGTTAGAAATAATTATGCGGCTTTTTTATTTTCAAATAACCGTTTCCAAGCAGCTTACGATAAACTAGAAGAAGTGGTTGAAGATACTGAGTATGCAGGACGTTCACAGGCATTTTAAAATATGGGGCTTGCAGCATTGCAATTAAACCAAATAAGCGATGCGGAATTTGCTTTCAATCGTGCCTTACAATTAAACGGTAATCGCATACGCTCAGCCTTGGAGCTTGCTGATATTTATTTACAACAAGAAAAAATTCAAGATGCAGGGCGTTACTATCAGAGCTTCTCAACACTAAGGCAGTTTTTTAATGTCCAACAAAGTGCTAGAAGTCTTTGGATTGGCATAAATCTGGAGCAAGCTCGTGGCATGGACAATCAAATGCGCGAATATGGTGCAAACTTAGCTGAATTATATCCGGGATCTCCGGAACACGCCCTTTATCAACAATTATTAAATGACTGATACAAACTTAACTGAAACTTCTGAGCTGGATTCTACAATAGTAGAATCAGCCAATAGTGAACAGGACCAATTGCCTTCACCCGGGCAAGAATTAAAAAAGCTGCGCGAAGAGTTAGGCTATAGTTATGGAAAAGTTTCAGAGTCAATCTATATTACAGCGCACTACGTGAAAGCTTTGGAAGACGATGATTATGAAAAATTACCTGGGCAACCTTTTATCAAGGGTTACTATAAAGCTTATGCTGAATTTTTACGCGCGGACACTGAACAAATAATAAATTCTTATTTAAGTTGTGTAGAAAAATTTAACAATCAAAATACACAAGATGATCAGACTGAAGATTCTAAGAATCGTAATAAAACAATTTTGTGGACAGCAGTTGTGGTCGTTGTAATAGGTGCGCTTGCTGGAATATTTTTATTATGATTACAGGGAACACTCAAGCAATACCTGCGACTTTGGGGCTAATTAATGATTAGTGAAAGTCCTATAAAACGTCGAAAATCTCGCCAAATTATGGTTGGTAATGTGCCAGTCGGTGGCGATGCGCCTATTGCTGTACAAAGCATGACGAACACTGAGACTTGTGATGTCCAAGCGACGCTAGAACAAATTCAAAGCCTTGAAAAAGTTGGCGTTGATATTGTCAGGGTTTCCGTGCCGTCTATTGAAGCCGCTGCAGCCTTTAAAAAAATACGTGAGCAAACCGAAGTGCCTCTTATTGCGGATATTCACTTTGATTACCGAATTGCACTGAAAGTTTTGGAACTAGGTGTTGATTGCTTACGCATTAATCCTGGCAATATTGGTAGAGAAGATAGAGTGCGGGCCGTTATTGAGTCAGCCAAAGATAAAACTGTGCCCTTGCGAATTGGTGTAAATGCAGGATCCCTAGGTAAGGAATTATTACGTAAATATAAAGAGCCGAATGCCGATGCAATGGTGGAATCTGCCTTGCAACAAATTGAAATTCTGGACTCTTATGACTTTCAGGATTTCAAAGTCAGCCTAAAAGCATCTGAAGTATTTATGACTGTGGAAGCCTATCGAAAGCTGGCTCCGCAAATTCAGCAGCCACTGCACTTAGGAATCACTGAGGCGGGTGGTTTACGTGCAGGCACAATAAAATCTTCTATAGGTCTTGGTTTGCTATTAATGGATGGTATTGGCGATACGATTCGCGTGTCTTTAGCTGCAGACCCAGTTGAAGAAGTAAAAGTTGGTTTTGATATTTTGAAAAGTCTGCGCTTGCGCAACAAAGGAGTGAACCTAGTAGCTTGCCCGAGTTGCTCAAGACAAAATTTTGATGTAATTGCGACAGTTAATGAGTTGGAATCTCGACTAGAAGATATCACAACGCCAGTGCATGTTTCAGTTGTCGGCTGTATAGTTAACGGCCCAGGTGAAGCGAAAATTGCTGATGTAGGTTTGACTGGGGCAACACCAATTAACATGTCGTATATCAATGGTAAAACCAGTCATAAAATCAATAATGCAAATCTGGTTGATGAGCTTGAAGCGATGGTGCGAACCAAAGTTGCAAACATAGAAGCTGAAAAAGCAGCTGAACAAGCTACAGAAAAAACAGGGTAGACCGGATTGTCCAAAGTAAAAATACAAGCCATCCGCGGCATGAATGATGTGTTGCCGAATCAATCACCTTCGTGGCAATACTTAGAACAACAAATTCGACAGTTGATGGTGGCTTATGCTTACCAAGAAATTCGTTTTCCTGTGCTTGAGCAAACACAACTTTTTAAACGCTCTATTGGTGATGCCACCGATATCGTTGAAAAAGAAATGTATACCTTCGAAGATCGCAACGGTGACAGTTTAAGTTTAAGACCAGAAGGCACAGCTTCTTGTATTCGTGCAGCTGAACAACATGGCTTGTTGTATAACCAAATACAAAAACTTTGGTATATGGGCCCAATGTACCGGCATGAACGTCCTCAAAAAGGCCGATACCGCCAATTTTATCAGTTTGGTGTTGAAGCTTTTGGAATGGCGGGCAGCACTATTGAGGCTGAAGTTCTACTCTTAAGTGCTGCACTTTGGCAAAACCTTGGGTTAGACCAATACCTCAGTTTGGAGATTAATAATCTCGGTACTTCTGCAAATCGTAGTGCCTATGGTGAAGCCTTGCATAGTTACCTGCTGGGTTTTAAGGATGATCTAGATGAAGATAGCCAACGCCGATTAGATGCAAATGTGTTGAGAATATTAGATAGTAAAAGTCCAGATACCCAGCATATTTTAGAAAAAGCACCCGTGCTTGAGGACTTTATTGATAAAGATTCTCAGGAAGAGTTTGAAAAACTCTTATCTATACTGAATGAAGCTGGAGTGAAATTTAAGCTTAATTCACGTTTGGTGAGAGGCTTAGATTATTACAACGGAATGGTCTTTGAGTGGACAACTGAAGAATTAGGCGCCCAAGCGACAGTATGTGCAGGTGGTCGCTATGATGGTTTAGTTAAAAAACTTGGAGGTGGGGATACCCCGGCTATTGGTTTTGCTTTAGGCATGGAGCGGGTATTATTAATGCTGGAAGATTTGCAAAGAATGCCAGCTGAGATTAATCAAGAGGTGGATCTTTTTATAGCGCTTATTGGTAATGAAAATCAGGCTAAGGGCTTGTTGTTGGCGGAAAACATTAGACAAGAATTGCCAGCAATAAGAATTTTTACCCATTGCGGTGGCGGCAAATATAATAGCCAACTCAAAAAAGCCTACGCCAGTGAAGCACGCTGTGTACTGGTATTGGAAGCTGAAGAAATAAAATTAAAAATCTTAGATGCTGACGTATCCGCTGAAGTTCTGGATAATGCAGATCTAGTCAACAAGCTAAAAGATATATTCAAATAATTCAGAATTTTAGGAGTTTTACTTGGTTTACGATACAGATGAAGAACAAATAGAAGCCATCAAAGGTTGGTGGAATGAAAACGGTACAAGTGTTGTTGTAGGAATTATATTAGTGCTAGCAGTGCTGTTTGGTTCACGTTACTGGCAATCTTCACAGGTTTCTCTAACAGAAGCTGCATCCGATATTTATACAGAATTGGCGGATAACATTCAGGCAAACATTGATATAGAAATTGATGACGCCGAATTAAATATTGCTCTTGGTTTACATGAAGAGCTTAAGAATAACTTTTCCAGCACTATATACAGTCGTTATTCAGCCTTAATTATGGCGCGTATATATGTACAAAGAAGCGAGCTAGAAGATGCGGCACAGGAACTACAATGGGTCTTGGATAATCCAAGTCTGAGTTTCTTATCAAGTGTAGACGATGAGCTAAATTTAACTGCGCGTTCACGTTTAGCTCGAGTTGTTCTAGCACAAGGCGATGCAAATGGAGCTTTGCTCATATTGGATGAAGTGGAATCAGGAACTTTTGCAGGGACATTTGCAGAAATTAGAGGTGATGCTTACGTCGAACTTGGCCGTACAGAAGATGCGATTGAGGCTTATCAGACTGCACTAAATATTGGAACTAACGCCGAAGTTGTCGAGTTAAAACTAAACGATATCCGCTCATAGAATTAATCACATGAAACTAATTCCAACACTATTAAAATTTAGTCTTTTGATTCTAATGTCAGTCGTGCTCTCTGCTTGTGGGATTCTTGGCAATGATGATGAAATAGATCTTCCAGCTGAACTGGTTAACTTTGATGAAGAAGTTAATTTCCAGCGCTTATGGAGTACAAATATAGGTGACGGCCAAGGTGAAAAATATAATCGCCTGCAACCGATTATTGAAGCTGGAGTTATTTATGTGGCAGCTAATGACGGCACTGTTCAAGCTTTAAATCTAGAAGACGGTCGAAGAATCTGGGAAAGTAGGCTTGCTTATTTTATTAGTGGTGGTGTCGGCATCGGGGGAGACTATTTATTTCTCGGCACAGAAGATGCTTCACTCATTGCGCTTGATAAAACTACTGGTGAAACGGTTTGGATAAGAGATGCCAGTAGTGAAGTGTTATCTGTTCCTGCAAGTGATGGAACTTACCTTATCGCCCAATCTAATGATGGCAGGCTGACTGGTTATGATGCAATTACAGGTGATGAACTCTGGATTTACGAAAGCACTGTACCAGCACTTAGCTTAAGAGGTACTAGTTCCCCCGTTATACTTGCTGATTTTGTTTTGGCTGGTTTTGAGAATGGGGATTTAGTATCAGTTGCTATAGATAACGGCACCCTAAATTGGAATTCTAGAGTTGCAGTTCCTACAGGACGATCTGAAATTGAACGTATTATTGATGTGGATGGCGATCTTTTTATAGATGGCGGCACAGTCTTGGTACCTAGCTATCAAGGTTTTTTAAGTATGGTAGATATTGCTACAGGGCAAACTGTATGGCGTGTTGAAGAATCAAGCATAACTGGTGCAAGTATAGGTTTCGGAAATATTTACATCAGTGATGAAAGGGGGCACGTAAAAGCTTATCGCCGAGCTGGGCAAGGACAAGATGAATCAGTTTGGGTAAATGAGCAACTAGACTTACGTGAAATTTCCAAGCCTGTTAGTTTCAATAATTATATAGCTGTAGGTGATTTCGAAGGTTATCTTCACTTACTGTCTCAAGTTGATGGCCGTTTTGTCGGTAGAATCAGAGTCGATAGTGATGGTCTAAGAATTATCCAAGGTCAAGGGGGCATTCTTTATGCTTATGGCAATGGTGGTAACTTAGTCGCATATCAGATCGAAACTGAATAAATTTATTTCTTTACCGGTTTAGGTAAAACTATGATTCCCGTACTGGCCCTTGTTGGCCGTCCTAATGTAGGAAAATCCACGCTATTTAATCGTCTAACGCGCAGTCGTGATGCATTGGTTGCTAATTTTTCTGGTTTAACCCGGGATCGCCAGTATGGTGAAGCTATGCATAATGATCGACCTTATATAGTTATCGATACAGGTGGCATTGATGGCAATGAGGAAGGAATTGATGCGCCAATGGCAGATCAAGCTTTACTTGCGATTGAAGAAGCAGATTTAACCTTGTTATTAGTAGATGGAAAAACCGGTCTTAACCCTGGTGATCAGCATATTGTTGATTTTTTACGCAAACAGCAAAGACCTTTCATCGTTGCAGTGAACAAAATAGACGGCATAGATCAAGATGTAGCGATGGGCGATTTTTATCAACTCGGTGTTAATGATATTCATGCTATAGCGGCAACTCAAGGCAGGGGGGTAAGTGGCATGATAGATATATTGCTAGCAGGCTTTCCTGAATCAGAAATTCCAGGTCATGATGATGAAGAAGCTGGTATTAAAATAGCCGTTGCCGGACGCCCGAATGTTGGTAAATCAACGTTAGTGAATCGCCTTCTTGGTGAAGAAAGGGTGGTTGTTTATGATCAACCGGGCACTACTCGTGACAGTGTCTATATTCCTTATGAAAGACGTGGGCAAAAATATACTTTAATTGATACTGCGGGCATACGAAAGCGAGGTAAAACCACGGAAACTGTTGAGAAATTCTCCGTTGTTAAATCATTAAAGGCAATCCAAGATGCAAATGTAGTTGTGCTGCTGGTTGACGCAAGAGAAAGTATAGTTGAGCAGGATTTACATCTGCTTGGCTATGTCTTAGAAACAGGAAGGGCTTTGGTTATTGCTTTAAATAAATGGGATGGCATGAATGAGTACGATAAAGATAAGGTAAAAAAAGATATCAGGCGACGTTTTGTTTTTGTTGATTTTGCCAAAATTCATTTCATTTCTGCTTTACATGGAACAGGAGTCGGTAATTTATATAAATCAATAGATACAGCTTATGACTCAGCTACCCGTAAACTATTAACACCTAAATTAAATGAGGTGTTAGATAGAATTGTTACTGAACATGCTCCCCCTATGCATAATACTAGACGTATTAAATTGCGCTATGCTCATGCTGGTGGTAGAAACCCACCTTTAATCGTTATTCACGGTAAAAAAACTGAAAAACTACCATCAAGCTATGTAAAGTATCTTGAAAAAAACTTCCGTAAATATTTAAAACTTGAAGGCACACCAATTCGTATTCAATTACGTAGCGACGCCAACCCCTATACTAAATCTGAAGAAGAATTAGATGATAAACAAAAAGCTCGCAAAAGGCGTTTGAAGAATAATCGTGAATTCTTAAAATCAAAAACATGAAACCAGTGCTAATTATCAAAACTGGTCATACTGTACAAACAGCGTATGCAAAAATTGGTGATTTTGAACGCTGGATAATTGCCAGCATGCGGGCAGATAAAAACAATTTTCAAGTAGTAGAAGTCTATAAGGATCAAAAATTACCTGCGCTTAACGAGGTGAGCGGAGTAGTTATAACAGGCTCTTCTGCTATGGTTACTGACAAGCTTGATTGGAGTGAATATACAGCTGAGTGGTTACGTCAAGCCATCTCAGTTCAGCTGCCAATAGTTGGTATTTGTTATGGTCATCAATTGCTTGCACATGCACTTGGCGGCCTTGTGGCTTATAACTCTTTAGGCAGAGAGATTGGTACCACGGTGGTTTCACCATTACCTGGAAACTCTGAAGATGCCTTATTTGCTGAGATTAAAGAGCCATTTACGGTGCATGTGAGTCATATGCAAAGTGTTGTAGAGTTACCTCCTAATACAAAAATACTAGCAAGTAATAATTTTGATCCACATCATGCAGTAATGTTTTCTGAGTTATGTTGGGGGCTTCAATTTCATCCTGAATTCGATGAGGTGGCTATGCAATCTTATATCGAAGAACGACAAGATGATTTAAAACAAGAAGGTTTGGATGTTAAGGCTTTATTAGATGGCGTGAAACCCACACCAATCGCGCGTAATATTCTTGAAGATTTCTATAAGCTTATTCGACGCCAGTAAAAATTATCCAGTATAGCTTTTTAATAAGCGTTGTTGAGCAGACTTTGCTTTACTGCCAGCGAGCACGCTTTTTTTGTAACTCCCATCAGGCTGTAAAATCCACGATTGAGTATTATCAGATAGATAATTTTGCAGGCACTCTTTAACAACCTTTTTCTTCATGCGTTTATCTTCTATGGGAAAGCATGTCTCGATACGCCTGAAAAAATTTCTATCCATCCAGTCTGCACTTGAACCAAAAAGCTGAATATCGCCAGCATTATGAAAATAAAATATTCTCGAATGTTCAAGAAATCGGCCGATAATAGAACGTACCTGAATATTATCCGAAACGCCTTTAATACCTGGTTTTAAGCAACAAATTCCACGTACGATTAAATCTACTTTAACACCGGCTTGTGAGGCTCTATAAAGTGCTTTTATGATTTCGGGTTCAACCAAGGAATTCATTCTAGCTATGATTCGAGCTGGCTCTCCTTTAAGTGCATTATCAATCTCAATCTGAATAAATTCGAGCATGGATTTATGTAAAGTAAAAGGTGCTTGGAGTATTTTTTTAAGTTTGCCGGCTTTGCCGAGAGCAGTCAGTTGTTGAAATACTTTTTGTACATCATCAGTAATAGCCGTATCGCTACTTAGCATACCTAAATCAGTATAAAGCCGTGCTGTTTTAGCATGGTAATTACCTGTGCCCAAATGCACATATCGCTTCAACTGACGACCTTCACGACGAATAACTAGAATCATTTTGGCATGAGTTTTATGACCAACAACGCCATAACTAACGTGCACGCCTGCGCTTTGTAATTCATTGGCTAATTCGATGTTTTCTTCTTCATCAAAACGAGCACGTAGCTCAATTACTACAGTCACTTCTTTACCGGCTTTTGCCGCCGCAATTAGTGCTTCAATGATAGTGGAATCATCACCAGTTCTGTATAAAGTTTGTTTAATTGCCAGTACATTTGGGTCGGTAGATGCTTGACGCAGAAAATCAACAACTGGTGTAAAAGACTGATACGGGTGATGTAAAAAGACATCACCCTTTTTAATAGTTTCAAAAATATTATCTGATCGTAAAAGTCGCTTTTGCAAGGCTGGTGTAAAGGTCGGAAATTGTAATTCAGGTCGACTAACCATGTTTTGAACAGCCGTCATGCGGTTTAAGTTAACCGGACCGTCAACAGCATATATGTCGGTTGGCTGTAAATTAAATTTATGCATTAGAAAATCGACAATTTCTTGTGGGCAAAGATTTGTGACTTCGAGTCTTACAACTTCGGCAAAACGTCTAGAAGGAAGTTCACCTTCTAAAGCGCGCATTAAGTCGCCAGCTTCTTCATCGCTGACATAGAGGTCACTGTTGCGTGTTGCTCGGAATTCATAACATCCAGTGACGGTCATGCCTGGAAATAAATCAGTCGCGTGTTTGTGAATTATTGAAGAAAGAAAAACAAAATCATGCTCATGGCTTGCGCAAGATGCTGGCAATTGTATCAAACGAGGTAAGGCTCGCGGAGCCTGAACAATTGCGATACCAGAGTTCCTGCCAAAGGCATCCTTTCCTTCCAATGTGATAATAAAATTTAAACTCTTATTAAGAACTTTTGGAAATGGATGAGCGGGATCTAAACCTACCGGGCTAAGCACTGGTAGTAACTCACGATTAAAATATTTCTTAATCCAGGCTGCTTGAGTTTGATTCCAACGATCATGGTGTAAAAAATGAATATCTTCCTTGGCGAGTGCGGGTAAAATTTCATCATTCAATGTTCTGTATTGGCTAGCCTGAAGTTCATGGGCAACTTTGTTAATTGATTTTAACTGCTCAGAAGGACTCAGATAATCTGGCCCTCTTTGAGTGGAGCCATAAGCTACTTGATGTTTTAGGCCAGACACGCGAATTTCAAAAAATTCATCCATATTTGAACTGGCTATGCAGAGGAAAAATAAACGTTCAAGTAACGGTGTTTTTTTATCCCTGGCTTGGAAAAGCACCCGGCGATTAAACTCGAGCAAGCTTAATTCCCTGTTAATGAAATACTCAGGATTATTTAAATCAATCTCTTTTAATTGTGGTGCAATTGTATTCATTTCAATTTTCAATAATTAATAAATAACCATTTTTGGTTTTGGGTTCGCTAATATCAACCTGAATTAGTTCTGCCTTGAATTTTTTAACACAACGCTTAGCTAATTTTAAAAAGGGAGCGCGCCCCGGGTCTGCAATAACTATACGTGGTACGCCTTCCTTAACAGCTTTATTTATCATTTTATATAATGGCTCAATGAGTTCTTTCCAGAAACATATATCGCCACCAACAATTAAGTCTTGTTTAGCAAGAATATTAAGCTTGAGATTTTCATAGCGCGAAATATTCTTTTTAACTTTAACGCCATTAGCTTTGGCATGTAGCTTTAAAAATGGAAAGACATTTTTATCAGCATCTACGCCAGTTACCTTAGCGTTAAATTTTTTTGCACAATAAATTGACAATATTCCCCAACCACAACCAACTTCCATTATCTTGGTTTTGTGTTGCGGCGGATTTGCATTTAGGTAATCAATAATAAAAAAGCTTGAAAACCAGATTTTATTTCCGTGAATTTCAGGGTCGTCATTTAAATCGAGTAGCGTTCTTATGGCTTGCGATTTGTTTTTATAAACAGTTATTCCACGGACTGTCTTAGTATCTGCAGCCACAACTTTCCTCTTATTCCATAATAAAATCGTAAAATAAATCTCAACACGACTTTAATAAGACATGATTAATGCTATGTCTGATTTCTTAGATTAAAAGAGAAAAGCGCTTAGCAAAACAGTCAAAATTTTACGCTGATAAGGGAGCTTAATCAATAATACGGAGCTTGCTATAACTTATTTAGGTTTCGAAAATGGCAACACAATTTGATTAGATAGTGCTGTTTTTTATAAACGCTTTAATAGCTTCAGATTTTATTAGGCGTTTTGTTGACCTGGATGACTGTGCTGATTAACTCACCTTGATGGAGGCGTGTTCTTAAATTGTCGCCTGTTTTAAGTGATGCAGATTGCGTGATTATTTTATCCTTAGCGTCATAGCTCATTGAATAACCCCGACTGAGAATATTTAAAGGACTTAAATTATTTAAAGCTCGGCTCAGATCAGCAAGCTTGAATCGAGCATTTTCTAATGACTTTAAAGTAGCCTTTTGTAAGCTCTGAGATAGATGGCGATTATTTTGTTGTTGCTCACTAATTAACGAAACAGGTGAATGTTGAATCAATCCATGAGTGAGTTCTTTTATATTGTTTTTGCTTTGGTTTAAGTAAAAGTGAAATTCACGGCGTATTTTTATTTCAAGATCATCAAGCTTTTGGGCTTGTTCTTGTAAGCGCCGACCAGGATGTTTGATTTGTTTTTTAAGCCATTCGAGGCTTTGCTTTAATTGCCTAACTTTATCTATAAGCATATTGCTTAACTGTGCTTGGTAAGCAGCATATATAGCCATAAAGTCGTCCTGATCGGGACTTAGTAATTCAGCAGCAGCAGAAGGAGTTGCTGCACGCATATCTGCGACGAAGTCTGCAATTGTAAAATCCACCTCATGTCCAACGGCACTAACAATAGGCAGTTCAGACGTAAAAATCGCACGTGCTAGTTTTTCATCATTAAAAGCCCAAAGGTCCTCTAAGGAACCGCCGCCTCGGCCAATAATCAAGATGTCTAAATCTTTCAAACAGCCCTTTTTTTTATTAGCTAGTTCAATAGCATTAATCATACCTGGTGCAGCTTCATTGCCTTGTACAGATACCGGTAAAATTGTCACTGGGATAGCGGGAAAGCGACGTTTGAGTACACTAATAATATCTCGAATTGCTGCGCCTGTTGGCGATGTGATTACACCGATATGATTGGGGAGCTCAGGTAGTTCTTGTTTAAACTCTTCATTAAACAAACCTTCAGTGAGCAATTTAATTTTTAGTGCATCAAAAGCGATGCGCAAAGCCCCTTCACCGAGAGGACTAACTGACTGCACAATTAACTGATAATCCCCGCGGCCTTCATACAGACTTAATTTAGCCTTTAATTGAATTTGCATACCTTCTTTGGGTTTAATCTTTACATACTGATTGCGTCCCTTAAACATGGCGCAACGCACTTGAGCACCTTCATCTTTTAAAGTGAAATACCAATGCCCTGAAGCTGGCATGGCAATGTTGGAGAGCTCTCCTTCAACCAGAACGGCAGGAAAATTTTCCTCCAATAAATAGCGTGCTTCACGATTTAGATCGGAAACACTATATACATTTTCTTTGCTGCTAGGTGTGTTGTTGAATAAGTCATCTGTCATTGGATAATCATACCTGAAAAGCATATCTAAAATTTCGCTGTCGGTTTTATTTCTTTATATCTCTCAAAAGTAATAGAAGTAAGTGAATTATGCTATTTACTGCATAGGCGCATCTGTTTATAATAGCGCGCTTTCCCGATTCTGGGTTCTGGGTTCTGGGTTCTGGTGGAAAGTGACACTATGCTACGAATTGTAGAAGATGCTTTAACCTTTGATGATGTCCTTCTTGTTCCCGCGCATTCTCTTGTGCACCCCAACGCGGCCGATTTAAAGACCCGTCTGACCCGAGATATAAGTCTTAATATTCCCCTTGTTTCCTCAGCTATGGATACTGTTACTGAGTCACGCCTGGCTATTGCAATGGCTCAAGAAGGTGGACTCGGCATTATGCATAGGAGTATGAGCATCGAGGAGCAGGCACGTGAAGTCAGAGCGGTTAAAAAGTACGAGAGTGGTGTTGTCACTGACCCGATTTGCGTTACCCCTGATACCACCATCAGAAAATTATTGGAAATGATAAATGAATATCGCTTTTCCGGTATGCCCGTGATTGAGAGCGGTGATAGCGATAAATTAGTGGGTATTGTCACTAGCCGCGATGTTCGTTTTGAAAATAATTTAAATGCCACTGTCGATAAGATCATGACACCCAAAGACAAATTGGTCACTGTAAAGGAAGAGGCAGATCTGGATGAGATCAAAAAGTTAATGCATGACTACCGCATTGAAAAAGTATTAGTGGTAAATGACGAATTCCAGCTAAAAGGTTTGGTGACATTAAAAGATATAAGAAAAGCGGAAGATTACCCTAATGCCTGTAAAGACGCATTGGGGCAGTTGAGGGTTGGGGCCGCCGTTGGATCGGGTTCAGATACTGAAGATCGTGTGAAGGCCCTAGTTAAAGCGGGTGTGGATGTTATTGTGATCGATTCTTCCCATGGTCATTCCCAAGAAGTTATTGATAGGATTGTAGAAATTAAGCAAGCTTTTCCAAAATTGCCGATAATTGGAGGCAATGTTGCTACCGCTGCAGGTGCGAGAGCATTAGCTGATGCTGGAGTCGATGCAGTCAAAGTTGGTATTGGTCCTGGTTCGATATGCACGACTCGCATAGTTACTGGTGTCGGTGTGCCACAAATTACTGCAGTTGCTAATGTCGCAGAAGAATTAAAAGACACAGGTATAACAATTATTTCTGATGGTGGTATTCGTTTTTCAGGCGATATAGCAAAAGCTATCGTTGCTGGCGCAAATGTCGTCATGATAGGTAGCTTATTGGCTGGGACTGAAGAAGCACCCGGTGAAGTCGAGCTGTATCAAGGCCGATCTTACAAGGCTTATCGAGGCATGGGTTCAATAGAGGCGATGTCGAAGACCTATAGTTCCAGTGATCGTTATTTTCAGGATATAGAAGCCGGTGCCGCCAAACTTGTGCCAGAAGGAATTGAAGGCCGTGTACCTTATAAAGGTCCAATATCAGCCATTATTTTTCAGATGATTGGGGGTATACGTTCCAGTATGGGACTGACAGGTTGTAAGGATATTGAGGAAATGCGAGTAAAGCCTGAGTTTGTTAGGATTACTGGAGCAGGGGTCGCAGAGTCGCATGTGCATGACGTTTCAATTACGAAAGAAGCCCCAAACTACAGAGTTAGCTAGGAAAGCTATTTCGCTCACCAATACATTGTTGAAAGAGAAATTTTATTCAGTCACTTACTGTACACGTAAGCTCCTTCATCAAACTTCCCTTTCGCCGCGTCTTGGTATCGCTAATTACGCTTTCTAATAAGTTTAGATTCGATTTGATTAAGAGATTTTGATTAATGAACCAAAACATTCACCAACAAAAAATTCTGATTATCGATTTTGGTTCTCAATACACCCAATTAATAGCTCGTCGAGTGCGTGAAGCAGGGGTTTACTGTGAAATTCATCATTACGATATAGAAGAATCAGATTTTTCTGCATTTGCACCGCAGGGTGTGATTTTGTCCGGCGGGCCAGAGTCGGCCAACATTGTTAATGCCCCAATAGCTCCTGAATATTTATTTGAAGCTGGAATTCCAATTCTTGGTATCTGTTATGGCATGCAGACTATGGCTCAACAGCTTGGCGGCCAAGTAGAAGGTTCTGATAAATCGGAATTTGGTCACGCTGCTATAAGCATTCAAGGAAATAGCATTTTACTTGGCAACCTGGATAACGCTATTGAGAAGGATGGAGAGCTTAGATACAACGTGTGGATGAGTCATGGTGATAAAGTTACTCAGCCACCTGAGGGTTTTAGCATAATTGCTGCCACAGAAAGCGCGCCAATTGCGGCAATGGCGGACGAAAACAGACGCTTTTATGGAATACAATTTCACCCTGAAGTTACTCACACGCCTTCTGGTCAGAGCATTTTGAATCGATTTGTGCATGATATTTGTGATTGTGAAGCTCTTTGGACACCGGCCAACATTATTGAAGATGCCATTCTTACCATTCGCAAACAGGTCGGTAAAGACCAGGTACTCCTGGGATTATCAGGAGGAGTGGACTCTTCAGTAGTTGCAGCGCTTCTACATGAGGCAATTGGAGATCAGTTGACCTGTGTTTTTGTTGATAATGGGCTATTACGCTTACAAGAAGGTGATCAAGTGATGGAGATGTTTGGCCATCATATGGGTATTAAAGTCATAAGAGCTAATGCTGAAGACTTGTTCCTTGATAATTTAAAAGGGGTTGATGACCCAGAAGAAAAACGTAAGGTCATCGGCAATACTTTTATCGAAGTTTTCGAAGTTGAATCTGCAAAAATGGCTGGTGATATAAAATGGCTGGCACAAGGTACTATATATCCCGATGTTATTGAGTCAGCCGGTTCTAAGCATGGCACTGCTCATGTCATTAAATCTCACCATAATGTAGGGGGTTTACCAGAAGATATGGCCCTAGATTTATTGGAACCTTTACGTGAGTTGTTCAAGGATGAAGTACGCAAGATAGGGCTTGCCTTAGGTTTGCCATATGACATGGTTTATAGACACCCATTTCCTGGCCCAGGGCTAGGTGTACGAATTCTTGGCGAAGTAAAAAAAGAGTATTGCGATATCTTGCGCCAGGCAGATGCTATTTTCATCGAAGAACTACATAAAGCAGATTGGTACCACAAGGTCAGTCAGGCTTTCGTGGTGTTTTTGCCAGTGAAATCGGTCGGTGTAGTAGGTGATGCTCGCCGTTATTCTTATGTGATGGCTATTCGTGCTGTTGAAACCATCGATTTTATGACTGCACGCTGGGCACATTTGCCTTATGAGTTACTGGAAACAGTGTCCAGCCGTATTATCAATGAGGTTAGTGAGGTCTCTCGTGTTTCATATGATATATCCAGTAAGCCTCCCGCTACTATTGAGTGGGAGTAAAGATGAGACATTTAAAATAAGACAGAAAATAATTTTGACTGTATTAATTTTTTTCCTCTATATAAATCCTGCTACTCTTCCTAAATGAAATCCTATGTAACCCACCTAGAATGCTCAGCTAGTAGTGAATCTTACCCTGCAAATAAAATTCATGGGTTATCCAATATTGGTAAGCCTTTGTTAGTTCGTTATGACCTTGAACAAATTAAATATGATTTAAGCAAAGATAATTGGTGCCTTAATTCAGAACCCGGTTTTTGGAGGTACCAAGCATTGTTGCCTGTTTCCAATAAGTCATCTCGAATTTCTCTGGGAGAGGTAATCACTCCATTAATCCCGTTACAAAAAAGTGCTACACAAATTGGGGGTAAGGCTGAAAATATCATAGTAAAAGATGAAGGCAGATTACCAACGGGCTCATTTAAAGCCCGAGGTTTGGCACTTGCTGTTTCTATGGCTCATCAATTTGGGCTTAAGCATCTCGCTATACCAACAAACGGAAATGCAGGGGCTGCACTCGCAGCATATGCTAAACAAGCTCAGATGAAAGCAACTGTTTTTTGTCCTGACAATACACCCGAGATCAATGTCAGTGAGATCCAGCTTCAAGGAGCAGACACCTATCTAGTAAATGGATTGATCAATGATTGTGGAAAGATTGTTCTTGAAGGCACAAAGAAGGTTGGTTGGTTTGATGTATCAACGCTGAAGGAGCCGTATAGGATAGAAGGAAAAAAAACCATGGGGCTTGAACTGGTTGAGCAAATGAACTGGGAGCTACCAGGAGCCATCATTTATCCAACTGGTGGGGGCACCGGATTAATAGGTATGTGGAAAGCCTTTCAAGAGTTAAAGGCCTTGGGCTGGCTAACAGGAAATCTTCCCAAAATGATTGCTGTTCAATCTACTGGATGTGCGCCAATAGTAAGAGCATTTGATGAGGGCTTAGATCATGCACCATTTTGGGAAGATGCTCATACTGTGGCTTCAGGCATAAGAGTGCCAGCAGCCATAGGTGATTTTTTAATACTTGAAGCAATTAGGGAGTCGAATGGTTCTGCACTTGCGGTTGAAGATGATCACATTATTAAGATAAGAGACCTTATTGCCAAAGAAGATGGTTTGCTATTATGCCCAGAGGGAGCTGCAACTGCTGCGGGTTATCAATTAGCCATTGAGCAGAAAATTATTAGCTCAGATGAAAAGGTTGTTCTTTTTAACTGCGCCACTGGGCTTAAATATCCAATGCCGAAAGTAATAAAAAAAATTAATAAGGATGATCCAATTAACTTTGAGCAATTTACCTAAAGAAAACTATCTAGGTAGAGTAACTTTTGAGCGGCTATAGCGTTTTAACAATTCTTGGTTTCAGCCAGAAATTTATTCATAGCTTTCAAGAAAAGTAGGTGCTCGCCTAGCTTTGCGGAGTTGCTCATAGGCATAAGTAACCTCAAGTAAGCCTGGCTCAGAATATGTCTCTGTGCTGAGAAGCCACTAAATTTGATATTTTATTGAAAGTTTTTTCCTATCACATATTGTATATATTTATCGATAAATAATCACTAACCTGCCAGGTTAATTAGACTCTAAATCAGCTGGCCTACTACTAGTTACTGTATAGGCAGCCTGTATCGACAAGTCAAAGATAAGGTGTTAAAAGGATGAAACTGTCTACAGCAATACCTATGCGCTGTAACTTTTATTGATCGAATGGAAACTTTAATTTAGCCAATTGAACAAACTAAAAATAGAAGAATAATAATATGAATAATACAATTTCTGACATTCCACAGGGAACACTAGACGGCCTGAAACGCAACTGGAAAGACGATATGGTGTCGGGCTTTCTGGTTTTTCTCATTGCCCTGCCTTTATGTTTAGCGATCTCGCTCGCTTGTGGCTATCCGGCGATCTCTGGTGTTTTCACGGCGATTATCGGTGGGATTCTCTCTGCTTTTATCAGTAATTCAGAACTCACAATCAAAGGTCCTGCTGCGGGACTCATCGTGGTCGCCTTGGGCTGTGTTACCGAATTTGGGTTCACTGGAGGAGTCGATCCCGCCGCCGATTTTCAGGCCTACAGGTTGGCTTTGGGTGTTGGCGTTGCCGCTGGCGCTATTCAGATCCTTTTTGGCGTGTTTCGCGCAGGAATACTCGGCGAATTCTTTCCCACGGCGGCGGTTCACGGCTTACTCGCCTCAATCGGTATTATCGTCATCTCGTCGCAATTACCGATTGTTCTCGGCATTGAGGCCACTGGGGGGCCGATTGAAAAGCTGTTATCGATCCCAAGTTATTTTATGGCAATGAATCCAGTTGTTGCGCTGATTGGCGGCATCAGTCTTGTCATCATGTTCGGCTTCCCTTTGATTAAAAACCCGATGCTCAAAATGATCCCGGCACCTATGCTGGTGCTACTGGTTGCTGTTCCTCTCGGTATGTATTTTGATATTGGTACCGAGCAAATTATAGCTTTCGCTGGGCAAGATGCTGCGCTCGGGCCACACTTTCTTGTCGATGTACCAGATAATATGTTTACCGCGTTAACCTTTCCGGATTTTTCTGGGGTGCTGACTTCCACTGGTATCACCTACATCATTATGTTCTCTCTGATTGGTAGCGTGGAATCCTTATTGAGCGCAAAAGCCGTCGATCAAATCGACCCCTGGCGGCGCAAGACAAACATGGACAAGGACCTTCTCGCGGTTGGAATCGGCAACACCGCAGCCGCGTTCGTCGGTGGCCTACCGATGATTTCTGAGATAGTGCGTAGTAAGGCCAACATCGACAACGGCGCACGCACCCGCTTTGCCAATATGTTTCACGGCCTGTTTCTGCTTGCCTTTGTAGCATTGGTACCGACATTGATTGATCGCATACCTCTAACGGCGCTGGCGGCAATGCTGGTATTCACAGGTTTTCGACTGGCCTCGCCGAAAGAATTCATCCATATGTACCAAATTGGTCGCGAGCAGTTCATCGTTTTTGTCTCAACCGTTATTGGTGTGCTCGCTACCGACCTGCTTGTGGGCATCTGTATTGGAATCCTGGTGAAGGCCATCATTCATGTTATCAATGGTGCTCCCATAGGCTCCTTGTTCAAGCCCAGCATGAAGATTGAGAACGAAGGCGATGACTCGGCGACAATCAAGGTCGATAACTCTGCCATTTTTAGTACTTGGATAGCGCTGAAGAATCGAATCGGCAGACCAAACACGAAGAAAGTTATTGTTGATTTGTCGGGTACAAAGTTTGTGGATCACACTGTGTTGGCCAACCTTGAAGCCTTGGAAAGAGAATTTGCTGAGAGCGATCGCGAACTCTCAGTTTCTGGGCTGGAAGGACATAGCAAACTTTCAGATCATCCCCTAGCGGCAAGGAAAAAATTGTAGTGACGGGCAAGACAAGTTCACTGGCGCATCTTGTAGAAGAGGCGGCGGAGCCGATATCGCAATTCTGGCCGATGAAAGGGTTTGTGCACCACAACCCAATCCATGGTTTCGAGCACCTCCCCTTTGAAGAAGCGATCCAACAGGCGAAGTCCCTCTTTGGTGCTGAAGGCTATTTGCCTATCGATGAGTATCGGGGCTTCATCAAGTCAGGTCGCATCAATGAGAGAAACGTAGATCGAGCCTTTGCCCGTATTGGCCCGAAAACACATGCATCTTTGTCCCTGGCATCGCATACAGTCACAGCAGCCGAAGTGCAGCGAATACATTTTCTCCATGGTGTAGATGCGTTGGAACCCGCGTTGCTTGATTGGCAGTTCGCCAGCGCAGGGGCATTAGAGCAACCTCGAGAGGGTGCAGCTGAAAATATAGATCTGGAGGATCTCTGGTCCCGTGTGCAGTCCATTCTCGAACTCAATGAAGAATCAGCTGACGATCACAAGCAGAATTCAACTAATGATGAAGCTCCTACGGTAGAGCTGCCATTTCGTCGAACACTCAGTGACTGGATTGATGAATTGGCAGATACCTCCATCGTCACAACTATCGATGGGCAGATGATCAAGTGGGTTTCATCGTTTATCGATGAAGGCATGGCAGGCTGGATCATGCCGGACAAACATTTCGGGTTCTACTCAGCTTGGCGTGATCTCGCGCAACATGATTTGAGTGGTCGACTGCTCGGCATCAAAAAATATTCAGAAAAGATTGCTTCTCTTCCTGAAGATCCGGAAAGTGCAATTCTAGAATCACTTGATGCGCTGCAAATTCCTGAGGCTCGCAGGGAGGATTATCTAACGCGTGTTCTTGCTCAGCTCTCGGGTTGGACGGGAGTGGTGCGCTGGCGCGGCCTCAATCCTGAAGACCCGATACAGAAAAATAATCCAATCGATATCGTACACTATCTAGCGGTCAGGTTATTTTACGAGGTCGAACTCACGGCAGTCCACACCTCGCGGCAGTGGAATATTGAAGGCACGCTTCAAGCTATCTATAATTATCTCGAAAGCGAGAGTTTTGAAAGTCATGCTGATGTTGCCAGTGCACTGGTAAGTTCAAATAAGCGCGCAATCTGCATAGACGGATGGCGTCTGTTTCACCTGCTGCAATTCTTGGGACTATCCACAGAAGCCCAGCGTGAAATGTCCAATGAAAACGCAATAACACTTCTTAGCTGGCTTGATGCCTTTCCTGCAGAACAGCATTCACCAGTATGGCTCGAAGCCTATGAAGATTCATATCGAGACGAACTGCTGTCAAAGATTGTTGAAAACCGAGACAAAGCTCAGTTAGAAAACCAACGCTCTCTGGCGCAGGCAGTATTCTGCATTGATGTACGTTCGGAACCGTTTCGCCGTCATTTTGAACAAGTAGGTTCTGTCGAAACGTTTGGTTATGCCGGCTTCTTCGGCATTCCCATAAGTCACCGCGGCTATGACACGGATGAGTCACTGGCACTTTGTCCAGTTCTGCTCACTCCAGCAAATTCACTCTATGAGTTGCCGCGCGAAGGGCAGCAGCAGGATCTCGCGCGCTACGCGTCCGGTTCGCGGTGGAAGCAATTTGGAGAGCAGCTTTTTCACGACATGAAACACAGTCCGGTAGCGTCTTTTTTACTTGTTGATGTGCTTGGGCTGTTCTTTAGCGTGGGTCTTATTGGTAAGACGATGCTGCGGCGGCCATACGAACTTTTTATGAATATTTTGCGTGGCTGGTTTGTACAGCCCGTATTAACAGAGATAAACGTATCGGCGGATTCTGGTGAGGCTCCCCAGGTAACTGGTCAGCCGATAACACTTGATAGAGGTTTTTCCGTCGATCAGCAGGCTTCGTTCGTCGAGGGTGGGCTTCGTACAATTGGCATCACAGAAAATTTTGCTCGCTTCATTGTGTTGTGCGGTCATGGCAGCACGTCAGACAATAATCCCTACTATGCTGCACTTGATTGCGGCGCCTGCGGCGGTCGATCAGGCGATCCAAATGCGCGCATGTTTGCCAACATGGGCAACAACCCCGAGGTGCGCAAAGAACTTGCCAATCGCGGCCTTGAAATTCCAGATGACACTTGGTTTCTGGCGGGTAGACACGATACCAACTCAGATCGAATATCCCTGTATGACGTGCAAGATGTTCCTCCCAGTTTCCTTGAGGATCTGTCCGAACTTCGCAGTATATTTCAAGAAGGCGGTGAGCTGCAGGCCCTGAATCGCTGCTCCGGTATTCCGGGTGCACCGAAAGGGATGACAGCAAAACAGGCCTATGCCCATGTTGAAGCAAGAGGCTTCGATTGGGCTAACCCGCGCCCAGAATGGGGTCTGTCTGGTAATGCTGGATTCATCATCGGTCGCAGAAGCGCGACTAAAGGCTTGGATCTTGGAGGCAGGTGCTTCCTGCATTCCTACAATGCGATATCTGATCCAGAGGGCGCGATCCTCGAAAAAGTCATGACGGCGCCGCTTGTCGTTGGCGAGTGGATCAACATGGAGCACTACTTCTCTTCAACCGATCCCTGGAACTACGGTAGCGGCAGCAAAGTCATTCACAATGTAGTCGCCGGTGTCGGTCTCATGTACGGCGCAGAAAGTGATTTGGCAACAGGCCTTCCACTTCAGACAATGAACAATGGTGAGATTCACAACCACGAGCCGATGCGTCTATTGACGATAATTGAGGCAAAGACTGAAGTCATTGCTGCCATTATTAGCCGACACGAAGTATTACAACAATTCTTCCACAATGAGTGGGTAAATCTAGTAGCACTAGACCCCCTAAGCTCCGAGCTTCATAGATACAATAAAAATGCTACATGGGAGTTGATTGAGTTATGAGGTTTTTTGCTGCATTTGCACTTTTTGTCCTCTGGCTTGTGTTGTCAGCATCGTATAACGTCCTCCATATGGCGACGGGAGCTGTTGTGGCTAGCATGGTTGTTTGGTTGAGTCCGACTGCTGCTCCCCACCTAAGACAATTTTCCTGGTGGGCAGCACTTATGTATGTGCCGTGGTTGATAGTCCGCATTCTTAAAAGTGGATTCCATGTGAGTCGTCTCATCCTAGATCCAGCTCTTCCCATTGCGCCGGAACTTATTCAGCACAAGACAAAGCTGAGTAGTGATGGAGAGCTCGTTGTGCTCGGTAATTCAATCACGTTGACGCCCGGTACTATTACTGTTGAAGTTGCGCCAGGCGAACTGATTGTGCATGCCCTCGATGCCCCGTCCTGCGTAGAACTCAAGAGCGGCCTATTTGATGAAAGAGTGGGTCGCCTGTTCTCTGTAAAGGAGGATCAAAAATGAACACTTTCTTTTTTTTTGTTCTCACCACTATTACCATATTAATGCTCGTCTATTTTTATCGTGTGGTACGCGGTCCCAGCGTATTCGATCGGGTGCTAGGCTTGAACGGAATCTCTACCAAAGCAATTGTGCTCCTCGTCTTAATTGGCACCATGTTCGAACGAGTTGATATGTTCGTTGATATTTCTACCGGCTATGCTCTTCTAAATCTGGTTGGCGCATTGGCCATAGCTAAATTTCTCGAGGAGAGAGGGGAATCACCAAAATGACTTGGCTGGCTATTTTCCTCATTGTTCTTGGATTGTTTTTTCTCGTTGTAGGTTCGATTGGGATGTTGCGCCTACCCGATGTTTTTTCACGCGCCCACGCACTTTCACTTACCGATTCACTTGGCGCAGTTTTGGTTCTTGCGGGTCTTGCGGTCTACGAGGGGTTCAGTATGAACTTTCTCAGGATTCTTGTTGTGCTTGTGCTCGTTTATCTTCTGAATCCGGTTATTTCGCACGCAACCATTCGGGCTGCATATCGTTCCGGGCTGCGACCTACGAATAAGGAAAGCAAATGATAATAGAACTTCCACTTCTCATCTTGCTGGTCGTGACGGCAGGCGGGGCCATCATGGTGAAAGATCTCATCTCGGCTGTGTTTATCCTGGGCTCTTATAGCTTTGTTCTGGCGCTCGTATGGGCATTGCTGGGTGCTGTTGATGTGGCTTTTGTAGAAGCAGTCGTGGGTGCAGGTCTTGCTACCGTGTTTTTCCTGCTGACGCTGTTCGGTACTACTGAAAAGGACACGCATATACGCCGGCCCCCAGTGCCATGGTCTGTAATACTCGGTTTGCCGGTTCTCGGGCTTCTGCTTCTTTATGGCGCAGGTGATTTACCTGCTTTCGGTGATATCGCCTCCGCAGCAAGCATCTACATCTCGCCTGAATACTTAGAGAATAGTGTAGAGCAAACGCGCACGCCGAACGTGGTCACTGCCGTGCTCATGGATTATCGCTCCTTCGATACGTTCATTGAAACCATCGTGATTTTCACCGCTGGAATTGCCTGCGCACTCATTCTCAGGAAGGGCGGTTCATGATTCGACCGCACGATAGCGCTATCGTGCGCACACTAGGGCATATCGTAATTCCCATAGCTCAACTGTTTGGAATCTATGTGCTGGTGTTTGGTCAACACGGACCAGGCGGTGGCTTTGTAGGTGGGGTGATCATTGCGGCTAGCATGATCTTGGGGATTCTCATTTTTGGTATCGATTCGCCTGACAGTGTGCTTGCGCGGAAAATTCTCCACGGTGACGGCTTAGGTCTGCTGATCTTCGCGGGCGTAGGCGGGCTTTGTCTGATCGGGGGTGGACAGTTCCTGAACTATTCTTACCTCCAAATTCCAAGTCTTGACGAAGCTTCCCAGCACTACGTAGGAATACTGCTAACACAGATTGGGGTCGCAGTAGATGTGGCAGTCACCGGTGTATCGATTGCAGTCAGTTTATCCTTTGAAGAAGATGAAATTCCAAATGACGAGGTTACCAATGTTTGAGCTTTTAGAAACATTAATTCAGCGGCCAAATTTTGTCGTTTTTGTCATTTTGTTTTTGTGGGGCATCTACATTATGTCTGCTCATCCGAACCTGGTGAAGAAACTCATCGGTCTCTACATAGTCCAAACCAGCGTCATCTTTTTTCTCGTCGCTTTCAGTGCGAAGGATGGTGCAACTGTGCCTATTATTCTGGCTGATTCAGGATTAGTGGATCCAATGCTCTATGCAAACCCGCTGCCTCACGCATTGACGGTAACGGCAATTGTGGTCCAGATCGCCACACTGGGTGTTTCGCTTGCGCTTGTTTCAGCCATCTACCGAAAATTTGGCAGCCTTGATGAAGATGAAATACTGGAGCAGCTTAAATGAGCAGTAACCTGCCTGTTCTTCTATTTTTAGTACCGTTTGTAATGGGCGTGTCTATGCCCTTACTCACGGCAAAGCGTCGCTCCTGGTGCCCAAACATAACACTGGGTACTTTTGGGGTAATGCTGCTGCTTTCCATTGCCAATCTGCGCGTTGTTTTGGCCCAGGGTTCCATTGAGTACGCCTTTGGCGGATGGGCTGCACCCATAGGGATCGCTTGGCTTAATGATTCGATAGCTGCGATTGTCGTGTTGATAATGAGCCTTGTTGCGGTGATAACACAGATTTATGGCCGTCTGGATATAGCAAAAGACCTGGAAAAGAGTATTCCCTATTACACACTGATCCTGATTATGGTGTCAGGTCTTGTGGGCGTCATTTTTGCTGCCGATCTTTTTAACGTTTTCGTGTTCTTGGAAGTGGTCGCGTTAACCGGATATGCTCTGGTCGGTGCCGCTGGAGGAAAGGGGCTGGTTTACGCATTCCGCTACCTACTTTTAGGCTCGTTTGGTGCGAGTTTGTATTTACTCGGGCTGGGCCACCTTTATGTTGCAACAGGTACGCTTAATATGGAGGATCTGGCGGTACGACTTCCTGAACTGATGACGTCGACGGCAGTCGCTGGCGGACTGATCTATATCTTTCTAGGCCTGTCCATCAAGATGGCGCTAATACCACTGCACAGTTGGTTGCCTGATGCCTATGCGAATGCACCGTCATCGGTTACACCCTTGCTGGCATCGACAGTAACTAAGGTGTCTCTCGTCGCCTGGATTCGTATCGAGTATTCGATTATTGCGCCGGGCGTTGAAGTAAGCCACGTTCCCGTCGTCGTATTACTCGAAGAGCTAGGCGTGATTGCCGCTCTAATAGGCGGAGCTCTCGCCTTGATACAAACTAATCTCAAACGGATGTTTGCCTATGGTGGTATAAGCCATATCGGATTGATTCTTATAGGCGTGAGTCTAGGCAATACCACAGGATTTGCAGGCGGTATGTTTTATCTGATCAATGATGCAGTCATGCAGGCATCACTGTTCATGATTGCTGGCACATTGATCTATTATCACGGTGTGCATACCCTCGAAGATTTACGCGGAGTGGGGCGACAATCGCCTTGGCTGACTGGCGCATTAGTCGTGGCAGCAGTTGCGATGGTAGGGCTTCCGCCTACCGGCGGCTTCTTTGGTAAATGGAATATCATCCTCGGTGCACTTGAGGCGCAGCACTACCTTGCCGCGTTCACAGTAGTCGCATCGACTCTCTTGACCTTGGCGTATTTTCTTAAGATATTTTCTTGCTGGTTCCATCAACCGCAGCATGCCACATCCGAACCGCTTGTCGTGTCAAATGCTCTGCGATTTAGTCTCGGTGCAATATCGTTTTCAATGATTGCATTAGGCTTAATGAGTGATACGATTTTTCAGTTCTTAATTGAATCCATAACAACTGGAGGCGTTTAAGAAGCCATGTCAATTTACACTTTGATTCCTCTTTTACCGCTAACAGCGTCTTTCATTCTGATTCTGTTCGGAGAGCGTCTGCAAGGGAAGGGGCACCGCCTTGTCATCCCGGCGGTTGCACTTTCGTTCCTGGTGTCCATCGTTGCATTCTTGGATGTTTCTTCTAACGGGCCAATTCGAGTAGATCTCTATGGGTTTTTGGATGTCGGCAGGCTAAGCGTAGACCTCGGTTTCTATATTGACCAGCTCACAGTTTTGATTTTACTGCTGGTAACCGGAGTTAGCACGGTGGTTCAGGTCTATGCCTCCCGTTACATGATAGGTGATCTGCGGCACAGCCGATTTTTTGCCCTGACCTCTCTTTTTACCGCGGCCATGACGCTCTTGGTGATGAGCAGTAATCTGCTTTTGACTTTCATTTTTTGGGAACTAATGGGCCTGTGTTCTTATCTTCTGATTTCACACTATGCAGAACGGCCCTCTGCAGCACGGGCTGCAACAAAGGTTTTCCTGGTGAACTCGGTTGCCGATGTCGGATTGGCCATAGGCGTTGTCCTCACCTTCCTGACATTCGACACACTCGATATTCCGGAGATACTCGCGATAGCGAAATCTGGCGCCGACATTCCGACACTGTCCATCACCTTGCTAACCCTTTGTTTGTTTTGTGGGGCAGTTGGAAAATCCGCACAGATGCCGGCACACGTTTGGCTGCCGTTTGCGATGGAAGCTCCGACTCCCGTTTCTGCTTTGATACACGCCGCTACAATGGTGAATGCCGGGCCATTCTTACTGGTTAGACTAAGTCCGGTGCTCGTGCTGTCCCCAACGGCAATGATGGTAATTGCTACCGTAGGCGGTGTAACCGCGCTATTTGCAGCATTGGTGTCGTCGACACAGACCGATGTTAAACGAACACTTGCCTATTCAACAATTAGCCAGCTCGGATTCATGACAATGCTTTGTGGTGTGGGTGCTTTCGTTGCAGCCATATTCCACTTGATTGCTCACGGCTTCTTTAAAGCGTTTTTGTTTTTGTCGACAGGCAATGTGCTCGCGGCTACGCATCGCCATATTGAAGAGGAAGACACAAAGCCATCGCGAGCAATAGGTGGACTCTTTATTGGCGCATTAATTTTGTCAGTCATACCAGCACTAGTTATATTCTCAGGACCCTATGGTTATCTTTGGCTATCGCAAAGTTTCTCAGCCGCGAACATCGCTTTGTGGATCATAGGTCTTGCGACAATCTTTTTTACCGCCATCTATCTGTTCAGAAGTATGACTACAATATTCCATCGTAGTCCTCCTGGAGCGAAGGATGGCAGCCCCACTGTTATAGCTACACCATTTTCAGCAAAGCATGTGATTAGTGTAATCGTTATAGCCACGGTTATGGTTGCCGTGTTAATTGTTGTATGGCGCTGGTTTGCCGGGTTTTTATCTCCAGCTGTGGGTGGGCTTCCAATACAGGCAAACATGGAGTTATCTGCCTGGATACTGGTTCCGCTAGCTACTGCAGTTGGGGGTTGGGTTGTCGCCTATTTGGGATTCCTACGACCCAAGACATTAGAAACACCACGGTGGCGGAAAAAGTTGTATGTTTTTTTCCTGAACAAAGGCTACTTCGATGAGATTTACGATGTCTTCTTGGTGCGTCCAACGATAAGATTCGCTGATTGGATGTGGAGAAGAATAGATCAAGGTATCATTGATCGTTTCGTTGTCATGCTGAGTTCGGTCAGTATCGGCATAGCTCATCGCTTAGGTTACCTTGATAGCGCAGTGGACGATCGGGTTACCTCAGTAGGAACTGGTAGCGTCAGCATAGCCCGCTGGCTTGGTAGGTTTGTCGACACGGCGGGTATTTCAAGAACAGTTGATAGCATAGGCAAGGGTGTCGATGCTTCAGGACAGGCGGCTCGGCGCTATGAGCCACACACGTTGCAACACAATTTGTTGGTAGTTGTATTCTGGCTGATTGCAGCACTGGGTTTTTTCTACTGGGTCGAGGGGTAAATTTTGATATGAGTTCACTATTTGCAGACCATATGCTGACCTGGATGATCCTTGTGCCCTTTATTGGCATGGTGGCTCTATTATTTGTGCACGATCGCAAGTGGGTTCTAGTTACAACTCTCGCTACGACTCTTGTGAATGCCGTGCTTGCCCTGCAATTGTGGATGAGTTTCGACAATCTTGAGATAGGACTGCAATTCGTTGAGCGTGTGGAGTGGATGCCGACCTTTGGTATTCAGTACGCAGTCGGAGTCGATGGCATCAGTCTTCTGTTGGTACTGCTAACGACCTTTCTCCCTCCGCTTTGTGTTCTAGGTTCTTGGGACTCAATCACGACCCGATTGAAAGCGTTCATGATGCTGATCCTCCTCGTCGAGGGTGCAATGCTGGTTGTGTTTACCGCCTTAGATGCTTTCCTATTCTTCATGATGTGGGAAGTCACAATGATTCCCATGTATTTTATGATTGTGCTATGGGGTGGTCCAAATCGAGTCGCGGCAGGATTAAAGTATGTTCTTTATAGTCTAACTGGTAGTTTGCTGTTGCTCATCGGAATACTGGGCATTTCTCTGCAAGCTGGCACTTTTGATATTCCCTCTCTGGCGGGGCACGACTACACGCCAGATTCCGAGTTCTGGATCTTCCTCGCGCTGTTTTTGGGTTTTGCGATAAAGTTACCGATGCTGCCATTTCATACTTGGCTTCCCGACGCACACTCTGAGGCTCCAACGGCAGGCAGCGTGCTCTTAGCAGGCGTACTTCTCAAAATGGGCGGCTACGGCTTTATTCGCTTTTGCTTGCCCATATTCCCAGAGATGTCACATGCTGTTGCACCGACAGTGCTGTGGATGTCCGTCGCTGCAATTCTGTACGGTGGCTATATGGCCCTGGCACAGGTGGATTTGAAAAGGCTAGTGGCGTATTCCTCTGTATCACATATGGGTTTCGTAACACTAGGCATATTCTCGTTTAATAACGAAGGTGTCGAAGGGGCAATTCTGCAAATGGTGACTCATGGCCTCACCACCGGTGCAATGTTCCTGATTGTCGGGCAATTGTACGACCGAACCAAGAGTCGTTCGATTGCAGACTACGGTGGTCTGCAGCAACGTATGCCACGATTTGTAGCCATACTTAGTCTGTTCGCCGTCGCTTCTTTCGGTCTTCCGACGACGTCTAACTTCATCGGAGAGTTCCTGATTCTGGTTGGCGTTTCTTATGAGAACTTTGTCTTCGTTGTTCTGGCAATGGGCGGCATCGTGTTGGGAGCTGCTTATATGCTGTGGATGCTGCAGCGAGTAGCTTTTGGTGAGGCGCGCACAGAAGCGGCAAAGAAAATGACAGATCTCAATACAAGAGAGATGTGGACAATAATGCCCTTGGCAATAGCTGTTGTTGCAATTGGTGTCTATCCCGGGCCTCTTCTGGAAGTAATGGATTCAAGTGTGACGTTTGTGGTTGAACGCCTTGCGCTGGCACAGTAATTTGTCGGAAGGAATATCGTGGCTCGCCGTTCCTTTATTTACTATTTACAGAATTGCGCCGAATGTCTATGCACAAGGAATAATTACCTGGGATTAGAAGTATCTACTGAGGATTTTAGGAAAGTAGGTGCTCGCCTAGCTTGCCCTCGTTGTTCATAATCATAAGCAATCGCTAGTAAGGTGGGTTCAGAAAAAGCCGTACCGAAAAATGAAATTCCTATCGGTAAACCATTTATAAACCCTGCTGGAATTGTGATATTAGGATACCCAGCAACTGCTGCTAGTGAAGAACTAGGGATATAACCCTCGCTACCATCTCCGTTCTCTAAATCAATTTGCCCTGCGGCACCATTTGAGGGTGCTACAAACGCATCTAGCTGATATTCAGCGATGAGGGCATCAATGCCTTGAGCTTGTGCTAGCTCTTTTGAAAGCTGTAAAGAAGTAAGATAAACCTCATCTGATAAATCACCTTTAGATTGCGCCATCTCAAATAATTCTTGAGCAAAATAAGGCATCTCTGACTCTGCATTATCTCGGTTGAACTGGATCAGTTGTTCTAATGATTGATACTCCCCACCTCTTTGTTGCAGATACTGATTTAGATCGTTCTTAAATTCATAGAGCAGCACTTCAAATTCTGCATTAGCTAATTCTTCAATGGAGTTAAATTCAACATTAACTAGAGTGGCGCCTCCTTGTCTTAGAATATCAAGTTGATCTTCCAATAATTCATTCAGGGCAGGGTCGTTAATAAATAACTGTCTGACCACTCCAATTCTTTTACCGCTTAAGCCATCGTTTTGTAGAAACAGGGTGTAATCACTACTCAATTGGCTTTCAGCCTCTACTGTTAGAGCATCGGTTGAATCTGTACCTAACATAGCATTTAGTAATAGTGTGGCATCTGTGACTGTCCGAGCCATTGGCCCAGCCGTATCTTGTGAATGAGCGATTGGTATTATTCCACTGCGAGATATCAAGCCGAGGGTAGGCTTTATTCCAACGATTCCATTCATTGCAGCTGGACAAACAACAGATCCATCGGTTTCAGTTCCTACTGCTACAACAGTTAAATTAGCGGCAACTGCAACCCCTGAACCAGCGCTAGAACCACAAGGTGTTCGATCTAATACGTAAGGGTTACGTGCTTGGCCACCGCGTCCGGACCAACCACTGGATGAACTTGTCGATCTAAAATTTGCCCATTCACTTAAATTTGTTTTACCTAATATAATCGCACCAGCAGCTTTTAATCGCTGGACCATAAAGGCATCTTCTAGAGGTAAGGGAGCGTCTACTAAAGCCAGACTCCCTGCTGTAGTTAGCATGTTATCAGCTGTATCAATGTTGTCTTTTAATAACACTGGGATACCGTGAAGAGGAGAGCGAATTTGTCCATTAAGGCGCTCCGAATCTAGATTTTGTGCTATTTCAATTGCGTCAGGATTTATTTCTAAAATTGAATTTAACTGAGGGTCAATTTCAATAATACGATTAAGATAATAATTCACTAACTGGACAGAGCTTAACTCACCGGCTTGCATCATCTCTTGTAGACTGGTGATAGTTACTTCATCCAATGAGATGTTATTTTCAAGAGCGACTTCTTCGGTGCCTTGCTCACATGCTGCAATTAATAAAACACTTAATAGTGTAATTATCTGACTAATTTGCATTGCTATTTTCAATTTATATATCCCCTTCATTCTGATAAAGAAAATGAACCTAAGTATTCAACCCGTAATATGGAATATCTTCAAGTATATTTATAAAGGATTATAGAAACCTTGAGTTATGCCCAAAAGTTGTAATAAGTCGTAGTTTTCCATAATAAATTCATGTTGTGAATACATAGAAATTAACTTATTGAAATATATTGGTGCAGATTTGCCAACTAAATTGTATTACGTGTCTTATAGAAATAATGCATTTGATACACATGTATTTCAAAATAATTTACATCGAAGACTATTAACGTATACCTCTGATGCAGTGGCTGCATTTATGCAGGATTTAGAACGTATTGGTAGAGCGGATGATGTTGTCTTAATGATTTTTTCTGAATTTGGTCGACGTGTGCCTGAAAATGTCAGCTTGGGAACTGACCATGGTGCAGCGAACAATATGTTTATTGTGGGTAACCAGGTAAGAGGTGGCCACTATGGTGAGCTGCCAAGTCTAACTAATCTTACAGAAGGCGATAATCTGAATTACACGACGGACTTCCGTTGTGTTTATCAAACTGTTATTCAGGAATGGTTAAGACAAAATGAATCAACTGAAGTCCTAAACGGGAATTTCGGTACCTTTGATTTCTTTGGGTAGCCTACAGATAATAGCAGCGATTAATTCATTTTTGGTTCTAGATTTTCAACCTTTCATTACTCCAGTTTTCCTCACTAAAACTGCTACACTCTGGCAATCAAAAATAAATAAGGACTAACTCATGGTGGTTTACGGTGTTGCTTTGCTATCAGCATGCCTGGTAGTTGGTATGTTGATTGGGGAGCTTTTGGGTGTATGGCTTAATGTAGAAGCCAATGTAGGTGGTGTTGGTATAGCAATGTTGTTTCTTGTTGTAGCTAGCAATTCAAAGCGTTTTAAAACTCTTATTGAAGGTGCTTCAGGTCGCGGAATTGAATTCTGGAGCGCTATGTATATTCCAATTGTTGTGGCGATGGCGGCCAGACAAAATGTAGTTGCTGCATTTGAGGGTGGAATAATAGCAATTGTTGCTGGTGTTGCAGCCGTATCAGTAAGTTTCGCCTTGGTTCCCTTACTCAGCAAGATAGGCACAGGAAAGACTGTTCAAAATAATGAAGTAGATGCCTAATGGAACTTCTCGAAACAGTTTTTGTTAGAAATTCTCTCTTGGTTGCTTTTGCTGTTGTCGGTGCGACACTTTGGATTTCCTACCTTGTAGCCGATAAATTTACTCATGGTCGAATTCATGGCTCAGCCATAGCGATTACGCTTGGTCTGCTTGCTGCTTATTTCGGTGGCAAGCTAACGGGCGGGAATAATGGTGTTGCTGATTTAACGCTTTTGGGTGGCATTGGGCTAATGGGCGGCGGCATGATGCGAGATTTCGCGATTGTCGCTACAGCTTTTGGTGTCAAAGTTAGCGAGCTTAAAAAAGCTGGTTTAGCCGGCGTCATCTCAATACTTGCCGGTGTAATTGTGTCCTTCATTGTTGGCGCGTTGGTAGCCTTAGCTTATGGCTACACAGATCCAGTAGAGATCACAACGATAGGAGCTGGAGCCGTTACTTATATTGTTGGTCCAGTCACCGGTTCTGCTTTAGGAGCAAGCTCTGAAATAATTGCTTTGAGTGTTGCAGCGGGTTTGGTTAAGTCCATATTGGTCATGATAGGCACGCCCATTATCGCCAAACACATTGGCTTGAATAACCCCCAATCAGCGATGGTATTTGGTGGCTTGATGGGGACAACAAGTGGTGTCGCTGCAGGCCTAGCAGCCACTGATCCTAAATTAGTGCCTTACGGTGCAATGACAGCAACTTTTTATACTGGTCTGGGCTGTTTGTTGGGCCCTTCAATATTATTTTTCATTGTGAGGGCATTTGTTTAGTAACTAATTATGGATTATGGCCATGAACATTGGATGCAAAAAGCCTTAAATTTAGCAAAGCTCGCAGAAGAAAAAGGCGAAGTGCCAATAGGCGCAGTTTTGGTAAAAGATAATGTCGTTATTGGTGAAGGTTATAATCAAGTCATTTCTTTACATGACCCAACTGCACACGCTGAGATACTTGCATTACGTGATGCCGCTACGGTTTTAAAAAATTATCGTCTGCCTGAAACAACTCTTTACGTAACCCTAGAGCCTTGCAGTATGTGTGCAGGAGCAATCGTGCATGCCAGAGTTAAACATTTAGTGTTTGCGGCCAGTGAACCAAAAGCTGGTTCCGTTGTTAGCCAAGGATGTTTTTTTGAGCAAGAGTTCCTAAATCATAAAACTACTTTTCAAGGGGGGGTGCTTGAAGTGAAATGCAGTCAATTGATCAGTTATTTTTTCAAAAACAAACGTCAGGAAAAATTAGAGAAATAAAAAAAGCCGGATTAAATCCGGCTTTTTTTATCAAGTTTTTGTAAAAACTTATAGTGCGAAATCAAGGCCGTAAGAAACGACGAATTTCACATTGTCATTATCACGAGGCCCTGCGCTGGCATAGTCTACAATGCCATCATTGTTATCATCACGACCTAAACTTGTGGTGGTAACCATAAAGCTGAAACCATCTTTTGAAACACTGACGTTATAATCTAAATAACTATCAGTTACGCCATTAAATGCTTCTACAAAATCACCATCATGGTGACCAATATGAAAACCAATTTCAGTTCCGCTTTCTAATGGAATGACATAATCAGCAGAAAGATAAGTTGCTTCACCGAAGCCAAAATCTTGCCCAGGTGCTTCGTCAGGCTCAGCATTGGCTAATAAAGATAGTCCAAGGCTGAAGTTGCCATAAGCGATTGAACCGTAAATTTCACCAAAGTCAAAACCAGCTTGGCTATCATAGTTATAGTATAAGTAGCCAACATCATAGGCTATATCACCAGCGTCACCAGCAAAGCCGAAATACAAATCATGCTCGTAAGAATAAACATCATCTGAGTCATAAGAAACGTTGGCTGCCCAAGTGCCTGCATAGAAACCATTTTCGTTAGCGTAATCAATACCACCTGAAACAACAGCTTCATTAATAGTCTGTGTCAGTCCGCGCCAAATGTAATTATTAGAAATTCCAGCATTAGCAGTTACTTCAGCTTGAGACGAGACAGAAGCTGCAAGTGCTACCAAAGTAATAGCTGAAGTAAGCAAAGGCTTTTTAAAATTTTTCAGCGATGATTTATTCATAATTCAATTTCTCCAAAGTTTTAAATGTGTGGCCTGATTATTGTTAGCACTAATTCCTAAACTATTGGCTCAATAATGGAAAATCCATCAAGCCCTAAACATATCCATGTGACAGCAATGTGCTCACAATTAACTTGACTGCAACAGCCGTGCCAATAATTTATTTACTATATAAAACAGTAAGTTAAGTAAATTTAAAAAATAATGTGCTTAATCTCAGAAGAAATATACTGGAATTTTCGACTATTTTGGTGCGGTTGCACTAAGCTGGGGCAGGGTAATGCTTAATTAGATTTTAAAGGTATTAGGCTAAAAAATACCCACTCAGAGAGCAGGCTTATAACTTTCTTCTACTGGCACGAAGCTTTCTTTTCTGCGTCTCAAGGTGCTTCATTTTTAGTAGTACATTTTGTTCAGTAACTTCAGTTAAGTGCTCATGGCCAAGTTCACCATGTTTGCTGTCAACAGTCGCTACAGCTGCAAGTGTGTGAGACAGCCAAATAGCGACACTGAGTAAAGCATCGAGTGCTTCAGGATTCATTGCGCCTTTCTTTGCGCTCATCAAAACTTGAGTTTTTGAACTTCGCCAAACCTGAGATAATTATTCCCATTATTGGCTTCAGTAAAAAATTAAAATATTTAGTTATTATTAATTGAGACGAAATATAGAAATATTTAATTTAGGTATAAATTTAATAAGTGATAGGATTGTCCTTTCAAGATAAAAACGAGAATATTAAGATGCCTGAGAAAAATATTACTTTTAAGCAGTTGCGCTATTACTCAGTGGCAGCTCGACATAGTAGTTTAAGGCAAGCAGCGCGAGAACTGAGGATAACTCAACCTTCACTAAGTGCTCAACTCGGCACACTAGAAGATTCCCTAGGGGTAGAGCTATTTGAACGAAGCCGAAATGGTATTTTCTTAACACCGCTAGGTCGAGACTTACTTAAAGAAACGCATACCGCCATTCAGTCGGTTGATGCTATCGCTGAGTCTGCAAGCTTTGCGGTAAATGGGCCGACAGGTACTTTTCGCCTAGGCGTCACACCATCGATAGGGCCCTATGCCTTGCCCTGGATTCTACCGACGATTCATAAAGAGTATAAAAATATGAAGCTTTTCGTACGCGAAGAGGTTTATACCGATTTAGCCCAAGGCTTGATTGATGGTGATTATGACTTGATTTTTACCACGCTACCTTTGGATGACCCTTCAATCACTGTAATGCCATTATTGCGTGAGCCGATTTATCTGGTAACCAGTAATGCGCATCGCTTTGCTAAGAAAAAATCTATAAAAGGTATTGATCTTGAAGGTGAAGAAATTCTGACGATCGAAGAGCATCATCAATTTTATAAACAGGTAGAAGATCTTTGTTCCCGGTTTTACGCTAAATTACTCAGAGACTATGAAGGTACTAGCCTAGATGCGATAAGACAGATGGTTTATATGGAAATGGGTATAGCCTTTATGCCGGCTCTATACCTACGTTCAGAGATTAAAGGGCGAGACAATCTACATATACTTGAACTAGAAGGTGAAGCAATTTTTCGGATTCATGCTCTGGCATGGCGTAATACATCACCATTACGTAATTTCTATCGAGAACTAGGCGGCTCATTTCAGCAGTTGATCAAACAGCATTTTAAGGAAGATGTGACGTTGCTTTAGTTGCAAACCAAGAATTGTTTCCAAGGGTGAGTGCTTTATCTTTATCTATAAACACGGGTTATTTTCCAGTATCATAGCGCCTTCTTTTTTTGACGATCCTTACCCTAAATAAGGTTAACAAGGTAGAAAAGGTTGATATCAGCAATGATAAGTTTGTATGGAGCTCCTGCCCATTCTCAGCTAACTACGCAAAAACTTCTCAGTAATATCCAGCAAGCATTACCAGCCGTTTCCGCGTTGGAATCCCGTTTTATCCATTTTGCAGATATCAATACAGAGCTGGATCAAGATGAATTAGCCTTACTCGATAAACTACTAAAATACGGTCCAAAAGCAGAACTTCAAACTGAACACAGCGGTCAAAGCTATTTGGTTATCCCCCGAATTGGCACTATTTCTCCTTGGTCTTCTAAGGCCACTGACATCGCACTTAATTGTGGCTTAAACAAAGTAAAACGCTTGGAAAGAGGGGTGATATTCACTCTACAATCATCAGAGCCTATTGATGAATCAAGTTTGCTGCCTTTTTTACACGACCGCATGACACAAATGGTTGTCGCTGAGATTGAAGAAGCTGAAAAGCTATTCGAGACAGCTGAACCAAGACCTTTGCAAAGTATTGATCTGCTCGGTGGTGGTAAGCAGGCTTTAATAGAGGCCAACAAAAACTTAGGTCTGGCGTTAGCGGATGATGAAATCGACTATCTACATGAGAGTTTCACTGAGCTAGGCCGCAACCCTAACGATATAGAACTAATGATGTTTGCTCAGGCCAATTCTGAGCATTGTCGCCATAAAATATTTAATGCATCTTGGACCTTAGATGGTGAAGATCAAGATCTTTCTTTGTTCGCCATGATTCGTAATACCTATGAATGTAATAGTGATGGTGTGTTATCAGCTTATAAAGATAATGCCTCGGTCATGGCTGGAAATGAAGCAGGCCGTTTTTTCCCTGACCATAAAAATAAAACCTACCAATATCATCAAGAACCAATTCATATACTGACAAAGGTCGAAACACATAATCACCCAACGGCGATTGCGCCATTTCCGGGTGCTTCTACCGGTTCTGGTGGCGAAATTCGTGATGAAGGAGCAACCGGAGTTGGTTCAAAACCTAAAGCTGGCTTAACAGGATTCTCTGTCTCTAATTTAAAAATTCCTGGACAGATTCAACCTTGGGAAAAGGATAATGGAAAGCCCAGTCATATCGCATCAGCTTTAGATATTATGTTGGAAGGGCCGATAGGTGGTGCTGCCTTCAATAATGAATACGGTCGACCAAACCTTTGTGGTTATTTTCGAACTTTTGAGCAGGTTATCCCTTCTTCTAAACTACCTGAATTAAAAGGCCAAGAAGATATTCGCGGCTACCACAAACCCATTATGTTGGCAGGCGGCCTAGGTAATATTCGCGATCAACATGTGCAGAAAAAAGAAATACCCATTGGGGCAAAACTAATTGTATTGGGTGGACCGTCGATGTTGATTGGTTTGGGGGGTGGCGCAGCATCTTCTATGGCCTCTGGTACTAGCAGTGAAGATTTAGATTTTGCTTCAGTACAACGAGATAACGCCGAAATGGAGCGTCGCTGTCAGGAAGTAATCGATCAGTGTTGGGCGCAGGGAGAAACCAATCCTATTAAATTTATTCATGATGTCGGTGCTGGCGGTTTATCCAATGCCTTGCCAGAATTAGTCAAAGATGGTGACCGTGGTGGTGTATTTAAGTTACGTGAAATACCTAATGCCGAAGCACAAATGTCACCTATGGAAATCTGGTGTAACGAAGCTCAAGAACGTTATGTTATGGCAGTTGCTGAAGAAGATTTAACACGCTTTGAGGCAGTTTGCGTACGTGAACGCTGTCCATTTGCAGTGGTAGGTGATGCTACTGAAGAGTTGCATTTATCTGTAGAAGATACACATTTTTCCAATCAACCTATTGATCTACCAATGTCAGTGTTATTTGGTAAAGCGCCAAAGATGCACAGAGATGTTAAGAGTGTCGAAACTAAATTTAAAGCCTTTGATGCTAAAGGCATAAGCCTGGAAGAAGCTGCAGAGCGTGTATTGCAACTACCAACAGTCGCCAGTAAAAGTTTTCTAATTACTATAGGCGATCGTTCTATTACCGGTATGGTGGCACGAGAACAAATGATAGGTCCCTGGCAGATACCCGTGGCAGATGCAGCTGTTACAGCGCAATCATTTGATTCAGATTTTGGTGAAGCCATGGCAATAGGTGAAAGGACCCCAACCGCCATAATTAATGCGCCAGCATCAGGCCGTATGGCTGTTGCTGAAGCAATAACCAATATAGCCTGTGCTCGTATCGAAAAAATCAGCGACATTAAAATGTCGGCGAATTGGATGGCAGCTGCTGGTTTCCCTGGTGAAGATGCCAAGCTTTATGAAACGGTGAAAGCCGTAGGCATGGAATTATGCCCCGAATTAGGAATAACTATTCCAGTAGGCAAAGATTCCATGTCGATGCGAACTGTTTGGCAAGATGAACAAGGCAAAACAGATAAAGGTAAATCAGGAAAAGGTAAAAAAGACAAAAGCGTAACAGCACCTCTATCTTTAATCGTATCCGCTTTTGCACCTGTAAAAGATATTCGTCAAACCTTAACTCCTCAATTACGTTTAGAACAAGACAGCCGACTTTTATTATTGGATTTAGGATTGGGTTCAAATAGGTTAGGCGGTTCTGCTTTAGCTCAGGTCTTCAATCAGCTAGGAAATAAAGTGCCCGATGTACATAGTGCTGCTGACTTGAAGGCCTTCTTTGGTTTTATTCAAGATGCTATGCAGCAAGATTTATTGCTGGCTTATCACGACCGTTCTGATGGTGGTGTTTTTATCACCTTAATAGAAATGGCTTTTGCCGGGCATTGTGGTCTTTCAATACATTTGGGTGAAATCAGCAATCCAGATGATCACCTGGAAAATCTTTTTAATGAAGAACTAGGTGCAGTTATTCAGGTAGCTAGCGATAAAATTTCTCAACTTAATGAGCTGGCGGAAGATTATGGTTTGGCAGATATCTGTTTTGATATTGGCGAGCCAGTTGCTGGCGACGACATTCACTTTTTCTATGAAGGCAGTGATGTGTTAAATGGTACACGGTCGCATTATCAAAGCTTATGGGCGAGTACGTCATATGAAATGCAAAGTTTGCGTGACAACAGCGATTGTGCCCAACAGGAATATCAAAACAGATATCTG